>JBCCUU010000013.1:0-99808 GCA_039196345.1 Pseudomonadota bacterium | reverse complement strand
GATGAAGGCCTGAGACACCTTCGCCTTGTCATGCCCATACGGCAGCAGATCATCCGACCCGATCCCAAGCTTCGCACCAATCTCCTGAATAGGACGCTTGCCAGCCTCCCGCGCTATCTCAATATCTGTCTTGTATTCCATGACGGACTCTCCCTGAAGACGCTGTCTAAGCTTAGTTCTTACGGCTGCATACAGGTGTGTACAAATGCCGGAGAGGGGCAATTCCGACCTTTTCCTGGCATCTTGCGGCGGCCAGCCCTCCAATCGTTTCGTTTCGGAAACGAATGTCAGCGACGCGCCGTGTCGAGATGGCTCCAGACAGGTTGGTCCGGGATATGCAACTGCAGCGTATCCCCGACGGCAATCCGACCCTCTCGTTCAACCCAGGCCGTCACCCCCCGCCTGTTCGCCGCCGCAGGTTTGAATTTCGGGCCGAGCTCGGGGTGATCCGCCGCGATGTCCCGCCCCAGGTAGGTGCAGGGGCGGTTTTCCATATCGATGGTCAGGCTGGCACCGCTTTTGGCCAGCAGGCGGGAGGACGGCGGCACATGGGTGAACTCGGGAATACCCTCGATCACCATGGAGGCCCCCAGCAGCATCGGATCGAGCGTCTCCACCCCCATATCTGTTGCAATCAGCGCCAGTTCTTCCGACGACAGGATGGTGAGTTGGCGTACATTCCTGATCTCGGTGCCTTTGGGGTATTGCGCCAACGTGCGCGCGCAGGCGGGCCGTGTCGCACCGCCATGTATCTCACCCTCGATTCCGTCAAAACTCAAATGTGCCTGCTGCAATTCGGCAGAGCGCAGGTTGTGTTTCTGCCCGGTGACACGCCCCAACCATTTGATGCGCCCGATAAAATCCGTTGGCTTCAGTGCCGGCATGAGAAAATCCCTTTGAAACTATCATCACCATGCGACGGCACCGGCCAAAAGAAAAGGCCCCGCCAATGGGCGAGGCCTTGTCTGTCATATTCGGCTTACGTCGAAGGTTCGGGCTCCAACCCGTCATCAGAGGGCGGCTTCTTCTTGGCCTTGGCTTTCGGAATGCCGGTCACGCTTGGCGCGGAGCCGCTGTCCGGCTTATCCGCCTCATCCGACGGCGGAACAGGAGGTTCACCATTCATCACGCGCTTGATTTCTTCGCCGGTCAACGTCTCGTATTCCAGGAGGCCTTGCGCGAGGCGTTCGAACTCTTCCTCGTTCTCCTTGATGATCTTCAGCGCCCAGTCATACCCTTCCTGGATGAAGCGCTGCACTTCTTCCTCGATCAACTCCTTGGTGTTGGCCGAAACGGAGAAACCGGCCGTATTGCCCTGATAGCCTTCCGCGGCTTCGGAGTAGTCGATGTTGCCGACCTTGTCCGACATGCCCCAGCGCAGAACCATGGCGCGTGCCAGGCCCGAGGCCTGCATGATGTCGCCGGCAGGGCCATTGGACACCGCATCGGGCCCGTATTTGTGGATTTCCGCCGCCTTGCCCGCCATGGTCATGGCAAGACGCTGGTGGCATTCATCCTTGAACATGTTGAGCCGGTCCATCTCGGGCAGGCTCATCACCATGCCAAGCGCCCCGCCACGCGGAATGATCGTCGCCTTGTAGACCGGGTCGCATTTCGGCAGCTTGATCCCGACCAGCGCATGCCCGGCCTCGTGATAGGCGGTCATTTCCTTCTGCTCGGGCGTCATCACCATGGAACGGCGTTCGGCCCCCATCATGATCTTGTCCTTGGCGTTCTCGAAATCGATCATCGTGACAAAGCGCCGACCGACGCGCGCGGCGCCAAGGGCCGCTTCGTTCACGAGATTTGCAAGATCCGCACCCGAGAACCCCGGCGTACCGCGTGCGATGATGCGCAGATCAACATCTGGGCCCAACGGGGTTTTGCGGGCATGCACGCCCAGGATTTTCTCACGGCCCTTGATGTCGGGGTTACCCACCGTCACCTGACGGTCAAAGCGGCCCGGGCGCAAAAGCGCAGGGTCAAGCACATCCTTGCGGTTGGTCGCCGCGATGATGATGACCCCTTCGTTGGCCTCGAAACCGTCCATTTCAACCAGCAACTGGTTGAGCGTCTGTTCGCGTTCGTCATTGCCGCCGCCATAGCCCGCACCCCGGTGACGGCCCACAGCGTCGATTTCGTCGATGAAGACGATGCAGGGCGCGTTCTTCTTGGCCTGTTCGAACATATCGCGGACGCGGGACGCACCAACGCCCACGAACATCTCGACAAAGTCAGAACCGGAGATGGTGAAGAACGGCACGCCCGCTTCGCCCGCAATCGCGCGCGCAAGCAGGGTCTTACCGGTTCCCGGCGGTCCTTCGAGCAAGGCCCCTTTCGGAATTTTACCACCCAGCCGCGAGAATTTCTGCGGGTTGCGCAGGAACTCGACGATCTCTTCCAGTTCCTCTTTCGCCTCATCGATACCGGCGACGTCGTCAAAGGTCACGCGGCCATGCTTTTCGGTCAGCATCTTGGCCTTGGACTTGCCAAAGCCCATGGCACCGCCCTTGCCGCCGCCCTGCATGCGGTTCATGAAATAAATCCAGACGCCGATCAGCAAGAGGAACGGCAACAGGGACATCAGGAAGGTCTGGAACCCGGACTGTTGCTGTTGCTCGGCCCGCAAGGGCACATCGTTTTCGATCAGCAATTGCGTGATTTCCGCGTCCGTCGGCTTGATCGTCACATAATCCGTTCCATCGGACTGGCGGAACCGGACCTGCTCCCCATCAAGGGTCACGTTACTGACATCGCCAGACTCAACCGCTTCGACAAAGTCGGAATAGCTGATCTCACGGCTTTGCATCGTGCTGCCCGGACCACTGAACAGATTGAAGAGGGCCAGGATCAATAGGAACAGGACAACCCAGAAGGCGATGTTACGTGCGTTTCCCAAGGAAAATCTCCTAATACTGCGCGGGGTGCCTGCTTTGATAGCAGCACCACCAAGCTAACATAGACACTCCAAGCGCCGGTTCAATGCGAGATTGAAGCGTTTGGAGAAAAGCTACGCGCGTCAGTTCGTCTCAAATCCGAGACGTGAGGTGGTAGTGGCCTGTATTCGCGACAGAACTGAAGCGCGTGGGGCTATGGGTGTCGGAAAAGTGACGTTTCGTCTGTTTGCAGCTTTGCCACCCATCCGGCGCCCTTGCCGACATGCGGTGCGGCGTGGAGCGTTTTCGACGTCCAGACAGCCGGTACGGCCAGCAGAAGATCCCTCGGCAACCCGGTCTCGCGCCAATCGGGGCAAGCCGAGAGGCCTTCCTGCCCCAGCGCCGCGATGGTCAAGGGCACGCCTGCTTCCGGCCCCGAAAGTGCCCAACGCCCGTCCCACAATGCGTTCGGACCACAAGAGAGGTCTTTGACCGCGTTGAATTCCCGAAAGATCCAGATGTTTTGCCCTTTTTGCAGCAACCGGCAGCCCTCAAGCGTGGCGCTCGCATCGCGACGCAATGCCTCCAGCGTCGCCGCGAGGGAACGCGCGCGCGGTGCGTAATCCGCACCTGTGATCCACTTCAGCCCCGCCAGGACCAGCCGACGGGCAATTTCCGGCTCAAGGCTTTCAAAGGACGCTCGTTGAAACTTGAGCGCGCCCGCCTCAACGGAGACAAGCCGGTTCGCGACCTCGCGCGTCCGGGCGTCCAGCGCGTTCCGCGCGGCCTGCATGTTTTCCGCGACTTGGGCCAATGCCTCCGTCGTCACGCCCAACGGCGCAAGCAATGCCAGCGCCTGTCGCGCCTTGATCCGATCATAGCGGTTGTCGTCGTTTGAGGGATCATCCTGCCAGTGGATGGCGCGCGCGCGCAGTATTTCCCGCAACGCCTCACGCCTGACCCCCAACAACGGCCGCAGCCAACGCACCCCTTCCCGATCAACGTCACCTCTCATGGCACTCAGACCATCGACACCTGCCCCCCGCGACAAACGCATCAGCACCGTTTCGGCCTGATCGTCGAGCGTATGTCCCAGGGCAATCGCCGGGATATGCCTGGTCTGCGCCCAGTCCGACATCAGGGCATAGCGCGCTTTTCGCGCCTCGTTCTGGGTATTGCCTGCGCCCTCCCATCCGGTCCAGTTGAGCGTATCGTGGGGGATGTTCAATTGCGCGGCGTATTGCGCGACCGAGACCGCCTCCGCCGCCGATTCCGGTCGCAATCCATGGTCTACCGTTACCGCCGACAGCGCGATGTCACGTTGCTGCGTAAAACGATGCAGCAGGGTCAGCAGCGCCAAGGAGTCGCTGCCCCCAGAGACAGCAACGCCGATGTGTTCGGGCAAGTCGGGCGGCAGTGCCGCCGCGATCTGCCGCAAAAGACTGTCCATCGTTTACGGGCAGGCCAACGCGCGTTTGGCCTCCTCGGCCTGAGCAACCGCCGCATCACCGGGGAACCGGATCGCAACCTCGGAGAGTGTCACGCAGGCCTCCTGGTTTTGGTTCAGCGCTCCCAAGGACCGGCCCAGGCGGAACAGGGCCTGAGGTGCAACGGGTCCCTCCGGGTCTGCACTGAACCCCGAAAGATAGGCGCGCGCCGCTTCCTTGGTGTTGCCCAGCTTTTCCAGTGCCTCGCCCCGCCCCAGAGACGCACCCGCAGCCAGTGGCCCGCCGGGATAGGTCTCCGAGAAGGCCGCGAATTGATCGGCTGCTTCCTGATACTGCCCCTCGGCCAGCGCTGCCTGAGCGCGTTTGAAATCATCCTCTTCGCCGACCGCCAACTGTGTGCCCGGGGCCAGCGTGCCCGTCTGACCCGTTGGTGCGTGGGCCGGTGCAGTCCCAGTTGTCACGCCGCCACTGCCTGTGTCGCCACCCAGCGTCGTGGTTTCTCCCAGCGCCGCGATGTCCCCGCCTTCAAGCTCAACCAGCCGGAACTCAAGATCGCCTATCCGGTTGGTGCCGTCTTCCACGATACGGTTGACGCGAAACTCCAACTCTTCGGTCTTCGAGGTCAAACGCTGCAACTCGTTTTCAATCGCGCTCAACCGGTCCAGCGCAGTTGCCCCACCTGTCGCAACCGATGGCGCGCCGGTGGTCGAAAGCTCACGCTTCAGGCGTTGCATCTCCACGTAGAGCACCGTGAGCTCCTGCCGGATGTCGGCAAGGGTCTGATCGTCCTGGGCCTGTGCTGCAAGCGGAGACAGACTCAGCGTCAAGGCAATGGCAAGGATCAACCGCATCGGATCAGCCCGACAGCCCGCCTGCCAACACCGTGACGGCGCGGCGGTTCTTTGCATAACAGGTTTCATTGCTACAGATCTCCAGCGGGCGTTCCTTGCCATAGCTGACCGTTGTCAGGCGATTGCCTGCCACCCCGCGCGAAATCAGGTACTCCCGCACCGCATTGGCCCGCCGCGCACCAAGGGCCACGTTATATTCGCGGGTGCCCTGCTCATCCGCGTGACCTTCGATGACGGCGGTGAAATCGGTATTGGCGAGCAGCCATTGCGCCTGACCTTCCAGGGTCGTGCGCCCGGTTTCGCTGATCGTGGCCTCATCAACAGCAAAAAGGACCCGGTCCCCAACCGTCTGGTTGAAATAGGCGGTTGATCTGGGGTCATTCGCGCTGCCCGGCAGGATCGCACCATTCACGCCCCCGGCGCCTGGCCCACCCGCACCCGATCCGTTCGCACCAAAGCGCCCCGCATCCGTACATGCCGCGAGCGCGAGGCCCGCCACAATCAGTAAAATGTGTTTTGTCAGCTTCATGCTCTTTGCCTCTTTCGGTCAAAAGGTTTCTTTTTGTTGCGTCCTAACTACCACAGGCACGGGGTCATGGGAATGTGCCTCGGATCACTTCTGCAAAGGCGACCAAGACGGATCAGAGCCACCTTCCGGAGTACGGACTGGCCGCAGGTTGCGCCCGGTGATGTCCACGGAATAGAGCGTTGACCGGCCCTGCGCGCCCTGGGTCTCTCTAGCAAACATGATGACCCGGCCATTGGGAGCCCAGGTTGGACCTTCGTCCAGAAAGGAGGCGGTCAGCAGCCGCTCTTCCGATCCATCCAGACGCATCACGCCGATATGGAAACGCCCCGCGTTCTGCTTGGTGAAGGCCACCAGATCGCCCCGTGGGGACCAGACCGGGGTGCCGTAGCGCCCGGGCCCAAAAGAGATCCGCCGCGCCTCCCCACCCCGCGCGGGCATCACGTAAAGCTGTTGTGTGCCGGAACGGTCGCTCTCGAAAACGATCTGCGACCCATCCGGCGAGAAGCTGGGCGCGGTCTCGATCGACGGCGCGGAGGTCAACCGCGTCACCGACCCGCCATTGATGTTCATCGCGTAGATGTCAGTGTTGCCACCTTCGCTGAGTGAGTACACAATCGTTTGCCCGTCCGGGGCAAAACGCGGCGCAAAGCTCATGGTCCCGGTCTGGGTCTCCAGCGCGCGCCGTTGGACGGAGCCTACATCCAGCACATAGATGCGCGGAAAGCCGGTCTCGTAGCTGGTATAGAGCACGCGCCGCCCATCCGGCGAAAACCGCGGGGCCAGAACGATGGCGCTGCTGTCCGTGAGGTACTGAACGTTGGCACCGTCATAATCCATGATCGCCAGCCGTTTCTGGCGCGCGTCCTTGGGTCCGGCCTCGGAGACATAGACGACGCGACTGTCGAAATACCCTCCCTCCCCTGTAATCCGGCTGTAGACCGCGTCAGCGACCTTGTGCGCCATGCGCCGCCAGCCTTCCGGCGTGCCGGTGAACTGCAAACCATCGCCCATCTCGGCGCCCGAAAACACGTCGTAGAGGCGAAATTTCACACTCAACTGGTTGCCCTGTACCGCAACAGCGCCGGTAATCAGGGCCTGCGCGTTGATGGCTTTCCAATCCGCGTATTGAATGGGCGCGGCAAAGCTGGAGATCGCGCTAATGAACGCAGAGGGCGCGATTTCGCGAAAGAGCCCCGTGCCTTTCAGGTCTTCGGCGATCACCTGGCTGATCTGTTGCGCGGAGGCCTGCGCGTCGGGCGTTTCGGCTTCAAAGATCGGCAGGGCAAAGGGCAAAGGCTCGATCACGCCTTCGGTGATCTCAATCCGCAAGGGGCCATTGCCTTGCGCCGCAGCCGAGCCGGCCTGAAGCCCGCACAAGGCAACGAAAATCGCTAAAATGAATACTTGTACCCTCATTTGACCCGCATCCTTTCGGGGTTGAATGTCATTTCAATTTCCTGCCACTGGCTGTATTTCTCAACCGGCAAATCAAAACCGCGCGCACCACACCTGATGATCGCGCGTCGTGCTGCTTCAAAGGCCTGCCGCGCGGCTGTGTCCGACCCGCCGGAACTCGACGCCATGCGGATCGAGCCGGTGATCGGCTTGCCGTCCTGGGTCATCGATACCTCTACCACCACGGTTGTCCCCAAAGCATCCGTCGAAAGCGATCCTACGTTCCAGCAGCTTGAGACAGCAACCCTCAGCGCTTCTTTTTCCCCGGCGGAGAGCGGCGGGCCTTGCGGGACGGTTTCCGCCTGTTGCGGCGCGGAGAGCGCCTCTTGCAAGGCCGCGTTGACCGCATCTTCAGTGTTGGGGGTTTGCTCCGGCGCTGGTTCCGCGGTGCGTACCGGCGCCTCAGGTCTGCGTGCGGGCGGGCGCACCGACTGCTCCGGTGCGCGCGCCGGTTTCTCGGCCTCGGTCACGATTTCAGTTGCGGCGGCTTCCGGGGCGGTTGCCTCTGCCGGCTCCTGGGTGCTTTCCCCGGCGGCGTCGGGTGCAACCGCCTCCTGCTCAACCGGATCTGGCGTGGCGTCAGGGTCGGGCGGGGCCACCGCCTCGGGTGCCACACGCTCGGCGGCCTGCGGGACGGGCGTGTCGGCGACCTCTGGCACCAACACCGCGATGTCTGCTTCCGGCTGATCCAGCACCGGGGCCTGATCGGACACATCCGCGCGTGGCAAAGGTGCGATTTCCGACACGTCGGGTGGTGTTTCAGCATCGGGCGTTTCGGCAACCGCGGGCGGGGCGATCTCTGTCTGCGCATCCTGCGGAGGGGCGACATCCGGTATATCTTCCGACACCTCGGGGGCGGAGGGCTGGGCCACCTCCGTCACCGATTGCGGCGGGACCGTCCCGGCCATGAGCGCGTCAAATTCCGCCGTTGAGATCACGGAGACATCGGTTGCCTGAAACGGCAAGGGTTCTGCCGCGAAAACATCGCCGAAGGCCATCCACCCCAACAACGCAAGATGCGCGGCCCCCGAGATATAGTGCCCCCTGTGCACGCCGCGCCTACTGATCCGCCCCACCCGGGGCGTCGCGACCGTCAAGCGTTGGGCCGCCGATGTCCGTGACCAGCCCGATGTTGGAGAAACCGCCCGCGTTGAGCGCGCCCATGACTTCCATCACCCGCAGATAGGGCACCGAGCCATCCGCCCGCAGAAACACCTTGTCTGACGTGCGCTCGGCAGCGATGGCCCTCAGTTTGGGGATCAGCTCATTGCCCGCGGTCTCGGTTGTCTGGATCTGGATCGACCCTTCGGCGGTGATCGTGACGGTCAGCGGCTCCTCCTGATCCGTGGGCAGGGCACCGGCGGCGGTTTTGGGTAGCTCCACGGGCACACCCACCGTCAGCAGCGGAGCCGCCACCATGAAGATGATCAGTAGCACCAGCATCACGTCCACGAATGGCGTGACGTTGATTTCGGACATGGGCTGCGCCCGTGTCGTGCGCCTGCGCCGCTTGGTGCTGCCGCCCGGTTTCTGGAGAACATTCGCGCCCATGGCTTAGCTGTCCAGCTGTCGGCTGAGGATGGTAGCAAACTCATCCGCAAAGGATTCGTAGCCCGTGAGGATCCTGTCCGCATCCGCGCTCAGCTTGTTATAGAAGATCACCGCCGGGATCGCCGCAAAGAGCCCCAGCCCCGTGGCCAGCAACGCCTCGGCAATGCCCGGCGCCACGACAGCAAGGTTGGTATTCTGCTGTTCGGCAATCTCGATGAAAGCGTTCATGATCCCGATCACCGTCCCGAAAAGGCCAATGAAGGGCGTCGAGGACCCGATTGTCGCAAGGATCGTCAACCCGTCCCGCAGATGCTCGGATTCCTTGTTGATCGCCACATCCATGGATCGGTCTATCCGTTGAGTGGCCCCGGCAATCAACCCCCCATCATCATGGTGCGAGCGTTGCCACTCCATCATGCCGGCGGCGAAAATCTTCTCTGCCCCGCCAGAGGGGGCCGGGCCAATTTCCTGAAACAAACCGTCCAAAGGCTCCCCGGACCAGAAGGCCCTGTCAAAACGCTCCGCCTCGGCCCGGGTCTTACGGTAGAGGATCAACTTGATGATGATGACGGACCATGCCCAGAAAGAGGCCACGATCAGCATGACCATCACGATTTTTACGATGAGTGTCGCCCGCGCGAACAGCCCGAAGAACGAGAAATCGATCTCGTGCGCCAAGGCCAGCGTTTCTGCTTCCATATGCCTGCTCTTTGCCCAATACACCCAGGGTCGATTTGTTCCGACCTCAATTATCGGCGATTTTAGCTCAGCAACATCCAGAAAGCTATCACTATGGTGTTACCCCTGCCCTGCCGGGAGCGCTGAGCGGAGTTTTGCTGGCAATCGTGCGGGTTTACCGCCCGCGCCGATACAGACGATTGTAACCTGCGCCGCGAAAATGAGCGTGTCCTTTCGGAAGATGCGTTGCGCCATCATCATGCGCACAGACGTGAGATCGGTCATCTCGGTGCGGACCTCAAGCCTGTCGTCAAACAGCGCGGGCGCGATGTAATCCGCCTCGACCCGGCGCACGGCAAAGACGACGCCATGTGATTTCATCTCCAACTGGTCGATGCCGATCTCGCGGACCCAATCGCTGCGGGCGCGTTCGATGTACCGCAGGTAATTGGCGTAATAGACAATGCCTGCCATGTCGGTGTCTTCGTAATAGACTCGGATCGGGAAAACATGGCTCATTGCGCCAACCCCACCCGCGCGGCCAGACGTAGCGCATGGCTTGGGTCAGAGGCCTGCGCGGGCAGCACCGGATCGTAGGCGGCGTGGATCAGCCCTGCAATCTCGGGGCGCAGGATCGTCTTTTCCCCCGTGACGGCCAGCGGCGATCTTTCGCGGAAAGCCGTGTCTGACCAGAGCAGCACCGATTGCACAATCTGGCTGAGCGCAAGGGTTTCTGCGGGCACAGCGCTCAATTCCTTGTCCATCCGCAGGAAGACAAAACAAGCCTTGATCGCCCCGTCGGGTTCAAAATGGAAAATCCGGTATTGGTTGGCATCCGCATCTTGAAGGCGTTCCACCAGCGTGTTCAGGTTGGGGATCAGACGATCCAGCCCCGGTACCTCTGGCAATTCCGCCCAGTCACGGAAGAAGAACATCATCAGGTTGCTGCCAAGTTCCGGATCGGTCTCTGCCATCTTGTGGCCCGAGAGCGCCATGACCGCCTCCAAAGCGCCCTTGATGACGCTGAGGGTCTCGTCCTGCACGCCAAAGACCACGGGCGCGATGGGGCGCGCCCATCTGGCAAATGAAAAACTTCCGTCACTTCGGGTAAAGAGCGCCTCTATTTCTGTCGCGTCCATGATGGCCTTACCTGATCCCTGTCGTTCCTGCCCCTGGCGTGCGCGTGCCCCGCTTCATCCGAAGAGATCACTTTGCGCCTTGGGCACTTCGAGACCCAAATGCGTCCAGCCTTTTTGTGCCAGCATGCGCCCTCTGGGCGTGCGCTGGATCAGGCCCTGTTGCAGCAGGAAGGGTTCGATCACCTCTTCGAGCGCGTCGCGGCTCTCGCTCAAGGCAGCGCTCATGGTCTCAATCCCGACCGGACCGCCGCCGTAATTCTCGGCAATCAGCCGCAGATACCGCCTGTCCGCGCCGTCAAGACCCAGACGGTCAACGCCCAACCGGGTCAGCGCCATATCCGCCAGCGCCCGCGTGACCCGGCCGTCGCCTTCCACCACCGCGAAATCGACCACCCGGCGCAGCAGTCGCCCGGCGATACGCGGGGTGCCACGGGCGCGCTTTGCGATCTCGCGCGCGCCGCCTTCATCCGCTGGGGCCCCCAGTTTGCGCGCATTGCGGTCCACGATGATGAACAATTCGTCCTCGGTATAGAACTGCAACCGCGTGGGGATACCGAAGCGGTCGCGCAGGGGCGTGGTCAGCAGCCCCATCCGCGTCGTTGCCCCGACAAGCGTGAAGGGCTGCAACTCGATGCGGACAGTGCGCGCGGCGGGGCCTTCCCCGATGACAAGGTCGAGTTCAAAATCCTCAAGCGCGGGGTAGAGCACTTCCTCCACCGCCGGGTTCAGACGGTGAATCTCATCAATGAACAAGACATCGCGCGCTTCCAGATTGGTCAGGATCGCCGCTAGGTCCCCCGCCTTGGCCAGCACCGGGCCGGAGGTCATCCGGAAACTCACCCCCAACTCACGCGCCATGATCTGTGCCAGTGTCGTCTTGCCAAGACCCGGCGGGCCGTGAAACAGAGTGTGGTCCATCGCCTCGCCCCGTTGCCGTGCGGAGGCGATGAAGACCTTGAGATTGGCACGTGCTTCCGCCTGGCCCACGAACTCATCAAGCTGTTGCGGACGCAAGGCGCGGTCATGGTCCTCCGGCAAAGGGTCGGGGCGCACGGTGGGGTCTATATCGCTCATTCTTGCTCCTGCACTCAGGCGTTACCCTAGCCCTTTGGTGCCAGCAGTTTCAACGCACTGCGGATCAGGGCCGCCGTCTCTGCATCGGGCGTGTCACCTGCCGCCTGCGCCACCGCACGGGCCGCGTCCGAGGGTGCATAGCCCAGATTTCCCAGAGCCGACAGGGCTTCGGCCTGGGCGGAATTGCTCTGCGGTGCGGGCGCCGTGACCGGCGCGGGTTCAAGGACCTCGCCCACGCCTTCGGCGCTGACCTGCGCCGCCTGCCCGCCCATCGCCATCACCGAAGGCGCCTTGTCCTTGAGGTCCAGCACAACACGTTGCGCGATCTTCGGGCCGACGCCTTTGGCCGCTTTAACCGCGTTCCAGTCGCCCAGGGCAATGGCCCTGCTGACGCCATCGGCACCCAAGGTGCCCAGAATGGCCAGCGAGGCTTTGGCGCCCACGCCCTGAACGGACGTCAGCAACCGGTGCCATTCCTTTTCCACGAGGGTCAGAAAACCGAAAAGCTGCATCAGGTCTTCGCGCACCTGAAGGTCTGTATAGAGTGCGACCGCCTCTCCGACACCGGGCAGGGCCGCCAGCGTGCGATCAGAGCAATAGACCAGGTAGCCCACGCCGCGCACATCGATCAGGACGTGATCGCTTGCGCGGTAGTCCAACCGCCCCGAAATCTTGCCAATCATGGGCCCGCCCTCGCTATCGCGGCTGCCAGTCCTGCCGCACCGGCATGTTGCGCATGGCAAATGGCGATTGCCAAGGCATCTGCCGCATCAGGGCCATCAATCACGGCACCCGGGAGTTGCAAACGCACCATGTGAAGCACCTGCCCCTTGTCCGCATGTCCCACGCCCACGACCGTCTTCTTGATGGTGTTTGGCGCATATTCGCCCACGGTCAGGCCTGCCTGCGCCGGTACCAGCAGCGCCACACCGCGCGCCTGACCAAGCTTGAGTGTCGCGGCCCCATCCTTGCTGACAAAGGTTTGTTCAATGGCTGCTGCGTCAGGCCGGTGGGTCCGCAGTACCGCGCTCAGCCCTTGGTGCAGTGACAACAACCTCTCCGCGAGCGTCGCGCCGCGCGATACCAGCGTCCCGTTCGCCACGTGGGTGAGTCGGCTGCCCGCAAGGTCAATGACCCCCCAGCCGAGCCTTCTCAACCCCGGATCAATCCCGATCACCCGGATCATATGTGATGTCCTGCTCTTTTTTATTTCTGGTTTTATGCATTAGCACGAAACGCGAACATCGGCCAAGTCTTTCCTGAGCGGCAGGTAAGTGGCCAAAACCCGCCCTATGGCCTGGCAGTTGCACGGAATCGCCACGAACTATCCCGAAAGCGACACCCGCAAGAGCCAGATTTTTGGTTTTTTTACTGTGGGTTAACCATGGTCTGGACCTATGCAAAAACATCATATCACCTTTGCAAATAATCACCTTGCTCAAAGCTGTGGCTGTCCCTATCTGCCGCTCATGGAACACCGGCATGACCGGTTCACATCTCAAATGAAGGACGGCTACAATGGCTACTTTTGATACCGCACGCACCACTTACGGCTCTGCCACAGCAGCAAGCCGTTTCTCCGCAGTTCTCAACTCGATTGTTGCAAGTTTTGTCGCATGGAACGACGCACGGGTCACCCGCAACGCGCTCTCCACCCTGACAGACCGCGAGTTGGAAGATATCGGCTTGACACGTGGCGACATCGACGCGGTCGCGGATAACAACATCATCCGCTGAACCGACAGCCCGACACAATGGGTGATCTGTCCCTGAACAGAACACGCCGCGCGACCCCACCGGACCGCGCGGCTTTTTTTATGCGAAAACGGCATGAGCTTCGAATACGGGTTGCAATCGAAGCAGATACCCGTGCGACTTTGCTCCTCAGAAAGAAGCGCTTGAAAGGATCGCGGCCCGCTGCGACAGGGGGCGACCTGCATGATCCGCGCGATGACCTTTTGAAAAGCGCGACCATCCGTCAAAGGCTCAATACGCGCACCGGATCGGTAGAGAAACCCGCGTTTAGTGATTAGAAATTCGAGGCAAATTGGCCGAGTGCGACGAGACTTGAGGCTTGGTGTTTGTCAGGCTCTGCTCAAGGTAAGCGTTGTCCAGTCAACAATTTCTTCCCGGTAATGGAGATTGAAGCCGTTGCGTGCATAAACCTGCAGAACATCGTCTGCCTGTTCGTTAAGAATGCCGGACAGAATCGCGTATCCACCGGGTTGAACATTTTTCGCCATGTCAGGTGCCAGCCCGACAAGAGGGCCTTTCAGAATGTTGGCAAATACGAGGTCAAAAGGACTTGCGGCCAAGAGGTCGCGCTGTGCAAAACCAGCCGCCTCGACGCAGATCACCCGTCCGTCCAAGCCGTTTGCCTTGACGTTACTGCACGCGACCTCCACCGCCACTTCGTCGATATCACTGGCCAAGACCGTGTCTGGCCAAATGCGAGCCGCCGCCATCGCCAGTACCGCCGTGCCGCAGCCGATGTCCACGACGTTTCTGCCTTCAAACCCTTCCCCGGAGAGCCGATCAAGGGCGCGCAGGCATCCCAGGGTGGTGCCGTGATGGCCCGTCCCGAACGCCATGGCCGCTTCGATCAGCAAAGGCTCCGCGTCGGGCGGAACCTTGTCGGCGTCATGGCTACCATAGACAAAGAAGCGCCCTGCAGCGACCGGCGCCAGTTCACGACGCACATGCGCCACCCAATCCTTTTCCGGCAGCTCCGAGACGACAAAGGGCTTTGCACCCAATGCCGTGGCCAACAAGGCAAGTCCGGTTTCATCAGGGTCTTCGGTGAAATACCCGCCGACCTCCCAAAGGCCCGAGCCGTCTTCGACCTCGAAGACGCCCACGCCGGTTGGTTCAGGGTTGAGGTTCTCCATCGCAGCCCCCAGTTTCTCGGCAGCGGGCTTGCCTTCGATCGTTGTCAGCGCGGTGTACGTGGGCATCATCTTCTCCGGTCGCGGTCGAGGTTCGGGTAGGGTCGTGGCGATGGGACGTCAAGGACCTGCGTCTCCGTCCTTTCAAGCTGGCACACGTAGCGCCATCCCCAGAACACCGCGAAAAGCCCGATCACCCCGTTTGCCAGGGCCTGGCCATAGATCACGCCCGGCCCACCGGCCAGCGAGGCAAGCAGCATTGCTGCGGGCCAGCTGAGCGCGGTCTCCTTGACCCAATTCAGCCCAGCGGATCGCGCCGGTTTGCCCAGACTGTTGAAGGCCGCATTTGCAACAAAAAGCGCCCCCACAAAAATAAAACCGCCGACCCCTACGGTGGTAAACGCCCAAAGAACTTCGGCCCCCTGCCCGGTCAAGCCGAAGACGGCACTGACATAGGGGGTCGCGAGCAAAAGCGCGCCCCACATAACAAGTGTATAGACCACACAAAACACCAGCGCATCCCGATAGGTCGAGCGCAGCCGGTCATAGCGCCCTGCCCCGTAGTTCTGACCAAAGATTCCACCAATCGCGCCGGACAGTGCAAAGATGCCGCCAAAGGTGACGACCGTCAGCCGACCAACCACGGCCCAGGCCGCGACGGCGTCATCCCCGAAAGGCGCAATGACCATCGTCAGCAGGTAGTTGCCGACGGGTGCTGCCATCTGTGTCACAATCGCGGGGAGGCCGATGGCAAGATAGGGCGGAAGCGTGCGCCAAAACGACTGCCAGCCGGGCAAACGCACGAGATCCTCTTGCCAGACCGCAAAGTACAGCGCGAGCCCCATCAGGGCGATACGAAACAGAACCAGCCCAATCGCAGCACCATCGAGGCCGAGACCCAGCCAGAGGATCAGAACAGGGTCGACGATCATCAGAAGGGCCCCGGACAACAGCGTCACATACATCGCCTTTGCGCCCAGCCCTTCGGCGCGCAGCACCCCGGAACATATGAGACCCACCGCCATGAGCACGAGCGAGGGCATTGTGAACAGCAGATAACGCGCCGCAAGAAACGCCGTCTCTCCACGCGCGCCGGCAAGCGCGACCAGATCGTGTCGCAGCAGCATGATGAGCACCGCAACCACGGCCTGAAGCGTCGCGGCGGTGACAATGGCCGCACCGGCCTGCTCGCGCGCCAGCGCCCGGTTTCCAGCACCGATGCTGCGCGAGACCAGCGCGGTGCAGGCGATCATCAACCCCACGCCGGATGAGACTGAAAAAAACTGTATCGCAAAGGCGAAGCCGATGGCCGCGACCAGCGTCGGGTCCCCAAGTTGCGAAATCCAGACCAGATTTGCCGCATCGACCAGAAAGACAAAGGTAATGCCAAAGGCCGCCGTGGCGGTCATGCGCACCACATGACCCATGGTCGAGCCTGTCAGGAATCGTCCGGAGCTCATTCTGCGGGGGCGGGTGCAACAGAGGCGAAGATGGTTTCATTGCCTTTTTCGGGATGCCGCGGGATCAGGGTCGCGAGGATCAGCGAAACACCCGCCATCCCTGCCGCCAGCAGGAACACCGCAGCGGGTGACACAAGCCACAGAAGGCCCAGGAGCACAGGCAGGAAGACAGCGGCGATATGGTTGATGGTGAAGGCAACGGCAGCTGTTGGGGCAATATCGCCCGGGTCGCTGATCTTCTGGAAATAGGTCTTCATGGCAAGCGCCAGACCAAAGAACATATGGTCAATCACGTAGAGAGCCGCAGCGACCGCAAACCCCCAGTCAAAGAAATAGACGCCCCCGTAGGCCAGGAACACGCAGACAAGGCCAGTGTACTCGAATACGAGCGCATTCCGCTCCCCGAAGCGCGCAACAATATGGCCCAGAAAGGGCGCAACGCACATGTTGATCACGAGGTTGATGAGATAGAGCCCGACGACCTCATGCACCTGAAAACCGAATTTTTCGACCATCATGAAGCCTGCGAACACCATGAAGATCTGGCGGCGCGCACCGGACATGAATTGCAGTGCATAATAGAGCCAATACCGACGCCGCAAGATCATCTTCTTGACTTGCGGATGGGGGGCTTCGAATTGTGG
Source organism: Pseudomonadota bacterium (assembly GCA_039196345.1). Classification (GTDB taxonomy): domain Bacteria; phylum Pseudomonadota; class Alphaproteobacteria; order Rhodobacterales; family Rhodobacteraceae; genus Roseobacter. Next base: position 83,218 of record JBCCUU010000013.1, on the reverse strand, counting down.
ATAGGCGATCATTGCAAAGATCGCGATGGCCGCGGTGATGCCCCCGCCCATCATGAACACGGTGTTATATGTGAGTCCCAAGGGTTCCCACAGCAGCATGATGACGAAATAGACGATGAAGGTCGCCGCAGAGGCGGTCGCGACCAGCCACCCGAGGATTTGAGGGGCGCGATCCTTGGGAAGCCATTGCAGTTGCAGGGACTGGTTCACGGTCTCGAAATAGTGAAACCCCACTGAGCTCAGAAACGTCAGGATCAGGATGCCGGTCAATTGCGGGAATTGCGCGGTGACCGCCGTGGCCGCCCCAAGCAGAACGAGAGACACCAGCCCCAGGACCTGTTCGCGCATAAACATGATGACCGCGATCACGCCGACGGCCAGAAAACCGGGGATTTCGCGGATCGTGTGCAGAAGGCCGATGTCGGCCCCGTCAAACCCCGCCACCTCCTTGGTGAAGTTGTTGAGCAGAGCGTACCAGGTAAAAAAGGCGATCGGCAACGCAAAGGACATGACGAACAGCAACGTCGTCGGTCGCCGCCACAGGGGCAGCTGCCGGGCATCTTCAAGAGGTACGAAACGGGCCATGGGCTGTTCTTAGTCCTTCCGGTGCGCTTTGACGAGGTGCTATTTTGGGCCTCGTCAGGTGACGCTTGACGCTCAACAAGCTCTGGCGGGGCGCTTTGCGCGCGCGGCGCTGCCGGAGGATGTCTGAGGCATGGGAAACCGGCGTCGGCTCCACAAAGGAGCTCTGTTCCCACATGGATTGCTAGTAGAAACTCTGAGGGTCAATATCGACCGCGATGCGCAAATCGCCTTTCAGCGGAACCTGCGCAATCCACCGGGCAATTGCCCCTTGCACCGGTGCTGATTTTGCAGCCTTGACCAACAACCTGACGCGATGCCGCCCGCGCACACGCGCGATCGGCGCGGGTGCCGGTCCAAACACCTGCGCGCCGATCTGGCGCATCGGTGTATCTTGCCGCGCCAACCGGTTTGCGGCGTCGAAAACCTGCGCGACGTCAGACCCGCTCAGGATGATACCGGCCATGCGGCCATAGGGCGGCGCGCCCGCCGCTTCGCGCTCTCGGGCCTCTGCCGCCCAGAATCGTTCCTCATCGCCTGCAAGGATCGCGCGGATCACCGGATGCTCGGGCTGGTAGGTCTGCAAGAGCGCGATCCCGGGCTTTTCGGCGCGCCCGGCCCGCCCGGCAACCTGGCGCATCAGTTGAAACGTCCGCTCCGCCGCCCGCAGGTCGGAGCCTTGCAACCCGAGATCCGCATCAATCACCCCCACGAGCGTGAGTTTGGGAAAATTATGCCCCTTTGCCACAAGCTGCGTGCCGATGATGATGTCTGCAGCGCCGTCAGCGATGGCTTCGATCTCAGCCTTCAGGGCACGGGCGGACCCGTACATGTCCGAACTGAGCGTCGCGATCTGCGCCTCCGGAAAAAGCGCTGCGGCTTCCTCCGCCAGCCGCTCGACCCCGGGGCCCACCGGTGCCAGGCGGTCTTCGGCCTCGCAGGACGGGCAGATGCTGGGCATTGGTTTGCTCTCACCGCACTGATGACACACCAGCCGCTTGAGGAACCGATGCTCCACCATGCGTGCGTCGCAGTGATCGCAGCCGATCTGGTGGCCGCAGGCGCGGCACAGGGTGATCGGCGCATAGCCACGCCGGTTGATGAACAACATCGCCTGCTCACCCGCAGCAAGCCGGGCCTCCACCGCCCGTTGCAGGGCACCGGAAATCCAGCGGTTGGATGGCAGGTTTTCATCGCGCATGTCCAGACTGCGCATCTCGGGCAGAACAGCGGGGCCGAACCGCGATGTGAGCTCAAGTTTTGCGTATTTGCCCGCTTCGGCGTTGACCCAGCTTTCCAGTGACGGCGTGGCAGAGGCCAGCACGACATGCGCCCCACAAATGGACGCGCGCAGCACCGCCATGTCGCGGGCATTATAAAGCACGCCTTCTTCCTGCTTGTAGGACGTGTCGTGCTCTTCATCCACGACGATCAGGCCAAGGTCCCGAAACGGCAGAAACAGAGCCGAGCGCGCGCCAATCACCAGTTGCGCCTCACCCTGCGCCACCATTCGCCAGATGCGCCGCCGTTCGGTCATGGTGGCGCCTGAATGCCACTCGGCGGGCTGCGCACCGAAACGTTCCTCCACACGGGTCAGGAATTCCGCCGTCAGCGCGATCTCCGGCAACAGCACAAGCGCCTGCCGCCCGGCCCGCAAGGCCCCCGCGACCGCTTCGAGATAGACTTCGGTCTTGCCCGAACCGGTCACGCCGCGCAACAGGGTGGTGCCGTAGTGCCCGCTTCTTGCGGCATCGGCCAGTTGGGCGGCGCCGCTGGCCTGCTCGGGGGTCAATTCCTTACCCGGCAGGTCCGGATCAAGCCTTGGGAAGGGCAGATCACGGGGGCTGTTCTCTTCCAGTACCGCCCCTTGCGCGACCAGCCCCTTGACCACGGAGGTGCCCACGCCCGCGGCCTCCGCCAGTTCTTTCAGCGTGAATGACAGATCCCCATACTCCGCCAATGCGCCCAGAACCTTTTTGCGTTCGGCTGTCATCTTTTCAGGGTCCTGCGTCCCCCGCCGGTAGACCTTGCGCATCGACGGCGGATCCCCCAGACCCGGCGCGCGGGTCGCGAGACGCAGCATCGCGGGCATCGGTGTCAGGGTGTACTCCGCCGCGCGTTCCAGAAAGCCGCGCAATTCTTCCCGCATCGGCGGCGCATCCAGCACCCGGTAGGCCGCCCTTATTTTCGCCAGATCATAGTCGCCTTTGCCCGGCCCCCAGACCACCCCCAGCACCTTGCGTGGCCCCAGGGGTACTTCGACGAAGGCACCGAGGAAACATCCGCCCTCCGGCGCGCGGTAATCCAGCGCCCGCCCCAGCGGTTGGGTCGTCAGCACCGCGATCAGCGCTCCGGCGTCAAAGAATTGCGGCAGATGCAAGAGTGGGCTCCGGCGATAGGGGCTTTTGAGGGTTTAAGCATCGCAGATCATGCGGTAAAGCCAAGCGCTAGACGACCGATGTATCACACGCAATGCGAAGGGATCCACAGAATGAAATTCTTTGTCGATACGGCTGACACACAGGCCATTTCGGAGCTCAACGATCTGGGCATGGTCGATGGGGTCACCACCAACCCGTCCCTGATCCTCAAATCCGGGCGGGATATCCTTGAAGTGACCAAGGAAATATGCGGCATAGTCTCTGGCCCGGTCAGTGCCGAGGTTGTCGCCCTTGAGGCCGACGCCATGATCGCCGAGGGGCGCAAACTGGCCGAGATTGCTGAAAACATCACCGTCAAGCTGCCGCTTACGTGGGACGGTCTGAAAGCCTGCAAGGTGTTGTCGGACGAAGGCAAGATGGTGAATGTCACGCTTTGTTTTTCAGCCAATCAGGCGCTTCTGGCCGCCAAGGCGGGCGCGAGTTTCATCAGCCCCTTTATCGGGCGGCTCGATGACATGTCGCTCGATGGCTGCGAGCTGATCGAAGACATCCGCACGATCTACGACAACTACGGGTTCGAGACGGAAATCCTCGCGGCCTCGATCCGGTCCGTCAACCACGTGCAGCAGGTCGCGCTGATCGGCGCGGATGTCATGACCGCCCCGCCCGACGTCATCAAGAAACTGGCCAGCCACCCGCTGACGGACAAGGGCCTGGAGCAGTTCATGGCGGACTGGGCCAAGACCGGGCAGAAAATCCTTTGAGCCAGAGAGGCTGGCAGCGCCCTATTGCATAAATGGCGCTGCCCGCATTTTCCGAAATTGACAGCAGATTTTGCCTGTCGGGCGTGCTAGAGTGTGGCAAACAAAAAAACACACGAGCAGCCAATGACCACCAACCAAAAGATCGACGCGTCCCTGCGGGATGCGATTTTGTCGCAGCCAGACGCCATTCTGGACGACAAGGACGTGATGCATGCCCTGATTGCGGCAAATGAAAAAACCATGGGGGCCAATATCGTCGACCTGCGCGGGATCGCGATGGACCGCCTTGAAAACCGGCTGGACCGGCTGGAAGATACGCACCGCTCCGTCATCGCCGCCGCCTATGAAAACCTGACCGGGACACACCAGATCCACCGCGCCGTTCTGCGTATGCTCGATGCCGCGGAGTTCGAGGTTTTTCTCAGGGACTTGAACGGAGAGATTGCCGAGATCCTTCGGGTCGACGCCATTCGACTGGTGCTTGAGACAGAACAACCCGAGGGACAGGCGGACATGCCCACGCTGGAAGGCGTGCTGGGGTGCAAACCCGCAGGCTTCGTGGAAGCTTACGTGACAGCGGGCCGTGCGAGCGCGCCACGCCCGATCACCTTGCGGCAGGTGGCTGAGGGTGATGAGGCGCTCTTTGGCAGCAAAGCACAACAGATCAGGTCCGAAGCCTGCCTGGTGCTCGATCTGGGACCCGGGCGTCTACCGGCACTCCTGGTTCTTGGATCGAAGGACGAAAACGTCTTTGGGCCACAACAGGGCACGGATTTATTGGCCTTTTTCGCAGGCGTATTTGAAAGGGTGATGCGCCGCTGGCTCACGTGAGCCTTGTCAGCCCCGCCGCAACGGACGCGCTGCAAAGCTGGCTGGCTCATATTCGGGCCGTAAAGGGTGCCGCTGAAAACACTTTGGCTGCCTATCAGGGCGATGTACTCGATTTTCTGGCCTTCATCAACCAGCACAAAGCCGCGCCGCAAGGGCTGGGCGCGCTGGCGCAGATATCCGTAACCGATATGCGCGCCTGGATGGCACACACCCGTGGCAGTGGCGTCGGCGCACGGTCGCTTGCGCGAAAGCTGTCGGCGGTCAAAGCCTTCTACAAGTGGCTGGCAGAGCGGGAAGGGTTTGAGCCGACGGCGGTCTTGTCGACGCGCGCCCCCAAGTTTCAGAAAAAACTGCCCCGCCCTGTTGCCGCTGATGCCGCCCGCAATCTGATTGACACCATTGAGATGCAATCACAGGAGCCGTGGGTCGCCGCGCGGGACGTGGCGGTGGTGACCCTACTGTGGGGCTGCGGTCTGCGCATTTCAGAGGCCTTGTCCCTGACCGGCGCCGACACTCCCTTGCCCGCAACGCTGCGGATCACCGGCAAAGGCGGCAAGGAGCGGATCGTGCCGGTGCTCTCCGCAGCACAGGTCGCCGTGCGGGAGTATGCAACACTCTGCCCTTACGAGATCGGCAAGGACACGCCGCTGTTCTTTGCCGTCCGTGGCGGTGCGCTCCGCCCTGGAGCCATTCAGAAGGTCATGGCGCGGGCCCGGATGCAGTTGGGCCTGCCATCAACCACCACCCCCCACGCAATGCGGCACAGCTTTGCCACGCATCTGCTGAATGCGGGCGGGGACTTGCGCGCCATACAGGAACTTCTGGGCCACGCATCGCTGTCGACAACCCAGGCCTACACGGCCGTTGATACGGCCCGTCTGATGGAAGTCTACGACCGCGCGCACCCAAAAGCGTGAAACGCGCGATCTTTGCTTTGCATCCTGCCGTCGCATGCGTCAAAAAGCACAGATGAACAACAGATTAGCCGCACTGAGCGTGCACCTCCTCACAGCGACCGGCGCCGTGTTTGCCATGCTCGCAATGCTCGCCGCCGTCGATGGCAAATGGGACCTCATGTTTCTGTGGCTCGTTGTCGCCTTCTTTGTGGATGGGATCGACGGACCGCTGGCGCGCAAATACCATGTGAGGAAAAACGCGCCGGAGTTTGACGGTGTGTTGCTGGATCTCATCATCGACTATTTGACTTATGTCTTTATCCCGGCCTTTGCGCTCTTCAAATCGGGGTTGATGGATGGCTGGACGGGCTGGTTCGCGATTATCATCATCACCTTCGCATCCGCCATGTATTTCGCGGATACACGTATGAAGACCAAAGATAATTCCTTCTCCGGCTTTCCGGGCTGCTGGAACATGGTCGTGCTGGTGATCTTTGCGCTGGAGCCGAATTTCTGGGTCAGCCTTGCGCTGGTCTCGGCCCTGGCGGTCTCGATGTTTCTGCCCTTGAAGTTCGTCCACCCCGTCCGCACGGAGCGCTGGCGCGCACTGACCCTGCCTCTTGCGATTGGCTGGACCTTCTTTGCTGGCTGGGCCGCATGGGTTGATTTTCATCCGCAAAGCTGGGCGCATTGGGGGTTGGTGGTGACAAGCCTCTACCTGACCTTTGCAGGCATCGCACAGCAGCTTCTGCCGCAACGGAAAGGCTAGAGCGGCATCCGTTTCATCTGCAATATGATCCCTTACAGCTGAGGTCAGCCCCCGAGCCTGGGTGGGGGTGAAGCCCCCTCCCGGGGGGAGGGTCGGGGGCTGGCCGGCGATGCCGACCGGGTACAGTTGGCAAGGGCGGTGATTCAGATTTTCAGGCTGATGCTCTCAGGTCAGATCAGGAAACCGCCCGCCTTTTCATGGCGCAACAGGGCGACTTTTGTTTCGATCCCACCTGCCCCGGAAAACTCCGTCAGGCCCTTGGCCCCCATGACCCTGTGGCAAGGGATGATGATCGGGATCGGATTGGCTCCGCAGGCCTGACCCACTGCTTGCGGCATGGCATCAAGTTGCTGCGCGATTTCACCATAGGTAACAGTATTCCCAAAGGGGATGGCGCGCATGGCATCACAGACCGCCTTCTGAAACGCGGTGCCTTCAACCCTCAACGGCAGATCGAAGCTCTCGCGGGTGCCCGCTGCGTAGTCGGTCAACTGTCGTGCCGCGTCCCGGAGCAAAGGCGTGGGCGTGCCAGCGTCACAACCGTTCCAACGCAGCGCGGTGATCGCACCCGCCTCTTCCACGAGGGTCAAGCGACCAAATTGGGTGTTCACAGACATAGAAACCATGAAAGCAGACTGACCAGGCCAAGACATCCTCGCAACCCGGAAGTTGCGCTATCGCTGCCGCAAACCGATGCGGATGGGACCGCGCGCCGCGACAGCGGAGACGGCAACACCCTTCTGCGTAATCAGGATTTCGCCCTCCGCCGCCAGCGCATCGGCCTGACGCCGCACTTCGGGCATCAGGGCGCGCCAATCACCCGGTGCCAGCACGCGTGCAACTTCGGACGGGCATAAGGTCTTGCCCGCCCCGCGCCGGTGAGCCGCATCGCGGATTGCTGAAGTGATCTTGCCGGGGTCAACCGATGGCGTCGTCACAGCGTCCGCAGACCCCATCATGGGCGTGCGTGCCCACGTCCGGCAAGATTTTCCAGCACCGCGCGCATTTCTCGCCAGAGGCCTTGGCAAAGACCACGGCAACGCCTTCCACCTCCGGCAGACGGAAGGCATCGGCGGGGGCAGGATCGCCACTGACCACGATCTGCGAGGTGATGCAGATATCCGCGAAGGGCAGGTTTTCGACGGCCTGACGCAGGTCTGCATCCGCGATGTAGACGGTCGGGGAGGCTTCCAGCGATGCGCCGATCACCTTGTTGGTGCGCTCGACTTCCAGCGCAGCAGTCACGACCCGGCGCGCGGCGCGCACCGAGGCCCATTTCGCGGCGAGCTCGGGGTTTTGCCAGCTTGCAGGTGTTTCAGGAAAGTCCTGCAGGTGGACGGAGCTTTCGTCCCCCGGGAACCGCTCCAGCCAGACCTCTTCCATCGTGAAGACCAGAACAGGCGCCAGCCATGTGGTCAGGCGATGGAACAGAAAATCCAGCACCGTCCGCGCCGCCCGCCGCTGCACTGTGTCGCCGTCGCAATAAAGCGCGTCCTTGCGGATGTCGAAGTAGAAGGCCGACAGATCGACCGTGGCAAAAGTAAATACCGCCTGAAACACGCCCTGGAAGTCGTATTTCGCGTAGCCCTCACGGACTTTCGCATCCAGTTCGGCCAAGCGGTGCAACACCCAGCGTTCCAACTCCGGCATGTCCTTGGGCGCGACGCGGTCCTTTTCGGTGAAATCCGCAAGCGAGCCCAGCATGTACCGCATGGTGTTGCGCAAGCGACGATAGCCGTCCGCGACACCTTTGAGGATCTCCGGCCCGATCCGCTGGTCCAGCGTGTAGTCGGTCTGCGCCACCCAGAGCCGCAGGATATCAGCGCCGTATTGCTGAACGACTTTCTCGGGCACGATGGTATTGCCCAGAGATTTGGACATCTTCATGCCCTTTTCATCGAGCGTGAAACCATGGGTGACGACAGCGCGGTAGGGCGCGCGCCCCGTGGTGCCCACCGATTGCAGCAGCGAGGAATGGAACCATCCGCGGTGCTGGTCCGTGCCCTCCATATAGACATCCGCGATGCCGTCTTCCGTGCCATCTTCACGGTCGCGCAGGGTAAAGGCGTGGGTGGAGCCGGAATCGAACCACACATCAAGGATGTCCATGACCTGATCGTAATCGTCAGGGTTCACGATGCCGCCAAGGAAGCGTTCTTTTGCACCGTCGTGGTACCAGCAGTCGGCACCTTCCGCCTCGAACGCCTCAACAATGCGCTGGTTCACTTCCGCGTTGCGGAGCAGGAACTCCGGATCGGTCGGCAACGCCCCCTTTTTGGTGAAGCAGGTGAGCGGCACGCCCCAGGCGCGCTGGCGCGACAGCACCCAGTCGGGGCGCGCTTCCATCATGGAATGCAAACGGTTCCGCCCCGAGGCGGGTGTCCATTTCACATTGTCGATTTCGGTCAGCGCCCGTTCGCGGATGGTGGTGCCAAACCTGTCCTGCCCGTCGCCCACCGGCTTGTCGATTGCCGCGAACCACTGCGGTGTGTTGCGGTAGATCACCGGTGCTTTCGACCGCCACGAATGCGGATAGGAGTGGTGGATCTTGCCCCGCGCAAGCAGCCCGCCAACCTCAACCAGCTTGTTGATTACGGCTGTGTTGGCGTCACCCTCCTTGCCTTTGCGGTTGAGGATGTACGTGCCACCAAAGAACGGCAGATCAGGCCGGAACGAGCCGTCATCCAGCACGTTGTAAGTGATGACCTGATCCAGCATGCCCAGATCGCGGTAAAGCTCATATTCCTCCATCCCGTGGGACGGCGCGCAATGCACGAACCCGGTGCCTTCCTCGTCGCTGACAAAATCAGCATGAAGGAAATCGCGGATGTCGTCCCACTCGCCGTTTGACCCAGCAACATCAGCCAGGGGATGCAAAAGAGTCATGCCCGCAAGTTCACGCGATGGTACGTCCCGTAATCTACGCCACATTGAATTATCAAGCCGGGCCTTCGAAAGCACCTCCACCGCCTGCTTGTCGGCGAGGATGTACCGATCACCGATACTGGCCCAACTTTCATCGGGACAGCCAGTAACTTCATAAAGCCCATAGTCGATGTGTTTTCCGTATGCGACTGCCTTGTTGGACGGGATGGTCCACGGCGTAGTTGTCCAAATTACAACAAACGCATCCTTTAGGTCATCGGTGGGATTCGGGGCTGGAAACTCGATTTCGGCATTGCCGTAACTGGTCTTGCTTTGCCGCACGTAGCTATCAACTTTGAACTTCACCCAAATGGTGAAGCTGTCCTTGTCGTGGTATTCCACCTCCGCCTCGGCCAGCGCGGTCTGTTCGATGGGCGACCACATCACGGGTTTTGAACCCTGATAGAGCGTGCCGTTCATCAGGAACTTCATGAACTCTTCTGCAATCACCCGCTCGGCATGGAAATCCATCGTGAGGTAAGGTTCGGCCCAGTTGCCGGTCACGCCAAGCCGTTTGAATTCCTCGCGCTGGATATCCACCCATCCTTCGGCGAACTTGCGGCATTCCTGGCGGAAGTCGATGACGTCGACGTCGTCCTTGTTGCGGCCCTTCTTGCGGTACTCTTCCTCGATCTTCCACTCGATGGGTAGCCCGTGGCAATCCCAGCCGGGGATGTAGCGCGAGTCGTAGCCCATCATCTGGTGGCTGCGCACGATCATGTCCTTGATCGTCTTGTTCAGCGCATGACCGATGTGCAGATGCCCGTTGGCATAAGGCGGGCCGTCGTGCAGCGTGAAGGGTGTGCGCCCCGCCTTTTCGCGCAGGCGATCATAGATGCCGATCCGCTCCCACCGGGCGAGCCATTCCGGTTCGCGTTTGGGCAGACCCGCGCGCATCGGGAAGTCGGTCCGGGGCAGGTTCAGCGTGGATTTGTAGTCAGGGGCGGTCATCGTATCGGGCGTGTCGGCGCACATTGCGGGCGTCCTTTTGGATGGTCATCAATCTGGAAATCTCGGTCGGTGCGAAACGCTCGAACACCTTTTCCCGGCGTCTCGTTTCACTCAGAGCGCCGGGGAAATAATTCGTATGATGATTACGGCAAAGCCAGTCATGGCGGCCTTATATGCGCCATCCCAAGGCACGACAAGACCCCAAGATGCGGGTGCTGACGTGGCACGCTAGTCCTGACGGGACAGAAACCCCGCCAGCGCCCGGCGCACGATGTCGCGGGCCCTTGGTCGGGCATCCTTGGCAAAGGGCAGCGGGCGGCAGACCTCCATCGCGGCAACGCCCACACGGGCGGTCAGCGCGCCGTTGACCAGACCTTCCCCGAACCTGCGCGACAGTTTGCCCAGGATAGACCCGCCCAGCACCGGCTCCAGCATATCGTCTCCGACCGCGACGGCACCGGTGGCGACCATATGGCTCATCACGGCGCGCGCCAGACGCCAGCTGCCAAGGGTGCCGGAACGCCCGCCATAGACTTCCGCGATGCGCCGGATCATGCGGATGTTGGCGGTCAGGGCCGCGACCACATCCGCGAGGGCAAGCGGGACAAGCGCGGTCACGGCAGCAACCTGCCGTGTCGCCGCTTCGACTTCCTTCACCGCCAGCGCGTCGAGAGGCTGCAACAGCTGCGCTTCGGTGACAGCGAGCAACCCGGAGGCATCAAGCTGGTCGCCCGCAAGTTCGGCCAGTCGGGCCCGCCCCCAGCGGGTCTCTTCCCTGCCGCCGTAAAGCGCCACAAGCCGGGACGAGACCCGCCGGGCCTTGGCCAGATCATTCTCCGCCAAAGCCGTGTCCGCGTCCCGCCGCACCCCATCCACCCGCTTTAGCCGACCGAGGGAGGCCAGTTCACGCAGACAAATGAGCAAGAGCACCGCCAGAAAGGCCGCGAAGAGCGCCGCGATGCCCCATCCCAGGACAGGGTTGCGGACAACGAGACCGGTCACAAAATCCCAGGCGGCAACCGAAGCGACCGCCCCGATCAACCCGGCACCGAGACCGAAGAACCATTGCAACAGCCGGGATGGCTTGCGCGCCGCCAATTGCGCGGCACGCTGCATGGCCTGCCCATCGGGCAACGGCTCTGACGTTTCGGGCACAGGGGGTGCATCCGCCACCGATCGGGGTGGCGTGTCGTCTTCCAGATCAATCAGCACGGGCCGCTTGGACATCAGCACTTCCCCCTTGTCCACGCGAAACGGATATCCGGTAATCCGGCCTCATTGCCGCTGCCCTCGGTGCGGTCTACTTCCAGAAATCCGCGCTGGCGGTAAAACCGCATCGCGCGCTGGTTGGCCTCGTAAGTCCACAAGCTCAAGCGGTCAGACACCGACTTGGCATCATCAAGCAAAGCAGTGCCGACACCCATGCCTTGAGCGTCAGGCAAGAGGTAGAGCGCATGAACATCCGTTTCCTGCCGCGCAATGAAGCCAATCACATTCCCTTCCTGTCTGGCCACGCGCACCCAGCCCGCATCAATCATTTCGCCCGCATATCTGATGTCTTCTGCTGCGGTATGCAGGGGCGGCAGCCACCGCATCAGCCGAATTGACACCGTCAGGACATTGCCGACGGCGCCTGCATCCAGCGGGCGCGCGGAGGAGATCGCAATGCAGCTCACAGCTTGTCCCCCAAGAGGAACTGTGCCGCCCTATCCAGACGGATGTGAGGCGGTCCGTCGCCCGGGCGCAGGTTGAGCACCGAGGGCGCGAAGTTCATCACCCGGTATTCCGCATCCAGCCATGATGTTGCCCCCTCCCGCACGGGTCCGATCAGTTTCGAGGGGTCAGAGGGAAGATCACCGGGGTAGAACGCCGCCTGTTTGCCGGTATCGAGCAACCTGCCCCGTACCACATCCAGCCTCTGGTCATCGTGGTCAACAGTCTCTTCCGTGGTGGCGCGCAGCGACGCCATGGCGAGCGCAAGCGTTTCCGCACCGGCAAAGCGTGCGCGATCCCGCGCGTCCCGCAAGAGCGCCTCCATGATCGCGGTCACTTTGTCATGCTGCTTGTGGTGCAGATGGTCCGCCTTGGTGGCCGCAAAGAGGATCTTCTCCACCCGGCGCCCGGCAAAAAGCTGTGTCAGGAACGCGTTCCGCCCCGGTCGGAAAGCGCCGAGGATATCCGCCATGGCACCGCGCATGTCCTCCACCGCCTGTGGCCCTTTGTGAATGGCACCCAAGGCGTCCACCAGCACGACCTGCCGGTCGATCCGGGCGAAATGGTCACGGAAGAAGGGCCGCACGACCGCGCGTTTGTAAGCCTCGTACCGACGGGCCATCTCGCGCCTGAGCGAGCCGCGTGGATCAGTCCCATCCGCTGTGCGGGGCAAAGGTGCAAAGGTCAGTACCGGGGAGCCTTCCAGATCGCCGGGCAACAAGAAACGGCCGGGGGTGCAGTCATAGTATCCCGCGTTACGGGCGGCACTCAGATAAGCGGTGAACGCAGCCGCAAGCGCCTTGGCCTGGCTCTCGTCCAGCTTTGCACCATCACTATGGCCTGCCGCAAGCGCCAGAAAGGCCGCTGCCTTTTCCCGCCCCGCCGCACGCGACAGTGTCTCTTGCGCCCATTCATCGTAGGATTTGTCGAGCAACGCCAGATCAAGGAGCCATTCGCCGGGGTAGTCGATGATATCCACATGCACCGTGCGCGGCCCCTGCAAACCGCCGACCAACCCGCTGCGGCGCACCCGCAGCGACAGGCGCAACTCGGAGACGGCGCGCGTACTGTCGGGCCAGACAGGGCTTTCGGATGTCAGGTCTGCCAGATGCCCTTCAAAATCAAATCGCGGCACCGTGTCATCGGGCTGAGGTTGCAGGAAGGCCGCCTCGATCCGTCCCTCAGCGGCCGCAACCAGGTGCGGCATCCGGCCCCGGTCCATCATGTTCGCCACCAGCGACGTGATGAAGACGGTCTTGCCGGAGCGGGCAAGCCCGGTGACACCGACGCGGATCACCGGCTCGAAAAGGGTCTCGTTGACGGTATCCTGCACCGCCTCGATCTGGCGCAGCACCGTATCGGCGATTGTTGAAATGACCAAAGTCGAACCGTTCCCGCTCTTTCACTCCTGCGAACATAGGGTCGCAAGCTGCCGCACACCAGAGCAAGAAAGCCATTTGACGCAAGGCCCACAGTTGGCTAGGGCCTGCGCCATGCCACGCTACGCCCTGAAAGTCGAATACCACGGCGCGCCCTTTGCCGGCTGGCAACGCCAGAAAGAGCATCCTTCCGTGCAGGGAGCCATCGAGGGGGCCCTGTCAAGGATCGCCCCCGGCCCACACACAATTGCAGCTGCAGGCCGGACCGATGCAGGGGTGCATGCATTGGGTCAGGTCGCGCATTGTGATCTGGCAGAGGGTTGGGACCCGTTCCGGCTGTCCGAGGCGCTCAACTACCATCTGAAGCCCGCCCCCGTCGCGGTCACCGCCTGCGCCGAGGTGCCAGAGGATTGGCACTCACGTTTCTCGGCGCGTCAGCGGCAGTATCACTTTCGCATCCTGTGCAGGCGCGCGCCCGCGACCCATCAGGCGGGTCTTGTCTGGCAGGTCAAACAGAAGCTGAACGTCGCCGCGATGCAGGAAGCTGCGCAGCATCTTGTCGGGCGGCATGACTTTACAACCTTCCGCTCCACGATCTGTCAGGCGGAAAGTCCGGTGAAGACACTCGATCGGCTGACCGTTGAGGCGGTGGAGACCCCGCATGGGCTGGAAGTGCAGTTCGATGTGCGGGCGCGGTCATTCCTGCACAACCAGGTCCGCAGCTTTGTCGGGACATTGGAGCGGGTTGGTGCCGGGTCGTGGCGACCGGAGGATGTGTCGCGGGCTCTTGCGGCGCGGGACAGGGCGGCATGCGGGCCGGTCTGCCCGCCGCAGGGCCTGTACCTCTCACATGTAGTCTACGAGACTTCGCCGTTCGAGGGCTGATCCGCGCGCGACGCCTGCCCTTACAAGGATCAGCCAAGCCTAGATCTTCTGCTGCGTGTGTTTGCGCAATTCAGCGCGCGCAACCTGACGGCGGTGCACCGCATCGGGACCATCCGCAAACCGCAGCGCGCGCTGCCACGTCCACGCCATGGCCAGCGGGGTATCCTGGCTGATCCCCTGCCCGCCATGCATCTGCATCGCTTCGTCGATGACTTTCAGGGCCATGCGCGGGGCAACCACCTTGATCTGACTGATCCAGGGGGCAGCAGCGCGCGCGTCGCCCTGATCCATCATCCATGCCGCTTTCAGGCATAGCATCCGGGCCATCTCGATCTCCATCCGGCATTCGGCAATGATGTCGAAATTGGCCCCAAGCAGGGCCAGCGGTTTGCCGAATGCCTCCTTCTGAAGCGATCTCTTGCACATGAGTTCCAACGCCGCTTCAGCCTGACCGACCGAGCGCATACAGTGGTGAATACGGCCCGGGCCGAGACGCCCCTGCGCAATCTCGAAACCACGCCCTTCTCCCAGCAACAGGTTTTCCGCTGGCACCCGCACATCCGTGAAGCGGATGTGCATATGGCCATGGGGGGCATCGTCATGGCCAAAGACCTGCATCGGGCGCAAGACCTCGATCCCCGGGGTTGCTGCGTCAACCACGATCATCGAATGCTGCTGGTGTTTTGGCGCATCCTCACGGCCCGTGTGAACCATCACGATGTAGACTTTGCAGCGCGGGTCCCCGGCCCCTGACGCCCAGTATTTCTCACCGTTCAGGACATACTCATCGCCGTCTTTGATGCAGGAGAGCGCGATATTTGTGGCATCAGAGGAGGCCACATCAGGCTCTGTCATCAGGTAGGCCGACCTGATCTCCCCTTCGAGCAATGGTTTGAGCCAGCGGGCCTTCATGGCCTCCGTCCCGTAGCGCTCAAAAACCTCCATGTTTCCGGTGTCGGGGGCAGAGCAGTTGAACACCTCCGCCGCAAGCGGCGTCTTGCCCATCTCTTCGGCGAAATAGGCGTATTCGACGGTGCTGAGCCCAAAGCCCTCCTCGCTGTCGGTCAGCCAGAAGTTCCAGAGCCCCTCTGCCTTGGCGCGTGCCTTCAGCCCTTCGAGGATCTCGGCCTGCCGCGCGGTGTATTCCCAACGATCACCCTTGCTGATTTCCGCCTGATACTCGGCCTCAAGCGGCATCACCTCATCACGGATCATGCCCGCAACCCGGTCCAGAAGCGCGCGCATCTCCGGTCGCATCCCAAAGTTCATGTCCATTCCACGCCCCTCCTCGTCTGGATTTACAGCTCTGCCGCGCAACGCCAGACTTGCTTGGATCGCAATCGGTTGTCCATAACACAAATGGGAGGTGCCCGGATGCACAGCTACGACCACGCCACGCTCGAACGCTATCTGGCGACCCATGTGCCGGGATTTGACCGGCTGGACGCGATTGAGAAGTTCCCGGACGGCCAGTCCAATCCCACCTACAAGGTGACCAGCGGGAACACCGATTTCGTGCTGCGTGTCAAACCGCCCGGTACGCTGTTGAAATCCGCCCATGCCGTCGACCGTGAGTTTCGGGTGATGCAGGCGCTTGGCCCCACTGACGTGCCCGTGCCCAAGGTGCTGCATCTGAGCGGCGAGGAAAGCCCGATGGGCCCGCAATTGATGGTGATGGAAATGGTGGAGGGCCGGATTTTCTGGGACCCCGCCCTGCCTGAGCACACGCTTGCGTCGCGCGCGGCGGTTTATGACGCCATGAACGCTACACTCGCCAGTCTGCACGATGTGGTCCCCGCTGCCGTTGGTCTGGCAGATTTTGGCAAGCCCGGAAACTACTTCGAGCGGCAGGTCGCGCGTTGGTCCAGACAATACGAGGCTGCCGCGACCGATCCCCTGCCCGATGTCGATTGGCTCAGCGGCTGGCTTCGGGAGGCGATGGTGGCCGATGATGGCGCGTGCAGCATCGTGCATGGCGACTACCGCATCGACAATATGATCTTTGCACCAGATGCACCACAGGTCCGCGCGGTGCTGGATTGGGAATTGTCAACTTTGGGTCACCCCTTGGCTGATCTGGCTTATCAATGCATGCATTGGCGGTTGCCTCATGAAGGTCACTTCAGGGGGCTGGGCGGGCTCGACCGGACCTTGCTGGGGCTGCCGTCGGAAGAAGCTTACGTGGCGCGGTACTGTGAACGCCGCGATATCCCGACCCCGGAGAACTGGCCGTTCTACGTGGTCTTCTCCTACTTCCGGCTGCTGGCGATTTTGCAGGGCGTCTACCGGCGGGGCCTCGACGGCAATGCCTCCAACCCCAAGGACACTGACAGGTTGCGGGAAGTGATCTCTCTTTTGGCACGAGACGCACGCGCGCTGGCGCGCACCGCATGACAAAGGTTGACGCAGGTTGCCTCGCCGTGTTCCAGAGGCGTCAGCGCATGCGTGGGAGGTGCAAATGACGGCGGCACGGCAAAGCTACGATGTGGTCATCATCGGGGGCGCGATCTATGGCTCAAGCGTCGCCTGGTGGCTGACGCAGATGCCGGGGTTTGAGGGGCGCATCCTTGTCGTCGAACGCGACCCGACATACGAATTTGCCGCCACCAGCCTTACCAACAGCTGCATCCGGCAGCAGTTCTCAAACAGGGTCAATATCCAGATCTCGCAGTTTGGCGCCGAGTTCATTCACAATTTCAGAGCCTTCATGGGAGGTGATCCGGCGGTTCCTGAGCTGGCCCTGCAAAGCTACGGTTATCTCTACCTCGCCGACACAATCGAATTTGCCGAAACACTGCGCGAAAGCCAAAAGGTGCAGGAAAGTCTTGGTGCGGCGACGAAACACCTGACCCCCGACGAGATCACTGAAGCCTTTCCGTTTTACCAACTCGATGACATCCTTGGCGGCAACCATAATCGCGTAAACGAGGGCTATTTCGATGGCGTGACCATGTTTGACTGGTTCAAACGCATGGCCCGACGCAACGGCGTTGAATACATCGCGGATGAAGTCACAGCCCTCACCCGCAAGGGCGGGCAGATCGCGGAGGTCGTCCTCAATTCCGGTGCAAGGGTATCCTGTGGCTGTGTCGTGAATGCGGCGGGCACACGCGGGGCGCAGATCGCCCATATGGCCGGCGTCGAAATCCCCGTCGAGCCACGTCGTCGGTACACCTACATCTTTGACGCAGCGCATCCTCTGGACCGCGATCTGCCGTTGACCATCGACCCCACGGGCGTGCACATGCGCAGCGACGGCAGGTACTATCTGGCAGGCGGGCCACCTGATGACGACCCGCCTGTCGACGTGGATGACTTCTCTGCCGATCATGGCCTTTGGGAGACGAAGTTCTGGCCGATCATCGCAACACGCATCCCGCAGTTTGAGCAGATAAAGCTCATAAACATGTGGGTTGGTCACTACGATTATAATACGCTGGACCAGAACGCGCTCATCGGGCCTCACCCGGAAATTGCCAACTTCATGTTCATCAACGGCTTTTCCGGTCATGGTCTGCAACAGTCACCGGCGCTCGGGCGTGGGCTTGCGGAGCGAATAGCCTTTGGCGCATACCGGAGCCTCGATCTGACGCCATTTAATGTCGATCGCGTGCTGAGTGGTGAGAAATTCTTGGAAAAGGCCGTCATTTGACGAAGGAAAGGGCAACAATGAAGAAACTCGTTTTGACAGGGGCTGCCGGACGATTGGGATCCTACTTGCGAGAGCCGCTGACAGCGCTTTGCGAAGAACTCGTCAGTACGGATATCGCGGATGATATCGGTACGCTTTACCCCGGCGAGACATATCGCAAGGCGGACCTGTCTCAGATGGATCAGATCGCCCCGGTGCTTGAAGGCGCGGATATGGTCGTCCATTTCGGCGCCATTGTTGACGAAAAGCCCTTCGAGGAATTGCTGGGTCCGAATTTTGTCGGCTCCTACAACATCTGGGAAGCTGGCTACAAGGCGGGTGTACGCCGGATCGTCTATGCCTCTTCGATCCACGCTGTTGGCATGCATCTCAAATCAGACTTCATCGGCACCGATGCCGAACATCGTCCCGACACTTTCTATGGTCTCGCCAAATGCTTCACCGAAGACCTTGGGCGCATGTATTGGGACAAACGCGGCATGGAGAGCGTGCACCTCAGAATCCTGTCCTGCGCGCAGGTTAACAACACCCGCGCGCTGGGTTCATGGTTGTCATACACCGATTTGATACAACTGGTGACCCGCGCCGTTGATACCCCATCGGTCGGGTTTGCGATCATCTACGGCGTGTCAAACAATGACCGCGCACCAGTCGACAATGCAAAAGCCTCGTTTCTGGGGTATCGCCCTGTCGACAATGCGGAAGTGTTTGCAGCGCAACTTCTGGCGGAAGAAGGGCCGGTTGACACGCAGGACCCGGGCCAGATCTGCCATGGCGGACCCTTTGCCAAGGTGGATCTTGGCCAAAGTGGGCTGGCGCAAATGAATGTAGTAGACGACAAGAAACAAACCTGAAGATTTCTTGCCACGAAACGTGCTAGAGGTATGCGATAAACCGGCGGTACAGATTATATCGCCGGGGAACTGGATTGTTGAAAGAAGGCGAGTTTGATGCCCCTACAGGTCGTTCACGGTAACAGTCCGGTCATTATTTGCCTGCCCTATACCGGCACCAACATGCAACGAAGCATCGTTCAGCGGCTGCGCGATCGAGACCATTGGCTCACCGCGCCTGACCGCTACCTCGACAAGGTGATCGGCGGCCTGTCAGGAGAGATGAACCTGGTACGGGCAAATTTTCACCGGTTTTTGTCCGATGTTGAACAACAGGTCAATGGCACGGAGCCGATGACCCGCAAGGGTATGATTGGCGTTGTCCCCCTGCTCGATCAGGACGGTCAGAATATCTGGGCATATCCTCCGGAGGCCAGGGAAGCAGCCTCCTGGCGCTCGATCTATTTCGCCCCGTATCACGCAGCCGTCGCGCAGATTGCCCAGGTCAGGGCGCGGTTCGGTCATGCGGTTCTCGTGACATGCCGGGCGCGGCGCGACACACCGTTCGGTGACCCCGGCAAAAAGCCTGACGATATCGCTATCCGCACCTTCATTGGGGCGTCCAGCGCCATTGACTTGCCCGTCAAGATGCAGGCGCTGTTGCAAAGTTCGGATCAGTTCACCAATTCGCTTTCCGGGCAATTGGGCGTTGGATCAAGCACGCGTCGCTACGGACGCCCCGGACATGGCGTCCATGCGCTTGATCTGGAGATCAGCGAGGCAACCTATCTCAACACGCAGCACGACGCGCTACAGCTTGACGCGGCCAAGGTTGACGTGCTGCGCGAAACCCTCGCGGAGACCTTTGATCTGATCGCGAACTGGCGTCCAGACTGACGGGTCCGCTCAGAAACCAACGGTCGAAACCACGTCAGTACTGCACGATCGTGCTGCGCCACGTTGCTGATGACGCGCCAGACCGACCCATCTTAGCGCAAGACCTGAAACGACCCGGATCAATGCCACGAAAATCCGGAAGCGCTCCTCTGTCAGGCCACGCCAGACTGCGCCTTGAAACGCTTCAGGATAGACTGCCAGAACCGCACTGACAAAAGGGCAGCCGCCACGGCCAGTCCCAGCACCAGACCGAGCCAGACGCCCACACCGCCAAAGCCAAGCAGAAAGCCGAAGACGTAGGAGGCGGGCACCCCGACCCCCCAGTAGCTTACGGCGGCATAAATCATCGGCATGCGGGTATCCTGCACTCCCCGCAGCAGACCCAGCGCGATCACCTGCGCGCCATCGACCAACTGGAACAAAGCCGCCATCATCAAAAGGCCCACACCAATCGCGAGGATTTCCGGCCTGCGCGGGTCGTCCTGCTGCATGAACAGCGACAAAAGCTGTTCGGGCAGCAAAAGAAAAATCCCGATGGTCAGGGCGGCAAATAGGAGTGACATGGCTGTGACCACCCGTGCGCCGCGCTCCATCTGGATCGGGTCCTGACGGCCAACGGCATTTCCCGCGCGGATCGTGGCGACGTTGGAAAGGCCCAGATGCACCATAAAGGTGATTGATGCCAGTTGCATCGCGATCCCATGCGCCGCCAGCGGCACCGTGCCCAACCATCCCACCATCACGGCGGAGGCCGCGAAAAGGCCAACCTCGGAAAGGGCCGTCAGCCCAATGGGCCAGCCCAGGACAAAGACGCGCCACAACATCTGCGTGTCCGCCCGCCAAAGCCTTTGAAACAGGGCATGCTCCGGCAGGGCCAGTCGCGCGTAAATCACGACCCCTATCAAGGAAACGGCCTGGGTCGCAACGGACGCAATCGCCGCGCCGCGCAGCCCAAGTTCGGGCGCGCCCCAGTTTCCAAAGATCAGCGCGTAGTTCACCAACGCATTCACGGTCGCTGCAAGCACGGTGATCCAGAGCACTACCTGCGTGCGCTCCAGCGCGGCCAGGTAGGATTTGATCACCATGACCAAAAGTGCGGGCAGAATGCCAAACCCTGCAATCTGCAAGTAGGCGCTGGCGTTTGCGGCCACGGCGTCGCCCTGCCCCATCAGACGCAGGATCGGCTCGGACCAGACCATCAGCGGCAACGCCAGACATGCAAAGCCCGTGCTCAACCACAACCCCATTCGTGTGACGCGCCGCAGCCCGATCTCATCATCCTCTGCCGCAAAAGAGGCAACCATGGGCATCACGGCCCAGGCGAAGCCGGAGCCAAAGATGAACAACACAAAAAAATAGGTGGAGCCAAGCGTCACCGCTGCCAGAGCGTCCACCCCGTACCAGCCGAGCATGACCGTATCCGTGACACCAATCGCCATCTGCGCGAGGTGACCGCCGGTCAGCGGCAGGCCAAGCACAAGGATCGCACGGGCGTGCTGCAGATATGTCCGGGCTGGTTGCATGGTTTTGCCTTACGCCGCTCATGATGCAATGAAAAGCCCCGTTGGCCATGCGCGCCGATCCGGTGCCTTCGCGCGGGATCAAAGACGCTTTATCGTTTTCGATTTCTCGCACCGCAAGCGGAGGCTAAAATCACCGGTTTTGGGGATACAATCTTGAATTATGCCTAAACTATGTCACTGTATGCAAATCAAGAATTGCCAGCGGGCACGGAACACCCAAATGAAGCTATCGACCCGATCCGCGGCCTTGGCTGCACTCCTGGCGGCCCCTGCTCTTGCCAATCCGATCGATCAGATACGCCCGGATGCGCCAGAGCTTGCGGACTATGGAACTCTACCTATAGGGGTGCAAACACTCGACTTTCTCGTGCCGGATCAGATTGATGTGCTGGCAATCGACGGTGAAGTGTCGCCGCGCTATGATCGCCCTTTGACGATCGAGGTCTGGTATCCAGCGGCACAGGCCAGCGAAGACCCGGGCGCGTACAGGGCGATGTTGCGGGACGGCACCACCGAAGTCACCCTCACAGGCCGCGCCATCCGGGATGCCGCACCGGTCACCGGTGGGACCTTCCCGCTGATTGTCATCAGCCACGGCTATCCCGGGAACCGGTATCTGTTGTCCCATCTTGGCGAGAACCTCGCGTCGAAGGGGTTTGTAACGGTATCGATTGACCACACCGACAGTACCTATTCCGATCAGGCCGCGTTCGGCTCGACCCTGTTGAACCGGCCGCTCGACCAAAAGGCGGCCATTGACTTTCTGGCCCGCCTCGACACGCCCTTGGGCGCCATCACCGACACGGAGGTTGTCGGTATCATCGGCTATTCGATGGGCGGCTATGGTGCGCTGGTCTTTGCGGGCGCAGGCGTGACCGAAGCCGCGACGGAGTTCAGTTGGGGCACCCCCAACGGTCTGCTTGGACGATATCTCGCCGGAAGCGAAAGCCACGAAGAACTGATCGACCCACGGGTGCGCGCCGTCGTCGCCATTGGTCCCTGGGGCCGGAACGCGGGCATCTGGGACGCCCCCAGCATGGCCGGGCTGCGCAAGCCGACGCTGATTGTCGCGGGAAGCTCCGATGATGTGTCCGTCTATGAAGCGATCCGCACCATCTTTGACGAAGCCATCGGCACCGACCGGCATTTGCTGACCTTCGAGAATGCCAACCACAATGCTGCCGCCCCGATCCCGGCCCCGAAGGAGGCCTGGCTTCCGTCGGTCAACCTGGACTTCGTGCCCTTCGAACATTATGCCGACCCGGTCTGGGATACGGTGCGCATGAACAATGTAGCACAGCACTTCACGACCGCTTTCTTTGACCTGCACCTCAAGGGCGATGTCTCCAAAAGGCCGTTTCTGGACCTGATCGTGAACGGCAACGATGGTGTCATTGCTCTGGATGAGGAAGCCAACCCGACCGAAGACCACACCTATTGGACCGGCTTTGCGCCGCGCACGGCCAAGGGGTTGCGGTTTGAAACGAAACTCGAAGGCCAATAGGCGGCATCAGCGCGTTGCGATCAGGACCGCCGCGCCGCCAAGCGTCGTGGCCCCGACGCGATTGCTCGCCCGGATCGCCCTCGGGGTCCGCAGGAAGCGTCGGGCATGATGGGCCATCGCAACCCAGGTCAGATCGACCACCATGATTGTCACGAACGTCACCGCAGCCAAGATCGCCCAGATGCTCAGGTCCACCGCTGTCAGATCCACGAGCGACGGCAAAAGCGCCAAATAAAAGACCATGATCTTGGGGTTGCCAAGGGTCAGCGCCATACCGGCGGCGAATTTGCCAAGCGCGGTGGCTTTTTCGGGCATATCCTCTGGCGCGGCATCGGTCGCCGCGTGCCACATCTGCCATGCAAGATAGAGCAGATAGAGAATGCCCAGATATTTCAGAACCATAAAGGCGAGGTGAAAGCTCTCCGCCAGGGCAGAAAGACCCGATACCGCAAGCGTCAGCCACAGGATCTCTCCGATCCACATGGCCGCAAGGAAAGGCGCAACATCGCGCCAGCCGCGCGCGATCACGCGGGCAACAAGCGCTGCAATCGACGGCCCCGGTGATCCTGTTGCAAGGGCAAGGGCCAGCGCAAAGATGGCGAGAGACGCAAGATCCATCCTCCCAGACAATCCCCATCATTCGGCAGTTGCAACCCCTGTCTTCACCTCTTCCCCCCCTGCGCCCGCTCTGCCATACTGCGCGCAATCACAACAAAAAGGCCCGAGCACCCATGGCAAATGACCTTTTGTCCAGCGCGCAAGCACAGGAGTACGACGCCTCCTCCATCGAAGTGCTGGAGGGGCTGGAGCCTGTCCGCAAACGCCCAGGAATGTATATCGGCGGCACGGATGAGCGCGCGCTGCACCACCTCGTGGCCGAGGTGCTCGACAACTCCATGGACGAGGCCGTGGCGGGCCATGCCAACCGGATCGAGGTGGAACTGCACGAGGATTACGCGATCACCATCCGCGACAACGGGCGTGGCATCCCCATCGACCCGCACCCGAAATTTCCGGACAAATCCGCGCTGGAGGTCATTCTCTGCACGCTCCACGCGGGCGGCAAGTTCTCGGGCAAGGCCTATGAGACCTCCGGCGGGCTGCATGGGGTCGGGGCTTCGGTGGTCAACGCGCTGTCAGACAGCATGGTGGTGCAGGTCGCCCGCGACCGGCAAGTCTTTGAGCAGCGCTTTTCGCGCGGTGTGCCCCTTGGCCCGGTCGAGAAAGTGGGGGCGGCCCCCAACCGCCGCGGCACCACCGTCACCTTCCATGCTGACGCAGAAATCTTCGGCTCCCACCGGTTCAAACCGGCGCGGCTGTTCAAGTCCATCCGCTCGAAAGCCTACCTGTTTTCAGGCGTCGAAATCCGTTGGAAATCGGCCATCGACGACGGCGAGACGCCAACCGAGGCGACGTTTCATTTCCCCGGTGGCCTCTCGGACTACCTCAATGAGACCCTCGGGTCGGCCACCACCTACGCCGACAAACCCTTTGCCGGGACCGTTGATTTCAAGGACAAGTTCGGACAGGCCGGCAAAGTGGAATGGGCCATCAACTGGACCCCCTCGCGCGACGGGTTCATCCAGAGCTACTGCAACACCGTGCCCACGCCCGAGGGCGGCACCCATGTGGCAGGCTTCTGGGCCGCGATCCTGAAGGGCATCAAGTCCTACGGCGAGCTTGCGAACAACAAGAAGGCGGCAACCATCACGCGGGAGGATTTGATCTCGGGCGGCTGCGCGCTGGTCTCCTGTTTCATCGCGGACCCGGCATTCGTCGGGCAGACCAAGGACCGGCTCTCGACCGAGGCCGCGCAGAAGATGACCGAAGGCGCCGTGCGCGACCACTTCGACAACTGGCTTGCGGCGGACACGAAATCCGCAGGCGCGATCCTCGATTTTCTGGTGCTGCGGGCAGAGGAACGCCTGCGCCGCCGACAGGAAAAGGAGACCGCGCGCAAGTCCGCCACCAAGAAACTGCGCCTGCCCGGCAAGCTGACCGATTGCACCAGCAAGGACCGTACCGGCACGGAGTTGTTTATCGTGGAAGGCGACTCGGCCGGTGGCTCCGGCAAGGGCGCGCGCAACCGCGAAACCCAGGCGCTCCTGCCGCTCAAGGGCAAGATCCTGAACGTGCTGGGCGCGGCCTCCTCCAAGCTGGGCAGCAATGCCGAGATCAACGATCTGTGCGAAGCGCTCGGGGTCGGGATGGGCACCAGGTTCAACCTTGACGATCTGCGCTATGACAAGATCATCATCATGACCGACGCCGATGTGGATGGCGCGCATATCGCCTCGCTGCTGATGACGTTTTTCTTCACCCAGATGCGGCCCCTGATTGACGCAGGGCACTTGTATCTGGCCTGCCCGCCCTTGTTCCGCCTGACCCAAGGGGCCAAGCGCGTCTACTGTCTGGACGAGACCGAAAAGGACAAGTGGCTGGAGAAAGGTCTGGGCGGCAAAGGCAAGATCGACGTGAGCCGCTTCAAAGGTCTGGGCGAGATGGACGCCAAGGACCTCAAGGAAACCACGATGGACCCCAAAACCCGCAAACTGATCCGGGTGAGCATCGACGAGGACATGCCTGGCGAAACTGGTGATCTGGTCGAACGCCTGATGGGGAAGAAGCCGGAACTGCGGTTCCAGTACATTCAGGAAAACGCGAAGTTCGTGGAGGAGTTGGATGTTTGAGCTAAGCGCGTTGCCTCAACTCAACTATGTCAAGATAACAAAGGAAGGGAACTTCAGTGGCGTTGTTGAAATCAATGACGCTTCTGGCGAATGGGTGCGCCATCACTTTTCGGGTTCTTTGCCATTCTCAAAAGCGCGAGACGTGATAAGCTATCAGACAGAGACTCCGGCGAGCAGCTCAGGTGAAGATTGGCTGGCTAAGATTCTTCTAATGATGATTGAGCGCGGGGGAAACGGACACCATCCCACATACTTCAAAGATGCGCTAGGCAATGCTTGGAAAGGCGACCAGACGCGGTTGCCACGTCTAGTAGCTGCAAAGCGTTTCAGGTTCGTGGACGACCAAAAATATGTGGAGGCGATTGGCTCAGATGCGTTGAGTGCTAAAGAGAATAAGCGCAAAGAAGAAGCACGGATATACGAGTATTGCGAGCGGCTGGCTCGCCCCGAGCAAGCAAAATTTCGAAAGGCTCTGTTAACAGTGCATTCAAGCTGTGCGGTCAGTGGATGCAAAACTCACACCATGCTGGAAGCCGCTCATATCGAAGAAGTGAAAGAAGCCGATAACTACGACATCAAAAATGGCATCCTGCTCCGAGCTGATTTGCACCGCCTGTTCGACACCGACCTCATGGCATTTAACCCGGATACTGGACAATTGGTTTTTGCAACCGGCGTGAATGAGGACGACGTAAAGGGACTTGAGGCAAAAATTTGTAACCCAGAGCGGTTTCGCGAAAGGTGGGCCAAATTTCTTAAAGATTAGTGCCCCACATTGCCCGAGGCCCCGCCTCGGGCCGCGCCCGACCCTCCCCCTGGGAGGGCGCATTCGCCCCCTCCCAGGCTCGGGCGCTGCCCTGCTCAACTGTAGCGCCTAGAAACCGCGCCTGTACGGGGCTCCGCCCGTTCCGCCCTGAAACCTTCCACTGGAAGGTTTCCGAGACGGGCTTCACCCCTCTCCCCGCAAGGGCGCATTCTCATCCTCTCAAGCTGAGGCCATCCCGGACTGATTGTTTCGCGCAAAGCCGCTGCGTCGGTCGTTTTTCGCCTTGACGGCCCAGCGGCACCTTATTTCTGCACCGCCTGAAGGTACGCCACCAGGTTCACCACAGCCGGAGAGGTCAGGATCGGCTGGCCGGTCTCGGATTTCAGCGACAGCTCCTCACCTTCGAAGAAGTCCCCGTAAACAGGCATGGGCGAGCCGTGGCTGACGAGCGGATCGCGCCCGTCGATGCGCGTGACCACGCGGGTCATTGGAAAATTGCCATCGTTCCGCTCTGCAAGACGGGTGAGATCGGGGGGCTGCAGGATCAGCGCCGGGGCCATGGGACCATTCCCTTCGGCACTCGCCCCGTGGCAGGTGGCGCAGTGGCGGGCATAAATCCCGGCTCCCAAGTCGGCATCCTGCGCCAGCGCGGCACCGGAGAGGCATAAAGAAGCCAGGGCCAGTGAAATCAAACGTGCCATCACAGTCTCCTTTCGCTGTTGCCCAAATCCTAGCAGAGCCCGGCGTGGATACCCTGATTTCGATCAATCCGCAGTGACATCGCCATCAGAGCCTTGCGTCGCCGCGCCGCATTGGGCACTGATGGGTCATGCGTCTCATACTTGCTGCCAGTCTCGTTTTGCTTGCTGCCTGCGGTCGCCCGATGACCGAGAACGAGATTGCCTTTGCCAACACACTGCATGGCGACACGCTGGACACAAGCAGGGTACGCATCGTCGAGGGCGCGCCGACCCGCGCGGTGACGTTTCGGCGCAAACCGCGGCCCCGGACAACCTGCCGGGAACGCATCGTGCCGCCGCCCACGGACGAGATCGTGACGTCGAAGCCCGCGGCCGTCGCGGTCTACAATCACATCCTGTTCGACAAGGACTGGTATCTCGATGACTATATGCCCGCATACCCCGATCAGATCGGCCTTGTCGCGGCGATGCTCTTTGCGCATGAGTTGACCCATGCCTGGCAGTGGCAGAACCGGCGGGTTACGGGCTATTCCCCCTGGCGGGCCGCGTTTGAGCATCGCGGTGGCAGCGATCCCTATCTCTTTGACCTCGAAAAGACACCAAAGTTCAGCGACTTCGGGTTTGAACAGCAAGGTGCCATCGTTGAGGAATATATCTGCTGCCGGTCGCTCGATCCGACCGCTCCCCGCACCGCCCGTTTGCACAAGATGCTGGCGGAGGTCATGCCGGTCCACCCCTTGCCGAAAGGCCGCCCCTATGCGGTCGGGCTGCCCTGGGAGGGGGTGGAGCTTGACGGCATCTGCCGCTGATCAGGGGCTTTGCACCGATTCCAGATAGGCCAGTAGTGCAGCTTGTGGGGCGGGCACCCGCGCGCGCCCGGCGCTTGTCTTGATGCGTTTGTACTCCTCGGACGTAAGGTGCGTGAGGGGACGCATGATGCGGCCGGTCTGCACGCCCAGACTGTAGCTTTCGAGGATCGTCAGAACCTCCGCCCGGGGAAAGATACTGCCGGCATCGCGCGCAAGGACCGTCAGATCAGATGGCGTGCGGCTCAACCCCTCGATCCCCGCGCCGCCACCGCCGCGCAGATCGCCGCCGTGGCAAAGCGCGCAATTCTGCTGGTAGAGCGCGGCCCCACGCGACACCGTATCGTCACCGCCGCAGGCCGCCAGCGCCCCACTCAGCAAGATGCTTGTCCAAATCCGATACCTCATCCAAACCTCCGGCAAGTCGCTGCGCGCAGCAACGCTAATCGAATAGTCTTGCTGAACCGGTAACGGCCCGCCATGGTACGCAAAAGGCCCTGCAATGGAGCATCCAAATGGCGCAATACGCACTCGTCATGTTACTGGCTGGCATTGGAATTCCGATCCTCGCCGCGCTCAATGCTGCGTTGGGTGTGCGCATCGGATCCCCCGCCGCTGCGGCGACGGTGCTGTTTGTGGTTGCCTTCATATGTTGCGTGGTCGTCGCAATGGCCACAGGGCCAAGCGCATTCGGACGGCTGCCCATCGCGCCCAAACACCTCTTTCTGGCCGGCCTACTTGTAGCCTTCTACGTCCTGACCATAACCTATATCGCACCGCACTTCGGCGTTGGGAACGCGGTTTTCTTTGTCTTGTTGGGGCAGTTGATCAGCGCCGCGATCATTGATCATTTCGGGCTTTTCGGGGCAAGGGTCAGCCCGCTCAGCCCAACCCGTGCGCTCGGGATTGCCGTGATGGCAACGGGCGTCTTTATTACGCAGAAGGTTTAGGATCAGGACCCTGTGCCAACTCCTGCAACCGCTCCCACATTGGTTGCGCCACTTCCACCTCGTTCAAAACTTCCTTCGATTGCCCCGGCAAACGCACCCCGTCGTCAAAGGTGGCAAACTGCGTGAGGTTCCTCAGCCGTGCGGGAAAGGCCTCGGATACGCCGGGGTCGATCAGAATGTAGTATTGCCCAAGGTCATGCGGCCCGCCCTGCGGCGATTTGAGCGGTTTGACGTCCCGTGACAGCACTGACCCGGTCATACCCGCCGCCAGGATTTCGGCCATCAACCCAAAGCCCCATCCCTTGTGGCCACCGATCGACACCAGCGAGCCTTGCAGGGCCGATTCTGGGTCGGTTGTCGGCGCACCGTCAGCATCAAGCGCCCAGCCCAGAGGTATTTTCTCACCCATCGCCTTGGCCATGGTGATCTTGCCGAGCGCAACGGTCGTCGTTGACTGGTCAAACTGCATGGCGACGCCACCCGCGCCGTCGGGGACCGAAAATGCAATCGGATTTGTCCCGATCACACGCGACTTGCCGCCCGGCGCGGCGACGATGGGCGATGCATTGGTAAAGCCGATCCCGATATATCCGGCCCTGGCAATTTGCTCGGTGAAATACCCAAGCGACGTGCAGGTGTGCGCGTGGGCCACGGCGAGCGTCGCGGTTCCCACGTCCCGCGCCGCCTCAAGCGCGGGCGACAACCCTGCGGCGAAAGCCGGCTGTGCGAAACCGAACCCTGCGTCCACGTGGATCACTCCAGGCCGGGGGTGCGAGACGCGCGGGTCGACCGCCCCATCAACCCGACCCGTTTGCAATTGAAGGCAATAGCTCTCGACGTAGTAGAGGCCGCAAATCTTATTTCCGTAACCTTCCGCGACACGCACCGCGCGTGCGACTTCGGTTGCGGCAAAGGGCTTTGCCCCATGGGCAGTCAACGCCTGACGCGTGATCTGCTCAATTTCGTCGAGACTGTGGTGCGGCATGGATATCCTCTCCGGCAAGCAGTGAGCTGGGACCGAAGCGACAAAGCCCCACACTGTTTCATAGGGGCAAAAGGACGCCAGCGTCCAGACGGATCTGCCTGTCCATGCGGGCCGCGAGCTCTAGGTTGTGCGTGGCAATGAGGGCCGAGAGACCGGTGGCGCGCACCAGCTTCATCAAAGTATCAAACACCTGATCCGAGGTTGCGGGATCAAGGTTGCCCGTCGGCTCATCCGCCAGAAGCAATCGCGGCGCATTGGCCAGCGCCCGGCAGAACGCCACACGCTGCTGCTCACCACCCGAAAGCGCGGCGGGGCGGTGATCCGCGCGCTCCGCGATCCCGACCGCCGATAGCAACTCTTCGGCCCTTTGCTGCGCGGCAGCCCGGCCGGCCCCATTCACCAGTTGCGGCAGGACGATATTCTCCGCCGCCGTGAACTCGGGCAGGAGATGATGAAACTGGTAGATGAAACCGATGTCCTCGCGGCGCGCTGCGGTGCGCTGCGCGTCGTTCATCCCGGTCATCGCAGTTCCGCCCAGCAGGACCTCGCCCGCGTCCGGGCCATCCAGAAGCCCCGCAATGTGCAAGAGCGTTGACTTGCCAGCCCCGGACGGCGCGACCAGGGCCACCAGTTCGCCGGGTGCCACCCTCAGGTCGACGCCCTGAAGCACGCGCAATTCGTTTACCTGCCCACGGTTGTAGGATTTGACGATGCCTTGCAGGGCGAGTGTCGGCTCACTCATAGCGCAGCGCCTCCACGGGGTTCATGCGCGCGGCGCGACGGGCCGGGAAGAACGTCACCACAAAGGAAAGACCCAGCGACAGAGCCACGGCGGAAAGAACGTCGCTCAGATGAAGCTCGGCGGGCAGCGCGTAGATCCCCCGGATCGACGGATCCCACACCCCGCCCCCCATCATGAC
The DNA here is from genome assembly GCA_039196345.1 of Pseudomonadota bacterium. Lineage (GTDB taxonomy): Bacteria > Pseudomonadota > Alphaproteobacteria > Rhodobacterales > Rhodobacteraceae > Roseobacter. The sequence goes on along the minus strand of JBCCUU010000013.1, from coordinate 52,915 downwards.
GTTCACGAAAGAGAAAATCGGGTCGATGTAGATCGCAAAAAGGCAGCCCAGCAAAACGCCCGCGGCGGTGCCGATCAATCCCGTGAACGCCCCGCAGATGAAAAACACCCGCAGAACCGAAGCTTCGCTCAGCCCCATGGTCCGCAAAATGCCGATATCGCGCCCCTTGTTCTTCACCAGCATGATGAGGCCCGAGACGATATTCATCGCGGCAATCAGCACGAGGATCGACAAGATGATGAACATGACATTGTCCTCCACCTCAAGCGCCCGCAGGAACCCGCCAGACGCATCCTGCCATGTCCAGACCTGACCACGCTCTCCGGCGGCCTGGAGCAGCGCGCGGCGCATGCCCTCCACGTCTTCCGGCACCTCAACCATCACTTCCAGTTCGTCCGCGACCCCTTCGCGATTGAAGTAGGATTGGGCCTCGCCAAAGGGCAGGTAAGCCCGGACACGGTCGATATCATAGCGCCCGGCGGAGAAGATATAGACCACCTCATAGGCGTTCACGCGGGGCGACGTGCCAAAGGCGGTCTTCACCCCGTCGGGTGAAATGAGACGGATCCGGTCGCCGATGCCGACCCCCAGTTCCCGCGCCAGACCCGAGCCGAGGGCGATCCCTTCACTGAACCGGGTGATGTCACCGCGCGCGGTTTCAGGGTCCGCGATACGTGGCAGGCTTGCGAGGTTCTCCGGTGTGATCCCGAACACGTCTGCCCCGGCGTTGCGGCCCTTGTTGGCGGCCATCACCTGCCCCCGCACCAGCGGGGCCACCCGCGTCACACCCGGGACTTTGGCGACCGCCGCCGCCACCTCCTCGTAGTTCGGCATGGTCCGGTCAACCTGCCCGGTTTCAGAGACGGACCCGATGGAATAGACCGTCGCATGGGCATTTGCCCCAAGGATCGTATCAACGAACTCGGCCCGAAACCCGGAACGGACCGCCAGTGTCGCGATCAATGCAAAGACCGCCAGCGTGATCCCGATGAGGCTGATCCAGGTCATCGTGCTCACACCACCCTCTGCCCGCCGCGCGCGCAGGTAACGCCATGCGATCATCCATTCGAAAGCAGCAAAAGGCGGGGGCGTGCGCGCCATGGGAAATCCTTGAGACCGAGTTTGGCGCAACCTGCGGCTTTGCGCTTGAAGGGTCAAGCGGGCATTGGTCGCCTACCGCGCAACAAGGCAGCCAGCGCCTTGACCGCAGTGGCCGTCAGCAGGAACCCCGCAATGGCGAAGAGGGCACTCACAAAACTCAATGGCAAAGACGGCTGAAAGGTGCCGAGCGCCCTGCGCGCGATCTCGGGGTCCGTGAGCCGCCCAAAATGATAGGCGCGCATGAATGGTCCCAGCCCTTCGAGAGCCGACAAATCCGCCTTGAGCCGCGCGTGACGCTTGAATGTGCGGCTCATATCAACCCGTCGCGCTTCGAGAAAGGGCGAGCCGCGCATTTGCGCAAGCGCGTCGTCGCGTGTCAGGCCTTGGGTTTCGGCGGAATGGTCGAAGTCCGCAACCACCTGCTGCAAGGCATCCACAGCCCCGCCCAACCGCTGGATATACTGATCTGAATAGGCCGGAAATTGCGCGGCCAGCAAAGCGCCGCTCAATCCAGAGGCCAGAACAACCGTGCGAAGGATCATCGCCTTCTCCTGTTCACCCCCCGGTGACACAAGACGAGGGTAGCAAATCCTTTGCGCGGTTACAAATTCCCGCTGACCTGATGGTCGGCATAAATCCCGGCCAGTTTCGAAACCACTTCTTCGGGGGGCAGTTCGGTGCTTTTGCCGGTCTTGCGGCTGGTCAGCTCAACGACACCGTTTTTCAGCCCGCGCGGCCCCACGGTGATGCGCCAGGGCAACCCGATCAGATCCATGGTCGCAAACTTGCCGCCCGCCCGCTCGTTCCGGTCATCATAAAGCGGGTCGAGACCAAGCGCCTTGATGGAGGTATAGAGCGCCTCACAAGCGGCATCTGCCTCTGCATCACCCTGCTTGAGGTTCACGATGCCGCAGTGGAAAGGCGTGACACCCTCGGGCCAGATGATGCCCTTGTCGTCATGGCTGGCTTCGATGATGGCGCCCACCAGCCGGCTCACACCAATGCCGTGGCTGCCCATGTGCACAGGCGTCGGTTTCCCATCAGGGCCTTGCACCGTGGCCCCCATCGCCTCGGAGTATTTTGTGCCGAAATAGAAAATCTGCCCGACTTCGATGCCACGCGCCGTGCGGCGACGGTCCTCCGGCACCTTGCTGAACAGCTCTTCGTCATGTGTTTCATCGGTGCGCGCGTAGAGGTTGGTAAACTCCTCCATGATCGACTTGCATTGGTCGACACTGTCATAGTCGATGTCGCGGTCGCCAAAGGTCAGATCAGTGACAGCGCTGTCATAAAAGACTTCTGACTCGCCGGTTTCGGCCAGGACCAGAAACTCATGTGTGTCGTCACCGCCAATCGGGCCGGAATCCGCCCGCATCGGGATCGCCTGAAGGCCCATCCGCTCGTAGGTCCGCAGGTAGCTGACCAGATGGCGGTTGTAGGCATGCAGGGCATCTTCCTTGGTCAGATCGAAGTTGTATCCATCCTTCATGAAGAACTCACGCCCCCGCATGACACCGAACCGCGGGCGCATCTCGTCGCGGAATTTCCACTGGACATGGTAGAGCGTCAGCGGCAGGTCCTTGTAGCTGCCCACATGCGCCCGGAAGATATCCGTAATCATCTCTTCGTTTGTGGGACCATAGAGCATATCCCGGTCCTGTCGGTCCCGGATCCGCAGCAACTCGTCGCCGTAAGCGTCGTAGCGTCCGCTTTCGCGCCACAGATCAGCAGGTTGCAGCGTCGGCATCAGCATCGGGATGTGTCCGGCGCGCATCTGCTCTTCGTGGACGATATTTTCCAGCTTTCTCAGCACCTTGAAGCCCAACGGCAGCCAGGAATAGATGCCCGCTGAATTCTGTTTGATCATGCCCGCACGCAACATCAGACGATGGCTCACGATTTGAGCCTCGGCAGGGTTCTCGCGCAGCACAGTCAGGAAGTAGCGGGTCAGGCGCATGGCAGGTCCTCTCAGGTCGATTGCTGCCTTTGATTAGGCGAAAGATGCGCCCCCCGCAATCGCCAAACAGACCTCTGCGCGGCCTGACGACATGGACGCCAGACAATCCCCAATGTGTCAAACGTGGCTGCTGTCGATAAGCGCGCCGACGGGAAGACCTGTTGCCACTTCATCAGATCGGTGCAAACGAACCCTGCGCCCACCGCCCGGTCAGGCTTTTTCCCGTCGGCCCCTTGAAACGCACCACCTGATGCGCGATGTCAACAGAACACTCAGACCGGAGAGCCAAATGGCACTGCCAATTCGCGAACAAGCCATGTATTGGGGCATCGCAGCTGTGATTTTTACAGCGCTCTTCTGGTTTCTGGGCGACGTCCTTTTGCCCTTTATCCTCGGCGGGGCAATTGCCTATTTCCTCGATCCGGTAGCGGACCGGCTGGAAAACATGGGGCTGAGCCGCGTGGCGGCAACCGCCGTCATCACCCTGGCGGGCGTGCTCTTGTTCGTTGTTCTAGCACTCCTGGTGATCCCGACGCTGGTCAGTCAGGCGCTGCAACTGGTCAAGGTCGCGCCTGAGTATGCCAGAGAGGTTTCCGCGTTCCTGAGCCAACGCTTCCCGACGCTGCTGGACGAAAACTCAACGCTCAGCCAGTCGATTCACTCCATCGGGGAGACCATTCAAAGCCGCGGGGTGGAACTGCTGGAGACGGCGCTGACCTCGGCCGCTTCGCTCTTGAATGTCATCATTCTGCTGGTCGTGGCCCCCGTGGTTGCGGTGTACCTGTTGCTCGATTGGGACAACTTGATCGCAAGGATAGACACCCTGCTGCCACGCGATCACGCGCCGGTCATTCGCAGGCTGGCCAGCGAGATCGACGCAACCCTTGCCGCCTTCATTCGCGGCATGGGCACCGTCTGCCTGGTGCTCGGGACCTACTATGCCATCGCCCTGATGCTGGCCGGTCTGCAATTCGGGTTGGTTGTCGGCTCCATTGCCGGGCTCATCACCTTTATCCCCTACCTGGGCGCGTTGATCGGCGGTAGCCTGGCCATCGGGTTGGCCCTCTTCCAGTTCTGGGGCGATTGGGTCTCCGTCGGCATCGTTGCAGGTATTTTTGCCCTTGGGCAGGTGCTGGAAGGCAACGTAATCACGCCAAAGCTTGTCGGCAATTCGGTCGGGCTGCATCCTGTGTGGCTGTTGCTCGCCCTGTCGGTCTTTGGCGCGCTCTTCGGCTTTGTCGGGATGCTGGTCGCCGTGCCTGTTGCCGCCGCCCTCGGCGTAATTGCCCGGTTCGCGGTGCAGCAATATCAAAAATCCCTCCTGTATCGCGGCATGTCCATCGGAGACGACGACTGACATGCCGGAACAGCTCGGGTTTAACTTGCCAGCGGTCCCAGCGCTGGAGCGTGCGGATTTTCTCGTGGCCCCCTCCAATGCGATTGCCGTGGCCATGATCGAGACCTGGCACGACTGGAGCCCGCGCAAGCTTGTGCTCTGCGGGCCGGAAGGGGCAGGCAAGACCCATCTGACCCACGTCTGGGCCGCCTTAAGCGACGCGTCAATCATGAACGCGCGCGACCTGCCCCACGCTGATGTCGCCCTGCTTGCCCAAGGCAACGTGGCTGTCGAGAACATTCCCGAGATCTCTGGCCACCTGGAGGCACAGACCGCATTGTTCCACATGCATAATCTGGTTCTGGCGGAGGGGCACGCGCTGCTGCTCACCGGCGCGGGCAATCCGCGCAGCTGGGGGCTGGAATTGCCCGATCTTGCCAGCCGCATCGAAGGGACCCAGACGGCTGTTCTGAACACACCCGATGACGCGCTTCTGGCGGCGGTGATTGCCAAGATGCTGGCGGATCGCCAACTCACACCAAAACCGGACCTGATCCCCTATCTGGTCGCGCGTATTGACCGTTCGTTTGCTGCCGCCAGAGACATCGTCGCGCGGATTGACGCGGCATCTCTTGCCCAAAAACGCGCCATCACGCGGAACCTTGCTGCCACGGTGCTGGACAAGCAACGGCCTGATGCGCGATAACTGTCACTTAGCCGTTACAGTTCCCCGCATAAGGCCCTCATGACACACGCTGATTTCCTCGCTGCTGACTTCCCGGACCCCACGGACCTGCCTGATCTGGACAGCAGCGGACCGGGGCGCTTTTTCAACCGGGAACTCAGCTGGCTGGGGTTCAATTGGCGCGTTCTGGAAGAGGCGGAAAACCCGCGCGTTCCCCTGCTTGAACGGCTACGTTTCCTGTCCATCTCGGCCACCAATCTGGATGAGTTTTACACGGTGCGCGTCGCAGGTCTGCGCGAGCTTGCAACGGCAGGCAATACGACCCCCGCCGCCGACGGGTTAAGCCCCAGCGAGCAGCTGGCACTGATCGACAAGAACGCGCGCACCCTGATGGAAACCCAGCAGCGCGTGCTCGTCGCCCTGCTGGATGAAATGAACCAAGAACGCATCGCCGTTCTGAAACGTGATGAGGTCACCAAAGCCGATCAGAAACATCTGGACGAGGTGTTCCTGTCACAGGTCTTTGCGGTTCTGTCGCCACTTGCGATTGATCCCGCGCATCCCTTTCCCTTCATTCCCAACACCGGCTACGCGCTGGCGCTCGAACTGGAACGCGAAAGTGACAAACGCCCGTTGAAGGCGCTCTTGCCGATCCCCGCGCAGATCGACCGCTTCGTCTCCCTTCCGGATCCCGATGGCGCGCACCGCTTCCTGCCGCTGGAAGAGCTTTTGGTCATGAAGATTTCCCAGCTTTTCCCCGGCTACAAGCTCAAGGCGCATTTCGAATTCCGCGTGTTGCGCGACAGTGATCTTGAGGTCGAGGAAGAAGCCGAAGATCTGGTGCGCGAGTTTGAGGTGGCGCTCAAGCGGCGGCGCCGGGGTGAGGTTGTCCGTCTGACCCATTCGGCGGGCGCGCCACCGCTCTTGATGTCGGTCATCATGGAACAGCTGGGCGTTGATCTGGACGAGGTCATCGAGCTCAATGGCATGGTCGGCATGTCCGACCTCAAGGAACTGGTGCTCGACGCCCGGCCCGATCTGCTCTGGCCCAATTTCACCCCCCGCGTGCCGGAACGCGTGACCGACTATGAAGGAAATCTGCTGTCAGCCATTCGTCACAAGGACATGCTGCTGCATCACCCTTACGAGACCTTCGACATGGTCATCAGGTTCCTGCAGCAGGCCGCGCGCGACCCGAATGTCGTGGCGATCAAGCAGACACTCTACCGCACCTCGCGTGACAGCCCGATTGTCGAGGCGCTGTGCGAAGCGGCGGAAGACGGCAAATCCGTCACAGCGCTGGTCGAGTTGAAGGCCCGGTTTGACGAGGCTGCCAACATTCGCCAATCGAGACGGCTGGAGCGGGCGGGCGCGCATGTGGTCTACGGGTTTCTCGACCTCAAGACCCACGCCAAAATCTCCACCGTGGTGCGGCGTGAGGGAAATCAGCTGGTGACATATACCCATTATGGCACCGGAAATTACCATCCGATCACGGCCCGCATCTACACGGATCTGTCGTTTTTCACCTGCGATACCGCGCTGGGGCGCGACGCAACCAAAGTCTTCAATTACCTGTCCGGGTATGCGCAGCCTGAACAACTGGATAACCTCGCCATTTCGCCTGTTTCGCTGAAACCACGCCTGCTGGAACTGATCGCGGCAGAGGCTGACCATGCCCGCGCGGGCAAACCGGCGGTCATTTGGGCCAAGATGAATTCGCTCATCGACAGCGAAGTGATTGACGCGCTTTACGCCGCAAGTGCTGCCGGCGTGAAAATCAGCCTCGTGATCCGGGGCATCTGCGGCTTGCGCCCGGGCGTCAAGGGGTTGAGCGAGAACATCCGCGTCAAATCCATTGTCGGCCGCTTTCTGGAGCATTCCCGCATCGTCTGTTTCGGCAACGGCGCGGGGCTGCCCCACAAAAAAGCCCGTGTGTTCATCTCCTCCGCCGACTGGATGGGGCGGAACCTGAACCGGCGCGTCGAGACATTGGTCGAGATCCTGAACAACACGGTGAAGGCGCAGATCGTCAGCCAGATCATGGCGGCAAATCTGGCGGATGTGGCACAAAGCTGGGTGATGAGGCCCGACGGCAGTTTTGAACGCCCCAGCATCGAGGAAGGAACATTCGCCTTCAATTGCCATCGCTTCTTCATGGAGAACCCCTCGCTGTCGGGACGCGGGTCTGCGGGAGCGTCGGACGTACCGAAACTCACGCATACCGAAGACTGATGCAGGCACTTCCGCCTGCGGCAACTTGCGCGGTGTCAGCGCCAACTCTGCATTGACCCGGACCGGTTTTTTTCACAGGCTGCGGGCGAAACAAGCGCGGCCTCTGCCATGAACGAAACACCCCCTCCGACTGCGGACCCGGACACCGGCCATCCTGACGAGAATTTGTTCGGACGGCCCTTGTTCCGCGACCCAAGTGCGCGGGCGCTCTCGCGGGTCGGGGTGGTTGATGTCGGCTCGAACTCCGTCCGGCTTGTGGTGTTTGACGGCGCGGCCCGAAGCCCGGCCTATTTCTACAACGAAAAAATCATGTGCGCGCTGGGGGCGGGTCTGTCGGAGTCCGGTGTACTCAACCCGGAAGGGCGGGTCAGAGCGCTGAATGCGTTGAGGCGGTTTCAGCATCTGGCTCAGGGGATGGGTCTGCCCTCCCTGACCGTTGTCGCCACCGCGGCGGTGCGGGATGCCTCCGACGGTGCGGCTTTTTGTGAAGAGGTCAAACGCGAAACCGGTCTGCGCATCTGGGTCATCGGCGGTGAGGAAGAGGCACGTCTTTCGGCGCAGGGCGTCTTGCTCGGCTGGCCCGGGTCTTATGGTCTGGTCTGCGATATTGGCGGATCGTCCATGGAACTCGCGGAGATTTCGGAGGGCCGCGTCGGGCGTCGTGTCACCTCTTCGCTGGGGCCGCTCAAACTACGGGAGATCGCGGGCGGCAAGAAAGGGCGGCATGCCCATATCAAGCAGACCATGGCGGAGCTAAAGGAAGTCATGGGCCCGCAGCGGGACCGCCTGTTTCTCGTCGGCGGGTCCTGGCGCGCCATCGCCCGGATCGACATGCTGCGCCGGGGCTATCCGCTCCAGGTTCTGCATGAATACCGGATGACGGCCCGGTCGGTGACGGCGACGGCCAAATTCATTGCCGCGAATGACATCGATGACCTGCGCGCCGCATGCGGGATTTCCAACGCGCGGATGAGCCTTGTGCCCCTTGCCACCGAAGTGCTGACCCGCCTGGTGTCCACCTTCAAACCCAAGGATATCGCGATCTCAAGCTACGGTATCCGCGAAGGGATGCTCTATGAACAGATGCCGCAACGATTGCGCGACCGGGACCCGCTGATCGAGGCGTGCCGCTTTGCCGAAGCAAAGGACGCGCGCATGCCGGGCTTTGGCAAATCGCTCTATGCCTTCATTCATCCGCTTTTCAAGTCCGTCCCCACCCCCCGGCGCAGGCTCATCAAGGCGGCCTGCCTCCTGCATGATGTAAGCTGGCGCGCGCATCCCGACTACCGGGCGGAGACCTGTTTCGACAATGCTACCCGCGCCAATCTCGGGGGGCTGAAACACTCTGAACGCGTGTTTCTGGGCCTTGCCCTTCTGCATCGCTACAGCAACAAGCGCGAGGGCACCCGTTTTGCCGATCTCTATGACCTGATTGATGATGCGGACAAGCGGGACGCGGAAATCCTGGGAAAAGCCATGCGCTTCGGCGCGATGCTCTGGATGACGCAGGATGCCGAACGCGGCACGCTGCGCTGGTTTCCGAAAAAGAAGCTCCTGCAGCTACGGCTTACGCCAGACATGGTGCCGCTCTTCGGTGAGGTCGCAAAGGCGCGTTTCATGTCCCTTGCAGCCTCGCTTGGCGCGGCCGTCGAAATCAAGCAGCAACGCTAAAGCTCGATCGGGGGCAGCGGGTCCGCATCTGGGGCTGGCGGGGCCTGTTCGTCGGGTTTGCGGCGAATGATGATATCGCCATTCTCCAGCATCTCGGGTGCTTCATAGGCGGACCAGTCCTTGACCTGATCCATGAGGTCGATCATCGCCGGTCCCATCTCATTCATGAAGCCTTGCATTTCGCGCCAGGCAGGCTCCATCTCTTTCAGCAGACCTTCGAGGAAATCCTGCGCCCCGCGCTCCATCAACGATGACCCATCCTCGTCCTGCGCAGACACAGGAAGGGCCGCGACACAGGCGACGATCAGAATACAAAAGAGCTTTCTCATCCGTTCAGCATAGACCTGCAAACGCGATTCTTACAGATCAGATCGCGATGTCGAGCGTTACCGGGAAATGGTCCGACGCGGTGACAAGCGCATCGCGCAAGGCCGCATCCGCCCAGCAGGCCGGATCGTCCATCGGGTGCCAGATGCGCCAGCGCGGCGACCGATCACGCAAGTCCTGTGAAATCATGATGTAATCGAGCAAGGCCTGCAGGTATCGTTTCTCTTGCTGGATGTAGAAGCGGGAGGTGGTAGGCACCGGCCCAAACCGCTGACCCAGAACCCTGCTGGCATGCGGGTCAAAAAGTGGGTGATCGCCCTTTGTACCCAACACGATTTCCACCGAGGATTTGCCAAAGAGGTCCTCAAACGCGTCAAGTCCCGGACCATCGTTCAGATCCCCCATCACCATCAAGGGCAGCCCCTCGGCGCGCATCTGATCTATACGCGCCCGCAACCAGATCGCCTGCGCCAGCTGCTTCCGGCGGTTGGCGATGGCGATGCGTTTCACATCATCGGGCGTCTTTGCCCCATGTGGCGCCTTGGATTTCAGGTGCACCCCAATCATGTGAAAAACGAACCCGCCGGATGTCTCCACGCAAAGCTCAAGCGGCGGTTTCGAGAACCGCACCGCGTCCCGGGTTGCGTCCACATCCAGATCAATCGAGAAGATACCATCAAACCGCGGGACATCCCCATGACCGACCCTAGGCTGATGCCGCGCCGTCAGCACATCTGGATCATAAAGAAGCGCGATCTCCTGTTTGGTGTCATTGGCAAAGCCGCTCACGGCGGCGCGCGTGCGCAACCCGAAATGGCTGGCGAAGTTCTCCAGGGCCGCGACGGTGCTGCGCCTTTTGCCGGTGTCGGGGGCCTCCACCACCATGACCGCATCCGCATCCATTGCGGCGAGGACCCGGGCCAGCGCTTCCGCCTGCTGGGCGCGCGTCACCTGATATCGCGCGGACCATTCCCCATCCGGCAAAAGACGGTCATCGTCATCAAAGAGCGCGTTGAACCACTCGACATTGTAGGTCGCAAGGCGCATCACACATGCGCACCTTCGATCTCTTCCCAGGCCCGGTTTATGTCGGCCATGCGCTTTTGCGCCAGTTGCAGCGCCTCTTCCGGCACGCCCCGCGCGATCATCGCATCGGGGTGGTTTTCCCGTACCAGCTTGCGAAAGACGCGGCGGATCTCGGCCAGAGGCATATCCGGCGGGACGCCCAACACCGTATAGGGATCCTGCGGCGCGTCGGGTGCAAAACGCATCCTGAGCGCCCGGAACTCGTTTTGCGGGATTTCGAAGATGCGCGTGACTTCCTCCAGAAAAGCGTTTTCGTTCGGGTGGTAGAACCCGTCCGCCATGGCAATATGAAAAAGCCCTTCAAGCAGGTCCCGCAAGGTATCGGGCTGACCTGTGAACATCGCCCGAATGCGTTTGGCGTACTCCTCAAACCCGGCGGCATCCTGCCGTGCAAGGTTAAAGACCTTGGCCGCCCCCGCTTCGTCCTGTGACGCGATCCGGAAGACTTCGCGGAAGGCCGTGACCTCATCGCGCGTCACCTGCCCGTCCGCCTTGGCCATCTTGGCCCCCAGCGCAATCACCGCAATGGTAAACGCGACCGAGCGTTCGGGCGGGCTGCGCAACCGGTCAAAGACCGCGGAGAGGCTTTCGCCTGCGGTGAGCGCTGAAAGCGCGTCCGTTATGCGGGACCAGATCGACACGAGGTCAGCATAACCCTTGCGTGCAGGCGTGTCAGGCCATCATCTGTCCGGGGAAAGGGTTTTCTGCATCAGCACCAGGTCAAGCCACCTCCCGGCCTTGCAACCGACTTCGGGCAGGCGGCCCACTTCGGTGTAGCCCAAGGCCGCATGAAAGGCGACTGCTGCGGGGTTTGCGCCGCTGATGGCGGCCAGCATGACGTGTTTGCCGTAATCCCGCGCCCTGGCCTCAAGCGCGGTCAACAAGGCGCGCCCATGGCCCGCGCCATGCGCCTGCGGCGATACGATCACCGAATGCTCCACGGTTGCGGCATATCCGGGACCGGGCCGGAACGCCCCGCAGGTCGCAAAGCCCGCCAAAGCGCCGTCACGCACCGTCACGAGGAACAGGCCGGGCCGCGCCTCGATCAACTCGACAACGCCTTGTTCGGTTTTTTGCTCGGTGGTGAAGGTCGCAAGTGTTTCGTTAATCATCCAGTTCCAGAGCGCCGCAATCTCCTTTGCGTCTTTTGGCGCTGCCGGACGGATCACACCGCCATTTCCCTTGGCCCGTGCGGTGTTTCGAAAGAGGCCCGCAACCCTGCCGGGCCCACCTGAAACCTGACCCTCTCGTCAAAGAGCATGTCAGCCAGCGCCTGCTCCAGCGCCGTTGCCTGCGGATGGCTGACCACCAGGGCCGACAAGCGTATCCCCGAGGGTTTGAGAAGCTGCACCGGATGAATCTCCGTCTCCCATTGGATCAATGCCGGGGCACAGTTGTCAAAGGGCAGAATACCGTCTTCCGGCACGGCCATGCGCCACCGCAAATCACCCCGGCTGAGATGAACAGGCTTTCCCAGCCCCGGCGGTCCTTTTCCAAGCGCGGCCTCCAGAGTCTGCGTCCGGCAAATCCAGTTGGTCAGACGCGGTGCCCCGGCAAACCGGTCAAGATCAAACCACCGGGGCCGGTCAGGCAATGGCGCGTCAGGATCGGCGGCGATCGCCTCCAGATAAAGGCCATCCTCCAGCCCGAGCAAGGCATTGTGGGTATGGAACACGTCATGTTTTCCGCCGGGTTGGAGGGAGACCCCCAAGGCCTCCTCCACATAAGCCTGCGCCTCTTCGAGAGTGTGCCCCGAGATCGCGATGTGATCGAAGGCGATCAACCGCGCGCTTCTGCGATCAACCGCAGAATGTCCTGGGCCGCCTCCGGGATGTTTGTACCCGGCCCGAAGATCGCCTTTACCCCGGCATCATAGAGGAATTGATAGTCCTGCTGCGGAATTACCCCGCCACAGATCACCAGAATATCATCCGCGCCCGCCTCCTTGAGCGCCTGCACCAGTTGTGGTGCCAGCGTTTTGTGCCCTGCGGCCTGCGAACTGATGCCGATCACGTGCACGTCATTGTCGACCGCATCCTGCGCCGCCTCCGCTGGAGTCTGGAAGAGCGGGCCCACGTCCACATCAAAACCGATGTCAGCGAAGGCTGTCGCGATCACTTTGGCGCCGCGGTCATGGCCATCCTGACCCATCTTGACGACCAGCATCCTCGGGCGGCGGCCTTCGGCTTCGGCAAACGCCTCAACCGATTTCTGAATGGCCGCAAACCCTTCGTCCCCTTCATAGGCCGCGCCATAAACACCGGCGAGGGTTTTTACTTCTGCCCGGTGCCGGCCAAACACTTTTTCCATCGCCATGCTGATCTCTCCTACTGTCGCGCGCGCACGGGCGGCCTCGACCGCTGCTTCCAACAAGTTTCCCCCCTCCGACGCGCGGCGGGTCAGTTCCGCAAGCGCCGCGTCACAGGCGGATGCATCCCGTGACCCGCGTACCTGTTCAAGCCGCGCCACCTGGCTTTGGCGGACAGCCGCGTTGTCGATATCGAGAATGTCGATCAGGTCTTCTTTCTCGCGGCGATACTTGTTGACGCCCACGATGACCTCGGTGCCCCGGTCGATATTGGCCTGACGCGTGGCTGCGGCCTCTTCAATGCGAAGCTTGGGCATGCCGCTGGCAACGGCCTTTGTCATGCCGCCCATGTCTTCGACTTCCTCGATGAGTTTCCAGGCGGCTTCCGCCAGATCATGGGTCAGCTTCTCCACATAATAGGAGCCTGCAAGCGGATCGATCACATTCGTGACCCCGGTTTCTTCCTGTAAGATCAATTGCGTATTACGCGCGATCCGGCTGGAGAATTCCGTGGGCAGGGCAATCGCCTCATCCAGCGCGTTGGTGTGCAAGGACTGCGTGCCGCCCAGAACCGCGCTCATCGCCTCATAGGCCGTGCGGATCACGTTGTTATGTGGGTCCTGCTCCTGCAAGCTCACACCGGAGGTCTGGCAGTGGGTGCGCAACATGGAAGACTTGGGGTTCTTCGGCTCGAACTCCTCCATGATCCGCGACCAGAGCAGGCGCGCAGCACGAAGTTTGGCTGCCTCCATGAAGAAATTCATGCCGATGGCAAAGAAAAAGCTCAACCGCCCGGCGAATTTGTCGACATCCATGCCGCGATCAATTGCAGCGCGCACGTATTCACGCCCATCGGCGAGCGTGAACGCCAGCTCCTGCACCAGGTTCGCGCCCGCTTCCTGCATGTGGTAGCCGGAGATCGAGATGGAGTTGAACTTCGGCATCTCGTTCGACGTGTATTCGATGATATCCGCAATGATCCGCATCGAGGGCTCCGGTGGGTACACATATGTGTTGCGGACCATGAATTCCTTGAGAATGTCGTTCTGGATCGTTCCGGACAGGACCGCACGGTCGTGCCCCTGCTCTTCACCGGTGACGATGAAATTCGCAAGGATCGGTATCACCGCACCGTTCATGGTCATGGAGACCGACACCTTGTCGAGCGGGATACCGTCGAAAAGGATCTTCATGTCCTCAACACTGTCAATGGCGACCCCGGCCTTGCCCACATCGCCCTCGACCCGTGGATGGTCGCTGTCATAGCCGCGATGGGTCGCCAGATCGAAGGCAACCGACACCCCTTGCTGACCATTGGCCAGCGCCTGGCGGTAAAACGCGTTCGATTCCTCGGCGGTCGAAAAACCCGCGTATTGCCGGATCGTCCAAGGGCGGCCTGCATACATGGTCGCCTTGACGCCGCGCGTATAGGGCGCCTGACCCGGGATCGTGCCCAGATGGTCCACCTGCGCGAGATCTTCCTCGGTGTAGAGCGGCTGGACCTCAATGCCCTCCAACGTCTTCCACTTCAGATCGTCCAGCGGCCTGCCCCGCAATTCACCTTCAGCCAGGTCGCGCCATGTGTCTTTCTTCGAGCTCATCTCGTTGTCCTTTTGCTTGTGCTCCGGCCGGCGGGGTTGGCCCCGCTCTGTCCCGAAGACAGTCCTCTGTCAGAGTGGCACGCCCATCAGCACCCGAGGCAAGCCACATCATATCATCGGCATGTTTTTCCCGCAGGATCGCATGCTCTTCATTTGTGAAAGGGTTCCAGCGCCCCATGCCAAACGGCAGGGCCGCGGGCGCGCCACCGCGATTGCTGACCGCGCGGCGCAACTCCGGCAGCCCGGGCGACCGGTTCAGCCATTTGCGTTGGCCATCAAACGGCGCATCGAAGCCCGCACCCTTTGCGAGCAACGCATCCGGGCGGCCCATGAAATTCTCAAACGGCAGCACGCGGATCGGAACACCCGGCAATGCGCTCGCCACGTCAGTTATCACATCGCGCCAACTGCGGCTGTCATCCACAATGTCGCGCAGCTCAGCCCGGCCCGGGATACCCACCCCCCCGGCCACCCCCCGCGCCAGAGCGGAACACCAGTAGGTGTCAAGGCTGCGCGGGCTGAACATCACAGACGAAATGTGGTCCCTGAACGGGCGCGCGACAAGGCTCAGGTTCTCCGCGGCACGCGGGTAGAGCGACCGGGAGGTGACGTTCCCTTCAATCGAGCCGACCATCTGCGGGTCGCTCACCACAAGGGTCTTGACCCCGCGCGCAGCAGTGCGATCCAACAGCGCCCTGACCCGGGCGTGCGCACGTGCAACGGCGGCAGGATCGGCGGAGCCCCGGCGGGACAGGATGCCCTGCCGCGCGCGCCTCGGCCCCCAAAAGGAAACGCCCTGCGATGCCAGCCGAACCGCATGGCGGCGCATATAGTCATCGAAAGTGGCCATACCGGTGCGGTGCGCACCGAGAAAAAGGATTACGTTCATGGCGCAGGATACCCAACGTCGAAAAACTGCCCCGACCGGCGTCGATATCGGAACCACCTGTGCCAGTACACCAAAACTCTTGCCGCGGATTTAATGGTAAATTTGCTTGTGCCAGCCATCGCATCTTGGAAAAAGAGGTCTATATTACCCCCAACAGGAGAGCGCATGAGACCACTCGTACCCTTTGTTATCGCAGCTTTTTTTGCCGCTCCGGCTGTTTCGCAGGACGTACAGGCGGATGGTAAAGAGACATTGTTCTTTTCCATGAATGAAGTCGATTTGACACAATTTAAGTGGAAAAAAAGACCGGTGGTGGTTTTTGCGGAGTCCGATCTTGATCCGGCCTTTGTCGAACAGATGGAATTGTTGCGCGCGCGCACGGACGAATTGGCCTCGCGGGATGTCGTGGTCATCACGGATACCGAACCCCAACCCCTGTCGGACTTACGCCGGAAACTGCGCCCCCGTGGCTTCATGCTGGTGCTGCTGAACAAGGAAGGGACCGTGAACGTGCGCAAACCCTTCCCGTGGGACGTGCGCGAGATCAGCCGCAGCATCGACAAGATGCCCATCCGCAAGCGCGAAATCCGCGAGCAGAAGGCCCGCGCCGCAGAAGACCGCGGGCCGTCCTGACCGTCTTGCATGGGCACGGGCTCCGCAGACATCCGATCTATTCGAACTCCATGATTACGTCGTCCACCGCGAGGCTGTCGCCCGCATCGGCGTTGATCTTGGTCACAGTACCCTTGCGTTCAGCACGCAGGATATTCTCCATCTTCATGGCTTCGATGGTGCAGAGCGCCTGCCCCTCCTGAACCTCATCGCCAACAGCGACATCCAGTTTCACCACCAGCCCGGGCATCGGGCAAAGCAGCATCTTGGAGGTATCGGGAGGCAGTTTCTCGGGCATCTTCAGGGCAAGTTCGGCCTGGCGCGGCGTGCGGACGTGCACCTTCATATCCGCTCCCCGCGTTCTGATCCGGAAGCCACCCGAGATTTTCCCGACCTTCAACACCAGGGGTGCCCCGTCGACCATCATCTCGGCAAGCTGATCCCCCGGGGTCCAGTCACCCGTGATCCGCAATGTGCTGCCGTCACCAAAATCGACCGTCGACCCGGCCTGATCCGCGTCAATGCTGAGGTCATAGGACTGCCCCTGCAACCGCGCATTCCACTCCGTGCCCACCTTGCGTTCGTGATTGTCCATGCGGCCTGACACACGCGTGCGGCGAATCTCGGCCACGCGGTGCATGGCGGCACAGGCGGCGGCGATCCGGCGCAACTCTGCCTCGGGCAATTCGACGCCCTCGAAACCGTCGGGGTATTCCTCGGCGATGAAGGCAGTTGTCATATCACCCGAGACGAATTTCGGGTGATCCATCACCGCTGACAGGAACGGCAGGTTGTGCCCGATGCCTTCGACCTCAAAGCTGTCGAGCGCCACGCGCATCTGTTCGATGGCCTCTGCCCGGGTCGGCGCCCAGGTGCAAAGCTTGGCGATCATCGGGTCGTAGTACATGCTGATCTCGCCGCCCTCATAGACGCCGGTGTCATTGCGCACCGCCATCTCCCCGGCGGGCGCATCCCCCTGCCAGGTACCCTCTGCCAGCAGCGGTCCGGCGGCCACCTCAGCAGGCGGGCGATATCTGGTCAGCCGCCCGATCGAAGGCAGGAACCCCCGGTACGGGTCCTCGGCGTAAAGCCGGTTTTCAATGGCCCAGCCGGTCAGCGTGACGTCCTTCTGCGTGATCGACAACTTCTCGCCATTGGCCACCCGGATCATCTGTTCGACCAGATCGACACCGGTGATCAGTTCAGTCACCGGGTGTTCCACCTGCAGGCGGGTGTTCATCTCAAGGAAATAGAAGTTCTTGTTACC
The DNA here is from genome assembly GCA_039196345.1 of Pseudomonadota bacterium. Classification (GTDB taxonomy): domain Bacteria; phylum Pseudomonadota; class Alphaproteobacteria; order Rhodobacterales; family Rhodobacteraceae; genus Roseobacter. The sequence continues at coordinate 35,840 of JBCCUU010000013.1, read as the reverse complement.
GTCAACGATAAACTCGACGGTTCCCGCGCTGGAGTAGCCCACCGCCTTGGCCAGAGCCACGGCCTGTTCGCCCATCGCCTTCCGGGTCGCTTCATCAAGGAAGGGACTTGGGGCTTCTTCAACGACTTTCTGGTTGCGGCGCTGGATGGAACACTCGCGCTCGCCCAGGTAAATGCCGTTACCGTGGCTGTCACAGAGCACCTGAATTTCGATGTGCCGGGGCTGGGTCACGAATTTCTCGATGAAAATGCGGTCATCCCCGAAGGAGTTCGCGGCCTCGTTCTTGGAGGACTGGAAGCCTTCGCGCGCCTCCTCGTCGTTCCATGCGATGCGCATGCCCTTGCCGCCGCCCCCGGCGGAGGCTTTGATCATCACCGGGTAGCCGATATCATTCGAAATCCTGACCGCTTCCTCTGCGTCCTCGATCAGCCCCATGTAGCCGGGCACGGTGCTGACGCCCGCGTCCTGCGCGATTTTCTTGGAGGTGATCTTGTCGCCCATCTTTTCGATGGCCCCGACTGGCGGGCCAACAAAAGCGACACCAGCAGCTTCCAGAGCTTCGGCGAATTTCGCGTTCTCGGATAGGAACCCGTAGCCCGGATGCACCGCCTGCGCGCCCGAAGACGCGATGGCCGCCATCACCTTGTCGATGACGATATAGGACTGGTTCGCGGGGGGCGGCCCGATATGCACGGCTTCATCCGCCATCTGAACGTGGAGCGCCTGTTTGTCGGCATCAGAATAGATCGCAACGGTGGTAATCCCCATCTTGCGGGCTGTTTTGATGACACGACACGCGATTTCGCCGCGGTTGGCGATCAGGATCTTATTGAACATAGCAAATCTTTCTTTGGCAGATCGAATGAGACGAAGCAGGGTTTGGTGGGCGCCGCGTAGATGCGCCGCGGTCTACAAGGACTTCCATGGGGGATCGAAGGGGGCCGCGTTCGTCGGGGGCCAGAGCACCAGACCCGCCCACGCAAAAAAAGACGGGCAACACCTGGCGACTTCGCCGTTGTTGCCCGTCAGGGGAAGGGGTACGAATAGTGTACACAAGAGATTTGCGGGGATATGCGCGCACTCCTGCAAAACCGAATATACACGCCTTGGTTGAAGTTCCAAGAAAAATTCCCGCTCGTATCAGGCCGTGGGCCAAGTTTTGCCACAATTGCAGAAAATCAGGCGAAATCATGCCGATCCTCCATCAAATGCTTCGGGGAAGGAGCCTTTGGCAACGCGCACGTCAATCCTCAGCAGCGCGTCATAGCTTTCCGGGTCAAAAGGATCAGTCGCTGGGATGACCTCGCGCCCGAACAGCCATGACAGGCGGCCTGCGTCCAGATTGCCACGCTGAAACGGGTGCTCGCCAAAATGCTCCCAGAGCGCCTGAAAGAAGGCCGCATCCGCGCGCCGGTCGGCGGGTTTGCGATCCCGAAACCGTTCGCGCCGCACCAGGGGCGTCACGCCCCGCGGGTTGAACCGCCGCAGGGTAAATTGATAGTCCGTCCCCGGAAGACGGCCTGGAAATCCCTTGTGCTTCAGCATTCCGGCACGAACTCCTCACGCACGACATCAAAAGCATAGGGCGGCAGATGCAGGACCATAGCCTGCGTTACGGTCAAATGCGTTCGTGACATCACCACAACACCTCCGCCGTGCAGCGATGATCTTCGACCCGGAAGACCTCGATATATTGCGTCGCATCCGGGTCCGCGGCCCCGAAATCAACAGGGCGGTCCAGAAGCGCGATGACAATAACATCCGCCGCAAGCTCATAGTCTTGCAAGTAAGGCAGCGCCACCTGTTCGCACAGCAACTCGAAATCGTCCAACGCCTGCTCAAAGGTCAGATCGCCGGTTTGTTTGCCGATTCGCGGCGCAAGGAAGCGAAACCGAACCCAATCTTCGGCCCCGACCTCGTCAACAAGCACCTCGAACAACTCCACGCTCTGGCCCGATGGCACCGTCCAGCGCGCAGCATGAGCGATGGGAGCAGCCGGACCTCGCGCTGCCAGGGCGTTATGAAAAGCACTGATTGTCATGGCCTTACAGCGGGATGTTGTCGTGCTTTTTCCAGGGCAGTTGAACCGATTTGTTCCGCAGCGATGCAAAGGCCCGCGCGATCCGTTTGCGCGTTGTGCGCGGTATGATAACCTCATCCACGAATCCGCGTTCCGACGCGACAAACGGATTGGCAAACCGCTCTTCGTAGTCAGCCGTGTGTTTTGCGATTTTTTCAGGATCGCCAAGATCGGCGCGGTGAATGATCTCCGTCGCGCCCTTGGCGCCCATCACCGCCACCTCGGCAGAGGGCCATGCATAATTGAAATCCGCCTGAAGATGCTTGGATGACATCACCACGTAAGCACCGCCGTAGGCTTTGCGGGTGATGACGGTCACCATGGGCACCGTCGCCTCACCATAAGCAAACAGAAGCTTGGCACCATGCTTGATGACCCCGCCATATTCCTGGCTCGTCCCGGGCAGGAAGCCAGGTACATCAATCAGGGTCAGGATCGGAATTTCGAACGCATCACAGAACCGCACGAACCGCGCGGCCTTGCGGGAGCTGTCAATGTCGAGACACCCGGCCAGCACCAGCGGCTGGTTGGCTACAACGCCAACGGTCCGCCCCTCCAGCCGGATGAAACCCGTGATGATGTTCTTCGCGAACTCCTCCTGAATCTCGTAGAAATCACCCTCGTCCGCCAGCTTGTGAATAAGCTCTTTCATGTCATAGGGCGTGTTGGGGTTTTCCGGCACGAGGGTGTCCAACGAAGGCTCGATGCGGCCCGGGTCATCAAAGAACGGACGGACGGGCGGATGTTCGCGATTGTTCGACGGCAGGAAATCCACCAGGCGGCGCACTTCCGCGAGCGCCTCCACATCATTTTCAAAGGCAGCATCCGCCACCGACGACTTGCGGGTGTGCGTTGTCGCCCCGCCGAGTTCTTCCGCGGACACCTGCTCGTTCGTTACCGTCTTGACTACATCGGGGCCGGTCACGAACATGTAGGAGCTGTCTTTGACCATGAAGATGAAATCGGTCATCGCGGGGGAATAGACCGCACCACCTGCGCAAGGGCCCATGATGACGCTGATCTGTGGCACGACACCGGAGGCGGTGATATTGCGCTGAAAGACTTCGCCGTAGCCCGCCAGCGAATCCACGCCCTCCTGAATGCGCGCACCGCCGGAATCGTTGATCCCGATGACAGGCGCGCCGTTCTGCACCGCCATATCCATGATCTTGCAGATCTTCTTGGCGTGGGTCTCTGACACGGACCCGCCAAGCACGGTGAAATCCTGGCTGAACACATAGACCAGACGCCCGTTGATCGTACCCCAGCCGGTGACCACCCCATCCCCTGCAGGTTTCTGGCTTTCCATCCCGAAATCGGTGCAGCGATGCGATACGAACATGTCGAACTCTTCGAAACTGCCGTCATCCAAAAGCAGCTCGACGCGTTCGCGCGCGGTGAGCTTTCCGCGTCCGTGTTGCGCGTCGATCCGTTTCTGTCCGCCGCCCAAACGGGCCGTTGCGCGTCTTTCTTCAAGTTGTTCCAGGATGTCTTTCATGATGAACCCCACAATTGGATTTCATCCCTCATACCCAAGCGCATCGCGCAAGCGAAGGGAAAATGAGCAAATTTGCAAATACTATTCACTACATGAGATGCAAATTGCAAAAATGCGAATTACCTCGCAAGACGTTGCGAGATGGACAAGCCTTGAGGCGTCACCTAAGAAAACACCATGCAACACCACAAGCCAGTCCGGTTTCTGGATCGGACAACCCCCCCGCATATCGCGACGCTGATCCTGCTGGCCGGCATGTCCGCGATCGTCATGAACATGTTTCTGCCCAGTCTTCCCAAGATGACCGCGCATTTTGAGACGGACTACGGCATCATGCAGCTATCGGTGGCGCTTTACCTCGGCGTCAGCGGCGTCTTGCAGATCTTTCTGGGGCCCATTTCCGATAATCTGGGCCGACGACCGGTCATTTTGTGGGGGTTGGCCGGATTTCTGGTTGCCACCGTGGGGTGCGTCTTCGCCACTACGGTCGAGACATTTCTGTTTTTCCGTATGTGTCAGGCAATAAGTGCGGTGGCCATGGTCCTGAGCCGTGCCGCCGTCCGGGACATGTTCGAGCAGGACAAGGCCGCCTCCATGATCGGTTATGTCACCATGGGCATGGCCATCGTGCCGATGATAAGCCCGATGTTCGGCGGCATTCTGGACCAGCTCTTTGGATGGAAAGCAAACTTCTGGGCCCTTCTGGTGCTCGGTGCGTTGACGCTCTGGCTGGCATGGGCAGATATGGGTGAAACGGCGGTCAAAAGCGAGAAATCCCTCACCGCGCAATTTGGCGAATACCCCGAATTGCTGACCTCCCCGAGGTTCTGGGGGTATTCGCTCGCAGCAGGGTTCTGCTCGGGCGCTTTCTTCGCCTATCTCGGTGGCGGACCTTTCGTGGGCTCGGTGGTGTTCGGCATGAGCCCCTTCTGGGTAGGCATCTACTTCGGCGCGCCCGCCGTGGGGTATTTCTTTGGCAACATGCTGACCGGCATGCTGGCGCAGCGCATCGGGATCAACAAGCTGGTCCTGACCGGCTCCCTGATCAATGCCTTTGGCGTGGCGCTGTCGCTCGCGATCTTTCTGGCGGGCGCGGGAAGTCCGCTCAGCTTCTTTGGCCTCATGACATTTGTTGGGCTTGGCAATGGGCTCGTGATCCCCAATGCGACCGCGGGTCTTCTGTCCGTGCGACCGCATCTTGCGGGCACGGCATCCGGGCTCGGGGGCGCGATCATGATCGGCGGTGGCGCGGCGCTCAGCGCCCTCGCGGGCGCTTCGCTTGATGAGACGACCGGGGCGTTGCCGCTGCTTTACATCATGCTGGCCACCGCGCTGGCGGCGGTGGCCTCCATAATGGCCGTCTATTGGCGCGAGCGGCGGATCGCAGGGGCCGGCACCTCTTAGGGGCAAATCCATGAGGGCGGCTGGCCCATGCGTTGCCTTGCCCTCATGGATTTGCAAAGCTAGGCTCTGCAAAGCAATGCAGTTTGCAAAGCTCTGAGCAAGGACAAACCCATGGCCACGCAAAAACTCTATGCCGGTGCAAAACTGCGCGAACTGCGTACCCGTATGGGGCACACGCAAAAGGATTTCGCGGCGAAACTCGGGGTCTCGCTACCGTATCTCAACCAGATGGAGAATAACAACCGCCCCGTCTCAACCACGGTGGTGCTGGCCCTGGCGCAGGAATTTGGCCTCGATGTGACGGAGTTGAGCGAAGGGGACAGCGAAAGACTGGTCAGCGATATGCGAGAGGCGCTGGCAGACCCGGTCTTTGCTGAAACACTTCCGCCGCTTGCCGACCTCCGGCTTGCCGCTTCCAACGCCCCCACCCTCGCTCATGCCTTCCTTGAGCTCCACCGGACCTACCGGCAAATGCAGGAACGCCTCGCCTCTCTTGATGAGGCCTTGGGGCGTGAGGATGCGCGCGCCACGCCGAGCCCGTGGGAAGAGGTGCGCGACTTCTTCCATTACTGCGACAACTACATCGACGCGGTGGATCGCGCCGCAGAGCATTTCGCAGAGCGTCAGGGGCGTTACCCCAACATCCGCGAGGCCGCCATCGCAACGCTCAGCAGCGGCGGGGTCACGGTGGCCTTCGAGGAAACCGACCGCCTGCGCAACTATGTTCCTGAAAGCAAATCCTTGGTGCTGTCGCGCCGCGCCCCTGCGGAGAGCCAGACTTTCCAACTGCTGTTACAACTCGCCCTGCTCAAGCAGGATGCCTTGCTGGAGGCCACCCTCGATCTGGCCCGCTTTCACACCGCAGAGGCCCGCGCTATCGCTAAAATCGGTCTGGCCAATTACTTTGCCGGGGCAGCCTTGATGCCTTACCGGGCGTTTCAGGACGCAGCGGTCGCCTGCCGCCACGATCTGGAGGTCCTCTCCGGTCAGTTCGGCGCCTCGGTCGAACAGGTTGCACATCGGCTTTCGACGCTTCAACGCCCCGGGGCCAAGGGGATTCCGTTTTTCTTTGTGCGCGTCGATCAGGCAGGCACCATCACCAAGAGGCATTCGGCCACGCGGCTGCAGTTTGCAAGGTTCGGCGGCGCCTGCCCGCTCTGGAACGTGCATCGCGCGTTTGAAGTGCCCGGCCAGTTCCTGCGGCAGCTTGCCGAAACCCCGGACGGCGTCAGATACATCAGCCTGGCGCGGGATGTGACCAAACCCGCCGGTCGCTTCGGTGCGCCGCTGCGTCGCTATGCCATCGCCCTGGGGTGTGAGGTGCGTCATGCCCGCAGCCTCGTTTATGCCGATGGCATGGATCTGAGCAGCGATCACGCTTTTGAACCCATTGGTATTTCCTGCCGCATCTGCGAGCGGACGAACTGCCATCAACGCGCTGTTCCCCCGCTGGAGCGTCATCTGACCGTCGATCCGAATGAACGGGGTCTGCTGCCATACAAGGTCGGTTGAGATCAGCGCCGCGCCGCGCGCCACCCGGCGGCTTCTGCGTCAGCTGCGGTGCAGAACCACCTTTCGCCTTTGGCAGGTGAGATACGCGTTTTTTCATAATCGCGCTGGCCCGGACTGTGATAGATGCGGGTGCCCTTGGCGGAAATGTTCCCCTTGATGCGGCACCCTGAAGGCTCCGATGCCTCTCCGACACGCCCCTGTCTGAACGCGGCGGGCGACTGCAACTCCGAGCCATGCAGGCCAACCCCCCGGATCGCCGCCCCCTTTTCATCAAGGTCGTAATCCAGAGCATACTTTCGGTAGGCAAAAGCGAGTCCGTCCGCGACAAGCGCACGAGCCATATCCGCGCCCTCTACAAAGCAGGTGGCGACCACACGGCCATAGCGATCAGTGTCCTTTTGCACGCAGCGTGCGTTGGCCCCGTGGTAGCGCGCGCGCACCACCGTGCTGACCCAGGCCCCACAGTCCCAGACCGCGCCCGTTGCCGCCGTGCAGGTTTGGTCCTTTTCCGGCGCGTCGATGCCAAAGAGCCGGACCCGGGTACCGTCGATGTCCAGCGTGTCTCCATCGACCACCCGCACCATACCCGAGACATCGGCCAGACCCGCCCTGGGCAACGCAAGGCAAATCAGACTCGTGACCAAAAGGTAAACGGCAAGACGCATGCATCGGACGTGACCGCAATTGACCCCGCCCGCAAGGAAATTCGTTAACGAAGGTTAAGAAATCCTTACCGCTGCGCGGTCTGCCAGGCCGGATGCACCCAGGGCTGATCGTTGGACCGGGGCAAGGGGTCCTTGCCCAGCAGATGGTCCGACACTTTCTCTCCCACCATGATCGAGGGGGCGTTCAGATTCCCGTTTGTGATACGCGGGAAGACACTGCTGTCCGCCACGCGGAGCCCTTCGACACCGATGACCCGCGCGTCCGCGTCAACAACCGCATGCCGGTCATCCGCCCGGCCCATGCGACAGGTTCCGCATGGGTGGTACGCGCTTTCCACATGCTCCCGGATGAAGGCATCCAGTTCATCATCCGATTGCAAGGCCTCCCCGGGCTGTATCTCCTTTTTCACGAAGGGCTTGAAAGCCTCCTGCGCAAAAATCTCGCGGGTGAGGCGAATGCACCGCCTGAAGTCTTCCCAGTCGTCCGGCTCGGACATGTAGTTGAATTGAATTCTTGGAGCGTCTTCCGGGTTCCTTGATGCAAGGGCCACGTGCCCCCGCGACTTCGATCGCATCGGCCCCACATGCGCCTGAAACCCGTGCCCTTCCGCCGCCACCTTCCCGTCATAGCGCACCGCGATCGGCAGGAAGTGATACTGGATATCCGGGTAGGCCACGCCGGGTTTTGAGCGGATGAAAGCCGCGCTTTCAAACTGGTTCGAGGCGCCCAGACCGGTCTTGGTAAAGAGCCATTGCGCCCCGATCGCGGCTTTGGAGAGCAGGTTCCAATGCTTGTAGAGCGTCACCGGCAGTTTTGAGGCCATCTGCAGGTAAAGCTCCAGATGGTCCTGCAGGTTGCGCCCGACCCCGGGTCGGTCCGCCACAAGCTCAACCCCATGCTCCGCCAGATGCGCCGCCGGACCAATCCCCGAAAGCATCAACAGCTTCGGCGAGTTGATCGAGGACGCCGCCAGCACCACTTCACGCCGTGCCCGGATGATCTGCGCGGCACCTCCTCGCAGGACCTCGACGCCCACCGCCCGTTTGCCTTCAAAAACCACGCGCTCTGCCAATCCGTGCACCAGATCACAATTTGCCCGTTTCAAGGCCGGGTGCAGATAGGCATTGGCCGCAGACCACCTGCGCCCCTGCCACACCGTCTGATCCATCGGGCCGAAGCCCTCCTGCTTCTGGCCGTTGTAGTCAGAGGTGGTCTCATAGCCCGCCTGCCGGCCGGCCTCGACAAAGGCCGCGAATAGCGGGTTTGCGCGGGGCCCCCGACTGACATGAAGCGGACCATCCGTCCCGCGCCATGCCGGATCGCCGCCATGCCGCCCGTCATGCCAGGTTTCCATGCGTTTAAAATAGGGCAGAACATCCGCAAAACCCCAGCCGTCTGCGCCCTGCTCCGCCCAATGGTCATAGTCCATCGCATGGCCGCGCACATAGACCATGCCGTTGATGCTGGAGGATCCCCCCAGCACCTTGCCGCGCGGACAGGCCAGGCGCCTGCCGCCCAGATGCGGCTCGGGCTCCGACATGTAGCCCCAGTCATACCGCCGCATGTTCATCGGATAGGACAAGGCCGCAGGCATCTGGATCAACGGGCCCGCATCGCTGCCCCCGAACTCGATTACAATCACCGATGCGCCGGCCTCGCTGAGACGGTAGGCCATCGCGCACCCCGCGCTGCCCGCCCCCACAATGACAAAATCCGCTTCCATAGTGCTTACTCGCTGGCAAAATGCGCCGCGCGGAACGCGCCAAAACATGGCGTGCGCGCAGCGCTCCTTTGGATCACCCCCCTCAGAACGGGGCCTCAAGATCGCCCATCCGGACGTAGACCGACTTGATCTGGCTGTAGTGTTCGATCGCGGCTTTGGAGTTTTCCCGCCCGACGCCGGACGCCTTCATCCCGCCAAAGGGGGCCTCTACAGGGGCGTCGTTGTAGGTGTTGATGTAGCAGGTGCCCGCTTCAAACGCCGCCGCCACGCGATGGGCACGGGCCAGATCGCGGGTAAAGACACCCGCCGCGAGCCCAAAGGGCGTGTCATTTGCGCGGGCCAGCGCATCCGCCTCCTCCTCGAAATCAAGCACCGCCATCACGGGGCCAAAAATTTCCTCCCGCGCGATGGTCATATCGTCAGTGACATCCGCAAAAACCGCAGGTTCGAGGTAAAACCCCGCACGGGGCTGTTGCGCGCCGCCGCATATGAGGCGCGCACCCTCTGCCTTGCCCTTGGCGATATAGCCTTTGACAATCTCCATCTGACGTTCCGATACCATCGGGCCAAAGCTGGTGGCCGGGTCCTGCGGGTCCCCAATCACGGCCCCCTCAAGCCGCTCTTTCAGGCGGCTCAGGAAAGCCTCCTTGATCTTGCGATGCACGAAAACCCGCGTCCCGTTGGAACAGACCTGCCCGGAAGCATAGAAGTTCCCGAGAATGGCACCGCTTACCGCGTTCTCAATCTCCGCATCCTCAAAGACGATCAGGGGCGACTTGCCGCCCAACTCCATCGTCACGTGTTTCATGCCCTCCGCCGCGGCGGCATAGACCTTGCGGCCCGTCGGCACCGACCCTGTGAGCGACACCTTGGCAACACGCGGGTCAGACACCAGAGACGACCCGACCTCTCCCATCCCTTGAATGACATTGTAAAGCCCGGCGGGAAGACCGGCCTCATGCAGGATTTCCGCCACTTTCAAGGCGCAAAGCGGCGTCGTCTCGGACGGTTTGAAGATCATCGCATTGCCGCAGGCGAGCGCGGGCGCGCCTTTCCAGCAGGCGATCTGCGTGGGGTAATTCCACGCTCCAATACCGACACAGACCCCCAGCGGTTCCCGCCGCGTATAGACCCAATCCTCGCCGAGAGGAATGTGCTCCCCGGTGAGCGTTGCCGCCAGTCCGCCGAAATACTCCAGCGCATCCGCCCCGCTCGTCGCATCCACCACGGAGGTTTCCTGATAGGGTTTGCCGGTGTCAAAGGTCTCCAGCACGCTCAGCTCATGATTGCGGGCGCGGATCATGTCGGCAGCCCGGCGCAGGATGCGTCCGCGCTCGCTGCCAGTCATCGCCGCCCATTTCGGCTGAGCCTCCCGGGCAGAAGCGATCGCCGCCTCGATCACCTCGGGCGTCGCTGCATGAACTTGCGCGATCTTGTCGCCACTTGCGGCATAGATGACATCAATCGCCGCACCATCGGTATCTTCAAGATACTCACCGTTCACGAAATGGCTGGCGGTTGGTTGGGTGGGATAGGTCATTTGGCTCCTGCCTCCGATGATCTGTTGCGGTCTTCATCCGGAAGAGATCACTCCCCCCGCGGAAACCGTTTGCTTTCTTCGAGAATGTTGAGGTCCATGTGGTTGCGCATGTATTGCTCGGACGCGGCGCGCAGGGGCTGGTAGTCCCAGGGGAAGTAGCCCCCTTCGCGCAGTGCTTCGTAGACGATCCAGCGCCGCGCCTGGCTGGCACGCACCTCCGCGTCAAAGCGGTCGAGATCCCAGCGGGCCTCGGATTTCGCACGCAGGCTGGCAAGCGTGCCCTGATGCGCTGCCTGCCCGGCGAGATTGGTCAGTTCATGCGGGTCGTTTTCCAGATCAAAAAGCTGATCGGGGTCCAGCGCACACCGGTTGTACTTCCACTTGCCGTAGCGCAGGGAAACCATCGGCGCATAGGAGGCTTCCGCCGCATATTCCATCGCCACGGGTTCGGTGCGTGCTTCCCCCTGCCCCATGGGCACAAGCGACACACCTGTGGTCCAGGGCGCGATCTCTTCCATCGAGACACCGGCGAGGTCACAAAGCGTCGGACAGAGATCAATCGTCGACACCGGAGTTTCCTGCAGTCCCGGCGTCATCTGAGGGGCCGCGATCATCAAAGGCACGCGGGCAGAGCCCTCAAAGAAGGACATCTTGAACCATAGCCCCCTCTCCCCCAGCATATCCCCGTGATCGGAGACAAAGACGATGATCGCCTCCTGGCGCGTGTCCTCCAGCGTTTTCAGGATCTCACCCACCTTGTCGTCGAGATAGCTGATATTGGCAAAATACGCCCGGCGAGAGCGTTCGATATCCCGCGCCGTGATGTTGAAACTGCGCCAATCGTTTGCGTCAAAGATGCGTTGGCTGTGCGGGTCCTGATCCTCATAGGCGAAGGCCGACACCTCTGGTTGCAGGTGCGCGCAGTCCTCATAAAGGTCCCAGTACTTCTTGCGCGCCACATATGGGTCATGCGGATGCGTGAAGCTGACGGTCAGGCACCAGGGGCGCGCGTCCGCTCCGCGCGACAGATCGTAGAGCTTGCGCGTCGCGTTGAAGGCGACCTCATCATCATATTCCATCTGGTTGCTGATCTCTGCCACACCGGCACCGGTCACCGACCCCATGTTGTGATACCACCAGTCGATGCGCTCGCCCGGTTTGCGATAGTCTGGGGTCCAGCCGAAATCTGCCGGGTATATGTCGGTGGTCAGACGCTCTTCGAAGCCGTGCAACTGGTCAGGCCCGACAAAGTGCATCTTGCCCGACAGGCAGGTCTGATAGCCCGCACGCCGCAAGTGGTGCGCATAGGTCGGAATCGACGAAGAGAACTCCGCCGCATTGTCATAAACCCCCGTGGCAGAGGGCAACTGGCCGGACATGAAGGCCGCCCGCCCGGGCGCGCACAACGGACTGGCCGTGTAGGCATTGCGAAACCGCGTCGAACGCTCAGCCAGGGCCTTGAGGTTGGGCGCATGCAGCCAATCTGCCGGACCATCGGGAAACAGCGTGCCGTTCAACTGGTCGACCATCAGGATCAGGATGTTCGGTCTGGTCATGCGCGCGCCTCCAACAGTGTCTTCAGGGTGTTCAATGCGGTCTCACAGGCGTCTTCAGCGCTTTTTGACCGGGACAGCGCCGCGCGCAGGTAGAGCCCGTCAATCAGCGCTGCGATAATCTCCGCATGGTCTGCGGGTCTGGCCGAAATAGGCCGCAGGGCATGGATGAGGTTTGACTTGAGGCGCGCCTGATAGAGACGCAGCAACCGCATGGTATCGGGGTTTGTCTGCGCGGAGGCATAAAGGGTCATCCAGGCGCTGATCGTCGCCGGGGCAAAGCAGGATGGCGCAAAACAGGACGAGATCAACGCGGACGCCCGTGCATGTGGCGTTGGTGCGGCACGCAACGCCCGCCGGACTTCCACCCCGAAATCACGCAGGATCTGCTGCATGGCCGCGAGAAAGATCTGGTCCTTGCCACCAAAATAGTGATGCGCAAGGGCCGAGGACATGCCCGCTCGTTTGGCGATCTGGCCAACCGTCACATCCAGCGAACCACGCGCCCCGATCTCGGCAATCGTCGCTTCAACCAGCGCTGTGCGGCGGATCGGTTCCATCCCCAGTTTTGGCATCCGTCTGCTCCCGCGAAATCACAGAAGCCGGTGTCGGGGATTTTTATTGACTAGTCAATCAATAATAATCAGACCTTGGTCTGATTGGGAGTGGCAGTGCGATGCTGACGCTTGAGAACCGCTTCGCGCCAGGTGATGAATGTCACCGCCGCAAGGATCAGGATACCGCCGATCAGGACCCAGACATCCACGGCTTCGTCAAAGACGAAATACCCTAGCAGAACTGCCCAGACGAGTTGTGTGAAGGTGACGGGTTGGGTGACGGTCACGGGTGCGGCGGCAAAGCCCAGCGTCATCGTGTAATGGCCCAGCGTCGCAAAACACGCGACGACAAAGAGCAGTCCCAGGTCTGTCCAACTGGGGCTGACCCAATGCGCAATTGCGAAGGGGGCAAGAACGATGGTGACAAAAATCGACAGCATCGCGACAACAACCGATGGCTTGACCTCATCCGCCATGATCTTTGCCGTGAGGTAGGAACCGCCAAACGCGACGGCGGCGAAAAGCATCGCGAGGTGGCCGGTACTCACCTCGCGAAAGCCCGGACGCAGGATGATGAAGGCACCGAGAAGGGCGATGACAATCGCGGCAATCCGCCGGAACGCCAGCCTTTCCCCAAGAAAGAGAGCGGCCCCGATACTGACATAGATCGGGGCCAGATAGTTCATCGCCGTGACATCCGCGATGGGGATCTGGGTCATTGCATAGAACCACGAGATGACCGCAAGACCATGAGCAAACCCCCGAAATCCAAAGAATTTCCACTGGCGGGTGGTCAGCCGTGCCGCGCGCAGGGCACCAATGGCTGGCAACAGAAAGACGAGTCCTATCAAATAGCGCAGGAATGCCATCTGCGCTGGCGGCAGCCCCGCCCCCATGTATTTCACCAGCGCCGTGACGGAGATGAAACACATCCCCGCCAGCAGCATCCAGAGAATGCCAACAACCGGTTTTGTCGTGCTCTGAGATCTCATGGCGCATAGACACCTGCTTTCGCAGCCCACTGCAAGGGGCTGCTCACCACCTGTTCACGATCTTTTGTGGATAAAAGTTTATTCACAGAAATCTGACCAGGGATGATTGGCGTATAGCTTCATACTCCCCATATGTTTGGGAAGGTAGCAAGGGTAGTTTTATGATGCTGGACAATTTGAACAGATTGGACCTGACCCAGAAGGACATCGAGTTGATTGAATCTGCTCTGCACACGCAGAAAAAGATCCTGTCGGTTCAAAGTCAGGCAGGCGGGACCGGCGCAGGGCACAGGCTCACTGAACTGAAACACCTGATAAAACGGGTTAACCGCGCACGACCCTCTGGTCATGAGGTGGCGGGCGGGTCATGGATGCAAAGCCTCAGGAATTACTTCTGCCCGGCGGATCGCTGTCGCCAGGGGAACTGGTGACGACCTGACAGAAACCAACGGCCGCCGCGAGACAGGGCGGCCTTTGTGACGGGTGGTCAGCCATCCCGCGAGTGTCAGAGTTGTTCCATAACCTCGTCGGATGCTTCAAAGTTGGTGGTGACGCGCTGAATGTCGTCATCATCCTCAAGCGCCTCGATAAGACGCATCAGCTTCTGCATCCCCTCCAGGTCCATCTCCGTGGTCGTGGTCGGTTTCCAAACAAGCTTGGTGGACTCGCTCTCTCCCAGTTCCGTTTCTAGCGCGGTGGCCACATCGTTCAGATCCGTATCCGCGCACCAGATGACATGGCCCTCTTCCGCGCTTTCGACATCTTCCGCACCCGCCTCGATCGCCGCCATCATGACCGTATCCGCATCTCCAACCTCAGCCGGGTAGGTCACCTCGCCCTTGCGGTCAAACATGAACCCGACGCTGCCGGTCTCGCCCAGGTTTCCACCATTCTTGGTGAAGGTGGAGCGCACAGTCGACGCCGTTCTGTTGCGATTGTCGGTCATGGCCTCCACGATCACGGCAACGCCATTAGGCCCGTAGCCTTCATAGCGGATCTCTTCATAGTCATCCCCATCGCCAGCCTGCGACTTCTTGATCGCGCGGTCGATGTTGTCCTTGGGCATGGATTGCGATTTCGCCTCCTTGACCGCAAGACGCAGGCGCGGGTTCTTGTCGGGATCGGGGTCTCCCATCTTGGCGGCAACCGTAATCTCTTTGCTGAGCTTGGAGAACAGCTTGGCGCGCACGGCATCCTGCCGCCCCTTACGGTGTTGAATATTCGCCCATTTAGAGTGGCCTGCCATTGATCCATCCATTGCTGAAAACCGACTGGGGCACTCTATAGGACAGGAGCGTTGGGAGGAGCAAGAGCGCGCCCCTGGGTTTTGCGTGTTGAGCGTTTTCGGGTATGATCGCGTGCATGGCAGAGCTTACGCAAATAACCCCTTTCATCATGACACATGACCTCAAGGCCTCGCTTGCGTTCTTCACAGAGGTGCTGGGGTTCACCTGCGGCTTCAAGATGGAGAATTACGCCTTTGTGCGGCGCAAGGGCGGTGCGCTGCGGGTGATCGAAGTGGAGAAATCCTGCGAGATCGGAGAGCAGATGGTGTATCTGGACTGCGATGATGTGGACGCGCTTTATGCGACCCTGAAACCGCAACTGGACACGCTGGGAGAGAGCCGCGTCAGGGCGCCTTTTGATCAACCCTACCAACAGCGGGAATTTCATGTGAAAGACCCCGACAACTGCCTTCTGCTGTTCGGCATGGATATTCGCCCTTCCCCCTGACCCGCAGTTATGTCTAGATCGGGCGAAATGACACCCGACCAGATGATCCTTTTCGCCCTTTTCGGCACAGTGTTCGCCCTGCTGCTCTGGGGTCGTTTCCGTTATGATATCGTCGCTTTTTCCGCATTGATGATTGCGGTGGTCGTGGGGGTTGTGCCTACGAGCGACGCGTTTTCAGGCTTTGGCCATCCGGCGACCTTGGTGGTGGCACTGGTCCTGATCGTATCGGCCGGGCTGGTCCGGTCCGGCGCGGTTTTCCTGATTACGCGAACACTTGTAGACGCCACGCGCAGCCTCGGGGCCCACATCGCCCTGATGGGTGCCATTGGCGGCATCCTGTCGGCCTTCATGAACAACGTGGCCGCGCTCGCCCTGCTGATGCCTGTGGATATTCAGACCGCCCGCAAGGCGGGGCGCGCGGCAGGGCTCAGCCTGATGCCGCTGAGTTTCGCGACAATCCTGGGGGGCATGGTCACGCTGATCGGCACCCCGCCCAACATCATCATCGCCGCCATTCGCGAAGAGAGCCTTGGCGCGCCGTTCGCCATGTTCGATTTTGCGCCGGTGGGCGGTGCCGCAGCCCTTGCCGGTCTGATCTTTGTGTCTCTCATTGGATGGCGATTGATCCCCAACCGGGTGGCAACCGCTCCGGACAATGCCGACATTTCGCAATATATCGCGGAACTGACGGTGCCGGAGGGCAGCAAACAGATCGGCAAGCGGGTCGCCGAACTATCGGAGCCTGCCGAAAAAGCCGATGTCGCGATCCTGGGCCTCATTCGCGACGGCAAGCGCCGCTATGGCCAGGCCCGCAATTCCATTTTACAGGCCGGAGACGCGCTCGTGCTTGAGGCAACGCCGGAGGCTCTTGATGAGTTCCGCTCCGCCCTTGATCTGGCGGTTGCCGATGCCAAACGCGAGGAAGCACTGAACGCGGCAGGTGATGGAGTCGAAATCATCGAAGTCGTCGTGCCCGAAGACGCCCGCATTCAGGGAAAAACCGCGCAGGCCATCGGCCTTTCGTGGCGGCAGCGCAGCGTTCTGCTGGGGATCAGCCGGCGTGGGAAACGGCTGACAAAGCGCCTGCGGCAGACGCGGATTGAAACCGGAGACATCCTGTTGCTGCTGGTGCCACGCGACACCGGAAACGACGTGGCGGAATGGCTCGGATGCCTGCCCCTCGCGGATCGGGGCCTGGCCGTGACCGCGAACCGCAAGGTCTGGCTTGCGATTGGTATTTTTGCCGCCGCCGTGCTCGCTGCGAGTTTTGGCCTGCTTTATCTGCCCGTGGCGCTCGGGCTGGTTGTCGTCGCCTACGTGCTGTCGGGGATCGTCCCTCTGACCGAGCTTTATGACCACATCAACTGGCCCGTGGTCGTGCTGCTTGGCTCGATGATCCCTCTGGGGGCCGCGCTGGAGACCTCTGGCGGCACCGAGCTTATTGCTGGCGCGTTGGTCAGCTGGACAGCCGGGTTACCGGCCTGGGCGGTTCTGACCGTGCTGATGATTGTGACGATGACCCTCTCGGACGTGCTGAACAACACTGCCACGACAATTGTCGCGGCCCCTGTCGGCATTCAGATGGCCGCAAGTCTCGGGGTGTCCCCGGACCCTTTCCTGATGGCTGTTGCAGTCGCGGCTTCCTCCGCATTCCTGACCCCGATCGGGCACAAGAACAACACGCTGATACTGGGCCCGGGCGGTTACGGGTTTGGGGATTACTGGCGGATGGGGCTACCACTCGAAATCATAGTGGTGTGCGTATCAATCCCAATGATCTTGTTGGTGTGGCCGTTGTGACCTGCATGAACAAAAAATGAGAAAGCCGTGACGACCCCCCTGTTTCTACAACTGCCTCGCGTTGATCTCATCCAGCAGGTCCTCGAACGATCTGCGCCGCCCTGTGGCCTGCCTCATGGCGTCCCTCAGATATTGACGAGGTTGGCAGCCATGACGGCGCTGGCAGGGCGGAGCGATCCTTCAGTCTGATGCCTGAACAGGCGACGATCACCCCACTAGTTTGAGGTCAAGAGCTCATAACCGGGCGCTGTATATGCCTTGACCAGCGTGATCGGTGCTGTCCCGATCCAGGTTGTGCGTTCGATCACGAGCAGCGCGCTACCAATCTCAGTGTCGAGGGGGCCGGCAGTCTCCGAATTGGCGGAAATCGCGTAGAACCTAAGGTCGCAGCGGGTATAGGGCTTATTCCGGACCAACCATTCATTGGCGCTTTCGCGCGACAGGTCGATCCCGAGGATCTCTGGCACTGTGTCTGTGCATATCCAGCGATCTTCATAGATGTGGGGCTTATGATCGGCCAGATGCAGTGCTCTTACGCGCATCACCTGCATCGGTTCAGATTGCTCGAATTTTCCGACGACTTCCCTGGGGATTTCGGCGTGGTTCTGGTCAATCAGATGATACCCGTAAACGCTTCCGCGCTTTTCCACCTCGCGCCGTGTGATCGGAATGTCCAGCGTGGCGCGCGTCACCGGGTCAACGCGCACATGGGTGCCGCCTTTGCGTTTGCGCTCGACCAAACCAGCATCTGAAAGGTCGCGCATCGCACGCTGCACGGTGGAACGCGCGCACCCAAGTTGATCGGCAATGTCCGCATCGCGCGGCAGCTTGTCGCCAGGTGAATAGGTGCGATCAAGGATGCTGGCCTTGATTTGATCGCGAACATCTTCCCACGACAGGCGCGCGCGTTGTGTCAAATGTTCTGCTCCAATTCTGCCATGGTGGCGGTGAAGGTTCTTGTAATCTGCGCGCGCGCAATGTGACGGCCTTCTTTAACGACATGACGTCCCGCGCTCCAGACATCGCTGATACACCGCTGCCCGTTACCGCCAAATATCAATGTGTCGAGAGCCATGTCGCCCGTTCGGTTTGCGCCCCATTCGTTATCAAGGTCTACTGCCAGAATATCCGCGAGCATTCCGGGAGCAAGGATACCGCTGTCACGACCACCGGCCTGAGCGCCTCCTGTTGCAGCCGCATCAAACAGGACGCGCCCGGTGGAACGATCTGCGGAGGCGAGCGCGGCACGACTTTTGTCGCGCAGGCGTTGCGAGTATTCGAGCGATTTCAACTCGTCAAACAATGAAATATGCACGTTTGAATCGGACCCGAACCCGATTTTGCCATTGTGACCCAGATACTCCGTGCCATTGAAGGTACCATCGCCCAGATTGGCCTCGGTGATCGGGCACAAGCCCGCGACCGCGCCGGATGCTGCCAGTCCTTTGGTTTCTTGTGCTGTCATCTGCGTGCAGTGGATCAGGCACCAGCGCGGATCAACGTCATGGTGATCCAGCAGCCACTCCGCTGGCCGTGCATCGAGGGAATGCTGAACCTCTTCAACCTCAGCCACCTGTTCGGCCAGGTGCATGTGGATTGGCCCGTTCCCGGCAAGCGATACAGCCCGGTCCAGCCCACCCCTGTCGACAGCGCGCAGCGAATGGGGGGCAACACCGATTTTGAAATCCGCAGGGCCTGCGTTTATCGCCTTTGCAGCTTCTTCATGCAGGCGGGCAAATTGATCGGGATCATTGCCAAAACGTCGCTGCCCACCTGCCAGGGGGCGTTTGTCCAACCCGCCGAACTGATACAGAACCGGCAGCAGTGTCAGGCCGATCCCAACCTCGGCGGCGGCCGCCACGATCCGTTCGGAAAGCTCGGCCAGATTGGCATAGGGCGCGCCGCCTGCGTCGTGATGCAGGTAATGGAATTCGGCGACACTTGAGTATCCCGCCTCCAGCATCTCAAGAAACACCTGCGCGGCGATCGCCTCAATCTGGTCCGGTGTCAGCTGATCGAGGAACTTGTACATCAGACGGCGCCATGTCCAGAAACTGTCGCGCGGGTCTGGGCCGCGAGCCTCTGTCAGGCCGGACATTGCGCGCTGGAACGCATGGCTGTGCAGATTCAGCGGGGCAGCCAGGGCAAGTCCGACCGTTGGGGCCGCATCTTTCGGCAGGGTCTGAACATCTGAGATTCGCCCGTCAACGATGCTGATCTCGACATTATCTTCCCAACCGTTTGACGTAAGCGCCTGTTTGGCGACGATCTTTTGCACAGCAAGAATTCCTTGACTTCATTATGTAGCTACATATTAATAACAAGAACACTCTTAATCAAGGTATTTTGATGAACGACGCGACCCTACTGACCAATCTATCCGCAGCTACGATGACCGATATCAAATCGGGATATGGCCTCGTCGAGGATGCAGCCATCGCAGTTGAGAACGGTCAGATTTCGTGGGTAGGACGCCTGCAGGATTGCCCGGATGACATTGCAAATCTGCCAAAGCATGACTGTGAAGGCCGGTTGGTCACCCCCGCCCTGATCGACTGCCACACGCATATTGTTCATGGCGGAAATCGCGCACAGGAATTCGAAATGCGCCTCGAAGGGGCGAGCTATGAAGAGATCGCGCGTGCCGGTGGCGGCATCGTTTCCACTGTCACCGCCACGCGCGAGACAAGCGCGGATGAACTTTTGGCCAGCGCCCTGAACCGCGTCGACGCGTTAGTCGCTGAGGGTGTCGCCACCATCGAGATCAAGTCCGGCTACGGGTTGGATCAGGACACCGAGCTGAAAATGCTGCGCGTTGCCCGTGCCGTCGCCCAAAACCGTCCGATCCATGTGACGACCAGCTTTCTGGGGGCCCATGCTGTGCCCAAAGGTGCTGCAGCTGACGCATATATTGACGAGGTCTGCATTCCCGCTCTCAAGGCTGCACATGCCGAGGGGCTGGTCGACGTGGTGGACGGGTTTTGTGAGGGCATCGCTTTCGACACGGCTCAGATCCGCCGTGTCTTCGAGGCCGCCCGAGCGCTTGGCCTGCCCGTGAAACTTCATGCGGAACAACTCAGCAATATCGGCGGCACCGCGCTTGCGGCCGAATTCGGTGCCTTGTCTGCCGATCACGTGGAATACGCGAGCGATGCAGACGCTCAGGCTCTGTCCAAATCCGGCAGCGTTGCGGTGATCCTGCCGGGTGCATTCTATGCCATTCGCGAACAGCAGGTGCCGCCCGTCGAAGCGTTTCGTAAACACGGCGTTCCAATGGCTGTGGCAACCGATTGGAACCCCGGCTCATCACCGCTTGGATCCGTGCTTTTGTCGATGAACATGGCCTGCACCCTGTTCCGCATGACGCCAAGCGAAGCATTGGCTGGAACAACCCGCAACGCCGCCCGCGCCCTTGGGTTTTCCGACCGCGGCACATTGGCAGCAGGGAAAAGGGCCGACCTCGCGATCTGGAATGTCGAAAGCCCCGCCGAGCTGTCCTACGGCATCGGGATCAATCCGCTGCACAAGCGCATGTTCGGGGGGGCATTCGATGCAGATTGAGATCACGCGCGGCGACAGCCCCCTCGTCCTGGGCCTGCCTCACACGGGCACCGATATCCCCGCCGATTGTCTTGAAAGGCTGAACGAAACCGGCCGCGCGATGGCTGATACGGATTGGCACATTCACACCCTTTACGACGGGCTGTTGGACGACGTCACATCCGTGCGCACCCCGATCCACCGTTATGTGATCGACGTGAACCGTGACCCAAGCGGCGAAAGCCTTTATCCTGGTCAAAACACGACCGGTCTATGCCCACTGACAGATTTTGACGGGCGGAGCATCTACCGCGATGGCAAGGCCCCGGACGCCCAAGAGATCAAGCGCCGCCGCCTTGCCTATCACGCGCCGTATCATGCGGCCTTGCAGGCGGAGATGGAGCGGGTGAAGGCCATTCATGGCTTTGCCATTCTCTATGACTGCCACTCCATCCGCAGCAATATCCCGTTTCTTTTTGACGGGACGCTGCCTGACTTCAACATCGGCACAAATCTTGGCGTAACCTGTGCCCCGGACATCGAAGCGCGCGTTGCTGCCCTATGTGAGCAGGCCGGCGGCTACACCTCGATCCTCAATGGCCGCTTCAAAGGTGGCTGGACCACACGCCACTACGGCCGACCATCGGAGGGGTTTCATGCCATCCAGATGGAGCTGGCGCAATCGACCTACATGCTGGAACACCCGCCCTGGAACGATGTCGATAATCGTGCCGAGCGTTTGCGCGTGCATCTCAAGTCAATCCTGAAAACACTTTCTGTCTGGAGGCCCGAATGACCGACCCCCGCAAGAACACCCGCGATATCTACCCCCCCACCGGGCCGGAGTTGAACGCCAAGAGCTGGATGACCGAAGCGCCGTTGCGGATGATGATGAACAACCTGCATCCGGACGTGGCGGAAAACCCCCACGAGTTGGTTGTATACGGCGGTATCGGGCGCGCCGCCCGCACCTGGCAGGATTTCGACACCATCGTCGAGAGCCTCAAAGACCTCGAAGAAGACGAAACGCTGGTCGTGCAATCAGGCAAACCCATCGCCATCGTGAAAACCCACTCGGACGCCCCGCGTGTGCTGATCGCCAACTCCAACCTTGTGCCGCATTGGGCCAATTGGGACCATTTCAACGAGCTCGACAGAAAGGGTCTGGCGATGTACGGCCAGATGACTGCTGGCTCGTGGATTTACATTGGCTCTCAGGGTATCGTTCAGGGCACCTATGAAACCTTCGCCGAAGCCGGGCGCCAGCATTACAGCGGCGATCTGACAGGCAAATGGATCCTGACCGGCGGGCTTGGCGGCATGGGCGGTGCCCAACCGCTCGCGGCCGTCATGGCGGGCGCCTGCTGTCTGGCTGTCGAATGCAACCCCGACAGCATCGATTTCCGCCTGCGCACCCGCTACGTTGACGAAAAGACCGACAGCCTTGATGAGGCCCTGGCGTTGATCGAGAAATGGACCGCCGCGGGTGAGGCCAAATCCGTGGCGCTTCTGGGCAATGCCGCTGACGTTTTCCCCGAACTCTACAAGCGCGGCGTGCGCCCGGATATCGTCACCGACCAGACCTCTGCCCACGATCCGATCAACGGCTATTTGCCACAAGGCTGGACCATGGCCCAGTGGCGCGACAAACGCGAAAGCGACCCCAAGGCGGTTGAAAAAGCCGCGCGCGCTTCGATGAAGGTACATGTGGCAGCGATGGTTGATTTCTGGAACGCAGGTGTGCCGACGCTGGATTACGGCAACAACATCCGTCAGGTGGCGCAGGATGAAGGGCTTGAGAACGCCTTTGCATTCCCCGGTTTTGTCCCTGCTTATATCCGCCCCTTGTTCTGCCGCGGTATCGGGCCGTTCCGCTGGGCGGCTCTGTCTGGCGATCCCGAGGACATCTATAAGACCGATCAGAAGATGAAAGAGCTTTTCCCGGAGAACAAGCACCTGCACAACTGGCTGGACATGGCGCGGGACCGCATCGCGTTTCAGGGGCTGCCGGCACGCATCTGCTGGATTGGCCTCGGGGATCGTCACAAGGCCGGGTTGGCCTTTAACGAAATGGTCGCCAGCGGCGAGTTGAAAGCGCCCGTTGTCATTGGACGCGACCACCTTGACAGCGGCTCGGTCGCCTCGCCCAATCGCGAAACCGAAGCAATGAAGGATGGTTCGGATGCTGTCTCTGATTGGCCGCTATTGAATGCCCTGGTGAACACCGCTTCCGGTGCCACATGGGTCAGCCTTCATCACGGCGGCGGCGTCGGCATGGGCTTTAGTCAGCATTCTGGTGTGGTGATCTGTGCCGATGGCACGCCAGAGGCGGCCAAACGGCTGGAACGCGTGCTCTGGAATGACCCCGCCTCCGGTGTCTGGCGCCACGCGGATGCCGGTTACGAGGAGGCGCTGGACTGCGCCCGTGAAAACGGGCTGAGGTTGCCACGCATCCTCGGATAATAATCCACTGAAAAATCAATACCAACCAATGGGAGTACCAATATGGACAGACGTAAGTTTTTGGCAGCCGCAGGTGTCGGCTCTGCCGCAGCAGCCTTGGCCACACCGGCCATCGCCCAGGACAAACGCCAATGGAAGATGGTCACCGCATGGCCAAAGAACCTGCCCGGGCCGGGTGTCGCGGCGCAGACCTTGGCGGACCGGATTACCACGCTGTCCGGTGGCCGGATCGAAGTGAGGCTTTTTCCCGCCGGTGAACTGGTTCCGGGCCGTGGCGTATTTGACGCCGTAAGCGAAGGCACCGCCGAGCTTTACCACGCAGTCCCCGCCTATTGGGGCTCCAAATCCAAGGGTATCCTGCTCTTTGGCTCGCAGCCCTTCGGCCTGCGCGCGGATGAGCAGTTCGGCTGGCTTTATCACGGTGGTGGTCAGGCGCTCTATGACGAGATGTATGGCCGTTTTGGCATCAAGCCGTTCCTCTGCGGAAACTCCGGGCCTCAATGGGGCGGTTGGTTCCGCAATGACATCAACTCGGCTGAAGACCTGAAGGGGCTGAAGTTCCGCACAACCGGTCTTGCCTCGGAAATGGCGGCAAAACTGGGCATGGCGGCAGAAGCCATGTCCGGCCCTGCGATGTTCCAGGCACTACAAACCGGCGCGCTGGATGCGGGCGAGTTTATCGGGCCTTGGACGGACAGCGCGCTTGGCTATTTCCAGGTCGCCAAGAACTACTACTGGCCGGGTGTGGGCGAGCCGTCCTCTGCCGAGGAATGCGGTGTCAACGCTGCGGCATTTGCAGAGCTTCCTGATGATCTCAAGCAGGTTGTGAGCCTCGCCTGCGAAAGCCTCTACAACCCTGTCTGGACCGAGTACACCACCAAACACGCAGCAGCGCTGCAAAAACTGGTCGCCGATGAGGGCGTGCAGGTCAAGATGTTCCCCGAGGACGTGATCACCGCTATGGGCAAAGCCGCTGCCGAAGTGATCGACGAGCTGCGCCAGGACGACGACGAACTGGTCAAGCGCATTACCGAAAGCTTCATCGCTTATCGCGAGTCCGTTGGCGGCTACATGGTCTATGCTGACAACGGCCAGATGAACGCACGCGCCGCGGTCATGGGGTACTAAACCACCTTCCTGCGCGGGGGCACCCCTCGCGCAGGAAACACACCGCTTGGGGAGGGGCATATGGGGAAGCTGGCAAACGCAATCGATGCCTTCAATACAGGCGTCGCCAACCTCGTCAGGTGGCTTGCGCTGTTCATGGTGCTTGTTCAATTCACCATTGTTGTCGGACGCTATGCCTTCGGCCTGAATTCCATCGCGGTACAGGAAAGCGTGCTTTACATGCATGCGACCCTCTTCATGCTGGGGGCAGGCTACACGCTGCTGGTCGACAAACATGTTCGCGTTGATGTCTTCTACGCCAAAGCCAGCCCGCAAACCCAAAGTCGCATTGATATATTCGGCCATCTCTTCTTGCTCTTGCCGTCGATGGCGGCGCTGCTCTACTGGTCCTGGCGCTCGGTTCTCAATTCCTGGAAGATCCTCGAAGGCCCCCTCTCCGTCGGCGGCATCGAAGCTGTCTTCCTGATGAAGTCCCTCATTCCGGCCTTTTGTATCCTCGTCATGATTCAGTCCGTTTCATTGTTGATCCGGCTCTTTTTGCAAAGGCCAGCCTCATGATGGAATATCTGGATCTTATCATGTTCGCCGCCCTGATGGGCGCGATCCTCCTTGGTTTTCCTGTGTCCTTTTCCATCGCGGGCGTTGCGATACTCTTTGCCTACATCGGTTGGGTTACGGGCCACATGGACATCACCTTGCTTGGCGCGATGGGCCAGCGTGTCTTTGGTCTTTTGTCCAACAACGTGCTGATTGCAATTCCCCTCTTTGTCCTCATGGGGGCCATCCTCGAAAAGAGCCGGATCGCAGAAGAACTGCTCGACACCATGGGACGCCTTTTTGGCCAGCTTCGTGGCGGCTTGGGGATTTCCGTGGTTCTGGTAGGCGCACTTCTGGCCGCCTCCACTGGCATCGTCGGCGCAACCGTTGTCGCAATGGGGCTGATTGCGCTGCCGACCATGCTACGCTCTGGCTATGATCCGCGCGTGGCCTCAGGCATCGTTTGCACCGCTGGCACACTGGGGCAGATTATCCCGCCCTCAACGCTCTTGATCATCCTTGCAGATGTCATGTCAAATTCGTTCCAGCAGGCGCAATATGAACAAGGCAAGTTCTCGGTCGAGGCGTTGTCTGTGGGTCAGTTCTTTGCCGCCGCTGTTGTCCCCGGCCTGCTGCTGGTCAGTCTTTATCTGATTTACATCCTCTTGCGGGGCTGGCTCCGCCCGCAGGACATGCCCCCTGCCCCGGCAGACCTGGCAAAGCCGGATCGCGCTGAAGTCATTCGGGCTGTTGTGCCGCCAATCCTGCTGATCTTCGCTGTCCTGGGGGCCATTCTCGGAGGTGTCGCCACCCCGACCGAAGCGGCCTCCGTGGGCGCTGTGGGGGCACTTTTGATGACCGGCCACAAGCTGGGCGTCAATTCCAAACTGATCCTCTTGGGAACGGCCGCCTTCATCGCGTTAGGTATCCTCGCGGGGGCCTTCCCTGTGCGCCTTCAACGCGACGATCTCAGCACTGGCGCTTTCGCATTGGGTGTCTTCTACGCCGGGCTGGCCGTTGTCGGCGCTGTCGCTGCCTTGCTCGCCCTGCGCTCCGCAATGAAAGAGAAGGTCGTGCATGAGGCCATCAGCTCGACCCTCACCATGACGTCAATGATCTTCGCCACGATCCTTTCGGCAGGCATCTTCAGCCTGGTCTTTATCGGTCTTGGCGGGGAAGAACGTGTGGCAGGCATCCTGGGCGATATGCCGGGCGGGGCCACCGGCGCGCTCGTTTTTTGCATGATCTTCATCTTCTTTCTGGGGTTCTTTCTGGATTTTGTCGAAATCTCGGTCATCGTTCTGCCCCTTATCACACCGACACTCATCCTGCTGGGCCACGATCCGATCTGGCTGGGCGTGCTGATTGCCATAAACCTCCAAACCAGCTTCCTGACGCCACCGTTCGGGTTTTCCCTGTTCTATTTGCGCGGGGCCGCGCCAAGAGAGGTCACAACGGGCCAAATCTACGCAGGCGTGGTTCCGTTCATCGCAATTCAGGCGGTTGGGGTTATCCTGATCTGGATGCTACCGGTTTTGGCAACCTGGCTGCCGTCTGTCCTGTTCTGAGCGTTATCTGGCCCAACACGACCCAAGGCGTCATGCAACGAGCCCGACCCCTCCAAGGCCACCTGAAATCAAGGGACTAAACGCGTTGGATGATGAACGATATTTCAGGTATTTCGTCAGACGCTCCGATCCTCCGAGATGCTCTTTCGCGCGAATCCGTTCAAACAGAAGGATTTTAGGCTGCCGCTTTCAGTATTCTTCAACCCACCAAGGAAAGACGACCATGCACTACTCACCATTGACCGAAAAATGCCCGCTGGAGTTTTCTCCTTTCAAGAGTTGCACAGTCCCGCGTCCGATTGGGTGGATTTCTTCGGTTGACGGCGCGGGCAACGCGAACCTTGCGCCTTACAGCCAGTGGCAGAATCTGACGTTCGATCCGCCCATGGTGATGTTTTCGGCAAACCAGAACATCAAGGGGGAGCGGAAGGACACCGTTCGCAATATCGAGGAAACCGGTTGGTTTGTCTGGAACATGGCAACCTGGGACCTGCGCGAAGCCGTGAACAAATCGGCCATGTATTTCCCGAACGACCATGACGAATTCGAAACCGCAGGTGTCACGAAGCTGGACTCCATCGATTGCGCGGTGCCCCGGGTTGCGGAAAGCCCCTGTCACTTCGAATGCGAATACATCTCGACCCACCGCCTTCCGGCCAATTCAACCGTTGCAACGGTAGATATCGTCTTTGCTCGGGTCGCCAGAATCCACATCAGGGACGAGGTGCTGACCCCCGACGGCAAGCTGGACATCCCCAAAATCCGGCCAATCGCCCGGATGGGGTATTATGACTATGCCGTCATCAATGAGACCTTCGAAATGAAGATCCCCGCCGCAACGCCGGAAGAGGCGCAGGGGCTGGAAGGCAGGGCGTAAAATGGCCTTGTCTCAGGCGCTCATATCCGGCACGGCGATTGGCTTCATCTATGCGCTGATCGCGCTCTCCATGGTGCTCATCTACAAGTCAACCGACGTGATCAATTTCGCCCAGGGCGAAATGGCCATGTTCTCGACGTTCATATGTTTCACGCTGATTGCCGTCTTTGGGCTGCCGCTGCTGCTGGTGTTCCTGCTGGCTTTCCCGATCGGTGCAGTCATTGCCGCGGTGACCGAGAAAACGGTCATTCGGCCACTGGCCGGGGCGCCGCCTTTGAACTCGCTTATTGTTGCAATCGGCCTGTTTTATATTTTCCAATTCGGCGCGGGTGTGGAGCGACACATAGTTCTTCCATTTTTACGGCGCTAACCCTTTGATTTTTCGACAACCGGTTTTTGTCCAACGCACGAGACTTACCTTTAGCGACTCAAAGCTTTTCCATCGATGATCAGCTTTACGGAAGCAGACCTTGAAGTTAAATGCGGCGAATGTCTCAAAAGAGCCCTTCCTGTGAATTCGGTTTTTGCGCTGCGCGTGCTTGCGGCAAGAATTATTCCGAAAGGATATGAACTCGGGTGCTGCGATGCAGCTATAAAAGCGGCCGTTCCGGTTTACTGCTATGTTTGTGATTTTTATTGGGAGAGAGTAAGCTTGGATCGCCAAATTTAATGATCTATCAAACTGTCTCGGTGGTTTTTTGCAAGCCAGGAGGAGCGTCTGGGTTTTCACCTAGCTCGGTCGAGAGTTTTTCTACAAACTGATAGAAACAAATGGCTTGAAGAATTGGTTCGATCAATTCGTTACCCAGCTTAGGGATAGGCAAATTATGCTGACCAGCGTCGGAATGAATTAGATAAGCTTGGGCTTTATCCTTGCGCTATCGCTCAAACGCGGCATTGATTGTTTGAGCGGACTTCCCCTCGCTGCCGAAGATCAGCGCTCCTAACTTACCGTTGGTCATCGCAACTGGCCCATGCAAGAGTTCGGCTGCTGAATAGGCTTCAGCATGTAGTCGACAAGTTTCCTTGAGTTTGAGAGCGGCTTCGGCGGCGATTGCCATATTGATACCCCTGCCAATACAAAACAGAGAACTGCTGCGTGCCAATCGCATGTTCCCCGCCGACCAGTCACATGTAAGCGCTTCATGAGCCAATCCAGGCAGTGCGTTCATGGCTTGAAGCAGCGATCTGTCGTTCAGATAGCCAGCCACAATCCCAAGCGAAGCAGTAAGCATACCGACGAAGGATTTCGTCGCCGCAACCGCTTTTTCTGGACCGGCAAGGATCGGCAAAACACAGTCCGCGCCTTCCCCCACCGGACTGTCAACTTAGTTTAGGATTGCGATTGTTTTCGCGCCCCCTGCTTTTGCAATGCTTTGCAGCAACGCCAGATCAGGGCTTCCACCAAATTGTGAAAAGGTCAGGCATACAAATCCGTTCAGGCGCAGTTTGGCTTCATACACTCACGCGACGGATGGTCCGATGGAGGCGACTGGTAACCCAATTTGTGTCTCAACAAGGTATTTGAAGAACGTCGCCGCGTGGTCAGATGTTCCGCGTGCGCAGGTGACGATACCGTGCGAGCCGTCTTGCTTCAGCATGCGCCACACGTCGAGATAGGTCTCAATAGACTGCAATTGCCGTTTGATCATCTCAGGATTCTCGGCAATTTCAGCCGCCATCATTGTGCTCGCAGTCATTGGCCATGAACTCCTGTGATCATGGCGATGATCTCGTTTTTGTCAGTTTCTGCGGTCTTTCTGACGCCTATCTGCTCGCCCCGGCGCAGAACACAGATACGATCTGAAAGGCGAAAAACCTGGTCCAGGCTGTGGCTGATAATCAGGATGGCGAGGTTGCGTTCTCTAAGTAAGGCGACAAGTTCTTCAACCTTTGCGGTTTCAGCCACGCCTAGTGCTGCCGTGGGTTCATCAAGAAGGATCAGCTTGCTGGCCCAATGGGTCGCGCGCGCGATTGCGATCCCTTGCCGTTGTCCGCCGCTCAGATCTCGGATTGTAGAACTCGCTGAGGGGATGCGGACATCAAGCTGGTCAACAAGGCTTTGAGTCTCGGATCGCATTTTTGATTTGTCGAGCAACCCGAACGGTTTTTTCGTCAACTCGCGCCCCAGAAACATATTCATATAGACCGGTTGTTCGTCGGCAAGCGCGAGGTCTTGGTAGACGACCTCGATCCCATGACTACGCGCTGCACTTGCGTCGGAAAAGCTTACTGACGCGCCGTCCAATGAGATTTCCCCGTCGGTGGGCTTATGCACACCTGAAACGATCTTGATGAGGGTGGATTTGCCTGCGCCGTTGTCACCGACCAATGCGACGATCTCACCCGGATAAAGGTCCAACGAGAAGTCTTGGATGGCGGTTACACCGCCAAAAGACTTGCGGATGTCCTTGAGAGAAAGGGTTGGGGTCATCGTGCATATGCTCCCGGCCAGTCTACGAGTTCGCCAAATCCATTTTCGATTGTCGTGACCTGCGGGTTGCCGGATTCAACACCTTTAAGACCAACAACCATGGCGCGGGTTATGAAAGCCTGGCCCCTGAACCCGAACACAACAGAATCACCGGGCGCTGGAGCAGTTTCGCCCTCAGCGTCGATCATCGCGTAATAGTCGATGGCAGAGTAGCCAGGTATCTCTACATTCCGCAGGGCCGCCGGTTTTGCGGTCGGAGAACCGCTGACCAAAGCGCGTACCTGATATTTCGGAAAGACAGGATCGATGTAGAGGCCGCCGCCAAAGCAATAGGCTTTGCCGCCATGATGATGTGACACTTCGGAAAGGTAGAGAACCGCTGGGTCTTCGGGTAGATCTTCGACCGCATGCAGCGGTGTCGTGCCGTGTAGCCCATTTCCGGGTTCAACCTGTGTTGCGCCGGCGTCAGCGAGCGCGGACAAAACGGCAGAAGACGTCGTGCCTGGCGCGTTGATTGCGATACCTGAGCGACCCGCCTGCGTCAGAACTTCTGCGGCCTTGTTCAGTGTCGTCAGATTGGGTGTAGGTTTGACCTTACGCGTTTCCTGATCGAACAAGAGGGCCGGGAATGTCGTTATCCCGGCAAACTGCCCGCCCTGCAAACTGTCGAGACCTTTTGCCACATCAATAATGCCATCAGCCTCGAATCCACCTTCATGACCACGGTAAAACGTATCGCCCTCTGTCTGGATGCGTGCCATGAGCGCTTGCTCCCGGCCAGCTTTATTGGCGGCAGAAGCCGCCTCTTGCGCTTTCGCGTCTGAGAACACTGTCCAGAAATCCGGCTTCAGATGACTTGCGGCAAAATCCGCTTCTCTCTGAGGGACCTGTACAAGATGACCCAGATGCCCAGTTTTGAGACCCGCACGATCGCACGCAACCGCGCATGGCATGTCAACGGCAACCGACCGATTTATCCCACCACGCATGACAGCTTGGCAAAACCCCGAATGCCTTCCAACCTGCTTTGTCATGGCAAACGTGGTCAAACCCAGTTTGGAGGCGGCTTCGGAGAATGTGCGCGCGTTGCGCTCTACTGTGTCCAGATCAAGGACATAGGCGTTTGCAGGGATTTTGCCCTGTTGGTGAAGAGCCATTGCGGCTTCGATAAATATCGGATTGCGGCGGATCAGAAGATCAAGAAACATGAACGGTCTCCCAAAAATTAGCGGCGAACTTCGCGAAGTGAGATTGCGACGGCGAGCAAGATGATCAAGCCGCGCACAATCATCTGATCAGAAACCTGAAGCCCCATGAGGATCAGCCCGTTATTGAGCATGCCCATCATCAGCGAGCCCAGAAGCGCGCCGATGACAGAGCCTTTACCCCCATTTAAGGCGGTGCCGCCGACGATAACGGCTGCGATCACAGTCATCAGGTCGCTTTCACCCAGAGTGTATTTTGCAGCCTGAATGCGTCCTGCGTATAGCAACCCGGCCAGACCGGCGGTCGCGCCACAAAGCGTCAGAACCATAAGGCGAACACGTGGGACCTTTA
This sequence comes from Pseudomonadota bacterium, assembly GCA_039196345.1. GTDB lineage: Bacteria > Pseudomonadota > Alphaproteobacteria > Rhodobacterales > Rhodobacteraceae > Roseobacter. Next base: position 4,677 of record JBCCUU010000013.1, on the reverse strand, counting down.
TGCCGGACACCTGCGCGGCGCGCGCGTTGTCCCCCACAGCCAGAACATGTGCGCCAAAGCGGGTGTGGCGATAAATGACATGGCCGACGATGACCGCGACGATTGTCCAGATCACCAGCGAAGGAACGCCGAACAAACGACCGGAGCCGAAGATACCTGTGAAAGTCTCATTGATGACAGGGATTGATCGCAGATCAGTCATGGATCGTGCGATCCCCGCGAATAGACCCATAGTTGCCAAAGTCACCAGGAATGAAGGCAACCTAAGATAGGCCACTAACAGGCCGTTGAACCCGCCGATCAAAATGCCAGCACCAAGTCCGACGGCCACACCGAGGATCATTGGCCCACTTTGCATGGCAACTGCTGCTGAAAGCGCTGAAACTGCGACAATCGAGCCGAAACTCAGATCGATCTCTCCGGCGGAGAGCGCAAAGACCAAGCCAATCGCCATGATCGTGGCGGGGGCCGTCTGAAGGACGATGTTTGTAAGATTCCGACTGGTGAGAAACCCGTCGTCATAAAGCGTCACAGCGAAGAACAAAAAAATTGTAAAGAAGCCAACGTAAATTACGCTTTGCTGCAAATTCATGCTGCGAAGTCTTGTGAGAGCCTGCTCCATCGGTGCCTCAGTTGCATATCAACAATTTTGAGCGGGCCGCCCGAGGGCGACCCACCAGGGAGGTTCTTAGTTGGACGACAGGCTTGCCGGTGCGTCGATGTTCAGCGACTTTTTCCAACCGTCCACAACATTGTCTGCAGTGACTGCCAGCGCGGGTGCCACAATAAACGGCGGGACATCTTCGCCCAGAAGATCAAGGACAGCGCTGGCCGCCATGGCACGACCCAATTCATAGGCTTCGTCTGCCACAATGGCGGCAACGTTGCCGCCTCGAACCATGTCGAGTGCAATGGGTTCGGAAAGATCAAGCGTCACGATCTTGGTGGTTGAGTTACCATTCGCGCGCAAAGCAGCAAGCACACCTTCTGCGGGACCTGCCCAAGTGACATAGACCCCGCCCAGATCAGGGTTTTTGAGTAGCATTGCGTTGGCAATCTCTTCGGCGCGTGCCGGATCAGAGATGCCTTGTTCGGCAACGATAGAGATGTTCGGGTAGTCATTTTCAATGGTCGTTTTGAACGCATTGTCACGCTGATTGGTCACGTAGTAGGCCGCATCGTGGTAAATCCAGCCGACCGTGCCCTCGTTCCCCATAGCTGTTGCCAAGGCGTCTGCCGCTTGCTTGCCCATCTGGAACAGATCATCCGTTACGATCGCGGCATAATCGTCAGGGTGCTGATAGTCAGAGGGAAGATTGGACAAGAATGACAGAGCGACACCTGCCTCCTTGGCTTCCTCAAAAGCCGCCGCCGAAGTCACAGGGTCCAACGGAAGTGACAGGATAATATTTGGCGATTTTGCCAAGGCAGTTTCAATGTCGCTGCGCTGTTTGGCGGCATCAAAGCCAGCACTGGTGACAGCAACAACTTCGATGCCCAACCGCGCGAACTCGTCGCTGGCACCAGAGGTGACTGCGTTCACAAAGTCGGATTGGTCATGCCACAACAGAGCTGCGGAGTATCCTGCTGCCTGAACGGCTGCGACCTGATCGTCACTTACGACAACGGAGGACGACGGCGTGGCGTATTCGCCCCCCGGTCCGACTGTCTCGGCGCTCAGGCTGGTGGACAGCCCGATAAGTGCTGACACAACCAATGTGGATTTAAGGTAAGTCATTCGTTCCTCCTCAGGTTGGACTTTTTTGTATTGAGTGATTTGCGTTGAACCCCGCAAAAAAGAGCGCAAAGGCCCGTATCGCTGCGAGGTATTCTTCAACCTCGATGCGTTCTTCGAATGTGTGTGCGACGGCAATGTCTCCGGGTGCGCAATAGACTGTTGGGCACCCGATCTGTTCAGTAAGGAACGGCATTTCGGACCAATAGGGTGCCCCGCCAACACGACCTGCCTTTGGGCGGGCCTGCTGAATGCAATTCTGCAGCAGTGCAATAGCGGCAAGATCGGGATTATTTTCTACCGGCGAGCCGCCTTTCGGATGGTCGCGACCAGCTGGGTATTGTATCGCAACCTCAACCCCGGCAGGCAGGTCGCTGAGTTTCAGTGCGTCTTCGAAAGCGCTCACGGCATCATCGAGCGCTTCGCCAGGCCGAAGCTTGCGGATCAGGGAAAGCTTGCAAGTGCCGGGCACGGCAATGAACCCACCCCCGTTGATATCAGTCACCAGGATAGACGATGTGCCGACGAGATCATGACTGGGCCCGGCATTCAGCTCGGCCTCATGATCCCAGATACGCGACAGCAACGTGTGAGTTGCTTTCAGAGCATCGACACCAAGCTCTGGAGTGCCGAAATAAGCAGTTTTGCCGGTTACAGTGACGTCTGCAATGAAGAAACCTATCTGAGCCGTGTAGACATCTAGGTTGGTTGGCTCGACATAGATTGCGAAATCAGGGCTTGGGATCGAACCCGACTTGATGCGACGCACCAAATCCTTGGCCCCAGCGCTGACCCCGCTACCTGGCTCGCCACTTTCTTCGTCGCCAATAAATGCGAACGTCAACTCGTATGACGGTTGAACGTTGATCCGCTGCAACAGCCGATACCCAGCAATGGCCGCACAAATTCCGCCCTTGAGATCACTGGCACCACGCGCCCAGATTTGACCATCAATCACTTTGCCGCCAAACGGATTGCGGCGCTTGTCATTTTGCCAATGTTCCGCCCAACCGCGAACGTGCACCGTGTCCGTGTGACCCAAGACCATGAGACTTGGTCCGTTATTGGGCAGAACGCCCCAGACGTTTTCGCGCGTGCCTTCAAAAACTCCGGTTCCGGTCTTGAGACCAAGCTTGGACAGCTGCACTGCTAGGAATTGCGCAAATGGAGTCTCGCCTCCAGTAATGCTCGGGATCGCCAAGGCGTCACAAAGCAATTCGACATCAGACTGTGCGTCTTGAGTCGAGAGCAGTTTGCTCAAGAGTGGCTCTCCGCTCATGACACGCCAGCCTTGAAAGTCTCGAAAGCAGGAGGCGGAACGCGGATTTCAGCACCTTTCTGTCCTTCCGCGAAAAGCGACATGTGCAAATGGGAAAGTGCGATTGATACCCCACCCGCTAGGGCAGCATGCGCGCCAAGCACCGAGGGTTGAATGGAAACGGCACGAGGAAAGCACTTACCCAGGAACCGGCTGACGCGTTGCATCAACTCTTCCCTGACCCCGATTGACCCACCCATGACAATCAGCGATGGGTCCAGAATTGCGATGATGGAAGCTGACGCCCGCGCAATTTGCAAAGCGACGTTATCCAGCGTTTTGGCGGCATCTGCGTCGCCAGCGCCCGCGGCATCAAAAATAGCTGGCACACTTAGAGTATTGCCAGACAGGTCGCGATACTGCCCAACAATTGCTTCGGTCGCGCTGACACGCTCCAGCGCGCCAGTCTTCAGGCTTTCGGCCTCAAACGGGTCTGCTCCAAACGGTAAAAACCCGATTTCACCAGCAGCACCGGACACGCCCCGCATGAGCTTGCCTTCAACAACAATGCCTGCGCCAATGCCTGTCCCGACAGATACAAAAACCAGATCGTCTGCGTCAGTCCGGTTGTCCATCCAATGTTCGCCCAAGGCAGCGAGGTTCACATCATTCTCGACGAGAACCTCGACGCCCAACCGTTCATTGAGTTCATGGGCAAGATCAATCTGATCTATGCCGGAAATATTGGGGGCCATGAGGATCGCACCGGTGGAGGTGTCAGGAACGCCCGGAACACCGACAACAACAAATTTCAGTTCCCCGAATTCAGGACCTGTGGAGGTTGTGCGCACCATCCGGCTGACTTGCTCGACAACATTTATGCCGCCGCTTTGTTCCGTTGGCTCAGTCCGTTCGGCCAAAACACACCCGGTAAGATCGCATAGCGCGACCCTTACTTTGGTGCCTCCCAGATCGACGCTAGCAACTGTCGCAGCGTCGGGTGCGATTTCATAGACAATGGCTCGACGGCCGATATGCCCCTCTGTTTGGCCGACGGTGCGCACCCATCCGTCTGCTTCAAGATTACCAACGATTTCGGAGATCGTCTGTTTCGAGAGGCCCGTGAGTTTGGAAACGCTTGCGCGCGAGATTGGGCCATAGGTTGCAATCGCTTGAACGACAGCACTCTGAGACATTCGGCGGGAGATTTTTGACTGAGCGGGCATGGTGTTCATATTTAGTTCGTTCTATTGTCGAACTAAATATGAATTCGAACTCAAGTCAATATCTCTAAGGGCGCAACGTGACAGAACTTCGAGCTTCCCAGAATATTCAATGGCCGCTCTGGTGACGTAGAGCTTCAAAGCAAAACAACGACGCTGCAGCTGCAAGTGCATTCTGCAAGAGCATTGGCCGCATGTGCACGAGTCCGGTTTGTCCGCTTTCCAGCAGTTGCGTAGTTCGCTCCGATGTCTGGTTTAACGGTGATCAGCCCCACCTAAGTAGTCCAGTTTGAATGTTATTGCATTATTGGCTTTGGTTCCATCGGGACGATGGTTTCCGGGGCCGGTGGGCGGTATCCCAAGGCAGTGTGTGGTCGTTTCGTCTTGTAGTGTTTCCTCCATTCTTCGATCAGGATTTGTGCCTCTCTTAAGCTGTAGAAGACTTCGTCATTTAACAGTTC
>JBCCUU010000012.1:0-102845 GCA_039196345.1 Pseudomonadota bacterium | reverse complement strand
GTCTCTCCAAGCTCCGTATGCCGCTGAATCGCCCCCTTCGAACACCAGATGCCAGAACCGTCATCGCTCGCCTTGTCCGCCAAGAACATGATGATCTACTTGCGCGTCGCACTTCCGAACTTCCGTTCGGCACACGCATTCTCCACCCGCCAGCTCATGAGAACACCCCAAAAGCCGCACGGAGATGCGAATTTTGTACAGGTTTTGTACGAGATTTCGGTCGTTTTCGGAGAATTCGGCAGAATACGAAACGGGCGTTTCTGCACGCTCCTGCACAACACCTTGCAAATAAGCCATATTTTTCAGGTATTTTTGGCGACCCCGGCAGGATTCGAACCTGCAACCTGCCCCTTAGGAGGGGGCTGCTCTATCCAGTTGAGCCACGGGACCGCTGGGCGTTGCTTACCCCAGCTTTTGCGCTCTGTCATGGGTATTTTCGCGCCTGGACGCGGCGCGCTTGAAGCGGGGGCAGGTCATGCGCTAACAATGTCGAAAAGAAACAGGAATTTGCAGTGACCAGACCGAAACTCCGCCCGCTCACACTTCGCGATGTATCAGAAGCCTGCGGCGTATCGGAGATGACGGTCAGTCGCGTCTTGCGCAATCGGGGAGATGTCTCGGTCGCAACACGCGAGAAGGTTCTGGCAGCCGCGAAAGAGCTTGGCTACGTGCCAAACCAGATCGCGGGGTCACTGGCGTCCCAGCGGGTCAACCTCGTCGCGGTCATCATCCCGTCTCTGTCCAACATGGTGTTTCCCGAAGTTCTGACGGGCATCAACCGCACCTTTGACGGCACCCCGCTGCAACCGGTTGTGGGAGTGACCGATTATCTTCCGGAAAAGGAAGAGCAGGTGCTCTACGAGATGCTCTCCTGGCGGCCATCCGGCGTTATCATCGCTGGCCTGGAACATACGGACGCGACCCGCGCCATGCTGCGAAACTCCGGCATTCCCGTGGTTGAGATCATGGATACAGACGGCAATCCGGTTGACGCGATGGTTGGCATTTCGCACCGGCGCGCAGGGCGCAAGATGGCCGAGGCAATCGTAAAGCAAGGCTTTAGCCGTATCGGTTTTTTGGGCACGAAGATGCCGCTGGACCATCGGGCAAGGAAGCGCTTCGAAGGATTTACCGACGGGCTGACCAAGGCGGGGATCGAGATCGAGGATCGCGAATTCTATGACGGCGGCTCGGCGCTGGCCAAGGGGCGGGAGATGACACAAGCCATGCTTGCCCGCTCCCCCGACCTCGATTTCCTCTATTATTCCAATGACATGATTGGGGCTGGCGGCATGCTTTGGCTGATGGATCAGGGCATCGACATCCCCGGCCAGATCGGGCTCGCCGGTTTCAACGGTGTCGAACTGCTCGAAGGGTTGCCGCGCCAGCTTGCCTCGATGGATGCCTGCCGTGCGGAGATCGGCGCAAAGGCGGCTGAGATCATCCTGGAACGCAGCGCATTGCCCGAAGACGCCGAGCGCCCGGACCCGGAGCACGTCACACTGGCCCCCAAAATCTCTTATGGTGATACTCTGCGCCGCCGCAGCGGCGGATGAATACGCTCACGCTGGACAATGGGCAGGCCCGGCGACTTTTCCTCGACCGGCATGCGCTCAGCGACGCGCCGACGGGGGAGGCCAAAGGAGCCGAGCTGCTGCATCTGATCAAGCGTCTGGGCTTTGTGCAGCTTGACAGCATCAATACGGTTGCCCGGGCACATGATCTGATCCTTTTTTCGCGCAAACAGCGCTATCGTCCGAAATCGTTGAAGCGGCTCTATGAAAAGGACCGCGCCCTGTTCGAGCATTGGACCCACGACGCGGCGGTCGTGCCGATGGCCTATTACCCCTGGTGGCATCTGCGCCGGGAGCGCGATGCGCAAAGGCTGCGCAAGCAATGGCGCAACTGGCGGCGCGACGGGTTTGAGGCACGTTTCAAGACCGTGCTCGATCAGATCCGCGATGAAGGACCCTTGTGCTCCTCCGATGTGGGGTCCGGGGAGAAGCGCGGGTCCGGTGGCTGGTGGGACTGGCACCCGTCCAAGACAGCGCTGGAGTATCTGTGGCGCAGTGGCGCGCTCTGCGTTGTGGGACGTGATGGCTTTCGCAAGCGCTATGATCTGACGGAACGTGTGATTGACGAAGCCCTCTGTGCGCCACCCGCTGACCCTGAACACACAGCAGCAACAATCGACTGGTGCTGTAACGGCGCGCTGGAGCGGTTGGGGTTTGCGACACCTGCCGAAATGGCGGCATTCTGGGATCACATCACCCTCCCTGAGGCCAAGGCCTGGTGCGCAGGCGAAATCGCGGCGGGCCGGTTGCAGCCGATTGAGATCACGGGGGCAGATGGCGCGTTACGGAGCGCGTTCGCCCGCCCCGATATTTCTGCGGACCCGGCGTTGGAGAAGAAGCCGACTTCCCGATTGCGTGTACTCAGCCCCTTTGATCCCGCCCTGCGCGACCGCAAACGGGCCTTGCGCCTTTTTGGCTTTGACTACCGGATCGAGATATTCGTGCCGGAAGCAAAACGCACCTATGGCTACTACGTCTTCCCTGTTCTTGAGGGCGAGAAGGTTGTCGCACGGGTGGACATGAAGGCGTTTCGCGAACAGGACGCGTTGCACGTGCGCGCCCTCTGGCCTGATGCCCGCGTGAGGTGGGGCAAGGGCCGACAGGCCGCATTCGAAGCGGAACTCACGAAGCTGTTGCCGCTTGCTGGGGTCAGTCGCTGGGTCCTTGATAACGGTTGGCTGCGTCACTAGGGCTGGTTGCGCTATCAATAGGTCGTCGCGGCCCGTGCGGCCTGGTCGTATTGCCCTGACATCAGACGCAGAATGGTCGCGGCGCGGCTGACCTGCTCAGGCTCCAAGCCCAGCTCACCCACCGCGCGCAGCAAGAGACCCTCGCGAATCTTGCGGTAATTCTCGCAGGCCTCAGCCCCCTTCTGAGTGGCGGCAACCGTCTTTTCCTTGCCTTGGCGCCCGTCTTTCACCAACCCAGCCTTAATAAGTTTCTTGACTGCATAGTTGACGGTGTGCGTGTCCTCGACATTCAAGACAAGGCAAATATCGGCCAGCTTTTTGGGCCGTTCCCGGTGGTAGACCGAGTGCAACACCAAAACATCGAGCGGCCCCAGTTCCGGATAGCCCGCCGTCGCAATCGCACGCACCATCCACCGTTGAAACGCATTGCCGGCGAGGGTCAGGCCGAACTCAAGCTCCGAAATCTCCGAAAAGGAACCACTGGCAAGATGTGCGGAGGAAACGACGGGGCCCAGAAAGCTATCAGACATACACCCAGCTTGCCTGTTACTGATAAATTGTCAACAATTTGTTGACGTATTCTGATAGTTCGGCAGAATTGGCTTTGAGGAATCATCTCGGAGGCGCTTGTGCGCATGGACGACCGCAAACCGGACGGATCGCCATGACACGATGCGTGTGGAAAACCGAGGCGGGTAGCGTCAGCCTATCGATGATCGTTGGGCAGCGCTGCTGAAATTGAGGATATGCCGATGATCTGTTTCAGGTCGACCCGCTGTTCATATGACGCTGTGAAACCTGTCGGATGTATCAGTGCTCGGACCAACGCCGGGGTTACGCTCAAGCGGGATCCCCGCGGCCCTCTCTTGTCGGGTGCGGCGACCAAAGACTGTCTGATGCTCTGGCTTTCCGAGATTCCTAAATGGCTCCCCGCCAATCTGGCGAAGAACGCAAACCCGTGATCCAGAGGCTACTATGGCACATCTCAGACAATGGCCGGTTTTTCCTGATCGCAGGGCTGCTTGTAGGGCTGATCCTGCCCGGCGTGGCAGCAAGAATGCAGCCCTGGCTGCCACAAATGATCGCGGGCCTTCTGGCGGTCACGGCCTTGCGGATCGGGCACCGTGCGGCGCTTGGCGCGCTCTCCGATCTGCCCTGGGGGATCAGTGCGGTCCTTGCCCTGCAAATGGCGCTGCCGCTTGCGCTTTTTGGCCTGGCCTGGCTTGGCGGGATCGCAGGCTCGCCTGTGGCTCTGGCGATGGTGCTGGCAACAGCCGCCCCGGCAATTTCCGGGGCCGCGAACATCGCGCTCCTGCTCAGGCAGGACGCCGGGCGCATGATGCAGATCTTTGTACTGGGCACCGCGCTCTTTCCGCTGACGGTGCTGCCGCTCTTTCTGCTCATGCCGCAGCTTGGCGATCCGCAGACTGTCCTGATGTCGACGCTCAGGCTCCTGGGGGTCATTGTCGTCTCCACCGGTCTGGGGTTTGCACTGCGCGGGGTCTTCTTTCCAACGCCAACCGCCGCGCAGGTCAAAGCGCTCGACGGCGTGTCGGTCTTTGCTTTCTCGGCCATCGTCGTGGGACTAATCGCGGCTCTGAATCCGGCACTGAAGAGCGATCCCGGGGCCGTTCTGAAATGGGCCGCGCTGGCCTTTGCAATCAGCTATGGCGCGCAAGTCGCCGCCCTGACAGTGCTGCGCGCCTCGCCGCTTCGCGCTGTCGCGGGGCCACTGGCCATCGGCGCAGGGAACCGCAACATTGCGCTGTTTCTGGTCGCCCTGCCCGAGCAGATCATCGCGCCGCTGATGGTCTTTATCGGGTGCTGGCAGCTGCCCATGTACCTGACGCCGATCCTTCTTCGACGGCTTTATGCGCACGAGGGTTGAAATGAGCGATTTTCCCTGCATCAGAACTGTAGGTCTCACGGGGCTCCTGGTGAGCTTCGCGGGTGCGATGGACAACGCCGCAAACCGGGCCGCACTGGCGTTTCGCGCAGCGGTTGACGCCCATCAATGGCCGGAGGTGCGCGAGACGTCCATGTCCCTTGTCTCCGTCTACCTCGTGGTGGATTTGGTCGATGTCGATGTCACAGCACTGACCCGGCGGATCGAGTCCCTGCTGGGGGCAGAGGATTGGTACGCGACCCCCCTCCCCTCGGGCCGCAAGCTTTGGCACGTCCCCACCGTCTATGGCACCGACCTCGCCCCGCAACTCGAAGAAGCGGCGGCGGTCGCGGAGTTGGACCCGGATGAGGCGATCCGCCAACTCTCGACGGCGCGCGTGCGGGTGTTGACCATCGGTTTTGCGCCGGGCCAGCCCTATATGGGCGAATTGGACGCGGTTTGGGACATCCCCCGTCAACAGGGGCTGACCAAGAGTGTTCCCGCAGGCGCGCTGGTCTGTGCGATCCGCCAGTTGATCGTCTTTACGGGGCCGACCCCCACCGGCTGGCGGCACGTGGGGCAAACGGGTTTTCGCACCTTCCGGCAGAACTCTGAAACGCCCTTTGCCCTGACATCGGGGGACGAGCTGATCTTCCCGCAAGTCAGTCGGAGTGAGTTGGAAAAGATCATCGCCTCGGACACCACAGGCAACGGCGGCGCGGAGCAGGAGGTGCTCTCATGACGGGTACCTTGCGCATCCTCTCAGCCGGTCCGGCAATGACAGTTCAGGACCTCGGTCGCGAAGGCTTCCTTGCCCATGGCCTCACGCGCGGCGGGGCGGCGGATGTGCTGGCGCTTTACGAGGGGGCGGCACTCTTGGGTCAAAGCCCGGAGCTTGCGGCCCTTGAAATGGTGGGCATGGGCGGAACGTTCAAAACTGACAAGGATACCATGATCGCGCTGACCGGTGCCCGGATGACCGCCAAGATCGACAATGCGCCGCTGATCTGGAACGCAAGCCATCTCTTGCCCGCCGGGGCCAAACTCAGCATCGGCGGCGCGGTGGAAGGCACCTACGGCTATTTGTCGGTCGCGGGGGGCATTGATGTCGCAAAAACCATGGGCGCGCGGTCCAGCCATCTGACCGCCGGCGTCGGGCGTTTGCTCCGCCCCGACGAAACCTTGCCGCTGACAAAGGCCGTCTCCGGAAAAGCCGCCAGCTTCATCGTGCCCGAGGGGCGGATGGCGGGCGGGACCATTCGGGTTGTGCCCTCCATCCAGACGGATCAGTTTACCAGAGAGACGCTCGACAGGTTTGCCAAAACGGAGTTTCGCCGCGACCCGCGCGGCAACCGTCAGGGTGTCCGCATGGCCTCGGACGGCGACGGCTTCTTTGTAGACGGTGGCCTCAGCATCGTCTCTGAAATCATAATCGAGGGTGACATCCAGATCACCGGAGACGGCGCGCCCTACGTCCTGATGTGCGAATGCCAGACGACCGGCGGATATCCTCGGATCGGGACGGTGCTGCCGAGTGATCTGCCACGGGTCGCACAAGCGCCCGTGGGGGCATCCTTGCGGTTTCAGTTCGTCACGCTGGAAGAGGCACGGCAGATCGAACAACGCGCTCGGGCTGACCGCAAAGCACTTGCCGGGCGTGTTGAGCCGCTTGTGCGCGATCCCTCCGACATCCCGGATTTGCTGAGCTACCAGCTGGTTGGCGGCGTCGTCTCCGCCACGGCTGATCCCTTCACCCACCAAAAGGAGATATCCCAATGACCCGAGTGGACCTCAATGCCGACATGGGCGAGAGTTTTGGCCCCTGGAAAATGGGCGATGACGCGAGCCTGCTGAAAACGGTCACCTCGGCAAATATCGCCTGTGGCGCGCATGCGGGTGATCCGGATGTCATGGCAGCCACAATGCGCCTTGCCACGGAAAACGGCGTCGGCATCGGCGCGCATCCCGGCTTTGCGGACCTCGCGGGATTTGGCCGCAACCGTATGTCGGTGCCGCGTGGCTCGCTGCAAAACTCGATACGGTATCAGGTTGCGGCCGCCGTGGGGATGGCCCGGGCGGTGGGGGCAGAGGTGCGTCACCTCAAACTGCATGGGGCGCTGGGGAACATGGCATCAGAGGACGAAACCCTCGCCCGCGAACTTTATGAGGCAGCCCTTTCAGTCGCCCCCGATCTGATCGTGATGGTGCTTGCGGCCACGGCGCAGGAGGCAGCCGTCCGGTCCCTTGGCTGTACCTATGCTGGCGAGATTTTTGCGGATCGCGCCTATAACGACGATGCCACCCTGGTCGACCGCAGCCTGCCCGGCGCCGTCATCCACGACCCCCATGTCGCAGGCAAACGTATGGTCGAGATGGTGAAGGCAGGGGCAATCATCACAGACAGCGGCAAACGCATCGAAACGGCAATTGACACGATCTGCCTGCATGGCGACACGCCGACAGCAGTGGAGATCGCACGCTCTGTGCGCGGTGCGCTGGAAGCGGCCGGCATAACAGTGACAAAACTCGATGGTCGGACGCCCTAGCGCATCACAAAGGGGTTCCCATCGGCGCGTCAGAAGGCGTGGCCCGGGTGCTCTTGACCGACAGCCAGATCACCCGCGCCCCTGAGAGTGTCGGCGGTTCACTTTTTCTCCCGCGCCCAGACATCGATCATGTCGCGCGCCACCCCATGGCTCTTGTCCGCGTAAAGGGCCACGTCGAGTGGTTCCTTGCCAAGCACATTCGCAAGCGAGAACATGTCACCGCTTTCAACCTCACGGTACACCATGCTGAAAGGCACCCACCCGACCCCGAGGCCTGCCAGAACCAGTTGTTTGATCCCGCTGGAAAGCGCCGTTTCGCACACAGGCCCATCACACAGGCTCTGAGTCGAGAAGGCGCGCTCCCGCGCTTGCAGCACCTCCCCGAAATAGCTGCCCTCGGGGTAGACAATCGCAGCGGTATCATGCGGTATTGTCCCGTCATCCCGGACAACATAACGCAAGGCACCGCCGATCACCGGAATCAGATAGTCGGTGCCCCAGATTACCCGGCGGACACTATTGTCAAACGGTAACGGCCGGGCGGCGGTCGATTCGTGACACAGCAGGACTTGCGTGTCGCCGCGCAGAAACATGCTGACGCAGTCGCGCAGGTTCCCTGCCCTCAGCCGGAGTTTCACAGCAGGGAAGTGCCGCCGCGCATAGAGCGCCATATCGGGAAACGCTGCAAAGACAGGGGCGTGTTGCGCGGCAATGGAAAGCGTCACATGCGCGGGTTCGTGATTCCTGATCTTGCCGCGCAAATCCCGAATGCGCCGGAGCAACGCGCGGATCTCAGCCTCATTGTCCCGCAGGGACGGGTTGATGGCCACGGAATTGGCCTGCCTGTCCAGCAGGTCGGAGCCGACCCATTCCTCAAAACCCCGTATCCGCCGGGAGAACGCGGGCTGCGTGATGTTTCGTCGCGCCGCCGCGCGGGTCATGTTGCCCTCTTCGAGCAATACCAAAACATCGTCCAACCATTGCATGTCCATGGGTTTCCTCCGATCCAGCCAAAGCAATTGTATGGGTAGACCAAGGAAAAAGCATTATTTTCTTGCGTGTGTATTTGGCACGCTGGGCGGGCACTACTTTTGGGGGAATCGACAGATGAGTGAGAATAACGTGTTGCAGGATGTGAAATCCTCCGCAACGCAGGACATGGCCGCAAGCTTGTGCAAGGATCTGTCCATTGCGCTGGCACGTTTTCCGCGCGTGCGTCTGGGCCACCTGCCAACGCCGCTGGAGCCGATGGATCGCTTGAGCGCGCTGTTGGGCGGCCCGCGCATTTGGGTCAAACGGGATGATTGCACCGGGCTTTCCTCGGGCGGCAACAAGACCCGCAAGCTTGAGTTCCTGATGGCCGACGCACAGGCGCAAGGCGCCGATACGGTCATCACGCAGGGGGCGACACAATCAAATCACGCGCGTCAAACCGCCGCCGCGGCCGCGAAACTGGGCATGGCCTGCCACATCCTGCTGGAGGATCGCACAGGCTATGCGGACCAGAACTACACGCTGAACGGCAATGTTCTGATGGACCGGCTGCATGGGGCGACCATCTCGGGCCGTGCGGGCGGCACCGATATGAACACTGAAATGGAGAAACTGGCCGAGACGCTGCTGTCACAAGGGCGGACCCCCTACATCATTCCCGGCGGCGGGTCGAATGCGATCGGCGCGCTGGGGTATGTCAACTGCGCCCGCGAGCTGTCCGAGCAAGCCATTGATCGGGGACTCAGGATTGACGCGCTGGTGCATGCCACGGGCAGTTCCGGCACGCAGGCGGGGCTGGTCGCGGGGCTCGCGGCCATTCAGAGCGACATGCACCTTTTGGGTATCGGGGTGCGCGCGCCGCAGGAAAAGCAGGAGCAGATGGTCTACGATCTTGCCGTGAAGACGGCCAGGCACCTGAAAACCGGCGTCTCCGTTGATCGCGGCAAGGTCCGTGCCAACAGTGACTACGTGGGCGCAGGCTACGGCATCCCCACGGAGGGGATGAAAGCAGCCGTCAAGCTGCTGGCTGAAACCGAAGGGCTGCTGTTTGATCCTGTCTATTCGGGCAAGGGACTTGATGGACTCATCGATCTTGTCCGCAAGGGTCACTTTGGCAGTATGGAAAACATCGTATTTTTGCATACTGGCGGCAGTGCCGCGCTCTTTGGCTATTCTGAAGCCTTTGATTTACACGGCTATACCGAATGAAAAAAAGAAACGACCAACAAGGAGAAATCTTGATGTCACTGAGAAGAAAATTCATATCCGCAGCGGGCGCACTTGCGCTGAGTGCTGCACCCGCGCTGGCGGCGGAAGAAGTCAAGATCGGCGTCCCGAGCTGGACCGGCGCGCAGGCGATTGCGCATCTTCTGGCAGCGGTTGTCGAAATGCGGATCGGCGGCAAGGCCGAGCTTGTACCGGGCAACAACGCCACCATTTTCCAGGCAATGGATCAGGGCAAGGGCGACATCGACGTCCACCCCGATGTCTGGCTGCCCAACCAGGAGAGCTTTACCAAGAAATACGTGGACGGCGCGGGCACTGTCACGCTGTCCTCCAACCCCTATGAAGGCAACCAGGGGTTCTGCGTGTCCAAGGACTTTGCCGGAGCCAACAACATCACCGATATTGCGGACCTCGGGCGCCCGGATGTTGCCGCCCTGATGGACAGCGACGGCAATGGCAAGGGTGAGATGTGGATCGGTGCCCCCGGCTGGGCCTCCGCCAATGTGAACGAGGTCAAGGTGCGCGACTACGGGCTGCTGGACTTTATCGAGCCGGTCCGGGCAGAGGAGAGCGTGAAGACCGCGCGGATCAAGGACTCCATCGCGAAGGGCGAGGGCTATGCGTTCTATTGCTATAAGCCTCATGCCGTCTGGTTCATGTTCGATGTGGAAATGCTGACCGAGCCCACGTTCGATCCGGCCAAATACGTGATGGTGCAACCGTCTGATGACGCGGACTGGTACGAGAAATCGACCGTTGCGACAAAAGATGCGCTTAAAAACGTGCAGATTGCCTGGTCCAATTCACTGGAAGAGCGTTCGCCTGCCATTGCCGAATTCTTCAGCCGCTTTGCACTGACCGCTGACGATGTGTCCGGCTTTGCCTTCGAGATCAGCGGCAAGGGCCGTGATCCGGCAGAGGTTGCAAAGGAATGGGTCGAAGCGAACCCGGACCGCGTCGACGGCTGGCTGGGGCTCTAGACCCGCGCACCCTTATACACCGGCGGCTCCGGCGTTCGACCGGGGCCGCCCCGTCTTTCTCAGGCTCAGGCCCGCAGCATGGGAGGTCCCGCCGCCATGAGCGATGACACCGTTATCGAAATCAGCAATGTCTGGAAGATCTTCGGCGCGCATCCGGAGGTCGCCCTGAAAGCCATTCGCGAAAAAGGTCTGACCAAGGCGGAAGTCCTGGCACAGCACAACGCCGTCGTTGGCGTCGCGGATGTCAGCCTGTCTGTCAATCGGGGCGAGATCTTCTGCATCATGGGGCTGTCAGGCAGCGGCAAATCCACCCTCGTGCGCCACTTCAACCGTCTGCTGGAGCCAACTGCGGGTGAGATAAAGATCGAGGGGACGGATGTGATGGCCCTCGACACCAAACCGTTGCAGGCATTCCGCAACCAGAAGATTGGCATGGTGTTCCAGAACTTTGCGCTCATGCCGCACCGTTCCGTGCTCGATAACGTCGCCATGCCGCTGGAAATCCGGCAAGTCGCCAAGAATGAACGGATGCGTCAGGCCGCGGCGATCCTCGATATCGTGGAGCTTGGGCCGTGGGACTCGAAGTTTGCCCATGAGCTGTCTGGCGGGATGCAGCAGCGGGTCGGGCTGGCGCGCGCGCTGGCGGCGAACCCGGATGTCTTGCTGATGGATGAGCCCTTCTCCGCGCTCGATCCCCTGATCCGGCGTCAATTGCAGGATGAGTTCATTCGCTTGTCCAAGATCCTTAAGAAAACCACCGTTTTCATCACGCATGACCTCGATGAAGCGGTGCGCATCGGGGATCGCATTGCGATCATGCGCGATGGCAAGATGGTGCAGATGGGCACGGCCGAGGACATCGTGATGCACCCGGCGGACGATTACGTGGCGGATTTTGTGGCCGGGATTTCGCGCCTGAAGGTGGTGCACGCGGATGCCGTGATGCAGCCTCTGGACGACTTCAGGGCCAGGGGCGGTGTGATCCCCTCTGACGCGCGATGCGTCACCGGATCCGAGACGCTGAGCAACCTCATCACGCTGGCAATCGAGGATGACAAGCCCATCCTCGTGAAACACGCGGACGCCGAGGTTGGGGTCATCACACGGGCCGACCTGCTCCGCACCGTAGTCGAAGGGACGGAAATGTCATGAGAGATGAAGGCATCAACCCGCTTGAAGATACCGAAAGCGAAGCCGCACTCGCCTATGCGGCAGAACGCAAGGAAAACATCCGCACCTTTGTGCGCACAAACCCTAACTACTACATCGCGAATTTTGACAAGGTTGGGGCCTCTGCGCGCTTCACACCCACGTTCAATGCCATGGCCGGGCTTTTTGGTCCGATCTGGTTTGGTGCACGGGGGCTTTGGTCGTGGGCGCTGCCCTTCTTGATCATCGAGGCCATCGCACTTGTCCAGGTCGCGCGCGGCCTTTTCGGGGATCTGGCCGCAGACGCGATGGAACGGATTGCCTCGATCGAAGGGACGCTGGAGCTACGTCGCCAGCAACTGGCTGCCGCCATAGAAAGCGGGTCGGACAGGGTGGACGCTTTCCAACGGGCGGTTGACGGGCTGGAAGCAAACATCGGTGGCATCCGTGCCGAAGCCGAAGCGCTGGCCGAACAGGGCCCCAGTATTGCACTGACTGGTCTTGTGATCCTGATTATCGTCAAGCTGGTCGAGGCGGTGACCGCCAATTGGGCGCTTGAGGCCCGCTTTTCGGAGTGGCTCTCTAACCGCAAGATCCGGTCGGGCCTCCCGGTGGAGCAGATCGTATTCAGCGCCTTTTTCATGGTGCTGATCGTTCTTGTGGCGATGGTTCATTACAGTTTCCCCGGTCGGTTCGGTTTGTTGAGCGAATTTCCGACAGACCCCAACATACGGCTGACCGGCATCACTTGGGTCGAGGATTTCATTGCCTTTTGCGTGCGCAACAGCGAGGCCTTTTTTGACGGGCTGACAATCGGCATCCGCACGATCCTCGATGCGCTTGAAGTAATCCTGGTCCAGACACCGTGGATCGTGATCGCCAGCCTTATTGTTTTGCTCACCTGGCTGACCGCAGGCATCCGCACGGCAATCTATTCGGGCGCTTTTCTGAGCTACATGGGGCTCTTGGGGTTCTGGGAGGCCGCGATGACCACGCTGGCTCTGCTCGGCACCGCCGCCTGCCTGTCGATTGCGATAGGCATCCCATTGGGCATGTTTGCCGCACGCAGACCAAGGTTCTATGCCTTCATCCAGCCGATCATGGACTTCATGCAGACCATGCCAGCCTTCGTTTTCATGGTGCCGGTGATTGCCTTTTTTGGCGTGGGCAAGCCTGCCGCGGTCATTGTGACGATGATTTTCGGTGGCACGCCTGTCGTCCGCCTGACCGTGCTTGGCCTGCGCGGTGTGCCGGAAAGCGTGCGCGAGGCAGCAATCTCCTTTGGGGCCAACAAATGGTATCTGCTGACACGTGTCGACCTGCCCCTTGCCGCGCCCTCGATCCGCGCAGGTATCAATCAGACCATCATGTTGTCGCTGGCGATGGTTGTCGTTGCCTCCCTGATCGGGGCAAAGGGCCTGGGCGAGGACGTGCTGGAAGCCTTGCAATATGCCAATGTGGGTCAGGGCATTCTTGCCGGTTTCGCGATCCTCTTCTGCGCCATGATCCTTGACCGGATCGTACAGGGGCAACGCAAGTGACACGTCCCCTCGTGCTGGTCCATGGCTTCATGGGCGGGCGGGCGCAATGGCCCCCGCAGCGCAGAACACTGGGCGATCAGCGCGAGGTAGTGCCCGTCGCGCTGCCGGGATTTGGCGACCGTAACAGCGAAGCGCCGCAGACCACCATCGCCGGTTTGGCCCGCAGCGTCCTGGCCGATCTGGATCAGATGGGCATCCGGCAGTTTGATCTGCTGGGCCATTCCATGGGCGGGATGGTGGTGCAGGAGGTCATGAAGAGCGCGCAGGACAGGGTCGAAAGGCTGGTGCTCTACGGCACCGGTGCCGTGGGCGCTTTGCCCGGACGGTTTGAGACCATCGCCGAAAGCAAGGCCCGTGCGCGCACGGAAGGTCTTGCCGCGACCGCCCGTCGGATTGCCGCAACCTGGTTTCTCGACCGCGACCGTGCAACAGAATTCGACGCGTGCGCGCGTATCGCTGAAATGACTTCGCAGGCAGCCTTTGACGCCGGACTCGATGCCATGCAGGACTGGTCCGGTGAGGCCAACCTCAAAGCGATTGTCACGCCGACCCTCGTGCTTTGGGGGGACGGGGACCGCACCTATCCGTGGTCGCAAACCCAAATGCTATGGCACGGCATTGAACAGTCGCGGCTGGCCGTTGTCCCGGGGTGCGCCCATGCGGTGCATCTGGAGAAACCCGACCTCTTCAATGCGATCATCGCGGATTTTTTAAAGGCGCGCTAAGGCTTTAGCCCTTTTCGCCCAATGGGCAGCAAAGGGTTCAGCGACGAACGATGCGCCCCTGCGGCTTGCCACTTTCGGGTCACTTGCGCTGCGACGCACTGCAAGCATAGGCTGAATGAAAAGCAAAAAGACCACCTAAGAAAATTTCAGTCCGACAGAATGGGAGACCTTTATGCTCGATACCTCTGCACATGACGCTGTGACCGAAGTCCTGAACGCCCTCGATGACGCGCTGACCCGCGGTGACAGTGCCGCCACCGCCAGGCTTTTCACCGAAGACAGCTATTGGCGCGATCTGGTTTCTTTCACCTGGAATATCAAGACGATGGAAGGTCGGGACGCTATCGCCGATATGGTGTCCACACAGGTGGCCTCGGTCGCGCCCAGCAACTGGAAAATCGCGGACGGAGAGCCCGCCAGTGAGGACGGCGGCATCACCACCGCCTGGATTTCCTTTGAGACGGGCGTTTCGCGCGGCTACGGTCTGATCCGCCTGCGCGACGGGCTGATCTGGACCCTGCTGACGTCTATGGTCGAACTGAAAGGCCATGAGGAACCCCTGGGTATGGAGCGCCCCCTCGGCGCGAAACACGGCGCAGGCAAGCATCGTCTGACCTGGAAGGAAGAGCGCGAGAAAGAAGCCTCCGAACTTGGCTATGAAACGCAGCCCTACACGGTAATCATCGGCGGTGGCCAAGGCGGCATCGCCCTCGGCGCGCGTTTGCGTCAGTTGGGTGTGCCGACGATTATTGTCGAGAAGAACGACCGCCCCGGTGACAGTTGGCGCAACCGGTACAAGTCGCTCTGCCTGCATGATCCGGTCTGGTACGATCACCTGCCCTATCTGCCTTTCCCGCCGAACTGGCCTGTCTTTGCGCCCAAGGACAAGATCGGCGACTGGCTCGAAATGTACACGAAGATCATGGAGTTGAACTACTGGACGCGCAGCACCTGCCAAAGCGCCAGCTATGATGAGGCGACCAAGGAATGGACCGTGACCGTCGACCGGGACGGCGAAACGGTGGTCCTGAAACCCAAACAACTGGTTTTCGCCACCGGCATGTCCGCCAAACCGAATATGCCGGACCTGCCCGGCATGGAGAAATTCAAGGGCGATCAGCACCACAGCTCCAAGCACCCCGGACCGGATGCCTACAAAGGCAAGAAAGCCGTTGTGGTGGGGTCAAACAACTCCTCCCACGACATCTGCGCGGCACTTTGGGAAGGGGATGTGGACGTGACGATGGTGCAACGCTCCACCACCCATATCGTCAGGTCAGAGCCGTTGATGGAAATCGGGCTGGGCGATCTTTATTCCGAGCGCGCGGTGGCGGCGGGCATGACAACAAACAAAGCGGATATGATCTTTGCCTCGCTGCCTTACGCGATCCTGCATGAATTCCAGATCCCGGTCTATGACAAGATCAAGGAAGTGGACGCGGAGTTCTACGCGGGTCTCGAAAAGGCCGGGTTCAAGCTTGACTGGGGGGCCGATGGCTCCGGCCTTTTCATGAAGTATCTGCGGCGGGGATCCGGCTATTACATCGACGTGGGCGCCAGCCAGCTGATCATTGATGGCGAGATCAAGCTCGCCCACGGTCAGGTGACGGAAGTTGTCGAAGACGGCGTCATCTTGGACGACGGCTCCAAGCTGGAGGCAGACCTGATCGTCTATGCCACCGGCTATGGCTCCATGAATGGCTGGGTCGCGGACCTAGTGGATCAGGAAACCGCGGACAAGGTCGGCAAGGTCTGGGGCCTTGGCTCAGACACCCCCAAGGACCCGGGCCCCTGGGAGGGTGAGCAACGCAACATGTGGAAACCCACGCAGCAGGAAGCGCTATGGTTCCACGGTGGCAACCTGCACCAGTCCCGCCACTACTCGCAATTTCTCTCGCTGCAACTCAAGGCCCGGATGGAAGGCATTCCGACACCGGTCTACGGGCTTCAGGAGAGTTACCATAAGGGGTAAAGGTCGGGGCCTCGCACCAGCGGGGCCCGTTCCTTTCAGCCGGCGGATCTCAACAGCGCATCGACGGTTGCGCGGTCGGGCATGGACGGTGCAGTGCCCGGTTTCGTGACGGAAATCCCTGCGGTGGCACAGCCATAGCGCGCGGCCTCCGCCGCTGAACACCCTTCAGCGAGCGCCGCTGCGAAGCCGCCGTTGAACGCATCCCCTGCGCCCGTTGTCTCCACCACTGAACCGGCTGACACCGCCGGTATCAAGCCATGCTCGAAAAGATACGCACCTTGCTCTCCCATCGTGATGATGGGCGTCTGAACCCCGAGGTCCCTGAAGGCCAGACAGGCCTTTTGCGCATCCGCTTTGTTTCGCACAGCAACGCCGGTCAGGGCCTCACACTCGGTCTCATTCGGGGTCACGTAGTCGCACAGGGCCAGCATGCCCTCCGGCAACTCTGCTGCCGGGGCCGGGTTGAGGATCGTCGTCACACCCGCCTCCTTCGCAATCTCCAGACCACGCCGCGCCGCCGCCATGGGCTGTTCCAACTGCGTGATGAACACATCTGCCTGCGCGATAAGCTCAGCCTGCGCGTCAATATCCGACGGGCTGATGAGGGCCGCCGCCCCCGGGGAAATAATGATCGCATTGTCGCCGGTTGCTTCCTCAATGAAGATGTAGGCAGCACCGGTGTAGGTATCGGACGCCTGCTGAACATGCGGGATGACCCCCGCTTCCTGCCAGGTATTGAGCGCCAGCTTGCCAAAGTCGTCCTGCCCCAACCGGGAAATCATGTGCGTTTCAGCCCCCATGCGCGCGGCGGCCACGGCCTGGTTTGAGCCTTTGCCCCCGGGCCCCAGCGCAAAAGAGTTCCCCATGATCGTCTCCCCCATCACGGGCATGCGATCCGCGCGGTAGGCCGTATCGGCGACGAAAACGCCCAGAACAACAACGTTACCCATGATTAACCCTCATCCGGCGGCACGACGCCTTTGCGAAAGGCAAAGCAGCCATAGAACCGCCGCTCCCCCGTCTGAATGACGGCGTAGGCCTTCTTTGAGCGGTCGTAGAAGTCATAGCGCTCAATGCCGATCATCTCAGGCCCACCCACGGCTCTAACCTCGGCCTGCATTTCCTCCATCACCGGCAGGATGGTGTCGGGCTCGCCCACAACCTCCATGCGCGCAGCGGCGTCATCCACAAAGGTGTCGATCGGGTAGACTGACAATACAGCGCGGGCGACTTCGGCGGCGGGCCGGTCGATCCGCAGCACCTTGCCCAGCACAGTTTCGCGCGCGACGCTGTCGGAGGGGAAGTTTGTATCCGCGATGATCAGATCATCGCCATGCCCCATGGCGCGCAACGTATAAAGCACATCTGCGTTCAATATTGGATCAATGCCCTTCAGCATCCGGACCTCCCCCTCTTGAGTGTCAAAGACGCGCGCCCGTGGTCGCGTCGAATATGTGGATATGCGCGGGATCAGGCTTGAGATGAATGGTCTCTCCGGCCTCAAACGCATGTCGCTCCCGGAACACAGCCGTCACGTCCTGCCCCTCAAACGTCAGGAAAACCATCGTCTCGGAGCCCGTCGGTTCCACCACCTTGACCTGCATCGGCAACCCATCCGGCGACAGAAGCAGATGCTCAGGCCGTATCCCCAGCTTTGCCTCGCCGTTTCCCGCAGGCCCGTCAAAGAGGTGGCCCGCCACGTTCACTTTGCCGTCCACCTGTTCCGCCGCGAGCAGGTTCATGGACGGTGCCCCGATGAAGGTCGCGACAAACTCGTTTGCCGGGTTGTCGTAAAGCTCCAGCGGCGAGCCGACCTGCTCGATCCGGCCACTTTGCATGACGACGATCCGGTCTGCCAGGGTCATCGCCTCGATCTGGTCGTGCGTCACAAAGACGGTTGTTGTCTTCAGGCGCTGGTGAAGCTCCTTGATCTCCGTGCGCATCTGGATGCGCAGTTTCGCGTCGAGGTTCGACAACGGCTCATCAAAGAGGAACACCTGTGGATCGCGCACAATCGCGCGCCCCATCGCAACGCGTTGACGCTGCCCGCCCGACAGATGCCGTGGCTTGCGGTCAAGGTATTCGGTCAGGCTCAGGATTTCGGCGGCCTCTTTCACACGGCGGTCAATCTCCGCCCTGTTCACCTTGGCGACCTTCAGCGCAAAGCCCATGTTCTCGGCCACTGACTTATGCGGGTAGAGCGCGTAGGTCTGAAACACCATCGCGATGTCACGCTCGGACGGGGGCAGGTTGTTCACCACGCGGTCCCCGATGGCAATAGTGCCGCCGTTGATCGGCTCCAGCCCGGCAATCATTCGCAACAAGGTGGACTTGCCACAGCCCGACGGCCCGACCAGAGCCACAAATTCGCCGTCGGCAATGTCGACGTTCAGGCCATGAATGACCTCCGTTGACCCGTAGGATTTCCGGATATCCTGTATTCTCACATCCGCCATAAAGCGACTTCCCCCACCCTTCGTTCCCGGATGCTAGACAAAGGCATCTGCGCTGTCCACGCCGTCAAACGGCTTTTGTTGACTCAAGGTCAATAAGGTTCATACTCATTTTTCAAGTGGGTGACTTCAGGGTGCAGATTGTTCAAATTACGGAAGATTTTCCGCGTCCGGCGCGCTCTCACTTTTACAAAAACGAATAGTGTCTTGGGAGGATGCACGTGAAGGTTGAACTCTATAACTATATTCGGGCGGCGCAGAAAATGAACCGGCGTCAGATGCTGAAAGGCACGGCCGCGGCCGTGGGGGCTGCCGCGATGATGCCAAAGGATGCGCTGGCTGGAGGTCACGGCAACGTCCGGGCTGAAATTCTGAAAATTCCGGGCGTTGGCGCGGGCTCCCCAACGGATAGTGACTGGCAAAAAGTCGGTGAAATGTGCCTTGGGGCCACAAAGGAAAACGTCGCTGAAGGAGAGTTCGCGGGCGTCGAACTGACCTTCATGGGACTCAATAACCAGAACCTTCACAACTTCCTGTTTCGCGGGTTTCTGAAACCGTGGGAGGCCTACACCGGGGCCAAGATCAACTGGATCGACCTGGCACAGGCAGACTACAATGCACGTTTGCAGCAATCGATTGCGACCGGCACGGTGGATTTCGATATCATCGAAATGGGGGCACCGTTTGAGGGCGACGTGCTTGGAAAAGGTCTCGCCTCGGAGATGCCTGATTGGGTCAAAGAGCAGATCGACATGGACGACTATGTGGATTACCTCAAAGCGCCCGTGGGCACCTGGGATGGCAAGACCTACCGCGTCTCGATTGACGGCGATTGCCATACGTTTGCGTATAGAAAGGACTATTTCGGCGACGGCGGGATCGGCGGTGCCGAGGTGCCGAAGACATGGCAGGAGATCAATCAGGTCTCCAAGGATCTCGTGGGCAAGGAAGACCCGCTGACCGGCCTGCCGGCGCATGGCTATCTTGACCCATTGAAGGGCTGGGGCGGCTTTGGCTTCTACTTCCTTGAAAACCGGGCATCGGCCTATGCGAAGCATCCCAACAGCCCGGCCTGGCTGTTTGAACCCGAGACAATGAAACCAATGGTCAACAACCCTGCCTGGGTGCAGGCGATCCAGGATGTCATGGACCTGATCGAAGCAGGCGCCTATCCGACCGATCAGATCAACGCGGACCCCGGCACAACCGCGTTCCAGCAGTTCCTGGCGGGCACCGGATCGATGTTGATGTGGTGGGGGGATGTCGGCTCTTCAGCACGCACCTCCGACACCTCGGTGGTGGGCGACGTCGTGGGCTTTGGCATCAACCCCGCATCCGACCGCGTCTACAACGCGCAATCGGGCGAATGGGAAGAGACCATGAACGAAGCCCCCAACATGGCCTATATCGGCTGGGGCATCTACGTCATGGCGACCGTCGAAGGCGACGAGAAGAAAAAGAAAGCCGCCTGGTCTGCCGCGGCCCATCTGGGCGGCAAGGATCTGTCGCTCTGGGCCTCCGCCTACCCGTCCGGGTTCCAGCCCTATCGCAACTCGCACTTCCAGTTCGAGGAATGGGAGGAAGCGGGCTACGACCGCGCCTATATCGAGGATTACCTCGGCTCGAACGCGGACAGTTACAACCACCCCAACGCCGCCATCGAACCGCGTATTCCCGGGATCTTCCAGTATTACTCCGTGGCCGAAGACGAGCTGGCCAAAGGGTACGCCGGGCAATACGGATCGGCGCAGGAAACGGCGGATGCAATCGCTGCGGCCTGGGAAAAGATCACCGACCAGATTGGTCGCGAAAGCCAGATTGCGGTCTACAAGGCCTCACTTGGGCTCTAGACACCTCATTGCAGGGGGCGGCGACAAACCGCCCCTTGACACTTGATCGGAGTTCCCGTGGCCGAAAAGAACAAACCGTCGAAGCCGATCTGGCACAGCCCGGCGTGGTTGACTTCGATGCAGGAATTACGAGGCTGTGAGAGCCGATATGACTACTTGGGTGATCTTGTTTCGGAACTTCGAGCCGATTTAGACGCGCAGCTGCCTGCGGGCCGATAGACCAATTACTTCAGGATTGGTGACAACAAATGACAACCGACGGCGATCTACTTCATACCGTGACCGCAGACTCGATTTCCGACCAGCGGCGGCGCATCGGTAAAGCGATGGTGTGGGGCTCGGCGCTCTTGGTTGCGGTGCTCGCACTCTGGCAGATGGCCTATGAAACCGGGCGCGTCACAAGCGGGTTCGAGACATGGCGTCCGGTGCTCTATGCCTATGTGCTTTGGGCGATTGCCCTTTGTGCGGCACAGGTGATCGTGAATGGCGAGAAAGGCAAACGCACGCTCTTCGTTCTGCCTGCCGCGCTTTTTGTCATCAGCCTCGTTGTCTTTCCGCTGCTCTTTGCGCTTTATATTTCCTTCACCGACTGGAACCTCGCCTCCCCCAATGGCCCGCAGCCCAACGGGTGGGACAACATGCGCGAGATGTGGAACGACGGGTTCTACTGGAACGCGTTGAAAAATATGGTCTATTACGTTCTGGCGGTGAGTGTGGAATACGTCATTGCCTTTGGCCTCGCACTGCTTCTGAACGCGCAGATCAGGGCCCGCAAGTTCTTTCGCGTCGTCTTCCTGTTGCCGCTGATGCTGAGCCCGGTTGCGGTCTCCTGGATGATCGGCAAATCCATGCTGGAGGTGCGCTTCGGCCCGATTTCGCGCGTCATTCGCGAGCTTGGAGGAGAACCCAGTTTCTTTGGCAGCCCCGAAATCGCCCGCTTCATGATTATGGCGATGGACGCCTGGACCTTTATCCCCTTCATGATGATCATGCTGCTGGCCGGGCTTCAGGCCCTGCCCAGAGAAGTGATCGAGGCCTCGAAAGTGGATGGGGCAACCGGCTGGCAAAGTTTCAAGGAGGTGATCTTCCCGCTGATGCTGCCCGTCTCCGTCACGGCGATCGTGATCCGGATCATCTTCAAACTGAAGCTCGCCGACATCATCATCAACGTGACATCCGGGGGCCCGGGCGGTGCGACGGACAGTGTCACCAGTTTCATTTTCCGCGAGTACCGGGACAGGTCCAACGTGGGCTACGGCACGCTTCTGGCCATTGTCTATCTTGTGCTGATCGTCATTTTCGTGACGCTCCTGCTTAAACTCGTGAGCCGCTGGATGGAGCGCCCGGCATGACCGAAGCTGCGATCTTCAAGGACCATGACGCGGACCGGAGGGTGAAAACCAAGTGGTGGGCAAGCCGATTTGCGATCTATACCGCCCTGATCACCTGGGCCATCGTGTGCCTTTTTCCGATCTTCTGGACACTGACCACCTCGTTCAAACTCGCCCCCGATGTGATGAAGGGGAACCTGGTCCCCTGGTTGGATTTCACGCCGCGGTGGAAAGGCTGGGAGTCCATCGGGATTTCACCCCGACTGATCGGAGAAGTATCAACCGTCCGCGAGGAGTTTTTCAAACGCTTCTGGAACAGCGCCGTGGTCGCCCTTTCCGCATCGGCCCTTGCGGTGATCCTGGGCTCTCTTGCAGCCTATGGGCTGTCACGGTTCAACTATAAATTCGGGTTCATGCGCAATTCAGACATCTCGTTCTTCTTCCTCAGCCAGATGATCCTGCCCCCCGTGGTCCTGGCGCTGCCCTTCCTGGTGCTTTACAAGTCGCTCGATCTGCTCGACAGCCGCATCGGCTTGATCCTGCTTTATACGCTGATGGTGTTGCCCATTGTGATCTGGATCATGCGCGATCAGTTTCAGGGCATCCCCGTTGAACTGGAGGAAGCGGCCCTGGTGGACGGCCTTGGGATCTGGGGCGCGTTTTTGCAAATCGTTCTGCCCATCGCGCTTCCGGGCATGGTTGCGGCCTTCATCCTGTCCCTGGTGCTCTGCTGGAACGAGTACTTTTTTGCCGCGCTGCTGACGGCGACCAGCGCCACAACGCTGCCCGTGATGGTCGCCTCGCAAACCGGATCACAAGGGATCAACTGGTGGTCGATGGCGGCCCTCTCATCCGCCGCCATTCTGCCGCTCATTGTCGTTGCGATCTTCCTTGAGAAATACATCATCAAGGGCATGGCCGCAGGCGCCGTCAAATAAGGGCGAGGCAAGGTCCGCTTCGAGCCCATAGTCACGTCAAAGTGACACTAAGGGTCGAACCGATCCGGCGGTTTGCATCCATCACTCTCCATTTTCGATTGACAGGCCCGTATCGCCGAAATGTATTGAAGTAAAAACTCTGGAAGGCCATCTGTTTCAGAAGCCTTGTCTAGCCGTATCTCAGCCTCTTCGGACCTACCAGCAGCCATTAGTGCGTATCCGACTATGGCCGCAAGGAATGGCTTATCTTCAGCACTAGCGCGTTCCAATTCTCCGTCAGACTCTACCAAAAACTGATCGAGCAGCGCTTTGTCTTCTAAGAATTCTTCGGTTTCATACCAAAAATGAATTTAGCAGCAATCCAAAAGACGTCGAGGTACCAGATTGACCAAGATGCTTTGAAACACCGTAGGCACTCTGCCAGGGAGGAAGCTGTTTTAGCTGCGCGAAATCAGACGTTTCAAGGAATTCATTTAAGTTAGCAAGCTCTTCCTCGGAAAACTCTTGATGCATTGGCAGACCATTGCCGGGGCAGACTGGTAACCTTGTCACGAAGTCACAGGACGTGATTGGTCTGAATGACATCGTCCTACCCATTGTAGAGCAACTTGTCGTCGCAGTTATTGTGAATTTCTCCCCGCCAACAGGGCAGACGACCGTTTCCTCTACCGGTGTTCCGGCCCAAGCAGTAAAGGGGATTTGAAGCACGAACACACACATTGCTATTGAGCCGAATTTCACGTTTTCATCCTTTGAATACTAATTACCCTCTAGGTTGCCTAAAGTGTTAAACGTGGACAAGCGCTTATCCCGACGAGGCCCTGCCCAAGGTCCGCTTTGTCCGCACAGCAGACCTTACCCGATCTTTCTTGCGATATCCCTGGTCTCCTCATAGAGGCGGCGAAACAGCGCGTAGTGCTCTTCATAGATCGGGTCAGGCCTGGCCTGCACGGTCTCCCGCACCGGGTTCCAATCGGAAATATCCGCGCGGTCAACGACGTCAATGGCCTGCGCCGCGAGAAAAGCATCGCCGTAGCTCGCCCCGGTGGTTTTCTCGCAGACCACCTGATTGATGCCGGTGATGTCTGAGGTTGCTTGCAGCCAAAGCCTGTTGTTCGTGCCTCCGCCCACAGCCAGAAGCCGTTTTGGGGATTGCCCCAGTTCCGCGAAAGTGTCCGTCACATGGCGGGTGCCGTAAGCGATGCCTTCGATCAGGGCGCGATACATGTCGCCCCGCGTATGGGTGAGGTTCAGCCCAAAGAAACTCCCTTTCGCGTGGATGTCGTGAATGGGCGTTCGCTCGCCCGAAAAATAGGGCAGCATCAACAGCCCGTTGGCGCCGGGCGGGGACGCGCTGGCTTCCTCCGCCAGCAGCGGAAACGCCTGATCCGCATCAAGATCACGCGCAAATTGATCCCGGAACCAATGGGTCAGGGTCCCGGATGTGGCCAAACCGGCCATTGAGGCGTGCTCGCCCTCAAACAGCCATGGCGCGTACCAGATGCGCGGGTCGGACACCTGCGACTGCGCCCGCAGGATGATGAAGATGGTCGAGCCGTACATCATCATCATGTCCCCCGGCTGATCCACACCGACCGAAAAGGCTTCGGCGGCGGCATCAATGGTGCCCGCCGTCACCGGAGTGCCAGCAGCGAGACCCGTCTCTGCGGCCGCTTTTGACGTGATCTCGCCCGCAATCTCATCAGACCACAAGAGCCGCGGCAGCTTGTCCAGATCGACGATGTCATCCGCCAGATCATCGACCCAGCTCTGCGTCGTCACATCGTACAGCGGCGAGAAATTCGCCGCCGTGTAGTGGTCGATCACAACCTGCCCTGTGAGGCGCTGAACAAGGAAGCTGGTGGAGGTCAGGATTTGCGCCGTTTCCGCGTAAATCTCCGGTCGGTTGCGTTTCAGCCAGAGGATCTTGGGCCCGACCGATTGCGAGGTCAGCGCATTGCCGCAGCGCGCGATGAGTGTCGCTTCGCCGATCCGGTCCGTCAGCGCGCGCACTTCCCTCTCGGCACGGCCATCCACACCGTAAAGGACGCCGTTCATCAGCGGGTCGCCCGCCGCGTTCACCGGCAGCATGCAGGGGCCGATGGCACTGCACGCGACAGCCTTGATGTCAGCAGGGTCGACCCCAGTTGTCTTCAGGATCGATTGGCAGACGTGGACAAAATCGCCCCACCAGTCCTCTTCAGGGAGATGTTCCGCCCATCCCGGTTGCGGCACCAGCATCTTGTGTCCGCGCGCAGCCTGCCCGTGGATTTGACCCGCCTCATCGACCAATACCCCCTTGGTCTCATAGGTGCCGATGTCGATGCCAAGTGTATATGCCATCAGGTATAGTCATCCCTGTTGAGTGAGAAATCCCGGTCGATCCCCGCGAGGGCTGCAACTAACAGATCGCTCAGGGCCGCAAGGTCATTCAGGTCACAGACCTCCCGCGCGGAATGTGAATAGCGCATCGGAAAGCCCACGTCGATGGAGGCAACGCCCTCGCCCACATGCTGCACATAGGAGAGGTCGGTCAGAATGCCCGTCTGCGCACTGCGTTGCAGCGGGATGTCTTGCGCCTCTGCCGCGTCTTCCATCAGCCGCACCATTGCCGGATGGGGGATCACCCCGTTGAGCGTCCCGCGTCCGTGAAAGGAATAGAGGCTGATGCCGGGTCCACCCCCCAGAACCACATCACCGCTGCCTGCCATGTCGGGGGTGTCCGAGGCCAGCATCAGATCAACCTGGATCGCGACATCCGGTTGCAGCTTTTGCGCCAGCGGCAAGGCCCCGCGCAGGTTGAACTCCTCCTGGACCGTAAAGGCGAGATTCACCGGGGGGCCGTTCTTGCGGGTCTTGAGGACGCGGGCAACCTCCAGCAGCACCGCACAGCCTGCCCGGTCATCGACGCTGGTGCCGACAATGCGGTCCGGCCCCAGTGCTGCTGCCTGTGGCTTGTAGACAACCGGGGTGCCGATTTTGATGCCCGCCGCCTCGACCTCACTGGCCGAGGTCATGCCTGCATCCACGTAAAGCTCCGTATGGGGAACAACGTCATATTTCTCGCTTTGCGCTGTGGCGTGGTGGC
Organism: Pseudomonadota bacterium; assembly: GCA_039196345.1. Classification (GTDB taxonomy): domain Bacteria; phylum Pseudomonadota; class Alphaproteobacteria; order Rhodobacterales; family Rhodobacteraceae; genus Roseobacter. The sequence goes on along the minus strand of JBCCUU010000012.1, from coordinate 77,403 downwards.
TTTTGTGCGCGATGATGCCATCGACGTCGCGGCCTTCGCCCACGCAGATCAGGACATCCTGGGCGGGCAAGGCTCTCTCGGGCACTCCGCCCAGCCGCACCAGCCGCAACAGGCCGTCAGGCTCAATGCGCCTGACGATAAAACCCAATTGGTCCATATGGGTAAAGAGCATCACCGCAGGCCCCTCGCCCGGGAAATGGGCCATGAGATTGCCAAGCCGGTCCGCATGGCTTTCGACGCCGATCTCCTGCAGCTGCGCCGCAATCGCGCGCCGCACGCGATCTTCGTGCCCGGACAGGCCGGGGACCTGCATCAGGCGCAGCAGGGTCTCTTTCAGCGGTTCCCTCATCCGCGTGCCTTGCGCGCCCGGTCCATAAAGTCCCTGGCACGTTCGGGATCAACCGCGTTCCAGGTATCGCCGTCCACCTTCAGGGATGACCCGACAATGCATCCGTCCGCAAGGGCCAAGACGTCTGCAACGGTGTCGTGCTTGACCCCGGTATTGGCCATCACCGCGATATCGGGCAGCACCGCCTTGACCGCTTCCAACTCCGACAAGGCAGCCGCCTCACCCGTGATCTGACCCGACACCAGCACCGCATCGGGAATCGAGGAAAAAACTGCACTGCGCGCCCGGTCCGGCAAGGACCGCTGATCGAGGGAATGGGCAAATTCCGCCGAGATGTTATAAAGCATTGCCAGATCAGGCCGACCCAGACGATTCCGGTAGCGCATCGCTGCGCCTGCATCGGGCGTCCATGGCCCCATGTCGGAGGCATAAGTGCCGGTGAAAATCTCGCGCACGAACTGCGCACCGGTTGCAGCGGCCAAAGCCACGCTCGACATCGGATCCCAGAGCACATTGACGCCAAAGGGCACGGTGATCTCCGATTTCAGCGCCCCGATCACGGCCGCCATCGTCGCGGTGGAGGCAGTATCCACCTTGAACTCATAAGGCCGGTCGTTTTCGTTCCCGAACATCACCGCATCAAAGCCCGCCTCCTGCAACGCATGCAGATCAGCACGCGCAGAGCCAAGCAGATCGATATCCGGATCATACAAGGGCGTTCCGGGAAGGGCACAGAAGTGAACCATACCGATCACAGGTTTGGTTTTGCCGAATATTCGGCTGAAATTTCCGGTCATTACGTACCCCCCTCCAGAAAATCCTACGACTGGCAACTGTTCACGTAAAGGGAAACTGCGTTAAGCTATGGACGACAAAAAAGGGAGCGCAAAATGGGACTGAAAACGCGGCATTGGGACAGGCTGGGCAACGGCGGCCTGACGTTCACCGAACTGGGTTTTGGCACGGCTCCGCTGGGCAATCTCTACAAGGCGATTTCCGATGTGGACGCGCGCGCGACCCTTGATGCAGCATGGGACGGCGGGGTCCGCTACTTCGATACCGCGCCGCTTTATGGGCTGGGGTTGTCAGAAACCCGGCTCAACCCCTTTCTGCGCGGCAAACCGAGGGAGGAGTTCGTCCTGTCGACAAAAGTCGGGCGGCTGATCCAGCACTGCGCCCCTGACCACCGCGCAGGCGTCGGCAAGTGGTTTGATGTCCCTACAAGGCGTGAGCAATTCGACTACAGCTATGACGGGGTCATGCGGTCGTTCGAGCATTCGTTTTCCCGCCTGGGGGTCGATCAGATTGACATTCTCTATGTGCATGATCTGTGCATCTTTACCCACGGCTCCAAGGAAGCCTCCGACGCGCGCATCGAAGAGTTCTTTGGCGCGCGGGGCTATGACGCCATGATATCGCTGCGGGATCAGGGGCTTGTTAAGGCCATCGGGGGCGGCATCAACGAATGGGAGGTTTGCCAGACCCTTGCAGAGCGCGGCGACTTTGACCTCTTCCTGCTGGCGGGGCGCTACACGCTGCTGGAGCAAACCGCGCTGGATAGTTTCCTGCCGCTTTGTGAAGCACGCGGCATCGGGATCGTCACGGGCGGGCCGTATAACTCCGGCATTCTGGCGACCGGCGCAAAACCCGGCGCGTTCTACAACTACGACCCTGCCCCGCAGCATATCATCGACCGGGTGAATGCCATCGAGGCGGTGTGCAAGGATCACGGCGTCCGGATGGTGGATGCGGCGTTTCAGTTTCCGCTGATGCACCCCGCCCATGTGGCCGTGATCCCCGGCGGTCAGGGCGTGAAGGAAACCGAGGCCAATCTGCAAGCCGCCAAGGCGGAAATCCCGACTGAGCTTTGGGCGGACCTCAAGGCCAAGGGCCTGATGGATGAACGGGTGCCCGTGTGAAGATCGACGCCCATCATCATTTCTGGCATCCGGCGCGGGGCGACTACCACTGGATGCCCGACGACCACGCCAAGCTGACCCGGCCTTATGCGCCATCCGATCTCGCCCCCACGCTGGACCGGCTGGGGATCGACGGCACCGTGCTGGTACAGGCGGCGGCAACCGTCAACGAAACCGAATACCTGCTGGGGCTGGCAGATGCGACACCCTTTGTGAAAGGGGTCATCGGATGGGTCGATTTCGAGAAGACGTCAGACCTTGCGCATCTGGAGCGCTTTGCGGCGCACCCGAAGTTTCTCGGCGTAAGGCCGATGATCCAGGACATCGAAGATGGGAACTGGATGCTGCGCGATGATATTCGCTGGGCATTTGACGCCATCATCGACCTCGACCTCACGTTCGACGCGCTCGGCTTTCCGGTTCACCTGGAGAATTTCTTAACGCTCGGGCAGCGATTCCCGGAGATGCGGGTGGTCTACGATCACTGCATGAAACCGCAGATACGGGACCAGCAGGCGGGCAAGGATGCGTTTACGAAATGGGCTGAGGGCATCTCGAAACTGGCGGCGGACACTGCCGGATACTGCAAGCTCTCGGGTCTGGTGACGGAAGCCGATGAGGGGAGGAGCGCGGAGGACCTGCACCCTTTCACCGACCACGTAATTTCTGCATTCGGGCCTGAGCGGGTCATGTGGGGGTCGGACTGGCCCGTGTGCCGCCTGCAAGCCGACTATGAAGATTGGTACAACACGGCGCTGGCCCTCACCGCAGCGCTTGACCCAAAGGAACAGGCCATGATTTTCGGCGGAACGGCGGCGCGGTTTTACCGGTTGACCTGACGGCTCAAAAAACGCTCGACCCTGGCCGCGCTGAGGTGAGAGCGGTCCTGCAACTCGGAGGACACATGCAAGGCGGCAGCCGCCTGCGCAAAACCAATCGCTTCAGGAAGTGCCGCGCCGTTGGCGACGCGTGCAGCCATTGCGCCCACAAAGACATCGCCCGCCCCGTGGGTCGAGATGACGGGCACCTTGTGACCCGGATAGGTTTTGCCGTGATACAGCACCCCCTCCGCCCCAAGTGTCGTCAGCCTGTCCACCTGTAGCAGATCATCCGCATAGAACGCGGCCTCCACCCGATTGACAATCAGCAGATCAACAAGCCGGATAAGCGCATCTGGCACGCCGCGTGCCGGGGCGGCATTCAGCCAGATGTTCGCCCCAACCGCCCTGGCTTTTTCGGCAACCGCAAGATTGACCTCTTGGGGGATCTCGTTTTGCAGAAGCACAAGGCTGGTTGTCTCCGGCACGGTGATTTGGCTTGCGTCGATCTTGAGGTTGGCTGCGGAAACGATGACGGCGCCATACTCCCCGTCAGCATTCACAATCGCGATGCTCATGCCGCTGGGGCCCTCGTCCTGTTGCAACTGCGTCGTATCGACGTGGTTTGAGCTGAGCGTTTCACGAAGCATATCCCCGAAACGATCCGACCCGGCCCGCCCGGCAAATCCAACCTGCGCCCCCATCCGCGCCGCCGCAACCGCCTGGTTGCCGCCTTTGCCGCCAAACACATAGTCGACACTGTCGCCCGTGACGGTTTCGTCCAGGCCGGGCAAGTGCGGTGCGCTGACCACAACGTCAAGGTGCAGGGATCCGGCGACCAGAATGCTCACGCCAGCAAGGCGGCTTGTACAAGCCGCATCGACAAGGGCGCGTCCTGCCGCGCAATCGCGGTTTGCAGCTCTGCATTTGTGGTCAGTTTGCGGGCGATGGCACGTAAGCGCTGCACACCCTCGATGTTTGTGCGGGCTTCCTCCACCGGGTCCAGCCCGGAGTGATCGGGGAAGGTGTCGAAGTAAATGGCCCCGCCGTAGCCGCTGCGTTCAAGCTCCACCAGCAGCTCCACCGTCTGGATGGGATGCACGGCACCTACCATCAGGCCGTTGTCCCATTTGCCGTAACCGTCGTTCAGATGGACCCCCAGAATACGGGAATGCCGGGCAATCAGTGCAGCGGCAAAAGCGGGCATCTCGTCGGCATAGAGAACATGGGCAAAATCAAGGGTCACGCCAGTGTTGTCCCTGCCAATTTCCTTGATCGCCAGCAAAGTCGTCGCCGCATCAGGCATCAGGGCAAAGGCACGCGGCTCATTGGGTTTGTATTCCAGCGCGATGTCGATTGAGGGGTTATGGTCCGCCACCTCGGCCATGGCCTCGATCGTCTGGGCCCAGGCGCGCGTGTAATCCAGTTGGAAGGAATAGTCGAAACCGTCCTGCCCCATCCAGAGCGTCATCAAGCTGCCACCCATCTCGGCCAGAACATCCAGCCCGCGTTTTGTCTCGTCGATGGCGGCGCGGCGAACGGTTGCATCCGGGTGCGTGAAGGCCCCCAGTTTGTAGCCCGGATCGGTATAGTACCGCATCGCCATCCCGTTCAGGGTCATGCCATTGTCCTGCAAGGCGGCGGTCAGGTCCGAAGGGCTGTCACCCACAAAATGGTCGGGGTAATTCAGGTCAGCCGCAGTCAGCCCGGCACTTGCTGCCCGGGCCAGCAAATCAGATGTGGTGATGGTGTTCTTGCCTGGCCAATAGGCGGATGCCCCGATCTTGAAGGCATTGAGGCGCGCGGCGAAACGGGGCGAGGTGTTCGAGTTCATAGCCCGGACCTTAGCCCCCGATGCAAGACAATGGCAATCCGGCGGGGCTGTCTGCGGCGGCGATCATAGGAACCGGTTCACCCAATTCTCCAGACGCTCCTGCCGACCCGAAGCAGGCGCAGGCGAAAGCCTGTCCGCCATGACGCGGTTGAAACACCCTTCCAGCCCGCCTTGCAGCATCTCCTGCGATGAAGGCTCCTGCCAGCCGGCGTAACGGTCCGCGCGAGACTGCTCTAACCCGCCGTCTTCCAACATGGCCGCTGCCGCCTTGAGGCCCCGAGCGCAGACATCCATCGCGCCCACATGGGCGGCCACCAGATCGACCGGGTCCAGCGACTGACGGCGCAGTTTTGCGTCGAAATTCGTGCCTCCGGTTGTGAAGCCTCCGGCCCGCAGGACTTCGTAATAGGCCAGGGCCACCTCCGGCACGTTGTTGGGAAACTGGTCCGTGTCCCACCCGGATTGATAGTCATTCCTGTTCATGTCGATGGAGCCGAAGATACCCAGACTCCGCGCAAGCGCCAGTTCATGCTCAAAGGAATGGCCCGCGAGGATCGCATGGCCTTGCTCGATGTTGACCTTGACCTCGTCTTCCAGCCCGAACTCCCTGAGGAACCCGTAGACCGTCGCAACATCATAATCATACTGATGCTTTGAGGGTTCCTGCGGTTTCGGTTCAACCAGTATGGTGCCCTCAAACCCGATCTTGTGCTTGTACTCCACCACCATTTGCAAAAAGCGGCCCGCGTGGTCCCTTTCCAGTTTCAGGTCGGTGTTCAGGAGCGTCTCGTAGCCTTCGCGCCCGCCCCAAAGCACGTAGTTCTCCCCGCCCAGCTTATGGGTTGCATCCATACAGGTTTTCACGGTCGCCGCCGCATAGGCAAAGACATCCGGGTCGGGATTGGTGGCGGCCCCCGCCATATATCGACGGTGCGTGAAAAGGTTCGCGGTGCCCCACAAGAGCCGCGGCCCGCCTTGCGCCATCTTCTCGCCGATGTAGTCGACGATCTCTTCGAAATTGCGGGTGGTTTCCGCGAAATCCGCTCCTTCCGGCCGGATATCGGCGTCATGAAAACAGAAATAGGGCTGGCCGAGGATTGCGAAAAGCTCAAAGGCCGCATCCGCTTTCATCCGGGCTAGGTCCATCGTCTCGCCAAACCATGGGCGTTCAAAGGTCTGACCGCCAAAAGGGTCCCCGCCGGGCCAGGCAAAGCTGTGCCACCAGGCGACCGCAAACCGCAAGTGATCTTCGAGCCGCTTACCCATGACGACCTCATCCGGGTCGTAGTGGCGAAAGGACAGGTCTCCTCCCGCCACGCCTTCAAAACGGATTTTGGGGATACCTTGGAAAAAGTTGGTCATGATAAATCCTCCAAAGCACGGTAGAGCGCGCTGTAGCGTTGGTAGGCGTCTTCGAACGCAGGCCCGAGCGTTGCGTCCGGCGTGACGTGGTGATCGATGGCGGGGGCACTCAGACAAGCAGCCTGCGACCCTTCAGAGGCCAACATGCCCAGACGTGCGGCTCCGAAAGCGGCACCGAAATCGCCATCCTTGGGCACGGCAATCGGCATGTTCAGGGTCGTCGCGATGGCTTGCAGCCAGTAGCCTGACCGTGACCCGCCCCCCGCTGCGATCAGCTTGCTTGGCGCATTGCCGGTCTTGCGCATGGCCTCCAGCGAGTCGCGGAAGGCGAAGGCAACGCCCTCCAACACGGCACGGGTCACAGCGTTCCGGTCCGTCACATGCTCCAGCCCGACCATCGCGCCCCGGACCTTTGCATCATTGTGCGGCGTGCGCTCTCCGCCCAAATAGGGCAGGAACATCGCCCGGCCCGGCGCGCGAAACGCGCCGAGCGCCCCGGTGAGCGTCGCGGGGGATTGCTGGAGAAGGCTGCCCAGCCACGAGAGCGAATCCGACGCCGCAAGGATCACCCCCATCTGATGCCATTGACCCGGCAAGGCATGGCAGAACGTATGCAGCGCTGTTTCGGGGTCAGGCGCGTAGCCTCCGGATGCCGCGAACAAGACCCCCGATGTTCCAAGCGAGACAAAGGCCTCACCGGGTCTGGCGACACCCAGACCAACGGCTGATGCTGCATTGTCACCTGCACCGCCCGCCACAATGATCCCTTTGGGCAACCCGAATTCGGATGCTACGTCATCGCGCAACACGCCGGAGGACTCGCTGCCCTCAACCAGCGACGGCATATGCTCCCGCCCCAGTGACGTGGCAGACAACAGAGCGTCGGACCAATCCCGTTTGCCCGGATCAAGCCAGGACGTCCCCGAAGCGTCCGACATGTCCGAGACATATTCGCCGGTCAGCCAAAGCCGCAGGTAATCCTTGGGCAAAAGGACCTTGGCCACGCGCGAAAAGACTTCCGGTTCATGGGCCTTCACCCACACAAGCTTCGGGGCCGTGAACCCGGGAAAGACGATGTTGCCCGTCTGCGTGCGGAACTGCGTGTCCGCATCCAGTTGCGCGGCCTCGGCGTGGCTGCGCGTGTCGTTCCACAGGATGGCCGGTCGCAGCACAGCGTCTGATTTGTCCAGCAGGACAGCGCCATGCATCTGACCCGACAAGCCGATGGATCTGACACCCGAGAGGTCGTGTTTTTGGCCCAGACCACGCAACGCGGCTTTTGTCGCGGTGATCCAGTCAGCAGGGTCCTGTTCAGACCACCCTTCTGCCGGGCGCGACACCTCAAGGGGGGCTTGCGCGCTGCCAATGACCGACTGGTCATCGCCCAGCAGCAGCGCCTTTACCCCGGAGGTACCAAGATCAAGGCCGATGTGCATTCAGCGATCCAACTTGACCCAGGCCGCGTTGCGCGCGGAAGACCGAACGCAGGCATCCACGAATTCAACCCCGCGCAATCCATCCATCACCGTCGGGTAGAGCACATCACCGTCGGGCGCACGCCCGTCCCTATGCGCCTCAATCGCGTCTGCGGCCTCTCTATAGATGTTCGCAAACCCTTCCAGATACCCTTCCGGATGGCCGGGCGGCACGCGGCTCATCCGGGTCGCCGCATCCCCCGCGCCAGCTCCGTTGCGGGTAATCAGCCGTTTTGGTGCGCCGAACGGTGTGTGCCACAGGTAGTTCGGGTCTTCCTGTGCCCACTCAAGGCCCCCGGTTTCACCGTAGACACGGATGCGCAGTGCATTTTCATTGCCGGGTGCGACCTGGCTGCACCAGAGCATGCCCTTTGCGCCCCCTTCAAACCGCAACATCACATGGCCGTTGTCATCCACTTGCCGCCCGGGCACAAAAGCATCGAGATCGGCTGCCAAGCTTTCGACCTCCAGCCCCGTGATAAAGCGGGCGAGGTTATGGGCGTGGGTACCGATGTCACCCGTCGACCCCCCGGCACCGGACCGGGCCGGGTCCGTGCGCCACTCGGCCTGTTTGAAGTCCTGCTCCACCGTCAGCCAATCCTGCGGATATTCAACCTGCACCACACGCACCTTGCCGATCTCGCCGCCGGCGACCATGGCCCGGGCCTGCCGCACCATGGGATAGCCGGTGTAGTTATGCGTCAGCACAAATAGCGCGTCAGAGCTTTCCGCCGCTTTCACCAGTTTCCGGGCATCCGCCAGATTAGATGTCAGCGGCTTGTCGCAGATCACATGGATACCGCGTTTCAGAAATTCACGCGCGGCGGCATAATGCACATGATTGGGCGTCACGATGGCCACGGCCTCGATCCCGTTTTTGAGCCGCGCTTCGCGAATGGCCATCTGTTTGAAGTCATCATAGATGCGCGGCAGGGCCAAAGCCTCGCCGGAGGCCCGCGCTTTTTCCGGCGTCGAGGACAGCGCCCCGGCGACAAGCTCGTACCGGTCGTCAATACGCGAAGCGATCCGGTGCACCGCCCCGATGAAGGCGTCATTGCCGCCCCCCACCATGCCAAACCTGATCCGTGCCATTTTAGGTGATCCCCATCATCTTGCGGTTCGCTGCCTCATCCGTCCCGCCATCGGCGAAATCATCAAAGGCCCGCTCCGTCACGCGGATGATGTGGTCAGAGACAAACTGCGCCCCTTCGCGTGCGCCATCTTCGGGGTGCTTCAGGCAACATTCCCATTCAACAACCGCCCAACCGTCAAAGTCGTTCGCCGCCATCTTCGAGAAAACGGCGGAAAAATCGACCTGACCATCGCCGAGACTGCGGAACCGACCGGCGCGATCAACCCATGGCTGATAGCCGGAGTAGACCCCCTGCCGCCCGGTCGGATTGAACTCCGCGTCCTTGACGTGGAACATCTTGATCCGGTCCTTGTAGATGTCGATGTTGTCGAGATAGTCGAGGCACTGAAGCACATAGTGCGACGGATCATAGAGCATGTTGCAGCGGCTGTGGTTGTCCACCCGCTCCAGGAACATCTCGAAGGTCACCCCGTCATGCAAGTCTTCGCCGGGATGAATCTCGTAACAGACATTCACGCCGTGATCTTCCGCATGATCGAGGATCGGCCGCCATCTGCGGGCCAATTCGTCGAAGGCCGTTTCGATCAGCCCGGCGGGCCGTTGTGGCCAGGGATAGACATAGGGCCACGCCAGCGCGCCGGAAAAGGTCGCGTGCTGGGCAATGCCAAGATTGGCGGAGGCCGTGATCGCCTTCTTCACCTGATCGACGGCCCACTCTTGCCGGGCTGCGGGGTTGCCATGCACGCTCGGATCCGCAAACCCGTCAAAGGCCGCATCATAGGCGGGGTGCACCGCAACCAGTTGCCCTTGCAGATGGGTCGACAGATCGGTGATCTCGACCCCGTTTTCCGCAGCCTGACCCTTGAGGTCGTCGCAGTAGTCCCTGCTCTCCGCCGCCCGAGCCAGATCGAACAGCCGACCGTCCCAACTGGGGATCTGCACGCCCTTGTAGCCGCAATCCGACGCCCATTTCGTGATGGCGCTCCAGGAGTTGAATGGCGCTTCGTCTCCTGCGAATTGCGCGAGAAACAACGCCGGGCCCTTGATTGTCTTCATTCTCTTTCCTCCCTTTACGCCATCATGGGGATGGCATGTGATACCCTTGGTCGATACGGTTCTGTTCCTGCGCCGCCTCAACAGGACACCAATCCCGCACCGCCAGAGACACCCCCGTAACGCGGGCGATGTCATTGACCGGCGGTTTGGGATCAGGGTGCGGGCCGGGCCGATACAAACCGCCTCACTCCCCCTGACGATGTGCCAGCGCTTCAAAAACCAGCGCCACCGCCTCAGCCCCCGGGTCGTTGTTGCCCTTGAGGTTTTCCGACGGCACATAAGCCGCCCGCCCTGCCTTGGCCCGGTGGATGCTCGCTGTGGCATCAGCCCCGTTGCGCGCAGCGATTGCGGCCGCCTCAAGGCCACCTTCGAGCGCGTCAAGGGCCGGGGCGAGCGCGTCGATCATTGTGCGATCACCCACGCTTGCGCCACCGACTTCGCAAATGCGTTGCAACCCTGCCAAAAGCGCCTTGTGCGCGGTCACGCCGCCTGCGCTGGCGTCACCCGCCGCCCCAAAAAAGATTGCCAGGATCACGCCGGAGGACCCGCCCATCGTCTGGCTGAGCGCGTTGCCGAGCGCCCTGAACAATTGCGTTTGGTCGGCCAATGGCAGTTTCCCCAGATCGGATTTGAGCGCTCTTGCGGCGGTCGCCAGCGTGCTGCCCGTATCCCCATCCCCCGATTTTGCGTCGAGCGCATTCAGATCAGCTTCAGCGTCGCGCAGCGCATCGCACACCGCGCTCAGAATGCCATGGGCCATGTCATCATGTGACGCCATGGGCTCTGCGGGTGACATGCCGGTCGGCAAGGCGGCGACCTTTGGCGCTGCAAGCCGTTGCATCTGGGGCCAGGCAGCCATCGGCACAGGGCGCATCAGCGCATCCATTTCCGCCTCGGTTGCGTCCAGAATCGACACAGAGAACCCGTGCATATCAAGCGAGGTCATCATCGGGGCCGGTCCGATTACATGGGTGGCAAATCCGGCCTGTGCCAACCCGTGGCACAGTACGGACATCTCAAGCGGTGTCGTTGAGCCCAGGTTGTTGACCAAAGCAACGCAGGTCCCGCCTTTTGAATGCGGCCTTAGCTTGTCCAGCACCACGGTCATCGCATCAGCAGCGCCGCCAAAATCCACCTGCTCCACACCCGGTTCACCATGAATGCCCAGACCCAGCTCAGCCTTGCCGACCGGGATGCGGTCTTCTTTGGGGGAGCCCGGCACCGTGCAGGTATCAAGGCTCTTGCCGATGGAGGCGACGCGGGCAATCACGCTGCGCGCGGCCTCTGCAACCTCATCCAGCGCGCCTCCATTCTCGGCCATCGCACCCGCGATCTTGTGGACGAACAGCGTTCCTGCGACGCCCCTCGGCTGCGGCAGATCGGGCAAGGCCACGTCATCATCCACGACAACCATCTCGACCTTTTTTCCAAGCGCGCGTGCGCGCTCGGCAGCGAGGCCAAAATTCAACCGGTCCCCGGTGTAATTTTTCACGATCAACACGCAACCGGCCTCCCCGGTCACCGCAAGAATACCCGCCAAGACTGCATCAACGGAGGGCGACGCGAAGACTTCGCCGCAAACCGCAGCTGTCAACATGCCGGGGCCTACAAACCCTGCATGCGCAGGTTCGTGCCCGGATCCGCCGCCGGAGATGAGCGCGACCTTGTCCTGCGCCCAGTCCGCCCTGTAGACGACCTTGATATGCGGGTAACCATCTAGGCGCGCAAGCGCTCCGCCGGAACATGCGAGCAACCCGTCAATCGCCTCCTGGACAAGATGCTCTTTCGCATTCACGAATTGCGCCATACGCCCCCCTTTCACATCCTCGCCAGAGGCTCCTCACGACGCCCGGTGCAGAAGGCAGCTGATGTTCCTCAGATCAGCGTTCGGCACCACCAAATGCGGCGGATCCAATCGGGATTGAGGCTATTTGAGGTGCGCCCCTCAGTCAACTCAATTCGCCCGCCGGGCCTCTGCCCGGCCGTCGACCGCCCCCCCCCTGAACGAAAACTTGCGGTGGCTCCCCGACATGCCGAGCACCGGCTGTCTGCTATGGCGGATCAATAGGTGGCGCGGCCCCCGGAGAGGTCAAAAACACCCCCCGTCGTGAAACTGTTTTCGGGTGAGCACAGCCACGCGATCATTGATGCAGCCTCCGCCACCTCCAGAAACCGGTTTCTGGGGATCTTCGACAACATGTAGTCGATGTGCTCCTGGCTCATCTGGTCGAAGATGCGGGTTCTGGCGGCGGCAGGCGTCACGCAGTTGACCGCGATATCCTGACCGGCCAGCTCCTTTCCCAGCGATTTGGTCAACCCGATCACGCCCGCTTTTGAGGCGGAATAGGCTGACGCATTGGGGTTACCTTCCTTGCCCGCGATGGAGGCCACGTTCACGATCCGGCCATAACCAGCGGCGCGCATGGCAGGCACCACCGCCTTGTTCACGTAAAAGGTGCCAAGCAGGTTGATGTCCACGATCCGCGCGAACTCCTCCACCGGATACTCCTCAACCGTTGCGTTCATGCCAGCAATCCCGGCGGAGTTGACCAGAACATCAATCCGCCCCGCAGCGGCCAGCGTTTCATCCCGCGCGCGACCGACATCGGCCCAATCCGCTATATCAACCGGGACGGCAAAAGTGCCACCCCCAAGCGCAGCCGCCGTTTCTGCGGCCAAAGCCGCATCATTGTCCCAGATGACGATGCGGGCGCCGCGCTGCTGCAACGCCTCGGAGACCGCACGCCCGATCCCCTGCGCCCCGCCTGTGACGACGGCAACCTGCCCAGCGAACGCCATCAAACCGCCTCCCAGCCGTCGCGAATACATTGATATCCGTCACGGTAATAGGCTTCAGGACTTTCCGCGAAGTCACGCCAAACCCTTGTTGCCGCTGCAAGTTCCGGCAATCCGCGGCCGAAAGCCTCGATCGTCAGCCAGCGATCATAGCCCGAGGCCTTGATGGCGCGAAAGGTCTCCACCCAGGGGATGTGGCCGCGCCCCGGCACACCACGATCATTCTCAGAGATATGCACGTGCACGATATCGCCCGCGTTGCGAGTGAAGGCGGCGACCGGATCGCGCTCCTCGATGTTCGCATGAAAGGTGTCATACATCGTCTTGATCGCCGGATGGTCCAGCGACCTCGTATAGGCGCAGAGATCGTCCATCGTATTGGCAAAGTAGGACTCAAACCGGTTGATCGCCTCCAACGCAATTACCACCCCATTTGCCTGCGCGTAATCCCCGACCTGCGCGTGGACTTCGCGTGCGCGCTCAAATTCGGCCTCTGTCGTGCCCGCACCGGAAAAATGCCCCAAGGTCTGATGCAATGGCCCGCCGATCACATCTGCCCCCAAGGCCGCGGTGCAATCGACGCACCACTTGAGGTAGTTCACCGCCGCCGCGCGAATGGCGGCATCTTCGCTGAGCGGGTTCATTTCCAGCGCGGGCACGACGGATATGCAAGTGCGCTCCAACCCGATATCGTCCAGCATTTTTCCGGTTTGGGCATAGGTATCGGGTGAGCCGTCAAAGACCGGGATCTCAACCCCGTCGTAGCCAATCTCCTTGATGTCCGCCAGAAGTGCCCTGTGCGCCTCCCCGACAGACGTCGTCCAAAGCAGCATGCAAAACCCGATCTTCACCAGACCTCTCCCCCAATCCTCAAGCCCCCAACTATATACAGTGAAAATGAGGGACGGCCAAAGACAATCTGATGTGCGCACGTCAAAAAACTGAATACTTTTCTTCGTGAGTATGCAAGCATGTCGCATCAATGCCAAATCCGGGGAGGAGAACATGGGAGGCAATACGTACCCCAAGCTGCACAATGCCATGTGGCCAGGACTGGTCGGGAAAGGCGGGGAGGAGCCGCCGATCAGTCTCGACAGGATGCTGGACATGACAGCGGCGGCCGAAGTGGATGGTGTAAAGTTTGACGGGGTCGATCTCTTTCTGGCAGATCCGCACACGCCGATTGACGCAAATGAGGATACGATCAAGGCGCTGGCTGACAATGTCGGCAATCGCGGCCTCCGAATTGGATCAGCTGTGGCCCCTGTCTGGCCGCCCGTGGGCGGCGGCTCCGCAATGGATGAGGACACTGGCAGGCAAGCCTTCCTCGATGCCGTGCGCCAGTCCTGCCGCATCATGGGGATGCTGCGCGACCTTGACGTGCGGGACGGGGGCGTGATCCGGGTCGATACGGCGACCGATGTTGCCAGCTGGGCAGAGGATCCAGCCGCCAACACCGCGAAGATGGCCGCAACCATGCGTCAGGCTTGCGATATTGCGGCAGATCATGGAGAGAAGCTCGCGGCAGAAGGCGAGATTTGCTGGGGCGGCATGCATAGCTGGAAGCACATGCTTGAGCTTCTCGAAGCCGTGGACCGCCCAGAGACATTTGGATTTCAGGCCGATCTTGCGCATACGATGCTCTATGCGCTCGGCTACAACGCGCCGGAACACCGTTTGCTGCCGGAAGGCTACGACTGGGAAGACCCGGCGGAACTGGATGCAGCGTTGAAGACCATCACCGATGCCTTGCGCCCTTGGACGCTTGACTTCCACGTCGCGCAAAATGACGGGACTGTTCATGGCAGTGGAAGCCATGACAAGACCGGGCGACACTGCATGGCAACCGATCCCAACGGCAAGCTGGATGTGGTCAAACATGCGGGGTTCTGGCTCAACAACGCGGACGGCACCCCGACCAAAGCAATGCGGCACATCTGCTGGGATGGATGCATGTTCCCCAACGCGGTGCTGGAGGATCAGAAGACCTGGAATGATATTTTGGCCACGATGATAAAGGTGCGCGATGCGCACGGTTGGCAGGCGTAGGGAGGGCGAGATGACAAAGCCAAAGCTCAAGATCGGCATGGTTGGCTATGGTTTCATGGGGCGGACCCATTCCAACGCCTTCCTGACGGCGCCAAGGTTCTTCGACCTGCCACGTCAGCCCGAACTGACCGCGATCTGCGCACGCGACAAAGACCGTGCAGAGGCCTTTGCCCAGAACTGGGGCTACAGCTCTGTCGAGACGGATTGGCGTGCGCTGGTGGCGCGGGAAGGCATTGATCTCATTGACATTGCCGCGCCGAATGACACCCATATGGAAATCGCGATTGCCGCCGCTGAAGCAGGCAAGATGGTCATGTGCGAAAAGCCGCTGGGGCGGTCGAGTGCGGAAAGCCAGAAGATGGTCGATGCGGTCGAAAAGGCCGGGGTCGCCAATATGGTCTGGTACAATTACCGGCGTATCCCTGCTGTGACCCTCGCCAAGAATCTGATCGATGACGGTCAGTTGGGCCGCATCTTTCACTACCGCGCCAAATTCCTGCAGGATTGGACCATCTCGGCCGATCTGCCACAAGGGGGCGAAGGGCTCTGGCGGCTCGACAAGGCGGTGGCGGGCAGCGGGGTCACGGGCGACCTCCTCGCCCATTGCATCGACACGGCCATGTGGCTGAATGGGGGCATCGACAAGGTCACGGCCATGACGGAAACCTTCGTGAAAGAGCGCGCGCATACCTTGACCGGCAAGGTTGAACCCGTGGGCATCGATGACGCCTGCGCCTTTATGGGCCGCTTTGCCAACGGGTCGCTGGCGACCTTCGAGTCCACCCGTTACGCCCGGGGCCACAAGGCGCTCTATACCCTGGAGATCAACGGCGAGCATGGGTCGATCTTCTGGGACCTTCATGATCTGCACCGGCTCGAATACTTCGACCATCGCGATGAAGGGCTGACGCGCGGCTGGCGGTCGGTTCACGTCACAGACGGCGAACACCCCTATATGGACAAATGGTGGGTGCCGGGGCTTTCGATTGGTTATGATGAAAGCTTCACCCATCAGGCAGCGGATTTCATCATGGGGCTTGAGGGTCAGGCCGCTGCACCAACCTTTGCGGACGCATTGAAAACCGACAAGGTGACGGATGCGGTTCTGAAATCAGCCGAAACCGGACAATGGGAAATGGCCAAATAGCGCGCGGCAACTGACACCGTGGGACGCGCCGCCCCTCAGTTGGCGCGCCCGGATTTTGCTCTACCTTTCCTGATACCGGATCGGAGGCGCATGATATGTCTGGGATAAAACAACGATTGTTTGCAGCCACCTTGCTGGCTGGCTTGGCGATGCCCGGCCTTGCAGCGGAGCGCGTGCTTGAAGACTTCACCTCCAACCCTGAGCAGCGTTGGGATTACGTCGCGGATACCGTCATGGGAGGGGTCTCCGAAGGTCAGGCGATCATGGCCAAAATCGACGGCAAACCGGGAATGCACCTCACCGGCGAGGTGAGCACGAAAAACAATGGCGGATTTATTCAGGTGCGCCGCTTCTTGCCGGACGGCTTGCCGGAAGGCACCGCCGGATTGGAGATGGAAGTACGCGGCAATGGCGAGTCCTACTATGTCTATCTGCGGACCACCGAGACAACGCGCCAATGGTTCTTTTACAATGTGGCGTTTTCCACCACTTCAAAATGGGAAACAATCCGCATCCCGATTGAGGCCTTTAAGCGATCACACGCCCACCTGAGCGAAGAAATTGACCCGCAAGAGGTCATCAGCATTCATCTGGCCGCATACGGCAAGGACTATGAAGCCGATCTGATGGTGCGCGAAATCCGGCTGTTCTGAGCCAACATCATAGCGTGTTGGGCGCAAAGGCTTTTACTATCGCGGAAACAGCAGTAACGGTCAGCCTGATCGCCATGCGGCCATTGCAGCTTCGGTCTGCGCGCGATCCACGATCCCCGCGTCTGACCCAAGACCTGATGCAACCAGCGAGGCGGATGCCGTGCCAAGATGCCCGCATTCCAGCAGCGACCGGCCATCCGCAAGCCCCGCGATGAAACCCGCAGTATAAGCATCGCCGCAGCCTGTCGTGTCTACAACTTCGATGTCGTAGACAGGCACATGCACACGGCCCTCCCCATCCGCGATCATCGACCCCTCCGCGCCCATGGTGAGCACGCAGCATTTGACCCCTCGGCTCTGGAAGAAGCGGATGTTTTCTTCGACACCGGACACGCCCGACAGGATCTCCGCCTCTTCGATGGAAGGAACAAAGTAGTCAATATGAGGCAATAGCGGCTCGACGAAATTCCAAGTATCTGGCCCGGCGCCCACAAGGTCCCAGGTGGTAACACAGCCCGCCTCCTGTGCCGCCTGCAAGAGCCTGCGCGACGGCGCGCCATCCATCTTTGCCAACAGCCCCGTGCCCCCCAGATGCAGAAAGCGGCAATCCAGGACATCGGCGAGGATATCGGGTGACACGTCAAAGTGATCCGACGCACCACGACAATGCAGCGCAGGGCGTTCGCCGTTTGGCCTGACATTCAGAATGGTGGCGGAGGTTTCGACCCCTTCGACCTGACGCATCAGGCGGCAGTCGATGCCGACCTTTTCCATGTGGTTGAGAACGAAATCGGCCTTCTCGTCATCACCAACGGCCCCCACCGCCTGACATTTCAGTCCCAGCTTGGCCAGATCAACAACGGTGCCGCCAGCGGTTCCCGCAACCGTCAGCCGGATCTCGTCAATGAATTCTACATTGCCACCGGGTGGAATGTGCTCAATGGGTCGCCCCAGAACATCAAGGATATAAAGCCCCACAACCGATACATCGAAAGCTCTGCTCATCTCAGCGTCTCCAGATATTCCACGTATAGAAAGGCTGTGCCAATCCCCAGGGACGCCGCCACAGCCAGCACGATCAGGACGATCACCAGCACTTTGACCAGCTTGCCGGCGGGCACACCCTCGCGGCAAAAGGGCACCAGGTTGAAGACCAGCGCCCCGATCACAACCGTGACACATCCGATGGAAAAGAGCGTCAGCGAGAAGGGCTGGAAAATTGCAAGGATGGACAGGACACACAGCCCGATGATGAGCCGTTCGACAAGTTTTGCCTGAGATGCGGTCATTGGGTCCTCAACACTTGTTCATCTTCAGTGAAGACATGGGTTGTATTGGGCGGGAAACGGGTATGGACCTTATCGCCCTCCTGATGCACTGCGCGCCAATCGGTGACAAGCCGCAGGTCCTGATGGCGGTCGTTCAGGTGGATCAGAGTCTCGGCCCCCATAGGTTCCACCATGTCGATAACGGTCGACAGACCATCCTCAACGGGCTCCTTGCTGATCTCCAGATTGCGCGGACGAATACCCAGGGTCACATTTGCGCCCGGTGACAATTCATCAATGCGGCGATCCACCTGAATGGTCATGCTCTGCGCACCCTTGATCGCAAATTGTGCGATCCCATGGCCTTTGCTCCCGACGAACGTGGCAGGCAGGAGGTTCATCTGCGGTGTGCCGATGAAGCCCGCAACGAAGAGGTTGGCTGGCTTCTGGAACACGTTATGGGGGGTATCGACCTGCTCGACCCTGCCATCACGCATGACGGCGATCCTGTCCGCCATCGTGAGGGCCTCCAACTGGTCGTGGGTCACGATCACCGTGGGTCGGCTCAGGTCTTGCAAGACCTCCTTGATTTCGCCGCGCATTTCCTCGCGCAGTTGCACATCAAGACGGGACAGGGGCTCGTCAAAGAGGAAACACATGGGATCCCGGATAATCGACCGCCCCACCGCAACGCGCTGCTTTTCGCCTTCGGCCAGTTGCCCCGGCGTCCGCTTCAGAATGCCGCCCAGTTGCAATGTGTCGGAGATCTTCCGGACCCGGGCCTCGATCTCGGAGGCCGACAGGCCCTCGGCATGCAGTGGAAAGGCCAAATTCTCCGCCACCGTCAGGCTAGGATAGAGCGCATAGAACTGAAAGGACATGGCCACATTACGGTCACGGGGGGCCAGATCATTGACCCGTTTGCCCTGAAGAACAACGTCACCTTCGGTGGCATATTCCAGACCGGCGATCATCCGCAACGTGGTGGTCTTGCCACAGCCCGATGGCCCGAGAAGGCACAGGACTTCGCCGTCACCGACATCGAAATTCACCTGATCCACCGCCGTCAGGTCGCCAAACCGTTTGGTCAGGTTCTTGAGTTCAATCGTCATTTCTTCACCGTACCAAAGGTCACACCGCGCAGAAGCTGGTTCTGCAACAGGAACGTCACAAAGAAAATCGGCAAGAGGAACAGGGTGACAATTGCTGCCAGCAGGCCGTAGTCCACGCCGACCTCGCCGCCCAGCGTTCGGGCCATCGCCACGGGCACCGTGCGCGTCTCGACCCCTGTCAGAAGCAGCGCAAAGAGGAATTCA
Source organism: Pseudomonadota bacterium (assembly GCA_039196345.1). Classification (GTDB taxonomy): domain Bacteria; phylum Pseudomonadota; class Alphaproteobacteria; order Rhodobacterales; family Rhodobacteraceae; genus Roseobacter. The sequence continues at coordinate 58,268 of JBCCUU010000012.1, read as the reverse complement.
TTCCAGGTCAGGATCAGGCCAAAGACAAACGTCGCCGACAGCCCCGCCAGGATTTGCGGAATGCAAAACCTGAAGAATACACGGCCTTCGCTGGCCCCATCCATGCGCGCGGCATCCTCGATCTCGGGGTTCAACTCATCAAAGAAGCTTTTCACCAGCCAGACCGAAAACGGAATGTTGAAGGCCGTGTAAAGCAATATGATCCCCCAGTAGCTGCCCGCCAGCCCGGACAGGCGGAACATCAGGAAGATCGGGATAATGACCACGATGGGGGGCATCATCCGCGTGGTCAAAATGATAAAGAGGTAGGTATCATTGCCGCGCAGCGGATACCGGCTGAAGGCGTAGGCCGCGAGCGTCCCCACGATCAGCGCCAGCCCCACCGACGTGCCCGCGATGAAGATCGAGTTGAAGAAATAGAGCGCCATATCCGTCGACTGCGACGTCCCCGTCGTGATCGAGGAGCGGTAGAACACGGAGGTGAAATTCTCCAGCGTGGGCGTAAAGAACAGCTTGGGCGGGACCGCCAGCGCGTCGGTCCGGGTCTTGAAGGCCGTCAGAATGATCCAGAGCACAGGCGAGAAATAGATCAGCCCGACGATGCTGGTAATCAGCGTGTATCCCCAGCCGGCCTTGCCGATTTCGCGGTACTTGCGAGCCATCAGTCGACCTCCTGCGCGCGCCGGTTCACCGAGTAGAGATAGAGGTTCGTGAGCACCACCACGATAAAGAGCACGATATAGGCCAGCGCGGAGGATTGGCTGGTCCTGAAGAACTGGAACGCCGTCCGGTAAAGATAGACGGCAATGGTCTCGGTCGAGCTGCCCGGGCCGCCTTCGGTGATGATGTAAACAATATCAAACAGCTTGAAGGTCTCGATGGTGCGAAACAGGACCGCCAGCAAAAGCAGGCTCTTGATGTAAGGAAAGGTGATTGTCCAGAAGGTGCGCCAGCTGCTGGCGCGGTCAATCTCTGCCGCCTCGTAAAGGTATTTCGGTACACTGACGAGCCCCGCAAGCACCAAAAGCATCACGAAAGGCGACCACATCCAGGCATCCGCAATCACGATCCCGGCAATCGCCCCCGCAGGGCTGCCCAGAACGACAAAGCGCTCATCCGAGAAGTTGCTGAGCAGGTAGCTGACGACCCCAAATGTCGGCTCGTAAAAGAGCTTGAAGAACACCCCGACCGACACGAAAGACAGCATCATCGGCGTCAGCACCAGCATCAGCACGATACGCCGCATCGGGAAGGCTTTTGCAAACATCAGCGCCAGCAGGAACCCGACGATAAGCTGCAGGATCACCGATGAGCCGACGATGATGGCGGTGGTCTGAAAGCGCTCCCAGACCTTGTCGTCAGTGAGCACACGTTCGTAATTCGACAGGCCCCGGAACGTCGGCACCTTGAGCGAACTTGCCCTGTAGTTGAAGAAACTCAACCCGAAAGACCAGAGCAGTGGAAAGATGTTCATTACAAAGAGGATCGCAATCGCAGGCGTTACAAGCAGCGCACCCCGCCTCTTCGGATCCAACAACCAGGCGCCGAATCCGCCTGTTCTGCTGTTCTCATTCGCCATGAATTCCCCGCCCCGAAAAACCTGTCAGAAATCGCGGGGCCCGGGACAAACCGGACCCCGCGGCACTTGCATCAGTCGATGTAGCCGCCGTCTTCCAGCAACTCCTGCTGGAACTCAGCCACGGCATCCAGCGCTTCCCTGGCGCTGATCTGCCCGGTGATCGCCTTGTCGAATTCTTCCTGCTGCTGGGTCAGCATTTCGAAGAACTCCGGGATGTGCCAGACGTCCTTCTGCCAGTCGATCATCTCGACGTGCGCGCGGTTCCAGGGGCGCAGATCGTTGTAGGTCGGGTCCGCCATGACGCTCATGCGCCCCGACTGGCCACCGTTTTTCACCGCCTCAAGCTGCGTCTCGGGGCTGAGCCACCACTTCACCACATTCAGGGCTTCATCCACGACCTCGTCGCTGTTCCAGGTGGTCAGAACAAACGGCTGACCCCCGATGTTGCCCGTGCGGTCAATGGAGCCATCGGCCTGGCGCGTGCCGGGTGCGGGCCCAAAGGCCGACTTGTCATGTACCTTGGAGGCATTGGGATCAAGCACCGGTTCACCCAGACCAACCCAGTCGATGATCGCACCAACCTTGCCTTGCATGTACAAATCCTGGATCACGAAAATATCCATCTGACCGGTCTGGGCCACCGGCGGCATGTATTGCAGGTAGGACAGGTATTCCTCAAAGGCTTCGACCGCGATGTCGGAGTTCACGACGCCTTCAGCCTGGGCTTCCGGTGCCTTGGATTCGTCCCAGATGTCGCCACCATGCTGCCAGACAAAGGCGTTGACCTGCATGGTCGAGAAGTCATAACCCTTACCGGCCTGATAGGCGATCCCGTAGAAATCATCGTCCAGCGTTTCACCCGCCAGCATCTCGCCTTTCTTGCGCTGGAAGAACTCTCCGATCTGGCCCCATTTGGCCCAATCCGTGTCCTGCCAGTCTTCGTAGGTGCAAGGCAGGTTCGTGCCATACTTGGCCTCGAAATCCGCCATTTCGCCCTCGTGGCAGAAGATATCTTCGCGGTAGTAGGTCACGTAAGTGTCCGGGAACTGCGGGAAACCATAATAATTCACACCCGGCGCAGGCACTTCACCCGCTTCTTCCAACTGCGCCCGTGTCCGGTGCGGATAGGTCGAATAGGCCGAGACCAGCGCCGGATGCAGGTCCTGCATGATCGCTTTCAACTCGGGGTCGGCGTTGATCTTGTCGGTGAGGTTCATGTAGTACCCTCCTTCGACAAAAGCGCCCAGCCACTGGCTGTCCGTGACAATCATCTGGTATTTCTGCTCACCCGAAGTCAGCGAGGCAGCAACCCGTTCATAGAAGCTGGGCCATGGGATGAAGTCCATTTCAAGCGTCGTGGTGCCGCCGTTCGGCGACTTGTAGGTCTGGTCGAAATACTCCTTCATGAAACGCGTTGGCGGCCAGTCTGGTGCCGCCATCGTGATGGTAATGTCCTGAGCGGCAACGGGTGCCCCACTTAATCCCGCGGCCAGGGTCGTTGCCCCCATTAAGCCGCCTATCAGACTACGCATATCTCTTCCTCCACTTGTTGCTGTTTTAAAAATTTCTATTTTCTGCTCGCCCAACAAATCTAATCCGTTGCCCTGTTCAGTCGTTGACCACTCTCGCGTTGAAAAAAATGCAGATCCGCCGGGTCAAAAGACACTTCGATTTCGTCGCCGACCGCGTATTGCGCGGCGACTTCCTCCCGCAGAACCATCTTCATCGCGACATCCTGCGCCGCCACATCCAGGATCGTCACATCCCCCAGAGGCTCTGTCAGATGGATCTTCGCGGCAAACCGTTCGCCACTGACCTTTGCATCCGCAAGCGAGATGTCATGCGGTCGTAGCCCGATGGCCAGATCATCACCCGTTGGCAGCCCTGCAATCTGGATGGGATTCTTCAAGAACGGCAAGGTCACATGCCCGCCCTCCCGCGCCCCGCAGGACAGGACGTTGATCGGTGGCGACCCCACCATGCGCGCCACATAAAGGTTATCGGGCATGCTGTAGAGATCACGCGGCGTGCCGATGGCCACAACCCTGCCGTTCTCCATCACGCCCACGCGCTCGCCCATCGTCAGCGCCTCAAGCTGGTCGGGCGTGGCATAAAGCATCGTCATCCCCAACTCCCGGTGCAACCGCTTGAATTCCGCGCGCATCTCATGGCGCAGCTTGGCATCAAGGTTGGTCAGCGGCTCATCCAGCAACAGCAGTTTCGGGCGCCGCACGATGGCGCGACCGATGGCAACGCGCTGCTGTTCACCCCCCGACAGCGTGGTCGGTTTGCGCTTGAGCGTGTGGGACACGCGCAAAAGCTCCGCGACCTCGCCCACACGCTTTCTGATTTCAGCATCAGCCACCCCGTCGCGCCGCAGCGGATGGCCCAGATTGGCCTCGACCGTCATGTGCGGATAGAGCGCGAAGGTCTGGAAGATCATCGACATCCCACGATTCTGAACCGGCGCGTTGGTCCGGTCCTGCCCATCGAACCACACTTCGCCACCCTTCAACTCTTCCAGGCCGGAGATCGCGCGCAAGGTTGTCGTCTTGCCCGACGACGAAGGCCCCAGCAGGCAGAAGAACTCGCCATCCGCCACATCGAAACTCATGTCCTCGAGTGCGACGACATTCCCGAATTCACGACGAAGGGTCTTGACCTGAAGTTCAGACACGCGGCCCTGCTCCTTTTGCAGAAGAAAGACAAAGAATATCCGCACCGGGGCCGGGGACCCGTGAAGCCGCCATCCGCGTTTTGGGCAAATCAGGGAGGGCTGGTCTCATGGCAGGTTGTCCCGGACAAAGATCTCGATCCTAATCCGTTCCTGGCTTTCGTTGATCGGCGAGCCGTCCGTCAGCGCCTTCAGCACACGTACCGCGCTACGCACCTCATGGCTGGGGTCCTGAACCAGCACCGCGTCAATCACGCCCGTAATCAGCGCTTCGCGCGTATGCTCGGACAACTCGGTGGTGACGACGCTGATTTCGGACTGCGCCGCTTCGATCGCCTCGATCACGCCCCGGGTCCCGCCGCCCAGACTATAAAGCCCGACAATGTTCGGATTCTGGGCCAGCAGCATCGACAGTTTCTCGTCAACAACGCCTGCCAGTTCCTCCCCTTCGATCCACGGCAGCACATTCAGGTGCGGACATTCCGCGCGCATGACCTGCTCAAACCCCATCCGTCGCTCGACATGATCCCGCAGGGTGCCTGACCCGGCAACAACGGCGATATCCCCCGAGGGCGTCGACACAAACCGTTTGAGCAGGCTCGCCGCGACGCGCCCCGCTGCCACATTATCGATGCCGATAAATCTCTCCCGGCCCGAGTTTGGGATGTCCGAGACAAAGGTCACCACGTGGATACCCTCTCCCCGCAACCGGTTGATCACATTCCGAACGGCCTGGCTTTCGATAGCGACAATCGCAACGCCATCGCCGATATCCTCACCCAACGCGTCAATCGCTTCGACCACCGCTTCCGGGCTGAGCGGTGGAACCGCGATCATCTGGATGTCGATTCTGTTCTTTGACCCGACCGCGCGGGCCTCTTCAATCTCGCGCCGCACATCGCTGAAAAAAGCGGTTTCTCCCGCCGGGACGATGAAGGTAAATCGATAGTTCTTTCCCCGGGCAAGGTCCGCCGCGGCCTGATCGCGCACGAACTCCAACCGCTCCATCGCCGAATGCACCTTGGAGATCGTGTTCTGGCTCACGCCTTTGCGGTGATTGAGCACGCGATCCACAGTGGCCACGCTCACTCCAGCAGCTTTTGCAACGTCTTGTGCCGTGACCCTGTTCATTTCCACTCCCTTTGAGCAAAAGGTTGATGTAGTAAATGATGTGCGTCAACCAAAAATCAGACCATTTCACCTCATTTCAGAAAGGGGCCCCCTCATGCTCATAGGTATCGATCCCGTGCTGACGCCCGATTTACTGCGCCATTTGAGCGCGATGGGCCATGGCGATCAACTGGTCATCGCCGACGCGAATTTCCCGGCTGAGACCTGCGGAAAGCGGATCGAACGGCTGGCAGGGGTTTCTGCGACCGACGCCTTGCGCTCAATTCTCTCCGTGATGCCGCTCGATACCTTCGTGAAAGCCCCCGCGCGCACGATGGAAGTTGTGGGCGATCCAAACGCGGTGCCTGAAATTGTCGCGGAGTTCCAGAACATCATCAACGAGGCCGCGGACAACCCCTGCCGGATACAAGGCGTTGAACGCCAGGCGTTTTACGTCGAGGCCGCAAAGACCTATTGCGTCGTCCAGACTGCTGAGGCGCGCTTTTACGGCAACATCATCCTGTCCAAAGGCGTGGTGCCCCCCAAGTAGCCTGCAACTTCATCCTGCCCGAATTGGGCTGGCGCTAGAACGCTACCTCTGCCCATGATCTGAGAAGCAGGGCCGCAGATTCCGCGCCCGGGTCTATATGACCGACAGACCGCTCCCCCAGCTTTTTCGAGCGGCCCATCTGGCTTTGCATGTCTTTTGTCGCCTGCGCACCCGCGGTTGCCGCCTGCGCGGCCGCTGTAAGGCACGTCTGGACGTCACCACCGTTTTCCAGCGCCGCCCGCGCGGCCTCTGCCGCGGGCAGCCAGGCATCCACCATGGTCTTCTGACCGACGGTTGCGCCACCCCGCGTCCCGATCCCCTTGGCCATGCCTTCAAGCCATCGCACCAGCGCCCCGGCATCAAGGTTGAGCCGATCCGCGACCGCATCCCCCGCCGCCCGAAAGCCTGAACTGTAGAGCGGACCGGCAGAGGCCCCGACGGTCTCAAGGAATGCCTCGGCGATATCGTCGCAAAGCTCGGTAATGGTGGCTGACGCCTCCGCTGCATCCAGCACCTTTTGGACGGCCTTCCATCCCATCTCCATCGTCAGCCCGTGATCCCCGTCGCCGATTGCCCCATCCAAGGCATTCAGGTGATCCCGCTCGGCCTCTACAGCGCACGCACCGGCTTGCATCAGGGTGCGGAAAAGCGCCGGCGTGACCGGGCCGCCTGTGTTGAGGGTCGCGCGGTCAATGATGCGTTTCTTTTTTCCCGTCTTTTGCGTGCGCTGTGACGTCGCCTGCCTTCGTGCCTCCATCGTCGGGGCCCCCACGGACAGGGCGGGCGTGTCACAGGGATGATCCAGCCAGGTCTGAAGATCATCGTCCAGCTTCATTACCGTGATGGACGCGCCCTCCATATCAAGCGAGGTGCAATACTCCCCGACCCAGCTTTTGTGGATATGCACACCGCGCGCGCCCAGCACCTGCGCGACGCGTCGGTGCAGGATGTAAAGCTCCAGCAAACTGGTTGATCCCAGGCCATTGACAAGGACAGCAACGCGGGACCGGGTGTCGAGTTTCAGTTCCTCGAGGATGGGCGCGAGCAGTTTGTCCGCGACCTCATCCGCGCTGGCGGCTGGACCCCGCTCAACACCGGGCTCGCCGTGAATGCCCATGCCGATTTCCATGTCGCCCGGCGGCAATTCGAAATTTGCCTTGCCGGTCTGCGGCATCGTGCAGGCGGAAAGGGCAACACCCATGGTGCGTGTGGCGTCATTGGCCCGGCGGGCGGCCTCTTCGACCTGGGCCATGTCGAGCCCGAGATCAGCCGCGGCCCCCGCGATCTTGAAGACAAAGAAGTCACCCGCGATGCCCCGACGCTCATGGCGATTTTCAAGGGGGGCCGAGGCGATGTCATCCGTCACCACAAAAGACCGCGCGGTGATACCGCTTTCCGCGAGCCCTTCCTCTGCCATGCCGAAGTTCATCACGTCGCCGGTGTAGTTCCCGTAGAGGAACAGCACCCCTGCGCCGCCATCCGCAGCAAAGCCCGCGTCCATGATCTGGGACGGCGAGGGCGAGGCAAATATGTTGCCAAGAGGCGCTGCATCCGCCAGCCCGCGACCGACATAGCCTGCAAAAGCGGGCTCATGGCCCGACCCGCCACCGACGACAATGCCGACCTTCCCGTCTCTGGGGCCATTCAGGGCCACAATCGCCCGCCCGGTTTCTCCCTGCACGCAGAGGTGTTTCGGATGCGCCGACACCATCCCCTCGATCAGGTCCTCGATCAGCGCATCGGGGTCGTTGATCATTTTTCTGCGCGGATTCGACATGTCTTGCTCTCCAGTAAATTCAGGTCTTTTCTGTCCCCGCGGGGACGCTCAAAAGTCACGGGTTTGAGTATTTGGCGTCCACACCGTTGATGGCTTCGACATTGCCGGCGGACCGGCCCTGCGGGTCAAAGGACGCTCGCAGAAAGGCCTCCGCAATCTCCTTGGCCAGTTCCGCGCCGATGACGCGGGCGCCCATGGTGATGATCTGGGCGTTGTTGGAGGTCGCCGCCTTCCCCGCCGAATAGGTATCATGGCATTGCGCCGCCCGGATCCCGGTGACCTTGTTGGCCGCGATCTGTACGCCGATGCCGGTGCCGCAGACCAGAATGGCGCGGTCGAACGCACCGGCCATCACCGCCGAGGCAACGCGGTCCGCCATGTTGGCGTAATAGGCATCGGCCTCGCCCGAGACCCGCGAGGCCTCCGTTACATCATAGGTTTCGCCAAGATGCGCCGCCAGAACCTGCGCGAGCGCCTCCCCTGCGCTATCCCCCGCAACTGCAATTCTCATGGCCGGTCCTCCCCTTGTCGTAGCGCCCCGGAACAGCGCCGAAGAATATCCAGATACCCCGCAACATTCCACGCAGACCGCCCGATGAACAACCCGTCAATATTCGAACGCCGGATCAGGGCTGCGCAATTCCCTGCGTTGACCGACCCGCCATAGAGGCATGGCGTTCGGTGTCCGAGGATATCGGATGCAACCGCAATGATCTCCGCCTGACGCGCCTCTGCATAGTCGGGCGAGGCTGGTTGCCCCCCCTCCCCGATGGCCCAGACAGGCTCATAGGCAAAGAGGATGCGGTGTCCCTTCTGCGAGGCACTCAGGCAGGCAAGCGCGCGGCGCACCTGCATCTCGAGCCGCTTTTGCGCCTGCCCTGCGTCGCGCTCCGCCATTGTTTCGCCCACGCAGATCAGCGGGATGAGGCCGTGGCGCACGGCGGCTTCGACCTTCAATCCGACCGTTTCATCCGTCTCGCCAAAATGCGCCCGGCGTTCGGAATGGCCAATCTCGACAAGGTCCAAGCCGCAATCAACAAGCATGGGGGCCGAGACCTCCCCCGTCCAGGCACCATGGTCCTGCCAATGCAGGTTTTGCGCCCCCACAAGGACCGAAGCATCCGAAAGCAGGGCCTTCACCTGCCGCGCGGTCGTAAAGGGCGGGATGACAAACCTCTGGATAGACGGGTCGCGGTCCGCTTCAGCTCTCAGCAGGCCTTGCGCAAAAACCTCAGCTTCGGCCAGTGTCTTGTTCATTTTCCAACTGGTTCCGACCCATTTTTGCAAAACCGGCATCGCGCCCCCCTTTGACTGCGGGCAGATGGAGGCGGGTCAAACCACACGCCTCCATCTGCCGGAAGTGACCTTATCGTCTGCGGAAGAAAACTGAAGAGCGGGCATTTACGGTCTCGCCAACGCAAACGCCAAAAAACCAACCGCAGGGGTGCTGACGTCGCAGCAACTTGAGGCGATGGGGCAAGTCCGCTCTTGCCATTCACGCGCAACTGGCAAAAACTATCGGACAGCAAATAACAAAAAACCAACTCGGGGAAACTCCATGAAAAAGACATTCGCTCTTTCACTTGCTGCTGCATTGATGGCCACGACTGTCCCGCTGAGCGCTGAGACGCTTCGCTGGGCGCGCTCTGGCGATGCGCTGACACTCGACCCGCACGCGCAGAACGAAGGGCCAACGCATACGGTCCGCCACCAGATGTATGAGCCCTTGATTATCCGCGACGTCACCGGCGCCTTCGAGCCCGCGCTGGCGACCGACTGGGCGCCCAGCGCCGAAGATCCCAACGTCTGGGTGTTCAACCTGCGTGAAGGTGTGACCTTCCATGACGGGTCCGCCTTTACCGCCGAAGACGTGGTTTTCAGCTTTGAGCGCGCCAGACAGTCCAATTCCGACATGAAGGAGTTGATCGGATCCGTGACCGAGGTGCGCGCGGTTGACGATTACACCATCGAGATCGTCACCGATGGCCCCAACCCGATCCTGCCATCAAACCTGACAAACCTGTTCATCATGGACAAGGATTGGACCGAGGCCAACAATACGGTCAACGTGCAGGATTTTGAGGGCGGTGAAATCACATTTGCCACCACCAATGCCAATGGCACCGGGCCTTACGTTCTGCAAAGCCGGGAGCCGGACGTCAAGACAGTCATGGTCCGGAACGAGAACTACTGGGGCATCGACCAGTTCCCGATGGAGGTCACCGAAATCATCTACACACCGATCCAGAACGCTGCCACGCGCGTGGCTGCTCTGCTGTCGGGCGAGGTGGACTTCCTTCAGGACATGCCGGTACAGGACCTTGACCGGGTGAACAGCGCCGATGGTCTGGTTGTGAAACAGGCCCCGCAGAACCGGGTCATCTTCTTTGGCATGAACCAGGGCGCCGATGACATCGAGGCGGACAACGTTGACGGGAAAAACCCGCTGGCGGATGTTCGGGTGCGCAAGGCGATGTCCATGGCGATCAACCGCGACGCCATCCGTCAGGTCGTGATGCGTGGTCAGTCTCAGCCTGCGGGCATGATCGCGCCTCCCTTCGTCAACGGGTGGACGGAGGAAATGGACGCGGAGTCCACCACCGATATCGCAGGGGCCAAGGCCCTGCTGGCCGAGGCAGGCTATGCGGACGGGTTCTCGATCCGGCTCGATTGCCCGAATGACCGCTATGTCAACGACGAGGCAATCTGTCAGGCCGCCGTTGGCATGTTGGGGCAGATCGGCGTGACTGTGAACCTCGATGCCAAGCCCAAGGCGCAGCATTTCCCGCTGATTACGGACGGGCGAACCGATTTCTACATGCTTGGCTGGGGCGTTCCCACATACGACTCCGAATATATCTTCAACTTCCTTGTCCATGGTCGCGAATCCGATATCGGGACATGGAACGGCACCGGGTTTGACAACGACGATCTGGACGCAAAGATAAAGTCGCTGGCGTCAAACACCGATCTGGGGGCCCGCAACGCGGATATCGCTGCGATCTGGCGGGTCGTGCAGGATGAGCAGGTCTATATCCCGATCCACCACCAGGTTCTGAACTGGGGCATGGCAGAGAAAGTCGGCATCGAAGTAGACCCGGAAGATCAGCCCAAGGTGAAATACTTCACCATGAACTAGCAAAACAGGGCACGTCTGACTGGCGTGCCCTTCACCTTGCCGCCCGGCAGCAAAATGCCCCGTCTCCCGGAGGGCCCAGCGGCTTCCAACTCCCTGAAAAGCGAAGGATATGTTATGCTACGATCCATTCAAATCGCAGCCATGGTGGCCACGCTCGCGCCTGTGGCCCAGGCGAATGAATTCACCTGGAGCGTGACAACCGACCCCCAGACCATGGACCCGCATGCGGTGAACTCCGCCCCCGTGCTGGGGTTCCTGAACAATGTCTATGAGGGGTTGGTCCGGCGCGGCAAGGACATGACGGTCGAGCCTGCCCTGGCCACATCGTGGGAGCCAATCGGCGAGGGTGAAGGGTGGCGTTTCACGCTGCGCGAGGGCGTGACGTTTCACGATGGCGCGGCGTTCACCGCCGAAGACGTCTTGTTCTCCTACCAGCGCGCCTCGGACGAGGCATCGGACACACGCAGCTGGTTTGCGCCGGTCTCGGGCGTCGTCGTGGTGGATGATTTCACCGTCGACATCATGACCAGCGCGCCAAACCCCATCTTCCCCAGTTCGATTGCGAACTGGATGATAATGGACAGCGGCTGGGCCGAAGCGAACAACGCCACCCGGCCCGACAAGGAAAGCGGCAACTTCGCCACGCTCAACACCAATGGCACGGGGGCGTTCCGCGTGACGGCGCGGGAACCGGGCCTGCGCACCGTGCTGGAGCCTTTCGAAGGCTGGTGGGGGGAGGCGGAGCACAACCTGACGCGCGCCGAACTCACCCCCATCCAGAACCCGGCGACGGCACTGGCGGCCCTTCTCTCCGGCGATGTCGATTACATCAATCCGGTACCCATTCAGGATGTGGCACGGCTCAAGGAAAATCCGAACGTGAAGGTGATCCAAGGCATCGAGGCCCGCGTCATCATGCTGGGGTTCCCGCATGAGGCGGATGCGTTGAAATATTCGTCGGATGTGACGGATGCCAACCCCTTCAGCGATGCGCGCGTGCGGCAGGCCGTGGCCCATGCGGTCAATGTGCCGGCCATCCTGCAAACAATCATGCGGGGCAACGCCGAAGGTGTGAGCCAGTTGGTCAGCCCCGCCATGAACGGCTATTCTGAAGCCCGTGCCGCACGCCCGGCCTTTGACCCGGACAAGGCCCGCGCCCTGCTGGCCGAGGCCGGTTACCCGGATGGCTTCTCCTTTGGCCTCAAGTGCCCGAATGACAGATACCTCAACGATGAAGCAGTCTGCCAGGCGATCACGGGCATGCTGGCGCAGGTCGGGATGCGCGCAACTCTCGATGCGATGCCCGTGCAGAACTACTGGCCGGAACTGCGCGCCGGTAACTATGACATGTACCTGCTGGGCTGGTCCCCCGGCACGTTTGATGCCGAGCACCCGATCCGGTTCCTTGCTTCCACGCCGAACGAGGAAAAGAAGCTGGGAAGCTGGAACTTCGGAGGGTACTCGAACGCCCGGGTGGATGAGCTCTTGCCGGTGATCCAGTCCGAGATTGATGCGGGCAAGCGGCAGGCGATGATTGATGAGGTCACGCAAATTCTGCAGGACGAGGTCGCCTATGTGCCCATGTATGTGCAACCGCTGGTCTGGGGCACGCGCAGCAATATTGAGCTTACGCAACGCCCTGACAACTTCTTCATCCTGCGTTGGGTGACCGTCAACTGACTTCTGGCGGGGCCTGACGTGGCCTCGCCACCAAACCGCCGGGGGGCGCGATGCTCGCTTTCATCATAAGACGCTTAGGCCAGTCGATCCTTGTTCTGCTGATCGTCGGGCTGGTCGCCTTCTCCATGTTCAATTTCGTGGGCGATCCTATCGACAACATGCTGGGGCAGGAGCGCACGGCGGAAGATATTGAGCGGCTGCGCATTCAGTTGGGCTTGGATCAGCCCTTTCCCGTCCAGTACTTCAGGTTCCTGCAAGAAGCGGTTCAGGGCAATTTCGGCGTGAGCTACCGGCAGGGGCGTCCGGTGGCGGAGATCCTGCTGGAGCGCGCGCCGGCGACCCTTGAGCTTGCCGCGGTTTCCGGCGTGCTGGCGATCATTTTCGGCATCGCCCTGGGTGTCTTTACCGCGATCCGGCGCAACGGGGTGCTCGCCAATGTCGTGATGTCCGCCTCCCTGATCGGTGTGTCTCTGCCGACCTTCCTGATCGGCATTCTGCTTATTTACGTCTTCTCGGTAGAGCTGGGCTGGCTGCCCAGTTTCGGGCGCGGAGAGGTGGTTGACCTCGGCGGCTGGCGCACCGGGTTTCTGACGGAAAGCGGGCTCAAGGCGCTGATCCTGCCGTCGATCACGCTGGGGCTTTACCAGATGACCCTCATCATGCGGCTTGTGCGATCAGAAATGCTCGAAGTGCTGCGGCAGGATTACATCCGCTTTGCCCGCGCGCGCGGGCTCAAGGACCGGGCCGTGAACTTCCGGCATGCCCTGAAAAACACCATGGTGCCGGTGATTACCGTCATCGGCCTGCAACTGGGGGCGATCATCGCCTTCGCCATCATCACCGAAACCGTGTTCCAGTGGCCCGGTGTCGGCTTGCTCTTTATCAACGCGATCCAGTTTGTGGATATCCCGGTGATGGCCGCTTACCTGATGCTGATTTCCGTCATGTTCGTCGGCATCAACCTGGCGGTCGACATCCTTTACTTTTTCATTGATCCACGTCTGCGCGCAGACCGTGCGGGAGGCCACTGATGTCAGAGATCCCTGTGCCCGTCCGGCCGAAATCACGTCTGCGAATCGCATTGGAAAGCGATGTCTTTTTCTCTTTCCGCCGGTCGCCCGTGGCGGTCATCTCGGCTTTGGTGGTTTTGCTGTTGGTTCTTTCTGCGGTCTTTGCCCCGCTGATCGCCACAACCAACCCGTTTGATCCCGCCTCGCTGAACCTGATGAACGGGTTTACCCCGCCGATGCAGCCCAACGCCTTTACGGGAGAGACCTTTCTGCTCGGGACCGACGATCAGGGGCGCGATGTCTATTCCACCATTCTTTACGGGATGCGAATCTCGCTTTTTGTGGGGGCGGCGGCGGTGGCCTTTGCCATGGTGCTGGGCATCACGCTGGGGCTGATCTCGGGCTATGTCGGCGGCTGGACGGAAACGATCATCATGCGCACGGCAGATGTGCAGCTGACCTTCCCGTCGATCCTTGTCGCCATGCTGATCTTTGGCATCGCCAAGGGTGTGACCCCGGTGGAATACCGCGACCAGATGGCGATCTGGGTACTGATACTCGCCATCGGCCTGAGTGACTGGGTGCAGTTCGCCCGCGTCGTGCGGGGGGCCACGCTGGTTGAGAAGAACAAGGAATATGTGCAGGCCGCCCGGCTAATCGGGCGCACGCCCGGGGCGATCATGCTGCGCCATATCCTGCCCAACGTCCTGTCGCCGGTGCTTGTGATCGCGACCATTTCACTGGCGCTCGCCATCATCGCCGAAGCAACGCTGAGCTTTCTGGGGGTCGGTGCACCGCCCACGCAGCCATCGCTGGGAACGCTCATTCGGATCGGACAGGGGTTCCTGTTCTCGGGGGAGTGGTGGATCCTGTTCTTCCCTGCGGTCACGCTGCTGGCACTTGCGCTGAGCGTGAACCTTTTGGGCGACTGGTTGCGCGATGCGCTGAACCCGAGGTTACGCTGATGGGTGAACCGGTTCTTTCCCTGCGCAACCTCTCGGTGGAAATCCCAACGCGCCATGGCATCGTGAAGCCAGTGGACAATGTATCCTATGACATCGGGGCGGGTGAAATCCTTGGCGTTGTGGGCGAAAGCGGCGCCGGGAAATCCATGGCGGGCAACGCTGTCATCGGGTTGCTCAACCCGCCTGCGCATATCGCTGCCGGTGAAATCTGGCTGAACGGGTCACGTATCGACAACCTGAAAGGTGAAGCCATGCGCCGGTTGCGCGGCAAGGAGATCGGCATGGTGTTTCAGGACCCGCTGACCTCTCTCAACCCGCTTTTGCGGATTGGCGATCAACTGGTGGAGACGATGTTGACTCACCTCGATATCTCGCAGTCAGACGCGGAAAAACGGGCGGTGGCGGCTCTGGAAGAGGTCGGCATTCCCGGTGCCGCCGAGCGGGTCAACAGCTACCCGCATGAGTTTTCCGGCGGGATGCGGCAGCGGGTTGTGATCGCCCTTGCGCTCTGTGCCGAGCCCTCGCTGATTATCGCGGATGAACCCACGACCGCGCTGGATGTCTCGGTGCAGGCGCAGATCATCGCCCTGCTGCGCAGGCTCTGCCGCGAACGGGGCACGGCGGTGATGCTGATTACCCACGATATGGGTGTGATCGCCGAGGCAACGGACCGCATGGCGGTGATGTATGCGGGCCGTCTGGCGGAGCTGGGCCCGGTGCGGGACGTGGTGAGCCACCCGCAACACCCCTATACCCACGGTCTGATGGCGTCGACACCGCTGGCCTCCGCTGGCAAAAGCCGCCTGCACCAGATCCCCGGCGCGATGCCGAGGCTTGATGCGGTGCCCGACGGCTGCGCGTTTAACCCGCGCTGCCCCTACACGACCGACAAATGCAGGCAGGCGCCCGCGCCGCGCGCGGAATCGACCTCTGCCGCTTGCTGGTATCCGCTGGCCCGTGAGAAAGCATCGTAATGGCCCTGGTAAAAATCCGAAACCTCACCCGGCTCTTTGACGTCTCCAAACCCTGGCTGAACCGCATGATTGAGCGGCGGGAAAAGGCGTTTCTCACCGCCGTCTCCGACGTGGATTTCGAGGTCGACGACCGCAGCACCTATGCTCTGGTCGGCGAAAGCGGCTCCGGCAAGTCCACGATTGGGCGCATGCTCGTGGGGCTGCTGTCGCCAACGGACGGGACGGTCGAGATTGATGGCATCGACCTTGCAAATGAAACGGACGACGCGAAGGTGGACAAGATCCGCGCCGACATCCAGATGATTTTCCAGGACCCTTTTGCGTCCTTGAACCCGCGCTGGCGCGTCCGCGATATCATCGTGGAGCCTGTGGCCGCGCGGGGGGGCGACACCAACGGGCTTGCGGAGAAACTGCTGGAACAGGTAGGCCTGTCCGTCATGGATGCGGGCAAGTTCCCCCATGAGTTCTCAGGAGGGCAACGGCAGCGCATCTGCATTGCGCGCGCGCTGGCGTCAGAGCCACGGCTGATTGTCTGTGATGAACCGACCTCTGCGCTGGATGTGTCGGTGCAGGCGCAGGTGCTCAACCTGATGAGCGATCTCAAGGACAACTTTGGCCTCACCTATGTCCTGATAAGCCATGACCTCACGGTTGTGCGGCATATGGCGGACCGGATCGGCGTCTTGTACCTGGGACGTCTTGTGGAAGAGGCCGCCCCAGACGATTTGTTCGAAACGCCCAAACACCCCTACACCAAGATGCTGCTCGAAGCGGCCCCGCGCATGGATGGGTTTGGCCGGGAAGTCACGCCCCCGGACGGCGAAATCCCGGACCCGATCAACCCACCCCCCGGATGCGCCTTTCATCCAAGATGCCCCATCGCGGAAGACATCTGCAAACGGGAGAGACCCGCCATGCGCGCTTTGCGCGGCGCGCGCGTGGCCTGCCATCTGGCGGGCTGAGCCTGGAGCATAGGCCTCGAAATCTAAATCACCTGCCTTACCGAGCGTACCCGGCCCGCAACGCCGACCAGCCCCCGACCCTCCCCGGGGGGGCTGGCGTCAGGTGTCAGAGGCTCGTGTTGCAGATTGGACGGATGCCGCTCTAGCCCTCGCCCACATTCTCGGCAAACGCCTTCTTGAAGGCCTTCTGCTGATCGTCGCTGGCCTCGGTCTGATAGTTGGCTTTCCACTCCGCCATGGTCATGCCGTAGAATAGCTCGCGTGCCTCATCCTTGGTCATCTCGATGCCCTTTTCCGCCGCGGCCTCCTGATACCAGCGGCTCAGGCAGTTCCTGCAAAACCCCGCGAGGTTCATCATGTCGATGTTCTGAACATCCGTGCGGTCTTCCATCAGGTGCTTTTGCAGCCTGCGGAAAGCTGCGGCCTGAAGCTCGATTTCGGTCTGTGTCGGCATCATCTGTTCCTTTTCCCGGTATAGTCAGCAGATTGGGGTTCGCGGTTGCCGTGTCAACCGTTGCAGGCCGCCCGTGGGCATGTCATCACAGCTTTATATTCACCAGCGTAAGGTGTCGGTGGTTGCTCTTCCAAAGAAGGTGTTCCATAAGGCAAAAGCGCTGTTAGCGATAACAAATTCTGGAAGGGGCCGTCGGCAATGAGACGTCATCGCAATGTGAAAATCGTGGCCACCTTGGGGCCGGCTTCAAGCGACTATCAGATGATCCGTGCCTTGCACGAAGCGGGCGCGGATGTGTTTCGGTTGAACATGAGCCACGGCAGCCACGATGAAATTCGCGAACGGCACGCCATCATTCGCCAGATCGAAGAGGATCTGGGCAGCAGCATCTGCATCCTTGCGGATCTGCAGGGGCCAAAGCTTCGCGTCGGCGTCTTTGTCAATGATGATGGAGAGATGCTGGAGGAAGGTGCTGCCTTCCGTCTCGATCTGGACGCCACCCCGGGGGACGCCGCGCGCGTGCAACTGCCCCACCCTGAGATCTTCGAGGCGCTGGAACCCGGTGCCACCTTGCTGGTCAATGACGGAAAAATCCGGATGAAAGTAGACGAGTGCAGCAAGACCCACGCGAACTGCACGGTCGTGGCGGGCGGCGTGATCTCCAACCGCAAGGGCGTGAATGTCCCTGATGTCCTCTTGCCGCTCGCGGCCCTGTCGGACAAGGACCGCAAGGATCTCGAATTCGTCTGTGAACTGGGGGTCGACTGGCTTGCCCTCTCCTTCGTCCAGCGTGCCGAGGATGTGCTGGAAGCCTCCGAATTGGCCAACGGACGCGCGGCGATCCTGAGCAAGATCGAAAAGCCAGCCGCGGTGAACAACTTTG
This sequence comes from Pseudomonadota bacterium, assembly GCA_039196345.1. Classification (GTDB taxonomy): domain Bacteria; phylum Pseudomonadota; class Alphaproteobacteria; order Rhodobacterales; family Rhodobacteraceae; genus Roseobacter. Next base: position 40,511 of record JBCCUU010000012.1, on the reverse strand, counting down.
ACAGCATCCTCGCCGTCAGCGATGGGATCATGGTCGCACGCGGAGACCTGGGCGTTGAACTGCCGGTCCAGAACGTGCCTCCCATTCAGAAACGACTGGTGCGCAAGTGCCGCCGGGCGGCCAAGCCGGTGATCGTCGCGACGCAGATGATGGAAAGCATGATCGACAGCCCGATGCCCACCCGGGCCGAGGTCTCTGACGTTGCCACAGCGATTTACGAAGGCGCGGATGCGGTGATGCTGTCGGCGGAGTCCGCCGCCGGGTCATATCCTATCGAGGCGGTTTCAACGATGAACAACGTGGCCAGTGAGGTCGAACAGGATCCGACCTACACCCAGATCATCGAGGCTTCGCGCGAAACCAAAGGCGCGACGGTTGCGGATGGGATCGTGTCAGCGGCAAGGGAAATTGCCGAGACCACCAATATCAAGGCGATCTGCTGCTTCAGCCAGAGCGGCACGACCGCAGCGCTGGTGGCGCGGGAACGTCCCCGGGTGCCGATCATCGTGATGACCTCGGTGGTGGGCACCGCGCGCCGCCTCACCCTGACCTGGGGGACAAACTGCGTTTTGACCGACCCGGTCAGCCGGTTCAAGCAAGCCGTGGTCGCCTCGGCACATGCCGCCACCGAACTGGGCTATGCGGATACCACCGATCAGATCGTTGTCACGGCGGGCTTGCCCTTCAACGTGCCGGGCAGCACGAATATCCTGCGGGTGGCACCCTGTGATAAACGGCTTATCTTCAACACCGACCCGGAATGAGACCTTGTGCATCGCCCGGTGCGTCACAGATCGTGTTTCTTGCCCAAATGGCTCGAAGCCTGTCGACTTGCCGTATCCTTGGTGTTTCGTCGGAGCCCCGAGGCGCACTCTGAACCGCTTGTTTCGACGTCCTTGAGGAATTCCTCTCTGGCCGTTTCCATCGCGGCGTGGAGCCGGGAGTATCCTCGGTTGCCGGCGAAGTCGCCAAGGTCTGTCAGGACAGCAATAACCCAATAATCGTTCTGCATGGTTTCCTCATGTCTGAAAGCGGTTCGTAATTTTGGTTAATGTGGCGTTGGGATGGCATCGTTGAGGGCAACCGCAAAAGGGGAAAGAGGTCAGTTCACTCCCCTTTTGGTTGATTACGTCGCGTCATTTCCCAAAGCGCTTTGAGACTCCGGCCCGAAACAGAGCAGCCGACCCGGCGTCACGCCGCGCGACGGGCAAAACCCGACGGTGAAACAGCGACTCACGCGCACTCTGACCCGGACGCCCTGCGCGGCCATTGACCGGGAAGGACAAGAATGCAGAGCAACCCCTTCGCCCTCTTGCCATATGCTGCGGTTTCCCCTAGAGAGCGGGCTCTGATCGCGCGTCCGGCCGGAATGGCATGCCGAGTCGCGCTTGAACCGATCTGAATAAGGAGACGGAAATGCCTAAGATGAAGACGAAATCAAGCGCCAAGAAGCGCTTCAAGGTGACAGCCACTGGCAAGGTCATCGGCGGCCAGGCGGGTAAACGCCATGGCATGATCAAGCGGACCAAGAAATTCATCCGCGACGCACGCGGCACGACAGTTCTGTCAGAGCCCGATGCCAAGATCATCAAGGGCTTCATGCCCTACGACCGTTAAGCCAGAAGGAACAAAGATATGAGCCGTGTTAAAGGTGGAACAGTCGCCCACGCCCGCCACAAGAAGGTCATCAAGGCCGCAAAAGGTTACTACGGTCGCCGCAAGAGCACCTTCAAGGTCGCGCGCCAGGCCGTGGACAAAGCCAACCAGTATGCAACCCGTGACCGCAAGAACCGCAAGCGCAATTTCCGCGCATTGTGGATCCAGCGGATCAACGCCGCCGTGCGCAGCCATGACGAGGCGCTGACTTACAGCCGCTTCATCAACGGTCTGACGCTTGCCGGGATCGAGGTGGACCGCAAGGTTCTGGCCGATCTGGCCGTGAACGAGCCCGAAGCATTCGGTGCCATCGTCAAGCAGGCGCAAGACGCTCTCGTGGCGACGGCCTGATCCAGAAAAACAGGTCGGTCTCAGCAGGACAATGCTGAGACCGCCCCCCCCCCAAAAAAAACGCCCCCGCGCCGCAAAGCGCCCGCCAGCCTGACCGGCGCCGACTGCAATTTCGTCCGCTGGCTCAGCTCGCTTGCCGGAAACATCGACGCAATCCTCTACTTATAGTATAGTGCTCTCATTGGTTTGCGCTTCGGCGCAAGAATGCATTTTTATTCGTGAGGATTTTTCAGTGGCATATCAACGCATTAAACGTCGATCATTTCTTCTTTCAGGTCTCCTGCTGCCCATGGTGGCACATCCTGCCCTGGCCGGGCTTGAAGGTCGCCGCCAGAACGATGGCAAAAGCCATTCATCGAATGTCATTCGCGCGGTACAGGGGCAACTCACCACGCTCGGGTATGATCCAAAGGGGATCGACGGAAAGATCGGCCCCAACACCAGAGCCGCCATTCGGCGCTACCAGCGGGACAATGACATGACGGTAACGGGCCGGATTGATGAGGCGCTGCTGATCTCGCTGGGTCTGATCGCGGATCCTGATGGCTGATGCCGCAGCCCCCCAGATAGGCCGGTGCGCGATCTGCAAAAAGCCCATGCCGGACGGCGCATTGAAGTGCACGGAATGCGATGAGTATCAGTCTACCTTCAGCAGGTGGATGGCACGGTTCAATGTCACGGGGCTCCTTGCCGTATTGCCCTTGTTGACCCTGATCTACGCCTTCGTCGCAGAGCGGTGGGAAGGCCAGTATTCGCATATCGACGTTGGCGGACTGGTCTGCTCTACCGGCGGGGTCACGTTTTTCACGACGAACTCGGGCAACCGGCATGGGCTGATTGATGGCGTGGCCTTCGAGGCGACAAAGACAGACCGCGGGGCGATGACCCTGACGACCGATCCGTCAGACCGTGTCTTTGATGCAGGCGATGCGAGATTGCTGAGCTTTGCGGTCGATCCGGCCACCCATGCGGGCGGGCTTGTGAGCTTTCCCGGCCTTCAGGATGCGGCCTGCAAGGTGGATATAGAGGTCCGCATTCTGAATTTCGATCAATCCCAGCAGACAAGGACACTGTCATGCGCCTGCCCCTCGCCCTGATCTTCCTGCTTGGCTCTGCATGTGCCGCAACAGCACAGGGCCGTAGCGAAGTGCATATGTTCAAATATGGCGGTCTTGGCCCCCAGGTACCGGCCGTCCTTGATGAGTTCCGCTACATCATGGGCGAGAAGATGCTTCTGCTGTCCACCGAAGTGCTGGGGGGCGAGGAGGATCCCGGTCTTTCGGCGATCTCCAATCTGAAACTGAAACCGGTCATGAAGAATGAAGAGCTCGAAGACCCGAACCTTCGGGTCGGCAGCCTGACGGAGCGGGCAAAATACTGGCGCGACACGGGCGCGCTTGCCGTTCTCACCGGGCGCGTCCGGGCGACGGACCCCACGGCGCTCTCGATCAGAAGCACTTTTTTCCTCGGTGATCTTGGCCGCAAGCTTGGGGGCCAAAGCGTGTCTGTCGAACTGCCCGTTGACGCGGCGGCCTACGAGTCAACGAAAGACAGCCATTCCGTCACCATCCTCGCCAGCCTTGCGGTCAACCTGATCTATCCGAACTTCCCCTCCGGGACCGCCGATTGCGCAAAGACCGCAGCGGCCTTCGCCTTGCTCAATCAGGCGCAACAACGGGCCGGTGCCGTCATGGAAGACGATCAGGTAACCGGTGCGACCCTGAAGAAGATCGTCGATGCGGCGACAGGATCGGTGGAGGGCGCATGTCCCGTTGGTGGTTGAGCACGGTATTGGCCGCTTTCGCGGGGTTTGGCGGGCCGGGGCACTTGGCGGCAGAGCAGGTCATCAACCCCGATGAAATCACGATTGTTTTTGCCCGGCTGGAGAGCGAGGGAAATCTGGGCCGGAACGTCGAAACCGTCCTGTCGCTGCAACTGGCGCAGACCGGCAGGCGCGCGCCCTGGCCCGACAATCCCGAAGGGCACGATTTCAATCAGGCAACCGTCGTCTGGACCGATGACAAGCTGGAGACGCAAACCCATGATGCGGCGGAAACGCTCGCACGGGCCTTTGACGTCACCGCCCAGATTGCGATCTGGGGGCAGACCTATTCCTACGGCGGCAGCGTTCTGGCCGATCTGAATGTCACCCTTCCACGGTATGCAAGGCCGGGCGAAGACTGTCGGTCGGTGGCTTTCTCCTGCGATTTCCGGCAGGCGAATTTTGAGACCTGGGCCGTGACAACCGGCGATAGCACGTTGCGTGTCGGGCCACCAAGACGGCGCTTTGCGGTCAGCGCCATCACCCTCAAACCCGAGATCGTGGACCAGTTCACCAGCGCGGAAGGGCTTCCGATCCGCAGCGGGATTTCTGGTGGAAACGTGTTGGGGTATACCGAGCGGGCCCTGCTGTTTCTTGAGTTCAACCCCGGGATGACCGGCGCCCCGAGCAAGGTCAAAAGCGGCGCGGTCACGGGCTATGTGACACTGCCCGAACTGACGCAGGGTGTCTCCGAATTCTCTGACCTTGTGGGCGGGATCATGCGGGTATTTCGCGGGGACTGGGCCTTTGCGGAAAGGAGCTTTCGGCAGGTTCTGGACAACCCGGCGAGCCGCTTGCCCACCCGGGTCGATGCGCATCTCTACCTCGGCATGATCCTCGCACGCACCGGTTCCGCAGATGAAGCGATCCGGCATTTGGAGCAGGCCCGCGCCATGGCTCCCTACAGCCGGGTTGCGCTTCAGTATCTGGTGCAGGGGTATCTTACGGAAGGCTCCGACAACGCGCTGTCGCGGGCCTCGGACGCCCTTGCGAAAAGCCAACGGCTCTTCCCCCCTGATGACATCTGGTTCGCAACAGCCAGCGAAATACTCCTTCGCTGACAGGCGCTTTCTGACGTTAGGCTGCGGGTGCGTTCATAGGGGGCTGGCTGGGTACACCCGGTAGGGGTGGTGATCCAGATTTTCGGGCCGATGCTCTAATCCCCGAGCGGTTGGGAGCCGGTCCGCCCGTGATAAGCTGTCAGAGACGCGCGAATCCGCCGCAGGTTTTCTTTCGTTGCCTCCGCATTTGACTGCGCAACGCGCATTGCCAAACTGTCGAGCAAGACCAGGAACGCATAGCGCGAGGCCGTGGGCTTGAAGATGTCAGGGTCTTCGGTCAGATCGAAATGCAGCGCAATATCCGCGACGCTCGCCAGAGTTGTCCCGGTTTTTGTCAGGCAAATCGTCCGGGCGCCGTAACCTGCCGCAATCCGGGTTGCGGCAACAATTGCATCCGCTTCACCGCTTGATGAAATCGCAAGCAGTACATCTCCATGGCTCAGCGTCGCGGCCCGCATCTGGATGACATAGCTGTCGCTCAACGCCGTTGCCGAAAGCCCGAGCCGGAAAAACCGGTTCTCTGCCTCGCGGGCCAGCATGGACGACCCGCCACCGATCCCGACAACCAGCAGGTTCCGGCAGGTTGCGATGGCCTTGTTCGCGTCATCCAGCGCCTGATGATCCAGCTGGTTCCGAAGGATGTTCGAGGCAGCCGAAAGCGCGGCCAAGACCTGATCCATCGCATCGTCGCCCTGCGCGCCACCGGAGGTGTCCGCTTCGAGGTACTGCAAGCTGACGGCGAGGTTCTGGGCCAGGCGCAGCTTGAATTCCCGGAACCCCTCACAGCCCAGCGAACGGCAAAACCGGACAACGGTTGGCTTGCTCACACCCGCATCGTGGGCCAGTTCAGCGATTGTCATTGTCGAGATATCGTGCATCCGCGATTTGACAAGATCCGCGACCCGCTGTTCCTGTGTCGCGAAGGTCCCATCCATATTGCGCAGGACAGAAATCACGTCGGGCACACGGATTCGGCCTCTCGTTTCGATGCTTTGCGCATTCATTTCGTCCGGCATGACCCGATCTCTCTATGTAATTTGGTTACATCCTGACCTGTTTTTTCTGAAATATTCCAGAGATTTCGGCCAGAAAACGCGATTATATGGAACTAAGTAACATATTTTTCTTGATTATGCACCCGGAATCGGTGACTTATGAAACTCAATTACGCATCAGGACTGGGAGGGCCGCATGCGCACATGGGCTGCAACAGCAAGTGACCGCCTCAATCGCGCGGTAGAGGCGATTGTCGCCCTGCTTATGCTGCTGCTCGTGCTGGACGTCTGGCTTGGTGTTGTTGACCGCTACTATTTCCATTGGCAACTGCCCTGGCCCGAAGTGATCGCGCGATATCTGATGATCTGGGCGGCGATGCTTGCGGTATCGTCCGGGATTGCGCGGCGCGAGCATATCGGGCTGACAGCGGCCATCGCGACACTGCCCGTCAGGATCCGCCGCGCGTTACTGATCGCGATGGATCTGCTGGCCCTTGGCCTCTTTCTCTACGTGCTTTTCTACGGCATCCCGTTTGCACAAAGCGGCGCACCCCGGCAGGCGATGATCTTCGGGATGAGCCTGGCGCCATTCTACGCGGCGATCCCGGTTGCCGCAGCCATTGCCTCCGTACAGATGGTGCTGGTCCTGTTCCGGGACCTCGGCACACATCTTGACCCTCAACCAGCAGACGGAGAGTTCTGATGCTGGCGGGATTGGCCTTTGTCATTTTGATCGTCTGCGGCATGCCCATCGGTTTTGCCATCGGGCTGGCGGGGCTGGTCGGGCTCATCGACATGGGCGGGACAAGTTTTCTGGCCATCGGACCTTCCAAGATTTTCAACGGGCTGAATATCTTTCCGTTCCTCGCCATGCCGTTCTTCATTCTGGCGGGCGAGATCATGAATGACATCGGCATCACGCAGCGTCTGGTGAAGCTTGCGCAGGTGCTGGTGGGACGGTTCCGGGGCGGGCTGGCCCATACCAACATGCTGGCCTCGGTGTTCTTCGCCGGGCTGACCGGCTCTGCGACTGCGGACGCCGCCGCCTTCGGGCGGACATTGGTGCCCGCGATGGTCAAGGAAGGCTACAAGCGCGACTATGCCTGTGCGGTCACCGCCGCGGGGTCGATCATCGGGCCAACCATCCCGCCGTCAGGCCTGATGGTGGTCTATGGCTCCCTGATGGGCGTTTCCATTGCCGGTCTTTTTGCTGCGGGCATTCTGCCGGGCCTGGTGATCTGCCTCGTCTGCATGGGCGTCATTGCCATCGGCGGCAACCGCGAGAACCTGCCAAAGGCCGAACGCGGCGCGACCCTCGGTGAAGTCTGGAGGACCTTTGTCAGATCGCTCACCGCCCTTGCCATGCCGATCATCATCCTCGGCGGCATTCTGGGCGGTATCGTCACGCCGACAGAGGCGGCCTCCATCGCCGTCGCTTACGCGATCTTCATCGGCGTGTTTGTCTATCGCAGCCTGACCCTGAAGGGGTTTTACGGGATGCTGGTGCGCACCGCACGGATCACCGGCGTGATCTTTGTCATCATCGCCTTCGCCGGGATCCTCGGCTGGTGGATGAGTTTTGAACGCATCCCGCAGGCGATTGCCGAAACCGTTCTGGGCCTCAGCGACAACCGCTATGCCGTGATCGCCATCATCATCGGCCTGCTCCTCGTGGTGGGTATGGTGATGGACATCACCGCCATCCTCATCATCCTAGCACCGGTTCTGGTGCCTCTCACGGAAAGCGTCGGGCTGGAGCCCATCCACGCGGGGATCATTTTTGTTCTGGCACTGAACATTTCGCTGATGACGCCGCCTGTCGGGGCCTGCCTTTTTGTGCTCAGCTCCGTTACCGGTGAAAAACTCGAACGCATCTCGATCAAGCTTTTTCCGTTCCTCGTCGCAGAGATCACGATCCTCTTCATCTTCGCCTTCTGGGAGGACGCCGCCTTGTTCCTCCCCCGATACCTCGGCTTTGCCGGGTGACACCGCTCATTTGAAAACCCAAGGGAGACCAACCATGAAACAGACACTTACAACCTTTGCCCTCGCGGCAACCCTCGCCACGGGCGCGCTCGCCGATGGCGGGGTCATCAAATTCGGCCACGACAACAAAACCGATCCATTCGAAAACCCGGCACATGCCTGCACAGCCGTGTTTTCCAACCTCGTAACCTCCGGCACGAACGGCAGTGTGACCGTCGAGGTCTTCGGCTCGAACCAGCTTGGCTCGGCAGCAGAACACGTCCAGCAGATGCGCGACGGGATCATTCAGGCAACGCTGACGTCGACGGGCGCGCTGGCCAGCTATTACCCCAGGATCGACGTCCTGAACCTGCCGTTTGCCTTCTCCGGCAACGCGTCAACCTACGAGGTTTTTGACGGCCCATTCGGGACCGCTCTCGCCGCCGATATCGAGGCCGCGCTGGGTGATGTCGTTGTGCTGGGCTTCCCGGATACAGGCGGTTTCTTCGCGGTGACAAACTCCAAGCGGCCGATTGCCGATCTGGCGGATTTCGAAGGCATCCGCGTGCGCACCATGACGTTGCCGTCGCACCAGACGATCATGCAAGCACTGGGGGCTGAAGCCTATCCGCTGTCCTGGGGCGAGGTCTATTCCGGCCTGCAAACCGGCGTGATCGACGGCCAGATGAACCCGGTTCCGATCATCTCTTTCGCGAACTTCTCGGAGGTGCAGCAGTACATGACGCTGACCAACCACCTCTTCTCGCCCTACACCTTCATGATGAACAAGGCGTTCTATGACAGCCTGTCGGATGCCGAACGCGCGACGATCCATACCGCCGCGGAGAACTGCGTGACCGCCAGCCGGGGACTGAGCCGGATCATCGAAGCCTCCGACCGCGGCCTTGCCGGGCTGATGGACAAAATGGAAGTGACAGCACTCAGCGAAGAGCAACGTGCCGCAATGGCAGCAGCAGCACAGCCAGCGTTCGAGGCGCATGTCAACGAGAACCTCGACGCAAAAGCGGGCGAACTGCTTGGCACTTTCAAAGCAGCGGTCGAGGCGGCAAACGCCACGACATACCTCGACTGACCCTTTCTGGCGGGTCGTGGCCCGCCGTCATCATACTGGCAGGCGGCGTTTCTCGCCTGCCAGTCCCTTGCCTGAACTGGACCCGAACGAATGCGCGTTTTCTGTGCCTCTATCGCGACCGAGACCAACACCTTCTCGCCGCTGCGAACGGATTTTTCGGATTTCCGGCAGAGCTTCTATGCCCCGCCCGGTGAGCACCCCGAAACGCCGACCCTGTGCAGCGCCGTCTTTCCCGTTCTGCGCGCCCTGGCAAAGAAAGGCGAGATCACCCTGATTGAAGGCACCGCAACATGGGCCGAACCCGGCGGCCTCGTCAATGCAGCAACCTGGGACCGCCTGAAGGGCGAGGTGCTTGACCAATTGCGCGCGGCCCTGCCTGTCGAGGCCGTTGTGCTGGGCCTGCATGGCGCCATGATCGCCGACGGCTGCATTGATTGCGAAGGGGACCTGATCGAAGCTGTGCGTCAAATTGCAGGACCTGACGCCACCATCGGCGTGACCTTCGACCCGCACAGCCACCTGAGTGACAAACGCGTGGAGAATGCGAACATCATCACCGTGTTCAAGGAATTCCCACACACCGATTTCGTCCGCACCGCCGAGGACTGCGTCGACCTGACGCTGCGCACCGCGCGCGGTGAAATCACGCCGGAGATGCAGGTTTTCGACGTGCGGATGATCGACGTCTTGCCGACCAGCCGCGAACCGATGCGCAGCTTCGTCGACAGGCTCTGCGAAATGGAAGACGCGGGAAAGGCTTTGTCCCTCTCTGTCATTCACGGGTTCATGGCGGGGGACTCTCCGGCTCTTGGCGCAAAGATCATCGCGATCACCGATAACGATGCAAAGGGTGCCATGACCCTGGCCCGTGACCTCGGGTTGGAGCTCTTCTCGTTCAGAGGCCGCGCAACACCGGCTTTCCTCACTGCGGAGGAGGCGCTGCGACGTGCAGCCGATGCGCAAAGCGGGCCCGTTGTCATTGCGGATGTCTGGGACAACCCCGGCGGCGGGGTCGCGGGCGACAGCACGATCATGCTCAGCGCCGCGCTGGAGGCAGGGCTGACAAACACGGCCTTCGGCTCGATCTGGGACCCCATGGCGGTCCGTCTCTGCCATGCGGCAGGCGAAGGCGCACGCTTTCCCCTGCGGTTCGGGGGAAAGACATCAGCCGCCGCGGGCGATCCGATTGATGCGCAGGTCGAGGTCCTGCGGGTGCAACGCAACGCCGTGCAGAGTTTCGGGGCGTCTGTGGTGCCCCTGGGGGATTGCGCCGTGATCCGCGTTGAGGGGATTGATGTTGTCCTGAACTCGAACCGGGCGCAGGCGTTCTCGCCCGATCTGTTCTCAAACCTCGGCATAGACCCTGCGACGCGTCAGGTATTGGTGGTCAAATCCACCAACCACTTCCATGGCGCTTTCGCCTGTGTCGCGGCCAAAATTCTCTATGCTGCGGTGGACGGACCTTACCCGAACAACCCGCGTAACAACGACTACAAACGGCTGACGCGCAAGATCTGGCCAATCGTCGACAACCCCCATGGAACGAGGGCCGCATGATGTTTCCCGATATTGATACACCGGCCGTTCTGGTCGATCTGGACGTTGCCGAAGCGAATATCGACCGCTTTCAGGCCCATTGTGACAGCTACGGGTTGGCCGTGCGACCGCACATCAAAACCCATAAGCTGCCCATGCTTGCAAAACGCCAGATCGCAGCCGGGGCCATCGGCATCACCTGTCAGAAGATCAGCGAGGCCGAAGCGATGATCTCTGAAGGGGGTATCGAGGATATTCTCTTGACCTACAATATACTTGGCGCTGCCAAGCTTTCGCGCCTGAAAGAGCTTGCAGGTCGCGTCCGTGTCACGGTGGTGGCAGATAATGCAACCGTCGTGCAAGGGCTGGCGGCGGCTTTCGGTGACGGCTCACCCCCCCTGCGTGTACTGGTCGAATGTGACACCGGTGCCGCACGATGTGGCGTTGCAACGCCCGAGGCGGCCCTCGCCCTGGCCACCCAGATCACCGAAGCGCCGGGGCTGTGTTTCGCCGGGCTGATGACTTATCCGCCGGTTGGCCAAGAGGCTGACGTGCAGCAGTGGCTCGCCCGCGCCAAGGAACTGATCGAAGGCGCGGGTCACCCGGTGGAGGTCATCTCGAACGGTGGCTCGCCCGGCATGTGGCAGGCTGAAACCGTGCCCATCGCGACGGAATACCGGATCGGGACCTATGCCTATATGGACCGGTCCTTGGCAGCCCGTGGGGTCTGTGACTGGACGGATTGCGCGCTGACGGTGCTGGCCACTGTTATCTCCGTGCCTGCAGCGGACCGCGCCGTGATTGATGCGGGCTCGAAAGTGCTGACCTCGGACCTGCTCGGGCTGGAAGGTCATGGCCACGTCCTTGGCCGTCCCGACATCGTGATCGCCGGGCTTTCGGAAGAACACGGTGTTCTGACGGCCCCCGACATCGGCCTGAAACCCGGCGACCGCCTGCGCATCGTGCCCAACCATGCCTGCGTGGTCGCCAACATGCTGGATCATGTCGAACTGGTGCGTGGCGCGACCCATCTGGAACGCAAAGAGGTCGTCGCCCGTGGACAGGTCTGGTGACCTCTTACAAACTCAAGGATAGGAAATCACATGAGCATTGAACGCATTGGAAATGACCGCACCGGCGCTGGCGGACAGCCCTTGCCCTTCTCGCCCGCCGTGCGTGCGGGTGACTTCATCTATGTCTCCGGCCAGATCGCGATGAACGACCGGGGAGAGGTGGAACACGGTGGTGTTGAGGCGCAAACCCGACGCACGATGGAGAATGTCGCCAAAGCCCTCGAGATGGCAGGCTGCACCTTCGACGATGTGGTCAAGGCGAATTGCTGGCTCGACGACCCGCGTGACTTCTGGACCTTCAACAAGGTCTATGCGGAGTTTTTCCCCAACGGCGGTCCGGCGCGCTCGACCGTCCGTGCGGAACTGATGGTCGATGCGAAAGTCGAGGTCGACGTGATCGCCTACAAGCCGCAAGGCTGATTGACGTCACGCCCCGGCAGTACCGGCCAAAGCCCGTCCACAACACGGCATCGCTGCGCCGGCGCAAACGATTGCGTGCGATCCTTCGGCCATCCAAAATAAAATGTCCGACAAAATAGTTGATTATGTCGGACATTAAATGCAGCCTCGGGTTGAAATGATTCCACGCGCTTTTGGGGGGAAACGCAGGATTGTGATGCAGGGCTTGAAGGAACCCGCCGTCTTTTCGGTAAAGACCCTCCCGTCCGGCAGTTCGAGCCGTGATGTCCTCTTTGCGCTTGCTGAGGCCATCGAGGCGAATAACCTGTCCGTCGGAGATCGCCTCCCGCCCGAGATCGAAATCGCCCGGAAGCTCGGCATCAGTCGCGCCAAGGTGCGCGAGGCGCTGACCTCCTGGCAAAACATGGGGATCGTGACGCGCAACAAAAAGGCGGGGACCCGGCTCGCCACGGAAGTTGTCTCCAACGCGATCCACTTGCCGGTCACGCTGAAGCTTGAGGCCGAAAGCCTGCTCAGGACCCATGCGGTGCGCCGGCCGCTCGAAGTGGAATCCGTCCGCCTTGCTGCCCAAAACGCGACAGAGCAGGACAAACGCATCATCATGGCGCGCGCCCACGAGTTGATGGCGGTCCACGCGTCGGGCGAAGACTGGCGCGCCGCAGACAACCGCTTTCACAGCGCGCTGCACGACGCCTGCGGCAACCCCCTGTTCGGACAGTTGATCCAGCAGATCCAGCAGGGCTTCAACGAAGTCTACGAGGCCCCCTTCGGCCAGGCGCATCTGGGCGAAAGCACGATCCCCATGCACCTGCCGCTCGCCCAGGCCGTGATTGACGGGCAAAGCGACAAGGCGGCGCGCACCATGGGAGAGATCCTCGGCAACGTCGAAAACGAGATCCGCAACGTCATGGAGATCATGGATGTCTGACCAAACCGACATCGCCACCTTGCTGGCCGCAGTGCTTGACGATCCCTACGGCTCGATCGCCCCGCCCATCGCGCAGACATCGCTTTTCACATTCGGGAATTACCAGGCCTTCGAAGACCGGATGGCCAATCGAACCGACCAATCCATCTACACCCGCGTGCAGAACCCCACAGTTGCGGCTTTCGAGGGGTTGATGGCGCGGTCCGAAAAAGGCGAGGCGGCGGTTGCCTTTGCCTCCGGCATGGCGGCCATATCATCGACCCTGTTGGCCTTCGTCAAACCGGGTGATCGCATCGCCTGTGTCGAGCATGTCTACCCCGATACCTATCGGTTCATGGAGCGGATGCTGCGCCCCTTCGGGATAGAGACCACCTATCATCCGCAAGCGGATTTCGAGAATAACACGGACCTGCTTGACGGGATCGCGCTGGCCTATCTCGAAAGTCCAACCTCGGTGGTCTTCAACCCGCTCAACCTGCCCAAGGTCGCCGAACACGCCCGGCGGCATGGCACGCTGACGATGGTGGATAATTCCTGGGCAACACCGGTGTTCCAACGCCCCCTGACGCTGGGGGTCGACATCGTCATTCATTCGGCTTCGAAATACATCTCCGGGCATTCGGACACCGTGGCGGGAGTGACGGTCGCCTCAAAGGCGCATATCGCGCGAATCCGCGATCTGACGCTGCCGCTTCTGGGCGCAAAACTTGCCCCCTTCGAGGCGTTCCTGCTGACGCGCGGCTTGCGCACGCTGTCTGCCCGCATGCGGCAGCACGAAGCGACCGCCAACCTGTTCGTCGACCGGCTCGCCGCCTTGCCGCAGGTTCGACGCATCAACGCGCCGGGCGCGAATGACGTGCCGGGGCTTACGGGACGGTCCGGGTTGATGTCGGTCGAGTTCGACGACACCGTGGACATCCCGCGTTTTTCGGATGCGCTCTCCCATTTCCGGCTTGGGGTCAGCTGGGGCGGCTTTGAAAGCCTGATCCTGCCTGCGCGGGTCGGCCTTGCGCAGGCGGGCGAGCAGAATTCCATGCAGAAATTTGGCGTCTCGCCGAACCTTGTGCGCCTCAGCCTCGGGCTGGAGGACGCCGAAGATCTCTGGGCGGATTTCACGACCGCTCTCAACGAAAGTGCGGCCTGACGTGGCCCGCACGACAACTTCTAGAAGGGAAGGAAGCATGAAGAAATTTTTGACAGGGCTATCCGCCGCCGCAATCCTGATGAGCAGCGCGGCCTTTGCCGAGACGAGCCTCAAGCTTGTCGAGGTTATCACCAGCCCCGAACGCACCGAAGTGCTGCAGGGCATCGTCGATGAGTTCGAGGCGAACAATCCCGACGTGTCCGTCGAAATCGTGTCCCTGCCCTGGGGCAGCGCGTTCGAAAAACTCGCCACGATGGTCGCGGGCGGCGATATCCCGGATGTTGTCGAAATGCCAGACACCTGGGCGGCGCTCTATGCAGGCTCAGGCCAGCTTGTCAGCCTCAAGGATCATGTCGCCGGGTGGGAACATGGCGCGACGCTGACCGACAAGACCGTCGCCATGGGCAGCCAGGCCGGTGATCTCTACATGATCCCTTACGGCTTCTACCTGCGCGCGATGTTCTACAACAAAAAGCTGCTCGCGGAGGCGGGCGTTGAAAACCCGCCCGGCACGATGGAAGACTTCATGGCCGCTTCTGCCGCGGTGTCCGAACTGGATGGGAAATACGGCTACTGCCTGCGGGGCGGTCCCGGCGGCACAAACGGCTGGATCATGTTCGCGGCCACGATGAACGGCACGAACGCGTTCTTCACCGAAGACGGCAAGAGCCGGATCAACGAACCCGGGTCGGTCGAGGGCATCCAGTTCATGATCGACATGTACCAGAAGGGCTATGCGCCCAAGGACAGTGTCAGCTGGGGCTTCAACGAGATCGTCGCGGGCTTCTACTCCGGCACCTGCGCCTTCCTCGATCAGGACCCCGACGCGCTGATCGCCATTGCCGAGCGGATGCCGGCAGAGGACTTTGCGGTCATCCCCATGCCAGTTGGCCCGTCCGGCAAGGCCTTCCCGACAATCGGGTTTGCGGGCTGGTCGATCTTTGGCGCCACCGAGCACGAAGACGAAGCCTTTGACCTGGTGGCCGCACTTTCGTCACCCGAAGCCAATGCGACCTGGGCCAAGCGTGTGGGCGTGATCCCGATCCACAAAGGCGCCGATCAGGACCCCTATTTCCAGACCGAGCAATTCAAGGGCTGGTTCGAGGAGTTGAACGGCGCGCAATACGAGCCGACCACGATGCCGACCTACCTTGAGCAATGGGGGTATTTCGCCTCAACCGTGCTGCTTGAGTCCAGCCAGGAAGCACTTCTGGGTCAGCGGACGGCTCAGGATGTGGCCGATGAATGGGCTGAGCTTCTGACCGAAGAATATGGCAAGTGGCAGGCGAAGCAGTGATCGCTCGCCCCAAAAAAACCGTCATGCCCGGGGCACCCCGGGCACGACGCTCGCTCTACCTGCAATACATGGTCGAGCCGTTCCTCTACCTCTCGCCAGCGATCATCCTGATCGCAGCGGTGATGATGGTCCCGCTCACCATTGGCATTTCCTACTCTTTCCAGTCCATCGAACTCCTGAACCCTTTCAACACCGGGTGGGTCGGTCTGGAAAACTATGCCGACATCTGGGCCGACCGGAAGTTCTGGATCGCGCTCGAAAACACGCTTTTCTGGACCTTTTGGTCGATTACGTTTCAGTTCCTGCTGGGCCTCGGCCTCGCCCTGCTGCTGAACACGCAATTTTATGGCAAACGTCTCTTTCAGGCGCTTGTCTTCCTGCCCTGGGCGGTGCCGACCTTTCTGTCTGCCCTGACATGGGCCTGGCTGTTCAATCCTGTCATCGGTCCCCTGCCCCATTGGCTGGCAGCACTCGGCATCCTGTCAGAACCCTACAATATCCTCGGCGACCCCTCCCTTGCGATGTGGGGACCCATAACGGCAAACATCTGGTTCGGTGTGCCCTTCTTTGCGATTACGCTTCTGGCCGCCCTTCAATCCATCCCCGGAGAGCTCTATGAGGCCGCCGAGATCGACGGTGCGACGCCCTGGCAGAGCTTTACCAAGATCACGCTGCCGTTCCTTGCGCCGATGATCGCGATCACGGTGATGCTGCGCACCATCTGGATTGCCAATTTTGCCGACCTGATCTTTGTCATGACCGGTGGCGGGCCCGCGAACTCCACCCAGATCCTGTCGACCTATATCTTCACGACCGCCTTCAGAAAACTGGACTTCGGATACGCCTCGACCATTGCTGTGGCGCTGCTCCTGATCCTGCTGGTCTATGCGGTGATCCTGCTTTGGCTGCGCAAGAAGCTGGTGAGGATCTAGGCAAATGGCAGCCGTCCGCAGACACAATCCCGTTCTGGTGATCGGAAAATATGCCGCCTTGGCCTTTTACCTCATGTTCGCGCTCTTCCCGCTCTACTGGCTTTTGAAGATCGCGGTCACACCCGACGCGCTGATCTTTTCCGAAGGCACGCGGCTTGTTCCCTCGGCCTTCACCTTCGACAATTTCTCCACGGTGATCTTTGCCACAGACTTCCTTGCCTACTTCGGCAACTCGCTCACCGTCTCGCTGGGCACGGCCTTTTTCACCACGCTGATCGCCGCCGGGGCAGGCTACGCGTTTTCGCGGTTCGTTTTCGCGGGCAAACGGATCATCATCGCGGTGATGCTGGTCACCCAGATGTTCCCGCTCCTGATGATTATTGCGCCGATCTACAAGATCGTGGCCGACCTGGGGCTTCTGAATTCGCTGACCTCGCTGATTATCGTCTACACGGCGTTCAACATCCCCTTTGCCACTTTCCTCATGCAGAGCTTTTTCGATGGTATCCCAAAGGACCTCGAAGACGCCGCAATGATGGACGGCTGCAGCCGTTTTCAGGCCCTGCGCAAGGTCGTGTTTCCGCTCACGCTCCCGGGCCTCGGGGCGACACTGGGTTTCGTGTTCACCGCCGCGTGGTCCGAACTTCTCTTCGCGCTCATGCTCATCTCCAAGAACGACGCAATGACCTTCCCGGTGGGGCTGTTGACCTTTGTCTCCAAGTTCTCGGTCGATTGGGGGCAGATGATGGCCGCTGGTGTGCTGGCGCTGGTTCCGTCGTGTCTCTTTTTCATCTTCATTCAACGATACCTCGTCCAGGGCCTGACCTCTGGTGCGGTGAAAGGATAAATCATGGCCCGGATCGCCCTGAAGGATGTCTCTAAGAGCTATGGCCCGGTTGAGGTCCTGCGCGACATCAACCTCGACATCGCAGATGGCGAGTTCATCGTGCTGGTTGGCCCTTCCGGCTGTGGCAAGTCGACGCTTTTGCGCATGATCGCCGGGCTTGAGCCGATTACGGGTGGTGATTTCCTGATTGACGGCGAACGGATGAATGACGTGCGACCGCGCGACCGAGACATCGCGATGGTGTTTCAGTCCTATGCGCTCTACCCGCATATGGATGTGGCGCGCAACATGGGCTTTTCGATGGAAATCCGTAAAGAGCCCGCCGATGCCGCCAGCAGCAAGGTGGCACAGGCCGCGCAAACGCTTGGCCTCACCAACCTGACGGGCAGGTTGCCCAAGGCGCTGTCCGGCGGTCAGCGTCAGCGCGTCGCGATGGGCCGCGCGATTGTTCGCGACCCCCGCGCCTTTCTCTTTGACGAGCCTTTGTCGAACCTTGATGCCGCTCTGCGGGTCGAGATGCGGCTGGAAATCGCCCGCCTTCATCAACGGCTTGGCGCCACGATGATCTACGTCACGCACGATCAGGTAGAAGCCCTGACACTCGCGGACCGGATCGTGGTGCTGCATGGCGGCGATATTCAGCAGATCGGCAGCCCGCTGGAGCTCTACGAGCGGCCCGCCAACAAGTTCGTCGCTCAGTTCATCGGCTCGCCCACGATGAATGTCGTTGCGGTCGAAGGCGGCAAGAGGAGCGTGACCGCCCGGAATGGCATGACCATTGCCCTGCCCCATCTGCCGGACACAGGTGACGCCACAGAGCTCGGCATCCGACCCGAACACCTCGATGTCGTCGACGCGGGGCAAGGCGATATGACCGCGGTCGCCGACGTCGTGGAACACCTTGGGTCCGACACGAATATTTACGTGAACGTCGACGGAATCGGCCCGCTCATGGTTCGCAAGCACGGCAACATCCCCGCTCGATCCGGTGATCGCCTGAACCTGCGGGTCCAACCGGAGCACGCACACCTCTTCGCCGCCGATGGCACCACCCTTCCGCGCGCATCCTGAGTGAGAAGCCCCGGCGTTTGCGCCAATCGTTCTGCGTACACTGGCGCGCCCCTCGCCGCCCGAGGTCTACCCGCTGGAGGCCTGCTCCAGCAAGCGTTCCACCGCCCCGGTGATCTTGGGAGAGTTGGGCTTTGTCCCTGACCCCCATGTCGCAACCACCGCACCATCGGGGGCAATCAACACCTTGTTGAAGTTCCAGCGGGGCACAAAGCCGGTTTCATCCCGCACGGCCTGGTAGAACGGATGCGCCTGCGCCCCCTTGACCCGTGTGATGTCGGTCATGGGCATATCGAGGCCAAAGTTCATCTCGCAGAATTCTTTCACCTCTTCAGCGCTGGCCAGTTCCTGGTTGAAGTCATCAGAGGGCACGGCTAGCACCACCAGACCCCTATCCCGGTATCGGTCATAAAGCGTTTGCAGACCCGCATACTGGCCCGTGAACCCGCACTGAGAGGCGGTATTGACCACGAGCACCGGCTGACCGGCCCACTTGGCCATGTCGAGGGTGCCACCATCAATGGATGCAAAGCGAAAGTCGCGCGCACCGGCGAAGGCGGTGGTTGCCACCAGCAGCGATGCAATCATTGCCATCAAAAACCTCATCAGGTCCTCCTAAGCCTTCATGCCGCTGATATAGGGGCCGAACGCAAAAGGTCCAAATCCGATGCCGGATCTCGCGTGTTCGGGCTGCGCGGCGCTCAGCCTGTGATGCAGCTCGGCGATCTCAGAACCGCGCTGATCTCCTCCCACTCGGCGCGGGCAAAAGCGTCGCTGCTGGCAAGTGCCCAGTAGCTTTCGTGATGCGCCAGGACATCGTCGCACAATCGCACCAGCCGCCCGGCGGCCAGGTCAGCGGCACAGAGTGGCAATGACCCGAGCAAAACCCCCATGCCCGATCGCGCAGCACTCAAGGCGGAGGTGAAGGTGTCAAACCGCAGATGCGGGATCGGTGTTGTGGGTGTTCCGAAGCGGGAGGCCCAGTCGTTCCAGCCCGGTCGTGGCCCGGCACAGGCGATGCGCGGCCAGTCCGCCCAGTCGCCGCCGCGCCGCGCGACTGCCGGCGATGCCACCGGCGCAATGCGCTCCTCGAAGAGCTGCTGTGCGAGGTCATGCGGCCAGTCTCCAGCGCCATATCGAATCTTGATGACGTCATCGACCACCACATCATGCGCCCCCAGCACCATGGTCTGGAGCGCAAGCTGCCCGCCCGCGAGGCCTGCGAGCTTTTCCAGCCGGGGGTGCACCCACAGGTCGATGATGGACTGACTGGCTGAAATGGCCATCTGACCGCGACCGGCCCCGAAGAGCGCGTCGAAACTGTCCTGCAACCCGCCGAGCGCGGAGCGCACGTGCGGCAGCCAGGCTTCCCCCTCGACGGTCAACTCGATGGAGCGTGGGCGGCGCAGGAACAGCGGCGTTCCCAACCGTTTCTCCAACTGCCCGATGCGCTGGCTCACTGCCGATTGGGTCAAACCTGTCTCGGCTGCGGCGGCGGTGAAACTGCCGCACCGTGCCGCCGCCTCGAAGGCACGGATCCACTCCAGCGGCGGCATGTCGAAAGGGCGTGTGGTCATAAGCAAACCCAAAGCTCTGTCGCTTGTTTCCTGAGATTTCCTTATGTCACGAAGCAATGCCCCCTGTCTTCAACAATCCGCCAGCGTCACGGCGCCGGCGCGCAGGGCATCATGGGCCCCTCGCCCGGGGGGCAGGAAAAGGGCCGTGACAGAGGTCACAGCCCTTGATCGTCCTGAGGGAGGTTCGAGACGAAACAGAACACTCGTGACACAAACATACGAACAACTGGCAACGGTGCCGGGTCATCTACGGCGCACTCGTGAACTGCACGGATATATCGATGCCCGATTATCCGCGCCCCGTCAGTGAACTGGTTCACACAGCACGAATTTTCTTTTCCGGCGCATGTCTGCACCGTAAAAGCAGCCTGTTGCCCGCCGCCCCGAGAGGAGAGACTGATGCCCGACGAGGAATTCCCGGCACCCGATTGCCCCTACCCGGTCCGATTGGCCGATGGCAAAAAGCACGACGGTACGGTCTTCCTCGCGGCCGTGATTGAGCATCCACGCTTTCACGTCGGGGAATACACCTACGCCAGTGCGCACCATCCGCCGGATGACTGGGCCGCGCATCTGGCGCCCTACCTTTTCGAGTTCTCTCCGGAAACGCTGACCTTGGGCAAGTTCTGTCAGATCGCGGATGGCGTGACGTTCATAACGGCCTCCGCCAACCACCGCTATGACGGGATCAGCTCGTTTCCATTTGCGATTTTCGGCGGTGGCCCCATGCAGGATCGGCCTTCGATGCCTGGTCCCGGGCCGGACACAACCTTGGGTCACGATGTCTGGATCGGCCAGGGCGCGCGCATCCTGCCCGGCGCAACCATCGGCAATGGCGTCATCATCGGCGCGGGGTCGGTGGTCGCCGGTACAGTCCCGGACTATGCGGTGGTGGCGGGCAACCCTGCCCGCATCGTCAGGACCAGGTTTGAGCCGCATGACGTGCAGCGGTTGCTGCAAATCCGATGGTGGGACTGGCCAATCGCCAAGATCCTGGGCAACGAGGGCCTGATATGTGGTGCCGATCTTGACGCTCTGGAAAGGCTCTGAAAGCTGTTTCGTGCGGAAATCGTCGCTCGCGCCCGCAATAATACCTTGAACCTCTACGCAATACCGATTACGCCAACACCCGGCCTAGGGGTTTAGCTCAGTTGGTAGAGCATCGGTCTCCAAAACCGAGGGTCGTGGGTTCGAGTCCCTCAGCCCCTGCCAGTTTTTCCCACAAACCTGTTCGCGCAGCACGCGCTGTTTCCCCATGAGCGATCGGAGGAAGCGATGCAAAGCGGGCATTTGCTCTCTTGAAATTCCCGCCCCGGCCCGTTACATGCCGGTGATCGCAATCGCCCGGAAGGTGCTCCATGGCCACGACCAACCCACTTCAGTTCATTCAGCAGGTGCGTGCTGAAGTTTCCAAGGTCGTGTGGCCCACGCGCCGCGAAGTGATGCTCACCACGGTCATGGTTTTCATCATGGCGGCGCTGACCGCGCTGTTCTTCGCGCTGGTCGATATCATCATTCGCAGCGGCCTCCAGTGGGTGCTGACGATGTTCGGCTGAACGCGATCGACGCCCCAGAAAAAAGCACCAAAGCCCTTGAAACATTCGGGTTCGCGCAGTATTCCGCAACCCTGATCCGGGAGATGGCGCGCGGCGATTCGAGTTGCGCGCCGATTTTCGTTGAGGATCAAAAAGCCAAGCGCTTGAGATTGAATGAAATTCCGACGCCGAGAGCGTCAAGAGCAGACAGGGAACAAAGGTCAGATGGCAAAGCGGTGGTATTCGGTCAGCGTCCTGTCGAACTTTGAAAAGAAGATCGCGGAACAAATCCGGACGTCCGTGGCCGAACAGGACCTGGAAGACCAGATTGACGAAGTGCTGGTGCCCACCGAAGAGGTGATCGAGGTGCGGCGCGGCAAGAAGGTGACGACCGAACGCCGCTTCATGCCGGGCTATGTGCTTGTGCATATGGAGATGTCGGACAAGGGCTATCACCTCATCAACTCCATCAACCGCGTCACCGGCTTTCTGGGCCCGCAGGGTCGCCCGATGCCGATGCGGGACGCGGAAGTGAACGCGATTCTGAACCGGGTGCAGGAAGGCGAAGAAGCGCCGCGCACGCTGATCCACTTCGAGGTGGGCGAGAAGGTCAAGGTGGCCGACGGCCCGTTCGAGGACTTTGACGGCATGATCGAGGAAGTCGATGACGAGAACCAGCGCCTGAAGGTGTCGGTCTCGATCTTTGGCCGGGAAACCCCGGTCGAGCTGGAATTCACCCAGGTCAACAAACAGGCCTGAGTGTGCAAGGCGTGGGAGGCGAGGGTGCCGCGGCATCCGGACCGGACCACGACAACAATCGGTGGTATATCCGCCAGTGAACCGGAAGCAGCGCGCTGTGGAAGGGTTGGAAAAGGAGAAGGCCAATGGCCAAGAAACTCGTGGGCAGCATGAAGCTGCAAGTGCCTGCCGGTCAGGCAAACCCGTCGCCCCCCGTGGGCCCTGCGCTGGGTCAGCGCGGCATCAACATCATGGAATTCTGCAAGGCGTTCAACGCCAAGACAGCGGATATGGAACCCGGTGCGCCCTGCCCCACCGTGATCCAGTATTATCAGGACAAGTCCTTCACCATGGATATCAAGACGCCGCCCGCGTCCTACTACCTGAAGAAAGCCGCCAAGTTGAAGTCGGGTGCCAACAACCCGAGCCGCGAAACCGTGGGCACCGTGACCACCAAGCAGGTGCGCGAGATCGCCGAAGCGAAGATGAAAGACCTCAACGCCAATTCCGTTGAAGCGGCGATGAACATCATTCTGGGCTCCGCCCGCTCCATGGGCATCGAGGTGAAATAAGATGGCAAAGCTTGGAAAAAGAACCCGCGCCGCCCGCGAAGCCTTCGCCGGCAAGGAGAACGTGACTGTCGAAGAGGCCGTAGCACTCATCAAGGGCAACTCGAACGTTAAGTTCGACGAAACCCTGGAAATTGCGCTGAACCTCGGCGTGGACCCGCGCCATGCGGATCAGATGGTCCGCGGTGTTGTGGGCCTGCCCAACGGCACAGGCAAATCCGTCCGCGTGGCTGTCTTTGCCCGTGGTCCGAAAGCGGAAGAAGCGGAAAAAGCCGGTGCGGATATCGTGGGCGCCGAAGACCTGATGGAAACCGTGCAAAGCGGCAAGATCGAGTTTGATCGCTGCATCGCCACGCCCGACATGATGCCGATCGTCGGTCGTCTGGGCAAGGTGCTCGGCCCCCGCAACCTGATGCCGAACCCAAAGGTCGGGACCGTGACTATGGACGTCGAAGCGGCGGTGAAAGCGGCCAAGGGCGGCGAAGTGCAGTTCAAGGCCGAAAAAGGTGGTGTCGTGCACGCAGGCGTCGGCAAGCTGAGCTTTGACGAAGACAAGCTGGTGGAAAACATCCGCGCCTTCGTCGGTGCCGTCTCCAAGGCCAAGCCGACAGGCGCCAAGGGCACCTACATGAAGAAGATCGCGCTCAGCTCCACCATGAGCCCCGGCGTGTCGGTCGCGGTGGAGAATGCAGTGACCGAGTAGTAGGATCCTTCAAGCCGAATAAGCAAAGGGCGCTCGATGAACGGCGCCCTTTTTCGTTTCCGCCGCGAAGAGGCTTCCGTCGAAGACTGCATCGCACCATTGTGACAGGGTGGGCTAGCGAAGCTCAAAGTCTGAGGCTCCATCTACGGCACCTTTGTTCGCAGTTGTGAAACGAAGGGTATATCTGATCCTAGGTGGCCTGATTTGGGCTGTGCAGAAAACCTTTCGCCTTTACGTAGTAGGCAATTTAATGCGGATTTGGAGCAATGTGGTGGAATCTATCAAATGAGCAGAAGACCAAACGGTCAATTGTCGCGGGCTTATTGGCGATTGCCGTCTCGTTAGTCTGGTACGACGATATTTTGGAGTGGAGAAGAGGTGAAGTGTTCCTAGCAGCGAGCTTTGTGGGTTTTCCTCTGCAAGCGCTGTACTACGGGCTTAGGTGGAAGTCTGAGCGGGGCAATGAAAGGTAAAGTCGGTTCATGGTAATTCTTAGTTCGCCAGAACGAGAAAAACTTCCATTTTCTTCATAGGCTTATGTCGATCTCTTTGAATTCTACGCTAGCGTTGTCCGCACAGCAGACAAGAGAAAACTTCATTATTCTCCATACGAATACCATCCCGCTTGGCAAGCGTGCTTTGACCTTCTATATGCTGTCATTGCACAGATAGGGGATTCGTCTGATATCGGTGCGTTTCGTCCGAGACGGTGGGTCGGTGCATCCGATAAATCCTGCCTGAGACGGGAACAGATATTCTCTCCAGATGCTCGACCGTAGAGCCTCTGGCGGTTCTGGCCCGTTTTCTTCGAGGACCAAAACTGCCGGAGTGATCCGGTGAAACTTGAGCTGGGCGGGGTGACCCGCCCGAATTGGAGTGAAACTGTGGATAGAGCACAAAAAGAACAGTTGGTCGACGAACTCGGCCAGATCTTTGAAAGCTCTGGCGTCGTTGTGGTCAGCCACTACGCCGGTCTGACAGTTGCTGAAATGCAGGACCTGCGCGCGCGTGCACGCGAAGCGGGCGGGTCTGTGCGTGTTGCCAAGAACAGGCTCGCCAAGATCGCCCTTGAGGGAAAGCCATGCGCAAGCATCGCTGACCTTCTGACGGGCATGACCGTTCTGACCTATTCTGAAGACCCTGTGGCCGCGGCCAAGGTGGCGCAGGACTATGCCAAAGAGAATCAGAAGTTCGTGATTCTCGGCGGTGCTATGGGTGAGAACGCGTTGGACGCTTCCGGTGTCGAAGCCGTGTCCAAAATGCCATCGCGCGAGGAGCTTATTGCGACCATCGCGGGCATGCTGGGCGCACCTGCTTCGAACATCGCCGGGGCCATTGGCGCACCGAGCAGCAATATCGCATCCATCTTGTCCACTATCGAGGACAAGGCGGCCGCATAGGCAAACGTCATATCGGCGTCTGGATGATGACTGGACGTTGGAACACACATATCGTTAACGGAAAGAGCTAAACATGGCTGATCTGAAAAAACTGGCAGAAGAGATCGTTGGTCTGACCCTGCTTGAAGCACAAGAACTGAAGACAATCCTCAAGGATGAATACGGCATCGAGCCCGCCGCTGGTGGCGCTGTGATGATGGCGGGTCCTGCTGACGCCGGTGGCGCAGCCGAGGAAGAGAAGACCGAGTTCGACGTTGTCCTGAAAAACGCAGGCGCATCGAAGATCAACGTCATCAAGGAAGTCCGCGGCATCACCGGTCTGGGCCTGAAAGAAGCCAAGGACCTCGTGGAAGCGGGCGGCAAGATCAAGGAAGGCGTCGACAAAGCCGAAGCCGAAGAAGTCAAAGCCAAGCTGGAAGCAGCAGGCGCCGAGGTCGAACTGGCCTAAGCCGACTTCCCTTGTGGAAACGAAAGGCGCTCTGGCAACGGAGCGCCTTTTTTCGTGGGCGCTTGCCGCTCAGTATCCTGCACGATAACCTTGAGGCGGATTGCGGTTTTGGAGAGACGGATGAAGGTTAGAGTGTTTGGGCTTGCCCTCATTTGCGCGCTCTTTGCATCGGTCGCGAAAGCGGAGCTGATGGTCATCAATGGGCGCTATGTCGTCGCCAAAGAAGACATCCGTGGTTTTTTCTATCGTGACCGCGATGGTCGCACGGTTTTTGACGTGCGCTGGAGCGACTGGTCGACCCGGTACCAATGCCAAGACGCCTACGATCGCACGCGGGTGACGGCAGCATCCTTGAACCTCGTGATACAAGTCAGTGACGCATTGTCTCTCGACTTCGGCGATTATCTGGCCGGTGAGGGGTTCACGGAGTGCCAGAAATTCTAGGCTAGGGCGCGCTGCGTGCAGCGCCTTATGCGGTGCGCGGGATGTGCTGACGTTCAGGCGGAGTAATTGCCGCGCACATGGCTTGGGCCTGCGGCTCCGGGGCGGAGGCAGGCTGACGGCTGGTCTATGTGTAAGGGAAAGGCCAGGAAGGGCGGCCGCCCGAAATCAGATGGAACCGGCCGGGCTGGGACCGCGGCCGAAACGCGATGGGATTTCCATCACCTGACGAATGCAGCCCCGGATAGCGCCCGTTCCAGGCTAACTCATGCGGAAACCACGTGTTGCAACGGGGCGAGGTCTAAGGCCCAGACCCTGAGATCAGGTTACCGATACGTGCGCCGGTATCACCGGCAACCAGCGCTTGGGCCGCCGTGCAAGCGATCAATGGGTTCTGACGTCAGGAACCGGTGCGACGCCGCATGACGGCCATGCCCCCCAAGGCGACAACGAGCATCCAGCCAGCGGCGGGCAAAGGAACGGGTGCCACTGTATTGAAGGTTACATTATCCACGACCTCGGCCAAAACCGAGACAGGCGCGCCGGTCGCATCGGCATAGAACAGTGTCGCGGCGTCAAAGCCACCGAGCCCGGAAATGCTGATGGTCTGATCGGCCAGGTCGTTCTTGTTGTAGATCAGAACCGTCTCGCCCAGTTTTGTCCCGTTGTTGAAGACAGACAGGATGGCACGGTCTTCGGCGAAATTGGGGTCATCGTTGCCAAAGAGCATGGAGAGTGAATCGACCAGTACCGAAAACTCCATCCTGAGACCCGCCGGCACATTTGCCGCTGTTGCCAACTGGGGGTTCGCGGTCGCTGATGCGATGGTTGTGACCGCGACGACACCACTTGCATCTGTTGAACTGAACGTGACGAGCGGCGAGTCCACGCTGGTCAGCGTCGACAGGCCACCGGCAATAGGGTCGTTGTCGAAATCAAGTGTGAAGGTGGTTGCAAATGCAGCTGTGCCTGTCGCAGCAAGCATGATCGCGGCAGCACAAATCAAACGAAACTTTGTCATGGGACTCTCTCAAAATGAAGTACTCAAAGTATGTACACCATCAAGTTGTTCAGATGACGTCTGATGGGTCAAGCGTCGAATGGCATCGGCGCGGCATATGCGGCCAGGGGAGGTCAGAGCCTGCATGTGCGGCAGGGCATGCGAACGTCGGCGTCTATGGTACGCTGAAACTGGCCTGCCGGGATTTGTTAATGCTCTCAGAATTTTTCACTTTTCATCGCCCGCCCTGTTGTGCTTTTGTTAAGTACGGCCTATTTGAAGACTTCCGCTGGGAGCGATGATTCGCGCCCGGCTTTTTGCGTCTTAGACAAAGGCAGGAGCAGGCACACTCACATATACCTGAAATCTTTCGCAAAAAGCCGCCCCACCCCAAAGCAGAGCGGCTTTTTCCGGAGAGATTGTGATCGGGCGCGTACTTTCGGGCAAGTGCGCAGGGATAGATCCTCTTTTCGATCTTTGAGCGTTCGCGACGGGCCGCCCTCCCGCTCTGCGAACAGACAAAGATATGGAGTGCGACCGCGCATGGCAAATACGTTCCTCGGCCAGAAACGTCTTCGTAAATATTATGGCAAAATCCGCGAAGTGCTGGAGATGCCAAACCTCATTGAGGTGCAGAAATCCTCATATGATCTTTTCCTGAATTCCGGCGACGCCGACACCCCCACCGATGGTGAGGGGATTGCTGGCGTTTTCCAGTCGGTGTTTCCGATCCGTGATTTCAACGAAACCTCGGTGCTGGAATACGTCAAATACGAGCTGGAGAAGCCAAAATACGATGTCGAGGAATGTCAGCAACGTGACATGACCTACAGCGCGCCCCTGAAGGTGACGCTGCGGCTCATCGTGTTTGATGTGGACGAGGATACCGGTGCCAAGTCCGTGAAGGACATCAAGGAGCAGGATGTCTTCATGGGGGACATGCCGCTGATGACGCCGAACGGCACTTTTGTCGTGAACGGCACGGAACGTGTGATCGTCAGCCAGATGCACCGCTCGCCGGGCGTGTTCTTTGACCATGACAAGGGCAAGACACATTCCTCCGGCAAGCTGCTATTTGCCTGCCGCATTATCCCCTATCGCGGCTCATGGCTGGACTTTGAGTTCGACGCCAAGGATATCGTCTTTGCGCGGATCGACCGTCGCCGCAAACTGCCTGTGACCACCCTGCTGTATGCGCTGGGTCTGGACCAGGAAGGTATCATGGATGCCTATTACGACACCGTCACCTACAAGCTGGAAAAGAACAAGGGCTGGGTTGCCCCCTTCTTCCCGGACCGGGTCCGCGGCACACGCCCGACCTATGATCTGGTCGACGCGGGTTCTGGTGAGGTCCTGTTCGAAAAGGGCAAGAAAGTCACGCCGCGTGCGGTCAAGAAACTGATCGACGAAGGCACTGTGACCGAGCTTTTGCTGCCCTATGAGAACATCGCGGGCAAATTCGTCGCCAAGGACCTCATCAATGAGGAGACGGGCGCGATCTACGTCGAGGCCGGTGACGAGCTGACACTGGAATACGACAAGGACGGCACTCTGATCGGCGGCACCGCCAAGGAGTTGATCGACGCGGGGATAACCGAAATCCCCGTGCTCGACATCGATAACGTCAACGTCGGCCCCTACATGCGCAACACCATGGCGCAGGACAAGAACATGAACCGCGACACCGCGCTCATGGATATCTACCGCGTCATGCGCCCGGGCGAACCGCCCACCGTGGAAGCAGCCTCTGCGCTCTTTGACACGCTCTTCTTTGACAGCGAGCGCTATGACCTCTCGGCCGTGGGTCGCGTGAAAATGAACATGCGTCTGGCACTTGACGCCGAAGACACGCAGCGCACCCTGCGCCGCGAAGACATCGTCGCCTGCATCAAGGCGCTGGTCGATCTGCGCGACGGACGCGGCGACATTGACGACATCGACCACCTCGGCAACCGCCGGGTCCGGTCGGTCGGTGAGTTGATGGAGAACCAGTACCGCGTCGGTCTTCTGCGCATGGAACGTGCGATCAAGGAGCGTATGTCGTCGGTCGAGATCGACACGGTGATGCCGCAGGACCTCATCAACGCGAAGCCAGCGGCGGCTGCGGTGCGTGAATTCTTTGGCTCCAGCCAGCTTTCGCAGTTCATGGACCAGACCAACCCGCTTTCCGAGGTCACGCACAAGCGTCGTCTCTCCGCGCTTGGGCCAGGTGGTCTGACGCGCGAACGCGCAGGCTTTGAGGTGCGCGACGTGCACCCGACCCATTATGGCCGGATGTGCCCGATTGAAACGCCGGAAGGGCCGAACATCGGTCTCATCAACTCGCTCGCCACGTTTGCGCGCGTCAACAAATACGGCTTCATCGAAACGCCCTACCGCAAGGTCGAAAACGGTCAGGTCACGGATGAAGTGCACTACATGTCCGCGACCGAAGAGATGCGGCACACGGTGGCGCAGGCCAACGCACAGCTTGATGAGAGCGGCAAGTTCAAGAACGAGATGGTCTCGACCCGTCAGTCCGGTGATTACACGCTGGCCCCGGTCGAAAACGTGGACCTGATCGACGTGAGCCCCAAGCAGTTGGTCTCCGTCGCGGCCTCGCTCATTCCGTTCCTTGAGAATGACGACGCGAACCGCGCTCTGATGGGCTCGAACATGCAACGTCAGGCGGTTCCGCTCTTGCAGGCCGAAGCACCGCTTGTCGGCACCGGCATCGAGGAAGTGGTCGCACGCGACTCCGGTGCGGCCATCATGGCGAAACGCGCAGGGATAATCGACCAGGTGGATGCGCAGCGGATCGTGATCCGGGCGACCGAAGATCTCGAACTGGGTGACGCGGGCGTGGACATCTACCGCATGCGCAAGTTCCAGCGCAGCAACCAGAACACCTGCATCAACCAGCGTCCGCTGGTGAAGGTGGGCGATACGGTTCTGAAAGGGCAGGTCATCGCGGATGGCCCCTCCACCGACATGGGAGAACTGGCGCTCGGCAAGAACGTCGTGGTCGCCTTCATGCCGTGGAACGGCTACAACTACGAGGACTCGATCCTGATCTCCGAGCGGATCGCGCGCGATGACGTCTTTACCTCGATCCACATCGAGGAGTTTGAAGTCGCCGCCCGTGATACCAAGCTTGGACCGGAAGAAATCACCCGCGACATCCCGAACGTGGGCGAGGAAGCCCTGCGCAACCTCGATGAGGCGGGCATCGTCTACATCGGTGCCGATGTGGAGCCGGGCGATATCCTCGTGGGCAAGATCACCCCCAAGGGCGAAAGCCCGATGACGCCGGAGGAGAAACTGCTTCGCGCGATCTTCGGGGAGAAAGCCTCCGACGTGCGCGACACCTCGCTGCGCGTCAAACCGGGGGATTTCGGTACGGTTGTGGAAGTGCGCGTCTTCAACCGCCACGGCGTGGAAAAAGACGAACGTGCGCTGCAGATCGAGCGGGAAGAAGTCGAACGTCTGGCCCGGGACCGGGACGACGAGCTGGCAATCCTTGATCGCAACATCTACGCGCGTCTGAAGTCCATGATCCTCGGCAAAGTGGCTGTGAAAGGCCCCAAAGGCGTGCCTGCGAACGCTGAGATCACCGAAGACCTTTTGGAGGTTCTGTCGCGCGGTCAATGGTGGCAGCTTGCGCTGAAAGACGAGAAAGACGCGCAAATCGTCGAAGCGCTGAACGAGCAGTACGAGATCCAGAAGCGCGCGCTTGATGCCCGTTTCGAGGACAAGGTCGAGAAGGTCCGTCGCGGCGACGATCTGCCCCCGGGCGTGATGAAGATGGTCAAGGTCTTCGTGGCGGTGAAGCGCAAGCTGCAACCGGGCGACAAGATGGCCGGTCGTCACGGCAACAAGGGCGTGATCTCGAAAGTGGTGCCGATGGAGGACATGCCGTTCCTCGCCGATGGCACGCCGGTCGATTTCTGCCTCAACCCGCTGGGCGTGCCGTCGCGCATGAACGTGGGCCAAATCCTTGAGACCCACATGGGCTGGGCCGCGCGCGGGCTGGGCATCAACGTGGATGAGGCCTTGCAGGAGTATCGTCGCTCGGGCGATCTGACACCTGTCCGTGATGCGCTGAGCCATGCTTACGGTGAAGACGTCTACGACGAAGGCATCGCGGGCATGGATGAGGATACGCTCATCGAGGCGGCAGGCAACGTCACACGTGGTGTGCCGATTGCCACGCCGGTCTTTGACGGGGCCAAGGAAGGCGACGTCAATGATGCGCTGGTCCGTGCGGGCTTTAACGCCTCGGGTCAGTCGATCCTCTTTGACGGGCGCACGGGCGAGCAATTCGCGCGGCCTGTGACCGTCGGCGTCAAATACCTGCTCAAGCTGCACCACCTGGTGGATGACAAGATCCACGCGCGCTCGACCGGGCCTTACAGCCTCGTCACCCAGCAGCCGCTTGGCGGTAAAGCGCAGTTCGGTGGCCAGCGCTTCGGGGAGATGGAGGTCTGGGCTCTGGAAGCCTACGGCGCCGCCTACACCCTGCAGGAGATGCTGACCGTGAAGTCGGACGACGTGGCCGGACGGACGAAAGTCTATGAAAGCATCGTCAAGGGCGAGGACAATTTCGAAGCGGGCGTGCCGGAATCGTTCAATGTTCTGGTCAAAGAAGTCCGCGGCCTCGGCCTCAATATGGAACTTCTCGATGCGGAGGAAGATGAGTGAGATTTAAGCTTGTCTCATTCTTGGCAATTCCCGCAGCGTGCTTAGTAGGCTTCGTTGCTGGGGCTGTTACCGTGAGTTCTTCGTTACCAGCCGTGAGCATTTTGGCAGGAGAGGGCGATCAGTTGGTGGGAAAAGTTTCGGTTATCCACCCAGCGTCGTTCAACCCCTTTGAAATTGCTGTTTCGGTGTGCGGCGGAGAGCTGCAAGTCGAAAATTACACAATCGAATCCAGTGCATTGGCGGTCGAATGGGCCCGATTTGAATGCGCGAAGCAAGGAAAGGTCATTCAATGAACCAAGAGTTGACCAACAACCCGTTCAACCCGCTTGCACCACAAAAGGTGTTTGATGAAATCAAGGTGTCTCTGGCCTCGCCGGAGCGTATCCTGAGCTGGTCCTTCGGGGAGATCAAAAAACCCGAGACCATCAACTACCGGACGTTCAAGCCGGAGCGTGACGGTCTCTTCTGTGCGCGTATCTTTGGCCCGATCAAGGACTACGAATGCCTCTGCGGCAAGTATAAGCGCATGAAGTATCGCGGCGTTGTCTGCGAGAAATGCGGTGTGGAAGTCACGCTGCAAAAGGTCCGCCGTGAGCGCATGGGTCACATCGAGCTTGCCTCGCCCGTCGCGCACATCTGGTTCCTGAAGTCCCTGCCCTCCCGCATTGGCCTCATGCTCGACATGACCCTGCGTGATCTGGAGCGGGTGCTCTATTTCGAGAACTACGTGGTGATCGAACCCGGCCTGACAGACCTTCAATACGGTCAGATGATGACCGAAGAAGAGTACATGGACGCGCAGGACGCCTACGGTATGGACGCGTTTACCGCGAACATCGGGGCCGAAGCGATCCGCGAGATGCTGGCGGCCATCGACCTGGAAGCCGAAGCCGAGCAACTGCGCGCGGACCTCAAAGAAGCCACAGGCGAGCTGAAGCCCAAGAAGATCATCAAGCGGCTGAAAGTGGTCGAGAGCTTCCTCGAGTCCGGCAACCGCCCGGAATGGATGGTTCTGACTGTCATTCCGGTCATTCCGCCAGAACTGCGCCCGCTGGTGCCGCTGGATGGCGGTCGCTTTGCGACGTCGGACCTCAACGATCTTTATCGCCGGGTCATCAACCGGAACAACCGTCTGAAGCGCCTCATCGAGTTGCGCGCGCCCGATATCATCGTCCGCAACGAAAAGCGGATGTTGCAGGAATCGGTTGATGCTCTGTTCGACAACGGTCGCCGGGGTCGCGTCATCACGGGTGCCAACAAGCGCCCGCTGAAATCGCTGTCAGACATGCTGAAAGGCAAGCAGGGCCGCTTCCGTCAGAACCTTCTGGGCAAGCGCGTCGATTTCTCGGGCCGTTCGGTCATCGTGACCGGGCCGGAACTGAAGCTGCACCAATGTGGCTTGCCGAAGAAGATGGCCTTGGAGCTGTTCAAGCCTTTCATCTACTCGCGGCTGGAGGCCAAGGGGCTTTCAAGCACCGTGAAGCAGGCGAAGAAGCTCGTCGAGAAAGAGCGTCCGGAAGTGTGGGACATCCTCGATGAGGTGATCCGCGAACACCCGGTCATGCTCAACCGCGCGCCGACGCTGCACCGTCTGGGCATTCAGGCCTTTGAACCGGTGCTGATCGAAGGCAAGGCCATTCAGTTGCACCCGCTGGTGTGTTCGGCCTTCAACGCCGACTTCGACGGCGACCAGATGGCCGTGCACGTGCCGCTGAGCCTTGAGGCGCAGCTTGAAGCGCGTGTATTGATGATGTCCACCAACAACGTGCTGTCGCCTGCCAACGGCGCGCCGATCATCGTGCCGTCGCAGGATATGATCCTGGGTCTTTACTACACGACCCTGGAACGTGAAGGCATGAAGGGCGAAGGCATGGTCTTTGGCTCCGTGGACGAAGTGCAGCACGCGCTGGACGCGGGCCTTGTCCATCTGCATGCCAAGATCACCGCGCGGATCATGCAGATCGACGAAAACGGTCTGGAAGTCATGGAACGGTTTGAAACAACGCCGGGCCGGGTGCGCCTTGGTGCGCTTCTGCCGCTTAATGCCAAGGCGCCGTTCAGCCTCGTGAACCGTCTGCTGCGCAAGAAAGAAGTGCAGCAGGTCATCGACACCGTCTACCGCTATTGCGGTCAGAAAGAGAGCGTCATTTTCTGTGACCAGATCATGACCATGGGCTTCCGCGAGGCCTTCAAGGCCGGGATTTCCTTTGGCAAGGACGACATGCTGATCCCCGACACCAAGTGGCCCATCGTGGATGAGACACGTGAATTGGTGAAGGATTTCGAGCAGCAGTACATGGACGGCCTGATTACGCAGGGCGAAAAGTACAACAAGGTCGTGGATGCCTGGTCGAAGTGTAACGACAAGGTCACGGACGCGATGATGGGGTCGATCTCTGCCAGCCAGAAAGACGATGCCGGTGTCGAGCAGGAACCGAACTCCGTCTACATGATGGCGCACTCCGGGGCGCGGGGCTCGGTCACGCAGATGAAACAGCTGGGCGGGATGCGCGGCCTGATGGCCAAGCCCAATGGCGACATCATCGAGACTCCGATCATCTCGAACTTCAAGGAAGGCCTGACCGTTCTGGAGTACTTCAACTCCACCCACGGGGCACGGAAGGGTCTGTCGGATACGGCTCTGAAGACCGCGAACTCCGGCTATCTGACACGTCGTCTGGTGGATGTGGCGCAGGACTGCATCGTGCGCATGCATGACTGCGGCACCGAGGCCTCGATCACCGCCAATGCGGCGGTCAACGACGGTGAGGTTGTCGCCTCGCTGAGCGAGCGTGTCCTTGGCCGTGTGCTGGCCGAAGACATCCTGCGTCCGGGGTCTGACGAGGTGATGGTTGCAGCAGGTACGCTCATTGACGAGCGCATGGCGGATGCCATCGAGGAAGCGGGCGTTGCAACCGCCCGTATCCGCAGCCCGCTGACCTGTGAGGCCGAAGAGGGCGTCTGCGCCATGTGTTATGGCCGTGACCTCGCGCGCGGCACGATGGTCAACACCGGCGAGGCGGTGGGCATCATCGCCGCGCAATCCATCGGTGAGCCGGGCACGCAGCTGACGATGCGGACCTTCCACATCGGCGGTGTTGCGCAGGGTGGCCAGCAGTCTTTCCTTGAGGCGAGCCATGCGGGCAAGGTCGTGTTTGAGAACGCGTCGACCCTAGAGAACGCCATGGGCGAGACCATGGTCATGGGCCGCAACATGAAGCTCATCATCCAGGACGAGAATGGCGAGGAACGTGCCAGCCACAAGGTCGGCTACGGCTCCAAGCTCTTCGTCAAGGACGGTCAGGACATCGCGCGGGGTGACAAGCTCTTTGAGTGGGACCCCTACACGCTGCCGATCATTGCCGAGAAATCCGGTACCGCCAAGTTCGTGGATCTGGTCAGCGGCATCGCTGTCAAGGACGAGACCGACGACGCCACCGGCATGACCCAGAAGATCGTGATCGACTGGCGCTCTGCGGCCAAGGGCAACGAGCTCAAGCCCGAAATTATCCTCGTGGATGGTGACGGTGAGGCGGTGCGCAACGATGCGGGCAACCCGGTGACCTACCCGATGTCCGTGGATGCGGTTCTGTCCATCGAGGATGGCTCCGAGATCCAGGCGGGTGACGTCGTGGCACGTATCCCGCGGGAAGGCGCCAAGACCAAG
Source organism: Pseudomonadota bacterium (assembly GCA_039196345.1). Lineage (GTDB taxonomy): Bacteria > Pseudomonadota > Alphaproteobacteria > Rhodobacterales > Rhodobacteraceae > Roseobacter. Next base: position 5,565 of record JBCCUU010000012.1, on the reverse strand, counting down.
GACATCACCGGTGGTCTGCCGCGTGTGGCCGAACTCTTTGAGGCACGCCGCCCCAAGGACCACGCCATCATCGCGGAAATCGACGGCTATGTGCGCTACGGCAAGGACTACAAGAACAAGCGCCGTATCGGGATCGAGTCCGCTGAGGACCCGGATCACAAGGTCGAGTACATGGTGCCCAAGGGCAAGCACATCCCGGTTGCGGAAGGTGATTTTGTCCAGAAGGGTGACTACATCATGGACGGCAACCCCGCGCCGCATGACATCCTCGCCATCATGGGTGTCGAAGCGCTTGCGGATTACATGATCGACGAGGTGCAGGACGTCTACCGCCTGCAAGGTGTGAAGATCAACGACAAGCACATCGAGGTCATCGTGCGCCAGATGTTGCAGAAGTGGGAGATCCAGGACAGCGGCGATACCACGCTCCTGAAAGGCGAACATGTGGACAAGCAGGAATTCGACGCGGCCAACGAAAAGGCCCTGTCGAAAGGCGGCCGTCCGGCGCAGGGCGAACCGATCCTGCTGGGCATCACCAAGGCAAGCTTGCAAACCCGCAGCTTCATCTCCGCCGCGTCCTTCCAGGAAACCACGCGCGTTCTGACCGAAGCCTCGGTTCAGGGCAAGAAAGACAAGCTCGTGGGTCTGAAGGAGAACGTCATCGTGGGCCGTCTGATCCCGGCTGGCACCGGTGGCGCGACCATGAAGGTCCGCCGTGTCGCGCAGGAGCGTGACAATGTGGTGATCGAGGCGCGTCGCGAAGAGGCGGAAGCCGCGGCAGCACTGGCAGCCCCTGCTGACGACGATTTCGTCGGGGGGGATATCTTTGACACGGTGATCCCACCGGAAGAAGACAGCCGCAGCTAAGTCGTCCAAGACAACGATAAAGCCCCCGCCGAGCGATCTGCGGGGGCTTTTCTTTTCGGCCACCGCAGTGTTTGTTGACGCTTGAATTCTGGCAGGACCCATTATGACGGTATCAAATCAACTTCTCCCATTCCCCCGGCCCTGCCGCCCTTCCCTCTCGCCTCTGAAGGCCTCATGAACGTTTCACCAAATGTCGCGGGCGCGCTTCTGATGATGGCGTCGATGGCCTGTTTCACGATCAACGATGCCTTGCTGAAAGCGACAGGCGGCGATGTACCACTTTTTCAGATGATCTTCCTGCGCGGGATTCTGGCAACCGCCTTTCTGGGCGGTCTTGCCTGGCACAGAGGCGCGTTCCATCGCAGAGTATCGCGTCAGGATTGGGGGCTCATCAGCCTGCGGTCCCTTTCGGAAACGGCTGCCGCGTACCTCTTTGTCACCGCGCTGCTGAACATGCCGCTGGCGAATATCACCGCGATCCTTCAGATCCTGCCGTTGACCGTCACCCTTGGCGCGGCACTCTTTTTCAAGGATCCGGTCGGCTGGCGGCGTATGCTCGCCATCCTCGTCGGATTCTGTGGCATGCTGTTGATCGTGCGGCCGGGACCCGACGGGTTTTCGATCTGGTCCGGCTATGCGCTTGCCGCAGTGGTCTGCATCACTGCGCGGGATCTCTCAACCCGGCGCATGTCCTCTACGGTGCCGTCTTTGCTGGTCACCTTTGCCGCATCCTTTGTCGTGCTTCTTGCCGCAGGTTTCGCGTCCCTGACCGTAGAGTGGGTGCCGCTGGACGGTCGCCTGACGGCGCTCATTCTGGGGGCGTCGCTGTTCATTGTGGGCGGCTACTTCTTTTCGGTGCAGGTCATGCGGCAGGGCGATGTGTCTTTCATCGCACCCTTTCGTTATACGGGGCTTATCTGGGCCTTGGTGCTGGGGTGGCTGATGTTCGGGGAGTGGCCGACGCCGCTGACCCTGACGGGTGCCGGGATCATCATCGCCACGGGGCTTTTCACGCTCTACCGCGAAAGGCAGTTGCTGCGCAGCTGATGGCGGGGCGGGCCGGGCACAATCCCTTGATTTCAGGGTGATGACACGTCCGAGACCCGCACCGGCGGTTGTGCTGTTGACAGTGGTAGCGACTCCTTTTATACGCGCGACATCTCGGAACAGGGCGGCATGGCCCTGCGCTGAAATCTAAATGAAGTGGTCACGATCCGGCCTACTGCTGGCCCGATCCTCTGTAAACCCACCGCGTCGTGTCCCTCGGTACGGGAACGAAGGCGGTTTTTTTGTTGTCGTATATGAACGCGGCAAGAAATAAACGCGCCTGAGATGCGCACCTGACAGATCGCAGACGTGCGGTCCGTTGAAATTGAAACCGCGTGGGGGGCGTCCCCATGCACACATATGTGAGCTAGGACGGGGATAATACCGGAATGCCAACGATCCAACAGCTGATCCGCAAGCCGCGGCAGCCCAAAATCAAACGATCCAAGTCGATGCACTTGCAAGAGTGCCCGCAAAAGCGTGGCGTATGCACACGTGTCTACACAACCACACCGAAAAAGCCGAACTCCGCGATGCGGAAGGTTGCCAAGGTGCGCCTGACCAACGGCTTTGAGGTCATCAGCTACATTCCGGGCGAAAGTCACAACCTTCAGGAACACTCCGTGGTTCTGATCCGTGGCGGCCGTGTGAAAGACCTTCCCGGTGTGCGCTACCACATTCTCCGTGGTGTTCTGGATACGCAGGGCGTCAAAGACCGTAAGCAGCGTCGTTCGAAATACGGCGCCAAGCGCCCCAAGTAAGGAGATCAGCAGATGTCACGTCGTCACGCCGCTGAAAAACGCGAAGTCCTGCCCGACGCCAAATACGGCGATCTGGTACTGACAAAATTCATGAACAACCTGATGATCGACGGCAAGAAGTCGGTCGCGGAGCGTATCGTCTACAACGCCCTCACACGGGTCGAAGACAAGATCAAGCGCGCCCCTGTCGAAGTCTTCCACGAGGCGCTCGACAACATCAAACCGTCGGTCGAGGTCCGCTCCCGCCGGGTCGGTGGTGCCACCTACCAGGTGCCGGTCGAAGTCCGCCCCGAGCGCCGCGAAGCGCTGGCGATCCGCTGGCTTATCAAGGCATCGCGCTCGCGCAACGAGAACACCATGGAAGAGCGCCTCGCCGGTGAGCTTCTCGACGCTGTTCAATCCCGCGGCACGGCCGTGAAAAAGCGCGAAGACACCCACAAGATGGCCGACGCCAACAAGGCCTTCAGCCACTACCGCTGGTAAAGCAACTGACGCGTCCCGTCCGGGGGCGCGTCATCCCGTTTTTAGATATTCTGAGGAAGCAGCCCCATGGCACGCGACTATCCGCTCGACCGTTACCGGAACTTTGGCATCATGGCCCATATTGATGCCGGTAAGACCACATGTTCAGAACGCATCCTGTACTACACAGGCAAATCCCACAACATCGGTGAGGTGCACGATGGTGCCGCCACCATGGACTGGATGGAGCAGGAGCAGGAACGCGGCATCACGATCACCTCCGCTGCGACCACCACCTTCTGGGAGCGTACCGAGGACGGTCAGACCGCTGACACGCCCAAGCACCGCCTGAACATCATCGACACACCCGGCCACGTGGACTTCACCATCGAGGTTGAGCGTTCGCTTGCGGTTCTCGACGGTGCCGTCTGCGTTCTGGACGCCAACGCCGGTGTCGAGCCGCAGACCGAAACCGTTTGGCGTCAGGCGGACCGTTACAAGGTGCCGCGCATGGTTTTTGTCAACAAGATGGACAAGATCGGCGCTGACTTCTTCAACTGCGTGCGCATGATCGAAGACCGCACCGGCGCACGTGCCGTGCCCGTCGGCATTCCGATCGGTGCCGAAACCGAGCTTGAGGGCCTGATCGACCTCGTCACCATGGAAGAATGGCTCTGGCAGGGTGAAGACCTGGGCGCGTCCTGGGTGAAAGCACCCGTGCGTGACAGCCTCAAGGACATGGCCGACGAATGGCGCGGCAAGATGATCGAGGCGGCCGTCGAAGAAGACGACGACGCGATGATGGAATACCTCGAAGGCAATGAGCCTGACGTCCCCACCCTGCGCAAACTGCTGCGCAAGGGCACACTGGCGCTGAACTTCGTGCCGGTTCTGGGCGGGTCCGCGTTCAAGAACAAGGGTGTTCAGCCGCTGCTCAACGCCGTGATCGACTACCTGCCGAGCCCGCTCGACGTGGTCGACTACATGGGCTTCAAACCCGGTGACGAGGAAGAAACCCGTAACATCGCGCGCCGCGCGGATGACGACATGGCCTTTGCGGGTCTCGCGTTCAAAATCATGAACGACCCCTTCGTCGGCTCGCTGACCTTCACCCGGATCTACTCCGGCACCATGAACAAGGGCGACACCATCCTCAACTCGACCAAGGGCAAGAAAGAGCGCGTTGGCCGGATGATGATGATGCACTCCAACAACCGCGAAGAGATCGAGGAAGCCTTTGCGGGCGACATCATCGCGCTGGCGGGTCTGAAAGACACCACCACGGGTGATACGCTCTGCGCGCAGAACGATCCTGTGGTTCTGGAAACCATGACCTTCCCCGATCCGGTGATCGAGATCGCGGTTGAGCCAAAGACCAAGAACGACCAGGAGAAAATGTCGCAAGGCCTCGCACGTCTGGCGGCTGAAGACCCCTCCTTCCGCGTGGAGACCGACCTTGAAAGCGGTCAGACCATCATGAAAGGTATGGGCGAATTGCACCTCGACATTCTCGTGGATCGCCTGAAGCGTGAGTTCAAGGTCGAGGCGAACATCGGTGCGCCACAGGTGGCCTATCGTGAGACCATCTCCAAGGAAGCCGAAGTCACCTACACCCACAAGAAACAATCGGGTGGGTCCGGTCAGTTTGCGGAAGTAAAGATGATCCTCACCCCGACCGAGCCCGGAGAAGGCTATTCCTTCGAGAGCCGCATCGTCGGTGGTGCCGTTCCCAAGGAATACATCCCCGGCGTCGAGAAAGGCATCAAGTCTGTGATGGATAGCGGCCCTCTGGCAGGCTTCCCGGTCATCGACTTCAAGGTGGCCCTGATCGACGGCAAGTTCCACGATGTGGACTCGAGCGTGCTGGCCTTTGAAATCGCGGCCCGCATGGGCATGCGTGAAGGCATGAAGAAAGCCGGCGCGAAACTGCTTGAGCCGATCATGAAGGTCGAAGTGATTACACCGGAAGAATACACCGGCGGCATCATTGGTGACCTGACATCCCGTCGGGGTCAGGTCTCGGGCCAAGAGCCACGTGGCAACGCCATCGCCATCGACAGCTTTGTGCCGCTGGCCAATATGTTCGGCTACATCAACACGCTGCGCTCCATGTCGTCAGGCCGTGCGCAGTTCACCATGCAGTTCGACCACTACGACCCGGTTCCGCAGAACATCTCTGACGAAATCCAGGCGAAATTTGCATAAAGATCCCCGGTGCGCCGCCCTGGCGCACCGACCTACCCATCGGGCGGCATGACCGCCAACAAGAACACCTGAAGGAGGCCATCATGGCAAAGGAAAAGTTTGAACGCACGAAGCCGCATGTGAACATTGGCACGATTGGTCACGTTGACCACGGGAAGACGACGCTGACGGCGGCGATTACGAAGTATTTCGGAGACTTCCAGGCGTATGACCAGATTGACGG
>JBCCUU010000011.1:0-107687 GCA_039196345.1 Pseudomonadota bacterium | reverse complement strand
TGGAAACGGCGGAGAAACGCACGGCGGAGTTGGTCGAGCGGAAGACGGAAGCGGAGCAGGAACTGGAAGCAGCCAGCAACGCACCCGGGGAGATCGCGGCCAAACGCGGAGAACTGGGTGAGGCGATTGCGGCGGCTGAAGCGCGCAAGGCGGAAGCCTCGGATGCGCTTTCCAAGGCGGAAGCCGCGTTTCGCGAGGCTACGCTGGCCGAACGAGACGCTGAACGGGCCGCTTCGGAGGCCCGCGAAGCCCGGGCGGGGGCGGAAGCGCGTGCGGAGGCGGCGAAAGAGACCGTCGCACTGGCGGCGGAACGGATCGCCGATGAAAACCAGTCAACGCCCAGCCAGCTGTTGTCCAGCCTTGAGGTCAACCCCGATGACATGCCCCGCGCGGAAGCGCTCGAGGCGGATGTCAATCGCCTGAAACGTCAGCGGGATGCCTTGGGGGCCGTGAACCTGCGGGCGGAAGAAGACGCCAAGGAGGTCCAGTCCGAACATGACATGCTGTCAAAGGAAAAGCTGGACCTTGAAGAGGCCATCAGCACATTGCGCGGCGGCATTGCCAGCCTGAACAAGGAAGGACGTGAGCGGCTTCTGACAGCCTTCGAGCAGGTGAATTCGAACTTCTCCATGCTCTTCACGCATCTTTTTGGGGGCGGCGAGGCGAACCTCGTCATGGTCGAAAGCGATGACCCGCTTGAGGCGGGTTTGGAGATCATGTGCCAACCACCCGGCAAGAAACTCTCCACCCTGAGCCTTCTGTCCGGTGGGGAGCAAACCCTGACGGCCATGGCGCTGATCTTTGCGGTGTTTCTCGCTAACCCGGCCCCGATCTGCGTGCTGGATGAGGTGGACGCACCGCTGGATGATGCCAATGTCACGCGCTTTTGTGACTTGCTCGATGAGATGTGCCGCCAGACCGACACCCGGTTCCTGATCATTACCCATCATGCGGTGACGATGGCGCGTATGGACAGGCTGTTTGGTGTGACGATGGCTGAACAGGGTGTCAGCCAGCTTGTATCTGTCGATCTCAAGAAGGCGGAAACGCTGGTGGCCTGAGCAGCCCTTCACTCAAATGTGTCGAGACTTGGTCAGGGCCTTTGCTATGTTCGCCCCATGAAGTTCTTTCCAGTTTTCTGCGCCCTTGTGGTTGCTCTTCCTCTTTCGGCGGCAGAGTGGGCCTTTCGTGACAGCGACGAAATCCTGACCCGCGAGGAAGTCGAGGTGCTCACAGCCGGGCAGACAATTGTCTTTTACGACGAAGGGCGCTCGAAATACTCCGTCGGCGGGTCCTATTCCTACACCTATGCGTCGGGGGAAAGCGCCTTTGGGCAATATTCGATTGCGGCGGACGGGACGGTCTGTATCGCCTATCGAAATGGTTTCGGGCGATGTGATCGATATGTACGCAGCGGCGGCAGGATCATCTTGCTCACGGAAAGCGGCTTGCGGTTCCCGATCCGCCCGCCGCAGAAAAACTGACGTTCCGCGGGTTCGCCTTCCGATGTGAAAGGCGCGCGTCAGAGACGATTGAGCAAGGCCGGTGTGGGCCAGGCATCCGCAGGCAATCCCAGCCGTTTCTGCTCCTTCTGAACCGCGATCCGTGTGCGCGCGCCCAGGATACCATCGACCTTTCCCACATCGTGACCACGGGCTTGGAGCTTCTTTTGCAGGGCCTGCATCTGCTGACCGGTCAGCCCCTTCTCGGGGTTGCCCTTGGCCATCTTGGGGGCGCCTTCGATCAATGTGGCAAAATAGGCCGCTGTGACCACATAGGTAAAGCTCTGGTTCCAGTCGAAATAGATTTTGAAATTCGGATAGGTCACGAAGGCCGGACCTTTATGACCTTGCGGCAGGATGATGGAGCCAGAAAGGGTCTGCGCCAATGACCCCTTACGGGCCGTCACCCCCTTGGCCACCCAGTCGCGCACTGGCTTGGTGATATGGATACCGGTCTGGGACCAGTCGAAATCCGGGGGCAGGACAACCTCCTGAAGCCATGGCTCACCCTTGCGCCAGCCGAACTTGGACAGCATGGCGGCCCCCGAAAGCAGGGCATCCGGCGCGGAGGTTTTCAGTCGGACCTGTCCGTCCCCGTCCCCGTCCTGGCCACTTTCCAGAATGTCTCGTGGCAGTTTTTGCAACATACCAATCTCACCCGCCCACGCACCTGTGGTGGTGGCGGGGTCAAAATCACCCCGTTCAAAAAGCTCAAGTGCGGCAAAGACCTGTGGCCGGAAGAGGGCAGGGCGGCGGCAATCATGGGCAAGCGTGACCAGCGCATTGGCCGTGTTGAAATCACCCTGGTAGGTTCCGTAGGCGGTCTCAAAGGCCCAGAAAGCCAGCAGGACGCCGCGTGACACCCCGTAGCGCCGCTCGATCTGGTCGAATAACGCATCATACTGGCGACCCAACTGCTGCCCTTTTTTCAGACGCGCATCCGAGATGAGATTCCGGGAGAAATCGAGAAATGGTCGTTGGAACATGCCCTGGTTGCGATCCGCCTTCAGCACGCTCTGGCTTTGTCTGACGCTGGCAAAGAAGCGGTCCACCGTCGCTGCGTCATGCCCCTTTGAGATCGCTTCGGACTTGAGGTTCTGAACAAAGCCCGGAAAGCTTCCACCACAGGCGGCGTTTGCGGCCAAAGGCGCAAAGGTCAAAACCAGCGCATGGATCAGGGTCCTGGGTTTCATCGATTCCTCCCGGGTCAGGCAGTCAAAAGGGCTGTGAGCGCGCAGAGGCAGACAACTGCAGCCCAGGTTTTCCATAGCATGACGTTTGCTGCGTCAATGTCCACCTCCGTCAGATCGCGACGCCCGTCGGGGTTCACCCAAGGAAAGTCGCGTAGCGTTCCGTCATAGGCGCGGGGTCCGGAAAGGGCGATGCCAAGAGCGCGCGCCATCGCGGCCTCTGGCCACCCGGCGTTGGGCGAGCGATGCAGTCGGGCATCAGACCTGATGTCACCGAACTGCCCGGTCCGAGAGACCAGCATGATAACCAGCGCGGTTGCTCGCGCGGGGATCAGGTTCAACGCATCATCGAGCCGCGCCGCGGCCCAGCCAAACGCTTCATATTTGGGCGTGCGGTACCCGATCATGCTGTCGGCGGTGTTGACCATCTTGTAGATCACAAGGCCCGGAAGGCCCCCGATGAGAAGCCAGAAGGCTGGCGCGATCACACCGTCCGAGAGGTTCTCCGCAGCGCTTTCGATCGCGGCCCGCGCGACCTGTGATCTGTCCATCTGGGCAGTATCGCGGCTGACGATCATCGCCACGGCCTTGCGCCCGGCAGGCAGGGATGTCGCCAGTCCCTTTGCCACCGCCGCGACGTGCTGAACCAGAGACCGCTGCGCCAGAAGGATCGCCGCAACGAGGACCTCCGCAACAGGGCCGAGGGAGGACACCGCCGCGCCGGTCAGATATCCCGCAGAGATCAGAACCAGAACGCAGAGGATGCCTCTCACCTTGCCCGATGCCCCCACATTCAGGCGTTGATCGAGAGCCCCGACAAGGCGGCCCATCAGGACAGCCGGATGGGGCAGGCGGGACCACAGCCAATGCGGCTCGCCGATCAATGCGTCAAGCAGGAGCGCGCAAAGCAGGACCAGCGCGGTCGTCATGCCAGTGCAGACGTCAGCCGCGTCCAATCCTCCGGGCCCGGGATACCCAACCGCAGCCATGTGCCCTCATACGGGAACACGCGGGTCCAGATGTGATGCCGGGCCAGTCGTTCCTGCCAGGCGGACGCATCGTCGACCTTGTAAAGCCGAAAGAGCGTTGTCCCGCCGACGGTCTTCGCACCCGCACGCTCCAACAGGGCGTCAAGCCGCGCGCTGTCCCGACCAAGGCGGGCGCGGGTTTCCTCTGCCCAGTCGTGGTCCTCAAGGGCAGCGGCCCCGATTTCCAAAGCGGGGCCGGCCACAGCCCAGGGGCCCAGCATGTCCTTAAGGCGCTCGATGAGCCGCGGATCCCCGATTGCGAACCCAAGGCGCAATCCGGCAAGGCCCCAGAACTTGCCAAAGCTCTTGAGCACCAGCGTCCCCGGCCGCGCGGCCATGGAGACCAGCGACTCGTCCGGACAAACATCACAGAAGCTTTCGTCAATGATTGTAAGTTTCGCGTCACCCGCTGGCAGCGTTTGCGTGCCCCAGACGCGCCCGTCGGGATTGTTGGGATGCACAACCACTTGCGCGTCACCCGACCCGGATTGAGTGACCGCCCACCCCTGCATGTCAAAGGCTGCGGCATGTTCATTATACGTCGGGCGCGGGATCAGAACCCGGCCAGCAGGCAAGAGGCCCGGAATACGGCTTATCAATGCCGAGGCCCCTCCGGCGATTACAATCTCCGCGCCCTCTGGTACGTTCCAGAAGCTTCTTGCGGCATCCCCCATGCGGCGCTCTGCATTGGCATCAGGCAGGCTGCGCCATGCATCAGGGCTGATTTCAGGAAGAGGATAGGGCACCGGATTGATGCCTGTAGACAGGTCAATCCAATCGATTCGCCTGCCGCCGTACTTTTCAGCCGCTGCATCGATGCCGCCCCCATGATCACGCTTTGACGTTGTCAACAATAGGCCTGTTCTTTCCTCACTCGGCACGATTCCGCACCCTTCAAACCAGCAGAAAGCGGAATCCAGCCGGTTATTCAAGCTTGAACGGATCAATTAATGTTTGAGCAATTTGCTTAACTGTTTCTTAATCTTTCGGGCAGACCAATCAAACATGCCATTTAAATTATCTTAGGTCCGCCGGAGTGGAGAGCCCATGAGAGTATTGATCGTGGAAAGCGAAAACGGCCTTGCGACTATTTGGCAGCGGCACCTTCAGCGCATGGGGATGACTGTATCCCGTGTCGGGGGACAAGCTGATGCCATTGAATTTTTGAGTACTGAAGACACAGATGTGATTATTTTGGATTTGCTGCTGGCCGATGGGTCAGCGCTTGCGGTGGCGGATTACGCCAGCTACCGGCTACCGGACGCGCGGGTGATCTTTGTCACCAATACGTCGTTCTTTTCAGATGGGTCCATATTCTCTTTTGCCTCAAACGCATGCGCCTTTGTGCAAAGTGCGACGCCGCCAGAAGATCTGGCGGCGATGGTCGAACATTACGGTCCGACCGAAGATGCGACGTCAAACAGCGCGTCCTAGCGCAGACCGTGCGAGCGTCTGACAGGAAGCGTCGCGCGTTCAGCCGCGACCATGAGGTGCGGTGAAATCCAGTTCCGGGTTTATCGGGATGATCCTGTGCGGGTTTATGGTGTCGTGGCTGTAGTGGTAGTGACGTACGATATGTGCGAAATTCACCGTGTTGGCGACACCGGGAACCTGGAACAATTCCCGCGTGTACCCCCATAGGTTTGGGTAGTCGATGATCCGCTTGCGGTTACACTTGAAATGCAGATGGTAGACCGGATCAAACCGCACCAGCGTTGTGAAAAGACGCCAGTCCGCCTCCGTGATCTGGTCCCCCATTAGATAGCGTGAGCCGTCCAGGCGCGCGTCAAGCCAGTCCAACGTCTCGAAAAGCGGTACGATGGCCGCGTCATAAGCCTCTTGCGTCGTCGCAAACCCGCATTTGTACACCCCGTTGTTCAAGGTGTGGTAGATGCGGTCGTTGACCGGTTCGATGGGGTCCCGCAGGTGTTCAGGCCAGAAATCAGTGTCGTTACCGGTCAGCCCGTCAAAGGCGCTGTTGAACATGCGAATGATCTCGGAGCTTTCGTTGGAGACAATTGTCTGTTCCTGCGTATCCCACAGGATCGGCACAGTGATGCGCCCGGTGAAGGATGGATTGGCGCGGGTATAGATGTCACGGGCAAAAGGCAAGTCGTGCAGCCGGTCGCCGGTTGCCCCCGCATCGTCTCGTTCAAAGGTCCAGCCGTCTTGCAACATGTCAGGATGAACAACCGACACCCCAATGTGATCCTCCAGCCCCTTCAGGGCGCGAAAGATCAAGGTGCGGTGGGCCCAGGGGCAGGCATAGCTGACATAGAGGTGGTATCGGCCATGTTCGGCGGCAAATCCACCCGTGCCGGTTGGTCCGGGTTGGCCGTCCGGCGTTACCCAGTTTCGGAACACCGCGTCCTGACGCTGAAACTTTCCGCCGGTTGATTTGGTATCATACCACTGGTCCTGCCACACACCATCGATCAGAAGACCCATGCCCAAACTCCATTTTTGTCTTGGCCAGCCTAGCCCGTGACAGTCGAAAACGCATCGGCCCGGTGCGCGCAGAAAGCTTGCGTGTTTGCACAATTGTAATGTTTTGCAACGAAACTTTGACTTGCATTTATGAAAATTGCGGGCCTCTCATGGGGCGGGGAATGTTTGGAGTACGATATAATGGAAACGGTTTTTTCCAAGGAGATCCAGGCGGGTCTGGATCAGGCGCGGCTTGATGGGTTGAGAACGTCGTCGCGATTGAGGGTCAACGTCGGCGGCGATGCCCGGCGGGTCCTGCGGATGTGGAAGACCGGCTTTGCGATGGAAGCAGATGCACCTGCCCTCAGAGGGTTGGTGGACCTCTACGATGGCAGCGTCCACCTCTTCCAGTGCCTGATCGTGACAAGCGAGGAAGAGGCTGGCGAGCGTCGGTACGAATTCAAGCGCGCCACGGCGGTTGCCGACAAAGCAGCCGTGGATTTCGAGCTGGCCGAGAATGCGCCGGTGGCCTTGATCGGGCGAGAGACGCCTACTGCAGGTCGCTGAAGGCCTCTTTCAGGCGGGCGCAAGCCCTCTCGATAATGGCGCGTTGCGTTGCCAGGTTGAAGCGCAGGAATGTCTCTCCGCCCGGGCCGAACTCGGGGCCGTCACTTGGTGCGATGCGGGCTTTCCTGAGGACCCGATCCGCGATTTCCCGATGGCTCATGCCAGTGCCGGAGAAGTCCACCCATGCAAGGTAGGTCGCCTGAAGCGGCAGTGACTGCACGCCGGGGATGTCCTTGATCGCGGCGTCGAAAACCCTGCGGTTTTCATCGAGATGGGCAATCTGGGCGTCAACCCAGGCGGCACCTTCCGGCGAATAGGCGGCAGTAATCATTTGCAAGGCGACCGACCCGGGCTTGTAATCCAGCGTGTTCAGGCGGTTCTTCATCTCGGACCGCAGCTCAGGGTCGGGGATAATCATGTTACCGGTCCGCTGCCCGGCAATGTTGAAGGTTTTTGACGCAGAGGTCAGTGCGATCAGGCGATCCGTGGCGGCAGGGGCGGCCACATGCATCGGTACAAAGCGGTTCCCCGGAAAGACCAGATCGTGGTGAATCTCATCCGAGACGATCATCAGGTCATTGCGGGCAGCGAAATCGGCGACGGCCTGCAATTCCTCGCGCGACCAGACACGACCCGAGGGGTTCTGCGGCGAGCACCAGATCAGCATTTTCTCGCTGCCGTCGAGGCGGGACTGCGCGTCTTCAAGCGCCAACTCGTAGGTGTCACCCACACGTTTTAACGGGCAAGCGACCAGTTCCCGACCCGCTTTTTGGATTTTCGTGCGGAACTCATGATAAACCGGGGTGAAGGTCACCACGCGGTCTCCGGGCTCAGTCCAGACATCAAGGCAGAGCGCAATCGCATTTCCCAACCCCTGCGACGTCAGTATCCAGGAAGTCTCGATCTCCCAGCTGTGCCGCTCTTTCATCCACCATTGGATCGCGTTCAGGTAGTCGTCATGGACCGGCATATAACCGAAAACACCGTGATCGCCCATCTTGCGGATCGCATCAATGACGCAAGGCGCGGTCGCGTAATCGCTGTCTGCGGTCCACATCGCCAGCCCATCGTCTGGTGACACACCGTAAAGGCTTTCCATCGCGTCCCACTTGCTGCTGTGCGTGCCGCGACGGTCGATGGGATCATTGAATGACATGGGGCTGCTCCTTCTTGCGTGGTGCGGAAATTAACCGGAAACGCGGCAAGGGCAAGGCCAAGTTCTGTTGCACAGTTCTGGCGCATGACCTAAATGGAGGGTCATGAAACGGAAGATCATTCTCCATCCCGATCCGCGCCTGAAGAAAACCTCCGCACCCGTCGCAGACCTCAGCGATGAGTTGCGGGTACTGGCGGATGATATGCTGGAGACGATGTATCACGCACCGGGGATCGGTCTTGCCGCGCCACAGGTCGGGATCCTGCAACGGCTGATCGTGGTGGATTGCGTCAAGGACAGTGAGACGCCGCCGCGCCCGTTGGTGATGTTCAACCCGGAGGTCATCGCCGCGTCCGACGAGACCAACGTCTATGAAGAAGGCTGTCTGTCGATCCCCGAACAATTCGCTGATGTCACGCGCCCGGCTGACGTTGAGGTGCGCTGGATTGACAATGACGGCAAAGAGCAGACCGAGGTCTTCACCGGGCTTTGGGCCACCTGTGTGCAGCATGAGATCGACCACCTCGACGGAAAACTCTTCATCGACTACCTGAAACCGCTGAAGCGCCAGATGATCACCCGCAAGATGGTCAAGCTCAAGCGGGAGTTGGCCCGCGCATGAGCCTGCGCGAGATTCTGCGCTGGCCCGATCCGCGCCTTGCGTCGCCGTGCGAAGAAGTAACCGTGATCTCAGGTGAGATCGTTGAATTGGCACAGGACATGCTGGAGACGATGTATGCGGCTCCGGGGCGCGGGTTGGCAGCCCCGCAGGTTGGGGTTCTGTCACGTGTCTTCGTGATGGACAGCGCATGGAAAGAGGCGGCCCCCGCGCCAAAGGTCTTCATCAACCCCGAAATTGTCGCGCGCAGTGCGACGCAGGCGGTGCAGGCGGAAGGCTGCCTCTCGATCCCTGGCGTGACGGTGGAGCTCGCGCGCCCCGATAGTGTGGTGCTGCGCTGGACCGATCTGGACGGGCAAACGCAGGAAGAAGCCTTCAGCGGGTTTTCGGCCGCCTGTGTGCAGCACGAGCTGGATCATCTTGACGGCATTGTCACCCTGGACCGCCTTGAGGCGTCGGACCGCGCGGATGTGATCGCAGCCTACGAGGCGCAACAGTCATGACCGTGCGGCAATGCATTCCTTGGCCCGACAAGCGGCTTCGCACCCCGGCAGAGAAGGTCGAGGAGATCACCGATGAGATCCGCGCGATCTGGCAGGATATGATCGACACGATGGATGCCATGCCCGGTGTCGGGCTGGCGGCCCCGCAGATCGGGGTGATGTTGCAACTGGCCGTAGTAGACGCCTCGGATGCGCGCAACCGGCGCATTCGCATGGCCAATCCCGAAGTTCTGGAGGCATCGTCCATCATGAACGAACATGAGGAGGCGAGCCCCAACCTGCCGGGGGTCTATGCCAAGGTGAAACGCCCGCGCGGCGTCGCTGTCCGGTTCCTGGATGAAAACGGGGTCTACGTGCGCCGCGATTTTGTCGGGCTTGAGGCCACCAGCGTGCAACACCAGATCGACCATCTGCAAGGCAAGATGTATTTTGACCGGGTGAGCAAGGTAAAACGGGACATGCTGCTGCGCAAAGCGCGCAAGAAGAACGGGTAGGGGCGGGCCATGCGCGTCGTGTTCATGGGCACTCCGGAGTTCTCCGTGCCGATCCTGGAGGCGCTGGCGTCCGCAGGCCACGAGATAGCTTGTGTCTACTGCCAACCGCCCCGTCCTGCCGGGCGCGGCAAGAAGGATCGCCCGAGCCCGGTTCAGGTCCGGGCGGAAGGCCTTGGGATGCCGGTGCGCACGCCCGTCTCGCTCAAGGACCCGAAGGCGCAGGCCGAATTTGCTGCCTTGAACGCGGATGTTGCGGTGGTGGTCGCCTATGGTCTGATCCTGCCGCAAGCGGTGCTGGATGCGCCGCGATACGGGTGCCTTAACATCCACGCCAGCCTGTTGCCCCGTTGGCGTGGCGCGGCGCCGATCCACCGGGCGATTATGGCGGGCGACACTGAAACGGGGGTCTGCATCATGCAGATGGAGGCAGGGCTCGATACCGGCCCCGTGTTGCACCGCGCGGTTCTGCCTGTTGGTCCTTCCGAGACCACCGACGCGCTGCACGACCGGCTCAGCCAGTTGGGCGCGCGTGAAATCGTCGATGTGCTGAAGCGCCTGCCCACGCTCACGCCCATGCCGCAGCCGGAGGAAGGTGTGACCTATGCCGCCAAGATCGACAAGGCGGAGGCCAAGGTCGACTGGAGCCGCCCTGCGGAGGAGGTCGACCGCCTAATCCGGGGCCTGTCCCCTTTCCCGGGAGCGTGGAGCACTCTCGACGGCGCGCGGATCAAGCTCTTGGCGTCGCGCGTGGCAGAGGGCAACGGCGCCCCGGGGACGGTGCTGCTGGACCCCCTGCGGGTTTCCTGCGGGACGGGGGCTGTCGCATTGCTGCGCCTTCAACGGGCGGGCAAGGGGGCGCAATCTGCGCAGGAGTTTCTCAACGGCATGCCCTTGCAGGCTGGTTCAATCCTTGGAGAGGAATAGCGGATGTTTCCCACATTGATCGGAACGGTGGTGATCGCAGGCATCGTCGGCTACGCGTCCGAGCGAAGCGGGTTCACGCACAACGGCTATGTGCAAAGCATCATCATCTGCATTGGCGGTGCGTTCCTGATGTACTTCGTGACCCTGATGTTCGGGCTCGGGTTTCGGAGCCCGGGGCTCAATGCGATTGCGGCCTCCATCGGGGCGCTGATTATCGTGCCGACCCATTGGCGGAAATGATCATTCCGCAGGGGCCCGTGTTGCCAGTTTCTCGTCATCTGCCACCGGTGTTCTGACGCAAAGCCGCAAGAGCGGCGGAACCGTCAGTAGTGTCAGGAAGGCCGACATGGACAAGCCGCCCACCACGACCGCGCCCAGCCCGCGATAAAGCTCCGACCCTTCGCCCGGAAACACCACCAGCGGCAGCATGCCAAAGACCGATGTCAGCGTTGACATGAAGATGGGCCGGATGCGGTTGCGCGTCGCTTCCTCGATCGCGTCGATCGGGGCCATCCCTTCGTCCCGCAGGTGATAGAGGGTCTGGTGAACGATGAGGATCGCGTTATTGACGACGATGCCCACCAGAATGATGAAGCCCAGCAGGGTCAGCATATCAAGCGGTTGCGTCTGGAAGGTGTTGAGCAGAGCCAGACCGCCGACCCCACCCGCCGCCGCCACAGGCACGGAGATCAGGATCACCAGCGGCAGAATGAAACTCTCAAAGAGGATCGCCATCACAAGGAAGACAATGACCAAGGCAACCGCGAGGTTGATCTGGATGGCCTCCCAGGTCTGGCTGAGTTGGTCTGCCGTGCCTGAAACGGAAACGCGCACGCCCGAGGGCAGGCCGCGCTCTTCCAGCACGGACACAACTTCTGTCTCCAGCAGTTCCACGGCGGCCTCCAGCGGCAAGGCGTCAGAGGGGCGCACCTCCAGTGTGACCGTGCGCAGCCGATCCCGGTGGCGAATCTCGGTCGGCCCGGCGGTCACGATCACATCGGCCAGCGCGGAGACCGGAACAATCTGACCCGAAGGCGTGACCACCGGATAATTCCCGATGTCCTGCGTGCGTTGCCCGATCTGCAACCCCGGATCGCCCTTGAGCATCAGGTTGATGCGTTCCGCGCCGACGGTAATCTCCGCCACACGCAGCCCGTCGTTGAACGCGTCGACCGTCAGCGCGAGGTCAGAGGCCGTCAGACCGGCATCCGCGAGCCGCAACCGGTCCGGCACCAGCCGCACCTCCGGCGCGCCAAGCTCCAGCCCCGGGATCGGGCGGAACTGGTGGCCTTCGGATCGGGGCAGCAGCCCCGCAATAGCCCCCGCTGCCTGACCGGCGACGCCCAGGATTTCTTCAAGGTTCTGACCTGAGATATTCAGCTCAATGGTCCGCCCACCGCCGACGCCCCGCCCAAAAAGGGAGGGCTGCGTCATGAAACCAAAGGTTCCGGGTTCGGCAAAGATCGGGCGCGACAGGACAGGGATGAGGTCGCCTGCGCGCGCGCCATCCATCGCGGAGGCGCCCACGAAACTGTTGCCCGGGGTTGCCACGAAAAAGAAATTCTCAATCGTCGGCGTGCCGTCTTCAGTCTCGGTTGCCGGGGCGGCTTCCCACAGGGGCTGTGCCACATTCTCGATCCGCTGTGCGATGGTCTGTGTGGTGTCGAGGTTGTACCCGGGCGGCGGGATGATGAGGCCAAAGACCAGATTGCGATTGCCTTCCGGCAGATACTCCAGCCGGGGCAGGAACGTGATCGTGGCGATTGCCGCGCCCCCCGCAATGGCAGCGACCATCAGGAGCCCCAGCGACCGGAAGCGCACGGTCATGCGGACATAGGCCATGACCAGACCGTGAAACCCTCGCGCCAGATGGTCGAGGCCCCAGATGCCCAGCTTCTTTTGTTCGCCGCGTGTCAGCAAGCGGCTGGCAAGGGCAGGGATCACCGTGACCGCCACCACCAGAGACAGCAGGACAGAGACCGAGATCGCGACGGCAATGTCGCGAAAGAGCTGGCCCGCCTCAAGCTGCATGATGAGAATGGGGATGAAGACCAGCACGGTCGTCAGGGCAGAGACCAGGATCGCCCCCCAGACCTGCCGCGCCCCGTGGTAGGCGGCCTCGCGGCGGGTTTTGCCTTCTTCGCGCAGCCTGTAGATGTTCTCCAACACCACGATGGCGGCATCGACGATCATCCCGACCGCGAAAGCGATCCCGGCGAGCGAGATCACGTTGAGTGTCCGACCGGTCGCGGCCATGGACACAAAGGTGGCCACGATGCTGACAGGGATTGCAAGGGATACAACCAGCGTCGCTCTGGGGCTGCGCAGGAACGCCAGCAGGACCGCTGCGGCCAGGGCGCCGCCGATCCAGATGTTCTGCGTGACGAGGCTGATCGCACCGTTGATGTAGACCGTCTCGTCATAAGCCTGCCGCATCTTGAGGCCCGCATCTGCAACCGGGCCTTCCTCAAGTTCTGACAGGACTTCCTGCACGGCGGCCATGGTTTCGATCACGTTGGCTCCGGGTTCGCGCACGATATTGAAGGCCAGCCCCGGCTCGCCGCGAAAGCGCAGGCGGGCCGTGGGGTCCTGATAGGCAAAGCCTACATCTGCCACGTCCCCGACGCGCACCCGGCCCGAGCCACCGGAGCCGATACCGGACCGCAGCACGACCTCTTCAATGGCGTCTGTGGTGTTCAGGTTGCCTTCGGCCCGGACGACATAGCGGCGTTTGCCTTCCTCAACATCTCCGGCGGAAAGCGAGATGTTCTCGCTGCGCAAGATCCGCACCACTTCGGGCACGGTCAGATCGAAACGTGCAAGACGTCGCGGGTCAACGACGACCTGCAACTCGCGGGTCACGCCGCCAAAGACATTCACCGCCGAGACCCCTTCGACCCGCTCAATGCGGTCCTGAATGATGTCTTCGACAAAATCGCCATAGGTCGGCAGGCTGCGCGTGTTGCCCTCCTGTGCGGTCAGCAGCACCCAGGCGATCGGGCTGTCGTCCGAGCCGGAGGTGTCGAGCGACGGCTCGCCTGCTTCTTCGGGGTAGTCGCCGACACGGTCCAACCGGTTGGAGACCAGCAGGAGGGACTGGCTCATATCCGTGCCGACACCGAACTCAAGCGTAACTTCCGCTTCGCCGGTGCGCGAGCGCGACGTCATGATTTCCAGACCTTCGAGCGCGCGCAGTGCTTCTTCCTGCGGGTTGACGATCTCCCGCTCCACTTCGGAGGGGGCGGCACCGGGCCAGTTCGTCGTAATGACCACGACCGGTTTGCGCACATCGGGGGCCAGCTGGATCGGGATCCGCGAGACGGCCAGAAGACCAAAGAGGACGGCCATGAAGACAGCCGCGACAACGGCAACGGGGCGGTCAATGGCGAAACGGATAATGTCCATATCGGTCCCCTAGTTGCTGGCGCTCATCGGGGCGATGTCCTGCCCCGGGCGCAAGCGTTCGTTGCCGCGGGTGACAACAACATCCCCTTCAGCCAACCCATCCAGCACTTCGAACCGGTCGCCCAGGGCGACGCCGATCTGAACCGGACGCGGCTGTGCCTTGCCATCTGCCGCCACGAATACGGTCCATCCTCCGCGTGCCTGGACCAGAGCATCCTTGGGCACGGAAAGCACTTCTCGCGGGATGCTGACGGGGATGTTGACGGTGATCGATTGCCCGATGGCCAGAGCGTCCAGTTCCGTCAGTTGAGAGGACACAAACCGGACCGGGCGCGTGCGCGTCGCGGTATCTTCGGTGGGCAGCAAGACGCGCAGCTCCAGCGTCAGAGCGTCGCCCGCTTCCGTGAAGCCGTCTATCTGCAAACCGGGTTCGAGCACGCTGATGTATTTTGACGGCACGCTGGCCTCGATCTCGATCGAGCCTGTATCGAGCAGCGTGACAACAGACGCACCGGATGAGATGAATTCGCCCGGGTTGGTATCAACTTCCAACACAATCCCCGGAAAAGGGGCCGTAATCTCCGCTCTTGCCAATTGGTAACGCCGTTCAGCGAGCGTTGCCTCGGCGGTTTTGACACGGGCCTCGGCCTCGGCCAGAAGCCCTTGCGCCTGGAAAAAGTCACTTTGGGCATCATCGAACCGGCTGCTGGAAAAGGACGCGGTATCGCGCAGGCCTTCGATCCGTGCCAGCGCATTGCTGGCGCGGCTTAGCCGGGATTGCGCAATCGTGATGCCTGCGTTTGCTTCGGCCATCTGTGCTTCGGCCTGCCGTGCGAGGATTTCGAGCAGTTCCGTATCAAGCCGGGCAATGACGTCACCCGCCTCCACAGCCGCGCCTTCCAGCACCAGCACATCCTCCACAGTACCCGATATGCGGCTTGCAATCGTCCCTTCCCGTGCGGTCACTACCTCGGCAAACAGGGGGACGGTTTCTGCAATCACCTGAAATTCAACGGTTTCGACACCAACAGCCGCTGGTCCGTTCTGCGCCTGTGCGACCACCGGCCCAAAGCCTGCCACAAGAACCGACAGCAAGGTAAAAACCGGCCGGAGGAGGAGGGAGCGATACATCAGCTGGGCCTTATGCGAGACGAAGAATTGTAACTAACTACCCCAAATAGGTCGGAAGCGCATCTGTCCAATAGCAAGGTCATCAGACTTGAAGGCCGGTATCGTTCAGGCGTTCAGGTTGTTGGCATAGTCGCGCAGCGCCGCGATCTCATCTTTGGTGGGCGTTTGCCCGGTAAAACCGACCAGATATGCGGGCATCAGCCTGTTGCGGGTTTCCATTGGTTCATTGAGCTGCGCATCGTCATAGCCGATCTGCATGTAGTAGAGAATGCGGGCGCGGGTGATAACTTCGAGCGCAGGGTAGTCAAAACGCGCAAACATCTGCTCCAGCGCGGTCAGGCGTTCCTCTTCGGACGCGCGCAGAACCCTGTGCACGGCCTCCGACCGGCGTGCCCAGTCCCGGATTGCAAAGTCAAGGCGCGGGTCGAAAAGGGCAGGGTTGATAACGCAGCGAAACACATTGCCCACCGCCTCGGTGATCGTTCGGGCGGGCCGTCCGGCCATCTCCACCAGCGACTTTGTGTTCGTGGCTTGCCAATGTTCCAAGAGCGCGTCGAGCAGGTCCTGTCGGGAGTTGAAGTACCAGTAAAAGCTGGACCTTGAGACGTTCAAGGTCTCGCCCAGCGGCTTGATCTTGACGCCTTCGATACCGTCGCGCACCAGTACCTCCTTGGCCAGCGCCAGCCAGTCCTCTCGTGTGGCCTTGATATTGCCGATAGGGGCTGCGGCCCCGGCATCGCCCGGGGAAAGTTCTTCGGACATCGGGTCAGCTTTCGGGCGGTGCGCCGCCGTCGGCAGTGCGTTTGGCGACAAAGGCCTGCAAAGCTGCCACCCGGTCACCGTCAACGGCGGGCCGGGCATCGGCGGCCAGGATGTCTTTCCAGACCTGGGTCGCGCGGGTACTGGCATCCAGCGCGCCGCGTTCGGTCCAGGTGCCGAAGTTGGCATAGTCATGCACGATGGGTTCGTAAAACTCGGTGGTGTAGCGCGCCATTGTCTGCGGTGCTGCAAAGAAATGCCCGCTGGGATCAACCTGCGAAAGCGCGGTCTCAAATCCGATTTCATCGGCCCCGGCCTGCGCCCCCGCACAGAGTTCCGCGATCATGTTCAGCACTTCGACATCGGTCACGATTTTCTCATAAGAAACGCTCAATCCCCCTTCGAGCCAGCCAGCGGAATGGATGATGACGGTCGCCCCCGCGAGCAGGCACCCCCAGAGCCCCATCTGGTTTTCATTGGCCGCTTGCACGTCGTTGAGGTTGGAGGCAGACCCCGCGGCACAGCGCCAGGGCAGCCCGGTCAGGCGCGCGAGTTGTCCGGCGGCCAGGGATGCCTGAAAATGCGCAGGCGTGCCAAAGGCCGGGGCCCCTGATTTCATGTCCACATTCGAGGTGAAGGTCCCATAGCACACCGGCGCACCGGGCCGTACAAGCTGGGTCAGCGTGATGGCGGCGAGCGCTTCGGCGTGGCTGAGCGTGATGGCCCCTGCAACCGTGATCGGTGCCATGGCCCCCATGAGCGTAAAGGGCGTGACGATGGACAACTGGCCATGTCGGGCGAAGTCGATCAAGCCCTGCGCCATCGGGATATCCAGCGTGCGCGGGCTGTTGGTGTTGATGATCGTGTAGCAGTAAGGCTTTGCTGCGAAGGCCTCATCCGAGGCACCCCGAAAATCCTTCAGCATTTCGAAGCAATCCATCACCTGCGGTGTGCCACGCGAGAAGATGAAGGGGAATTTGTCGGTCAGGGTCAGTTGGACCTCGGTGGTGAAATAGTGCCTCAGATGGATAGGGATATCCTGCGGCTCGACCGAAGGGGACATCATCTGAAAGACATCGAAATGGTGGCAAAGCTGGGTGTATTCGCGATAGTCGCGCCCGGAGCCGGGGCGCCGTCCCCGCTCCAGATCCGTTGCATGCGGCGCGCCCGCGCCCGGTTGAAAGACCAGGCTGCCCAGTTCCAGCAGCACGTCACGGTCACGCGCGCCTGCCCGCCCGGTGATGGATTTTGGTGCAGTCTCCAGCGCTGCTGTCACCATCTCGCGCCCGATAAAGACCATGTCACCTTCGACCCGCGCGCCGCCTTTTCGGAAGATGTCGATGGCTTCGGGCAAGAGCACCTTCATGCCAAGCTCTTCCAGCGTCCTGAGTGCGGTGTCGTGCATTGCCTCTGCGCGATCCTCCGAAAAGACCTTCATCTCGGGGAACGGATTGCGCAGCTTGCGGTAATTGACCTCCCGTCGTGGCGCGGCGGGTGCATCTGCGCCGCGCCGCGACCGCCGCCTGCCGGATTGTCTGCCCTCTCTCATCCGCGCATCGCTTTGCCCTTAGGATCATAGGGCGAGGGCGGGATCACCCGTGCGCTCCGTTCAACACCCACCACATGCACGCTGAGGTCCGTGCCGGGCGCGCAGTGCGCCTGATCCACAAGTGCCATGGCAAGCGACTTGCCAAGCGTGTGCCCATAGCCGCCGGACGTCACGAAACCGACCTGTTTGCCGCCCGACCAGATCGGTTCATAGCCGCTGGCGTCCGCACCCTCGGCCTCTACCTCGATCGTGACCAGCCTTTGCGCCGGGCCGTTGCCATCCCGCTCGGCCACGGCTGCGGTTTTGCCGATGAAATCCTTCTCCCAGTCGATCCAGCGGTCCATGCCCGTCATGCCGGGCTTGTAGCCTTGGGTGAATTCCGCGTTCCAGATGCCAAAGCTCTTTTCGAGGCGCAGGGACAGCAGCGCGTTGAACCCGTATTCCCGGATGTTCTGATCGGCGCCTGCATCGAGCAGGATGCGCCGCAGTGTGGCGTGGTCGCCTGCACGACAGTGGATTTCGTAACCCAACTCACCCGCGACCGACAGCCGCCCGACCTTGCAGCGCAAAAGCCCGATGTCGAAGGAGCCGCACCCCATGAACGGCAGCGCATCGACCGCACCATCGGTCAGCTTTTCGATCACTTTCAGGGAGTTGGGGCCTGCCAGTGAAAACCCGCTCATCTCTTCGCCGAGATCCCGGATCGTCACGCCCTCCACCATATGATCGTCAAACCACCGCATGTGCCATTGGCGCAGGTAGTAGCTGCCCATGATCCACCAGGTGCCATCACCCCAGTTGAAGACCGTCAGATCGCCTTTGAGCCGCCCGTCTTCCGCCAGCATCGGGGCCAGCCTTGCCCGGCCCGGTGCGGGCAGTTTCGAGGCCATGACGGAATCGAGCCAGCTTTCCGCGTTGGGGCCTGTCACCTCGAACCGGGAAAACCCGGTGATGTCCAGCAGGCCCACGTCCTTGCGGACCGCTTGGCATTCGGCGGCAACAATGTCGTGTGCATTGGACCGTTTGAGCGAAGGTGTCTCTTCAAACCCGGTTTCGGCAAAATAGAGCGGGACCTCAAGATCCCAGCTTTGCCCCCAGCGACAGCCTGCAGCGGTCATCTCCGCATGGGCACCCGCCGTCTTCAGCGGGCGTCCGGCGGGAAGCTGTTCGTTCGGATAGGTCATCACGAACCGGCGGGTGTAGAATTGCCCGGTGGTTTCCTTGATGTACTGCTTGTTCTCTGCCCAGACACCGTAGCGGGCGATGTCCATGCCGTAGACATCCGCTTCGGGGGTGCCGTGGATCATCCACTCCGCAAGGGATTTGCCGACGCCGCCCCCTTGCAGGAACCCGGCCATCACCGCACAGGCGGACCAGTAGCCGCGTTTGCCCCGAACCGGCCCGACCAGCGGGTTGCCATCCGGCGAGAAGGTGAAGGCCCCGTTGACCCAGGTTTTGACCCCGACCTCCTGCAAACAGGGGTAGCGTTCAAACCCAAGCGTCAACTCATGCTCGATCCGGTCGGGGTCTTCCTGTTGCAGCTCAAAGCCGTACTCCCACGGCGCGCCATCCATCATCCAGTGCTGATGGTCGATCTCGTAGATGCCCAGCAGCACGCCTTTCTGGTCCTGCCGCAGATAGGTGAAGCCCTCAAGGTCCACGGTCATGGGGACCTCGAAGTCGATCTCTTCCAGCTGCGGGATCGTGTCGGAGATCAGGTAGTGATGGTTGAGCGGTGAGACAGGCAGTTCGATCCCCGCCATCCGGCCCACCTGCTTGGCCCAGAGCCCTGCGGCATTGACCACATGTTCACACGACACCGTGCCCTTTTCTGTCACGACCTCCCAGCCTTCCAACGTCTGGTTCAATTCAAGCACGCGGTTGTGTTCGATCACCTCCGCCCCGCGTTTCTTGGCCGCGCCCGCATAGGCATGTACGGTCCCGGTCGTGTCAATATAGCCCTCACGGTCTGCCCACATGCCGCCAAGCAGACCTTCGCCGGACATGATCGGGTTCAAGGCCACCGCTTCCTCAACGGACACAAGGCGGCAATCATCAATGCCGATGGACTGGAAGGTGCGATAGGCCGATTGCAGCCATTCCCAACGGTCGGGCGTTCCGGCCATGGTCAGCCCGCCGGTCATGTGCAGGCCGATGTTCTGGCCACTTTCAGCTTCGATCTCGCTGAGCAGGTCGATGGTATAGGCTTGCAATTGCGCGATGTTCGGGTCCGCGTTCAGGGCGTGAATGCCGCCTGCCGCGTGCCAGCTTGATCCCGCAGTCAGCACAGATCTCTCGATCAGGCAGACATCCGTCCAGCCGAATTTCGCCAGATGATAAAGAACGGACGCGCCGACAACGCCGCCGCCGATGACAACGACACGGTAGTGAGATTTCATGACGCGGACCTCCCAGGACGCATTTTTTCATAGCTCTGTACACATATGTCCAGTCCTGTCGGACGCTAATTGACTTTTGGTTTTTGCGTCAATCAATTTCTGCGTGTCGGTCTGTGTTTTGAGATTTGTCGCCCTAGCTCCCTTCCCACGCAGGGAGGAAACTGAATGAAAACCACATTGTTCGGCGCAGCCGTCGCGCTTATTGCCGCCCCCGCTCTGGCGGAGGTTGTTGTCCGTTTCGATGAGGGCGCGCCCAAGGATCGCTTCACCATCACCAATGAGGGGACCTGTCCCCTTGGGGACGTCTCCGTGGTTCTTGACCTGGGGGCGTCATCGGGGGGGTTGATCTTTGACGTGACCGCGACAGGGGCAGGTATTTCCGTGTTTCAGCCGCTGGAACTGGTGGCAGGGCTGGCTTCGCTGATGTCAGTTCCAGAGGTGCGCGATGGCGACACAAGCATCACCTTGCCGATCAACACACTGGACCCGGGACAGAGCATCGTTTTCACGATTGACGTTGATGATACGAATGGCACCTCCGCGACGACGGTGTCAGGGTCAGAGATCATGGGGGGTGAGGTGCGCGTTGGTGCTGGCATCGCATTGGCGCGAGGATCCTTTTCCGACAAGGCCGTCGCGGTCGTTTCTTACAACAGTTGCACCGCCTGAAGGGTTGCGCCGGATCAACCCTGATCCGGCGCCAGACGCTCAGCCAGGAGATTTGCGCCGACGACGCAGGACAAACGTGCCGCCAAGCGCCGTCACCAGCAACAAGGCCGGGGCGGGCAGGGGTATCGGTTGCAGGTTGTAGGTCTCCCTCAGGGCGTTTTGAGCAATGTCAGCAACAATGCCATGCCCCTGCTTCGTCGGGTGAATATTGTCGAAATACAGGAATCCGCGACAATTCTGCGTCGCGGGGTTAACCGAAGACACACAGGCGTCATCGGCGTTTTTGATACCGGCTGCCGAAAGCAGGCCTTTGTCGGTCAGGGCAGAGAAGATATCGACACTGGTGACGTTGATGCCACCGGCCCTGAGACCGTCAAGATAGGTATCCAACAGGCTGTTATACTGCGTCGCAACGCCGGCGAGGGCGCCACCCAACAACGCGCCGTCCCCGTTGAATTGCGGGATGACGGCAAAATTGGGCAGGTTGAACACCATGAAATCCGAGACGCCTTCGGCCACCAATTCGTTGATGTTTTGGGTCATGGACAAAAGGGTGCGTTCGACGACCATAGGAAGAAGATCTTCCGGCGTGCCGAGCCCCCCTGCGATTGCCGCAGCGGTATCGAGGAAATCGTTCCCGCCGATGAAGACCGTGACCAGCGGGTTGTCGCCCCAGTCACCTTTGCGGTCCAAAAGCCCGCCGCGACCGTCAAGGTATTTGGGGACGGTCCCGGAGATAGACTGGTCATCATCCGGGGTTGTGGGATCAAATGTGAAATCGAAAGTGGTTGTGAATGATCGGTCCCGGGCAATTTGCTCTGCAAGGTCGGGTGGCCCGTTCCCATTGTCAGAGGCGCGTGCGGCGCCAAAGGACAGGTTGGCGTTTGCCTTTCCCGCTGCGGAGAAGGCATCGGTGAATGTTCTGGCCCAGGTGAATCCATCGGACGAGACACCAGGTTGCTGCAAAGGGGACCCGGGCGGAAAATCAATCGGGTCTGACTGCTGCGCATTCAACGTCCCCACCATAGTGGCCGTGTTTCCGTTGTCAGACAGGCTGTCGCCCAACACCCAGAAACTGGAAAAGAGTTCCGGAATAGTCGAAGCTTGCGCCGAGGTCGTCATTAGTGCGGTTGCCCCCACAAGTGCGAGGTATCTCATATTTCATCTCCCTGTGTTCGTGGCGTCTCTGCCGCCTTGCTGACATTCTATGACCTATCCTGCGCGCGAGGCGAGCATATCCTTACGTCACTCCGGCCCTGACGAGCATCGCAGGACGCGGTTTTCGCCCGGACGCAGGCATAACAAATGCTTCTTAGTCGCGCGGATCAAAGCTGCGTCCCGGCTTGATCCCTCACGTCCCGGCAATGCGAGGGTGCCATTGAACAAGCTGGTCACAGTGCGTTTTGAAGAACGTCGTTGGTCAAATTCACCAACGCGAAGAACTCTGTCCCGGCTTTAGTCTTATTGCCTGAATGGATGTTCTATGTCAGGCTCGACTTCTGGTAATTCCGGTACAAGCAGGAAAACCAATTTCTGGGAGGAACTTCAAAAATGAATTTACGGCCTGATCCGACATTTCATGCCACGCCAAAACTTGCGATGGAGGCCCCGGCGGAAACGCTCGCCTTTACCCTCATGCTGAGCCCGGACGGCTCGCAACCCGATGGTCTGGCCGTGGTCGATGTGAACCCATCGTCCGAGACCTACGGGCAAATCGTGCATCAGGTCATCATGCCCAACAAGGGGGACGAGTTTCATCACTTTGGCTGGAACGCCTGCTCTTCATCCCTGTCGCCGCTCTCCGGCCATGCGTTTCTGGAGCGCCGCTACCTCATTATTCCCGGCATCCGGTCTTCGCGGATTTACGTGATCGACGTCAAGGAGCCGCTTGAGGCAAAAATTCACAAGATCATCGAGCCGGAAGAGGTCTTTGAGAAGACCGGCTATTCGCGCCCCCATACCATCCACTGTGGTCCCGAAGGAATTTATGTCTCCACCCTCGGAGGTGGCGGTGAGGACGGCACCGATGGCCCTCCGGGCATCTTCATCATGGATTGCGAAACCTTCGAGATCCTTGGCCGTTACGAGATGGATCGTGGTCCGCAGGACAAGCACTATGATTTCTGGTGGAACCTGCCGCGCGACTACATGGTGAGTTCCGAATGGGGCCTGCCGCCTCAGTTCGAGAACGGGATCGTCGCCGAAGACCTGCTGTCGAACAAATACGGTCACTCGATCCACTTCTGGAACCTGCGCGCGCGCAAGAATGTCCAGACCATTGACCTGGGCGAAAATCACCAGATGGCGCTGGAAATCCGCCCGGCGCATGACCCCTCAAAGGATTACGGGTTTGTCGGGGTTGTTGTGGATACCACCAACCTGCAAGGCGCGATCTTCACCTGGTGGCAGAAGGAGGATGGCACCTTTGAAGCCAAGAAGACCATCACCATTGACCCGCAACCGGCCGATCCGGACGACCTGCCGGACCTGCTCAAGGGCTTTGGCGCCGTGCCGCCACTGGTAACGGACATCGACCTCAGCCTTGATGACAAATACCTTTATGTGGCCTGCTGGGGGCAGGGGGAGATGCACCAATACGACGTGTCCGACCCCATGAACCCTGTCCTCGCCGGTAAGGTCGAGATTGGCGGTATCGTCAAGAAGACCAAGCATCCCAACGGCAAGGAATTCGGCTATGGCCCGCAGATGGTCGAGATCAGCCGCGACGGCAATCGCGTCTACTGGACCAACTCGCTCTATTCCACATGGGACGATCAGTTCTACCCCGGTGAACGGGGTGCGGCGATGGTCTGTGCGGATGTTGGTGAAAACGGCGGCCTGACCTTGAACAAGGATTTCTGGGTCGATTTTCCCGAAGGATACCGCAGCCATCAGATCCGTCTTGAGGGCGGCGATTGTTCCACTGACAGCTTCTGTTACCCCTCCGTCTGACGCGTGGAAGAGGCACATAGCACAGCGGCCCTCTGGTGGGCCGTTGTCGCGTCCGGCATCTATCACGGTGTGAACCCCGGGATGGGATGGCCGCTCGCGGTTTCAGCAGCACTGATGGATCGCACGCCGCGAAGCCTTTACCGGGCGTTGCTGGCCCTGGCAGGGGGGCATCTGCTGGCCATGGCGTCGGTGCTGTTTCCGTTCTCCGTTCTGTTCGTGCTGGTGGAATGGCAGCGCGAAATCCAGATCGGCGCCGCCTGCCTGGTGATCGCCTTGGGGGTCTATCTGCTCATCAATCGCCGCCATCCGCGTTTTCTTGCGCGCGTGCCGCCGTCGCGGCTGGCGCTCTGGTCCTTCCTGGCGGCCATGGCCCATGGTGCGGGGTTGATGCTGGTGCCCATTTACCTTGGCATCTGCCGCACCATCGAGACGAACGCAGGCCACGCCGCCGCAGAGACACTGATGGTCGGGAACGCGACCATCGCGGCCGGTGTCGCGGTGGTTCATACGATGGCAATGATGCTCTCTGGCGGGTTGATCGCGATGGGCGTCTACTACTGGATGGGACTGAAGTTTCTCTCGAAGGGCTGGTTCAATCTGGACGTGGTCTGGGCCTTGAGCCTCGTGGTGGTCGGCGTTCTGTCGCTGCTGACACTTGGCTTGCACTAGCGCATCGGCCTGAAAATCTGAGTAACCGCCCTAACCGAGTGTACCCGATGGGCACCGCGGGCGAGCCCCCGACTCTCCATCCGGGGAGGGGGCTGGCCTCAGCTCAAAGGGGTTGTGTTGCAGGTTAACAGATGCCGCTCTGGCGCGCGTGCACGTTGCAATCCAGTCGGTCGTGCGGGCCGGTCACTCAAAACGATCAATCGTCAGTCCGGAATCCCAAGGCTCTCCGAGCGGCACGTGACCAGATCAAGGTCGGCATCTTGCCACCAGCTGGCTGATGACGGCGGGTGCCGCGATGACCAGCGCCGCCAGATCAGCCTGTAGGGACGGGGCAATAATAAAGACCAACCCGGCGATGGCGATCAGTCAGCGGAAGACGACACCTATCGGTGCCAGCGAATAGTCGACAATCTTGCGGGCGAAGACGTCGATGACGAAAGCGACATGGACCATGCCCTGCCAGCTTGAGACATAGGTGAAATCCGAAACCCAGAGCTGGTTCGGCATCTGAGCCACGAAAGCCCGGTTCACCTTGTCGTCCGGGCACGGCTGGGCCGCATCGGGATCGGTGGTGACCACCTTCTTGCCGCGCACAACACCCTGTATTTGCAGGGCGCGCATCAGCCGTTCCACCTTGCAGCGGGCAATGTCACGGCCTTCCCGGCGCAGGACATGCCAGACCTTGCGGGCACCGTAGCGGCCCCGGCTGGCATCATGGACGCGCTTGATGGCGTCTTTGTCCGACAGGTCGCGCTTTGCCCGTGCCGATGCCACATCAGGATCGCGCTCGACAGCCTTGTATGAATAGAACGTCGATGGTGCGATCCCCAAGACCCGGCAGATCGGCCCGACACCATAGGCAGTCCGATGCTCCCCAATGAAAGCAATCATCGCCTGAACGGGCGGTCGAGCTCCGCCGCCGCGAAATACGCAGACGCTTTCTTCAGGAACTCATTGGCGGTGCGAAGTTCACGGACCTCGCGCTCCAACTCCTTGATCCTGTCCTTCTCCGCGCTCGTCAGACCGACCCGCTGTCCGGCATCGCGTTCGGCCTGCTGGCACCAGGCGCGCAAACTGTCCGGCGAACAGCCCAGCTTCGGTGCAATCGCCCGGTAGGCTGCGGTATCGCTGGTGTCATCTGCACGATTCTCTCGAAACAGCCGAACACCGCGTTCGCGAAGTTCAGCCGGATAGGCGGGGGTGAATCGTCTCTGCGTCATAGGGCTCATCCTTCGAGTGTTGTACTCTCCCGTAAACCCGGGCGGTTCAGAGGACCATCAGCAGGATATCAAGATAGGGCACACCACCCAGTCGCAACGCGCCCGTCTTGAGATCAAAGGGCATCTGCGTTTTGGCCAGCGGGTAGAAGGCATAGGTCAGGATGAAGAGACCAGAAAGATGCCAGCCCATGTGCCAGTAATCAGGCAGCAGGACAAACCCGGCAGTCCTGTAGTGGTACACGGCGTAGGTGAGGGCGACATACCTGAGGATCCTGGCGAAACCGGGGGTTGTCAGAGCGCATGGCCGCACCCTCGTCATATTTTTCCTCGATTGAGGCGCGTTCCTCCGCGCCAGGCTCGCGCGCCTCCTCGTTCGAGTTCGGTGGGTTCGTCAAATCCGTCGTCTCCGGGAAGGTGCAGTCAGTGGGGGAGGATCAGCGGCGATTGCGCAGTCAACTCCATTGGCAAGGGTGAGGCCATCGACCCCTTGGTGGCACAGCGGGAATGGCGGGCACATCGCACTGCCCCCCTGATCGCAGGGCCGTGGCACTGGAGGCGCAAAGATGCCGTTGGCGATGGCCCCGCCGATCGGGAAATAGGTGCCGCCAGCACTTCCCGTTCCGATGCGGAAGAAGGTCGGGTCCTGCGCAAAGGCGGTCCCCGCCGCCAGCGCAACCCCTGTGAATTTCGTGAGTGTCTCCCAGTTGACGAACTGCTTTGATGTGTCGTGTGGCACAGGTGAAACAAGAAAAAACAAAGACAAAACTTATTGTTCTTCAGAATGGCGGTTTTCGTCTAAGTCTCGGGCAGGGACGTCACTCGGTTATCCACATTGCAGTTGGTAATGAACTTTACCTCATTGTCATACAACGCCAAGAACCTTGGCCTCACTCCCCGGTTCTGGAAGGGGGCATTCAGTGCGCCTCACATGATGCAGGTCAAGGACGCGGGAACTGAGTTCAATTTAACATTGGGGCTCTTAGGACCAACAACCGTGAGACCTCCATCTGATCGGAATGACGCGTTTTTATCTTCCCGCCGCCATTGGTGCGCTTCTTCTGACGTTCTGGTTCAGCCCGGATGCTCAGGAAATCGCGGCCGGCGTGGCGATTTTCCTGTTCGGCATGCTGATGCTGGAAGATGGTTTCAAACTGTTTGGCGGCGGCACACTCGAACGGGTGCTTGAACGGGCGACAAGCTCCACGCCCCGCGCGCTCACCTTCGGTATCGTCTCGACCACGCTCTTGCAATCCAGCTCTCTGGTCTCGGTCATCACGATCTCGTTTCTGAGCGCCGGGCTGATGTCCTTGACGGGCGGCGTCGGGATCATCTTTGGGGCCAATATCGGCACAACCACGGGCGCCTGGCTGGTGGCGGGGCTTGGCCTCAAGGTTAATATCGCAGCCTACGCGATGCCGATGATTGCGGTCAGCATCCTTCTGGTTTTCCAGAAATCAAAACCGCTGCGCGGGATCGGCTATGCGCTGGCGGGCCTGGGTTTTCTGTTCCTGGGTATCCATCACATGAAAGAAGGCTTCGAGGCCTTCAAGGATCAGATCGACCTGACACGTTTTGCCCTGTCGGGGCTGATTGGTCTTTTTGTCTATTCGCTGATAGGGACCGCCGCGACCGTCATCATGCAATCAAGCCATGCGACGATGGTTCTGGTCCTCACGGCTCTGGCCGCAGGGCAAATCAGCTATGAGAATGCCCTCGCGCTGGCAATCGGTGCCAATATCGGAACCACGATCACCGCGATCATCGGATCATTGGGCGCGAACTTCCAGGGTAAACGCCTGGCGCTGGCACATCTGATATTCAACGCCGCCACCGCCATCGTCGCCCTCTCTTTCATTGGGCCGCTGCGTGACGCGGTGGACTGGATCAGTGCGGAGATCGGGATCGCACCGGATGACTTCACCATGAAGCTCGCCGTCTTTCACACGATCTTCAATGTGCTTGGGGTAGCTCTGATGCTCCCTTTCCTGCCGCGGCTCATCGCGTTTCTGGAACACCGAATTCAGGAGCCTGCGCCAGACGTTAGCCAACCGCATTTCCTGAATGAAGCGGTGGATGAATTCCCGCAAACGCTTGAGGTGGCGCTTCGCAAGGAAGTGCTCCACCTCTATGAGAACGCATCGGATCTGATCCTGCATGGCCTGAACCTGCACCGGGAAGAGGTTTTTGTAAGCGACGACATCGCGGGAACGGTGCGCCGGAGCCGTAAGGCCATCGAACTCGACATCGATGAAGGCTACGAGCGCCGCGTGAAAACACTTTACGCCGCGATTGTGGAGTTCGCGACCCGTGCCGGGGACAAGCGCCTCGACCCCGAAATCGCGAACCGGGTCTATGAATTGCGAAACATTGCGGGTGATATCGTGCAGTCCGTGAAATCGATCAAGCACCTGCGCAAGAACATCCTGCGCTACACGACACGGCCGCAGGGGGTGGTGACAGAGCTTTACGATGGTCTTCGCAGTTCAATCGCCCGGATCGCGGTCGAGATCCGTACTCTTGGCCTTGCCGCGCCCGAGGACCGCAGCGCGCTGTGGCTCGACCAGGAGCGGGTCGGAGTCGAAGACGCGGCGGTCTCGACAACGGAACGGGTCGACAAGCTGATCCGCTCCGGCGATCTCAGCCCCGCCGATGCGACGTCTTTTCTGAATGATGCAGGTTACGCCTACAACGCGATGCGCGACCTGATCGGGGCGGCGCGAAGCTACTATATCGAACGGGACAGCGCCATCGCCGAGGTTGAGCGGCTGCTGGCGCTCGAAGAGGACGAACTGGGCGAGCCGCATGCAGCGCCGGACCATCCGGAGGGGTCTGACGAGGCAGGGGACCGTCACGAGACTGTCATGAAAGAGGGTTAGAACTTCATGCTGGCGATACCATCGGGAAGCTCAACATGGGCCTGAAAAAGCTTGCTGCGAAAGTGGCTGACTACAACGAACGTCTTGAGCGCGGCAAGGCAAGCAGGATCAAGCCCGACCATGTCGAGAACGTCCTCGAAAAGCTCAAGAAGAAATCCGCCGAGCTTGAAGCTCAGATCGCATCCGCCGGGTCATCGGAAAAACGCGCCCGGCTTGAGAGAAAGCTCGACGTGGCGCGCGCCCAAACAGAGCGTGCGGAATGGCTGCTCGAGGAACTTGCCTAGCAGCGAGCGGGGCTGGCGGGACTGCCCCGGCCCTGCGTTTTGCGGCACGTCGCGTATCGTCGTCTGGTCATGCGCAGAAGACGGGCAGAGCGGAGGCGCCCAGTATCAGCGATTTACCAAATCAGTATAGAACTGTTGATGACGCGGGAAGATGATGGTGTTCGCGTCATACTGCGTGACGATATCTGAACGCGCGGCTTCTCCAAGACGCCCGGCTCTCTGCGGATCATCCACAAGGCTCTCGATGGCATCCGCAACCTCCTGCGTGACGGTGGGGTCGACGAGCAGCCCGGTGCGTTCGTCGGTCATGAACTCTTTGACCGGTGGGGACCGGGTTGCAACGATGGGCGCCGCGCAGGCCATGGCTTCAACAAAGGACCACGACAGGATGAAAGGCTCCGACAGATAGAGATGAGCGCTTGAGGCGCGCAGGTATTCGATCATCCTTGATCGCGGAACAAGCCCGACAAAGTGCAACCGTGACAGTACCAGATCGAGCTCCGCCAGCATGCGGTTTTTCCACGAAGGCGCGTTCTGACGGGGGCCATATGCCACACGGTCGTCCGCGATGATGACAAAATGGATGTCCCGGCGGCTCTTTTGCAGCAGCGCGACGGTTTTCATAACCTGAGGGAAACCGCGCAACGGCTCCATCCCGCGGGCGATGTAGGTGACGATCCTGGCATCTTCAGGAATGCCTTGTGCATCCAGCATGGCGGTGTTGCGAGGTCCCGGGCAATGCAGATCGGTGTCAAAGCCGTCGTTCAGAACCGTGATGCTGTTTTGAATTTTCTGCGGGAAGCGGGAGGCCTGATACCGTGTCGGGCAAAGCGTGGCATCCGCGGCGCTGAAGTCCAGCCAGAAAGGCGCGTTACGCACTCTCGTCCGCGCCCGCGCGTCTATGTCGAGGCTCTCTTCCTGCGCGCCGTCATCGCCCGCGCGCCCTGACCTGTAGTACCATTCGGCATATTGGACATATTTTGTCCCCGGCCAGACATCTTTGACAAAGAGCCCCACGCCCCAGCCTGAATGGGCAACAACCACGTCGGGGTGGTACCCTTGCCGTTTGAGCCGAAGGACTGCGCGAACCACCCCTTGGCCCGAGATGACGGCCTCTTCCGATCCGGTCAGGTAGTGGTGCGTTTCATTAGAAGCTTCTCGGTGGTCTTCAAAGTGAATGACCCGGATGGTGCTGGAGCGCACATCCTTTCGGGCGGTTGCAAAGGTCACATCCCAGCCGCGCTTGACCAGCCAATGCGCGATCTGGCCGAATTGTGCGGGGTAGTTCTTGTGGACAAAGAGAATTTTCAAACGAGCAGCTTTCCGAGAGCATCACAAGGAACGATCGATTGCCGCATCATCATGAGGCCATAGCCCGGCAGCACAAGCGTTGCGCGCGAAAATCATAAAATGAAATCCGTTGCGTCATAGTCTGCGGCAACGATGCCGCCGTCATCGATCCGGATCGCGAGATCTATGGTCCCATCCCCGTTGACCGACGCGTAGACAAGCGATTCACCGCTGACGTTTTCAATCCACAAT
Source organism: Pseudomonadota bacterium (assembly GCA_039196345.1). Lineage (GTDB taxonomy): Bacteria > Pseudomonadota > Alphaproteobacteria > Rhodobacterales > Rhodobacteraceae > Roseobacter. The sequence continues at coordinate 77,822 of JBCCUU010000011.1, read as the reverse complement.
GAACCGGGCCCCTGCGCCAGACCTTGTGCGGTTGTCATCTGACCCAGAAAGGTAAATGCCTGGTCGCCGGAGACAGTAGTGTTGGCATCGATGCCATGCAGGTCGATGGTGTCGCCTCCTGCCGCGCCTATGCCATCCACTCCCAAGATCAGATCTGCAGCGCCAAAAGGCGAGTCGCCAAGGGATGCAAAGACAAAGGTATCGCTCCCGGCATGACCTTGCAGGATGTCCGCCCCCGCGCCGCCAAACAGGGCATCATCACCTTTGCCGCCGATCAGCCGATCAGGGTTGTCACCGCCGCTGAGACTGTCGGCTCCCTCCCCGCCTTTCAAGGTGTCGAGACCTGCGCCGCCTTCCAGCGCGTCATTTCCGGCCTGGCCCTCAAGACTGTCGTTTCCGTCCCCTCCGCGCAGGATATCATTGAGCGCGCCGCCGAAAAGAAAGTCATTCCCGTCCCCGCCATCAAGAAGATCATTGCCATCTTCGCCCCGCAGGCTGTCCGAGCCGCTGCCGCCATAGAGGGTGTCAGCGCCCTGATTGCCATTGATCTTGTCCTGACCGTCATCGCCGCGCAGGGTATCTGACCCCTCACCGCCGGAAAGCTCGTCGCCTCCGGCTCCCCCATTGATCCTGTCGATGCCCGCGCCGCCTTTCAGCGTGTCGTTCCCGTTTCCGCCGTTGAGCACATCCGCATTGTCGCCGCCTTCGATGGAATCGTTGCCTTCACCGCCGTTCAGCATGTCATTGCCGGCTCCGCCAAAAAGTCTGTCGTTGCTGGTTCCCCCAAGAAGCCAGTCGTCGCCGTCTCCGCCGAAGAGCCTATCTTTGCCGTCATCGCCGCGCAGGATGTCTGACCCAGCCCCGCCTGACAATTCGTCGTCCCCGGTCCCCCCATTGATCTTGTCGATGCCAGCGTCGCCTTTCAACGTGTCGTTCCCGTTTCCACCGACGATCGCATCTGCATCGTTGCCCCCTTCGATGGAATCATCCCCCTGACCGCCGTTCAGCGTGTCATCGCCGTCTCCGCCGAAGAGCTTATCGTTGCCGTCATCGCCGCGCAGGATGTCTGGCCCGGCACCGCCTGACAATTCGTCGTCCCCGTCGCCTCCATTGATCTTGTCGATGCCTGCGTCACCTGTCAGCGTGTCGTTCCCGCTTCCTCCGTTGAGCACATCGGCATTGTCGCCCCCTTCGATGAAATCATCCCCCTGACCGCCGTTCAGCGTGTCATTGCCGTCTCCGCCAAAGAGTCTGTCGTTGCCGCCATCGCCGTAAATCAGGTCAAAGCCGTCATCGCCACGCAGGACGTCCCTGCCGATATCGCCGCGCAGGGTGTCTCTACCGGCGCCCCCTGATATATCGTCGTTCCCGGCGCCGCCCAGCAGTGAATCATTGTTCGCGCCGCCGCTGATTTCATCATTGTCGGCACCCCCATTTATCGTATCGTCCCCCCACGCGCCGTAAAGTGAGTCGTTGCCGGTGTTGCCGATGATTTCATCATGGCCCTCACGCCCTTCGATCCTGTCGTCGCCAGCACCGCCTGACAGGGTGTCTTGACCGCCGTGGCCCACAATGAAGTCGTTCCCGTCACCCCCATCAATGATGTCGAGCCCGTCGCCCCCGAAAAGGCTATCCGCACCCAGGCCGCCAAGGACCGTATCATTGCCTGCGCCACCATAGAGTTTGTCGTGGCCCGCGTCTCCTGTGATGAAGTCAGTGCCGGCGCCCCCGAAAAGGCTGTCACTTCCCGCTTCACCCCGAATTGAGTCATTCGCATCCTGACCGTAGACCTGATCATTTCCAGAACCGCCGTGAATGCTGTCATCGCCTTCGCCGCCGACAAGGAAATCACCCCCTTGGCCGCCAAAAATCCTGTCGTGGCCTGCGTAGCCTCGGAGTGAATCGGCACCGGCACCGCCAAAAAGCGTGTCATCGCCGGTGCCACCGATGACGATATCGTTGCCGCTTCCGGCCTCGACAGAATCCGCTCCTGTGCCTGCGTTAATTAAATCATCGCCCTCAAGGCCCCTGATTGTGTCGGAACCGGACACGCCTCGCAGAACATCCCGCCCCTCTGTGCCGACAATCAGGTCGTCGCCCTCGAACATATAGGTGCCGTCCACATCGTCAGGGTCGATGATCGTGACCGCCAGAGACCCAACGATATTTTGCGAGAGTGACGCGCCCGAATTGTCCCAAATGGCCCGGCGGGCATCACTGATGGTGTTGCCGGTCGCTGTGAGCCCTGTTGCGTAGTCCCCGATGTTGCCAAATCGAATCCCGTCCAGACCAATGTCCCGGATCGTGTTCTCGGTGAGGTCGATATTTGAGATGACGCCTGCACCGCTGTCATCGATATGGCGGTAGACCAGGATGCCAAAGCTCTCGATATTCTGGATCACGTTGTTTGACACCGCAATGTCCATGAGATTGGCGTTTGCCGGGTCCTTTCGGGCTTCGCGCGCCAGAACAATGCCGTAATCCGCATCCGCGACCGTGTTGTTCATCACCTGAATGTTCGACACCGTCCGGCTGCCGGCGTCAATATAGATGCCATAGCGCTCTATCCCGTGAATGTTGTTGCCGGAAACGGTGCCGTTCCTGGCCCCGGCTTTCACGTCGATACCATATTGGTCGGTATCGAAAACGTGGTTGTCCTTGATCGAAAAGTTCTCGACGCCACCGCCGAGTGTGATGGCTTCGTTTACCCCGTTCGGCGTGTTGGTGTTGGTCACCTCGTTGCCGATAATATGCACATTCGACAGGTAGAACGGATCATTGAGATCGGTAATCAGATCCAGCCTGCGGCCCGCGACGTGGATTCCGGAGTCCCCCGTCGTGTCAACGGAGTTGTTGGTGATCCGGATGTCACGTTCGACGATCCCGTCTCGGGCCTCGCCCTCCACGTAGGCCTGAACGTAAATGCCATGATTGTTCGCGTTTCGCAGCGTAAAGCCGTCGACATGGATGTGGCTTTGCCCTGTGATGTTGATCAGCGCGGTCACGTTCTCACCCGTGCCATCGATGATGACGCCACCGGTATCAGACAAGGCTTTTATCGTGATTGGCTGCCCCGGCGCGCCTGATACAGTGACCTCAAAGGGATCATAGTTTCCGTCTGCGACGAAGATTGTGTCTCCGGCGGCTGCATTATCGATCGCTTCCTGAATACTCGTGTAGTCGACCGTTTGCCCCGTTGGAAGCTGCCCGGACGTCTTAGCAACATAAATTTCGCGGCCTGCCATCTGACGTCTCCCTTTTTGACTTGTTGCGGATCAATCAAGCGATTTCAGGGCCCTTGTCCAGACAAACCATCGCAACTGGTCTGCGGTCGCAGTTAACCGCCGCTCAACCTGTGGCATAACTGGAAACAGGCCGATGCCGATGACCTCCTCAGCGGTCGCGCGACGCATGGGGTCAGCGGGTTCCGGACATCGTCGTCAGAGGTATTTCCGGCGCTTCGCGAATCCGTGACGGTTCTTGAACCGGTTTCCCCTTAATCTGACCTGCAGCTGACTTACATTGGAGACATCGGCGGCCATCTGAGCGTCGCCACTGCCCAGAGGATGACCAAAATGCACCCATTTGTTCTGAAAGTGATACTCGCGGCGGTTGTCTTGACCCTGGCAAGTGTTGCCGGTGCATCGCAATCCCGTGCAGACACTGCTTTTTCCCTCGAAGGACGCTGGTACAACGACTACGACAAGCAAGCCGAGAGGCAGACGTCAACGCCTCGGGCCGCTGGGATCATCATCGAAAAGCGCGCTGCCAGCCAGAACAAGCGCGTTGCCTTGCGGAACCCGGCAAAGCCAAGGCTAAGGCAATACAAGGCGGATCGGCATCATGCTCATACGCCGCAGCGGCGCAGGGTGCACGCATCTGGATATCGCTGGTAAGTTGATGCTTTGACGATCTGGTCGGGCTGAGAGGATTCGAACCTCCGACCCCCTGCTCCCGAAGCAGGTGCGCTACCAGGCTGCGCTACAGCCCGACCGTAAGGGAGCGATTACGCTCACGCAGCTATTTTGGCAAGTCTTTCGATTCTGATTTTTGCCATTTCCGGTCCGGCGGCAAGAGCGAGGACACGCGCGGTGAAGTCCCTGTTTCGGCCCGTGACCGTGTGCGGAGCACGGGGCGCTCAGAGCCTGGCGCTTTGCTTTCTCTCAACACGATGAAGAGACCACTGGCGATGATGACCCCTGATCCGATGATCGTCATGGTGTCGGGCAGTTCGTCGAAAAACAGCGCGCCGTAAAACGTGGCCCAGAGGATCTGCGAATACTGCATGGGGGCCACGATGACCGCCTCACCGCTGTTATAGGCGGCAATCAGGAAGCGGCCCGCAGTCCAGGCCAGTACGGCGATCAGCCCCAGTTTGCCCAGATCGGCCAACGGCATGGGCACGTAGACCAGAGGCAGCAAGGCGGCCATCACGATGAAGTTCGCCATCATCGGATAAAGCATGATGACCACCGTGCGTTCCTCCCGGCCGATCTTGCGCACGATGATGGATGCAAACGACCCGCAGATTGCCGAGACCAACGCTGCAAGATGCCCGAGTTCAAGCTCTTGCTGGCCCGGGCGCAACACGATGATGACGCCGCACAGTCCAATGCCGACAGCGATCCAGCGCTGCAGCCGCACTTTTTCGCCAAGGATCGGGATGGCCAGAATGGTGATGAGCAGCGGGGCCGCAAAGAGGATGGCATAGACCTGCGCAAGCGGCAGGACCGAGAAGGCGTAAAACGCGCAAAAACCTGTGATTACTGCCGCCAAGGTCCGCGCGGCCATCCACCATGGGTGCACCGGGATCAACGTGCCCGCGGTGGGGTCGCGCAGCAGGTACAGCATCGCCAGCGGGAAGCTGAACACGACACTGAAGAAGACGATCTGCACAGGGGAGTACCCGCCGCCCAGCACCTTGATGATGACGTCGTGGCTTGCAAAAAGGCCAAAGGCCATCAGGGCAAAGAGTGCCCCCTTGAGATTTGGATTAAGTGTTTTGCCGGGCATGGCCCAAAACCTTTGGTCGAAAAAGAATGAGCCCGCATGATGCGGGCTGCTTCACTCAGAATATGATACCGCTAACAACCGGACAAGAGCGCTTTTTGCATAGCGGCCTTGTTCAGAGGCTCGCGTCTAGTGCGGCGAGGATCACGTCCCCCATCTCGGAGGTGCTGATCGGCGTACCGCCTTCTGCGCCCATCAGGTCAGCGGTGCGTGCGCCCTCCGCGAGAACCTTCTCGATCGCCGCTTCCAGGCGGGCGGCTTCATCGCCCTGGTCAAAGGAATAGCGCAGCGCCATGGCAAAGCTGAGGATACAAGCAATCGGATTGGCTTTGCCCTGACCGGAGATGTCGGGCGCGGATCCATGGACGGGCTCGTAAAGCGCCTTGGGACGTCCATTGGCGGCAGGCGCGCCGAGGCTGGCGGAGGGGAGCATGCCCAGCGATCCCGTCAGCATCGCCGCACAATCGGACAGGATATCGCCAAAGAGGTTATCCGTGAGGATCACGTCGAACTGTTTGGGGGCACGCACCAGCTGCATCGCGCCATTGTCGGCATACATGTGGCTCAGCTCGACATCCGGGTAATCATCGTCATGGACTTTCTGGACCACTTCGCGCCAGAGAATGCCGCTTTCCATGACGTTGGCCTTCTCCATGGAGCAGACCTTGCCGGAGCGTCGCCGCGCAAGTTCAAAAGCAGAGCGGGCGACCCGGTCAATCTCGCTTTCGGTATAGCGCTGGGTGTTGATCCCCACACGCTCGTTGCCTTCGTTGATGATCCCACGGGGCTCGCCGAAGTAGACGCCGGAGGTCAGCTCGCGCACGATCACGATGTCGAGCCCGGCAACGACATCCTTTTTCAGCGAAGAAAAATCCGCAAGGGCGTCGAAACACTGCGCGGGCCGCAGGTTGGAGAAGAGATCCATCTCCTTGCGCAGCCGCAGAAGGCCGCGTTCCGGCTTCACGCTGAAGTCGAGGTTGTCGTACTTCGGTCCGCCCACAGCACCCAGCAGCACTGCATCCACTTCAAGCGCCTTGGCCATCGTATCATCGTGCAGCGGAGTCCCGTGGGCGTCATATGCGGCACCGCCAACCAGATCTTCGCTGACGTCAAAGGAAAGACCGCGTTTGTCACCGAACCAGCCGATGACACGCTTTACCTGCTCCATGACCTCCGGGCCGATTCCGTCACCAGGAAGGATCAAAAGGGAAGGGTTGGCCATGGTCTGTCTCCTGCAAATCTGATGTTGGCAGCGGCCTAACGTGCAGGCGCGCCGGGGTCAAGAAGCGCTGCGTAGAACCCTTTTCCCACAAGGCGTTCAGCGGGTCAGATCAACCCAGACCAGACGGTGGCGGCTCGCGGTCTCTGCCACCTTACCCGCATCGTCAAGTGGCCAATAGACGCCAGAGCCGAGGATGCGCCAATCGGCGGAGGGGAGAACGTAGTCCACCCGCATGTTGCCGGGCACCGGGTCGTCCCAATCCGCCGTATCGTCCGGGTCGCCGGTCAATGCAGCACTTCCCTCGCTTGTCGGGACGGTGTCTTGCAGCCGTGGATCGCTCAAGACGCTTCTGATGGCGGATTTGATACCTTCACCTTCATGCGGATCTTGGTTGAAGTCGCCCAATAGGACGAAATGCTCAGTAGCTGAGGGTCCGAATGCACCATCGAGGTATTTCAGCCAGAAGATGATCTCATCATGGTTCCGTCTGCCGTTGCGATCCTCGGGGCCGTCAAAGACCGGCGGGCTGGCATGCAGGGTCAGCAGGTCGACGCGCCCGATGTCAGGCACATCCACCGGGACAACCCAATGGGCGGTTGTCGACAGGCGTTGAATGGCCAGCGCTTCCTCAGACGGGAAGGGGGCACCGTCCTTCTCCGGCAAAAGCGCATCCGGAAAGTCGCGCCACAACATATCCGTGTAGTCTTTCACATCGTCAAAGAGGATCGGGTAGCGCGACAGGACCGCCATGCCGCCCTGACCGGAAAACCGGCCGTAGCTCATCGCATCGCGCGGCTCAGCCTGCCTGCCGTCGCCATCCATGTCGAGCCCGGTCGCCATGCCGGTGTTTGGCCGTGCCGAAAACGCAAACGGGTAATCCAGCCCCGCCCCCCGCAAGGCATCGGTAAATGCCTTGAGGGCCTGACCGGTCAGATCGTAGTCGATGCCCTGCAACACGACGATGTCGGGTGAAGTTTCGACCAGCACCGACACGACCGCCTGCACCTGTTCGTCTTCGCCCTTCAGGATGTCGCGCAACAGCAGGCCCGGGCCCTCGCGCTGAAGTTCAGTGTTGAACGTCGCAATTCTCAGCGGATCAGCACCTGCACTGGTCGCAAAGAGCATCATGAAAACCAGAATCAGCCAAGCTGAGAGGCCGATGTGTCGCGGGCGCGGGGTTGTACGCGCAGACGCCTTACCTCGACCAGGACCTAAACCCGGCGCATAGTCATCCTGGTTGGGATAAGGGCGCATGCAGTGATTTTCCCGATCATTGTTGGCAGGTTCGCTAACGTGATCGGGTCTATCAGATCAGGCGTCGCATTGACCACTGTCGGAATGGTTAACGGTGGTGGCACGCCGCGCGCGATCGTAATGGGTCGCATCCGCGCGCAGCGGCCAAGCCGATGCGGTGTCCTGTGGCCGCCTCGCAAAAAAGGCTGCCAAGTCCCGTTCAGACCCAGGGACGGGCCTGTTCCGCCTGTTTTTCAAAGCTGTCAATGGATGCGGCTTTCTCCATGGTCAGACCGATATCGTCCAGCCCTTCCATCAGGCAGCGTTTCTTGAACGCATCCACTTCGAAGGAGAAGCTCTCTCCGTCCGAGGTGGTGACCGTTTGCGCCTCAAGGTCGATGGTCATCCGCGCGTTGGCACCTTTTTCTGCATCCTTCATCAGCACATCGACCTGCTCTTGTAGGAGTGCAATCGGCAGAATACCGTTCTTGAAGCAGTTGTTGTAGAAGATGTCGGCAAAAGAGGGCGCGATCACGCAGCGGATACCAAAGTCCTTAATCGCCCATGGCGCGTGTTCGCGGCTCGACCCGCAACCGAAGTTGTCGCCCGCCACAAGGATTTCGGCAGAGCGATAGGCCTCCTTGTTCAGCACAAAATCCGGAATCTCGTTGCCATCATCGTCATAGCGCATCTCGTCAAAGAGGTTCACGCCGAGGCCGGAGCGCTTGATGGTCTTCAGGAATTGCTTGGGAATGATCATATCGGTGTCGATATTGATTAGCGGCATCGGCGCTGCGATCCCGGTGAGGGTGTTGAACTTGTCCATTACATCATCTCCCGAACATCAGTGAGCTTGCCCGTGATCGCCGCCGCCGCCGCCATGGCTGGCGACATAAGATGTGTGCGACCGCCCCGGCCCTGACGGCCTTCGAAGTTGCGGTTGGAGGTCGCCGCACAGCGTTCGCCGGGCTGCAACTGATCCGGGTTCATCGCCAGACACATGGAGCATCCCGCAAGTCGCCATTCAAAGCCCGCTTCCTTGAAAATATCAGCCAGCCCTTCTTCTTCCGCCTGTGCACGAACAAGGCCCGACCCGGGCACGACCATTGCCCGCAGCCCGTCCTTTTTCTTCTTGCCTTTGAGGATCTCGGCAGCGGCACGCAAATCCTCGATACGGCCATTTGTGCAGGAGCCGATGAACACGGTATCGATCTCAACGTCGGAAAGCGGTGTGCCCGGCGTCAGGCCCATGTAGTCGAGCGAGCGTTGTGCCGCGCCGACCTTGCCACCGTCAAAATCGTCCGCTGACGGCACTGTCGCTGTGATCGGCAGGACGTCTTCCGGTGACGTCCCCCATGTCACAACCGGCGCAATGTCTTCGCCCTTGATGGTGATGATCTCATCCCAATGGGCGTCATCGTCGGAATAGAGCGTTTTCCACCATGCCATGGCTGCTTCCCACTGCGCGCCTTTCGGCGCGTGCGGGCGTCCCTTGCAATACTCAAAGGTTTTCTCGTCGGGTGCGATCAGACCAGCACGCGCACCGCCTTCGATGGCCATGTTGCAGACCGTCATGCGGCCTTCCATGCTGAGGTCGCGGATGGCTTCACCGCAGTATTCGATCACGTAGCCCGTGCCGCCTGCCGTGCCGGTGCGCCCAATGACTGAAAGCGTGATGTCCTTGGCGGTGACACCGGGGCGCAGTTTGCCGGTGATCTCGACCTTCATGTTCTTGGATTTTTTCTGGATCAGCGTCTGCGTGGCCAGAACATGCTCCACTTCGGAGGTGCCGATGCCATGTGCCAGCGCGCCGAATGCGCCATGGGTGGCGGTGTGGCTGTCACCGCAAACGACTGTCATGCCCGGCAGGGTCCAGCCCTGTTCCGGGCCCACGATATGCACGATACCCTGCCGGACATCGGACACCGGGTAATAGTGGATGCCGAAGTCCCTGGCGTTCTTGTCGAGGGCCGCGACCTGAATGGCGCTGTCCTCGGTCATGTTGGCCGGGTCTTCGCGCCCGGGGGTCGTTGGCACATTGTGGTCCGGCACGGCGATGGTCTTTTCGGGTGCGCGCACCTTGCGCCCGGTCATCCGCAGCCCTTCAAAGGCTTGCGGGCTCGTGACCTCGTGCACCAGATGGCGGTCGATATAAAGAAGGCAGGTGCCATCTTCGGCTTCATGCGCCACATGCGCATCCCAGATTTTGTCGTAAAGCGTCTTGGGGGACATCGGTCCTCTCCCGTTCTGAATGATAAGTCGGTCAATGGTGGCAGAGATGCCAGTTATAGGCGTGCCAGCACCGTATGCGTCGCGCCAAAAAAGCGTTCGCTCAGGCGATTTCGGTCGTCCATATCGATTCTGATGTGGGCACAGCGTGACATGGGCGGTGTCATATCGACTTCGTTGATTTCTGGCAAGCTGCACATCCCGTGATGTTCAGGGTATGTTGTGGCCCGGAACCGGCTGTGCAAGTCTGGCAGGATGGAGAACCAGTCTGAAGATTTTGAACGTGTCCTGATGTCCGCCGAAGAGATGCGGCACCTCGTTTCCGGTTTCCTCGTGGACATTCTGACGCCCGGATGGCGGCAAAATCAGATCATCGTGCTGACCGTGATTGCCCTTGTGGCCTGGGGTTTGCACTACCTGCTGGGCGGCATCATCGACCGGCGGGTCAGGGCGCGTGAAGGCTGGAAGAAGTGGCAACTGCGCGGCATCGTGCAGATCAAACGCAGACTGGGATTGATCTGCTTTGCCCTGATCGCCGGTCTTACCTACCAGCTGATGCAGCAGATCACCTGGCCGTCACGGTCCTATCTGATCGGGCTGGGCGCAACACTGGCCGTTGTCTGGGTGGCGATCGGATTTGCGGGCGGGCTGATCCGCAACCGGACCCTCAGGCGGGTGGTGCTTTGGGGGCTTTGGATCTACGCCACCTTTCACCTCATCGGGCTGGGGGATGAAGCCTCGTCCTTCCTCGATGGGATCGGGATCAGTTTCGGTGAATATCGCATCTCGTTGCTGACCCTGTTGACGGCGGCGGTGATCGTGGGTGTTTTCTTTACCGGCGCGCGGTTTATCAGCCAGACAACCGCCGCCCGCATCCGGCGCAACGAAGATATCAGCCCGTCGATGCAGGTGCTGGTGGTCAAGGCGCTGCAGGTGATCCTTTACGGGCTGGCCTTCTTTGTCGGCATCAATGCGCTTGGGCTTGATCTGACCGGGCTTGCTGTTCTGTCAGGTGCCATTGGCGTGGGCCTTGGTTTCGGGTTGCAGAAGGTCGTGTCCAATCTGGTGTCGGGTGTCATCATCCTGCTGGACAAGTCGATCAAACCCGGTGACGTCATCAGCCTGGGCGAGACCTTTGGCTGGATCAACAGTCTCGGCGCGCGCTATGTCAGCGTTGTGACGCGGGACGGGCGCGAATACCTGATCCCCAACGAGGATCTGATTACAGGGCAGGTGGTCAACTGGTCCCATTCCGATGAATACGTCCGGCTCGACATCTTCTTTGGCACCTCTTACGGCTGCGACCCCCATGACGTCCGCCGTCTGGCCATCGAAGCCGCCAGTAGCGTCGGGCGCGTGCTGACCCACCCCAACAAGCCGGTCTGTCACATCGTGGGCTTTGGTGACAGTTCGGTCGATTACATCCTGCGTTTCTGGATCAAGGACCCGACGGGCGGGCTGACGAACATTCGCGGCAACGTTTATCTGGCTCTGTGGGACATCTTCAAGGCCAACAACATCTCCATTCCGTTCCCGCAACGGGAAGTGCGCCTGCTGGAGGACGCCGAATGACCGCCCGGGCTTGCCTGAACCGGGTTCGGCGCTAGCCTTCCCGCTGCCGCCAACAGGAAAGGTGAAGAGATGGCCCCCAGAACCGATATCGTCCTGATTCTTGGGAGTGGTCCGAATGCTACGGAAGCCACGGACTGGCCGCGCGCATGGGTCGACCGGGTCGTTGCGATCAACAACGCCTGGCGTGTGCGTCCTGACTGGGATGACCTGATCTTTCCCGAAGACTTCCCCGAGGACCGCAGGCCCGAACGCATCGGCCCCCGGCAACGGCTGATCGAGGCGGATCAGTTTGTGCCCACCCAGAATGCCTGCGGTGGGTTTGTCTATGCCGGCGGGACAATGGCCTTTACCGCCGCATACTGGGTGTTGCAGGCCCTGCGCCCCAAGGTGATCGCCTTCATGGGCTGCGACATGGTTTACCCCAAGTCCGGCAACACTCATTTCTACGGGACTGGTGCGGCGGACCCGTTGCGGCCAGACATCACGCTTCAGGATCTCGGCGCGAAATCCGCGCGCCTCGGGTTGATTGCGGCGCGCGCGAGGTGCACCTGTGTGAACCTCTCAGGCAGCGAAAGCGCATTGCTCTTTCCGCGGTGTGACCCGGCCGCCTTGCGCGGGGTCTCAGCAGAAGCGTTACCGGACACGCTGGTAGACGAGATGCTTCACCGGGAGGAGGCCTTGGGCTACTTCGTCCCTTCAGGCCGATACTGGGAGCAGGAAAGCCGGTTTGACGCAGAGGCGCTTGCCAAGCTCGATGCAGGATGGCGCGCGGCCTGGGGTGCCAGACGACCAAGCGGATGCGCCGCCTGAGCGGGCGCTGTTGATGGCCCTGAAGCTGTCATTGAATTGTCGCAGTCACATTGCTATTTTCATCGTATCCCCAGCGCCGGGGGTCCGGCGGCGTGCCATAAGGAGGACAATGTCCTGTCAACCCATGCAGATGCAGCAAATGCTGTGCAGTCCGAGGCTGCGGTCGTGAGTACCGCAACCGACAAAGCCACAAGTGACAAACTGTTGGCGACCATCCTGAAATCCCTGACTGACGACAAGGCCGAGGATATCGTGCAAATTGATTTGCGCGGTAAAACCGAGATTGGCGACTACATGGTGATCTGCTCGGGACGGTCAACGCGCCAGGTGGCGTCCATTTCGGAGAAACTGGCCCAGACGGTGAAAGATGCCTTTGGCAAGGTTGCCAAGATGGAAGGCAAGGACACGGGCGACTGGGTGCTGATCGATACCGGTGACGTGATCGTGCACGTGTTCCGTCCTGAAGTGCGCGAATTCTACCAGCTGGAAAAGATGTGGCAGCCCATGGGCGCGGACGCGACGGCGCATTAGAGCGTGTTGCGTTTTCTGTTTCCGATTTAGCAAAATGCGCTCTGGACCGGTGCCTTGCGCTAGGAAACCTCTATGCGTGTGCATATGATCGCGGTCGGCCGTCTGCGTGCCGGACCGGAAAAAGACATTATCGACGACTATCTGACACGATTTGACCGCACGGGCCGGGCCTTGGGTCTTGGCCCCGCGCGCATCATCGAGGTGGAAGACCGCAAGGGCCGTGGCATGGCTGCGGAAGCTGAACTGCTGAGGCGTGCGGTGCCGCAAGGCGCGCTACTGGCCGTGCTTGATGAACGGGGCGAGGTCCAAAGCTCGCCTGGTTTCGCCCGGAAACTGGCGGGTTGGCGGGACGCGGGGCGCAGCGATCTGGCCTTGCTGATCGGCGGGGCAGACGGGCTGGACCCTGCATTGCGCGGCGAGGCGGATTTTGCCCTGTCCTTTGGCAAGATGGTCTGGCCGCATATGCTGGTCCGCATCATGCTGGCAGAGCAGCTTTACCGCGCCGCCTCCATCCTCGCCGGGACACCGTATCACCGCGCCTGAAAGGGCTGCGACAGTCCCGGTATGCCCGTCAAGGCCGCCGGTGTTGCCGCGACGGGTCGCTTGATCGCAGCCCCGGAAAATTTCTACGGGAGGGTAAAGACCCGGGTTTGGCTGTTCCAGCCGCCCGGCTTGTCCCGGGCCTGTATCTGAACACGTGTGACACCCTGCGGGATGCGCACGCCGGAGAGGGAGCGGGTAAAGGGCTGTTCATCGACGTGGGGATGGGCGAGTTCCCTGATCCCGAGCTGGTTCCCGTCCATGTCCAGCACCCGCCAGGCATCGGCGTAGTGGTTCCAGCCGGTATCCGGGTGCGAGATCGTCACATCAAATCGCCACGTCCCATTCGCCGATTGTCGTGCAGAGACATGATCGACCTTGGGCGGTTCCGCAAATGCCGGAGCGATCATCAGGAGGAGGGCAAAACAGGATTTCTTGAACATAAGGCTTTGATACGACTTCTTTGTTAATGCAGCGATAATCTAGGTGTCCATAAGGATTTTGCGAGAGTGGGACCAGAACTCTCTGCGCCAAATCACGAAAACGGTACTCAGGGAGGCAGCCACCAGTGCGAGGGCCCCGGCCAGCCAGGCTGCTGCCGCAAGAGCGAAATAGGCAGACTGAAGGCCCCGGCTGAAACTGCGTGCGGCGGTGATGTTCACTTCAGCGGCCTGTGCCGCGCGATGATGGGCTTTGGGATGATCGGGGTCGTTTGGCACGGCAGCTATCAACTTGGAGAAGTAGCCAAAGAGCCGATTGGCCCAGACGAATTTCAAAAACGCATTGGCGAGCAGAACGGCAAAGACAATGAGCTTGAGCTCCCAAATGATCGCCGGATAGTCGGTCATTGTCAGATCCTCCGCGACACTGGCCAGTTGCTCCGCATTGCCGATCATCGCCAGCGTGCCGCCCAGAGCGATCGTGCAGGTCGCGGCAAGAAAGATGTGCCCTGACGGAGCGCCCCAAGGGTTTGCGCGTCAAAGACCCGCGGTTGACGGGTGACCAACTCCTTCATCCAGTCCCGGCGGTGTTGAGCCATCAGAACGGAGGTGGAGGGATGGCGCGCGGTCGGATGCTCGATCCGCCAGCCAATGCCCACCCACAGCACCAAAAGCAGGATGAGCGCTGCCGCATCAAAAGCGGAAAACAGGGATAATCGGTCTAGTATTGTCATTCGGGACGCATGGCAGGTCCGTTAAACCTTGCCAATGGTCAAAATTGGTAATATTAGTTTACCAAAAGGAGGGTTTTAGATGGAAATGCCGACGCCAGATGCCGCGATCCTCGCCCGTAAGTCCCGGGTGGTGGAGCGTCTTCAAGCCGTCCTGCCGGCTGATGCGGTTATTCACGATGATCGCGAGACCCGTGCTTACGAATGTGACGCCCTGACCGCGTACAAGTGCCCGCCCATGGCTGCAGTGCTACCGGCCTCCACGCAGGAAGTGTCGGATGTCCTGCGGATTTGCCATGAGGAAGGTGTTCCGGTTGTGCCACGAGGCTCCGGAACGTCCCTTGCAGGTGGTGCCTTACCTACCGCCGATTCGATCATTTTGGGTGTGGCGCGCCTCAATGACGTGCTGGAGACAGATTTTGACGACCGCTACATCCGCGTGCAAACCGGCAGAACCAACCTCAGCGTCACGGGTGCTGTCGAGGAAAACGGCTTTTTCTATGCGCCGGACCCGTCGAGCCAGTTGGCCTGTGCGATTGCGGGCAACATCGCGATGAACTCCGGCGGGGCGCACTGCCTGAAATACGGTGTGACGACAAACAACCTTATGGGCGTCAGGATGGTCATGATGGATGGCGAAGTCGTGGACATCGGCGGCACACATATGGATGCAGGCGGACTTGATCTGCTGGGTCTGATCTGCGGATCAGAGGGTCAGTTGGGTGTCGTGACCGAGGCGACCCTGCGCATCCTGCCCAAGCCCGAAGGGGCCCGCCCGGTGCTGATGGGTTTTGATGATAACGAAGTGGCGGGGGCCTGTGTCAGTGACATCATCAAGGCGGGTGTTCTGCCCGTTGCTATTGAATTCATGGACCGCCCCTGCATCGAAGCCACGGAAGCCTTTGCCAAGGCGGGCTATCCAATGTGCGAGGCCCTTCTGATCGTCGAGGTGGAAGGGTCGGACGCCGAAATCGACCATCAGCTTGCCCTCATCACGGAAATTGCGCGGCGTCACAATCCGGTGGAACTGCGCGAAAGCACCTCTGCCGAGGAAAGTGCTGCCATCTGGCTGGGCCGAAAGTCCGCCTTTGGTGCGATGGGGCAGATCAATGACTACATGTGTCTGGACGGCACAATTCCCGTCTCCTCCCTGCCATTCGTATTGCGGCGGATTGGCGAGATGTCGGAGCAGTTCGGGCTGAAGGTCGGCAATGTCTTTCACGCAGGTGATGGCAATATGCATCCGCTGATCCTGTTCGATGCCAACAAGCCTGGCGATCTGGAGCTTTGCGAGGAATTCGGCGCGGAAATCCTGAAGCTCTGTGTCGAAGCGGGCGGCTGTCTGACCGGTGAGCATGGGGTGGGCGTGGAGAAACGTGACCTGATGGAATACCAGTATGCGCCAGCCGATCTCGAAGCACAGATGGCCGTCAAGGATGTATTCGACCCCAACTGGCTGCTGAACCCGGCAAAGGTCTTTCCTTTGTCAGTCTCCGAAAACCGTCGATCGCTCCCTGTCGCGGCGGAATAGAAACCGGGGCGGTCATTGCCGTGCAGTGCCCCAGAACTAACGGATAGACAACATGCTGAAACCGGCTACCGAAGAGGCTCTGGCCGATGCCATTCAATCCGCGCAATCTCCGCTGCGCGTGTTGGGCGGCGGCACTTGTGGAGCGTTGATTGAGGGGGAAGTTCTGGATGTCTCGGCCCTTTCCGGCATCTCGCTCTATGAGCCCGGCGCGCTGACACTTGTCGCTCAGGCGGGCACTCCTGTTTCGGAGATCTCCGCCACGTTGGCGGCAGAAGGCCAGCGCCTTGCGTTTGAGCCGCCCGATTTTCGCGCACTGCTCAAGACATCGGGGGCGCCAACGATCGGCGGGGTTTTTGCCACCAACGCAAGTGGGCCGCGTCGTATTCAGGGGGGAGCAGCGCGTGACTTTGCCTTGGGCGTGCGGTTTGTCGATGGTGCGGGCAACATCATCAAGAATGGCGGTCGCGTCATGAAGAACGTAACCGGCTATGATCTGGTGAAACTCATGTGCGGTGCGCATGGCACCCTTGGCGTGTTGACGGATGTTGCCTTGAAGGTGCTGCCGTCTCCTGAAACAAGTGGCACATTGCTGGTGCGCGATCTGTCCGTAGAGGCCGGTGTGCGCGTGATGTCCCAAGCGCTCGGATCCCCTTTCGAAGTGTCGGGCGCTGCGCATTGCGCGACGATCCTCGAAGATCGTCCGGTCACGGCCTTACGGGTGGAAGGGTTTGAGAAGTCTGTCGCGTACCGGATTGAACGGCTCAAGGCTCTCATCAGCCCATTTGGGGTTGAAATGGAGATCGCGCCTAAAGAGATGTCGGATTGGTTGTGGGAAGGCGTGCGCAACGCGGGCAGGTTCGCAGAGATGGAAGGCGATGTCTGGCGTGTGTCCTGCAAGCCCTCGGACGCGCCAGGTCTCGCGGAAAGGGCCGCTGGCACCACGTGTTTCTTTGATCGGGGCGGCGGTTTGATCTGGATACTGACGCCCGCAGATGTGGACCTGCGACAACGGCTTGGCCAATTTGACGGTCATGCGACGCTGGTGCGCGCATCGGCGGAGACGCGCCGCAGGCTCGGCACGTTCCACCCGGAGGCGCCGGGCGTTGCACGGTTGACAGCAGGGTTGCGCCAGCGGTTTGATCCGCGCGGCATTCTGAATGCCGGGCTAATGGATCCTGCGCCGATCCGTGAGGACGCATAATGCAAACGTCCTTCACGCCTCAACAGCTCGAAGATCCGGGCATCCAGCGCAGCAACGAGATTTTGCGTTCCTGCGTCCATTGCGGTTTCTGCACCGCGACCTGTCCGACCTACCAGGTACTCGGGGATGAACTCGACAGCCCGCGCGGGCGCATCTACCTCATCAAGGACATGCTGGAAAACGACCGCGACCCGGACCCCAAAACGGTCAAGCACATAGACCGCTGCCTGTCCTGCCTCGCCTGCATGACCACCTGCCCTTCCGGCGTACACTACATGCACCTTGTCGATCATGCCCGCGATTATATCGAGCGACGCTACGAACGGCCCTTCTCTGACCGGGCCTTGCGATGGATCTTGGCGCGCATTCTGCCCTATCCGATGCGCTTTCGTCTGGCGTTGCTGGCGGCCAAGATCGGGCGGCCCTTTGCCGGGCTGATGCCCGATGCCCGCCTGCGCGCGATGCTGGAAATGGCCCCCAAGACAATCCCGCCGGTCAGTCCCAACGACGACCCGCAGAGCTTTGCACCGGTAGGGGCCAGGAAGATGCGCGTGGCACTGATGACAGGGTGCGCGCAAAAGGCGCTCAACACCGATATCAACGATGCCACGATCCGCTTGCTCACCCGGTTGGGCTGCGAAGTGGTCGTAGCCGAAGGTGCGGGCTGTTGCGGGGCCTTGACCCATCACATGGGCAAGACAGACGAGAGCCACGCAACGGCGGCGCGGAATATCAGGGCCTGGACACGCGAGATGGACAGCGCGGGCCTCGATGCCATTGTCATCAACACCTCGGGCTGTGGCACGACGGTCAAGGATTATGGCCACATGTTCCGCAACGATGCGTCGCTATGTGACGGGGCCGCGCGTGTGTCAGCGCTGGCAATGGATGTCTCGGAAGTTCTGATGAAGCTTGAGATGCCCCAAGGCACCGATCAGGGCATGGTGGTGGCCTATCATGCCGCCTGTTCCCTGCAACACGGTCAACAGATCAAGACCTTTCCCAAAGACCTGTTGCGAAAGGCGGGGTTCACGATTGTGGAGCCGAGCGACGCACACCTCTGCTGTGGATCAGCTGGCACCTACAATCTGATGCAGCCCGAGATTTCACAGCAGCTGAAAACCCGCAAAATTCGCACGTTGGAGGCGAAGGCCCCGGATGTCATTGCGGCGGGAAACATCGGCTGCATGATGCAGATCGGCTCCGGGACGAAGGTGCCGGTGGTGCACAGTGTGGAACTGCTGGATTGGGCAACGGGCGGGCCGAAGCCGCCCGCGCTGGACGGGAACATTCCCGCCTGGTCAGAGGTGCCGATCCTGCGCTGAGGTCAGGCCCCGGGGCGTACATTTGAGCGAATGTGCACCACATGGCCTCATTTCTGCCGTATCCTTGCGTTAGGGTGGCAAGAAGTCTTGAGGGTATGCTGGTGCGCAAAGGTTTTCTGAACGCTTTACTGGTCTTGCTGTTGCCGGGAATTGCCGCAGCGCAGGGCGCCGGGCTTCAATCCCTGGAAACCGGCGTGGACGCCAGCGCGTGGGAGGCGGTGGGTCGCCTCGACATCGGCGGCAACGGGTTTTGCACCGGGGCCTTGATTGAACCCGACCTTGTATTGACCGCCGCGCATTGCCTTTTTGACAAGCATACACGGGAACGTTCGGATCACGCGGAAATGGAGTTCCTGGCAGGCTGGCGCAACGGTCGCGCTTCGGCCTATCGCCGCATCAAACAGGCGGTGGTGCACCCTGACTATGTTTATGAGGGCGTTGTGTCGTCGGGGCGGGTACGCAATGACGTCGCCTTGCTCCAGTTGGAGCGACCGATCCGGAATACCACGATCACCCCCTTTGATACGGCGCCGCGCCCGGAACGCGGGGATCGCGTGGGCGTGGTGAGCTATGCCCGTGACCGTTCTGAGGCGCCGTCCCTGCAAGAGGTCTGCGACGTGCTGGCGTTGCAGGAGGGCGTGCTCGTCACAACCTGCACCGTTGACTATGGTGCGTCCGGTGCGCCGATCTTCACCTTTGCAGATGGCAAGGCTCGGATCGTATCGGTGGTCTCTGCCATGGCTGAGGTTGATGCCCGGGAGGTATCACTGGGCACCGATCTGCTGGGGCCGCTGGCGGATCTGCGGGTTGCTCTGGAGGCACATTCCGGTTTCTTCCGAAACGCCCTGCCAACCGTGTCCACCGCGACGGTGGAACAGTCGCGCCGGGAGACCGGCGCGAAATTCGTCAGGCCGGAGAAATAGGCGATGGCGTTTCGCACGTCACATCTGCTTGCCTTGGTCGCGTGTGTTTTGGCAGGCCCGTCACAGGCGCAGAATGCCACCACCGGTTTGCGCGCGATGGAGGCCGAAAACGATGCGCTCGTCTGGCAGGCGGTGGGGCGACTGGATGCCAAGCGGTCCGGGTTCTGCACCGCGACACTGATTGCCCCTGACCTCGTCCTGACGGCGGCACATTGTGTTTACGACCCGCAATCGGGGGAACCGCTTGCCCCGGAGGAACTGACCTTCAAGGCGGGCCTGCGACAGGGGCGTATCGCCGCGTCGCGCGCCGTGGCGCAGATCGAGGCGCATCCAAGCTACGATCCCCAAAGCCCGATCACCGCAGCGAAAATTCGCCATGATGTGGCCCTGCTTCGACTGGCAAGGCCGATCCCGACCAGTGAACTCGACCCGTTTGTGGTGCAGGAGCAGCGGCTCTCTACCGGCCCGGTGAGTGTCGTGTCCTACGGGCGCAACCGGGAAAACCTGCCCTCCCGCCAGGACATATGCAAGGTCAAAGCGATGCAGGAAGGCGTCATTTTCATGGATTGCAACGTGACCTTCGGCTCATCGGGCGCGCCTGTGTTCAGCCATCAGAACGGACGCGGGCAGATCGTTTCCATCATTTCAGGGATGGCGCAGGTTGATGGTCGCAAAATGGCTCTGGGCATGGCTTTGCCCAAGGTTGTCCACGAACTGCGCCACCGGATGTGGGCCAACAAGGAACGGCCCGTGGCGGAAATCAAGCGGATCACAGTGGGCGGCGGCAACAGGGCAGGTGGTGCCAGATTTCTGCGCCCATAAGGGTCTTGAAACCGCAAAAACTCTTCCCACATTTCTTGCGTCAGGGTGCCAATACCGGGCCCTGGCAAAGAAGCTTGGGTACGTCCAGCATGGAGTGCCCTCATCAGTATCGCTCAACAAGAGGATCTAAACATGCGTACACTTGATTTTGCACCGCTTTATCGCGCCACCGTCGGATTTGACCAGATTGCCGACCTGATGGACCGGGTGCTGACCAATGAAGGCACGCAGCCTTCCTACCCCCCTTACAATATCGAAAAGCTCGCAGATGACGCCTATCGCATCTCCGTCGCGGTTGCGGGCTTCTCCGATGCGGACCTGAGCGTGGAAGTGCGTGAAAACGCATTGATCGTCTCTGCGCGCAAACGTGAGGATGACGCCGAGAAAAGCTACCTGCACCGCGGCATTGCGACACGGGCATTCGAGCGCCGCTTCCATCTGGCCGATCACGTGC
Organism: Pseudomonadota bacterium; assembly: GCA_039196345.1. GTDB lineage: Bacteria > Pseudomonadota > Alphaproteobacteria > Rhodobacterales > Rhodobacteraceae > Roseobacter. Next base: position 57,248 of record JBCCUU010000011.1, on the reverse strand, counting down.
AGGTGACAGGGGCCAGCCATGTGGATGGCATGTTGCACATTGATCTGGTGCGTGAAGTGCCCGAAGCGCTCAAACCCCGTCAGATCGCGATTTCATCGACAAAGCAGATCGAGAAAGACGTGGTTGACGCACAATCCGTCAACTGAACGTCGTAAATCGTTTCGGGAAGGGCGTGGCCATCGGTGCCGCGCCCTTTAACGTATCACTGCCGCAGTCGCATTGCCGGTTGCGGATCGCCCCTGGAGTGGCATCCGTTTGATCTGCAAAACGGATCCCTTACAGTTGAGGCCAGCGCCCGACCGTGGGTGGGGGGCTGGCCGGCGGTGCCGGCCGGGTATGCTCGGTAAGGGCGGTTTTTCAGATTTTCAGGCCGGTGCTCCAGAGTGGGGATGTCCGTGGCATGGCGCTTGAGGGACGCCATGCGCCGGGGTCGGGCAGGGCAAATGCGAACCGGCCCCTCTGCCAAAGGCTCCTATTCTGGCGGTGCCGTCTCGGGGAAGTTGCGGAAGGCCGCCCCAATCAGATCATGCATGTAACTGCGCGCGACCTCGGGCTTTATCATCACGATGCTCGGGCGACAGGCCAGCGACACCAGCCCGTGCACCGATGCCCAGAGCAGCAGAAAAAACTGCCGGTGCTGTTCGTCGGTCGGGTCGCCATCTCCGGCACGGATCAGCATCTCCAGCAAGCCTTCCTGCAGCTCGGCGGTTCTGAGATCCAGCTGCAGATCACTGTCACGTTCAAACAACATGTACCAGCGCCGTGGCTCCGAGTAGGCAAAGTCAAAATAGGCCTCGCCGATGGCGATCACCCGCGCGCGGGCCGTTTCCGGGGCCTTGGCAAGCGCGGTGCGCAGCGCTTCGGCAAGCCGGTCAGCACAGCGGGCATTCACCGCACGTACAACGCCGTCAAGATCGCCGAACGCGTTGTAAAGGGAGCCAACCGAAATGCCCAACTCCTTGGCCAGCCCACGTGCGGAGAGCGCACCCCCCCCGTGTTCAAGGACGATGCGCTCCGCGATTTCGGTGGCACGTTCGCGGATGTCAGCCAGGTTGCGATCGCGCCGGGATGGTTTGGCCTTGGTGCTCATACCCAGCGTTCTGTTGGAGCGGAGGGCGTTTGTCAATTTCAGAAGGCCTTGGCACCCTTTGGCGTGAACCGGTAGATCTGGTCGGAAAGATCATGCTGCGCCATGAAACGGGCGATGGACCCGAAGGTGGCTGTTTTGATCCCGGCATCATGATCGGCAGTGGTCAGGGCGGCAGAGGCAGCGGGGGCCAGCATGCGCTTCAGACCGCTGATCTTGATCGGTTGGGGGTCGAAATGCGCCGCGATGTTGGCTTTGATCTGGGTGCGGTCCGAGGTCCCGTAGAGGCTTGCCATCAAAACATCGAGCGTGTGCTCCGTGCAGTTTTGAAAACGTGTGTCGCTGGGGTTGGCGAGCACGGCATAGCTGGAATTGTGCAGCTTGGCGTAAGTCGGGCTTGCGATCACGCCAAGCAGCTTTTTCTGCAAGCGCGGGTCGGGGACAATGACCCCGGCATCAAGCGCGTAGGCGCCGGCGAAAAAGTCGGCAGGGCTGTCCTGAACAAGGCGGCTGACACTGTCATCTCCGTCGGTCTGATAAAGGTTGTAGACCCGGTATCCCTTGTAGGTGGAACCGTCCGCGCGGGTGATCTTCGAATAGACCCAATAGGCGACATGGGTGTAATTGATGCCGCCGGGCAGATCATCTGGGTCGCGCCCGACGCGGGAAACAATCGCGACATTCGCGCCACGCGCCGCCAGATCCCGCTCCAGCTTGTCTGCATATCGTGCGACATCCTCGCGCGGCAGCACTTGCTCCCCGGTTTCGGAACTGCCGGCCCATGTAAGGGATGGCAGCAGCGCGGTGAGGACAACGGCAATCAACATCATGAAACGGTTCATCTCGAATCTCCTATCCTGAAATCAGTCCAGCGTCGGTGCCGCATTCGGCATGACGGTGATGTTGATGGTCTGGGCGGGGCGGCCCACCTGGCTCAGCTCCGAACCTGCGTCGATGGTACTGGCACCCAGTTCTTCGAGCGCGGAGCCGGTAACGGCGAGGGTGGAGCCGACAGCGACAAGAGGGACGGCCACAACCGTGGCGGCACCAGAGGCCGCCGCAGCACTGGTGTGGCTGGCTGCTTCCCCGGAGTGATAGGTCGCCTCGGCGGAGTGTTGACCGGAGGGCCCGGCGACGGCGGCGGTTGCGGTTGTGGCAAGCGCCAGACCAAAGAGGATGGAACGAACGGACATTTCTGATCTCCTTTATGAACAATGTTCACAACATGTAGGAGAGCATAGTGATGCCGTCAAGGAATTTTTTGAACACCGTTCACAAAAAACCGACCAGCGAAGAGTGAAAGATGTCAAAATATTGAAAAATATAAATAAAAAAGGCCGCTCTTGAGCGGCCTCTTCAACAAATCCTTGTCGGTTCTAGACTGACATGCAGATATATTTCATCTCCAGGTAGTCTTCGATCCCGTGATGCGAGCCTTCGCGGCCCAGTCCGGACTGCTTGACCCCGCCAAAGGGGCCGAGCTCTGTCGAGATGATGCCCGTATTGACCCCGACGATGCCATACTCCAGCGCTTCCGCGACCTTGTAGACCCGGCTGAGATCCTTGGCATAGAAGTAGGAGGCCAAGCCAAAGATCGTGTCATTGGCCATCTCGATCACCTCGTCCTCATCTTCGAACTTGAAGAGCGGTGCCAGTGGGCCAAAGGTCTCGTCCTGTGCGACTTTCATGTCCTGCGTCACGCCAGTGACGATTGTCGGTTCAAAGAAGGTGCCGCCGAGGTCGTGGGCCTTGCCCCCTGTCAGCACGCTGCCGCCATGGGCCACCACGTCCTCCATATGCTCGACGACCTTGTCCACCGCTGCCGCATTTATCAGCGGCCCGGTGGTCACGCCCGCTTCCAGACCGTCCCCGACCTTGAGCGCTTCGACGGCGGTTTTCAGCTTTTCTGCAAAGGCGTCATAGACACCGGCCTGAACGTAGATGCGGTTCGCGCAGACACAGGTCTGACCATTGTTGCGGAACTTGCACAGCATGGCCCCTTCGACGGCAGCATCAAGGTCCGCATCGTCAAACACGATGAAGGGCGCGTTGCCCCCCAACTCCATCGAGCATTTCAGGACTTGGTCGGCCGCCTGTTTCAGAAGGATTCGGCCGACCTCGGTACTGCCGGTGAAGGTGAGTTTGCGCACGCGAGGGTTTTCGCAGAATTCACGCCCGGTTTCCGAGGCAGAGGAGGAGGTCACGACATTGAAGACGCCTGCCGGAATGCCCGCACGGTCGGCGAGCACGGCCATGGCAGTGGCCGAGAGCGGTGTCTCTTTAGCCGGGCGGGCCACAAAGCTGCATCCGGCGGCAAGTGCCGGGGCGGCCTTGCGGGTGATCATCGCGTTGGGGAAGTTCCACGGGGTGATCGATGCGGCAACGCCGATGGGCTGCTTCAGGACCGTGATCCGCTTGTCACGCTGATGGCCCGGGATTGTTTCGCCATAGACCCGCTTGGCCTGTTCGCCCATGAACTCGATGAAACTTGCGCCATACCCGATCTCCCCTTTGGCTTCGGCGAGGGGTTTGCCTTGCTCAGCCGTCAGGATCGTCGCCAGATCATCGGCATGCGCCATCATCAGATCGAACCATTTGCGCATCACGCCAGCACGTTCCTTGCCGGTCCAGCTGGCCCAGTCTTTCTGAGCGGTCTGTGCCTGCGCAATGGCACCTGCAACCTGAGCGCGGCTCAGATCCGCAACCTCGGCGATGACGTCCCCCCGGGCCGGGTTGGTGACCTCGAAGGTTCCGTTCTCACCCTCAACCCATTGCCCGCCAATGTAGCTGCGGGTTTCAAGCAGGGAGGGGTCCTTCAGCAACGATTTGAGCGCTGTCTGTGGGAAGTCTTTCATGTCGTGTGCTCCTGAATATGCTGTTGCTTGCATTTCAATTCTGGCAGTCTTTGTCCAGTTTGATTGCTTTTTGGGGGACGCCATGCAACTCGATGATGCCTTCGCCAACGCCGCCTATATTCGGCAGGCCGCTGATTTCCCGCCACGTTGGGCCAGGGAAGCGGAGGCGTTCAGAGCGGGCTTGGGCAGCAGGGCCGCGTTGGCGATTTCCTATGGGCCGAGCCCGCGACAGGCCTATGACCTGTTTCGCAGTGAGACCGAGCAGCGGGGAACGCTGGTGTTTGTGCATGGCGGCTACTGGCTGAAATTCGACCGCAGTTCTTGGTCCCATCTTGCGCAAGGTGCGCTGGCGCGTGGCTGGAATGTTGCCATACCCTCTTATGACCTTTGTCCGCAGGTGCGCATCGCGGAGATTACCGATCAGATCGCCCGGGCCGTCTCCCATATCGCGAAAACCTCCGAAGGCCCGATCAGCCTGACCGGTCATTCCGCGGGCGGGCATCTGGTCTCTCGGATGCTTGCACCCGGCATGCTCGCGCCAGATGTTCTGGGGCGGATACACAGTGTGGCCCCCATTTCCCCCGTGACTGATCTGCGCCCGCTTTTGCAAACCTCCATGAACGATGCGTTCCGGATGGATATGTCTGACGCCGAAGCAGAAAGCCCCGTGGTGCAGCCTGCACCGGACAGACCCGTCAAGATCTGGGTCGGGGCCGATGAACGCCCGGTCTTTGTCGAACAGGCCGCAGCGCTGGGAGCCGCATGGGGCATGCCGCATGTGGTCGTCCCGGACCGGCACCACTTTGACGTGATCGAGGCCCTGCTTGATCCGGACAGCGAAATGGTGCGGTTTCTGACCCAAGACTGACACGAAGGTTTTTGCGCTCAGACGGGCGGCGGCTGTCGTGCCCAAGGGCGCGCTTGAAGCTGGATGAAAGCGGCCCTGCACCGGCAACCTTTTTTGGCCTCCAGAGGTGCAAGTGACGCGCAGGCTACTATATCGGTAGGGAAACCAGAAACGGGACGATATCATGTTATTTGTTCGGTCCATGGCCATGATTTTTGTCGCGCTGAGCATTGTGTTCGTGTGTCTGTGGTTTTATGCCCGCGCAGCGCGCAGGGAAAAGCTCCAGGCGCAATGGGAAAAGGATCAGGGCCCGGGCCGGCGCGAGAGTTTTCTGGCCGCCGAGATGGCAACTTATGAAGAGCGCCTGAAACGCAAGCTGATCTGGGGGGTCTACGTCATCCCCGGGAGCCTGCTGGCGATCTTGATCTATGTGACCAACACGGGCTGACAGGAGTGGCTTCATGACCTACGTGAAATGGTTTTTTATCGTTGCCTTCTGGGCGCTGGTCGGGGGGTTCTTTCACTACACCCTGCCACAGGTCGATATCGCCCGGATCACGGACACTTACGAGAAACGGGTCACGCCGGGGTCAAACGCGCTTTTCTGGTCTCGGGGCGAGGCAGGCAGCGCTTCGGATGTGACGGAGCGCGACGTCTTCTTCATCCAGACCCGTTTGGCCAATGACCGTGTGATGGTCTACCGCAACGAGGACACCGGGTGGATCTGGCCACCCTATTTCAAGTTCGACACATCCAACCTGCAGGCCGAAGCTGCCGATCTTCGATCAACATCTGCTGACCCACAATATGTGGCGATCCGCCACTATGGCTGGCGGCTCGAATTCCTGTCGATCTTTCCTAATGCAGTCTCGATCTGGTCTGTCGATGGCCCCGATGCCAGCAAGCCGTTCCCCTGGCTCAACAGTATCATCCTCACCCTTTTCGCTGCGTTGGTGTATGGCATCTGGGTGAGATGGCGCAGGTTTCGTGCCGCGCGGATCGACCCGACGCTTGAGGAAATACAGGACAGTTGGGAAGCAACCGAAGATGCAGTGGCCGAGAAACGCGGCAAGCTGCGCCGGTGGTGGGCGCAGCGTCGCGGGTATTGATCCTAGTCAGCCCTGGCGACCATGCGGCCCATGTGCCGTGCGCCAAGGATATGCACATGCAGATGAGGCACTTCCTGCACGCCGTTTGCCCCAGCGTTTGAGATGAGCCGGTAGCCGTCGCCAGTTGTCAGATCGACACCTTCAAGGCGGCAGACCTCCCCGACCGCGCGGGTGAAATCCACGATTTCCGCATCGGTCGCTTCAGCGGCAAAATGATCGTAGCTGACATAGGGCCCCTTGGGGATGACGAGGACGTGGGTTGGTGCCTGTGGGTATAGATCCCGAAAGGCCAGGCTATGCTCCGTCTCCAGTACCGTGTTGTTGGGGATCTCGCCTCTCAGGATTTTGGCAAAGATGTTCTGGTCGTCGTATGTATATCCCATGGGGTCCTCAGTCGAAAAAGAGATATTGGCTGTGCACGATGTCTGACGCTTTAGCCTGCGACACGGACAGGAATTGCGCAAGGGCCTGCGCGTTTGCATCCGGGCTCGCCTGCTCGCGCAGGTGCGAATAATGCTCAAACCCCGCATCGCGGAGCCGATCTTTTTCGAAAACCATGTCGTTGCGGATCGTGGGCATCAATCGGTCGAACGTGTGGGCAGAGGTCTGGGGACCCGCCAGACCGACACGCATCGCATGGCCTTTAAGATAGTCGTCCGAAAAACTGCATTCCACGTCGAGAATGCGTGTGGTGCAACGGTCGGCTGTGAAATCCTCAAGAAGCTCGATGTTGCCCGGATCGATGCAAATGATCAGCCTGTCCGTCTCAAAATAATCAAACAGCATCCGCACAAGCGCCCGGCGGTGGCGCATGCGTTTGGCAAGTGACGACTGGATGCCCCCGAGATCAGGCAAGGGCGTGCTTTCTTCGTTGAAGAGATAGTCCACCATCGGCACATTGCTGCTGTGCCGGATACGCTCCAGCAGCCGTTTCGCCACATGCCATTTCTTGCACACCACGACCATCAGTTCGCGATCGCGCCCCAAGGTGGTTTCGGTTTCCCAGAACCGGGGCGCAAAGCGGCGGCCATGGCGTCCGCGTCCTGACAGATACCGAAACAGCCCCGGCCCTTCACCCGAGATGGTAAAAGACACATCAGAGGCGGCATATAGCTGCCCCAGACGCCGCATCAAATCCTGTGCGTCGGGGCTGATTTTGCGGGCGAAGAGAAAGTCCTGCCCCAGAAGCATATCGTAGTGGTCGTTGTAGAAGGTGACCGGCATGCCGTAATCGGTGAACATCAGGAATGTCAGCGTGCGGCTTTCAATCTCGCGCATCGGGACAAGATGCGGCACAATCGTCTGGAAGAATGTCTCGTCCGGAATCCATGTGGTGGAAAAGAAGCGCAGTACGTCGCGCCTCGCTCGCACGAATGCCTGCACCTTTTCCACTGTCGCCCGGCGCAGGCACCACCATTGGCTGCCGATCCTGATGTCCAGATCAGGTGGGGGCGTCCGCGTGAGGCCGAGTTTTTGCTGCAAACCCATGGCCCCGTAGAACAGTTTTTTGGATTTGCGTTCATTGAAGAAGTGGCGATAGACCAGCCGCTCTTCCTTCATTCCGGTCTTTATCCAGTCGCTTTCGAAAAAATCGAAAGTCTCGATGAAATCAGCGTCATTCTCATCAAGGAAACGATGTGTGTATTCGGCCGTTTTGATGGCCATGCAGTCACCCGACAGCATGTAGAAATGGGTCGCATCCGGGAAGCTCTCCATCGCCATATCAAGGGTATTCAGTGTCGCTTTGACCAGGGACCATTCACCCCAGCCGCATTTGACCCGCTTTTTCGCAAAGCAGACATTCCGGTTGTGCTTCAATGCCTTGCTGATCCTGTCGTACTGGGCAGGTGCTGAACGTGCGTCGAAGTGGATTGCCATGACATCACCTGCCGCAGTCAGCCGTTCGGCCTGCCGTATCACGGCATCCGGGTCTTTGTGGCAGAGCAGGATATAGGCAATCTTGGCCAAGGCTTCGGTGTCTACGCAGGGACTGTTCCGGCGATCTAAGGCCAGAAGAGTGAAGACAGATTGAATAAACGCCATATTTTTGCATTTTTTAAACCTTAAACGGCGATTGAGGGCGTGCAGCAGCGCAGAATGATAAGGAGGCCTGCATGGGGTTTCCCGGTGTTTGGATGACGGAAAGCGAAAGCGTCGTGTATCGCGTTGTCCCGAAGTGCGCCTGTTCGACCATTGGTCAGATCCTGTATTATTCCGATCACGGGAGTTTTTTCGACGGCGATATCCATGATGCGCAGGAGGGGCTGCACAAGTGGGCGCTGGAGCACAGCAAGGAGCCGATTTCGACAAATGTGCGGTCACATGGCTCATTTGCCTTCACCTGCGTGCGCAATCCCTACACCCGGATCCTGAGTTCGTTTTTCGACAAGATTTGCGGCATTCAGCGCAATGGAAACCGGTATCGCGGCAACCTCGTGCCGCAACTTGTGCAGCAATATGGTATTGATGTGGGCGGACCGGATGGCGGGGAGCCCTTTGACCAGATCGCCTCGTTTCGGCGCTTCCTGCTCTTTGCGCGCGATACGATCCGGTATCGCAAACCGATGGAGCCGGATATCCATTGGTCGGCCATGTCGGGCCATATCAGTACCTTCATCGTGAACGGCGGGCGCTACGACCGGATTTTCTGGACGGAGAAGTTCAATGAAGGCATGCAGGCAGTGCTCGATTCCATCGAGACGCCCAACAGGGTGGTGCTCGAAGACGTGCCGCGTTTTAACGAGAGCGAGGGCCATGGACCGAAACGCGCACACCCCGTGGAAGCCTATTTCGATGATCTGTCGATGCATCTGGTCTATGAGATCTACAAGCGTGATTTCGAATTGTTCAAATACGACTTTGAGAACCCGTCCAACAAGATGCCGGTGGGCGAGATTGACCTCGATGAGGTACATGCCAAGCTGGGGGAATAAGGCGGCTTCTTGCGTGTGCTGACCAAACGGCCTAAATCAGCGCCATGGCACAGGTGAAGTCTTCCTCAAAATCCGATCCGAACTACAAGGTGGTCGCCGAAAACCGGCGCGCGCGATTCGACTACGCGATCGAAGAAGACGTGGAATGCGGAATTGTGCTGGAAGGCTCCGAGGTGAAATCCCTGCGCGAGGGCGGCGCGAACATCGCCGAAAGCTATGCCGCCGTGGAAGACGGGGAGCTCTGGCTGGTCAATAGCTATATCGCCCCCTACAAGCAGGCCAAGACCTTCCAGCATGAGGAGCGCCGCCGCAGAAAGCTGCTTGCCAGCCGCAAACAGCTGTCGGATTTCTGGAATGCGACCCAGCGCAAGGGGATGACGCTGGTGCCGTTGGTGCTCTATTTCAATCATCGCGGCATGGCCAAGATCAAGATCGGTGTGGCCAAGGGCAAGAAACTGCATGACAAGCGCGAAACGGCGGCAAAACGGGATTGGTCGCGTCAGAAATCCCGCCTGATGAAGGACCATGGCTGACCCTCAGCGCATGGCGGCCCCTCGCTAACCGGTCTTGCCAGTCTGCCTTCGTGGCGTTACCCAGAAGCGATGGCTCACCACAGGGGTATTTGAGATGTCTGATGACCCGAAAACACTGGTCTCCACCGATTGGTTGTCAAGGCATCTGAGCAATCCCGATATGCGGGTGCTGGATGCCTCCTGGTATCTGCCGGAAGAGGGGCGCAATGCCCGCGACGAATATAACGAAAGCCACATTCCGGGCGCGCGGTTCTTCGATATCGACGATATTTCCGACAACCGTTCGGCCCTCCCCCATATGGCGCCGCCGGTGGAAAAGTTCATGTCGCGTCTGCGGGCGATGGGTGTGGGGGACGGGCATCAGGTGGTGATCTATGACGGGGCCGGGTTGTTGTCTGCGGCACGGGTCTGGTGGCTTTTCCGGTTGATGGGGCAGGAAAACGTTGCCGTGCTGGACGGCGGCTACCCCAAATGGCAGGCAGAAGGACACCCTGTCGAAGACCTCCCGCCCATGGTCCGGGACCGGCATATGACTGTCCGGTTTCAGAACCATCTGGTGCGCGATGTCACTCAGGTGTCCGCTGCCTCAAAGCTCAAGGATCATGTCATTGTCGATGCCCGCGCGGCAAACCGGTTCCGGGGCGATGCGCCGGAGCCGCGCGAAGGGCTGCGGGCGGGTCACATTCCCGGTGCGCGGTCGGTGCCCTTCACGACCCTTCTGAATGATGACAAGACAATGAAATCGCCACAGGAATGCGCGGAGGTATTCCAGTCCGCTGGCGTCGATCTTTCAAAACCGATCATCACCAGCTGCGGGTCGGGCGTGACCGCGGCGATTCTGGCCTTGGCCCTGGAACGGATGGGGCACCGGAACTGGTCGCTTTATGATGGCTCCTGGGCGGAATGGGGCAGGTTTCCAACCGTGCCGGTCGCAACGGGAGAAGCCTGATGTTCGAAACCCTCGAAAACCGCCCGATTGACGGCATTCTTGCCCTGATGCAGATGTATCGCGACGACCCGCGCGAGACGAAAATCGACCTTGGTGTCGGGGTCTACAAGGACGCCAGCGGGCTCACACCGGTGATGCGCGCGGTGAAGGCCGCAGAGCACCAGTTGTGGGAGACACAAGACACCAAGGTCTACACCGGGCTTGCGGGAGACCCGGCATTTGCTGATGCGATGATTGACCTTGTGCTCCGCGATGCAGTGCGCCGCGCGACCGTCGCGGCGGTCGGCACGCCGGGCGGGACGGGGGCGGTGCGGCAAGCTTTTGAGCTTGTTCAGATGGCACGCCCCGACGCACGTGTGTTCGTGTCGGATCCGACGTGGCCCAATCATATCTCGATCCTCGGGTATCTCGGCATGAACATCGAACGCTACAGGTATTTCGATGAAGCCTCCCGCGCGGTGGATTTCGACGGCATGATGGATGACCTGAAGAAGGCGAAGGCGGGCGATGTTGTCCTGCTGCATGGCTGTTGTCACAACCCGACCGGGGCCAATCTGAATGCAACGCAATGGCAGGCGGTTGTGGACGTTTTGCAGGACACCGGTGCGGTGCCGATGATCGACATTGCCTATCAGGGATTTGGCGATGGGCTGGAAGAGGATGCATCGGCAACCCGTCTTGTCGCATCTTCCGTGCCGGAGTGTCTGATCGCGGCAAGCTGTTCGAAGAATTTCGGCATCTACCGCGAGCGGACGGGATTGCTCATGGCCATCAGTCAGGATGCCAGCGCGCGCAAACTCAATCAGGACACGCTGGCCTTCCTGAACCGCCAGAACTACAGCTTCCCGCCGGATCATGGGGCGCGACTCGTGGCCATGATCCTAAACGACGCGGACTTGCGGGCCGATTGGCAGGCGGAGCTGGAAGAGGTCCGCCAAAGCATGCTGGGTCTGCGCCAGCAGCTCGCCGAAGAGTTGCAACGGCTCTCCGGATCAGACCGTTTTGGCTTTCTCGCACAGCATCGTGGCATGTTCTCGCGCCTTGGCGCGACGCCGGACAAGGTGGAGGCGATGCGGGAAAAAAATGGAATATACATGGTTGCTGACAGTCGCATGAACATCGCCGGCCTGAACGCAAGGACCATTCCGATCCTCGCCAAGGCCATTGTTGAGGCAGGTATCTGACGCAATCGACCCGGCGACAGGCGCAACGGTGCTGAAAGGATGGCAATCTAGGTGTCAGTTCTTTTTCAAATTTCGTTGGGGTCGGGCATCTTGGTCCTGTGCACGCTGATTCACATCGGCGTTGAAGTCAGGCTGTCGCGCGGGCTGCGCAGCAGTGAGATGGTCAAACAGAATGCGACGGCATGGCATACCTTCATGATGTGTTCCGGCGTAGTGCTGGTGCTGATGTTGTCCCATACCATCCAGCTTTATATCTGGGCGCTTTCGCTCTGGATGATGGGGGCCTTGCCCTGGTATGAGGAACCAATCTACTTCGCTTTGGTGACCTACACCACGGTTGGCTACGGCGATGTCACCCTCCCGTCGGAGTTCCGGATTTTTGGCGCCATGGCCAGCGTGAATGGCATTCTTGCCTTTGGTCTGACCACCGCGTTTCTCGTCAACTTCTTCCCGCGCGTCATCAAGGAACTGCGCAACGATTGAGCAGTTGGCACTGAAACGTGAACAGCCGGAGCGCGCAAGAGATGCAAAGCCTGAAGCTTGAGCCGGATTGGACGTTTGTCTGCGATCGTGTGATGGGCGGCGCGTCATCAGGCGCGGTGTCTCACGAAACGGTTGCGGGACGTGAGGCGGCCCGCATGACCGGGCGCGTATCGTTGGACAACGATGGCGGTTTCATTCAGATCGCCTTTGATCTGGCGCGCGGGGTGAAGCCCGAGGAGTGGACGGGGATCGAACTCGATCTTCTGGGCAATGATGAGGCCTATGATGTCAGATTACGGACGACGCAACTGACCCGCCCATGGCAGTCTTTCCGGGCCGAGGTCGTGGTGCCCGCGCGCTGGACAAGGCACCGCCTCCCCTTTGCGGCGTTTGCGCCCCACCGCACCGAGCAAACCTTTGATCCCGCCTCGTTCAGACGGATCGGACTGCTGGCAATCGGCAGGGTTTTCGAGGCTGATCTGTCGGTGAGCTATGTCGGTCTCTACCGGTGAGCGCGGGGGTCATTCAGGCCGCGCGTGTCCAGATTTTGGGCAGCAGAGGCCTGAAATCCGGGGCTTTTTCCGGCTGATGGCAGGGCGTCAAGAAACTTGCTTGCACTGCCTTTTTGCTGCGTTACCCTTAAAGGATGAAGAAAGAAGACAAGCACTTCAGCGAAATGATGCGCACAGGTGGCGTGCGCGATCCCTACCAAAACTACGACACTTGGTTCTCGCGGCAGGACATCAACCGGCTGGCGAAAAAGGCGCAGGAGGCGGAGGCGTTCTTTCGCCGCACAGGGATCACCTTCAACGTCTATGGCCAGGCCGATGCCGAAGAACGGCTGATCCCCTTCGATCTGGTGCCCCGCATTCTGTCCAATACGGAATGGGCCAAGCTCTCGCGCGGGATTGAGCAGCGGGTCAGGGCGATCAACGCCTTTCTGCACGACATCTACAACCGTCAGGAGATACTGCGCGCGGGCGTTGTCCCGGTGGATCTGGTTGCCAAGAACGAAGCATTCCTGCCGCAGATGATGGATTTCACCCCTGCCGGTGGCGTCTACACCCATATCGTCGGGACAGACATCGTGCGCACCGGCGAGGATGAGTTCTACGTCCTCGAGGATAACGCGCGCACCCCGTCCGGTGTGAGCTACATGCTCGAAAACCGCGAGACGATGCTGCAAATGTTTCCCGAGCTTTTCAGCAAGATCCGGGTGCAGCGGGTGAGTGACTATCCCAAGCATCTGCGCCGCTCGCTCGAAGCCTCCGCACCACCCGGCGTTCAGGGAAGACCTTGTGTCGTTGTACTCACCCCCGGCATCCATAACTCGGCCTATTACGAGCATAGCTTCCTCGCCGATCAGATGGGGGTTGAACTCGTGGAGGGGCACGACCTGCGCGTTGTCGATGGCCACATCGCCATGCGCACGACCCGGGGTTACAAGGTGATTGATGTCATCTACCGGCGTGTGGATGATGAATTCCTCGATCCGCTGACCTTCAATCCGGACTCGATGCTGGGCGTGCCCGGCATCATGGATGTTTACCGCGCGGGGAACATCACCATCACGAATGCCCCGGGCACCGGGGTTGCGGATGACAAGGCGATCTACAGCTACGTGCCCGAGATTGTCGAGTTCTACACCGGTGAGAAAGCGATCCTGAAAAACGTGCAGACCTATCGCTGCTCAGAGCCAGACACGCTGAAATACGTGCTGGAAAACCTGCAAGACCTCGTGGTCAAGGAGGTTCACGGCTCCGGTGGGTACGGGATGCTTGTGGGCCCGGCGGCCAGCAAGAAGGACGTCGCGGCTTTTGCTGAAAAGCTCAAAGCGAAACCTGCCAACTACATCGCGCAGCCAACGCTATCGCTGTCGACCGTGCCGATCCTGACCGACGCGGGGCTTGCGCCGCGCCATGTGGATCTGCGCCCCTTTGCGCTTGTCTCGCCCAACGCCATCGACATCGTGCCCGGCGGGTTGACCCGCGTGGCCCTGACCGAAGGCAGTCTGGTGGTCAATTCCAGCCAGGGCGGCGGCACCAAGGACACCTGGGTATTGGAGGGCTGACATGTTAGGCAAGACAGCTGGCGGCCTTTACTGGATGTTTCGCTATCTGGAGCGCGCGGGCAACACCGCGCGCCTGATCGAGGCCGGGTTTCGCATCGCGCTGACCCGCTCAACGGACCCGGAGTCCGAATGGAAATCCATCATCGTGACCTCTGCGTCACAAGCGGCATTCGAGGCAAAATACAGTACCTACGACAGCACCAACGTCACCGACTTCCTGCTGCGGGATCCGGACAATCCGAATTCTGTCCTATCGGTCATCAAGGTCGCGCGGGACAACGCGCGGCTGGTCCGGACCGCACTGACCACCGAGGTGTGGTCCTCCGTCAATGAGACGTGGATGCTCTTTAACCGCATCCTCAAAGACCCGGTGCCGGAGACGGATTTGCCGGAAGTACTGGAGGCCATTCGTCAACAATCCTCGCTTGTGCGGGGGGCGCATAATGGCACGATGCTACGCAATGACATCTACGACTTCTGCCGCTTGGGCACCTTTATCGAGCGTATGGACAGCACGTCGCGGATCATCGATGTGAAGTATCACGCCTTGTTGCCCGCAGCCTCTTTCGTGGGCAGCCGAATGGACAATGTGCAATGGGAGATGATCCTGCGGTCCGTGTCTGCGCATGCGGCATTCCGTTGGGCGGTGGATGGGGACTACGACGCGCCGAATATCGCGAATTTTCTTATTCTTGATCCCCGGCTGCCAAGGTCACTGGCTTATTGCGCTTCGCAATTGGTGAGCAACCTGGAATACCTCGCACAGGACTACGGGGAGCCGTCGCAGAGCCTCGAACTGGCGCGTAATCTGCAAGCGCGGCTGAAGGGGCATGACATCGGGTCGATCCTTGACGAAGGGCTGCATGAATTCCTGACGCAGTTTATCAGTGATACCGCAGCGCTCGGTTTTCAGATCGAACAGGACTACAGGTTTAACGCTTAATGCTACTATCGGTACGCCATACAACAGAGTACGCCTATGCCGAACCCGTCGAGTTCGCGCTGCAAAAACTGCGGCTGCGCCCCCTGGAGTCGCCGCTTCAGAGCGTGAGGGACTGGGAGGTTGCCATCGACGGCGGACGGATCGAGGCCGCATACCGCGATCACTACGCCAATCACGTCGATCTTGTCAGCGCAGAGCGCGGCACAAAGAGCCTGACCATCACGGCAAG
Organism: Pseudomonadota bacterium; assembly: GCA_039196345.1. Taxonomy (GTDB): domain Bacteria; phylum Pseudomonadota; class Alphaproteobacteria; order Rhodobacterales; family Rhodobacteraceae; genus Roseobacter. The sequence goes on along the minus strand of JBCCUU010000011.1, from coordinate 42,025 downwards.
TGGCCGCGTGGAGACGCGGGATACGGCGGGGGTCCTTGGCAAGGTCTATAGCCGCGCGCCGCTGTGGCATTTTCGGCAGAGCACGCCACTGACCCATCCCGGCGACAGCACCAGGCAATTTGCGGATGGCCTTCGTGCAGCAAAGGACACGCTTACCGGTTTGCATGACCTGAGCGGCGACATCCTGAAGAAAGTACCCTATGCCGTCGGCCATACGCAGCCAGATACAACGGCGGAAGAAGCCGTGCAGATCGGTCAGGGTGTGTGCCAGGATCATGCCAATATCTTCATCGCTGCCGTACGTGCGGCAGGGCTGCCCGCGCGATACGTGAGCGGCTACCTGATGATGAACGACCGGGTGGATCAGGATGCGAGCCACGCCTGGGCCGAAGTCCACCTCGACGATCTTGGCTGGGTAAGCTTTGATGTCTCCAACGGCGTTTGCCCCGATGGTCGCTACATTCGCCTTGCCATTGGGCGCGACGCCCATGATGCCGCCCCCGTGCAGGGATTGCGCGGCGGGGCAGGGGACGAGAGCCTCATTGTATCTTTACAGGTCCAGCAGTAAGGCTAACCCCAGCGAAATAATTCAACTGGGTTTAGATGACTTACTGCGTTGGTATGCGCCTCAACTCCGGGCTTGTGTTCATGTCCGACACCCGCACGAATGCGGGCGTGGACAACTTTTCCACGAGCCGAAAGATGTTCACCTGGTCGGTGCCGGGGGAGCGTTCCATCACCATCATGACCGCAGGCAATCTGGCGACGACGCAGGCCATGGTCAGCCTGTTGGAGGAACGTTCGCACGCGGTGGAGGACCGTGACCCCGGAATCCTGAGCCAGCCGTCGATGTTTCAGGTCGCCCGGCTGGTTGGGGCGACGCTGAAAGAGGTCATCGCCTACAGCACGCCAACCGGGCCCCAATCCAACAGTGAACAGTTCAGCGCGTCGGTGATTGTCGGCGGCCAGATCAAGGGCGGGCGCCCGACAATCTTTCTGGTGTACCCGCAGGGGAATTTTATCGAGATCACCGAGGACACGCCCTTCTTTCAGATCGGCGAGACGAAATACGGCAAGCCCATCCTTGTGCGGGCCTATGACGCGGATATGGCCTTTGAGCAGGCTTTGAAGCTCTTGATGGTGTCATTCGATTCGACCACCAAATCGAACCTGTCGGTGGGGTTGCCGTTCGATGTCCACGTCTACCAGAACGACACCTTCCATGCGGACACGCAGTTGCGCATTGACGAGAGTGACGAGATCTACCAGGCGATCTCATCTCAATGGGGGCAGGCGCTCAAGTCCGCGCTCGACCTGTTGCCGGATTACACGGTCTGAAACGCGCGGCCTTTCGGGTTCAGGCGTTGATGACCGCCGAAAGCTCTTCGGCGGCTTCCTTGAGCGTATCAACCTTGTTAATCAATTCATCCAGCGTGATGCGTTGAAGCGGTGCGTTGACCGAAAGTGTGGAGACCAGCCGGTTCTGCGCGTCGTGAACAGGCACGGCAACGGCGGTCATGCCTTCCATGAATTCCTCATCATCGACCGAGAAACCACGCTTGCGGGTTAGCTCCAGTTCTGATTTCAGCTTGGCCCGGTCGGTGATCGTGGCGGGGACGTAGCGGTCCAGCTGCAGGTTGTCGAGCAAGCGGTTCAGGTAGGACGTCCGCAGGGAAGAGAGATACATCTTGCCGCTTGCCGTGCAATGAAACGGGACTTTTGACCCGATCGGCAGTTGGATGCGCAGCGGCCAATGCGTCTCGACCCGGTCGAGATAGATCATCCCCTCCCGGTCCGGGGTGGCGATGTTGCAGGTTTCCCCGAAGGTTTCCGCCACGCGGCTGAGAATCGCCATGCGCAAGGTGCGTAGCCGTTGCGACGACATGGTGTTCACCGACAGTTGCCTCAGTCGAGGGCCGGGCCCGTAGGACCGCCCGTCGATATCGCGTTGCAGAAAGCCTTCTTCCTCGGCCGTGTGAAACAGACGATGCAAGGTTGGTTTCGGCAGATTGAGTTGCTCTTTCAATGCGGAAGGCGTCACCGGGACACCTGCCCGGGCGACCTCCTCCAACAGGACCAGAAGCCTCAGATTGGTAGGTATCTGGCCTTGTTTGTCAGAAGAGAGGTCGTCTGGCATATGCATCCCTCTTTGCTTTGCCTATCTGCCGGGCACCAGGAACAGCGCCAGATCCGGCACCAATGCTACCAGTATCCAGGTTGCCATCAAGGCAAAGAGATACATTGTCGAGTATCTGAGCAACCGGAAATATGGCACCCCGGTCACTCCTGAGGCCACGTAGAGGTTCAACCCGTAGGGCGGGGTGATGAACCCGATGGACGCGCCCACAAGGAAGACCACGGCAAAGTGGATCGGATCGACACCCACGCTGGCTGCAATCGGCGCGAGGATTGGTGCAAGGATGATGGTCACGGGAAGCGATTCCAGAACCATCCCGGAGACAAAAACGATGACCATCGCTGTCGCAAGGACGGCATAGTAGCCCCCCATCGAGGTCACGAAGTCACCAATCACCTGCTGCGCGCCCAACAAGGACAGGATCTGTTGCATCACCACAGAGACCGCGATCAGCGGCGCAAGAATGCCGGTGATCTGCGCCGAGCGGACAACGATGCTGGGAATTTCCGGCAGAGTGAACCCGTCAACGAGCAACATCTCACCATAGCTTTTGTCATCCCAGGTCTTGTCGTCCTTGATCCGGAAAAGGCGGCTGAGCGCCCAGCTTACAAGTCCGGCAATCACACCAAAGCCCACCGTGACCCCGGCCGCTTCGGTCGGGGAGAATTTGCCGGTGTAGATGCCCCAGAGGACGAGGAAGATGGCAAAGAAGCCGAGCCAGCCGCCCAGTGCCGTCTTGGAGATGCGCGCGGGGTTGATCGCGATCAGATGCCCCCAGCCGTTGCGCGTGCAGACCACCCAGCAGGTCGCCATCATCGCCAGCACCATCAGGGTGCCGGGGATAATGCCCGCGATAAAGAGTTCGCCCACCTCGAGTTGCAAAAGAAAGCCGTAGACGATGAAAATGATCGACGGCGGAATGATGATCCCCACCGTGCCTCCGGCGGCGGCAGTGGCTGCCGAGAAGCGTTCATCGTAGCCGCCCTTGACCATTTCAGGGTGCAGCATCGACCCAATGGTCGCGGTTGTTGCTGAGTTCGATCCGGAGATCGCGGCAAAGAGGCCGCAGGCGCCGATCGACGCCATCGCAAGCCCGCCGCGCAACCAGCCGAGGCAGGCGTAGGCGAAGTCCGACAATCGTTTTGCAATGCCTGACTTGTTGATGAGGTCCCCGGTCAGGATAAAGAGCGGCATCGCCAGCAGCGCGTAGCCCTTGTTGAAGACGTTCAGCAGTTCCGCGCCCATGTTGTCGAGCGTGAGCCCGAGGACAAAGGAACAGCCGATGACCCAATAGGCGATGACCAGCAGGACAGGCACGCCCAGCATGAAAAGCCCTGTGACCGCCAGCGAGATCAGCGTGATGATGGTTCCGTCGGCCATTATGTGTCTCCTCCGATCACGGCTTGCTCGATCAGCGGCTCGCCTGCGCGGTACTTGCGTATGTCGTCCTGAATGTTCTCGATGGCACGTCCCGCGATCAGGATCGCCGCAACAGGAGCCGTTGCGAGGAACCACCATTGCATGGTGTTGTCAGTGCCCAGCACGATCTGGAAATTGGAGGCGGAGTTGGCAGTCACGCGCAAGGTTGTGACAAACAGGATCAGGGCAAATCCCATCCATAGGAAGAAATCCAGGGTCAGACAGACAAGCTGCCCGGTGGGGCCCATCTTTGTGCGGAATTCCGAAAAGCTCAGATGCGTGCGCAGGCGGATGTTATAGGCAGCACCGAACCAGGCCATGACCATGAACAGGAACGGCGGAATCGTCGTCGACCACGGCCATTGGCTGCTGAAGATGAACCTGTCGATCACGGCCCAGAAAATAATGAAACCGATCGCCAGGTAGGCGGCCACCATGATCGTGCGTTCCAGATGGCGGTCTATGAAGGGAATAGCTCTGTAGATCACAGAGACGCCGTAGCCGCCGACCAACATGAAAATCACACCCAGGTACCATTTCGCGTCCGAACGCAGTGCATTGCTGATTTCAAAACTGTCTTGCGATGCAAAAGCAGAGATGATCGCGCCGATTTCAGAGATAGTTGACAAACCCTGTACCTCCCAAAGGTTTGATCCGCACCAAAGCGCAAAGCGCGGAGGAGCGCATGTCTACCATGTTGATGGTTTATGCGCTGCGGATATCATTGCCGGCCCCCTGACAGGGAGCCGGTATCTTGTCTGAAAGCGTTTGGGTCAGGCTTTCCACCAGCGACGCGGCTCGACATTTTCGGCCAGCGTATGCGGGTTGTTGCGGACCTCGTTGTAGATGTCCTGGTAGGTGTCGATGCCACCGGCCCACTGGTTGATCCGCTCGCGCCACTGCTCCCACAGTTGCGGCTGGAACTCGGGCGAGCACATCTCTTCGGCTTTCTTGCGCTCCGCGTCGGACAGCGTGGCCATGCGCACGTTGTTCTGGGCGAAGATCGTGTCGGGCAGTTGCGGGTCGGAGAAACCAACCGTGTTCACGAGTGCCGCCTCGTTGGCGGCCTGCACGTGAACCTGGGCCAGATAGGCAGATTCCATCACCGCGTCCTGCAACTCGCCGCCGAGACTGTCAAAGACCGATGCGGACATTGCCGTGTGCTCCGTGCCGCAGAAGAAGCGCAGGTCCACACACTGGCTGACCACCGGCGACATATTCGCGTAAGCCACAGCCGATGCCCATGTTTCAGCGCCGTCGATCAGACCTGTTTTCAGACCATCAAGCGTTTCCTCCCATGCGATCGGCACGGGGTTGAGGTTCAGCGCGTTCATCGCGATCCGGCCAAGCTGCGTACCCGTGACGCGGTTCTTGGTGCCCGCAAGCTGGTCGATGTTTGTGACCAGCTCTGCGTCTTGCCATTTCAAGCCCAGCTGGATGCCGCGCAGCTCGGCATGGGTAAAGAGGAACTTCAGCCCGTGACGCTTTTCAAAAGGCTCGCGCAGGATGCGCTGCGACTCCGGACTGTACATGAAGTAGTACTGGTCCGCGCGGGTCCGGAACATATAGGCATAGTCCAGAACGTTGAGGTAGGGTGCGCCGCCCGCTGAGTTCTGGGTGGACGCGGCATACATGTCGACGATGCCCTGCTGGGTTTTTTCAACACATGACAGCTGGTTGCAGATCTGGTTGTTGCCGATGAATTCGATGCGAATCTCGCCATCGGAGCGGCTTTCGAGGTCGCGTGCGAATTCCAGAACGCCAGCGCGTTCGATCAGGAGGTTCTGCGGGTTGAACCCGGCAGCGCCCATCTTCAGCGTGAACTTCGGCTCTTTCGCGAAGCGCTTTTCATAAGTGGATTCAGCGGCTTTCGCCAGATTTGCAACACTCATGGCACCCCCGAAGGTGCCCGCTGCGAGCAAGGTCGAGCTCAGGCCATAGCGCCCGGCGATCTTGAAAAGATCACGGCGTGATATGCCCTTGATATTGTTTTGAACTTTCATGCGTTCCTCCCTGAACGTTAATTATTGAGACGTTTAGTCCCAAAAAACTCTAGTATGGTTAAGTGATTTTGCATAGAGTTTTTTTAGTCTACATGGAGGGCGCTGGCTTGGAAGCAGATTTTGTCATCATCGGCGCAGGCTCTGCTGGCTGTGTGCTGGCCAACAGGTTGAGCGATGATCCAAAGAACAAGGTGATCCTGCTCGAAGCGGGGGGCCGTGATCTCAATCCCTGGATTCACATCCCCGTCGGGTACTTCAAGACGATCCACAATCCATCTGTCGACTGGTGCTACAAGACAGAGCCCGATCCAGGGTTGAACGGTCGGTCCATCGAATGGCCCCGGGGCAAGGTTCTGGGCGGGTCCTCCTCGCTCAATGGCCTTTTGTATGTGCGCGGGCAGCCACAGGATTATGACCGCTGGCGGCAGATGGGCAACGCCGGTTGGGGGTGGGATGACGTTCTGCCGCTTTTCAAACGCGCGGAATGCAATGAACGCGGCGCGGACGCGTTTCACGGCGATCAGGGTCCGCTCTCTGTCTCCAACATGCGAATCCAGCGCCCGATCACCGATGCCTGGGTGGCTGCCGCACAATCGGCAGGGTACAAGTTTAACCCAGACTACAACGGCGCCGATCAGGAAGGTGTCGGGTTTTTCCAGCTGACCGCCAAGAATGGGCGACGGTGCAGTTCGGCGGTTGCCTACCTCAATCCGGCGAAGTCCAGACCCAACCTCACCATCGTGACACATGCGCAGGCCGACAGGATCGAGATTTCCGAGAGTCGGGCGACTGGGGTCACATATACTGACAGAGGCGGACGCGCCCAGACGGTGACGGCGCGGCGCGAAGTGATCCTTTGCGGCGGGGCGATCAACTCCCCGCAGCTTCTGATGCTGTCGGGCATTGGCGAACCTGAGCAACTGACCGACCACGGGATCGATGTGAAAAAAGCGCTGCCGGGTGTTGGCAAGAACCTCCAGGATCACTTACAGGCCCGGTTGGTCTACAAATGCAACGAGCCAACCCTGAACGATGAGGTTTCCAGCCTGATCGGCCAGGCCAGGATCGGCTTGAAATACCTGTTGTTCCGGGCCGGACCGATGACCATGGCGGCGAGCCTTGCGACCGGTTTCCTCAAAACCCGCGAGGATCTCGAAACGCCCGATATCCAGTTCCATGTGCAGCCGCTCTCGGCGGAAAACCCGGGCAAGGGGGCTGATAAATTCTCTGCCTTCACGATGTCGGTCTGCCAGTTGCGCCCCGAGAGCCGGGGGGAGATCCGTCTCGCCTCGTCGCAACCACGGCAGTACCCCAAGATCATCCCAAACTACCTGTCGACCGAGACGGATTGCCAAACCATTGTCGAGGGTGTGCGGATTGCGCGCAAAATCGCCCGCCATGCACCACTGACCACCAAAATCTCGGAGGAGTTCCGCCCCAAACCCAGTCTCGATATAGATGACGACGCCGCGATGCTGGATTGGGCGCGAAACAACACCGCCTCGATCTATCACCCGACGGGCACCTGCAAGATGGGAGGCGGCTCCGACGCGGTTGTGGATAGCCGGTTGCGGGTGCATGGCATTGCCGGGCTGCGTGTGGCGGATTGTTCGATCATGCCGGAAATCGTATCGGGAAATACCAATGCACCGGCCATCATGATCGGGGAAAAGGCATCTGATCTGATCCTCGAAGACGCCTGAGAGCGCCTGACGGTCGAAAGGTGCGAGTGATCCCTCCTGACCCCGCGCGACGCCCTTTGGCGTCCTCGTCTTCCAAAACCTGACGGGCGGCCCTTGCCAAGGCCCCGCTACTCTGGGCAGATGGCGGCGTCGAAAACAGAGTCAGGAACACGCTCATGCGCGCCATGCAAGTCACCGAACTGGGTCAGCCGCTGCAAATGCAGGACATTCCGCGTCCAAAAGCAGCGACCGGGCAGGTCGTCGTCAAGGTGCACACCTGCGGGATGAACTTCGGCGACACACTGGCAATCAAGGGGACTTATCAGGAAAGGCCCGACCTGCCCTTCACTCTTGGGATGGAGCTATGCGGCACCATCACGGAAGTCGGCGAAGATGTCGAAGGTTTCGCCGTCGGGCAGCGCATCGCGGCTTACTGCGGCTTTGGCGCGCTGGCGGACTATGCCGCTGTGTCTGCGGATGTCTGTGTCGCCATCCCGGATGTCATGACCGATGAGGACGCAGCAGCCTTCCTGATCGCCTATGGAACAAGCCATGTCGCGCTGGACTATAAGGCGCACCTCAAACCCGGCGAGCGGCTGCTGGTGCTGGGGGCTTCCGGTGGCGTCGGGCTGACGGCGGTGGAGTTGGGCAAGCTGATGGGGGCCGAAGTCGTCGCCGTCGCGCGTGGCACGGAGAAACTCGCCGTGGCCAAAGATGCGGGGGCCGATCACCTGATCAACTCCGATACCGATGATATTCGCGAAAGGGTCAAGGCGCTGGGGGGCGCGGATGTGGTCTATGATCCCATTGGCGGCGATCAGTTCAAAGCCGCCCTGCGCGCCTGCCGACCCGAGGCGCGTTTGTTGCCGCTTGGATTTGCCTCCGGTGACGTGCCTCAGATTCCGGCGAACCATTTGCTGGTGAAAAACCTCACGGTGATCGGTCTTTACTGGGGGGCCTATACGAAAGTGAACCCCAAGGTGCTGACCGACAGTTTCGAGACGCTGACCCGCTGGTACGAAGACGGGAAGCTGAAACCACATGTGAGCAACGTGCTCCCGCTTGAGCAGGCAAACGCCGCATTGGATCTGCTCCGCACCCGCAAGGCGACGGGAAAGGTCGTCGTGCGCATCGACTGACCCGTCCAGCTTGTGCAGGTCTTTGAAGGCATCATCAGTGACCGGGGATCAAAATATGCGGTCTCCGGCGGGCCCTGTCGCGGTGACGCGGACGCAAAAGCGTTTATCAAGGAACTTAAGCGCAAAAAGAAGTTCGCAAAGGCGACGCATCATTCCTGGGCTGTGCTGACGGCCGAAGGGCCGCTCAAGAACGATGATGGCGAGGCAGGGGCGGGCATGGTCATTTTGCGCATGCTGGAGCGCGAGAACCTGCAAAACGAGATTGTTGTGGTGACGCGCTGGTATGGCGGCAAACATCTGGGAGGAGACAGGTTTCGCCATGTGCAGGACGCTGTGCGTTTCTACCTTGAGCGCCGCACTTAGCGGCGTTTGACCGGGCCGCGCGCGACCACGCGGGACTTTTGCTGTTCTCTGAGAAAGACAAACAATCCCGACCCGATAATCAGCGCCATGCCTGCCCAAACCTCCCACGCCGGCGTGTCGCCAAAGATGAGCCAGCCCCAGAGAACGGCCAGCGGCAAGCCGACATATTCAAAAGGGGCGACAGTGGCGGCGTCGGCCAATCGGTATGCCTGGCTCAGGCAGTAGCCGACGATTGCCGCGTTGAACCCAAGCCCGAGCATGACCCACCAGTCAGAGCCGTCCGGCCAGATCCAGGCGCGCAGCAGAAACTGAACGGAGGGGTTCTCGGAAACTGTCGCATATCGCCCGTCCCCGGCCACGGTAAAGAACCCGAGGGACACCACGACAAACGCCAGATGGATATAGACGGACAGGGCCGCAGCCTTGCTTTCGACACCCAGCTTGCGGGTCATCAGTTGGTTCAGGGCATATGTCAGGGCCGCGAACACGGGCAGCAGAAGCACAAGCCGCGGCACCTCAAGGCTCTGCGGGTCTGCCCAGGGGCGTTGCATGAGGATCACCCCCGCAAAGCCGACGAACACCGCGCTCAGACGCAGGATCCCGACTTTCTCGCCCAGAACAGGCACAGACAACAGGGTGATAAAGAGCGGTGCTGCAAAAAAGAGCGCTGTGGCGTCGGCCAGAGGCAGCGCGGCAAGGGCTGCGAAAAAGCTCATGTTGGCGGCAACAATCAAGGCACCGCGCAGGACATGCAAAGAAGGCCTGCGGGTTTTCAGGATGCGCCAGCCGCCTTCCAACCAGACTAACAGCAGTGAGAACACCAAGGCCAAACCCGAACGCGCAAAGACGATTTCATGCAACGGGTAGTTGCCGGACAGCCGCTTAATCAACATGTCATTGATCGAAATGGCAAAAATACCCACGAGGATAACGAGGATCGCGAGGCTGGCCCGGTTTTCTGCGTGCATGTTCATAAGGGTTCGGTATCACGCATTTCGCGACATGCGCGTCTGGTTGCGACACATCCGGCATCGGGCAGGCGCACAGAGTCGGGGTGGCTTCGTGCATTTCCGCCCTGTCCTTTTGAGCAGAGGGGCACTATTTAAATCGCCTCTAAAGGGACGGGGGATCACGGATGGCGTCTATTCTGGAAGTCGAAGGCTTGCGCAAATCCTACGCGGACGGCTTTGAAGCGCTCAAGGATGTAAATCTGCGGATCGATCAGGGGGAGATCGTCGCGCTGCTGGGGCCAAATGGTGCCGGAAAGACCACGCTGATTTCCACGATCTGCGGGATCACCCAGGCGACTGCGGGATCGGTGTGTGTCGGTGGTTTTGACATCCTTCGTGATTTCCGCGCGGCGCGGTCGATCATCGGGTTGGTGCCGCAGGAGATCAATCTCGAACCCTTCGAGCGGGTCATCAACACGGTGAATTTCTCCCGTGGGCTGTTCGGCAAACCGCGCGATGACGCGAAGGTAGAAGAGATTTTGCGCCAACTTTCGCTTTGGGACAAAAAGGACAATCAGATCCGCGAATTGTCGGGCGGGATGAAGCGGCGGGTTCTGATCGCCAAGGCTCTGAGCCACGAGCCGCGATTGCTGTTTCTCGATGAGCCGACCGCCGGGGTGGATGTGGAGCTGCGCAAGGACATGTGGGGTGTGGTCGCACGGCTCAAATCGTCGGGGGTCACAATCGTGCTGACAACCCATTACATTGAAGAGGCCGAAGCGATTGCGGACCGGGTTGGGGTCATCGCCAAGGGCGAAATGCTCCTGATCGAGGAAAAGGTGCAACTGATGCAGCGGATGGGCCAGAAACAGCTGGATGTGCAGTTGACGGCGCCGATTGCAAAGCTGCCCGACGCCCTTGCGAAACACGACCTTGTTCTGAGCGAGGATGGCGCGACGCTGACCTATTCCTATGACACAAGGGCAGATCGCACCGGGATCACCAAGCTGTTGTCGGATGTCTCCGCCTCGGGGCTGGTGCTGCGCGATGTGGTCACCCGCCAGAGCAGCCTTGAGGATATCTTCGTCAACCTTGTGCATACCGAGACGGGAGATGCCGTATGAACCTGATCGCCATCCGCGCCATCTTCGCCTTTGAGATGGCCCGCTTTTTCCGCACCATCGCGCAAAGCCTGATCTCGCCGGTCTTGTCCACGTCGCTTTACTTCGTGGTCTTCGGGGCCGCGATTGGCAGCCGCATTCAGGAGATAGAGGGCGTGAGCTACGGCGCGTTCATCGTGCCGGGGCTCATCATGTTGTCTGTCATCACACAAGCCATTTCCAACGCCTCCTTCGGGATTTACTTCCCGAAATTTATCGGCACGACCTATGAGCTTTTGTCCGCACCGGTCAATTTCCTGGAAATCGTGGCGGGATACGTGGGGGCAGCGGCGATCAAGGCACTGATTATCGGGATCATTATCCTCGCTACCTCGTTTTTTTTCGTGGACATCGCGATTGCGCATCCGCTGGCCATGGTGCTGTTTTTGCTGCTCACCTGCCTGAGTTTCTCGCTTTTGGGGTTCATCATCGGCATCTGGGCGAGCAGTTTCGAGCAATTGCAACTGGTGCCGCTGCTGGTTATCACCCCGCTGGTGTTTCTGGGCGGTGCGTTCTACTCGATTTCAATGCTACCGCCGGTGTGGCAGACCGTGTCGCTCTTCAACCCGGTTGTCTACCTTGTCTCCGGTTTCCGCTGGTCCTTCTTTGGTGCGGCGGATGTGCCCATCTTCCTGTCGCTGATGGCCATTGCGGGCTTTACGCTGATCTGCCTCGTTGTCATCTGGTGGATTTTCAAGACAGGCTGGCGATTGCGACAATAAAGGCGCGCTCAAAACTCTTGTTGCTAGCGCCTTGTTTGAAGCGGGCGGCCATTCTACATGAGCACTCATGAAACGCTGGATACCTTTTCTCAAATCTGATCCCGTTGTCGCGGTGGTGCGCTTGTCGGGCATGATCTCTGCCTCTGGCCGGGGCGGCCTGAATGACGCGTCCCTCGCCCCGGTGTTCGCAAAAGCCTTTTCACGCGGTAAACCTGCGGCAGTGGCGCTTGAGATCAATTCACCCGGCGGCAGCCCTGTGCAATCCTCCCTCATTGGTGCGCGGATCAGGCAGCTTGCCGAAGAGAAAGAAGTGCCCGTCATCGCCTTCGTCGAAGATGTGGCCGCATCGGGGGGTTACTGGCTCGCGGCGGCAGCGGATGAGATCTATGCTGACGAAAGCTCCGTCATCGGTTCAATCGGCGTGATCTCCGCGTCTTTCGGTGCACATGAGTTTCTCGCCAAGCAAGGGATCGAGCGGCGGGTCTATACTGCTGGAAAATCCAAATCCATGCTGGATCCCTTCCGGCCCGAAAACCCCGATGACGTCGCACGGCTGAAAAAACTGCTCGAAGACATCCATGTCAATTTCAAGGATCATGTGAGCACGCGGCGCAAAGGCAAACTGCCCGAGGACCGCGATCTCTTTACTGGCGAGGTCTGGCTGGCGCGCGAGGCCACCGAGATCGGGTTGATCGATGGCATAGGTCATCTCAGGCCAATGATGAAGGATCGCTTTGGCGACAAGGTCAAGTTTCGCCAGTATGGGGTGCGCAAACCGTTGCTGGCGCGTTTCGGGGCACAGGTCGTTGATGACGCTTTCCAGACGCTTGAAGAACGCAGCGCCTTTGCGCAGTTCGGATTGTAATTCATGATTTTCAAGATCGTCACCCTGTTCCTCGTGGTCATCGCCGTTTTGGCCATGTTCGGCAAGATGCACTGGCTGGGGGGCAAGCGGCTTGCTTCGGCCAAATGCCGGTCCTGCGGTCGCTACCGGATCGGACGGGGGCCTTGCGCCTGTGGCAAGGGCGGTCGGGCATGACGCCCTGGTTTCTCTCCGGGCTGGGTTTGCTGATCCTGCTTCTGGCGGGCGACTCGCTGGTCAAGGGGGCGGTGAACCTGAGTCTGCGACTCGGTGTGCCGGCCCTGATTGTCAGCCTGACGATCGTCGCGTTCGGGACTTCCGCCCCGGAATTGCTGATTTCGGTGCAGGCGATCCTGGAGGACGCGCCGGGACTTGCCCTTGGCAACGTTGTTGGCTCCAACACGGCGAATATCCTGCTTGTGCTTGGCGTGCCTGCCTTGCTGGCGACCATGCACACCTCCGAATGCAATACCAAAAAGACTTACCTGCAAATGATCTTTGCGTCCGTCCTGTTCATCGGGCTGGCGTTTCGGGGGGTCTTTGACTGGATCGCCGGTGTCATTTTGCTACTGGCCCTTGCGGCTGTTCTGGCCGCCGCGTTTCGGGATGCGAAAAACCATCGCAATGCCTGCAAGGCGGAGGAAACCGAAGAGCCAGAGGGTGCCGACCCGGATCTGCCGATGTGGCGCATTCTGATCTTTCTGGGCCTTGGGCTGGTGGGGCTGCCGCTGGGCGCGGACCTGCTTGTGGACAATGCGACGATCATCGCAAAGCAATATGGTGTGTCTGATGTGGTCATCGGGCTGACGCTCGTGGCAATCGGAACATCCCTGCCGGAACTGGCCACCACGGTCATGGCCGCCTTGCGCCGCCAGGCAGATGTTGCCCTGGGCAATGTGATCGGATCGAATATGTTCAACCTGCTGGCCATCATCGGCATTGCCAGCCTTGTAGGGCCCATCCCGGTGGATGCCGAATTCCTGCGGTTTGATCTTTGGGTGATGCTGGGCGCGTCTATTCTGCTGGCGCCGTTTGTTTTTCTTGGTTGGAATATCACGCGTATCTGGGGCGTGATCTTGTCTGTTCTTTATGTGAGCTATCTGGTCCTCCTACTGACATAAGAACGTGGAGAGGCAGTTGGCATGAAACGGGCACTGGTGACAGGAGCGGGCGGTCGCCTTGGGCGTGCGATGGCGCTCTATCTGGGGCAACGCGGATACGCGGTGGCGGTGCATTACGCGGGTTCCGCTGCCGGTGCGGCCGAAACGGCCGAGTGCATACGGCAGGCTGGTGGGCAGGCGAAGTCCTTTCAGGCGGACCTTCTCGATGATCGACAAACTGAGACGTTGTTTCGCGAGGCCCGCGAGGGTCTGGGCGGGGAGATCACCTGCCTCGTCAACAACGCGTCGATTTTCGAATATGACACGATCAAAACGGCGAACCGCGACCTTTGGGACCGCCATTTGCAAAGCAATCTGCGTGCCCCCTTTATCCTGACGCAGGCCATGGCGGCTCAGGGGCTGGCACCTGAGAAGGACACCGCCGGTGAGCCGCAGGCAACCGGGGTCGTGGTGAATATGGTGGATCAGAGGGTGCGCAAACTGACGCCTGAATTCATGACCTACACGATCGCGAAGATGGGTCTCTGGGCCATGACCCAAACAACGGCGCAAGCGCTGGCCCCCGCGATCCGGGTTAATGCAATTGGTCCGGGCCCCACACTCAAGGGCGCGCGTCAGACAGACGCACACTTTGCAAATCAGCGCGCCAACACGGTGCTCAAGCGCGGCGCAAACCCGCAGGACATCACCGCTGCCCTGGGGTTTATCCTCGACGCACCCGCGCTGACGGGACAGCTGATTTGTATTGATGGTGGGCAGCATCTGGGCTGGAAAACACCGGACGTCCTCGGGGTCGAATGACGCGGAACACCAAAGTTGTGCACCTACGGCGCAATTGTTACATAATCGTTACAAAATTGTCTTTATTTTCAGGTACTTGCCCCTGTGAAAACAAAATGTCATTTAAAAACAGTATCTTAAAATACTGCCTAAAAATTAGGCATTCCGAGGAAATCCAGACAGAACAACGAAAAAAACATCGTGGCCGGGACTTATCTGCAGAGTTGTCCACAGCTTTGGTGGACACCTTAAGGCTTGCACACGGTTGCGCTACAGTGCAGCCGGGCAAGGAATCACAAAAAGGCAACCATGAACAACTCGGATGATGTGCAGACAGAGCGTGTCGACACGGGGCATGAGGTTATTCAGGGATACCTGAGAACCCTCGATTCCTCGCCAGGCGTCTACCGCATGCTGGATGCGGAAAGCCGCGTGCTCTACGTCGGCAAGGCGCGAAATCTGCGCGCGCGGGTTTCAAACTATGCGCGCCCCAGCGGGCATTCGCCCCGGATTGCGCGTATGATCTCCATGACGGCTTCGATGATGTTTTTGACCACAAAGACAGAGACAGAAGCACTGCTGCTGGAACAAAACCTCATCAAGCAGCTGAAGCCGAAGTTCAACGTGCTTTTGCGCGATGACAAGAGCTTTCCGAACATTCTTGTGACGGCATCTCATGACTACCCGCAAATCAAGAAACATCGCGGCGCGAAGAAGGAAAAGGGCAGCTACTACGGGCCTTTTGCGTCTGCCGGCGCGGTCAACCGAACCCTGAACCAGCTTCAACGGGTCTTTCTGCTGCGGGATTGCTCGGACACGATGTTCGAATCGCGCACACGTCCCTGCCTGCAATATCAGATCAAGCGCTGCTCGGCGCCTTGCGTGGGCAAGATCAGCCCAGAGGACTACCGCCAAACCGTCCGGGATGCAGAAAAGTTCCTGACCGGGCAAACCACCGATATTCAGGCACGACTTGCGGGGGAGATGTCGCAAGCCTCGGAGGCGATGGAATTTGAGCGGGCAGCGGCGCTGCGCGACCGGATCAAGGCACTGACGCAGGTGCAGACCGCACAGGGCATCAACCCCAAGAGCGTGGCGGAGGCAGATATCGTGGCGCTTCATCTGGAGAATGGACAGGCCTGCGTGCAGGTATTTTTCATTCGCGCGAACCAGAACTGGGGGAATCGTGACTATTACCCCCGGGTTGGCGCGGATGTAGATGCGGCAGAAGCGCTCGAAGCCTTTGTCGGCCAGTTCTACGATACCCGCGAACCGCCCCGTCAGATCATTCTCAGCAATGAGATCGAAAACCCGGACCTGATGGCAGAAGCCCTCTCCGGCAAGCTTGGGCGCAAGGTCGAGTTGGTGGTGCCGAAACGCGGCGAGAAAGCGGAGTTGATTGACGGGGCCCTGCGCAATGCGCGCGAATCGCTCGCCCGGAAGATGGCCGAGTCGGCCACGCAGGCGAAGCTCTTGAAAGGGCTGGCCGAAGCCTTTGATCTTCCCAATCCGCCCCAGCGCATTGAGGTCTATGACAACTCTCACATCCAGGGGGCCTTTGCGGTGGGCGCGATGATTGTCGCGGGCCCCGAGGGCTTCATGAAAAACCAGTACCGCAAGTTCAACATCAAGGGGGAAGACCTGACCCCCGGGGATGATTTTGGCATGATGAAGGAAGTCCTGACCCGGCGGTTCAAACGTCTGATCAAGGAAGATCCGGAGCGGCGCGAAGGCCATTGGCCGGATCTGTTGCTGGTTGACGGCGGGGCCGGCCAGGTCTCTGCGGTGGCGTCGATCATGAAAGAGTTTGGCGTGGAAGACATTCCAATGGTTGGCGTCGCAAAGGGGCTGGACCGGGATGCCGGCAAGGAAGAGTTCCACCGGGTGGGCAAGCGCCCCTTTGCGCTACGCCATAACGATCCGGTGCTCTATTTTGTCCAACGCATGCGCGATGAAGCGCATCGGTTCGCGATCGGGACACACCGCGCGAAACGGGCCAAGGCGGTGGGGGCCACGCCGCTGGATGAGGTGCCTGGCGTTGGCGCTGCGCGCAAACGGGCGCTGCTGTCGCATTTCGGTTCCGCCAAGGCGGTCGCGCGCGCGAACCTCAGCGACCTGAAAGCCGTGGATGGCGTGTCGGGGGCGCTGGCCGAGAAAATCTACGATTTTTTTCACGAGCGCCGGTGATCCGGCGGACGCTCCTGCGGAGCGACAGTTTTCATTTGGCTTTTCTGACGAAAAGACCGCCCGTTGCGGGCGTTGTCAGTGCGGATGCGACTTTCGCCCGGAATCCGGGCGTTGTAAGGTGCCGGTATGAGACTGACCTTGCCCAATATCCTGACGATTGTGCGCCTTGTTGCCGCGCCAATGGTCGCCGTGATGTTTTTGTATTTCACCCGGCCCTATGCGGATTGGTTTGCGCTCATCCTGTTCGTGACGGCTGCGGTGACGGACTGGTTTGACGGCTATCTTGCGCGCGCCTGGAAACAGGAAACCAAACTCGGGGCGATGCTGGATCCGATTGCGGACAAGGCGATGGTGGTCATTGCCCTGATGGTAATCATCGGATTTTCCAGCTGGTCGCCCTGGCTGGTGCTGCCCGCGACGGTGATCCTGTTCCGCGAGGTCTTTGTTTCGGGTCTGCGCGAGTTCCTTGGCGATACGGCAGGGACTTTGAAGGTCACGAAACTGGCGAAATGGAAGACGACATTTCAGATGGTGGCGATCGCCGTGCTTTTTGCGCAGGGCGTCTTTGAGCACTACCTGGTGATGTCGGCCTGGGGGATGGATCAGGCTCTGGTCGATGCCATCTTTGCCGGAACAGAGCAGGATTTGCAGGGGTTGCGCTGGAAGCAATTCGCCATGCAATGGGCCGGCAAGATCGGGTTGGGGCTGCTTTGGATCGCGGCGGCCCTGACGTTGATGACCGGTGTCGACTATCTGTTGAAAGCGATGCCCTATCTGAAGGATGACCAGCGATGAATGTGCTCTATTTTGCCTGGGTGCGGGAGCGGATCGGTGTGCCGCGCGAACGCATTGAAACCAGTGCCAGCACGGTGAGCGAGCTTGTGCAGGAGTTGCGCGACAAGGAAGAACGCTACGCGGTGGCCTTTGCCGACACCTCTGCCTTGCGGGTTGCAATTGACCAACAACTGACAGATTTTGACGCGCCTCTCGATGGCGCACAGGAAGTGGCGTTCTTCCCACCGATGACCGGAGGCTGAAGGATGCGCATCATTGTGCAGCAGGACCCGTTTGACCTAGGCGAGGTCACGTCATCCTTTGCGTCCGGTCGCAATGACATGGGCGCCGTTGTGACGTTCACCGGCGTGGTCCGTGACACGGGCGACAGCCGTCTCAGGGCCATGGAAATTGAGCACTACCCGGGGATGACCGAAAAGGCCCTTGCTGATATCGCTGAAGAAGCGGCAAGGCGCTGGTCTTTGGGGGATGTGCTGGTCATTCATCGCCATGGCACGCTTGTGCCGGGCGAGATGATCATGATGGTGGCCACTGCTGCACGCCATCGCAAGCAGGCCTTTGAGGCGGCGGAGTTCCTGATGGATTATCTGAAATCACGCGCGCCCTTCTGGAAGCGCGAGGTGACCGAGGAAGGCGCGTCCTGGGTGGCAGCCCGTGATGAGGACGAAGAGGCGTTGACCCGCTGGTAGCTCCCCAAAGCGGTATCCGGTTTATCTGCGAGGCGACCCCTCACAGCTCAGGCCAGCCTCCTGCAGGGGGAGGGTCGGGGGCTGGCGGATACTCTCGGCAAGGGCGGTGATCCAGATTTTCAGGCCGATTCTCAAAAGCGGCGCTTGACCCATATCATGGCACCGGAAATGGCGAACCTTTATCCTTTTGTCATCAACAGCAAAGGGAGAGACAGCAGTGTTCAATACGATTTGTGTGGGCTACGACGGGTCGGGACCATCGGAAAACGCTGTGCGAATGGCGTGTGACCTTGCTGACAAGTATCATGGCGTGGTGCATATCGTGCACACACCGCATCCGGAAACCGTTGCCTTCGCGATGGGGGCTGTCGCGGGATACCATGCGGCCGTTACGATGCCGGACCCCAAGGAAACCCAAGAGGCAGCCGAGACCCTGCTCGAAAAAGCCAGGGCGACCGCGGCTGCGGCAGGCCAGAGCGACGTCAAAACCCATATCGGACAGGGGGACGCCGCAAAGGAACTTACTGAATATGCGAAAGAGGTGAAGTCAGACCTGATCGTGACCGGACGCCGTGGATTGGGCAATCTGACCGCTCTGGTGATGGGAAGCACGTCACAGGCGGTGAGCCATCACGCTACTTGCGCGCATCTGACAGTGACCTGAGCCGTGCCTTAGGGCATCGGGCCGATAATCTGAAGCACCGCCCTTACCGAGTGAACCGCCCGGCACCGCCGGCCAGCCTCCGACCCTCCCCCCGGGAGGGGCTTCAACCCCCCCCAGGCTCGGGGGCTGTCCTCAGTTGCAAGGGGTCGTATTGCGGATGAGATGGATGCCGTTCTAGCCTGCCTGTGACGGGCGGGCCAGTCTGGCGCGAAGCTCCTCAGCCTCGTGCCGGGCGTCCCGCAGGCCGTCCATTGCCGCGCGCAGTTCCGCTTCGGTCTGGGCCAGTTGGTTGGTCAGTTCCGCTTCGCGCTGTTGCAGGTATGTGATGGCCTGATCGCGGGTTTCTTCCGCTTCATGCAGTTCCTGGCTCATGCGATCCAACTGGGCCACGTCATCCGCCGCAACTCGCGAAAAACGATGAACCAGCCAGTTCGCAAACCAACCCAGCGAAAATGCGATGAATAGCATTATGGCAGTTGCCACAACAAACTGCGGGCTTGTCATCGGGTTTCCCTTTCACACCGGCGCAGAAGCAGCGCACGGTTACTCCCCATCTGCCTTTATATCGCTCTTTTCAGCAATAGATTCCAGCGCAGATTCGCCTTCCGGGACACTGGGTTCGGGGGGAATGAGGCGGAATTCGATGCGGCGGTTGGCTTCGCGGCCTTCCTCGGTGTCGTTTGTCGCAATCGGCAGCGCCTCGCCGTAGCCTTTTGCGATGAAACTGGAGGTCAGGACCTTTCTGGCGCGCAACTCATTGAGCACTGATTCCGCCCGCGCCTGGCTCAGGGACAGGTTCATTTCCTCGCGGCCCTGGCTATCGGTATGGCCCTGCACTTCGAGCCGCAAGCTGCCGCAGGTACGCAGCAGATCCGCAATCTGGTCCATCGTGCCGAGCGCGCTTTCGTCGATTGTCGCGGAGCCCGGTTCGAAAGTGATTTTCTTGGCTACCAGAATGTCAGCGATCTGTGTCTCGCATTCATCCGCAGTTGGCAGGGCAGCGACGGGATCAAGCGCCTCGACATAATCCACGTGGATGTCGAACGCGCCATCGTCTCCCAGTTTGTCCACCATCAGATGCGCGATCATCTCGGCGGCGTCAGGGTCGCCCGACCGGCCTGACAACCGTAGATCGTCCGCTGTGACCGTGACGACGCCATTGCTTGTCAGGCTCAACGCTTCAATCGCAGTCAGCACGCGGCTTGACCAGTCGGCGGGTAAGTCCGGCACAACCCGTGCGGCTGTGTAGACGTTTTCCGAGCCGAATTTCGCCTTGGCGAAACTGTCCGCGACATCGCGCATGTTCTCGCTGCCCAGTCGGCCTCGCAATTGAACCTGGCCTTCGGGGCTGAGGGTTGCATAGAATTCTGCCGGGCCTGTGCCGGCCTCCTCTTTCACAGGCAGCCGGGCTTTCAGGATAAAGACCTCTGGCAGGCTGGTTTCCAACTCGCCGATGACGCGGTCAAACAGACCGGGGTCGGTTCCTTCTGCTGCAGCAAGAGTGACTTCGGTATCAGCGAATGTCACAGTCCCCTGTCCGATCCGCTCAAGCGCCCTGATCGCGAGGTCCACGGCGTCCCCCCAGAAGGGCGTGGGGACCCCCATGCCGATTGCGCAGCGTCCGGGGCCTGTCAGGCCCGCATGCATCGCCGCCTCGGTAATCCTTGTCTGGGTTTCGGGTGTATCAGCCGAACAGGCATCGAACCGGGCCCCGTTTTCATCCTTCACGAAACGCAAGGTGAAAGGAGAGATGACCGGACGTGGCGCGGTGATGTTCAGCGTCACGCGAAGGGCGGGTGGCGCGCGCCGGCGCAGCTTTGCCTCCATCTCGGCCTTGTGGTCCGCGCTATCGGCGATGGCGGTGATGACGACCCGGCCGGCATCAACGGATACTTTGGCACGCGGCAGGTCTTCGATTGCGGTCATGGCAAAGGCCAGCGCATCGTCCCAGCCCGATGGCGCGGGGTAGTTCGCGGTCTCCAACAAATCCGTCACCGGCAATCTGTCAGAGGTTGCGAAAGCCTCCAGTATCGCTGTGCGATCACTGCTTTCCGGGATCAGACCGATGATCGACAGGCCCGAGGTATTGCGCAACACCTCGGCGGAAAAACGCGGTGGCTGCAGGGCTTCGGCGGCCTCTACCTCGATCTCGTCCACCACACGGGCCGCATCAACAACGGAGCCCGCCACGCTCAGCGCGCGGAACCGCAAGGCCTCGGTGGGGGCGGTACCCGCGATCATCACCCGCAGGCCGTCAGCTTCGACCTCCGCCCATGTCAGCCCGCTGATATCCAGCGACTTCCTGATCTCTATTTCGGAGCGGTCCTCGACAATCCGGGCGGTATAGCTGGCCGCAAGCAAGGACGCGCCCGCAGCAAGAGCGAAGGCAGAAAGAACCAGATGAGGACGAGACAGGGGCATAGAGCTTTCGGGTCGCTGGGCAACAGGAGTGTGATACGCCTCTGACGAGACGGTTTCAATCATAGGAACAGGGCGGCACCAAAGAACACAAGCGGGATCATGCCGGTGTCCCGGTTGGCGCGAAAGAGGCGCAACAGCTTGGTGTTGTCTTCGGCATCGAAACCACGCAGCTGCCATGTCATGTGCCAGCCCATGGCCCAGGGGCCGCCAAGTGCCACAACCAGCGCCAGGACACTTGCGGAGTCCTTCACGGCAAAAATCACCGCCAGACCCATCAGGCCCACGGTGGCCATCAAAAAGCGCCTGAGCCAGCTTGGCGTTTTCTCTCCAAAGAGGCGGGCGGTGGATTTGATCCCGATCAGCGCATCATCTTCGGTGTCCTGATGAGCGTAGATCGTGTCATAAAAGAGGGTCCAGGCGATCCCCGCGACATAGAGGACAACCGCAGGCGCATCGAGTTGCCCGCTATGGGCCGTCCAGGCCAGCAGCGCGCCCCAGTTGAACGCCAGTCCCAGAAAGACCTGCGGCCACCAGGTGAAGCGCTTGGCAAAGGGGTAGATCGCAACGGGTAACAGGGCCAGCACACCCAAGGCAATCGCTGCCGCGTTAAAGGTCAGCAAGATGCCGAAGGCCAGCAGGGACTGGACACACATCCAGATGACAGCACCCCGCACCGTGACCTGCCCGGCGGGGATTGGTCGCGACCGCGTGCGTTCGACCTTGCCGTCAAAATCCCGATCCGTGATGTCGTTCCACGTGCACCCCGCTCCCCGCATGAGCCATGCGCCCAAGGCGCACCCAAGGGCGATCCAGGCGTCGTACAGGCTGGCCTGCTGGGTATAGAGCATCGAAAGGGTCAGCCCCCACCAGCAGGGGAGCAACAGAAGCCAGGTGCCGATGGGCCTGTCTGCGCGGCTCAGACGCAGATAGGGGCGGCTGAAGGCGGGCGCATAGAGATCAACCCAGTTGTCCGGCACCGCATCGGCAACCTGTCCATCTGGTGTTGGCGCGGGCTCTTGCATATGGTTCTCCCCATGGATCGCAATTCGACACCCAAGATACGCCTTTATGTAGATCACCCTTTGGGGCAGGGGCAATCGGTTCCTCTCTCCCGCGCGCAGGCGCATTATCTTTTTGGCGTGATGCGGCTCGGGGTTGGTGCTGTGGTCAAACTCTTTAACGGTCGGGACGGGGAATGGCAGGCGACCGTTGTTGAGGCAGCCAAGCGGGGCGGTGTGCTCGACGTCACGGAGCAGACGGCGCCGCAAAAGACCCCGCCCGATGTCTGGCTGGCATTTGCGCCGATCAAGAAAGCGCGTACAGATTTCATCGTCGAAAAGGCCGTGGAAATGGGGGTATCGCGGCTCCTACCCGTGCAGACCGACTTTACCAACGCCGGGCGGATACAGCGCGAGCGCCTGCAGGCACATGCGGTCGAGGCGGCAGAGCAATGCGGGGCCCATGTTGTGCCGGAGGTGTGCGAGATGGTCCGGTTGGACCGGCTTTTGTCCGATTGGGATGCAACGCGCGCGATCATGTTCTGTGACGAGGGCTTGGCGGGGAGTACACCTGAACTCCCGTCCGGGGGCAAAAGCTGGGCGGTCTTCATCGGGCCGGAGGGCGGGTTTTCGCCGCGCGAGCGTGCGCGATTGACGGGTCTTGACGTCGCCCACCCGGTCGCTTTGGGCCCCCGCATCCTGCGCGCTGATACTGCCGCCGTCGCCGCGCTGAGCCTCTGGCAGATGCGGTTGGGCGATTGGTGACAGGAACGTTCTGCCGCAGATCGCATTTGCGCTTTACCTCGCCCTCAAGACCCGCTTGGATAAGCGCCGTCCACGCAGGGTAGGTATCCATGCCGTTTATTCGACCTCAGGCCCAGGCAGCTCTGATCCGTTGGCGCGAGGCGCTCGTGGGGGGTGCTGCCGGTGCCTTGGGCATCTGGTGGCTTCTGGGAAACAGCCCGCTTCTGCTGCTGCCTGGCGCTGTTCTGGGCATTGGCGGCCTCGCTCTGATCTGGATCGGCGTTCAGCGCGCGCGGTTTCGCAGCGCGGGGCAGGGGCCCGGCACGGTTCAGGTCGATGAGGGGCAGATCACCTACTTCGGTCCCCTGACAGGCGGGGCCGTTGCCCTGCGTGAACTGACCCATGTGACCCTTGACGCCTCTCTTTATCCCGCGCACTGGCGCTTGAAGCAGGACGGGGCGCAGGAATTGCTGGTGCCTGTAAATGCGGCAGGGGCCGAACGCCTGTTCGATGCTTTCAGCACGCTGCCGGGGTTCCATATGGAGCAGGCGCTGGCGGCTCTGCGGTCCGAAAAAAAGCACTCGATTGTGATCTGGGAGGGCCCAAAGGCACGCGCCGCCCGGGTTTCCTTACATTGACACGCCGGTGAATTAGGCTCATCCCTGTCACGCTGAAGAACACGAGCAAACGGAGCGCCCTTTATGTCAATTCCACAATCCGGCGGTGGTCCGATCACATCTTATGAGCAACTCGTGGGCTATCTGGAAAGCGGCTGCAAACCGGTTGAGGATTGGCGGATCGGCACCGAGCATGAGAAGTTCGGCTATTGCAAGGACAGCCTTCTGCCCTTGCCCTATGAGGGTGACAGGTCGATCCGCGTGATGCTGGAGGGCCTGCGGGACACGTTCAACTGGGCCCCGGTGCTGGAAGACGGAAAGATCATCGGGCTGGAAAAAGGCGGCGCGAATGTCAGTCTTGAGCCGGGTGGCGCGCTCGAACTCTCCGGTGCGCCCTTGGAGACGATCCACGAAACCTGTGACGAGGTGAATGTTCACCTGCGCGAAGTTCAGGAAGTCGCGGATAGGATCGGGGCGGGGTTCATCGGCCTTGGCGCGGCCCCGATCTGGACACATGACCAGATGGATCTGATGCCCAAGGGCCGCTACAAGCTGATGAACGACTACATGGCCCGTGTGGGCTCCATGGGGCGGATCATGATGCGGCGTACGTGCACGGTGCAGGTCAACCTCGACTTCGGGTCCGAGGCGGACATGGTGCAGAAAATGCGCGTGGCACTGGCGCTGCAACCGGTGGCGACCGCGCTGTTTGCCAACTCTCCGTTTTTCGAAGGCAAACCAAACGGGCACAAGTCCTGGCGCTCGCGGTCCTGGCGGGAGTTGGATGCCGCACGCACGGGCATGCTGCCCTTCGTTTTCGAGGACGGCTTCGGGTTCGAACGCTGGGTCGACTACGCGCTCGATGTGCCGATGTATTTTGTCTATCGCGACGGCGTTTACGTAAATGCGCTTGGCATGTCCTTCCGTGATTTTCTGGTGGGCAAATTACCGGCGCTGCCGGGTGAGGTGCCGACCCTGTCGGATTGGGCGGATCATCTGACAACGGCCTTCCCAGAGGCGCGGATGAAAAAGTTCATCGAGATGCGCGGTGCCGATGGTGGACCCTGGCGCAGGCTTTGCGCGCTGCCCGCGTTTTGGGTCGGGTTGATGTATGACCAGGGCGCATTGGATGCAGCCTGGGACCTTGTGAAAGACCTTGACGCAGGCACCCGGGATGCCCTGCGCGTCTTGGCGTCATCCCATGGATTGCAGGGCACGGCAAACGGGGTCAGCCTGTATGATCTGGCGCGGGAAGCGGTTGCGATCAGCAAGGCGGGGCTGGCCGCGCGCGCACGTCCCGGCGCGGGGGGCATGGTCCCGGATGAGACCCATTTCCTCAATGCGCTGCATGAAACGGTCGAGACGGGGATGACCCTGGCGGATGAGTTGCTCGCGCGCTACCACGGTGATTGGAACGGTGATCTCACGCGCATCTACGCTGAATACTCTTACTGACGTTCGCGGGCCAAGCCGATTGCCGCGCAGGAGATGATGCGGCGCTTGCGCATATGCAGCCGCCGAAATAGTCTGCCTTCAAGTGAACTTACAGGACCGCCCATGAAGTTATCAAAATACATCGCGCTCGTCTGTTTTGTCGGGTTGGCTGGCTGTGCCGCTGACTACAGGCCGCTTCAACTGGAGCGGTCGGGCAACGCCGTCATCCTGCGGGGCGAAATTGACGGCAGGTCCCAGCAATTGCTGGAGAGTTTTCTTTCCCAGAACGAGGATATCACAACGCTTGTTCTGCAGAACATAGGCGGGTCGGTGGATGATGAAGCCAACCTGCAATTCGGGCGCGCCGTCAGAAGCCTTGGCCTCAACACGCGAGTGCCCGCAAACGGAATGGTGGCGTCAGGCGGAACGGATCTGTTTCTGGCGGGCGTTGAACGCAGGCTCGATCCGGGCGCATGTGTCGGGGTTCACGAATGGGCCACCTATGCATCAACGGCAAGCGATCTATCCCGCGATGATCCTGTTCATGACGAGTATCTGGTGTACTACGACGACATTGGCATTGATCGTGCCTTCTACTGGTTCACGCTTGAGGCCGCACCGGCAGAGAGCATGTATTGGATGACGGCACAGGATGCCGAACGTTTCGGCCTCTCCACCTCCCGAACGCCGCAACTGGGGGCGGCGTCCAGTTGTGATGCGCGGTAGGCCTGCGTCCTGACTTGTCCAGCTTATACGCTGGCGCATCGGCCTGAAATTCTGGATCACCGCACTTACCGAGTGTACCCGGCCAGCCCCGGACCCTCCCCCGGGCAGGGGGCTTCACCTCCCACCCGGGCTCGGGGCTGGCCCCAGCTGTAAGGGCTCGTGTTGCAGATGAAACGGATGCCGCTCTAGCGCAGGATATGCACCCCGCATTTGGCGTGGCGCACAACGCGGGCGGCGGTTGAACCGAGGAAGTAATCCTCGAAGCCCGGTTTGTGTGAGGCGATCACGATGCAATCACATCCATGCTTTTCACTGTAGGCCAGAATGCTGGAGTACCCGTGCCCGTGAGACACGGCAGCTTTGCAGGAAACACCATTCTGCCGGGCGATGTCGTTCAGCCCATTGAGCGCCTCCTGTTGGCGGCTTTCGGCCAGGCCTTCGGGCAGGTAGTTGCTGGCATATGTCGGGACCTCTTCAAGAACGTGCAGCAGGGTGATTTGGCCCCCTTCGCTCAGCAAGGCCTGTGCGGCGTTCAGGGAATTGGCGCTATGGGCGCCGTGATCGAAAACGACGGGGACAAGAATATTGGTGTACATGGTGACTTCTCCTTTATGTTGTGGGCACGGTATCAAATCACCTGTCACAGCGCTTTGATTAGGATCAGACAGGCCGCGTTGGGGCGCCAAAAAAACCGGGGCCCGTCACGTGGTGACAGGCCCCGGGCTGCGCGGTGTTCTGTGGCTTACGGCTTACTGCGGAATCTCGCCGGTGATCCCTTCCACATAGAAGTTCATGCCGGCCAGTGTGCCGTCGTCGGCGGTTTCACCCTCGGCCAGCCAGGGGGATCCGTCCTGCTTGTTGATCGGGCCGGTGAACGCGTGATAGGAGCCATCGGCCAATGCCGCCTTCATGGCCAGTGCTTCTGCCTTGACGTCGGCAGGGACCGCGTCCGAGATCTCGCCAATGCCGACCATGCCGGGGCCGATACCGTCCCAGGTGTCCATGCTTTCCCAAGTGCCATCCATGACCGCTTGTGTGCGCGCGATGTAGTAAGGTGCCCAGTCGTCGATGATGGAGGACACACGCGGGAAGGGCGCGTATTGGCCCATGTCCGATGCCTGGCCAAAGGTCACGACGTTGCCCGCTTCCTGTGCTGCGGCCTGCGGTGCGGTGGAGTCAGTATGCTGCAAAACCACATCAGCGCCCTGTTCGATCAGTGCCTTGGCAGCATCCGCCTCCTTTGCAGGGTCAAACCATGTGTAGACCCAGATGATCTTGAACTCGACATCCGGGTTTACCTTGGCCGCGTGAATATAGGCGGAATTGATGCCGCGAATGACTTCCGGGATCGGGAAGGATGCAATGTAGCCGATGATGTTCGACTTGGTCATGTTGCCCGCGATGTGGCCTTGAATGGCGCGCCCCTCATAGAAGCGTGCGGAGTATGTGGAGACATTCGGATGCAGGCGTTTGTAGCCGGTGGCATGTTCGAATTTCACGTTCGGGAACTTCGCGGCCACATTGTTGGTGGCGTCCATATATCCGAAAGAGGTGGTGAAAATCAGATCCGCGCCGTCCAGCGCCATCTGCGTCATCACACGTTCGGCGTCCGGCCCTTCGGCCACGTTCTCGACATAGACCGTTTCGACCTTGTCGCCGAACGCGGCCTCGACCGCTTCGCGGCCCTTGTTGTGTTCATAGGTCCAGCCGCCGTCACCGATGGGGCCGACAAAGACAAAGCCGACCTTTGTCGTGTCTTCAGCCATGGCGGTGGTCGCCAGCCCGAGCGCGACAGCCGCGCTGGCCAAAAGGTTTGTTAATCTCATGTCAGGTCTTCCCCATGTTGATGCACCCCTGTTCCGGGGCTTTTTTGCCTCTAGTGCGAGGCGTGGAATGTCCGGCCCAGCGAGCCGGGCGCAGCGCTCTTATCCGCAGACAGGATAACGAGCACGATGATCGTAATCACGTAAGGCGACATTGCCAGATACTCGACGGGAATGGCAACGCCAGCACCCTGCAAATTAAGCTGCAACTGCGTGATCCCGCCAAAAAGATATGCACCCAGAAGGACCCGCCAGGGCTTCCAACTGGCAAAAACAACCAGGGCAAGCGCGATCCACCCGACCCCCGCGGTCATGCCTTCGGTCCATTGCGGAACGCGGATCAGACTGATGTAGGCCCCGCCTAGACCTGCCAGCGCGCCCCCGAACATGATCGCAATGGTTCGGATGCGGACGACCTTGTAGCCAAGCGCGTGGGCGGCATCATGGTTTTCGCCGACAGCGCGCAGCACCAGCCCGAGACGGCTATATCTGAGGACACCCCAGACCAGCGCCACAAGGGCGATCCCGAGGTAAAGAACCGGGTCATGGGAAAAGAGGATCGGGCCAACCACGGGTATGTCTGCAAGCGGACCAAAATCAATATCACCCATCCGGGGCGGCTTGATCCCGACGTAACTTTGCCCCAGCAAGGCAGAGAGGCCCAAGCCGAATAGAGTGAGCGCCAGACCTGACGCGACCTGATTGGCCAGTGTGATCTGTGTCAGGAAGGCAAAGAGCAGGCTCAGCAACGCGCCCCCCGCAGCCGCCGCCAGAAAGCCGAAAACGGGCGAATTTGTCTCTACGGCAATGGCAAAGCCACAAATGGCCCCGATAATCATCATGCCTTCGACGCCAAGGTTCAGAACGCCTGCGCGTTCCACCACCAACTCTCCCGTAGCAGCCAGTAGGATCGGTGTTGCAGCACTCATCAGCGCGGCGACCAGCAGTATCGGGTTGATCGCAGACAGGTCCATCACGCGGCCTCCACCCGGCCAAAGCGCAGCCGGTAGTTGGTGAAGAGATCAAAGGCCAGCAGGAAAAACAGCAGCATGCCCTGAAACACCTGAATGGCAGCGGCGGGCAGGCCCAGCTGGCTTTGCGCGATGTCGCCGCCGATATAGGTCAGGGCCATCAGCAATCCGGCCAGCACAATGCCGATGGGATGCAGGCGACCCAGAAACGCGACGATGATCGCGGTAAACCCGTAGCCCACATTGAAATCAATGGTGATCTGACCCGCCGGGCCCGCCGCCTCAAACAGCCCCGCGAGCCCTGCCAAAATGCCCGACGTCCCGAGGCAGAACAGCACGAGGCGCGAGGGGTTCACACCGGAAAATCTGGCCGCGCGCGGCGCTTCGCCGGTGACGCGAATGGCAAATCCCAACCTGTGTCGTTCGAACAGGACATAGGCAAAAATCACCGCGATCATCGCTGCCACAACCCCCCAGTGCATGCCCGATCCGGAGATGAGTTCGGCGTTATGGGCGGAAGGATATTGTTGCAGGTTTCGGCTTCCGGGAAAGCCAAAGCCTTCGGGATTTTTCAGCAATCCCAGCGACATGGAGGCGAGGAATTGCTCCGCGACATAGACCAGCATCAGGGAAACGAGAATCTCGTTCGTCCCGAATTTGACTTTGAGCACGGCGGGGATCATCGCCCAGATCCAGCCGCCAAAGGCACCCGCCAGCACCATGGCGGGAAAGATGAACACACTTTCAGCGGGGTAGAATGCAAGGCCGACGCCTGCACCGAACAAGGCCCCCATGATGTATTGCCCTTCGGCGCCGATGTTCCAGATGCCCGCACGGAACCCTAGGCTAAGCCCGATCGCGATGAGGACAAGTGGCGCGCCCTTGATCAGCAGTTGAGGGCGGTAAAAGAACGAAAACTCGCCAAAAAGCGGCTCCCAGAAGATCGTGAGGATCGACGCGACCGGGTCCTTGCCAAGGGCCGCAAAGAGCAATCCGCCGAAGACGAAGGTTGCCAGAACCGCCAGCAAGGGGGCGGCGTAGGAGAACGGCCGATTGGGCTGCGGCCTTTTTTCCAGCCGGATCATGACGCCGCTCTCCTCTGGGAGCGCCGGGCGCATGGTCTGTGCATCAAGGGCTTAAACATGCGCCACCTCCATGCCGTGTGCCCCGCCCATCATCAGGCCGATCTGCTCCACCGTCAGCCCTTCGGTCGGGCAGGGCATCGACAAGCGCCCCTCATTCAGGGCGGCGAAGCGGTCTGATATTTCCATCAACTCGTCCAGATCCTGGCTGATGACGATGAGGGCGGCACCGGCCTGCGCCAGATCAAGCAGCGCCTGCCGGATCGCGGCGGCAGCAGAGGCGTCCACCCCCCAGGTCGGCTGGTTGACCACCAGAACCTCGGGGCGTTGAAGCACTTCGCGCCCGATCACGAATTTCTGCAGGTTCCCGCCTGACAGGGAGCGGGCGGCATTCGCGGGGCCTGGGGTCCGCACGTCGAAGGCTTCAATGATGCGCTCGGCAAAGTCGCGCGCTGAGGACCAGTTCAGAAAGCCGTTTCTTTCCAGCTTTTCCCGCGCCGCACCGGTCAGCATCGCGTTTTCCGTGAGCGACATATCGGGCACGGCGGCATGGCCCAAGCGCTCTTCGGGGGCGGCGAGGAGCCCCAGGCGCCTACGCTGGACCGGGCCAAGCCTGCCAATGTCGACGCCTTTGAACACCACCATACCTTCAGGCGCGCGCATCTCGCCGGACAAGGCCCCCAGCAATTCATCCTGCCCGTTCCCGGCAACCCCGCCGACCCCC
Source organism: Pseudomonadota bacterium (assembly GCA_039196345.1). Lineage (GTDB taxonomy): Bacteria > Pseudomonadota > Alphaproteobacteria > Rhodobacterales > Rhodobacteraceae > Roseobacter. Next base: position 11,812 of record JBCCUU010000011.1, on the reverse strand, counting down.
ATGATCTCGCCCTGACGCAGGGCCATCGACACTTTGCGCAGGGGCATCCCGAAAGCGGAAGGGGATGGCAAAGACAGCTCCTTCAACTCAAGGACCCTTTCGCCACGGTCGGTCGTGGCGCGTTTCGGCGTTGTCAGCACCTTGCCGACCATCATCTCCGCCATGTCGCGCGCGGTGGTCTCGCTGGGCGTGCAGGTGCCGACAACCTTGCCGTGGCGCAGAATTGTCGCGGCATCACAAAGCGCCCGAATCTCTTCGAGCTTATGCGAAATATAAAGGATCGAGGTGCCTTCGACGCTGAGTTTGCGCAGGGTTTCGAACAGGATCTCGACCTCTTGCGGTGTCAGCACGGAGGTCGGCTCATCCATGATGAGCAGTTTCGGCGCTTGCAGCAGGCACCTGATAATCTCGACGCGCTGACGCTCGCCCGCCGACAGATCGCCGACGACACGATCCGGAGACAGTGGCAGGCCATAGGTGTCCGAGACCTTTCTGATCTGATCGGACAGCGCACGCATCTTCGGGGCGTCTTCCATGCCCAGGGCAATATTCTCAGCGACGGTCAGCGCGTCAAAAAGCGAAAAATGCTGGAACACCATGCCGATACCCGCTGCCCGCGCGGCGCGCGGCTCGGGCGGAGAGAATGGCGTCCCGTGCAGGGTCATCTCGCCGCTGTCAGGTTTCACAAGGCCGTAGATCATCTTGACCAGGGTAGATTTTCCCGCGCCGTTTTCGCCCAGGAGCGCATGCACTTCACCCGGCTGTATCTCCAGCGACACATTGTCATTCGCCACGACGCCCGGGTAGGCTTTGGTCAGTCCATTCAGAGTGAGCAGCGGCGTCATTCGGTGTCTTTCACAGGTTTTTTCTTGGTACTTAACGCCAAATAATCCGGCACGGACACTTAACGCAATGACCTTGGTATGAAATGGGTGGCTGTCGGTTGCCGTAACAGCCGACAATCTGCGGGCACACCGTCAAACGCTCAAAAAACGGACGCTGCAGGACGATCTGAACTGGCGGGGGCGGTAATGCTCGCTTAGGCTTTGCCCATGACCGATACCCCCCGATTCATTCATCTGCGCACCCATTCCGAATACTCGCTTCTGGAAGGGGCCTTGCGGCTCAAGAAGCTTCCCGCGCTGTGTCGCGATGCGGGGATGCCCGCAATGGCGCTCACGGATACGAACAACATGTTCGCGGCACTGGAGTTTTCTGTGGCCATGTCAGGCGCAGGGGTCCAGCCGATCCTTGGGTGCCAGGTCGATCTCGCCTATGTCACGGCAGAGCCGGGTGAGCGCCCGCGCGATCCTGCACCTGTCGTCCTGCTGGCCCAGACGGAGGCCGGGTACGAGAACCTGATGAAGCTCAATAGCTGCCTTTACGTCGATAAAGGCGGGGCCTTGCCGCAGGTCACGCTGGACGAGCTGGAGCGCCATTCGGCAGATGTCATCTGTCTGACGGGCGGGCCTGACGGGCCGGTTGGCAGACTGCTTCAGGCCGGACAGCTACCCGCCGCACAAGCCCTGATGAATCGGTTCAAATCGATCTTTTCTGACCGGCTCTATGTAGAGTTGCAGCGCCATCCGGGCGAGAACGGGCAACCTGAAAGCGAACGGCTGACCGAACGCGGCTTCGTGGAAATGGCCTACGCCATGGACCTGCCGCTGGTTGCGACAAACGATGTCTATTTCCCGAAATCTGACATGTACGAAGCCCATGACGCGCTGATCTGTATCGCCGACGGGGCCTATGTGGATCAACAGGAGGCGCGGCGAAAGCTGACGAACCAGCACTATTTCAAGTCACAGGCAGAGATGGTGACCCTTTTTGCCGATCTGCCGGAAGCGGTTGAAAACACGGTCGAGATTGCCCGCCGCTGCGCCTTTCAAGCCTATCGCCGTGACCCGATCCTGCCGAAATTTGCCGATGACGAGGTGGAAGAGTTGCGCCGCCAGTCGCACGAAGGTCTGAAAGAACGGCTTGCCGTTATTCCGCATGCTGCAACGGTCGAAGAGTACACCCAGAGGCTCGATTTCGAACTGGGCATCATCGAGGGGATGGGGTTTCCGGGCTATTTCCTGATCGTGGCGGATTTCATCAAATGGGCCAAGGATGAGGGCATCCCGGTGGGTCCCGGGCGCGGTTCGGGCGCAGGCAGCCTTGTCGCTTATGCGCTGACGATCACCGATCTTGATCCGTTGCGCTACAATCTGCTGTTTGAACGCTTCCTGAACCCGGAACGGGTGTCGATGCCGGATTTCGACATTGATTTCTGCATGGACCGGCGCGAGGAGGTCATCCGCTACGTGCAGGAAAAATATGGCCGCGACAAGGTGGGCCAAATCATCACTTTTGGTGCGCTTTTGTCCAAGGCGGCGGTGCGGGACATCGGGCGGGTGCTGCAAATGCCCTACGGTCAGGTGGACCGGCTGTCAAAGATGATCCCGGTCGAAGGGGTCAAGCCTGTCTCGATCGAAAAGGCGCTTGCGGATGAGCCGCGCCTGCGGGAGGAAGCCAAGAACGAAGAAGTGGTGGCGCGGCTGCTGGAGTACGGGCAGCAGGTCGAGGGGCTGCTGCGCAATGCCTCGACCCATGCGGCGGGTGTGGTGATCGGGGATCGGCCGCTGGATGCGCTTGTCCCGCTCTACCAGGACCCGCGCTCGGACATGCCCGCAACCCAGTTCAACATGAAATGGGTCGAGCAGGCGGGGCTGGTCAAGTTCGATTTTCTCGGTCTCAAGACGCTGACGGTGATCCAGAACGCGGTGGAACAGATCAACGCCGCAGGCCGCCCGTTGCATATCGCCGCAGACGGCACCGAGCTTTACGCGCCCGCGTCAGGGACGGAAAACGACATCAACGCCATTCCACTGGACGATGAGGCCTCCTACAACCTCTATTCCGCGGCCAAGACGGTTGCGGTTTTCCAGGTGGAAAGTTCGGGCATGATGGATGCGCTCAAGCGCATGAAGCCGACCTGCATCGAGGATATCGTGGCGCTTGTGGCCCTCTACCGGCCCGGCCCGATGGAAAACATCCCCACCTATTGCGAGGTCAAGAACGGGTTGCGGGAACGCGCGTCGATCCACCCGCTGATCGACGACATTCTCGAGGAAACCCAGGGCATCATCGTCTACCAGGAGCAGGTGATGCAGATCGCGCAGGTCATGGCCGGCTACAGCCTTGGCGGTGCGGACCTGCTGCGCCGCGCGATGGGCAAGAAGATCGCCGAGGAAATGGCCAAGGAACGCCCGAAATTCGAAAAGGGCGCGGTGGCCAACGGGGTTGACGCGGATAAGGCGCGGGAGGTCTTTGACCTTCTGGAGAAATTCGCCAACTACGGCTTCAACAAATCGCACGCGGCGGCCTATGCGGTGGTCAGCTACCAGACCGCGTGGCTCAAGGCGAACCACCCGGTGGAGTTCATGGCGGGTGTCATGAACTGCGACATTCACCTGACCGACAAGCTGGCCGTCTATTTCGAAGAGGTGCGCAAACGGCTGGAATTGCCCTGGGTGCCGCCTTGCGTGAACCGGTCGGATGCGACGTTCAAGGTGGTCGATGGCGCGCTGGTCTACGCGCTCGGGGCCTTGAAGAACGTGGGCGTCGAGGCAATGAAACTCATAACCGAAGGGCGTCGCGCGGACCCGGGCGCAAAAGACAGCCCTGACAAACCCTTTGCCACGCTCTTTGATCTGGCCCGCCGGGTTGATCTGAAACGTGTCGGCAAACGCCCGCTGGAGATGCTGGCGCGGTCCGGAGCCTTTGACCAGCTTGACAGCAACCGCCGCCGGGTCTTTGGCGCGCTTGATGCGCTGGTGAACTACTCTGCCGCCATTCACGAGCAAAAAGCCTCCAACCAGGTGTCGCTTTTTGGCGAAGCTGGCGACGATCTGCCCGAACCCCGCCTGCACCCGGTGGACGACTGGCTGCCCGCCGAACGCCTGAGCGAGGAATTCAAGGCGGTGGGCTTCTACCTCTCGGGCCATCCGCTCGATGACTACATGGCCCCGCTGAAACGCAAATTCGCCTCTGACCGGGGCACGCCTTTCATGACACTAGACGAGTTGACGGAAAAGGTGACGGATCGCGGCGCCATGAATGCCAAACTGGCGGGGGTTGTCGCCGGACGACAGGAGCGCAAGTCAGCGCGCGGCAATCGCTTTGCCTTTGCGCAGATGTCCGATCCCACCGGCGCATATGAGGTGACCCTGTTCTCGGACACGCTGGAGGCGGCGCGAGAGCATCTGGAGACCGGTTCAAAAGTGATCGTCTCGGTCGAGGCGACCATGGAGGCGGATCAGCTGAAACTCCTGGGACGGTCGGTGGGGCCTGCGGATGCCGCCGTGGCGGATGTGGGGGGCGCGGGGCTCAAGGTGTTTGTCGACGCGCCCGAGGCCATCGCCTCCGTGGCAACCGTGTTGGAAGGCGCGCAATCGGCGGTGCGAAACGGCGGCCGCGGGCCGGTGCAGTTCTGCCTGATGGACCCGGACCTGCCCGGAGAGGTCGAGGTTGATCTGGGGCGGGACTTCATCGTCAATCCGCAGATCAAGGGGGCGATCAAATCGCTTGGCGGCGTGCTGGAAGTCGAGGATATCTGATTAGTAGTGGGGCGGGCGCTCGTCCCCCAGAACCACGCCGCCGGTGCCTTGCGCGTCACGTTCGCCCTCGCGCTGCATGAGCATGAAGACACGGCGGTTCAGGGTGGCGATCTCGCTCTCCTGCCGCGCAACGACGTCGGAAAGCTCCTCCACCGTGCGGGTCAGATGAGCGATTTTCTCTTCCAGCGCTTGCATGTGGTTCCTCCGGGATGGTGCGCCGCCCATACCACGGAGGGCGGGGCCACGAAAGAGCCCTCGACTGTGCCCCGTTTGATGCCCCGTCTCATGCCCTGTCTCATGCCTTGTCTGTTGCCAGCACATCCGCTAGACCGCGCGCGACACAAAAAGCCAGAGGGACACCATGGCCAAGCCCAAGAAAACGCCCCGCCCCAAGGCGCAAACGCCCAAGGGGTTCCGTGATTATTTTGGTGCGGAGGTCACTCAGCGCGCCGAGATGCTCTCCAGGATCGCCAGCGTTTATCATCGGTATGGCTTTGACGCGCTGGAAAGCTCGGGCGTGGAAACGGTCGAGGCGCTTGGGAAATTCCTGCCCGATGTGGACCGCCCGAATGAAGGGGTCTTTGCCTGGCAGGAGGATGCGGAAGGCGACAAGCCGGGCGATTGGCTGGCGCTGCGCTACGACCTGACCGCGCCGCTGGCCCGGGTCTATGCGCAACACCGCAACGATCTGCCGACGCCATACCGGCGCTATGCGATGGGTCCGGTCTGGCGCAACGAAAAGCCCGGTCCGGGGCGCTTTCGTCAGTTTTATCAATGTGATGCGGATACGGTCGGCACGGCGTCCATGGCCGCCGATGCCGAGATCTGCGCCATGCTGGCCGATTGTCTGGAAGAGGTTGGCATTCCGCGTGGTGACTACGTGATCCGCGTAAACAACCGCAAGGTGCTGAACGGCGTGCTGGAGGTTGCGGGCCTAGCGGGCGACGACAAGGAAGCGGAACGCGGGATCGTGCTGCGCGCCATCGACAAGCTCGACCGGCTCGGGCCTCAGGGCGTCCGCGCGCTCTTGGGCGAAGGTCGCAAGGATGAGAGCGGGGATTTTACCGAAGGTGCCGGGCTGAGCACGGAACAGGCCACCCCAATTGTTAACTTTCTGAATATCGGATTACAGGTTTCTCAACCTTCGCCTGACCGGAACGGTCAGGCAGCGCCCGCCCCGCCCCCACGGGCGGGCGCTTCGCACCCCCCCTCGGACCGGGCGCTGCCTGACGGGACCGTCGCAACCTTAAACGCTTTGCGGGACCTCGTCGGCGACAACGCGACCGGACGCGCCGGCGTGGATGAACTCGAACAAATCGGCTCGCTTCTCGACGCCGCGGGCTACGGCCCTGACCGCATTGTGATCGACCCCTCCGTCGTGCGGGGCCTGGGCTACTATACCGGCCCCGTCTATGAGGCTGAACTGACCTTCGACATTCAGGACGAAAAGGGGCGCACGCGCAACTTTGGCTCCGTCGCGGGGGGCGGGCGCTATGACGATCTGGTCAAGCGCTTCACCGGGCAGGAAGTGCCCGCGACGGGCGTCTCCATCGGGGTGGATCGGTTGCTCGCGGCGCTGCACGCCAAGGGGCGGATGCAGACCACCGCACAGGGCCCCGTGGTCGTGACGGTCATGGACCGCGACCGCATGGCTGACTATCAGGCGATGGTGGCAGAGCTTCGTCAGGCGGGCATCCGGGCGGAGGTCTATCTGGGCAATCCGAAGAATTTCGGCAACCAGCTCAAATATGCCGACAAGCGCGCCAGCCCGGTCGCGGTGATCGAAGGCGCGGATGAGAAGGCCCATGGCGTCGTGCAGATCAAGGACCTGATCCTCGGGGCCGAAATTGCCAAATCCGCCACTTTGGAAGAATGGAAGGATCGCCCCAGCCAGTTCGAAGTGCCGCGCAACCAGTTGGTGACAAAAATCCGCGAAATCCTTTCCCGGCAAGCAGGTGGGAAATGACGACCCGCCACGCGGTTTTAGCGCGGGCGGCTGCGCTGCGCCGGGCGTTCGAGGATGCGGGCGCTCAGGTGGTTGAGACACCTATTCTGCAACCGGCGGACACCCTGCTGGACCTTTATGGCGAGGACGTGCGCGCACGGGCCTATGTGACCTCCGACGCCTTGCGGGGCGAGCAGATGCTCCGCCCGGACTTCACCGTTCCCGTGGTGCAGATGCACATGTCAGAAGGGGCGGAACCGGCGCGCTACACCTATTCGGGCGAGGTCTTTCGGCGGCAGGAACAGGACCCGTCGCGCGCCAATGAATACCTTCAGGTCGGCTTTGAGGTTTTTGACCGGGAGAATCCGGCGGCGGCAGATGCGGAAGTCTTCGCCCTGCTGGCGCAGGCTGTTGCCCCGCTGAACCTGCGCCCGGCAACCGGTGATATCGGTATTCTGATGGCTGCGGTGCGTGGGCTTGACACGACGGGGGCACGGAAGGCGGCGCTTTTGCGGCATATCTGGCGGCCCCGCCGGTTCCGCGCGCTGCTGGATCGTTACGCGGGCAGAACGAAACCGTCCCGCGCGCGTCTGGCGCTGCTGGAGGGCTCCGCGCCGCAAACCTCCGGTGCGTTGACCGGACGCCGGACACAGGCAGAGATCGATGCAAGGGTCGCCCTGCTGCGGGCGGATGCAGAAGCGCCCACCTTGAGCAACGCAGAGGTCGAATCGCTCGACGATTTGCTGAAGGTCCGCGAGACCCTGCCCTACGCCTTGCAACATCTGCGGGACCTGAGTGTCGATATGCCCAGTATCGCGCCTGCGGTCGAGCGATTGGCACAGCGCGCGGATGCCTTGTCTGACCGGGGCATCGCTGTTGAGGACTTGGCGTTCGAGGCGAGCTACGGTCGCACGTCGATGGAGTATTACGACGGTTTTGTCTTTGGGTTCTACAGCCCCGATCGCGCTGATCTGCCCCCCATCGCGACCGGGGGGCGATATGATGCGCTGACGCAAAGGCTGGGTGGTGGCAGGGCAATCCCGGCCGTGGGGGGCGTGTTGCGCCCCGATTTGATGGCCCTGCTGGAGGCGGACAGATGACGATCAAGCTGGGCGTCCCCTCCAAGGGGCGGTTGATGGAGAAAACGGTCGACTGGTTTGGCGCGCGGGGCGTCACGCTGTCGCGCACTGGCTCTGACCGGGAATATGCGGGGGCCGTTGAAGGGGTGGAAGGTGTCTCTCTGGTCCTTCTCTCTGCCGGCGAAGTGCCCCGCGAACTGGCCGCCGGTCGCATCCATTTTGGCGTGACGGGCACGGATCTGGTGCGGGAAAAGCTGCCGCTCTGGGAGCAGCAAGTCAAAGCCGTGCAGGAACTGGGGTTCGGGTTCGCCGATCTGGTGATCGCGGTGCCGCAGGCCTGGGTCGACGTGGAAACGCTGGATGATCTGGATGCGGTGGCGACCGCCTTTCGCGCGGCGCACGGTATGCGCTTGCGCATCGCCACGAAGTATCACCGGCTGGTGCGCGAATGCCTGCGTCAGGCCGGGGTCGCGGATTATGCGCTGGTCGACAGCCAGGGCGCCACGGAGGGAACTGTGGCGAACGAGACCGCCGAGGCCATCGCGGACATCACCTCAAGCGGGGAAACCCTGCGGGCTAATCACCTGAAGGTGCTTGAAGACGGGCCGATCCTGCGCTCTCAGGCGACCCTTTGGCAAAGCCGGACAGCGGTGGTTTCGGAGGTAGACCGGCGGTTTTGCGCTGCATTCATTGAGGCTGTGACGCGCTGACCGGGCCTCAGAGCACGCCTATTTCGGCCAGGGCGCGGTTCAGCTCAACCGGAAGGGGCTCTTCGCTGGACCTGCCTTTTGGCAGATCGGGAGGGGCGTCTGCAACGTCCAGATACCGCCATCCCTGAAACGGGCGCTTGAGGCTGGATTGGGTTCGGATAATCTCGGGATCAAGCACAATGGCACAGCGCCGGATACCGTCCTGGCCGATGTACTCGTTCAGTCGGTCGATGCGCTGGCGGCATTGGATCACGCCTTTGATCACCCAGTAGATCGAGCCGCCGTTCAGCACCTCGGCCTCTCGCCGGGGCCACATGCGGGTCACGTGGCGCGGCAAGCCGTCCGACGCCTGCGCGCGTTTGGTGGCCTGCCAGGCGGCCAGATCATCTACCGTCTCCGTGCCGACGGACAGCTTGACCAGATGCACTGATTTGCGACTTTGATTCTTCCTGCTCATGCCGTATATTGTAGTTCTGTTTTTCAAACCCTCAATGGTTAGTGTTTTCTCCACAAGTGCCTGTGGACAAAATGACAGGAGACAATGCCCGTGTCAGCCTTTGCCGCCCCCATCGCCGAACAGATCTGGGATATGAAATATCGCTTCAAGGATGCCGAAGGCGCGCCGATTGATCACAGGGTTGAGGATACCTGGCGTCGGATCGCACGCGATCTCGCACGGGTGGAAAAAGAACCCGAGGTTTGGGAGGACAGGTTCTTCGACGCGCTGGCCGATTTCAAATACCTGCCCGCGGGGCGGATCACGGCAGGAGCGGGCACGGCGCGCTCCGTGACCCTGTTCAATTGTTTTGTGATGGGGACCGTCCCTGACAGCATGGGCGGCATTTTCGACATGCTGAAGGAAGCGGCGCTGACCATGCAGCAGGGCGGCGGCATCGGGTATGATTTCTCGACCATCCGACCCAAGGGCGCGGATGTGAAAGGCGTGGCTGCCGATGCCTCGGGCCCCTTGTCCTTCATGGATGTCTGGGACGCGATGTGCCGGACCATCATGTCGGCGGGCAGCCGTCGCGGGGCGATGATGGCGACCATGCGGTGCGATCATCCGGATATCGAGGACTTCATCGCGGCAAAATCGGACCCTGCGCGGTTGCGCATGTTCAACATGTCGGTGCTGGTCACGGATGCGTTCATGGAAGCAGTCAAGTCGGATTCTGCGTGGGATCTGGTTTTTGGCGATCAGACCTACCGGACCGTTCAGGCAAGGGATCTGTGGAACAGGATCATGCAGGCGACCTACGATTACGCGGAGCCGGGCGTGATCTTTATTGACCGCATCAATCAGGCCAACAACCTGAGCTATTGCGAAACCATCGCCGCGACCAATCCCTGCGGCGAGCAGCCTTTGCCCCCCTATGGTGCCTGCCTCTTGGGGTCGATCAACCTGGCACGTCTGGTGAAGGACCCGTTTGAGTCTGGCGCTGCGCTTGACGAGGAGGCATTGAACGGGCTTGTCGCGACTGCCGTCCGGATGATGGACAATGTGGTGGATGCATCGAAATTTCCGCTTGAGGAACAGGCACGAGAGGCCAAGGCAAAGCGCCGGATCGGCCTTGGCGTGACCGGTCTGGCAGACGCGCTCTTGATGGTCGGGCTGCGCTATGGCTCGGACGAAGCGGCGCGTCAGACCGACCGCTGGTTGCACGCCATTGCCCGCGCCGCGTACCTGGCGTCGGTGCAATTGGCAAAGGAGAAGGGCGCTTTCCCGCTGTTTGACGCGGATGCATATCTGGCCTCAGGGACCATGCAGGCGATGGATGAGGACGTGCGGGAGGCTGTGCGCGCGCATGGCATCCGAAATGCGCTGCTGACCTCGATCGCGCCGACAGGCACGATCAGCCTTTATGCGGGCAATGTGTCGTCGGGGATCGAGCCTGTCTTTGCCTATGCCTACACGCGGAAAGTGCTGCAGAAAGACGGATCGCGTACCGAAGAGGAAGTTGTTGATTACGCCGTCCAGCTCTGGCGGGAGAAATTCGGAGAGAAGGAATTGCCCGACCATTTCGTGAACGCCCAGACCCTGGCCCCGTTGGAGCATGTAAAGATGCAGGCAGCGGCGCAGAAGTGGGTGGACTCGAGCATCTCCAAGACCATCAACTGCCCCGAAGATATCAGCTTTGATGCCTTCAAGGATGTCTACATGGAAGCCTGGGACACAGGCTGCAAAGGCTGCACGACCTACCGGCCCAATGCGGTGACGGGATCGGTGCTGAGCGTGGCGGAGGAGAAGCCAAAAGAACAGGCGCCCGAGGTCATCACCACCGACGCGGCGGAGCCGCAGCGCCCCCATGGCGACGTGATTTACATGTCCGAACCGCTGGACCGGCCGAGCGCGCTGGAAGGCAACACCTACAAGGTCAAATGGCCTGACAGCGAGCATGCGCTCTACATCACCATCAACGATATTGTGCTGAACGGGCACCGGCGGCCATTCGAGGTCTTCATCAATTCCAAGAACATGGAGCATTTTGCCTGGACTGTGGCACTCACCCGGATGATTTCAGCGGTGTTTCGGCGCGGTGGCGATGTCTCATTTGTGGTAGAGGAGCTCAAGGCAGTGTTTGACCCGCGTGGCGGGGCCTGGATGCAGGGCAAATACATCCCGTCGATCCTCGCCGCTATTGGTGGTGTCATCGAACAGCATATGATCGCCACGGGCTTTATCGCGGGCGAAGGCATGGGCCTAAAGTCGGATCCCAAGGCGGAGGTTGTCGGCCTGGAAAACCAGCGTGGCGAGGCCTGTTCGAGCTGCGGACAATATGATTTGCGTATGGTGGAAGGATGCATGACCTGCGGATCCTGCGGTTATTCTAAGTGTCAATAGCCATGAGCTTGTTGTCCGACATAGTGAAACGCGTCACCCGACATGGCTATTTGGGTCATGAAACGGCCTCTAGCTCAGAACCCATTTGTCGCTGCGAGTCGATAAAATAGCTTCAATTCAATGGACTAGCCTTCGCGAAGCAGGTCTTCGATTTCAGAGACAAGCGCAGTCATCGTGGTCTCGAGGCCTTTGCTGAGGCCCTTTATCGTGTCAAGCGTCGGTTGGTGCTTTTGGGTCTCTAAAAGAGAGATGTAACGCATCGAGACGCCAGCCCGGTGTGCCGGTTCCTCTTGCGTTAGCCCAAGCTCAGTCCGGCGTCTGCGTACCACAAATGCAAATGAACTGAGTAACTTATCCGATTGCTCTTCCATGCAATCGGCTTCTCGGGTCTTTACGATTTCGTCTATGAGGTATACTGTGAATTAGGGGAATTGTTTGGCTGGCAGTCTGAGGTGCCCCTAGTTTTCTAGACACCAGCCTTTTCCAGTTTTAGCTTTCGTTCTTCGAAGTCAACGGGTGACAGCATGCCGTTGTTCGTGTGCTTGCGTTTCGGGTTGTAGAACAGCTCGATGTACTCAAAGACGTCGCGTCTGGCTTCTTCGCGGGTCCGATATTTCCGTCGTCTGACTTTC
>JBCCUU010000010.1:0-111431 GCA_039196345.1 Pseudomonadota bacterium | reverse complement strand
CGAATAGCCACGCTCCGTGACCTGCGCCACCGCGTCGATCTTGAACTCATCTGAGTAACGAATTTGCCCTGACATTGGCATCGTCCTTTGCTTCCAAAATTACCAAGCAAAGCGTCTACAAATCTAGGGGCACCTCAGACATACACCACGATCCAACCGAGGTCGGTCAGATCAATCCTTAACTCGACCTCCGTTTCATGCAAATGCAGATGAAATTGCCTCAGCTCAGAACAGCTGTAGTCAATTCCAAACACCCGAACGCCCTTTCCAGACACTTCCATCCCGCCATACTTGGAACGCCACTTGTAAAACGTCGCATCGCTGACACCGTGCTTGCGGCACAGATCAGCCGCCGTCGCACTGGCCTGATGTTCCTTCAATATCCCGATAATCTGTTCTTCGCTGAAACGGCTTCTCTTCATCGTCTGTCTCCTCATTTGGAGAACAGGCTACCCTCAAACGCAGGACTTTTCAGGGGAGCAGGTCAGCCACCATCAGGCTCACGGGATTTGGAAAAGCCAAACGCCCTGAATCGTAAGGGGGGAGGCGCAGCCTCCCCCCTCGGACAAGACAAATAGACAAGGCCGTGTCCTCGGCTCACGCCTGCGGGCCGCACCACCCTTGTCGATTTGTCCTGACTCGCCCCCCTCCGCGTTCGCCACTTGGCAGATTTGCAGGAGCAAGCGGCTTCGCCGTCTGACCTCCAAATCGCCCCCGATTTTCCGGTTGGGAAACGGGATCAAACATAACAAGCGGGCTTACGAATGAGCAGCGGAGAGCGTCTCAATAGGAAAGCGTTTGGCGCAATAAGAACAACTATGTGTCGTACAACAGCGGGCTGGATCTGGGGCTATGACGCGTTTCCCTTCCCGTCTCTGCTTCCTGAAAAACCGGTCAACATCGGGGGCACCTTCGTCTCGCCCAGCAGTCTTGCCATCGCCGGGGTGTCCATTCTGGTGCTGGCCATTCTCTACCTGTTTCTGGAACGCTCACGCGAAGGCGTTGCCATGCGTGCCGCCAGTATGAACCAGAATGCAGCGCGTCTGATGGGCATTTCCGTGGGCAAGGTCTCCATGCTGTCATGGGCCATCGCCGGTGGCATCGGGGCAATCGCAGGTCTGCTGGCCGCACCCATCACCTTCATCGATACGCAGATGATGTTCTTCGTGCTCCTGAAGGCGTTGGCCGGGGCCATTCTGGGCGGCTTCAACAGCCTGCCGGGTGCGGTCATCGGAGGGGTGACCGTGGGCATCATCGAGAGCCTCACGACGGTTTATCTCTCAGCCTCCTTTGATGATGCCGTCGCCTTTGTCGTCATCGTGGCGGTTCTCATGATCAAGCCCGAGGGGCTCTTTGGCAAACCAACCGTCAAGAAGGTCTGAGACCGAATGACACGAGTAAGCTATCTGTTCATCGCCATTTCGCTCGCAGTCCTGCTGATTACGCCGGGGTTGATCCTGATGCTCTGGCCGCGCTGACGTTCAAGAATCCGCTGTTTCGCGCGAAACGATTCCTTAATGGATATCCGGGTAGTTTAACTGCCGGTAGGATGTGCAGGCCTTGGGAAAATGTATTCAAACGCGAAAACTGACACACACCATATGCGCAAGCCTCCCAGCGAGGTGACCCCGGTCTATGAGGATACCGGGCTCTTCAAGACGGCGATCTGTGACATGATGCTCGAGTTGATCCCGTTGATGCGGCGCAATGACCGCAATGATCTGATCGTGCGCGGCTTCGTCGATCGAAAAACGGAAATCGACATCTTCTTCGCAGGTCGCCGGACGCCTCAATCAGCCCCGCTGGAGGCACAGCTCAAAGCACTCATGACCCATGCCCGAAAGGCCGCGGCCGCCAATAACATGCCCCCGCCGGATGTTGCCAGGATCAGGCTGCCGGTTCGAGCAGAAGGCGCCTGGCGACGCAGCGTGAAGCGGGACGACAACGGCTGGGAAACAGGGTCTTATCACTTCGTGGTTGCGCGCTGGTCTCTTCTTGACCGGGAAGGCAAAACGGTGACCTTCGGCGAGCCACCTGCCATTTCCCTGCCACGATAGTCACGCGCTGGGTCAGAGCGGCCAGATCAGCGGGATAATCAGGGAAACAATGACCGCCATGCTCAGGTTGAGCGGCAAACCCACCTTGGTGAAATCGGTAAACCGGTAGCCTCCCGGCCCGTAGACCAGAGTATTTGTCTGGTAGCCGATGGGTGTGGCAAACGCGCAAGAGGCGGCGATCATCACGGCAACCACAAGCGGGCGGGGATCAAGCCCCAGCGCCGCGCCAAGCCCGATGGCAAGTGGGGTCATGATAACGGCAACGGCGTTGTTCGACACGATCTCCGTCAGGGTTGATGTCAACACAAAGACCACAAGCACGACCACCGCTGGCGGCACCGACATCAAGGCAGGTGAGACCCCATCGATCACAAGCGCAATCGCGCCGGAATGCTGCAGAGCGGCGCCGACCGCGAGCATGGAAAGGATAAGGGCCAGCAAGCGCCCATCAACAAAGGAGAAGGCCTCATCCGCATCGATACAGCCCGACAGGAGTACCAGGGCAACCGCCACGATCGCCAAAAGCAGAATGGGTGCAACGTTGAACGCCGCCAGCACAACAATACCGGCAAGCGCCAAAACGGCAATCGGGGCGTGACTGCGGCGATAGGCACGCTCCGACGGGTGGGAGACATCGACCATGTCCATATCGTTTGCAAGGCGCTGGATGTCCTCGGGTGACCCTTCCAGCAGCAGCGTGTCGCCAACACGCACGATGAGGTCATCAAGCTGCCTGCCGATGTTCTGGTTTCTGCGGTGCACCGCCAGCGGATAGACGCCATAGCGGCGGCGCAGGCGCATGCTGCCCAGGGATCGACCAACCATCTTGCACCCCGGCGTGATGAGAACCTCCACCGTGGTCGTCTCAACCGCCGAGACCTGATCGACGCGTTTGAGTTCCTTTGTGGCCTGCAAGCTCAGAAGTTCGGTCATCTTGGTGCGCAGCACGACCCTGTCACCCACCTGCAACGTGACGCCCTGAAGGTTGCGGCGCAGGGAGGTGTCGCCACGGATCACGTCGATCAGCCGGACACCCTCGCGTTTGAACAACTGCACCCCCAGCACCTCGCGGCCGATCAGATTGCTTTCGGGGGGGATCACGGCTTCGGTAAAGAACTTCATCTTGGACCGATCCGAGAGCATGGCCGCCATGCTGTCCCGATCAGGCAACAGCCTTGGCGCGATCAGGCCGAGGTAGATCAGCCCCCAGGCGCAGACCACCAGCCCGATAGGCAGAATTTCGAAAATCGTGAAGGGGGCCAGGCCTTCGGCCCGTGAAACGCCATCGACCAGCAGGTTGGTCGAGGTGCCGATCAAGGTCAGCGAACCGCCCATGATGGCCGCATAGCTCAGCGGGATGAGCAGCTTTGAGGCCTTTGCGCCCAACGTTTTGCTCAACTGCACAATTACGGGGATCATCACCACGACAACCGGCGTGTTGTTCATGATGGCAGAAGCGCCCATGACCGTGAGGACGACCCCGGTCACCGCCAGTTTTGGCCGGACCTTGGCCTGTTTTTCCGCAGCCTGGGTCAGCACCTCCAACGCCCCTGTGCGCACGAGGGCCCCCATGACGATGAACATGGCGGCAATTGTCCAGGGGGCCGGGTTGCTCAGCACCGCGAGGGCGTTGTCATAAGGCAGCACGCCAAGCACCAGCATGAGCGCGGCCCCCGCCAGCGCGACCACCTCCGTCGGGTAGGTTTCGCGCACGAACAGCACGAACATGATCGCCACCACGGCAAGCGTCAGCAAGGGGGCAGCCATAGGGGGAAGCTCAAAGAGGGATATCAATGTTTCGGTACCTGTCTTTGACGGTGCTTCGGTGGAGTGTTGCCGATTGCTCAGGTGGGGGCAAGCACTGCCTTGCTGCGGGGCTGCACCAGGTACAACCCGATGAACATCATGGCCAATGCAGCCCAAACCGCAGGCGGATAGGCCTCGTTCAGGATCAGACGCGCCCAGAAAAGACCAAAACCGGTCACAAGATAGCTGACTTGAACAGCGAAAACCGGCCCTGCCCTACCCACCAGCCACACGTATCCGGCATACACCAGAGCATGCGACAGGGACGCAAGAATCAGCGCATGTCCGGGGGTACTCATCAACTCTCTTGGCGGGATGAACTGGCCACTCGCGAGAGCCATGGGCAGGATCACGATGGCCCCGAGCACGGACGCGCCGAAAAGCACCTGCACGGCATCAAGCCCGGCGGTGCCCCATTTCGCGACGACATTGCCCTCCAGCGCGTAGCACAGCGATGCGACCAGAGCGATCAGCATCCAGAACACTGGTGTGCCCAGCGCATTGCTCGCACCGGGTGTCAGGATGATAAAAACACCGCAGAGCCCGGCCAAAAGGCCCGTCAGCCGACGCGGAGCAAATCGCTCCAGCCCCATGGCCAAGGCCACCGGGAACGCCAGCATGGGGATAGTGGCCAGCAGCAGCGAAAGGATGCCCGCGGGCAAGTGAACCGCGGCCTGATAGGATGCGGTGTTGGGGATCAGTGTCCCAAGGAGCGCCACAACCGCAAAGACGCGCAGTGTTTGCCACGTGATGGGCAAACCTCTGCCTCTGACGAGCGACAACAGGCCCATGAGCAGGGAGCCGATCACCAATTGCCAGAAGATCAGCCCAAAGTGACCGAAACCGTTGGAGACGGCAATCTTGGTCAGCGGGACGGTAACGCCCCACCCGGCCCCCAGCACGACGAGAACCAAGATGAAGCCGATGCGTTCACGCGATGTCATGGCGCAGCTGGTTGCAACAGCCCACCGTCTCGCACCATGGCGATGCGTTGCGCCTTGCCGGTGCGGTCATCGGTTTCGACATAGACGCCGCTCAGCGTCGCTTCTCCGGTTGCCGGGGTGAACCGCTCCTTTGGCATGCCGGTCAGGAAGCGCCGCAACGGCTCGGCCTTCTCCATCCCGATCACGGAATGATAATCGCCGCACATGCCCGCATCGGTCAGATACCCGGTGCCGCCGGGCAGTACCATCGCGTCCGCTGTCGGCACATGGGTATGGGTGCCGACAACGAGGCTCGCGCGCCCGTCGCAGTAGTGTCCAAGGGCCATTTTCTCCGATGTGGCCTCACAATGCACATCGACAATGATCGCCGATGCCTGCCCGCCCAACGGGTGGGTCTTGAGCACAGGCTCCAGCGCTGAAAAAGGATCATCGAAGGGGCGTTTCATGAAGACCTGCCCCAGCACCTGGGTGACGAGGACCTTTCGACCGTTGCGGGAGTTAAAGAGCCGAGCGCCTTTTCCCGGTGCGGCCTTTGAAAAGTTCAGGGGGCGTATGATGCGTTGCTCCTGCTCCACGAATTGCAGCATGTCCTTTTGGTCAAAGGCATGATCGCCAAGCGTGATGCAATCGGCCCCGGCCTCCAGCAAGACCTTGGCATGCGCCCCGGAGAGCCCCATGCCCGAGGTCGCGTTTTCGCCATTGACCACAACAAAATCGAGCCGCCACTCGGCCCGGAGCCGGGGCAGGTTCTCCGTGATCGCGCGCCGTCCGGCCCGCCCCATCACATCGCCAAGAAACAAGAGCTTCATGGATGATCCCTAGGCTGCAGGGCAGAACAGGGCAAGGCCCGGCTACAGATTAATCGCCCTGGGTGCCCGCGTGTCATCGCAGGTCAAATACCTTTTCTTCAGTCACGATCAGGTCGAGCGGCTGATCCGTCGGCTCCAGAGGCAGGTCCTCCGCTTCCTGTGCCGCATAGGCAAAACCGATGGCCAGCGTTGCACGGCTGGCGCGCAGCCTCTCCAGAGTGCGATCATAAAACCCCCCGCCATACCCCAAACGCCCCCCGCGTGCGTCGAAAGCCACAAGCGGCACGATCAGGATTTCCGGTTCAAAATACTGGGGGTCTTCGGGGATGCGCGCCCCAAAAGGGCCGCTTACCATGGACATTTCCGGTTCCCAATTGGCGAACTTCAAGGGCTGTCCCTCCCCCACAATCACCGGAACGCCCACCGCACCATGGGCACTGGCCTCGGCCATCGCGGGCAGCGGGTTGATCTCGGTCCGGATCGGCATGTAGCCGGACAGCGGCACGCCCCGATAGCCCGCCAGCACCTCGGACAAGAGCCCCGCACCGGTTCCCGGATCATCCGCATGGGCTGTCTTGCGGCGGGCAAACCCGGCTTTGCGCGCCTCCGCCTTGATTACACTCAAATCCGTCATAGCAGTACCATCGCTCCCAACCCGAGGAAAACAAAGAAGCCCACCACATCCGTGACCGTGGTGACAAAGGTTCCCGACGCCAGGGCCGGGTCAACGCCCGCCCTGTCCATCAGCACAGGGATAACCGTCCCGGCCAGCCCCGCAACCACAAGGTTGACCACCATGGCGATGGCGATCACGTAGCCGATGGCCGGAGAGCCAAACCAGATCAGCCCCACGATCCCCATCACGACCGCAAACACAAGCCCGTTGATGAGCCCCACGAGCACCTCGCGCCGGATGACGCGCAAGACATTCGCGCCCGTAAGGTCCTTGGTGGCCAATGACCGAACCGCGACAGTCAGCGACTGCGTGCCCGCGTTCCCACCCATCGAGGCCACGATGGGCATCAGCACCGCCAGCGCCACGATCTTGGCCAGGGCATCCTCGAAAATGGCAATCACCAGCGAGGCCGCGATCGCGGTGAGCAGGTTCACCGCGAGCCAGGGCAGTCTCTGTTTCGTGGTGTTGATGACATTGTCCGAAAGTGAGCCATCCCCGACCCCGGCAAGCCGCATGATGTCTTCCTCATGCTCTTCATCCAGAACCACCATCGCGTCATCAATGGTGATCACACCGATCAGCCGCCCCTCATCATCGACCACAGGCGCGGAAATCAGATGGTACTGATTGAACGCGTAGGCCACATCAGATTCCGCCTGATTGGCCGGGATCACCTGAAAGGTCTCCTCCTGCAGCGTCATCAGGGGGGTTTCCCGCTTGGAGCGCATCAGCTTGCCCAGCGTGACATTGCCGACCGGGTGCAGGCGGGGGTCCACAATGACAATGTGGTAGAACTGATCCGGCAGTTCCTCCTCCGGGGTGGCGCGCAGATGATCGATCGCCTGCCCCACCGTCCAGTGTTCGGGGGCCATCACCACTTCGCGCTGCATCAAACGCCCGGCGGAAAACTCCGGGTAGGACAGGGCCTGCTGGACGGCCGCGCGGTCCACATCCTCCAGCGTGCCAAGAATGGCTTCCTGCTGGGCGTCTTCCATGTCTTCGACGAGATCAACGACGTCGTCGCTGTCCAGTTCGCGCACCGCTTCGGCGAGCACCTGCGGCTTCAGGACGGCAATGACCTCTTCGCGGATGCTCTCGTCCAGTTCGGACAGGATATCCCCGTCGAATTCATGGTCATAAAGCCGGATCAGGCGCGAGCGGTCATAGGCGTTGACCTGCTCCAGAAGGTCAGCGATATCCGCAGCATGCAGCGGTTCCATCAGCTCCGTGAGCTTGGCCTGATCCTCGATATCGACCGCATAAAGGATCGCAGCGATGGCCTTGGGGCCCAGCAGGTAGGCGTCCTCTTCGGCTTCAATCGCTGGTTCTTCTGTTTGCTCAGACATCGACGGCTCCTCGCTTGCGCCGGACCATAAGCGCGGTCCGACGCGGATACAATGGGCCGCCTGTCAGCCGGTACGTCCGCTTAAGACGCGTCGCGCAAGGCGCGCGCCAATGTGTTCTGGCGCGCAATCACGTCTTGCAGGTCCAAGGTGACAATCTGACCGTCCCGCACCACCTCATTGCCCTCGACAATCAGGTCGCGGACGGTTGTGGGGCCAGACAGAAGGAGGGCTGCCGGGTCCCAACTGCCCGCACTTTCAATGCCGCTTACGTCCCAGATCGCTATGTCGGCCCGTGCATCGGGTGACAGATGGCCACATTCAGGCCGCCCTAGAACCTCTGCCCCACCCCGCGTTGCGATTTCCAGCGCCTCGCGCGCACTCATGGCGTCCGCTCCCCGGGCCACACGTTGCAGCAGCAAGGCCTGCCGGGCCTCGGCCACAAGGTTGCCCGCATCATTACTGGCCGACCCGTCGACACCGAGACCAAGGGGCACGCCCGCATCCCGCATGGCCCGCACCGGCGCAACCCCACTGCCCAACCGGCAGTTCGAGCAGGGGCAATGCGCCACGCCCGTTCCCGTGCCAGCAAAGAGCGCAATCTCTGCCGCGTCGAGCTTCACGCAATGGGCGTGCCATACATCGCGGCCCACCCATCCAAGGCTTTCGGCATATTCCCCGGGGCGGCAGCCGAAGGTTTCCAGCGAATAGGCGATGTCTTCTTCGTTTTCGGCCAGATGCGTATGCATCATGACGCCTTTGTCCCGCGCCAACAGGGCCGCGTCCCGCATCAGCTCCCGGCTCACGGAAAAAGGGGAACAGGGTGCAACGCCCACCCGGCACATCGACGATGGCGCGGGATCATGGAAGGCGTCGATTACCCGAATGCAGTCCTCGAGAATATCCGCTTCGCGCTCCACAAGGCTGTCCGGCGGAAGCCCGCCGTCCGACACGCCGATGCTCATGGCGCCCCGGGTCGGCTGAAACCGAATCCCAAGGTCGGCGGCGGCATGGATGGTGTCTTCCAGACGCGATCCGTTGGGATAGAGGTAAAGGTGGTCGCTGCTCAGGCTGCACCCCGAGAGGGCAAGCTCCGCAAGACCGACCAGCGCGGATGTGTGCATATGCTCAGGGCTGAAACGCGCCCAGATCGGATAGAGCGTTTGCAGCCATCCAAAGAGCAAGGCGTCCTGCCCTCCGGGAACGGCGCGGGTCAGGCTTTGGTAGAGGTGGTGATGTGTATTCACAAGCCCGGGCGTGACAACGCAGCCGCGCGCATCAATTGACGGCAGGTCTCCGGCGATGTTCTGACCAACCGCGATGATCCGTCCGCCCTCGTAAAGGATGTCGGCCTCAACGAGCTCCCGCCGCGTGGCATCCATGGTCAAGAGCCAGGACGCCCCACGGATGGCCCGCCGTGTCATGGCATGGAGGCCTTCAGGATCTCCAAGGCCTCTGCGTGGATCTGCGCATTTGCAGCAGCGAGCGCGCGGCCGCCCGCGTGCGCTGGTGCGCCTGACCAATCCGTCACAATGCCGCCTGCAGCCTGAATGACGGCAATCGGGGCCTGTATGTCATAAGCCTGTAACCCCGCTTCGATCACCAGATCAATCTGGCCGGAGGCAAGCAGGGCATAAGCGTAACAGTCCATCCCATAGCGGGTCAGCCGCGCCTGCTTTGAAACGGCATGAAAGGCCCGCCCCTCATCAGGCGTTCCCACTTCGGGGAAGGTTGTGAAGACCGTGGCCTCCGACAAGGGTCGGTAAGGCCGGGTACGGATCGGGCCGGAACCGTGCGGGCCGTCCAGAAACGCCCCATCCGGTCTGCCGCGAAACCGCTCTCCTATGTAGGGCTGGTCTATGACCCCGTAGAATGGGCCACCCGCGTCCCCCAACGCGATGAGAACGCCCCAGTTCGGTGTCCCGCTGATGAAGCCGCGCGTGCCGTCAATCGGGTCCAACACCCAGGTCAGGCCACTGGTGCCGCGTTTTTCGCCATACTCCTCACCAAATATTGCATCGTCGGGGCGATCCTGTGCGAGGACTTCGCGCATGGCACGTTCCGCTGCGCGGTCTGCCTCTGTGACAGGGTCAAAGCCCACAGACAGTTTGTTGTCTTCGGGCAATTCCTGCGTCCGGAACAGGGGCAGTATCGCCGCGCGTGCCGCCTCCGCCATGCGGTCGGCGGTTGCATCGATGTTCTGAAAATCCAGCGTTTGGCGTGTCATGGCCAAGCAGGTGCCATTTTCACCCGCACCTCGCAAGGGGCGGACACCATTTTATCACTGAATATCGAAAACCCGGTCGTGCTTTCAGGCAACGTCGCTCAGGACGCGGGCCAGTTCAAACAGGCGGCGTCGCTGGTTTTCGGGAATGGCGTAGTAGGAGCGCACCAGATCCATTGCCTCCTTGTCGCCCATCATATCGGCCGGAACCTTCGACTGTGCGGGCATCTCTTCGGTGGCGTCTTCCTTCAACCCCTCGAAGAAAAACGAAACCTCTACGTTGAGCACATCAGCGATGTCCCAAAGACGCGACGCGCTCACACGGTTAGCACCGGTCTCGTATTTCTGGATCTGCTGAAATTTTATGCCAACAGATTCCGCAAGCTTTTGCTGGGTCATCCCCACAAGCCAGCGCCGCTGACGTATTCTCTTTCCGACATGGACGTCTACAATATGAGCCATTTGTATTCCTTACTCTTACCCGTGTTGTTCACATAGTGTCACTCTCAATGCCCGCCGACAGTGCATCTGCCCGCGCCGTGTCACCAGACTTGTTACCTGCCGGACAATACGAAAATCATGCGTTCGATCAACATTTTTAACTACACGAAAAGGTGTGTCGGGCGCCCCAGAACTCAATTTATACGTGTTTTTTCAGAATATTCCGGCAGTTAGCATAAATTTGCCACCGGAGAAAAATTTAAATAAAATTATAATTTTATGTTCTTTATCAATTATTTAAAAGTTAATTTCGCTGTCGAAAAACCTAACGGAAATGGTTGGTTAACTCTAGTTGGGCGGGTATTCGCTCAAATTGCCGCAGGCTTGAAGATACGGGACGAATTGATCCCCGGATCGCTGTTGTTTTCCACTCTCCGGCACATTGTCGCCACGCGCGACACAATTGGCCCGGTCAAGGTCGCGCGGCCGGACGCGAACATATGTTGGCTTCTCGCTCAGCCGGGTTTCAATTGACGCTTCCCGGTAGCCGAAAATCCCTGCCGCAGGAAATCGGCGAGCGTATCGTGCACAAGACCCTTTGTGCTTTTGGCGCCGTAGAGGTTGATCTGCTGCATTGGCAGTTCGGGCAATACCCCGCCGTGCGCAATGCGTTCCAGATGCGGTGGCTCCGTGCCCTCGATCATCGTGTGGACCGCGAGGTCTGCGCTGACCGTCGCTTCGATTGTCCGGTCGCTTTCGGTCTCCACCATAACGTCCCAAGGGATGTCTGCTTCATCAAGCGCTTCGATGACGCGCGGCCTGAACGTGCACAACCGGCCAAAAGCCAATTTCAACGGCTTTTGCCGCCATGCCGCCCCTCCGGGTGCCCCGATCCAGATCAACGGCTTGCAGGACAGGGTCTCGGCGCCCGGATCTGGCGCGACCTCTGTCGTCAGTATGAGATCGCACGCACCACGCGCGAACTGCTCTTTGAGGCCGCGCGTATACGAAGACACCAGATGGACCCGCACGCGCGGGAATGCGGCGTGAAACTGCTTCAGCACCTGCGGAATTGCCGGGTAAACGATGTCATGCGGCACCCCGAGCGTGATCTCGCCTTCGTAGGCCTGATCGGTCAAACGCTCCACGACCTCGTCGTTCAACGCAATCATCCGGCGTGCATAGACCAGCAACTGCTCGCCCGACGCGGTGAGCGCAATGGTGCGCCCGCTGCGGTCCAGCAGGTCTAGACCAAGGAACTCTTCGAGGCGCTTCAACTGCATTGAAACAGCCGATTGCGTCAAATGAAGAAAGCCCGCGGCCCGTGTCACGCCGCCGGTGTCCGCCACCGCGACAAACGACCGGAGCGTGGTGATATCCAGATTCCGCATCACAAATCCTTATGAATTTCAGGAAAACATCTATCGTCCTTATTCCAATCCCAAAAACAAATATCAATAATGCTGATGGCATTTAGGATTTTCATCACCATCCGAGAAGGCGCGCCAAGAAATGAGCCCGGCACACCTATGAAACTGGGCGCTCCAGACAATCGCCGCTTGCCCGCAACACAGGTACAGGAATGGTACTTTGACACACCCGTCAGGCGCTTGCGCATCTCGAGACCGAGTTGCTGAAAGGTATCGGCGTCACCCCGGAGCCAAACTGTCACGAGGCGGAACGGACGGCGTGGGACGTGCCCCCAAACCGGTCAAATCCTTGAGGGACTTCGATCAGCGGCAGCAGGTTTACGAATTCTTCAGCAAATCACATAAATTCGTTCAAATCCTGAGCGAAAAACCTTGAAAAGGCTGCCCCGGCCTCCGATATTTGCGTACGAGAGCGCGCAGAGACGCTGACGCGCCGGTTATGCTAAGTTGGAGGTCACTAAATGGCTGACGTGAATACAATCCGGTCCGCAGCCGGATCCCGCGCCGCCCAGATTGATGAGGGTCTGCGCGCCCACATGAACAAAGTCTACGCAACAATGTCCGTAGGCATGTTGATCACATTTGCGGTCGCATGGGCCGTCGGAACGGCACCAGCGCTGCTGGCGGTATTTCGTGATCCGGTGACACTGCAGCCCAACATTCTGGGCTGGATCATCATGTTCGCGCCGCTGGCAATGGTGTTCATGTTCGGTGCCGCGATCAACAAACTGTCGGCGGCGGGTGCCCAGACATTCTTTTACGCCTTCGCGGGTGTAATGGGACTTTCGCTGGCATGGATTTTCGTCGCCTTCACAGGCATGTCCATCGCACAGATTTTCCTGGTCACCTCGATCGCCTTCGCGGGTCTGTCCCTTTGGGGTTACACCACCAAGAAAGACATCTCGGGCTGGGGAAGCTTCCTCATCATGGGTGTGATCGGCCTGGTTGTGGCGTCCATCGTGAACCTGTTCCTGGGCTCACCTGTGATCATGTTCGCGATCTCGGTTCTGGGCGTGCTGATCTTTGCAGGTTTGACGGCCTATGACACGCAGAACATCAAGAATACCTACCTGGCCCACGCCCATCACGGCGACCAGGAATGGCTGCAAAAGTCGGGTATCATGGGCGCGTTGAGCCTGTATCTGAACTTCATCAACATGTTCATGATGCTGCTGCAGCTCTTCGGCAATCGCGAATAAGCGAAAGCCGGTCACAGTAACGCAAAGCCCCATCTGGCCCGATGTCAGGTGGGGCTTTTTGTTTGCACGATCAGCAACACCAGACCGCAATAGCGGATGCCAAGCGTTTTGAAGATATCCATTTCACGTTCTGCGTCCCAAGGTGGTTCGTGGCAGACCGGGTACAAGAGCCGACCCTGCCAAGAGATGGCGCATCGATCCGTCTGAAGACGCATAATCGAATTTTTGATGACAGGACACAGGTCAGATTTGAACGGGACCGATAGGCAAACACTGGCGTTCTACGATTCCGATGCAGCAAGATATGCCGAGCGGAAACCACACCAAAGGGATGAACGCGCGCTGGAAGAATTCATGGAGCAATTGCCGGACTCGGCTGCTGTGTGCGACCTGGGGTGCGGCAACGGCTGGGCTTCCGCGCGCCTCCTAGAACGCGGCTTCCAGGTCAAGGCGATTGACGGTTCAGCAGGGCTGGCACCCGAAGCAGACCGTGTACACGGCGTGTCGGTCGACGTCATGACATTTCACGATTTCAAATCCCGCGCGGAATTCCACGGGCTATGGGCATGCTGGTCCCTGCATCACGCGCCCCGAGCCGCCTTTCCAGGCCTTCTCAGGAAGGTTTCGGAAAGTGTCCTCCCGTCTGGTGTGCTTTTCATTTCCGTTAAGGGTGGAACCGGCGAAAACCGGGACTCGTTTGGCCGGTTTTATTCCTATTTCGATCGGGATGAGCTGGAGAAACTCTTGGCTGAGAACGTGGATGGCCAGATCGTCCGCCACGATAGCTGGACCGATCGGTGTTTTGAAGGTAAGGACGCCCAGCTTCATCAGGTCCTTATTCGAAAGTCAGGCTGACTCTCGAAGGCAACGCCAAAAATGCTGACGGGTCGCAACGGCCATGGCGGTGTGAAGCGGCCTTCGTAACATGTGATGATAGTCGCTCAGGGGGACCCCTTGCAAAGGCACCGCGGGCCGTTTCCGTCCGCAACCTCTCTTCAAGACGAGCCGGTCCGGTGCAGCTCTTGGCAAAGTCGCAGAAGGTTACAGTTGAAGTGCTTGGATACCTCGTAATCGCGTAGGATCAGAGCAGTGTGATGATCGCCAGAGCGGCATCCGTTTCATCAGCAACACGCCCCCCTTGCAACTGAAGCCCGCCCCCGAGCATGGGTGAGGGTGTAGCCCCCTCCCGGGGGGAGGTCGGGGGCTGGCCGGGTCCACGCGGTAAGCCAAGGTGATTCAGATTTCCAGGCCGACGCTCTAAGCTGCATGAGAACGGGTTTTCTCCGGGGCGTCAGTCTCTCGGCCCCGGGCTTGGGGCCAATAGCAGACAGTGATCCAGCCAGCGCGCGGCCGGGTCAAAACCCGACGGTACGCCACCTCCTGCCCCTGTCAGATACGCAAAAGGCCGCGCACGGGGCACGGCCTGAAACGCGACAAAGCTCGGCAGTCTTACTTGATCTTGCCTTCTTTGTACTCGACGTGCTTGCGCGCGACGGGGTCGTATTTCTTGATGACCATCTTTTCGGTCATCGTACGCGCGTTTTTCTTTGTCACGTAGAAATGGCCTGTCCCCGCCGAGGAGTTCAGACGAATCTTGATCGTGGTTGGCTTGGCCATGGTGGTGTCTCCTGCTGCGTCCCGGCTCATGCGAGGGGACGCTTGAATTCCTGAAGCCCGGCTTTTAACGGGATCGCCGAGCGAGTCAACCGCAAAAGGGGCCGCCAAACCCGGTTTTCAGCGCCCTGCGCTGGAAAATCCGACGCCGTTGCACAGGTCGTTTCGCCCACCGCGATATCCTTTGTGGTCTGTGTCTTCGCATGTCGCAAAAGCGATTTCTATCTGGCCGAAGTGTTACGGGCGCGCGGAGAGGCTATAAGCCGGATTCTGTTCCCCGGGGTTTCCCGGTTCGATGACCATTCCTCTCGCCATCCGGTTGCCCGGACAGCTCTAGCTGCCAACCCGGATCTGCTGGGGCAAAAGCAACCCCGTCTTGCGACGCGCGATCCCTATTTGGCATTGCTCCCGGTGGGGCTTGCCTAGCCGTGCCTGTTGCCAGCCACGCGGTGGGCTCTTACCCCACCTTTTCACCCTTGCCGCATGGATGCGGCGGTTTCATTTCTGTGGCGCTTTCCGTCGGGTTCCAGCCGGGCTTTCCCGAGTGTCCCCGCCCGGGCGTTACCCGGCACCGTCGCTTTTTGGAGTCCGGACTTTCCTCTGCCCATGGTTACCCATGACAGCGGCCATCCGCCTCTCCGCGCGAGGCTGCTCTTGCGCGCAAAATGCGCCTGCGTCAAGCGCAGCGGGCAAAACGCCCATCAGATGCGGTGAAAAAGCGCGGCATCCGCATCGGTCAGCGGCCCCTCTCGCCAGGGGGCAAACCGAAGGCGCACGGCGGAGAGGAGCGTGTCCGGATCAACATCAGCCGTGAACCCAGCGGACCGGGCCTGCGTGACAAAATCACCCGTCGTCGCTGCCGCCTGCGTCGGCCCGGCAAGCCCCTGACGCGCGAGGCGCGCCCAGTCGAACCGGGGGCCGGGATCGCATTTGCGACCGGGTGCCATGTCGGAATGACCGATCACATCTTCCGGCGCAATCCGCCAACGGACGCAAATCTCTGTCAACAGCGCCTCTAGCGCGGCCATCTGCGGCTCCGGAAACGGGCAATCACCCGGGTTATCCAATTCGATCCCGATGGAGCGGGAGTTGATGTCTTGCAGACCCCGCCATTCGCCTGCGCCCGCGTGCCAGGCACGCTCGGCCTCCTCGACCATGCGGGTCACGATGCCGTCGCGGGCGATCAGATAGTGGGCAGAGACTTCAGCCTCCGGATCACACAGGCGCGCAAGTGCAGCCTCCGCGCTCTGCATGGCCGTGTAGTGGATCACCACGATGGTGGGTTCAAGATTATCCCGGCGCGGACCGAAATTCGGGGAGGGACAATGGCGCAAGGATCAGCCTTGAGAGGTCTTGCGGAAGGGGGTCGGATCCCAGCCGCAGGCGTACCCATCCCCATCCGGATCAAGCCCGCGTCGATCGCGTTTTGGCCCGCCGCGCTGGAGGAAATCGATCTGCGCAAGATCGGGTGAAGCGTAGTCGCGGCAGTTACGTTCCGCGCGCGCCGCACCGTTGAACCCGGCGCGTGCGTAGACGCGTGTCCCGACAGGATGGTTGGTTGACAGCGCAAAGGCCACGATATTGGGCTGGCTGGTGCCGCTGCGTTCCGGCAGCGCCTGCGGCTCGACAACTGTATATTGGGCACGGTTTTGCTCGATCCGCGCAGCATCCCCTTCGATGGAACGTTGGCCCGAGACCGCGTCAAAGTTGTTCTCGTTCGAAATGCCCAGACTGTTTGTCACCGCACCTGCCTGCGGCGCGGGTTGCGCACCAGCCTCTGCGGGTCGGGTTTCCGCGAGAATCCGTGTGGTTTCGGCCGCGGTGGCCTCTGCCGATCCGGGCAGCGGGGCAACGCCCGCAACAGGCTGAGGCGCGCCGGTGCCCCCTTCTGGCGGCAGGACTGTCAGCGGCAGGTTCGGATCAGAGCCCTGCAACGCCGCATCACGGGCCTGCACGGCCTGCACGGAACCAAAACCTACGCCGCGCGCGCTGTCGGGCACCTGTGGCGCACAGGCGCAAAGCGCCAGCATCGGCGCGATCACAATACCTGTTTTCCTGCGTTTCACCTGCCGACCCCCATCGTCACACATTTCGCGAAAACGCTACCACCATTTCGATGGCTTGGCCACAAAGCCTGCGGCCTGTTCCAGCGCATAGGCTGTATTCAGCAGATCGGCTTCCTCCCAGGGTTTGCCAATCAATTGCAGCCCGAGGGGAAGGCCTTGCGCATCCAGCCCCGCAGGGATCGCCACACCCGGCAGACCCGCGAGATTGACCGTCACCGTGAAGACGTCATTGAGATACATGGCGACCGGGTCCGCATCGGCCATCTCTCCCAACCCGAAGGCTGCCGAAGGAGTCGCGGGCGTCAGGATCGCGTCAACACCTTGTGCAAAGACCGTCTCGAAGTCGCGTTTGATCAGCGTGCGCACCTTGCGCGCGCGGTTGTAATAGGCGTCATAGAACCCGGCGGAGAGCACGTAGGTGCCGATCATCACCCGGCGCTGCACCTCCGGGCCAAATCCTTCGGCGCGGGTCTTTTCATACATCTCTGTGATGCCATCACCCTGTTGGAGCGTCGCACGGTGTCCATACCGCACCCCGTCATAGCGCGCGAGGTTGGAGGAGGCCTCTGCCGGTGCGATCACGTAATAGGCGGGCAGCGCGTATTTCGTGTGCGGCAGGGAGATGTCGATGATCTCGGCCCCTGCGGCCTTCATCATCGCGATGCCCTCCTGCCACAGCGCCTCGATCTCATCCGGCATGCCATCCATCCGGTATTCCTTCGGGATGCCGATTTTCTTGCCGCGAATGTCTCCGGTGAGTGCCGCTTCGAAATCGGGGACGGCCAGGTCGGCGGAGGTGCTGTCCTTGGGGTCATGGCCGCACATCGCTTCGAGCATGATAGCCGCATCCCGCACGGATTTGGTCATCGGGCCCGCCTGATCGAGGGAGGACGCAAAGGCAACGATCCCCCAGCGCGAGCAGCGCCCGTAGGTCGGTTTGATCCCCACGGTGCCGGTGAAAGCCGCCGGTTGGCGGATCGAGCCGCCCGTATCGGTGCCCGTCGCCGCAAGACACAAATCCGCAGCCACAGCGGCAGCGGACCCGCCCGACGACCCGCCGGGCGTCAATGCCGCATCATCATTGCCGCGACGCCACGGGTTGACCGCATTGCCATAGACCGATGTCTCGTTGGATGAGCCCATGGCGAATTCGTCCATGTTGAGCTTTCCAAGCATGACAGCGCCTGCGTCCGCGAGGTTCTGGCTCACGGTGGATTCGTATTCCGGCAGGAACCCTTCCAGAATGCGGGACCCGGCCTGCGACGCCACGCCCTTGGTGCAGAAGAGATCCTTGATGCCCACGGGCAGGCCACACATTGCGGGCGCGTCGCCTTGGGACAGCCGCGTATCTGCCGCCGCCGCACGCTCCATCGCCAGTTCCGGCGTCTTGTGCACAAAGGCGTTCAGCGCACCTGCGGCGTCGATGGCCGTGAGGCAGGCTTCGGTCAGCTCTTTTGAGGTCGTCTCCCCGGCCCGCAGTGCATCGCGCGCCTCGGCCAGTCCCAACTCGTTCAGCTTGCTCATCACTCAACCACCTTCGGTACGGCAAAAAAGCCCTCGCGGGCATCCGGTGCATTGGACAGAACCTTGGCCTGCTGGTCACCGTCGGTCACCTCGTCCACGCGGCGTTTGAGGACCTGCGGGGTCACGGACGTCATCGGCTCGACCCCTTCGATATCCACTTCGTTCAGCTGTTCGATGAACCCCAGGATCGTATTGAACTCCCCCGCCAGCGCGGGCAGCGCGTCGGGTTCCACCTTGATCCGGGCGAGTTTGGCCACACGGGCCGCCGTGCTCTCATCAATCGACATGGTCAATCCTCATTTGCTTGCGCGCCGTTTACCCCGCAACAGCAGGCTTGCCAAGCCTCAGCCGGCGGTAAACCTCGATCATCCAGCCCAGCATGAGGGCGTTGAGCAGATGCCACATGAAATGGGTGCCCAGAGGCAGAGTATCACAAAGCGGCAGGTCCAGCGTCCGGAAGGTGAGCGATACCACAAGGATCGCCGCCCCAAACGCCAGACCCCGCGCAAATTCCGGCAGTTTTGAGCGCAGGAAAGCGGCATAAAGAAAGATCAAAAGCGCCACCGGGGCGTAGGCGGCAGAACCGCCAAGGCCGGGCACCAGCGAAAAAGTCGGGACCATCATCCCCGCATAGGGAAAAAACAGCGCCGTCAGCCCAAGCGCGGGCAACACGCCAAACCCAAAGGCCGCCCGGTTCACGGCAAAAAGATAGACAAGGATGAAAAGGGCGATCGGCACCACATCGGCAAGACCCGCCCAGGGCTGCGCATGGGTGTGAAAGAGGAAACTGCCCAAGCCGATTGCCGCGAGGATGAGGCACAGCACCCGGCCTACCATGATGCCTTTGGTGCGCCGCCACATCACAAGAGCTGCAATCAGAAACGCGGCATTGGTGACCGCGTTGATGGGCTCGGCCCAATACTCCGGCCCCATCCTCTCGCAATAATTGTCAACCGCGCGCGTCCAATCCAACACTTCTTCCTTCCATGCGGAAAAAAATCACGCCCCAGGTTCCCCCCGCCGGTCCTTGGGGCTTAAGGTCGAGATATCGCACAAAGGGAGAGGTTCAATGAAAATCATCTGGCTGGGTCACGGCAGTTTTCGCATCGAAATCGAGGATCAGGTGCTGCTGATTGACCCGTGGCTGACCGGAAACCCGATGCTGGCCGAAGACCAGCACAGCGAAGCTACGGAAGGTGCCACCCATATCCTGATCACCCACGGCCATTTCGATCACACCGCCGACCTTGTTTCGCTGGCAAAGTCGCTCGATGTGCCGGCGGTCGGCATCTACGATTTCATGAGCCATTTCGAGGAGAAAGACGGTTTGAGCGTGGTCGGCTTCAACATGGGCGGCACCGTCCAATTGGGGCGCGTCGCGGTGTCAATGGTACCCGCCATGCATTCCACCTCCTATGCAGGCGACCCGGCGGCCCCGACGGGGCGCGAGGCAGGGTTCATCCTCCAAGGCGAAGGCCACACGATTTACCTGTCTGGTGACACCGGCATCATGGCGGATATGGACTGGATCGGGGACTACTACCAACCCGACATCGGCATTCTGAGCGCGGGCGGGCATTTCACCATGGACATGAAAGGGGCGGCCTACGCGGCGCGCAAGTACTTTGACTTCAAAACGGTCATCCCGTGCCACTACAGGACGTTCGATCTTCTTGAGCAATCCGCGCAGGACCTGATCGACGGGCTGCCCGGCGTATCGGTCATAGAACCGGAGGTGCTGAAGCCCATTCAGATATAAGATCACCTGCGCGCGGTGAAAAAGCCGCGCAGCATCGCCTCGGCTTCTGCGGCGGCGATCCCGTCAAATACCTCTGGTGCGTGGTGGCATTGCGGATGCGAGAAGACCCGCGCGCCCTGCGCCACGCCGCCTGATTTCGGATCGCTCGCACCGTAGTAGAGGCGTGCAATCCGCGCGGCGGAAATCGCAGCCGCACACATCGCACAAGGCTCCAGCGTCACATAAAGCGCGTGGCCCGTCAGCCGTTCCGACCCGGCCTGCGCACAGGCCGCGCGGATGGCGAGGATTTCCGCGTGCGCTGTCGGATCGTTGTCGGCGCGGGTTCGATTGCCCGCCGCTGCGACCACAGCGCCTTTCGGGTCGACAATCACCGCGCCCACCGGCACTTCGCCGCGTTTGGCAGCGGCGCGGGCCTCCGACAGGGCTTGCTCCATATAGGTGTTGAACTGCATGACGCGCAGTTGGACGCAAACTCTCGGGTTTCGCAAGCCCTGCAAACAGGCTATGCCCCGCCCCATGTCCAAAACAGCTTCCCCCTCCGGCGACCGGATCGCCAAAGTGCTCAGCCGTGCCGGTGTCGCCAGCCGTCGCGAGGCCGAACGGATGATCGAGGCGGGGCGTGTCGCCGTGAACGGGAAAACGATTGAAAGCCCCGCGCTGAACGTGACGCCTGCGGACAGGATCACTGTCGACGGCAAGGAAATCACAGCGCCCGAGCCGCCGCGCCTTTGGCTCTATCACAAGCCTGCGGGCCTCGTGACCACCGACAGGGATGAAAAAGGGCGCGACACGGTCTACGACAAGCTGCCCGATGACATGCCCCGGGTGATGAGCATTGGCCGTCTTGATCTCAACTCCGAAGGGTTGCTGCTCTTGACCAATGACGGCGGGATCAAGCGCAGGCTGGAGCTGCCCTCCACCGGATGGCTGAGGCGCTACCGGGTCCGCATCAACGGGCGGCCAACGGACGAGATGCTTGACCCCCTGCGCAAGGGGATCACAGCGGATGGGGAACGCTTTCAGCCGATGCAGGTCACGCTGGACCGGCAACAGGGTGCCAATGCCTGGCTGACCGTGGGCCTGCGCGAAGGCAAGAACCGCGAAATCCGCCGCGCGCTGGCCGAGATTGACCTCACGGTGAACCGGCTGATCCGGATCAGCTACGGCCCGTTTCAGTTGGGTGAACTGAAGTCTGGTGCGGTGGAAGAAGTGCGCCGCCGCATCCTGCGGGATCAGCTTGGTCTGGACAGCGAGGCCAAGGGCGCCGCCGCCCGGCAACGCCCCGCAGCGGTCAAGCGCAAGCGATCTGCACCCGCCGCGCGCCGAAAATGACAAAACCGGCGGGATTTTCCCCCTGCCGCCTGCCTCCCGTTTTCGACGTATTTTGCCTAGATATATGGCTGGGCACCGGTTCAACGTCTGGTAGTACGTGCCTCAAGACAAGTCTGGCGTGTCACGCAGCAACCGCCTATATTTGAACTCGAAACTGACCCCGGGGGCATGGCATGACGCCAACATCATTTCAGAAAATCGCGTATCTCGCCTTGTTGCTGCTGATGCTGGGCGTGGCAGCGGGCCTGACGGGAGGCATGTAAGTTGGCACAGCGTTTCGGCGGCAAATACAGCCCCAAGGGGGCACAGCAGCCCCGGGCAGAGGCGCAATCCAGCTTTGTTGGCGCGACCGTCGATCCGGTTGGCGCGCGTGCCAATCTGATGTTCCTGCCGGCGGTGGTCCTGCTTTTCACGTCGCTTTTCAACGGGGCGATCAGCATGGCCTTGGGTGTCGCGGGCGCGGGTGTCCTGTCATTGGGTGCCTGGGTCTTGTGCGGCGGCCTGCAAGCCGAGGCGGCCTATCACAGCCGCAAGGTGGCCCGTCGCCCCGCGATGCCGCGCAAGCTGCTGGCGGCTGTGATCGCAGGCGTCGGCACAGGTCTTGGCGCTGTCAGCCATGGCAGCGGGTTGATCGCCGCCATCCTCTTCGGAGGCGTTGTCTGCGGCCTTCATATCGCGGCTTTCGGTGCCGATCCGATGTCGGACAAAGGCATGGAAGGCATCGACACGCACCAACAGGACCGGGTCGCACGTGTCGTCGATGAAGCCGATGCGCATCTGTCGGCCATGACGGACGCGCTGCGCCGGGTGGGCGACCGCACGATCAACGACCGGATGGCCGGGTTTCAGACCTCCGTGCGCAAACTTATCCGCACGGTCGAGGAAGACCCCCGGGACCTTACCGCCGCGCGGAGATACCTCGGCGTCTATTTGCTTGGTGCCCGGGACGCGACGGTGAAATTCGCCGACATTTACACAAGCAACCAGAGTGAACAGGCACGTGACGACTATCTGGTGTTGCTGGGGGATCTGGAACGAAACTTCGACGCAAGAACGGAGAAACTGCTGCTCGACGATCACAGCGATCTGACCGTTGAAATCGAAGTATTGAGAGAACGACTGGACCGCGAAGGGGTGCGTCTCGACTGACGCACCGTGCTGCACCACGAATAACAAGGGAGTTATCATGTCTGAAGAAACCCGCGCCAAGGCGCAAGAAGCGCTCACAATGGTGGAAGAAGTGACGGCGGCAGTCCTGCCCGAACCCATCGAAGCCAACGCGATCGTGCCTTTGGCCGAAGCGGATGCGCCAGCCAGTGCCGAGATCACGAAACGCATGGCCGAGATCGACATGACGGATACACAATCCATCGTCTCCTTTGGCAGCCGTGCGCAGGTCGAGCTTCAGGAAATCAGCCAGGCCATGCTGGGTGGCGTGCGCAACAAGGATGTGGGCCCTGCGGGCGACAGCCTGCGCAACATGGTGACGACGATCCGTGGCTTTTCCATTGACGAGTTGGATGTGCGCCGCGAACGCAGCTGGTGGGAAAAGCTTATGGGCAAGGCAGCACCCATCGCCAAGTTCACTGCGAAGTTCGAAGAGGTGCAGGACCAGATTGACCGGATCACGGATGAGCTTTTGCAGCATGAACATACCTTGCTGAAAGACATCAAGTCGCTGGACATGCTCTATGAAAAGACCCTGCAATTCTATGACGAACTGGCGCTATACATCGCTGCGGGTGAGGAAAAACTGCGGGAGCTGGATGAGAGTATCATCCCCGCAAAGGCTGCAGAAGTAGACGCCGCGCCGGAGAATGACCAGGTCATGGTCGCTCAGGAGTTGCGCGATCTTCGGGCGGCACGGGATGATCTGGAACGCCGTGTGCATGACCTGAAACTCACCCGCCAGGTCACCATGCAGTCTCTGCCCTCGATCCGGCTGGTGCAGGAAAACGACAAGAGCCTTGTGACCAAGATCAACTCCACCCTCGTCAATACCGTGCCGCTTTGGGAAACGCAGCTGGCGCAGGCCGTGACGATCCAGCGTTCTTCGGAAGCGGCCAAGGCTGTGCGGGAAGCCAATGACCTGACCAATGAACTGCTGACCGCAAATGCCAAGAACCTGCGCGAAAGCAACAAGATGATCCGCGAGGAAATGGAACGCGGTGTCTTTGATATCGAGGCCGTCAAACAGGCCAACGCGGACCTGATCGGCACGATTGAGGAAAGCCTCCAGATCGCGGATGAAGGCAAGGCCAAACGTGCCGCCGCCGAGGCCGACCTGCAAGAGATGGAAACAAAACTGCGCGACACGCTCGCCTCTGCCAAGGCGCGAGGCGACGGCACCGGCGACACCGCCGCCACCTCGGTTCCTTCGTAGAAGCCCGTGGGCCCCGCACGGTCCATATGGCGCACGGGCGCGGCTTTTGCCGCGCTCACCGCTCTTGCGGCGTGCGACATGGGGCTGGACAGCAGCAGCACGCCGCGCGCCCGACCGGCAGGTCTGGCGATACCTGCCGTTCGACCCACCTCGGAAGAAAGCGCGGCACTGCGCAGTTACCTGGTTCAGGTGCAGTCCGCCCAATTGAGCCAGGGGTTGCTGCGGGAGGACGGCGGCGGCCCAGACACGCCCTTTACGGCGGATATGCTGGCCCGCAACTTCGAGGAGATCGTTTTCTTCAACGAATATGCAAGCGCCTTGCGCGGCAGAGGCGGTGCGAGCCCGCTGCGGCGGTGGCAGGTCCCGGTACGTATCAGCACGGTTTTCGGTGCCAGCGTCCCTAAGTCGCAGCAAGCCAAGGACTCAAGTGACGTGAAGAACTACGTGCGGCGGCTCGCCCGGGTCACCGATCATCCGATTACAACCTTCGGGATGCCCAACTTCATTGTCGTCTTCGCGAGCGAGGATGATCGCGCCGACGCCTTGAAAGAGGCCGCGCGAAGATTGCCGGGCATTACCGAGCAAAGCCTCGCGCCCTTGCGCACGCTTGACCGGGGTAATTACTGCGTGGTTGCGGCCTACGGGTCGGGGAGCGATCCAAACACCTACACCGCGGCGGTCGCTGTTGTCCGCGCTGAAAACCCGGCACTCTTGCGGCTGAGCTGCATTCACGAGGAACTGGCACAGGGGCTTGGACTGGCCAATGACAGTCGCACCGCCCGGCCCTCGATCTTCAACGACGATGACGAGTTCGCCCTGCTGACCGATCACGACGAACTCCTGCTCAGGATGCTTTACGATCCGCGCCTGAAACCGGGCATGTCGGCAAGCGACGCCGCCCCGCTGACCCGCATCATCGCGCGCGAACTGACATCCGCCGACCCTCTCTGACGTTACCAGACCAAAGGACCGCTTATCATGGGTATATTCGACTTTCTCTCCGGTGAATTCATCGACGTCATTCATTGGACAACGGATTCGCGCGACACAATGGTCTGGCGCTTTGAACGCGAAGGCCACGAGATCAAATACGGCGCAAAACTGACCGTGCGCGAAGGTCAGGCGGCGGTTTTTGTGCATGAAGGGCAGTTGGCGGATGTGTTCACGCCCGGGCTTTACATGCTGGAAACCAACAACATGCCGATCATGACCACGCTCCAGCACTGGGATCATGGGTTTCGCAGCCCGTTCAAATCGGAGATCTATTTCGTCAACACCACCCGCTTCAACGATCTGAAATGGGGCACAAAAAACCCGGTGATCTGCCGTGATCCGGAGTTCGGCCCGGTGCGCTTGCGCGCCTTCGGCACCTATTCCATCAAGGTCAGCGACCCTGCCCGGTTCCTCGTGGAAATCGTCGGGACGGACGGCGAGTTCACCATGGATGAGATCAGCTTTCAGATCCGCAACATCATCGTGCAGGAGTTTTCCCGCACCATCGCCCGCGCTGGCATCCCGGTGATGGACATGGCCGCCAATACGCGCGAGCTTGGGCAACTCGTCGGCAAGGAGATCAGCGCGCAACTGTCGGAATACGGGCTGAGCATGCCCGAACTCTACGTGGAAAATATCTCGCTGCCGCCAGCGGTAGAGCAGGTCATGGACAAGCGGTCTTCCATGGGCGTGATCGGAAACCTCAACGAATACATGCAGTTCCAGGCCGCCGAAGCGCTTGGGCGCGAGGGCGGCGGCGCGGCCGCGATCCAGGCGGGGCTGGGTGCCGGGCTTGGGATGCAGATCGGGCATGCCGCCGCGCAACAGGTCGGCCCCTGGGGCGCAGTACCCCAGCGGGCAGAGGCGCAACCTGCTCAGGCCGCAGCCATGCCACCGCCCCTGCCGCCGGTCGAACATGTCTGGCACATCGCGGAGAACGGCGAAACCAAGGGGCCGTTCTCGAAAGCTGCCATGGGCCGGATGGCCCGCGAAGGCGCGCTGACCCGCACGACACTTGTCTGGACGCCGGGTCAGGACGGCTGGCTGTCGGCGGATCAGGTGGCGGAACTTGCCCAACTCTTCACTGTGCTGCCCCCGCCCCCGCCTCCGGGATCGTGAGCGGCAGCCCGCATCGCCACCGCCCCTGCCCGGGATAGCGCGCCGGGTCGCGCACCCCGGATCAGCCACGCGTCCCCCCAGAAAGATGATTGGCGCTATGATTTCTGACAGCCGCAACGCGACCGAAACGCAAAAACACTTCCCCTGCGATTCCTGCGGGGCCGATTTGCGGTTTGATCCCGCGAACGGGCAATTGGTCTGCTCCCATTGCGGAAACACCGCCCCGCTGGTGCAAGGCCCCTGGGCGGCGGCCAAGATCCGGGAGCTGGATTTCCAGACCGCTGTCCGAGGCGACCTGCCAGCCCCGGAAATGGAAGAAACCCGCGTCGCCAAATGCCCAAACTGCGCGGCAGAGGTGGAGTTCGATCCGACCGTACATGCGAGAGAATGCCCGTTCTGCGCAACGCCCGTGGTGACGGATACCGGCGCGCACCGCCATATCAAGCCGCGCGCGGTGCTGCCCTTTGCCTTTGACGAACCCCGCGCCCACGATGCCATGAATGACTGGCTTGGACAGCTCTGGTTTGCGCCGAACGGGCTCACGCAATATGCCCGCAAAGGGCGTAAGATGGACGGCATCTATGTGCCCTACTGGACCTATGATGCCGACACAAAGTCCCGCTACACAGGCGAGCGCGGCACCGTTTACTATGAGACCCGCCGCGTGGTGCGCGATGGCAAATCAACCACCGTGCAGGTGCCACGGGTGCGCTGGCGCCCCGCCCGGGGGCGCGTCGCGCGCTTTTTTGACGATGTTCTGGTACTGGCCTCCAAAAGCCTGCCGAAACGCTTCACCGAAGGGCTGGCCCCCTGGGATTTATCCGCGCTGGTACCTTATACACCGGAATACCTGGCCGGGTTTCGCGCCGAAGGCTACGCCGTCACCCTTGAGGAAGGGTTCGAAGAGGCCAAGGTCATCATGGATGGCATCATCCGGCGTGACGTCCGGTTTGACATCGGCGGAGACAGACAACGTATCCACCAACTCGACACGGAGATCAGGGATGTGAGCTTCAAGCACATCCTGCTCCCCGTCTGGCTGGCGGCCTACAAATACAGGGGCAAGACCTATCGCTTCGTGGTGAACGGCAGCACCGGCAAGGTTCAGGGGGAACGTCCCTATTCCGCGATCAAGATTGCCTTTGCGGTTCTCGCCGGTTTGATCCTTGCAGCGGCCTTTGGCTATCTTTATGCCATGAACCAATGACCCGGACCCAAACCCCTGACGCCCTGTTGGGCACGCGATTTCCGTGCTGCGCCCGCAGGCGCGCCCTTGCCCCCGAACACAGGTTGCGCAAATGATCGGCGCGCCTGCGACAGGGATAAAGGAGGGGCTCTCATGAGAGCCCTTCTGCAACGCGTCGTAAGCGCCTCCGTCACGGTTGAAGACGAAACGGTCGGGGCAATTGGCCCCGGTCTATTGGTACTCGTCTGCGCCATGCCGGGTGACACTGCCGAGACCGCCGCAAAGCTGATGGCCAAAATCGCAAAGCTGCGGCTCTTCAAGGACGAAGCTGGCAAGATGAACCTCAACCTGTCCCAGACCGCTGGCGCGGCCCTCGTGGTCAGCCAGTTCACGCTGGCGGCGGATACAAAACGGGGCAACCGGCCCGGCTTTTCCGGCGCTGCAAAACCGGAATTGGCGGAACGCCTCTATCTGCAATCTGTCGACGCCCTGCGCGACTTGGGCATTCCGACAGAGGTTGGACGATTTGGCGCGGATATGCAGGTCGCACTGGTCAATGATGGTCCGGTAACGATATGGCTTGATACCGACGCCCCATAAGCTCAACGGAAAAATCCAATGACCACGCAAGACACACTGAAAGCCCTCTTCGACGCCGGTGTCACGGCCGTTCGCGGCGACACGGCTGTTACCAATGCTCTGAAGAGCGCGCCAGTTCCAATACCGGACCAGATCATCGCCGTCGGCAAGGCCGCGACGGCAATGGCGCAGAGCGCGGCAAAGCTGTTTCCGGATACGCCGCTGCTGATTGTGACGAAATACGGTCACGCGCAAGAAGCGCCAGCCCATGCCGAGGTGATAGAAGCGGCGCATCCAGTTCTGGACGAGCATTCAATTCTTGCCGGGCAGCGCATTGTGGACACCGTGACCGCCATGACATCGGGCAGCCACCTTATGATGCTTGTCTCCGGTGGTGCGTCCGCGCTGGCGGAGGCGCCGGTTGATGGGCTCGATCTGCACGCCCTCAAGGCGCGGGCGACCGAGCTTCTGGGCAGCGGCGCGGACATTCACGAGATGAACGCCTTGCGGAAAACCCTGAGCCGAATCAAGGGCGGCAAACTGCTGGCAGCGTTCAAGGGCGCGCGCGTGACCACGCTGGCCATCTCCGATGTGGAAGGGGACGCGCTCGGCGTGATCGGCTCCGGGATTGGCGACGTGCCGGACAGTGCCAACTTCGAATTCACCCCCAAGATCGTTGCAAGCAATGCCATCGCCCGCGCGGCGGTGGTCGGGGCTGCGGAGAAGCAGGGTATCTCTCTCAGCACCAATGATGAAACGCTCTACGAAGACATAACGGAGCTTGGCCCAGAACTGGCAAAAACCCTGATTGGCGGTGCCAGCGGGCTGCATCTTTGGGGGGGCGAGCCCACGGTCATCCTGCCTGAAAACCCCGGTCAGGGCGGGCGCAATCAGGCTTTGGCCCTGATTATCGCGCGGGAGATCGCCGGTCAGACCGGCCTCGAAGTCCTTGTCGCCGGCACCGACGGCACGGACGGGCCAACGGACGCCGCCGGAGCCATCGTGACCGGCGACACCTGGGACGCAAGCGGCGAAGAGGCTTTGCAACGCGCGGATGCAGGCACCTGGCTGGAGGCGCGGGGCGCATTGCTGAAAACAGGGCCCACGGGCACCAACGTGATGGACCTCGTGATCGCCCTGAAGGCGTGACACTGCCGCCCGTCTGTTG
This sequence comes from Pseudomonadota bacterium, assembly GCA_039196345.1. Classification (GTDB taxonomy): domain Bacteria; phylum Pseudomonadota; class Alphaproteobacteria; order Rhodobacterales; family Rhodobacteraceae; genus Roseobacter. Next base: position 82,779 of record JBCCUU010000010.1, on the reverse strand, counting down.
ACATTTTCCAGTCGACGTCCAACCGTGGCTGCATGACTGACAGCAATGCCCTTCGAGAGATCGAAGAAGATCCCGACTTCGGAATTACGCTGAAGGACGGATGCCGCCTTTCCGCCCGGCTCTGGCGGCCAACGGATGCGCAAGATGACCCGGTTCCGGTGATCCTCGAATACCTCCCCTACCGCAAACGCGATGGCACCTGCGCGCGTGATGCGCTGACCCACCCGTGGTTTGCCGCGCGCGGATATGCCTGCCTGCGCGTAGACATGCGCGGCAATGGCGACAGCGAAGGCCTGATGGCGGACGAGTACACGGCCCAGGAGCTCTCCGATGCCGTCGAGGTGATCGAACAGGTTGCCGCCGCCCGCTGGTGCAACGGACGCGTCGGCATGATGGGCATCAGCTGGGGCGGCTTCAATGGCCTGCAAGTGGCCGCACTGGCCCCCGAGCCGCTGAAGGCGGTCATCACCCTGTGCTCAACCGTGGATCGCTACAACGACGACATCCACTACAAGGGCGGGTGCCTGTTGAACGAAAACCTCGGATGGGGGGCCACGATGTGGGCCTATTCCAGCCGCGGGCCCGATCCCGCGCTGCGCCCGGACTGGCGCGAGATGTGGCTGAACCGGCTGGAACATGAGCCTTTCCTGCCGACCATCTGGCTGCGCCACCAGCGCCGGGATGCCTATTGGCGGCATGGGTCCGTGATCGAGGATTACAGCGCAATCAAGGCAAAGGTGCTGGCCATTGGCGGATGGGGCGACGCCTACAAGAACGCCGTGCCGCAACTGGTCGAGGGGCTGGAGGGCGCGAAGGGCATTGTCGGTCCCTGGGTGCACAAGTACCCGCATTTTGCCGTGCCCGAACCGCGCATCGGCTTTCTGCAAGAGGCGCTCAGGTGGTGGGACCACTGGCTGAAAGACGTGGACACCGGTGTCGCGGATGATCCGGACTACCGCGCCTACGTCATGGACGGGGTGCGGCCCCAGCGGTGGTACACCGAACGTGCCGGACGCTGGGTCGCCGAGGAATACGGGGCCACGTCGCATATCCCGCACCGGACCCTGCATCTGACGAATGTCGGTCTTTCGGACGGCTCCGGCCCGCTCACGGCAACGGTGCATTCCCCGCAGGATTGCGGGGGCGAGGCGGGCGAGTATTGCGCGATCTGGCTTGGGCCTGAAATGCCCGGCGATCAGCGCCGCGATGACATGTTCTCGGCCACCTTCGACAGCGCGCCGGCGGAAGCCGACACCGATATCTTTGGCGCGCCGCGCATCACCCTGCGCCTGACCCCGGACAAGCCACAGGCCCAGGTGGCTGTCAGGCTCAACCACGTGCACCCTGACGGCGCCACGACACGCATCACCTACGGGGTGATGAACCTCTGCCACCGCGATGGGCATGATGCCCCGGCCCCTTTGACGCCGGGCGCGCCCATCAGGGTGAGTTTTCACCTCGATCACATCGCCTACCGCCTGCCCAAAGGGCATCAGCTACGGGTGGCGATCTCGACCAGCTATTGGCCCCTGATCTGGCCCGCGCCCGAGGCCGCGCGCCTGAAGGTGCACAGCGGCAGCATGAACCTGCCGGTCCGGCGAACCGCGACGCGCGACGAGTGCAGCTTCGCGCCGCCCACCAGCGCGCCCCCTTGGCAATGCGAAACACTCCGGGAGGCTGCAAATACGAGGCGGCGGGAGGTCGACATGAAGACCGGGATCGTCGCCCTCGTCATCGAAGACGATTTTGGCAAGCAGCGGGACAGCGCGCATGGGCTGATCTCGGGGTCGATTGCGCGGGAACGGTGGGAAATTCACCCCGACGATCCGCTGTCCGCGCGCGGCAGATGCCATTGGACAACAGAACTGGAGCGGGACGCCATTCGCCTGCGGACCGAAACACATAGCGAGATGTGGTGCGATGCAACGCATTTCCACCTCAGCGCACGGATCGAGGCGTACGAGAATGACAAACTCATTTATGCGCGCGACGAAACGGACCAGATAGTGCGCGATCATATCTGATCTGGACTCACAGCTTCTGCCCATTAAGCCTTGCGACCGGGCCGGAAATGCGCAAGCCTGTTGCCATATCGCAGAATGATCAAGGCGCAGAAAGCGCCACATAACCGGGAGATCCAAATGAATAACCAACTCGAATACTTCAGTAAACGTGTGACCAGAGGGCTGATGACCCGCCGCGAATTTGTCGGTCGGGCTGCTGCCATGGGTGTGACCGCAGCTGTGGCCAACACGATGCTTGCAAGTGCCGTGCGCGCGGCGGGCCCGCAAACCGGCGGGACGTTCCGCATGGGCATCCAGGGCGGATCCACCACCGACAGCCTTGACCCGGCAATCGCGGCAAACGCCGTGGCCGCCCAGGTCAATCTGTTGTGGGGCGAACCTCTGGTGACGCTCAACGACGACGGCGGGCTCGACGGGCGCGTGGCAGAAAGCTTCGAGGGTTCCGCGGATGCCAAGACATGGACGTTCAAGCTGCGCTCCGGCATCACCTTCTCGAACGGGCAAGCGGTGACGGCGGAAGATGTCGCCGAAACCATCGACCGCCACGCGGGCGAGGACACGAAGTCCGGTGCGCTGGGTCTTTTGCGCGACATCGATACCGTGCGCGCAGATGGCAACAATGTCGTCATCGGGCTCAAGAGCCCGAACGCCGACCTGCCATTCTACATGCAGGACTATCATCTGGTCGTCCAACCGGGCGGCGGCAAGGCCGACCCGACAGCCGCCATCGGCACTGGTCCCTATGTACTGAAAGAGCACGAGATGGGCGTGCGGTTCGTGTTTGAGAAGAACCCGAACTACTGGGGTGACTATGGCTATGCCAGTGAAGTCGAACTGATTGTCATCAATGACAACACAGCACGCGTCGCGGCACTCCAGTCCGGCCAGGTCGACCTGATCGACCGTGTACCACCACGGACAGCCGGCCTGGTCAGCCGCGCCCCGAACATCACCGTGCACTCCGAGCCATCGGGCGGTCATTATGTCTTCATCATGCACTGCAACACCGCGCCATTTGACAACAATGACCTGCGCCTGGCGCTGAAATACGCGATGAACCGGCAGGAAATGGTCGACAAGGTGCTCTTCGGCTACGGCTCTGTCGGAAACGATACGCCCATCAACTCCAGCTATCCGCTCTTTACCGAGTTGCCGCAGCGCGAATACGATCCTGACAAGGCCAGGTTCCATTTCGAAAAATCCGGCCATGACGGGTCCGTGCTGTTGCGCACCTCGGATAACTCCTTTCCCGGTGCGCCGGACGCAGCCGCCCTGTTCCAGCAAAGTGCGGCAGCAGCGGGCATTACCATCGACATCAAACGTGAACCTAACGACGGCTACTGGTCTGAGGTCTGGAATGCGCAGCCCTTCTGCACCAGCTACTGGGGTGGACGTCCGGTTCAGGACCAGATGTTCTCGACGGCCTATCTTTCAACGGCGGACTGGAACGACACCCGGTTCTTCAACGAACAGTTTGACCAGATGCTGTTGGCGGCGCGGGCCGAACTGGACGAAGGCAAGCGCAAGCAGATCTACGCGGACATGGGCACCATCCTGCACGATGAAGGCGGCCTGATCTGCCCGATGTTCAACGACTTCATTGACGCACAATCCGACCGTATCGCGGGCTGGATGCCCGAAGTACCGGGCTTTTCCTTCATGAACTACAATGCCCCAATGCGGATGTGGGTCGTCTCCTGATATGGGTCTCATGACAAAACTGTTGGTCCAGCGAATCTCGCTGGGCCTGCTCCTCCTCCTCCTCGTCTCCGTCGTGATTTTCGTGGGCACCATGGTGTTGCCGGGAGACGTGGCACAACAAATCCTCGGCCAATCCGCCACCCCCGAAGCGCTCGCGAACCTGCGCGCTGAACTTGGCGTCGATCAGCCGCCCGTCACACGATATTTCCAATGGCTCGGAGGGCTTCTGACAGGTGATCTCGGCACCGCGCTGACATCTGGTCAATCCATCAACGAAGCCGTCGGACGCCGTTTTGCCAATACCCTGTTCCTCGCGGTCTCCGCCGCCGTGATCGCCGTGCCGCTTGCCATCTTTCTTGGTCTGCTGGCCGTGCGCTATCAGGAACGCTGGCCCGACAAACTGATCTCCGCGACAACACTGACGACAATCTCGATGCCCGAGTTCGTGATCGGATATATCCTGATGTTCGTCCTTGGCGTGCAGCTGCGCTGGTTCTCGCCCACCTCTGTAGGCTACCGGCCCGATGCGGACTTGTTCACCCGGCTGGAATCCATCGCGATCCCCATCATGGTTCTGACGCTGGTTGTCCTGGCGCATATGATGCGCATGACCCGTGCCGCCATTCTGAACGTGATGCAGTCTGCCTATATCGAGACAGCCGAGCTTAAGGGCATGCCGATGCTGAAGATCATCCGCAAGCACGCGCTGCCCAACGCCATCGCACCGATTGTGAACGTTGTAATGCTCAATCTTGCCTATCTGGTGGTTGGCGTTGTTGTGGTCGAGGTGGTGTTTGTCTACCCGGGCATGGGGCAATACCTCGTGGATCACGTGACCAAACGCGACATACCCGTCGTGCAGGCCTGCGGCATGATCTTTGCCGCGATCTATATCGGCCTGAACCTCGTCGCCGACATCGTCTCGATCCTCACCAACCCGCGTTTGCGGCATCCGAAATGAGGCGTGTCATGCAAGCCCGATCACCTTTCATGAAACCCGATGCCATCAAGGCCCATTTTGTCGCCGGAGGGAAAAGCTGATGTTTGTCCGTATTCCTGTGGCCGCCATGCTGGGCCTGTTCTTCACCGGGTTGTTCTTTTTTGTTGCCATCTTTGCGCCGTTTATTGCCCCCTTTGGCTATGACGAAGTTGTCTCCCAGGGGTTTTGGGACCCGCCCAGCAGCGAATTCCTGCTCGGGACCGACGGCATCGGGCGGGATCTGCTCAGCCGGATGATCTACGGGCTGCGGACCACCATCTGGATCGCGACAGTTGCAACCATCCTGAGCTTTGTAACCGGATCGGTGCTCGGGTTTCTCGCTGCGGTTGTCGGCGGCTGGGTGGATCAGGCCTTGTCGCGGTTCGTTGACCTCATCATGTCCATCCCCTCCCTGATCTTTGCGCTTGTCATCCTGTCGATCACGCCGATCACAATCGGCGTGCTCATCCTTGTGATGGGCTTTCTCGACAGCACGCGGGTGTACCGTCTGGCACGCGCGGTGGCGGTCGACATCACGGTCATGGACTATGTGGAGGCCGCGCGCCTGCGGGGCGAGAAAACCGGCTGGATCATCTTTCGCGAGATTCTGCCCAACGCGCTGTCCCCTCTGGTGGCGGAGATGGGGCTGCGGTTCATCTTCATGGTGCTCTTCATCTCGACCCTCTCGTTCCTTGGGCTTGGGATTCAACCGCCACAGGCTGATCTGGGCGGGATCGTGAAGGAGAACACCGAAGGGCTGACCTACGGCATTGGTGCAGCCCTCTGGCCCGCGTTGACGATCGCGGTTCTGGCAATTTCCGTGAACCTCGTGGCCGACTGGATCCTGAACCGGACGACCAGCCTGAAGGGAGGCCGCGGATGACCGATCAAATTCTCAAGGTGCGCGGTCTCAAGATCGGGGCCACGATCTATCCGCCCGGCGAAAAGGCCCGCGATATCGCGATTGTTCATGGCGTGGATTTCGATCTGGAACGCGGCAAGGTGCTGGGGTTGATCGGCGAATCCGGTGCAGGCAAATCCACCATCGGGCTGGCCTCCATGGCATATGGCCGCGGCGGTGTGGAACTGACGGGCGGGTCTGTCGAAGTGAATGGCCGCGACATCCTGAAAACCGGGATTCGCGACATTCGCAGCCTGCGCGGCGGCGAAGTGACCTATGTGAGCCAATCAGCGGCGGCGTCGTTCAACCCGGCCAAGAGAATCATGGAACAGGTGACGGAAGCGGCCATTCTGCACGGCAAATTCACCCGCAAAGAAGCCGAGGAACGCGCCGTCACCCTGTTTCGAAAGCTGGGCCTGCCCGATCCGGAAAACATCGGAGAGCGTTACCCGCATCAGGTGTCCGGTGGGCAGTTGCAACGCTGCATGACGGCACTTGCCCTTTGCCCCGAACCGGACCTGGTTGTCTTTGACGAACCGACCACAGCGCTGGACGTGACGACGCAAATCGATGTGCTGGCGGCGATCAAGGAAGCCATTCGCGATACAGGCGTCGCGGCGCTCTATATCACCCATGACCTTGCGGTCGTGGCGCAGGTCTCCGATCACATCATGGTGCTGCGTATGGGCGATATGGTCGAATACGGCACCGTCGATCAGATCATCAACGCGCCAAAGGAAGACTATACCAAGGCGCTCGTCTCGGTCCGCTCCATCGAGCATCAGGAGAAAGAGCCGACCCCCGAGCCTGTGTTGAAGGTGGAAGGGATCACCGCGCGGTACAAGGGCACGGATTTTGACGTTCTGAAGAACATCAACGTCGAACTCCACCCCGGCCAGACACTCGCGGTTGTCGGTGAGTCCGGGTCTGGCAAATCCACGCTGGCCCGGGTCATCACAGGGCTTTTGCCGCCAAGTGCGGGTCAGATCACCTTTGACGGGCGCACCCTGACGCCCGACCAGCCGAGCCGCCCGCTTGAAGACCTGCGTGAGTTGCAGATGATCTACCAGATGGCCGACACCGCCATGAACCCGCGCCAGACCGTGGGGACAATCATCGGCCGCCCGCTGGAGTTCTATTTCGGGCTGAAAGGCAGCGAGAAGCAGAAGCGCATCCAGGAACTCCTCGACGAGATCGAACTCGGGTCGGGTTTTCAGGACCGCTATCCGGCGGAACTGTCGGGCGGTCAGAAACAGCGGGTCTGTATTGCGCGCGCGCTGGCGGCCAAGCCCAAGATGATTATCTGCGACGAGGTCACCTCCGCCCTCGACCCGCTGGTGGCGGACGGTATCCTGAAACTGCTGCTGAGCCTGCAGAAGTCGGAAGACGTGGCCTATCTCTTTATCACCCATGACCTTGCCACCGTGCGGGCCATATCGGACAGTATCGCCGTCATGTTCCAGGGCGAAGTTGTGCGCTACGGGCCAAAGAGCGAAGTTCTCAGCCCGCCCTTTGACGACTACACCGACCTGCTGCTCAGTTCGGTGCCCGAAATGCGTCTAGGGTGGCTGGAAGACGTCCTGGCCAATCGCAAGATGGAGAGCGCGGGGAATTAGGACGAGGGCCAAGACTCACAGGGGGAAGGGCCAAACATGGCCACGTCCGAACAAAAGAGCTATCTCGACTTTGCGATCCGTTGGGGGCAGGTTCTCGCTGTTGCTGCGGCGGGGATCTGGGCGGTTTTCCAATTCGGCGTGAATGAAGCCAGCAAGGCAATGGTGCTTGAGCTTGAAGTGGAGCCGAGTATCGGCGCACCGCTCGCTGGAGAGTATTTTGGCGGTTTGATCCCCATCACGCTTGATATCGAGGTGCGCAACGCCGGCGACAAAGGGGTGAACATCCTTCTCGGGACAGCGGTCTTCGGCACGGAGCTTTTTCCCGACCTACAGGCAACCCCGCCACATCCCATCCGATACTATACCTCCATGGATGATGTCGGATTCAGTTATTCCTCCGCCTTTGGAGAGCGCACTTACGGCGGTTCATTTGCCTTTGAGTTTTTTGCCCCGGCCTACTGGATCAATCCCGGTGAAAACAAGAAGTACCAGGCGCTCGCATTTGGCTACAGCGAGGAAGATACGCTTTTCTCCTACGAGGTCTACTACCTCGCCGCCGAACGTTGCGAGGGCATCTTTCCGTTCACAACATGCTATGAGTTTTCTGTTGATGTTACCGAAAGAGCCGCCGAAGAGACATGCGATGCGCCCCATGCTTATGAAACGGTCTTGGGAGGGGACATTCCCATGTGTGTCCAGACTTTCCGCGGCGTTGAAGGATCGTCGACCGAGGCGCAACCCGTGTCGCTGGATGAGATGATATCCCGACACAAAATGGCGTTGCACGACCGCCATGGCACCGTCATCTTTCGCTATCCGACACCTACGGCAGTTGTGACATCCGACTGAAACGCATCTTCTCTCCGGCGAGGGGCAGGATATTCCCCTATGGGACATTAGGGCAGCGCGGCCCCCTTGGCCGTCCCGCCTCTGTTCTTTCTTGCAAAAGACCTCTTGCAACACCCGAAAACTTGCGCGCACTCTCGGCTGAGTATCGCGGAGAAGCGCCATGACGAACAAGTTACTCCTCATCATTCTGGATGGTGTGCCGTATCGCAATTTCCGCCGCCTTTTTGGAAATCTCGAAGGTTGGGTGGACAGCGGTGCGGCCCGGGTCTGGATGCACCGCTCCGTCCTGCCCTCAATGTCGGCCCCGTGCTATGCCTCGATCCACACCGGCGTTGCCCCTGCCGAACATGGCTGCACCGGCAATTATGATGTCAGGCGTCTTGAGCACGCGGATGTGTTCTCGCAAGTGCGCGCGGCAGGCGGGATCACCGGCGCGGTTGCCCATTCCTTCTGGTCGGAGTTTTTCAACCGGGCACCCTTCGACTACGTCCTCGACATCGAATATGACGAGCCGGAAAGTACGGCGATCAACCATGGGCGGTTTCATACGATGACCGGCTATGGTCTCATCAATCAGATGACACCAAGCGATGTCGATCTTTTTGCGACGCTCACCCGGCTTTGTACCAAATTCAACCTGGACTACGGGATGCTGCACAGCTGCACGCTGGATTGCATGGGACATCGGTTCTTTCACGATTGCCGGGAGATGGATGATGCCTGCGCCACCATGGATGCGATGCTTGCCCCCTTTGTCCCGAAGTGGCGCGCGGCAGGCTACGAGGTGATCGTGACAGCCGACCATGGGCAGGACGCGCGCGGCCATCACGGCGGGCGTGACCCGCTGCAACAGGAAACGGCGCTCTACTATTTCGGGCCGGCTGAGGGGCCGGGAAGTGACACCGTGATCGACCAGTTGCAACTGGCACCGACAATCCTGTCAAGGCTGGGCGCGCCCATTGCAGACACCATGAAAGCGGAGGTCTTCCTGACGTGACCTTCAGGCTGCAACCGGCTCGTCCGTCACCTGCCAGGGCCGCACAAAGGCGTTGAGGCTCTTGGCAATATCGTCCTCACTCGCCCCGTTTGGAGCGATGATCGCCACCAGCCCGCGTTTCTTGTCATCGACCACCGTCACAACCCGCGCCGCCACGCCATTCTCCGCCAGAGCCTCATTGTAAATACGTGTGATCGCGTGTTTGCGCAGATCCGGCTTGAAGATTTTGCCCACGGCGGTTTTTGGCAGTTCCGGCAGGATCGTCATATGCTTGGGTTGAGCGGCCCGTTCATGCACATGTTCCTTGCAGAACGCGAGCAGTTCTTCCTCGGTGACCGCCGCCCCGTCCACAAGTTCGACAAAGGCGCAGGGCACTTCGCCTGCATGGGCATCGGGCTGTCCAATGGCCCCTGCGAAGGCCACGGCCTCATGATGCAACAGCGCCTCTTCGATCTCAGCCGGATCGATATTGTGCCCGCCGCGAATGATAAGGTCCTTGGCGCGGCCCGTGATCCAGAGGTATCCATCCGCATCCACCCGGCCCAGATCACCGGTGCGCAAGTGATCGCCGTAGTAGAGGTCCACGTTCTTTTCGACCTCGGTGTAAGTATTGCCGCTGTAGACACCGGGGTTCGACACGCAAATCTCTCCGATCTCGTCCAGCTCCGCCTCGACAGGACCATTGGGTGTGTTCTTGATGATCTTCACGTCGCAATAGGGGAACGGGATGCCGATGCTGCCGACCTTCTTCTCGCCATCAGTCGGGTTGCAGGACACAAGGCAGGTGGCCTCGGTCAACCCGTAACCCTCCACCAAGGTCACACCTGTGGCTTCCTCGAACCGGCGGAAAAGCTCCAGCGGCAGCGGCGCGGAGCCTGAAAACGCTGTCTTCACGGTACTGACATCCGCATTGATCGGACGCTGCATCTTGGCGGAAATCGCCGTTGGCACCGTGATGATGAAGGTGACACGCCAACGCTCCACCAGTTTCCAGAAGTTGTCCATGACCCCTTCGCCACGATACCCCTGTGGCGTGGGAAAGATCACATGGGCCCCCGACGTCACCGCCGCCATCAGAATGACGTGGCACGCAAAGACGTGAAAGAGCGGCAACGGGCAGATGATGTTGTCTTCCTCGGTAAAGAGCAGTTTCGTCCCGATCCATCCGTTGTAAATCAGCCCCGAATACCGATGCTGGGCAACCTTGGGCATGCCCGTCGTCCCCCCTGTGTGGAAATAGCAGGCGACCCGGTCACCTTCACTGTCCGGGAAGGTGAGCGCTTTGGGTTGCTTTGACACTTCAGCGTTGAAGTTCAGATAGCGCGCATGGTTCTGCACGTTGCGTTTGGGGCGGATGAGCGGCACGATCCAGGACTTCGGCGGTGTCAGATAGCGCAGCAGATCGACCTCAAGCACGGTTTGCACGTTGGGCGCCAGGGCCACCGCTTCGGCGGTCTTGTCCGCCACATCCGTCTTGGGGAAAGGCCGCAGCGTGACGACGACCTTTGCGTTTGTCTCCCGCAGGATAGACCCGATCTGCTCTGCATCGAGCAAAGGGTTGATCGGGTTGGCGATGCCCGCCACGGCGCCACCCAGCAGGGCCAGCACCGTTTCATTTGCGTTGGGTAGCACATAAGCCACAACGTCTCTCTCTCCCACGCCAAGTGACCGGAAGAGGTTCGCCGTTTGAGTCACCCGATCCTTGAGGTCTGCCCATGTCAGCGTCTCCGCCTTGTCTGTGGGGCCCGAGAATATCTGGTAACTTATCGCTTTGTTGCCAGGAAACCGCTCCGCCGTGCGGCTGAGCAGCCCATATAAGGTCGCGGGCAGGTCACGCTGCTCCCACGGCATTTCGTTTTCGATCGCATTGCGATCGTCCAGGCCTGCAAACGTCATGCGGTTTCCTCCCAAAACGGACATGAGTGTCTTACTGTTGGTGCGCAGGATGCTGGGGAAAGGCGCATGACGCAAGCCCGGTGACGTTGCGTGAAACCCAGCGACGCGGCGTCAGAAACGGATCACTCCGCCGCCATCCCTTCCGTGAACTGAAGTTTTGCAAGCCGGGCATAAAGCCCGTCTTCCGCAACAAGCTGGTCATGCGGGCCTGTGGCCACGATCCTGCCTTCGTCGAGGACGACAATACGGTCGGCTTTTTTCACGGTCGCCAAACGATGCGCCACGATCAGCGTCGTCCGCCCGTGGCTCAGGGTATCGACGGCCTGCTGGACGGCCCGTTCACTTTCAGCATCCAGCGCGCTCGTTGCCTCATCCAGCAGCAACACCGGCGCATCCCGCAGGATCGCCCGTGCAATCGCGATGCGCTGTTTCTGACCGCCCGACAGCATCACCCCGCGCTCACCAAGATAGGAATCGTATCCGTCCGGCAGGGCTGAGATGAAGTCATGGGCCGCGGCTGTCCGCGCCGCCTCTTCGATCTGCGCGTCGCTGGCATCGGGCCGACCGAAACGGATGTTGTCACGTGCCGAAGCTGCAAAGATGACCGGGTCCTGAGGCACCAGCGCAATCGACTTGCGGAAGTCGTCGCGCCGCAGGTCTGACAGGTCCAGACCGTCCAGCGTGACCTTGCCCGACGCAGGGTCATAAAAGCGCAGCAACATCTGAATGATGGTGGTCTTGCCCGCCCCGGATGGCCCGACAAAGGCGATGGTCTCGCCGGGCTCCACGGTAAGATTGACATGATCGAGCGCGCGAACCTTCGGCCGTGACGGGTAGGAGAAACTGACGTCCTCGAAACTGATGCGGCCCGTGACCGGATCGGGCAGGGACTTGGGCGCTGCGGGGTCTTTCACCGTATCTTCACTGCGCAGCAGTTCGACCAGTCTTTCCGTCGCCCCGGATGCCCGTTGCAATTCACCCCAGATCTCTGACAGGGCAGCAACACCGCCTGCGACCATGACGGCATAGATGACGAATTGCACCAAAGCCCCCTGCGTCATGTCGCCCGCCCGAACATCACGCGCTCCAACCCAAAGGACCCCAACAATGCCCGCAAAGACGAGGAAGATGACAATCGCCGTCATGATCGCACGGGTTTTGACCCGCCGCCGTGCCGCATCATAAGAGAGTTCGGTCACGTCCGAGAACTGGGTGCGGCTTGCGCTCTCATGGGTGAAGGCCTGAACCGTTTGCACAGCGCTCAGGGATTCCGACGCATTGCCCGATGAGGCAGCGATCCAGTCCTGATTTTCACGGCTCAAGACTCGGAGCCGTCGGCCCAGAACCAGGATCGGAACAATCACCGCAGGCACGATCAGCAGGACCAGCCCGGTCAGTTTGGCGGAGGTCAAAAGCATCAGGGCAAGCCCGCCGATGAAAATGAGCAGGTTGCGCAGGGCAATCGACACAGACGATCCGATGACCGACAGAATGAGCGTGGTGTCGGTCGTAATCCGGCTCAGCACCTCCCCGGTCATGACCTTTTCGTAAAACGCCGGACTCATCCCGATGACGCGGTCAAAAACGGCCTTGCGGATGTCGGCCACGACGCGTTCGCCAAGGCGTGTCACCAGCGCATAGCGCAGCGCGGTCCCCACCGCGAGCAAAGCCGCGATGGCCAGCGCCGCCGCAAAATAGAGGTCCAGCGTTTGTGGATCCTTGGTGTAGAAATTGTCGACGACACGCCGCACCGCAAGCGGCAGGGTCAGTGAAATCATCGCGGTGGCAATCAGCGCCGCCAAGGCCCCTGCCACCAAAAGCCGATAGGGCCGCAAGAACGGCACCAACGCCTTGAGGGAACCCAGTTTTCTGGATTTTTCCCGTTCCTCAGTTTGCCCGGGCGCACCGGGGCCCTTGGGTGTGGGCCGAGCCATCTGCAGTCCTCATCTTGCCAATCACTTTGATGGACTTAGAGCCGTCTGGCGTCAAGGTATGGCACGGCAATCGGACAATTCCCCGCAGGTCTTCATCGTCGCCTGCCGTAGCCCGCGCGCGTGGACTGAGGCACTCCGCATGCGCTCTCTTTTGAGGAACCCAACTGTTGCGGGAAACCGGTGCTTTGATCGCCAGTTGAGCGGGTCTTGGGCAATCTCGATGGGCAGCGTGGGGATGACAAGCGCCGCTTTTGGGTTCCAATGGACCTCGCTGCACATTTGGCGGCTTGACCCCACCAAAGGCTTCCAATATGTCAATCATTGCTGAGCGGGCGTCGTATACTGGCTATTACCTCAGCCTTCCAAGCTGATGAAGCGGGTTCGATTCCCGCCGCCCGCTCCAAGCATTCATCAACACATCTTTTTCAGCGCCTGTCGCACCGCCGTCCGGGCTCTGATGTGATGCCAGGGCGGTCAGGGACTGTTGCAAAACCTTCCCCCCACCGGCAAGCTGTGTGGCAGCGCAAAAAACCTGGAGCCCGCGACAGAGTGGCCTGTTCAAGAGGACAAGACAATGGAACTGAACGCTGACTTCAAAAAACGCGTCGTTGTCCATTCCGGGCGGTTGGAGTGGCTGGCGTCCCCCATGCCAGGTGTCGAACGCCGGATGCTGGACCGTATTGGCAGTGAAGTAGCCCGTGCCACATCTATCGTGCGCTATGCACCCGGCAGCCAGTTTTCAGAGCATACGCACACGGGCGGTGAAGAGTTCATTGTGCTGGAGGGCGTATTTCAGGACGAACACGGGGATTTCCCCGAAGGAACCTACGTACGCAATCCACCAACGACCGCGCACACGCCCGGGTCTGATCTGGGCTGCGTCATTTTCGTGAAGCTATGGCAATTCGATCTCGAAGATCGCCACCAGTTCCGGAAATCCATGCCGGAAGCGCTCCCCCCGCCTGTAGACGGTGTTGCCACGGCAGAGCTCCACCGCGACGATCGGGAAGTGGTGACCTACACGCAACTCGATCCCGGAATTGAGCTTGAAAACGCGGATGTCGGCGGGATCGAAATGCTTGTGATTGACGGGTCGGTCACAGAAGCGGGTGAGACCCTCGAAAAGGGTGGCTGGTTGCGATTGCCGGAGGGACAGAAGCTGAAGGCGACGGCGGGAGCCAAAGGCGCAAAGCTCTGGATCAAGACCGGTCATCTGCCCTTTGCAAAGGCCCCGGTGGTTGATTGAAACCGCCCCTCACAAAGCATCATGCGAAGACCTGTCAAGCGGTCCGCGCGAGGCTAAAGCGTCATGCGAAAAACCTGAATCACGCAACGCTGCCTGAAATCAAAGACTGGGGCGCGTTACGTGATGCTTGATGTTTCAGGTATTTCGTCAGACGCTCTAGTGGGTCCTGACCCTGACCCGCGCGTTCAGAATGGCGCAATCTGATCCGCCGCAAGCGCATAGGCGACGTCAGCCACTTCGGTCGAGAGCGCCGTTGTCCCGAAAAGGCCCACCACACTGACCGCTTCAAATAGCCCTGCGCTCTCATAAGGCGTTTTGGTGGTGACAAAAACAAGCTGATTGGCGGGTGGTGGCGGCACATGCACACAAGCGCCGACGTAAGGCACAAGGATAAACGCGGTCACGCCCGTGCCTGAAAAGTCAATCGGAACCATGAAGCCGGGTAGACGCACGGTTTCACCATTCCAGTCCGTCCGCACCCCGGTGGAGGGCGGCTGCTGGCGCGACAGGTCCGGGCCGTCATGCTGGATGAAGTCCTGGAGGGCGGGCGGGATCATCACCTGCCCTTCGGGAAGCAAGTCAGCCCATCCCAGATCAATGACCGCCTTTGCAGAAACACTGCCGGGCACGAGGGGCATGGACCCCAGTGCGAACAGAAAAGCCCTGCGGTACAGTGCCGGACTCACCAGTCGTATACCTCGATCAGATCGGCAGTCAGCGCGTATCCGATATCGGCCAGCGTCGTCGACTGCAGCTGGTGCCGCATGCGTCCGGTGACCCACACCGGGTCCCAGAGCTGGTCGCTGGGCCACGGTGTCGCGGTGTCCACAAAAACCAGTTGGTTTGCGGGTGGCGGCGGCACATGGATGCAGGCCCCGACATAGGGCACCATGATAAAGCTCGTGACACCCTCCGCTGAAATATCAATGGGCAGAACATAGCCGGGCATTCTGATATAGGCACCGTCCAACGCGTCGTTCAGCTTGGTGGCGTTCTCGTCAAATTCCGGCAGCCAGGTGTCATTGACCATGTCGATTTCGCCATCCCCGATGATCTCCGCATAAGGGACACCGGGCGGGATCAGATCATCCCATCCGATCTCCAGCGGGGTCGCGGCAAAGACCTGTCGGGGGCATCCCGCAAAGGCCGCAGCAGCAGCCATAAGGTGACGGCGTGACAGCTTAATCGTTTCAGGCTCTTTTGTCATATGCGCACCATCATACCATCCGCAAGCGACATCCGATAGGCGCGCAGTGCCGGGATCACGCTCACAATTGCGCCAGCGGCGACCACCCCAAGCAGCACCCAAAGCTCTCGCGCTGACGGGGCCTCAATGGGCAACCACAGACCAAAGGCCGCATCCACGGCGGGCTGGGCGACGACCAGACACAGGTACAGCAGCGCCAGCCCGATCAACGCGCCAGTCGCCGCTATCAGCGCGGCCTCCAGCACCAGAAGCCCGAGGATCGTGCGCGGCCTCGCTCCCATGGCACGCAGGATCGCCATTTCCCTGCGCCGTTCGTTCAAGCTGGAAAAGATCATGGCCATCATGCCGATCAGCGCCGTGAAAACCACCATTCCGGAGACCGCGACCAGCGCCGTCTCGGCAATGCCGACGATCTGCCAAAGCTCTTGCAGGGCAACACCGGGCAGGATCGCCAGAAGGGGTTCTTCGGGGTATTCATTAATGGCGCGCTGTAAGCTGAAAACCTGAAGCCGGCTTTGCACACCGACAAGCGCGGCTGTGACCGCCTGAGGTTCAAGCTGCATTTGGCGGATCGCATCAACGGGCGTCGATTGACCGGGGATGCGCGCGCCGCTGCGCCAGTCCACATGGATGGCCTCGATCGCTTCCAGACTGACGATCACGGTCCGATCGACGGGCGTGCCGGTTTTCTCCAGTATCCCGGAGATGCGAAACGGCTGATCCGCATGTTCCACAAAGGAGGCAAGTCCATGCGCCACAACAATGGGATCACCCACCTCGTAATCCAGTGTTGCGGCAACATCCGCCCCGATCATCGCATCAAAGAGGTCGTCCATGATGGCCCCACCCTCGACCGCCAGAGACCGCCCGGAGCGGTACTTGTAACGCTCGAAGAATGCATTGGTGGTGCCCATCACCCGAAACTGGCGATGGCTGTCGCCCAGCGAGATCGGCACGATCCAGTCCACTTCCGGGCGAGACGCGATGTCCTGGTAGCTCTGCCAACTGAGATTGTTGGTGGCATTGCCGATACGGAAGACCGAGTAGAGCAACAATTGAACCGAACCTGACCGCGCGCCGACGATCAAATCGGTCCCGGAAATCGTGTCCGCAAAGCTGGCCTTTGCCCCGGTGCGAACCTTTTCGACCCCCAGAAACAGTGCCACCGACAAGGCAATCGCAAGGATCGTCATGCCGACCGTCAGCGCGCGGGCCATCAATGACCCAAGAGCAAGACGAAAGATCATGCCGCAGCCTGTCGGGACCTGACGATGTTCGTCATGGCGACACAGCGGTCAAAATGCTCTGCCAGTCGGGCATCGTGGCTGACCATCAATATCGTGCTGCCGCCCGCCTCGGCCTGCGCGAAAAGGAGCGTAAGGAAGGTCGCTTGCGTTGTGGCGTCAAGCGCCGAGGTAGGCTCATCGGCAACGATCAGCGGCGGCGCGCCAATCAGCGCCCGTGCGGCGGCAACCCGTTGTTGCTGCCCCACACTGAGCGTCCCGGCCTGCGACGACACCACCTCTTCCGGCAGTCTTAGGTCATGGCAGAGCCGCCGGACCGTTTCGCGCGGTTCAGGCACCCGCGCCCGTCGTGACGGCGCAAAGCGCAAGGGCAGCAGGATATTGTCCATGACGCTTGCATAAGGCAGCAGGTTGAATTGCTGGAAAATCAAGCCGATCTGCGCGGCGCGGAACCCATCCCGCCGCCCGGGGGAGAGAGCCGCGATATCCGTGCCGGAGAGCGTTATTGATCCGGCCTGCGGCGCAATGGTTCCGCAGATCAGGGACAGCAGGGTCGATTTACCCGATCCACTTTCCCCGACCAGCAAAACGCGTTCGCCTTGACGGACAGAGAAATCCGGTACGTCGATATCGAAGGACGCCCGCCCCGGCCACCGGTACCGCACATCCTTTATGGACAATATCGCGGGGTCAGCCGCCATGGGTCGAGCTTTGCTCAAAACATATCGCGCAGGTCAAGTTGCGGCGCATCCCGCGCCACTTCAAACGCAGTCGCACCTTTTTCAGTGACGACCTGAATCTCCAGTTCCAGCGCATTCGGGAACACGTCGAAATAGGCAAACGAGATAACGGACGCCGCTTCGGCGTCACTGCACTTCAGCAGGTAGGTTGCGTGGAATTCAGTGTGGCCTGCTGCCTCTGCGTGACCGCCGTGATCGTGGTCGTCATGGGCATGTTCTCTATGCTCATTATGATCGTGCTCGTCCTCGGTATGCGCATCTACCGCTTGCGCCTCGTGATGGTCTTCGCTCTCCAAGGATGCGCTTGCCTCGACCACAGTGCATCCTGCCGCCTCCGGCACCACGAAGAGATCGAGAGGACGCGCGAGCGTGGCGACGGCAGCATCGACCTTGGCGCGGTCCTGCGCGCTTACCGCTGCGTGTTCAAATCCAACGATGTCCGCCCCGGGTGCACGCAAAGCCATCGCGATCTGACCCTGCTCAAAGGCAATATCCAACTGCCCGACACCATGTTCATGCGCGGAAAGCTGGCGGGTTTCCTGTGCGGATGCAGCACTTGCCGCCGCAAGAATAAGAGCCGAGGAGAGAAATTTGATCATGATGTCTATCCTTTGAAACAGGGTTTTGACTTTTGCAGGACAGGACCGGGAGCATCTGGCTGACGTCCTGTCGCCCGCTTGCGCATCCGATGGCCACCCTCAACCGGCGATTGATACGTCCCTGTATAAGGTAAGTTCATGTGGTGCCGCAATGCCGTCGGAGCGGGGCGCATCCCATCTTGTGGATACTTTTGTTGGGGTCAGCGTGGTTAACCGACTGTTAATGGCCACGCTTTATTAACAGGTAGTTCTTGTTGAAAAGATGTGAGAGGTCAGATGACATTCCGAAGCGTTGTTGTCGTGGGGCTACTGGCAGGCAGCTCAATCGTTGGGGCCCTCGCAGGCATCTATCAGGAGGCGATCCGGGAAAAAGCCGCCGAATATCTTCAAGATGCCCCGCGATCTGATCTGATTGCCGCCTTTCAAGGTGCCGAACCCAATCCCGTAGACGCCATGACCGACGCTCCCATGAGGCGCCTCGCGTCGCCCCAAAACCTTGTCAGGCCCGCACCGCTTGACATCACGTCTGTAACCCATGTCTCCTGGACCACCCCACCGCCCCCGAAAATCAGCAAGATCGAAACGCCGGGCCCGTCCATCACCATGGTGCAGGCCAAGGTCCGGCCCGCCGAGACCGCAACGGCTGATCCTGACACCGCAGATGCAGAGCTTGTAGTGGCAAATTCCATCGACGTGATGAAAAGCGCCGCGAAAGAACGCCAGATTTCGAAACCCTCTCAACTGGACCTGATCCTATCGGCGATGCCCCAAGGGGACAAGGTCGCGATCATGAGCGACGCGGCACCGCAAGAACGCGACGCGCCCACGGTGCAAACCTCGGACGTTCAGGAAGTTGCGGCGGTCGACACAGTTGAAACCGCCGCCCCCACCTCGTCGAACCCCGTCGCGCACGCTCCGCAGCAAGAGAACGTCCGGACGAGACCGGCGTTCTCTGCGAAACACTATCACAATCTCAGATACCATATGGGCGGCTACAAGAAGAAAAAGTCCGAGATTGCCTGCGTGGCCGAGCTGCAGCTGATCGCAAGCTACACGCAGGTCTATTTCGACACCGGCTCGAGCAAGGTCGACAATCGCGGCGCGAGCGCGGCACGGCAGATCGCGGCAAAGATGCAGTCTTGCCCCGAGGCTCAGGTGTCCATCATCGGGTTCACGGATCCGGGCGGCAGCAAGGAGCTCAACCAGCGGATCAGCTGGAACCGGGCCAACAGTGTTTTCCGCTCCATCAAGCAGGCCGGCTTTGCCATGGGCAACATCGAAGTCAGCAGTCATATGGAGGATCATCCGGACTATTGCGTGCATTTCGAAGGCATAGACCGGCGAGTCGTTTTCGAAGTGCAGGAAAAGCCCAAAGGCTAATACCTGTTCAGCCGATCAGGCCTGACACAAATTGGCGCGCCGCGCGCCTTTCGTCCTGCGTTTGAGCTTGGAGGGTTTTCCTCTACTGTGAAGTGTAGAATCCTATCTTCACGGAGGAAACACCATGACATTGGCACTCAATCGGCGCGGATTTCTGGCCGGATCAGCAGGGCTGATCGCACTTCATCCCTTCTCGGCTCATGCGGCAGGCAACCAGGCGCACCTGCGCATTATGGAGACCACCGACCTGCATGTGCATGTCTTTCCCTATGACTACTATGCCGACAAGCCGCGTGACACGGTGGGGCTGGCCAGAACCGCCTCCCTCATTCAGGACATCCGCAACGAAGCGACAAATTCCCTGCTGATCGACAACGGGGACTTTCTGCAAGGCAATCCCATGGGGGATTACATCGCCTACGAGCGCGGGATGAACGACGGCGACATGCATCCGATAATCGAGGCCATGAACACGCTGGGGTTCGACGCCTCCACCCTGGGAAATCACGAATTCAACTACGGGCTCGACTTTCTGATGAAGGCGCTGGCGGGCGCGGATTTCCCGGTTGTGAATGCAAATGTCGCGCTTGAACTGGGCAGCGATCCGACAAAGGACAAAACTCTCCTGCCGCCTTATGTAATCCTTGATCATAAGGTGACGGACGGGTCCGGCGTCGATCATGACATCAAGGTCGGGTTGATTGGATTCGTGCCACCGCAGATCATGGGGTGGGACAGACGCCACCTTGAGGGCAAGGTTCAGGCCCGCGACATCATCGAAGCCGCCAAGGCCTATATCCCGCAAATGAAAGAAGCGGGTGCGGATATCATTGTGGCACTGTCCCACTCGGGCATCGGCGCGGCGGAGCACACGGATGGCATGGAAAACGCCGCTGTTCCCCTCGCCGGGCTTGATGACGTCGATGCGATCCTGACCGGTCATAGCCATCTGGTCTTCCCGTCACCGGGCTATGCGGACTTCGCAGGTGCCGATGTAGATGCCGGAACGCTGATGGGCACCCCCGCAACCATGGGCGGGTTCTGGGGCAGCCACATGGGGCTGATTGACCTGCTGGTCGAGAAGGATGGCAATGCCTGGCGCGTCGTCTCCGCCACATCCGAGGCCAGACCGATCTCGAAACGCAATGAAGATCGCTCGACAACCGCGCTGGTTGACAGTGATGAAAGGGTTCTGGCGGCTGTTCAGCAGGAACATGACGAAACCCTCGCCTATGTCCGCCGGGCCGTTGGCAAGACGGATGCGCCGCTCCACAGCTATTTCGCGCTGGTGGCGGATGATCCTTCCGTGCAGATCGTCTCCATCGCGCAGCTTTGGTACATCGAACAGATGTTGAAAGGCACCGAGCATGAAGGCCTGCCGATCCTTTCTGCCGCCGCCCCCTTCAAGGCCGGAGGCCGGGGCGGTCCGGAGTACTTCACCGACGTGCCGAAAGGCGATATTGCCATCAAGAATGTCTCGGACCTTTACCTCTATCCCAACACCGCCCGTGCCGTCCGCGTGACGGGCAGAGAGGTCAAGGACTGGCTGGAACGCTCGGCGGGGATTTTCAATCAGGTGGAACCGGGCGCGCAGGATGTCGTGCTGCTTAACCCCGCATTCCCCAGTTACAATTTCGATGTCATCGACGGTGTCAAATATCAGATCGACCTGTCACAGCCGTCAAAATACGACCCCAAAGGCGTTCTGGTGAACGGGGACGCCTCCCGCATCGTGAACCTGACCTATAACAACGCGCCACTTGACCCCTATGCGGAATTTGTCATCGCAACCAACAACTATCGCGCGGGCGGCGGAGGGTCCTTTCCCGGCGCGTCGCCGGAGACAACAGTATTTGAAGGGCCGGACACGAACCGGGACGTTATCGTGCGCTACATCGTCGAAAAGGGCACGATCAGTCCCCGCGCGGATGCCAATTGGACGTTCAAGCCGATGCCGGGCACGACAGTGCTTTTTGACACCGGCCCTGCGGCCAAAGCCTATGCGGATGATGTCCCGGGCGTGACGCTTGAGGAGGCAGGAGACGGCCCTGACGGCTTCGCGCGTTACCGAATTTCACTCTAGGGCATCGGCCTGAAAACCTGAATCACCTTCCTTACCGAGTGTACCCGGCCCCGCCGATCAGCCCCCGACCCTGCCCCCGGGAGGGGGCTGGCCTCAGCTCTAAGGGGTCGTGTTGCGGATGAAACGGATGCCGCGCAAGACGTTTTCCCTTCAGCACGCAGACGATCGTACCTTGGTGCTGTGTTTGCGCATGGTCGGTCGTGTGGGGTTGCGCTTTTGGTCGCCGCCACCTAAAGCGTCACGCGAAAAACCTGAATCACGCAACGCTGCCTGAAATCAACGATTTCAACGCGTTACGTGATGCTTGATGTTTCAGGTATTTCGTCAGACGCTCTAATGGGCGGCGGTTTCCGTGGGTTGTGCGACGTTCTTCTGCAAGAACGCCAACAGCCTGTGAAACGGCATTGGTCTGGCGATGTGGTGCCCTTGCAGTCTGTCACACCCGAGGTCTGCAAGCACCGCCGCCTGTTCTCGCGTTTCCACCCCTTCGGCGGTGACCCCCATCTCAAGCGCCAGACCGATTTCGATGATGGACCTGACAAGCCGAATTCCGTTTTCGCTCTCGTTCACCTGTGCGACCAAACGTCCATCAATCTTCAGGCGGTCCGGGTTGATCCGCTGCAAAGCGACCACGGAGGCATGGCCGCTCCCGAAGTCGTCAATTTCGATCGTGATCCCGATCTCTCGCAGCCTGTCGAGTTGAAAGAGAAACTCGTCATCCTCTTCTTCAAGGAAAATCGTCTCCAGCAATTCGAAACTGACGCGCCCTGAATACCCATCGAGATGTTCCTTGATGTGCTCGATCCGATTCTCGCGGACCCGGCTGGCACTGACATTGAACGACAGGGTCGGTTGCAATGGCAACTGTGGCATGATGGTCCGAAAATCGTGCATCGCCTTCTCGAAGATCAGTTCATCGATGCTGGCAGCAACCTTGAGATCTGTCGCGACAGCCAGGAAACCGTCGGGGCTGATGATACCCTTTTCGGGATGCCGCCAACGCGCCAGAACCTCGACCCCGGCGATCGCCCCCGTGACGGCATCGATCTGCGGCTGGTAGAAGGGGATGAATTCATCACTCTCGATGCCTCGCAGAATATCGTCCGCCAAAGCCTCGTTTTGAAGGATCTCCTGAAGATCGGAGCGGTCAAACAGGCCAAGGCGACCGCGCCCTCTTCGTTTTGCCTTGTAAAGGGCGATGTCGGAGTTTGTCAGCAGCGTATCGACATCAGCAAGCGGTGTCTCGGCCAAACCGATGGATGCGCCGAACCGGCACTCCTTCCCGTCGAAGAAGACAGGTTTCTGAAGTTCCTTCAAAAGGGCATTTGCCACTTCCAACGGGCGTTTACTGCCAGGCTCGAAACAGAGCAAGATGACGAATTCGTCGCCGCCGATCCGCGCAACAACATCACCCGGCTCGGCGAGTTTACGGATCCGGTTCGCCGTCTCCAAGAGGACCTGATCGCCTGCGGCATGGCCGATTGTGTCGTTGATTTGCTTGAACCGGTCCAGATCAATATGCAGAACGGCAAGCTCCACACGATGCCTGTGGCGGCGCTCCACCATGGCTTCGAACTCCTGGGAGAGATAGCGCCTGTTGCCCAGGCCTGTCAGTTCATCATGCAACGCCTTGTGGGTAATCGCCTTGTTCGCCTGCTCCAGTTTTTTGGTATATTGCTCAACAGCGCGTCGTTGGTTGACGACTTCCGTGATGTTGATGCGCAGAACGACATATTCGCCGTTTTTGGCCCGCGACCGGACCATCCGGAAGTGCTGACCGTCCGCAAACTCGAAGTCCTCGATGCCTGGTTCCAGCGAATCCGGGGAATAGTATTCCTCCACCCATTCTCTTTCGCGGCCCAAGGCTGCGGGAACGCGCCCGCAGCGTGCGGCTTCCAACAGCAGCTCCTTGAGGTTGATGCCTGCACGCAGGGTCTCTGGCCTGTCCGTCATCGAGAGCGCATAAGCAGGATTCCAGACGACCAGATTGTGGTCCGCGTCATAGATTGCGAAAGGATCGGGATAGGCGTTGATGGCAGAGACCAGACGTTCCTGCACCGCCTCAAGAGCCCGCCGCTGACGCACCAGCTCGGTCATGTCGATCCGCAAGAGCACCAGATCGCCGTTCGCGGCCCGGGACCTGAGCAGCCTGTGATGAATATCGCCTGCCAGTTCCAGATCCTGAACCGGCTTTGCCACATCAGCTTCCTGATGTTCAATGGAGGCCCATTCCTTTTCCTTGCCAATGGCCTGCACGATCTTGCCGCCTTCGATCGCAATGCGCGCCGCTTCCGTGCGGTGCATGCCGACGTGGAGGTCGGTGGGATCATCGGTCATCGATTGGCTGTAGGCATCGTTCCAGACCACAAGGCAATCGTTCTTGTCATAGATGGCAAACGGCGACGGGTAGGCATCCAGGGCGGCAATCAAACGCGCGCGAGACCGCTTTGCCGTGGCTTCTGCCTCTTTCAGGGATGAAATATCCCGATAGGTTGCGCAGAAAAAACGATTTTCCCCGGGGTCATCGCCGACCCGCAGGAAAGAAACACTCGCCCAGAAGGGTGTCCCGTCCGCCTTGGTGAATTGTGCCTGCGACTGCGGGGCTTGACCCGTTTTATTCCGGGCTTTTTCATATCGGTAGAAGAGACGCGATGTCGCCCTCAGAAGTTCAATTTCATCGAAGGGGCGGTCAAAGATCTCCTCCGCTTTGTGTCCGAAAAGCCGTGAAAAGGCATCGTTGACATAGGCGACACGCGCGACAGGGCAGCCAGGCTCAACGCGACCGACAACGATCGCATCGCCTGTAAGGTCCATAAACACTTTCTGAAGTGTCTCGAAATCCATCACTTCACCTGCCTCACGACCTCCCAGTTACGCGTAATTTGTTAGGTTCAGGTGAACGAGCCATTCAAATTTTCCACAGCGCCATATGAAACCGTACCGGTACAAAGGAACACTAATTCAGCAGCTTGCAAAACGCACAACCTTTCCGCCCGCGACAGATTGACAATTCGCCCTCACAGTTTCGCCGCATCAGAGGGATGAAACGGCAGCCCCGGTGTAAACCGGAGGCGGGCGCACAGGGGGCCCGCCTCCGGATTTGTCGATGTCAAAGGCCCCACTTGGCCTTGTTACCTTCGAAGAAACCCTTGGCCTTCTTCAGCTTGACCCAGTTGTTGACGTAGTTGATCCAGACCTGATCATCCTGCGGCAAGAGCATGGCGATGGGGGACGGCGACCGTGGCGCCGTATCAGGCACTCGGACAACGCCAAATTTCTCTTCCAGCGTCGATCCTTCGATGTTTGACGTGATGAAAACGTCAGCGCGCCCGGCCAGCACTTCCTGATACCCGCGCGCCGGGGCCTCGACCACTTTGATATCCGCGTCCGGGAACCATTCGCGGACCAGTTTCTCGAAGGTTGTCCCGAGCGTCGTTGCGACCTTCACCTCCGGTTTGTTGATTGAATCGTAACCAGAGAAGTCACTCGCCTTGTCCTTGGTGGTAAATGGAAAAATCTCGACGGCGATATAGCTTTCGGAGAAACCAGCAGCCTTCATCCGGGGAGGTGAGATCGAGGCCGAGCCGGTGATGTGGTACTGCCCCGCAACGACACCGTTCACAAGCGTTTTCCAGTCTGTGGGCACGAACTCGACCTCGACACCAAGATCGGCGGCAAGCTCGTTCATGATGTCGATGTCAAATCCCTTGTAAGAGTTTGTTGCCGGATCGCGCACCGACATCGGGTTCCAGTCTCCGGTTGTGCCGACCTTCAGAACGCCCGAATTCAGAATTTCGTTAAGTGCCGATTGTGCGTTTGCGGCACCGGCAAGCGTCAGGCCAATCGCGGCCACGGCCGCGGCCCTGAGTAGTTTCCTCACATCTATACTCCCCTTGGTGTGATCTATGTGCTCCTTGACACACCATATTTGCTTGATACGCCACAGAAATCAAATAGGCTCGCATGTTAGGCGCCACGCAGGACCGCCAAACGGAGAGTGGGATGAACGATGCAGCGATAGAACTGGTTGCTGTGAACAAATGGTTCGGTGATTTCCACGTTCTCAAGGACATCAACCTCACAGTGCAACCGGGCGAGAAGGTCGTTGTTTGTGGCCCGTCAGGATCCGGTAAATCGACGGTCGTGCGCTGCATCAACAAGCTCGAAGCGCACCAGAGCGGCACCATCCATCTCTATGGCAAGGAGCTGACCAATGATCCGCAATCCGTCGCCTCCATTCAGGGCGAGATCGGCATGGTGTTCCAGCAGTTCAACCTCTTCCCCCATTTGAGCGTCCTTGAAAACCTCACGCTCGGCCCGATGAAGGCCCGCGGGCTGAGCCGGAAAGAGGCCGAGGAACGGGCCAGGCACTATCTGACGCGGGTGCGCATTCCGGATCAGGCGGACAAGTTGCCCAAGCAGCTTTCGGGGGGGCAGCAGCAACGCGTGGCCATCGCGCGGTCTTTATGCATGGAGCCAAAGGCACTGTTGTTTGACGAGCCCACCTCTGCGCTTGACCCGGAGATGATCGCGGAGGTGCTGGACGTCATGGTAGAGCTTGCAACCGACGGCATGACCATGATCGTCGTGACCCATGAAATGGGCTTTGCGCGCAAGGTGGCGGATCAGATGGTGTTCATGGATCAGGGCGAGATTGTCGAGCAAGGCACGCCCGACGCCTTCTTTGCCGCCCCCAGGACGGAACGGTGTCAGAAGTTCCTCAGCCAGATTCTTCAGCATTGACGGTGGCCCCTTGAAAAAACTGATCCTGTCGCTCTCCTTGCTGTTGTTGCTCGCAGGCTGCGGGTCCTCCAGCAACTGGGGCTGGTACGTTATTGACCCCCGCACCGCGTCCGGATGGACGAACATCAAGTTCCTGATCTCCGGCATGGGGGCGACGATCCTGATCTCGGTCATTGCTGCGTCCATTTCGATTGCCCTTGGCCTGATCGTCGCCCTGCCCGGCCAGTCCGGCAACCGGTGGCTCCGCCTCATCAACCGGATCTACGTGGAGTTTGTCCGGTCCATTCCGCTTTTGCCGATGCTCTTCTGGGTCTTTTACGGGCTGCCGATTGTCTTTCAGTCCATGGGGCTGGACATCCCGATTGATCCCTTCTGGGGCGCGATCATAACCCTTGCGATCTCTGACAGCGCCTTTACGGCGGAGATTTACCGCTCTGGCATTCAGTCCATCGCGCGGGGGCAAAGCGAGGCGGCACAGACAATCGGCCTGAACTACTATCAGACCATGCGCTACGTCATCCTGCCGCAAGCGATACGCCGCATCCTGCCGCCCCTGGCAAACCAGTTCATCTATATCGTCAAGATGAGCGCCTTTGCCTCCGTCATCGGCATGCAGGAACTGACACGCCGGGCCAATGAGCTGGTTGTCACCGAATACCGCCCGCTTGAAATCTACACATTGCTCATCGTTGAATACCTCGTGCTCGTGCTGATCATCAGCGCCGGGGTGCGCTGGCTGGAACGCAAGATGGGCGCTGACGAACGCCTCTGAAGGAGACACGGATGGACTGGCACGACTTCATGGCCGAAACGGAGGCCAATATCGCAAAGCTGAACCGCGAAATCCCCGACACGGTAAAGGGTTTCGGAACCATGGGTCAGGCTGCCAAGAAAGACGGCGCGCTGAGCGAGAAGACCAAGGAATTCATTGCCTTGGGCATCGCGATTGCGACACGCTGTGACAGCTGCATTGGGTTTCATGTCCGCTCCCTCGTTCGCTTGAACGCCACGCGCGCCGAGGTGTGCGACGCCATTGCGATGGCCACCTACATGGGCGGCGGCCCCTCCTACGCATATAGTGCCAAGGCGCTTGCAGCCTTTGATCTCTACAGTGCGGAGAGCGACGGCGCATAAGACCGCCGCGCAGGAAAGCCTGCCAGCCCGCATAAGGATCGGGCACATCCACGTCTGAGAAGGTCTTGCAAATGATCCTGAAAAGGCTCCATGCCCGCTCACTGAACGCGCTGCAAAGGCCCCTTTTCGACCCGGGCATCCTGTGGTTGGGTGCCCCCGCCAAGACAACGTCCCGAAAGCCCCTTGCCTGCCCATGAAACGTGACGACAGCTTTACCGGATCCGCAGGGTTTGCGGTCCCCGCCATGGTGGGGGCGGCGGCGCTGGTCGCCATGACTTCCATCATCGGCAAGACACTGGGGATCGGCGCAGTGGAGGCCACCGGCCTGCATCCCTTTCAGGTGAGCGCCGGTCGATTTGGATTTGCCCTGCTTGCCCTTGTGGTTTTCCTTTTGGTGTCCCCGCGCAACCGGCCCGATTTCAATGGCACACGCTGGGGGCTGCACACCGCGCGGTCGCTTTGCGGATGGCTGGGTGTCACCGCAATGTTCGCCGCCGTTGCAAACATGCCGGTCGCCGAGGCCACGGCGATCAGTTTCCTGAGCCCCATCGTCACGATCATCCTCGCAGCCATTCTTCTGAAAGAACACGTCGGTATCCGCAAGGTCGCGGCGTCGGTTCTCGCCATGGTCGGGGCGGCATTGATCCTGAGACCCGGCAGCGATGCGTTCCAGGTCGCGGGACTCTATGCGCTCGCCGCCGCGTTCCTCATGGGGTTGGAGGCGATCTTTATCAAACGGCTCAGTGATGCGGAGCCCGCGTTACGTATCCTCATCATAAACAACATGATCGGGGCCGCGGTGGCCGTGACAGTCGCCACATTCGTCTGGGTGCCACCGACAGGCCTGCAATGGGGGCTTCTCGTGACCTTGGGGGTCGTCATGGTCTGCGCGCAATCCCTCTTCATCCAGTCGATGAAACGGGGTGAGGCGAGCCTTGTGATCCCCGCGTTCTACTCCGTCCTGGCCTTTGCGGCGGTCTATGATCTTGCCCTCTTTGGCGTTCTGCCCGGTGTCCTTGCAGGCGCTGGTTGCGTGTTGATCGCGGCCAGCGCCGTGTTGCTCAGCCGGTCTCAGCGCGGGTGAGGGCAGGCCTCTTGCAGGCGGGAGAGCGGGAAATCATTGAACATCGCGGGGGCGATCCAGGTCAGAAACGTGTCGTCGTCGATGATGTCTGCAAAGGCCGACGTCATCATCCCCAGTTGCGAGATCAGTCGGGCCTCGCGGTCGGGATTGGCTTCCCCATGGGCAAAGTCATGGGGGCGGTCGATCAGACGTTGCGCCATGGCCCGCATCCGTTCCGCTGACACCGGATGGGTGTTCTGCAAGCGCCCTTCCTCGCTTGCCGGGTCATGCCACCAGGCGGCCTGATAGTACCAGAAGATGCCCATCGGGTTCCCGCCCAGCCGCGCGAAATGATCCAAAGCGAAGGCATCCGCTTCTGATTCTTGCTGGCGGCTCTGGACCCCGCCGATCCCGGTGCGATGGCTGAGCAGAATGTGGCCCAACTCATGCGCCAGGAGGAACTGCACGCCCGAGGAAAAAATCTTGCCGCTCAGATCGTAGGTATAGGCGTCCGCAAAGAGCACTTCCCGATCCAGCCCGAAGGCGACCAATGGCGCGGGCAAATCTTCGCCCGCCCGCAACAGCGCGGCGAGATAGGTCTGGATGTACTCCTTTGGGCAGTTGTTGGATTCAAACCACGCGTGCAGGGTCGCGATGTCATCGTAGAACCGCAAGGAGGTCAGGGGCATGTAAATCTCTGCCCGATGAGGGGAGGCATAAAAGGACATTGGCCCCGGGCCACGCTCAGGGTATTTCAACGTGACCTCGCGCGCGCGTTCCTGAAACTGGGCGGGCAGCCTCGGCACGATGTCGCGCCACATGACAGATTCAATCGACGGTATCGCACGGTCCCGAACGCGTTGGATTTCGGCGGGAGTGTAGATGACCTCGGCAAAGGAAAGGTTTGTCATCACAAGCCAGAAAAGGACCGCCTGCTTCAGCATCCGTTGTGTTTCCCTTCAAAGAACACACGCGCTTCCTGCGATGGTTCGACACCGGAATTTGGCGTGCGCACCCAATTCTCGAACTGCGGCAGGTTTCCCCAGCCGTCGTCCCAGACCGCCTGCATCAGCCGGAGCTTGATTTCGTCCAGATCGCTCTGGGCAGGGGGGCGGACAGTTGTCGATTCGGCCAGACAGTTGAGCGTCCAGATCTGATGCCGGGTGCGTTGGCGCGCATAGCTGCTCACCTCCGTCGGCGTCTGAAGGTGCGATTGCGGATTGACCGCCCCGGTGAATTGCCCACCGCCCCCTGACCCTGCCGCCGCGATTTCAGCGGCAGCGCCCGTCTCATCCGGGGTGCCCGGCGTAAAGGCGATGGGGTGTGACAGGCTCACCCACGCATAGAGGATGATCGACAGCAGGGCAAAAACAGGCGTCGACAGCGCTATGGAACCCGCCAGACCAACCGCACCGCCGTCCTTGATCGTGACCCGCTGCACGGTCTTCCAAAAACCGACCAGAACAACCAGGGCAACAACGATAACCAACCCCGTGAGCAACAAACGCTCGGACATCCGAAACAAGATAACCGGGCTCAAATCTTCAAACATTTCCAATTCCTATGCATCAATACGCAACCATAGCACAGCAAGCCCTCCCGCCAAACAACCGTGTCCAGCGACAGGCCGGGAGAGCGCCCGCGTCCGAAGGGTGTGGCAGAGTTTTGGTCAATTCGAGCCGTTCAACCGTTGCGGGAAGACCGCGCTCCTTTTTCCTAGTGTTTTTGTCGGAAAGTCTTGATCTTCTCTGAAAACACTGTACCTGAGTGAAATTGTAATCAATTCTGACCGGGAGACACCGATGAAAAGCAGAACCTCGATCCTCGCCGTTTTGGCGGCGACAATCACCACGGGCGCCTATGCAAATGGAGAGCTTAACCTCTATTCCTCACGCCACTATGACACGGACGAGCGGCTCTATTCCGATTTCACCGAAGCCACGGGCATCACCATCAATCGCATCGAAGGCAAGGCGGATGAGCTCATCGCCCGGATGGAAGCCGAAGGGGCAAACTCCCCGGTTGACGTCTTCCTGACCGTCGACACGGTACGCATCACCCGCGCAAAAGAGCTGGGTCTTCTGCAATCGGTAGACAGCGACATTCTCGAAGCGCGCATCCCCGCATATCTTCAGGACGAAGACAACCAGTGGTTCGCTTTCTCGCAACGCGCCCGCATCCTTTTCTACGACAAAACTGACGTTGCGAACCCACCGCAAACCTACCAGGACCTCGCCAACCCGGAATATGAAGGCAAGGTCTGCATCCGGTCCTCCACAAACGTCTACACCCAGAACATCACGGCCGCACTGGCAGCACATCTGGGCGAAGAAGCCGTCGCGGACTGGACAAAGGCTGTGGTTGGCAACTTCGCCCGCGACCCACAGGGCGGGGACACCGATCAGCTGCGTGGCATTGCCTCGGGTGAATGCGATATCGCGATGTCCAACACCTATTACTACGCCCGCGCGCTGCGCAAAGGCGACAGCCAGATGAGCGAAGAAGACCTCGCCAACATCGGCTGGGTCTTCCCGAACCAGGACACCATTGGCGCGCATATGAACATCTCGGGCGGCGGTGTGGCGGCAAATGCGCCGAACAAGGAGAACGCCATCAAATTCCTGGAGTATCTCGCCTCCGATCAGGCGCAGCAGTATTTCTCTGCGGGTAACGACGAATACCCGGCGGTACCGGGTGTCGGGTTGTCGCCTTCGGTTGCCTCTCTGGGCATCTTCCGCCCCGATGCGCTGCCCCTGTCCGATATCGCCGACAATATCGACACAGCGGTCAAGGTTCTCGGCGAAGCTGGCTGGGAATAATCCGAGCCCTAACCGATCAAAGGCGCGCGGTCTTCCGCGCGCTTTTTTATGCCCGATGATGCGCGGCGCGCCGCCATTCCCCGATCTGCGCACATAAGACGATGACGGGTATCAGCCCCAGGCCCGCGATCATCAAGCTGGGCACCGCGGCCCCTTCAAGCCGTTCGTCGGATGCCAGCCGGAACGCATGGACCGCCAAAGTGTCATGGTTGAAGGGGCGCAGGATCAGGGTCGCCGGCAATTCCTTGACCGTATCGACAAAGACGATCAGCAACGCCGTCAGAATGCTGGGTCTGAGGATCGGCAAATGCACCGCCCGCACCGTGCCCCACTGCGACCGCCCGAGCACACGGGCGGCAGCATCGACATTCGGCGTGACCGTCGCGAGACCGCTGTCATAAGCCCCAATCGCTGCGGCCAGAAACCGGATCAGATAGGCCGCGATCATCAACCAGATCGACCCGGTGATGAGCAATCCGGTAGAGATGCCAAACCACGTCTCCATCCGGGCATCGAGCCAGTTGTCGAAACCGGCAAAGGGCACCAGCAAGCCCACTGCGATCACCCCACCGGGCACCGCATAGCCAAGACGCCCCACGTAGAGTGCCGAAGACGACAACCGCCCGGGGATCACGCGATTGAAGGTGCCGAGCATCACCGCAGCTGAAACGGTGACAACCGCAGCAATGGCCGCCAGCGTGATCGTGTTTTGCACAAAGCCCAGATACCGGGGGCTGAATATATTCTGCTCGGAGTTGAGACCCATCGCAAAGAGAGCAAAGGTCGGAATGATGACCCCCAGCAACACCGGGACACCGCAGACCAGCTGCGCCAGAACGGCCTTGGTTGACACCAGTTGCATGCGGGGAAATGGGTCCTGCCGACCTTTGGCCGCAAAGGATGCGGCCCCCCGGTTCTGCCGCTCCAGAATTGCGATCAGAAAGGCGAAGGTGAGGAGCCCCAGAGCAAGCTGTGCTGCTGCGCCCCTGTCGGCCAGCGAAAACCAGCTTGTGTAGATGCCGGTGGCAAAGGTCTGGACACCGAAATGGGCGACCGTGCCGAAATCGGCGATGGTCTCCATCACCACAAGCAACATCCCCGCCGCAATCGCGGGGCGGGCCATCGGAAGCGACACGCGAAGAAAACACCAAAGCGGGCTTGAGCCCAGCGAGCGCGCGGCGAAAAACGGCGTCGCGGCTTGCATGCGAAAGGCCGCCCGCGCCAGCAGATACACATAAGGATAAAGCACCAGCGTGAGCATCAGCGCCGCCCCGCCAAGGGATCGGATCTCTGGAAACCAATAATCCCGCGGCCCCCAGCCCATCAGATCGCGCAAGGTGGATTGCACGATCCCGGGATGATCCAGCACGTGGGTATAGGCATAGGCCAACACGTAGGCCGGAAAGGCAAGCGGCAGCACCAGCGCAATTTCCAGAATCCTCCGGCCCCGAAACTCGGTCGTGACCACCAGCCACGCGGTGGCGGCACCGACGATACCGCTGCCGCATCCCACCAGGATCACCAGCACGATCGTTGTCCATGTGTAGCGCCACAAGACCGTATCGGCGAGTTGTACAAGTGTTTCGAACGAGCTGGAAAACGCGGCGGCGACAACGCCAATCAATGGCAGCAGACAAATCGCGACAATGGCAACCGCTGTGCCCGGTATCAGTTTGGTGTCCATGCGGGCGCCCTGCTCACAGTCAATTTCGGCCTCAAGCTCAGCTTTCGTACCCGAAATGACAACCAGAAAAAAGACCTGATAAAAATTGTCGGGATTGACTATTCCGACAAATTCTATCAACAATGCAGATGAGTCTCAGCCACCCTCGCGGGCAGCCCAGACATCTTCATTTGAAGGAGTGACATCATGGGCCCTGAACACACGTCCCCCAGAAGTGCAAATCAGCCTGAACCCCGCGCGCATGGCTGGCGGGAAATCCTCATCAATGCGGTTTCCGGGCATTATGGGATCGACCATTCGCTTGAACGCTATTTCGACTACCTGGAGCGGGCAAAATGAACGACATGACACATGTTCCCCGCTCCAACCCGGCCACCGAAGCCCCGCAGATCGACACTTACGATGCGCGCGACCTGATCAAGGATGGCGTTCAGGCGCGGATTATTCTCGACAATCAAGCCTATTTCCTACGCATCACCCGCGCCGGCAAATTGATCCTGACCAAATGAGACCGGACCACAATTCCCCCGGAGGCGCCACCGTCGCCGTTCTGAACCGCCTTGAAGCCTGGGAAGCCGCTTTGGTCATTGATTTGCGGATGTGGTGCGACGGGCCAAGCGGACAGGCGGAGGTCTGGAACGGCTACCGCCGGTCCCTGCCCGGCCAGAACGCAAAACGCGCCTGCCGCAGCTTCGAAATCCTGCTGACCACACTCATCAAGAGCGCCTATCGCCCGTTGGTCCGTCATGATACTGGATGCAGTTGCGTCGGCGCCGATGAAAACATCCTCGTCAATCTGGTGCGCACGGCTTCCGATGGGCAGCTCAATGACGCAGCCCTGATTGCCACGTTGATTGCAGGGCCGGCGCAGGCAGAGCATATCGCGGTGCTTGCAGGCGAAGTGGGTGAGACCCTTCGGCACATGCACCGAGAGGACATTGATTTTTCAACCGAAGTGGGCGGCAACGTCGTCCGGCTTCACTAGCCTGAACCAAAAAGGGAACAGCCACTCATGACATTCAAACTGACGACCGCGCTTGGAACAGCGCTGCTGGCAGCTGCCCCCGCCTTCGCGGATAAAGCTGCTGTGCTGGACAATTATGCCGATATCGCGCTGGCAAAATACCAAGACAGCCTGACCACCGCGCAAGCGCTGCAGGCTGCCGTGGATGCGTTGGTTGCGAACCCTTCAGCCGAGGCTCTGGAAGCCGCGAAAACGGCCTGGATTCAATCACGCGTGCCCTACC
This sequence comes from Pseudomonadota bacterium, assembly GCA_039196345.1. Classification (GTDB taxonomy): domain Bacteria; phylum Pseudomonadota; class Alphaproteobacteria; order Rhodobacterales; family Rhodobacteraceae; genus Roseobacter. Next base: position 48,693 of record JBCCUU010000010.1, on the reverse strand, counting down.
AGCAAACCGAGGTCTACCGGTTCGGCAATGCCATCGTCGACGATTGGGAAGGCAAGGTAAACGCCTGGCCGCTGGATGAGGGGCTGATCGACTATGTTGACCCGGCCTATGGCGGGGCGACGGACGAAAACGAATACGCCGTCCTGAATGTGGTCGCAAACCCGTCCTTTAAGCTCTCGGGTGAGACCGTGGATGCCTCAGCAATCACGCCCGCCCTTCTGGAAGGTGCGTTGCACGAGGCAGACGGCGTGGAATCAAACGTTGCCACGGGCTATCACGCGATTGAATTTCTGCTCTGGGGTCAGGACCTGAATGGCCACGGGGCGGGTGCGGGCAATCGTCCCTGGACGGACTATGCGCAAGGGGACGCGTGCACAGGCGGAAACTGCGACCGCCGCGGCGACTATCTGAAAGCGGCAACAGACCTGCTGGTATCCGATCTGGAATGGATGGTTGCGCAATGGCAGGAAGACGGGGGCGCCCGTAACCAACTCACCGCAGACGAAAACGCAGGTATCTCCGCGATCCTGACCGGCATGGGGTCGCTGTCTTACGGTGAGCAGGCGGGCGAACGCATGAAGCTCGGCGTCATGCTGAATGACCCCGAGGAAGAGCATGATTGCTTCTCGGACAACACGCACAACAGCCACTTCTATGACGCGTTGGGCATCCGCAATGTCTATCTGGGCAGCTATACCCGCATCGACGGAACCGTTGTATCGGGCACCTCCCTCGCGTCGCTTGTCGCGGCAGCGGATGCAGGTGTTGACGCGGAACTGACGGCCAAGCTGAACGCGACCATGTTCGAAATGTCCGAGATGAAGACCGCGGCTGAAGCAGGGTTTTCCTATGACATGATGCTCGAACGCGGCAACGAAAAGGGCGAAGCGCTCATCATGGGGGCCGTTGACGCCCTGGTCGATCAGACCCGCTCCATTGAACGGGCGGTTGCTGTCCTGGGTGTCGATGCCATCGAGTTCGAAGGCTCCGACAGCCTTGATGATCCGGACGCTGTCTTCCAATAACGCATCTTCCCCAGCACTGGCCGGGCAACCTGATTGCCCGGTCCTTTTTGCGAGGTAAAAAATGCCAAAGTCAAAAACGCCAAGCCCCTGCATTGATGTCTGCAAGTTCAAGCGCGAAGGGCATTGCATCGGTTGCTCGATGACCAAGGCGCAGAAATCTCTCTTCAAACAGCTCAAGAAAGACAAGCACCGCGAAGCCTTTGTCGAAATGCTAATCGGGCAGCAGTCGCGGCTGGGAAAATACCGCCACTGGGCAGCGCGTTACATGCGCAAATGTCTCAAGAAGAAAGCCAAGCCGAGCGAGGCAGTCAGAAGGATGGTCTCATGACCGAGCAAACGCGACGCCGGTTTGTAGCCACAGCCGTCTGTGCTGCCTGCTGTAGTGGCGCTGCAGCCCAAAGCGATGGTCGCAAGCGCATAGATCAGATCACGGATGTCGGTGCGAGCGCCGCAACCGACATGTTCAGATTTGAGCCGAACCTGATCCGCGTGTCCCCGGGTGACAGCGTGGTTTTCCTCAATTCACGCGGCGAGCACACGGTGCATTCCGCACCCGCGCTATGGCCGGAGAATGTCCCGCTGGTGGGCATTTCGAACAGGCCCGAGGCCGAAGTGGTCTTTCCTGAGCCGGGTTTTTACGGGTTTCGGTGCAGACGTCATGGCATGTATGGGATGGTGATGCTGGTTGTTGCGGGCAACCCGCAGATCGACGGCACGCAATTCGCCGCCGTTGACACCATGAAAGCGAAAGAGCGCGAGCGCGAAGCGGTTCGGGCATTGCTGCAAAAATATGCGGAGCTTTGATGCCAATGGCACGCCAGCTTTTCCGCGCGACACGCAAAAATAAAAAGGTCAAGCCATTCGCCGTGATGAAAGACGTGGCTTGACCCCGCTTGGGTGGCTGCCTTGCTGCTGGCTGCCGAACGGTGGCTGGCAGCTTAAGGTGGCTTCCCTCGCCCTTTTAAGGCTGAGTTAAACTCAGCGCAGGTGAGAGCGCAGGAACCAGGCGAATTTCTCGTGAGTCTGACCGCGCGCGATGCAGAGGTCTTCGGTGAGCGTGTCGCCATGGTTGGCCGCGATTTCGCCAGCGCCCGCAAGGGTGGCGGCAAGAGTTTCCTGCGCATCCTGCATGGCCTTTATCATCTCTTTGTCAGAGGCATGGCCGTCATGTTCCTTGACCTTCGACCGCTCCAGCATTCCCGCCAGCATACCTTCGGCATGGGCATCGAGCGCCTTGATCCGCTCAGCCAGATCATCCTGCGCCGTAAAATGGTCTTCGTAAATCTCTTGAAACAGCTGGTGCAGCGGGCCGAACCCCATGCCGGTAATGTTCCAATGGAAATTCTGCGACAACATCGTTGTCACGGCAGTCTCTGCAACGGATTGGTTCAGCGCTTCGACAATGGCGGATTTTGCATCTGTCGAAAGCGCAGCGGCTGTTTGTGTCATACCTGTCTCCTGAAATGTTCGGACTGCTGGCTGGCATAGGCGCTGGCTTGCTTGTCACCCTAAACTAAGGAGCAAGTTCCAGAAGGCAAGAAGTTTTTAGAATTATTCTAAATCAGAGAAAAACACTTGGATATTTGCGCGACCAGATATCTGACCAGACGCCGATGTTCCCGACCAACGCGGGACCGCAGCAGGAAGTCCACGCTGCCCTCGTCTTTCATGGCGCTGGCAAGCCCAAGCCGCACCAGCCAGCTTTCGTCGAAACTCAATTCCGTTGTCCCCGGCGCAAACAGCCGGGTGCGTTTGCCTAGCGCCTCGTCCAGACACCGCATCAGCGCATCCGCATATGCTTCACGCGAGGCGGATTTCTCCACATGCAGCAGGGCGCAGGCCTCAAAAAGGCTGGTGCTGCGCTTGCTTCGGCACCCCATTGATATAAAACGAAGATGGTTGATGAAATTGACAGCTTCGGGGCTCAGGCTCTGGGCCGGACCCGGATCGACGCAACGCTCCAGACGCAAAGGCACCATATCGCAGTCAACTCCACAAATAAATTCCGGAATCGGCTCGCCTTTTCCTATTCCTGATAATAATAATAAGTTATGTCACAATCAAGACTCATACGCGCTGGCGCGCTGTTATTTGGTTTGGCCCTCCCCGCCACCGCTGACACCTCCCTCTCCGATCTGCACCTCTCTGTTGTGCCCCGCGCAGCGGAGGAACAGGCGCGCATCGATGCGGTGGTGACGCCCACGCGTGACTTCTCTCAACCTGAGAAGTTCGAAGCAAAACCCGCAGGCTCCGCCACTGTGCGCCGTGCCAGGACGGTCAATGCCTTCAGCATGCCATCGGGCAATATCTCCTTTGAACGAGAGCTTGATTTCAAAGTCGGCAATGGCCTGTTCAAGAAGCTCTGGGTGTCCTCCCCCTCCTCCACGCTTGCGTCTGACGGGCTGGGGCCGCTCTTTAACGCGCGATCCTGCCAGAGGTGCCACGTGAAGGACGGGCGCGGCCATCCGCCCGAAGGCCCGCAGGACAGCGCCACGTCGATGCTCATGCGGGTGTCGATCCCGGGCGGCACGGCACCTGAAGAGATTTCGGACTATCTGGCAACCCAGCCCGATCCGACCTATGGCGGACAGATTCAGGACCTGTCCATCGCTGGCCACGCCGCAGAGGGGCAGATCGCGATTTCCTACACCGAAGAAGAAATCAGCCTTTCGGGGGGTGAGACGGTTTCGCTGCGCCGCCCGACCTATCAGATCGCCAACCTCGGCTACGGCGACATGCACCCCGACGTTATGCTCAGCCCACGTGTGGCCCCGCAGATGATCGGACTGGGACTGCTGGATGCCATTCCGGTGGAGGATATCCTGGCGCGGGCTGATCCCGATGATGCGGATGGCGACGGCATCTCCGGCAGGCCCAATATCGTGATGTCATCAGCCTACGGCGTTCCCATGCTCGGTCGTTTCGGGCTCAAGGCGGGCAAGCCCTCGGTTTGGGAACAATCCGCAGGTGCCTTCGCGGGGGACATCGGCATCTCGACCTCGCTGCACCCCGAAGGTGCCGGGGAGTGCACCCCGGCGCAGGAAACTTGCCATGCAGCCCCGGACGGCAACACCGATGTCCATGACGGTGCCGAAATCAGCGACACGGGGCTTGAGCTCGTCACCTTCTATTCCTCTAATCTGGGCGTTCCGGCGCGCCGCGATGTGGATGACCCGGAGGTGCTGCGCGGCAAGCAGGTGTTTTATGAGACCGGCTGCATTTCTTGCCATACGCCCAAGTTTGTGACGCACCGGCTGGAAGACCAACCGGAACAGAGCTTTCAACTCATCTGGCCTTACACCGACATGTTGCTGCATGACATGGGGCCGGGCCTTGCGGACAACCGCCCCGAAGCCCGCGCGACGGGGCAGGAATGGCGCACTCCGCCGCTTTGGGGAATCGGGCTGACCGAGCAGGTCTCGGGTCACACCTATTTCCTGCACGATGGGCGCGCGCGGTCGCTGCTTGAAGCCGTGCTCTGGCATGGGGGCGAGGCCGAGCCGCACAAGCAGGCCGTGATCGAGATGCCGCCCCCCGACCGCGACGCCCTCATCCGTTTTCTTGAAAGCCTCTGACATGCGCCTCGCCCTGATCTTCTCTGTCCTGTGCCTGCCCGCCTTTGCAGACGTCCCCACGGCGTTGAACAACCATGTACTGCCCCGGCACACGCAACTTGCGGACGCCACGGCGGCGCTGTCGGCTGTGGCGGCGGGTGATTGTTCGCCAGAGGCCGTGCGCCCTGCCTATCACGCGGCATATGATGCCTGGATCGGGATGTCGCATATCCAGTTCGGCCCTCTTGAGGATCGTGACCTGACCCTCGCGATGGCATTCTGGCCGGACCCAAAAGACAGGGTCGGCAAGGCGCTGGCCCGCCTCAGCAGCGCCTCAGACGACATCGTGAATGACCCGGCGCGCTTTGGCGAAGTCTCCGCCGCGGCGCAGGGGTTCACCGCGTTGGAGAGGATACTCTATGACCCGCAGCCGGATGCAGACTATGCCTGTCGGCTGACGCAAGCCATCGCGGTCGGCCTGGCGCGCAAATCACAGGAACTGGCAGAACACTGGCCTGCCTTCGCCGATCTGATGCTCACCGCGGGTCAGGAGGGCAATACCCGCTTTCAGAGCCCGGACGAAGCGCGGCGCGCCCTTTACACGGCGCTCTCCACGGGACTTGAGTTTCTGCATGACCAACGTTTGGGGCGCCCGCTCGGCACCTATGACCGCCCGCGCCCACGCCGCGCGGAAGCTTACCGATCAGAGCGGACCCAGCGCCATATCGAACTGTCGCTTGATGCTCTCGAAGACCTCGCCGTCAGCTTTACCGACGTGCCCTTGCCCGGAACACTGGCCGCCTTCGCCGATGCCCGCGAAAGGGCCGCTGCGTTGAATGACCCAACCCTTGCCGGTGTGGCGGAGCCCGCCTCGCGTTTTCGGATCGAAGTGCTGCAACAGACGGTGCGTGCGGTGCAGATTGCCGTGATCGACGAGATTGGCGCGCCGCTTGGGATCACTGCTGGCTTCAATTCGCTGGACGGCGACTGAGGTGCACGCACGGCGCGGGTTTCTCGCGGGCCTTGCGGCAAGCGCCCTCACCCCGTCCCTTTCCTGGAGCGCGTTGGGCAGTCCGGCGGTCTTGTCGGCGGCCCTGAGCCAAAAGGGCCAACACCTGCTGGTTGGTCTTGCCACAGATGGCAGCATCGTCTTCCGTGTGCCCCTGCCGGAGCGCGGCCACGCGGCGGCAGCACATCCCTTTGTGGCCGAAGCGGTAGCAATTGCCCGTCGCCCCGGTCGGTTCGCCAAGGTTCTCGATTGTGCAACCGGAACGGTGGTCAAGACGCTGACTGTGCCCGAGGACCGGCATTTCTACGGTCACGGGACCTTTTCCGCCGATGGCCGTTTGCTTTTCACGACGGAGAATGACACCCCGACCGGGTCCGGGCGGATCGGGGTGTGGGACCGGAGCCTGAATTACGCCCGGATCGGCGAATTTGCCTCTGGCGGCATCGGGCCACATGAAATCCTGCGGCTGCCGTCGGGTGCACTGGCAGTGGCAAACGGGGGCATTCGTACCCATCCGGACAGTGGCCGCGAGAAACTGAACCTTGACACCATGCGCGCCAATTTGACCCTGCTGGACGAAGGCGGAAAGGTGCTCGACCGCGCCGAGGTCGCGGACGACATGCACCTGAACTCTCTGCGCCACATCGCGGCGAAGCCAAATGGCGACGTGGTCTGCGGGTTTCAATGGCAGGGCGATCCCTTTGACGCGCCGCCCCTCGTGGCTGTCTATGCCGGAGCCGGAACGCTGCATCCCGCGGCGTTCGATGCGGGCGCGTCCCGGCAGATCGATGGCTACATCGGGAGTGTCAGTGCTTTCGGCCAGAACGGGTTCGCGGTCTCGGCCCCGCGCGGCGGGCGTGTGATCACGTTCAACGCGGAAGGTGAACAGAACAGCAGCTACCGCGCGCTCGATGCCTGCGGTCTTGCCCGGGCGCACGATGGAGAGACCATGGCCACCGATGGAAACGGGTTTGTCTACCGGTTGACCAACGGGCACATGCAGAAGCTCCAGCGCCACCGCCTCGCCTTCGACAATCATCTCGTGGCGCTTTTCTGACGCCACAACCTTCTGCACGGCCTGCATCCTCCGCTCTTGGTCTTTGGTTTGCCAGGGTGCGCGGCGTCAGGTCAGAATACGCGGAACAGCAACGCCGGTGCCCTGCACCGGCATCCGGGCAGGGTCGAGAAAGTACCACAACCCAGTATCGGACAGCCCCTTGATCTACCGTGCGACGACCGACTGGCAAACCGCTTGTGGAAAAGCGCGATGGCCCAGGCTCTGGCAGAGTGACAGCTTGACACCGATGCGCCGAACAACGCGATCGGGGCCTATGTCCGGTGTCTTTGCCGCACCACCTAGAGCGTCTGACGAAATACCTGAAACATCAGGCATCACGTAACGCGCCCCAATCTTCGATTTCAGGCAGCGTTACGTGAGTCAGGTTTTTCGCATGACGCTTTGTCTGGCCATCAGGCGAATGCTGTCAGGTCAGTCGCTCAGGAACCCAGGGCGGCGCGCATGCGCGCGCTGCTGCAAAAACAGCGCTTGGCGTATTCGATCTTGCGCACGGACTGATCGCCATAGCCCACCGCCTGCCCGCAGTCTTCCCGCGCAGCGCCGGCCATCTGAAACGCAGGCCCGTTTTTGCCTGTGGCCGTCATCCGGCTGTAGGTTTTCACAGCCTCTTCAAGACGCAGGGTCAGGTCGTTTTGCAGCGCCGCACCCACCGCGCTCTGACTGAGGGCGACGTTGCGGTAGTTGGAGCAGGCCGCCAGAATATCGCCCAACTGCACAGTGACACGGCGGTTGCGCCGATCTGCGGTCTGCACCCTGACCAACAGGTCGTTCTTGCCACGGCTCGAAATCGCGCCCAGTCGGTCGACCGGAACACCGGCGGCAATCAGCGCATCGGCAACCGTCTTTGCGCGGCGTTTTCCAAGATCGAGGTTGTAGGCCGAGGTCCCGACCGCATCGGTATACCCCACCACAACCGTCGGTTTGTAGCTCTCTGTCTCTTTCAGACGTTCGGCAATATCGGCGATTTGCCGCCGACCGTCCGGATCCAGTTGATCGGAGTCAAACTGAAAGTTCACCGTGCCCAACTCCTGCGCCGATACGACCGGGACAAGTAAAAAGAGCGATAAAACACTGGCGGCAAGGGCCTTGAGCAACGATACCATCTGGCACTCCATTCAATCACAACAGGTTTTGCTTATGCATCGGATGTGCGCAACAATGCCACACCGCAGATTGTAAAAGCGCCCCTGCATTAACTTTCCATGACATTACCTTAATCCCGGTATAAGACAAATCTTATACTCCGGTTGTGAAAGGGTTTTTTTTTGTCGTCTATCTGTTTGCGTATCTTCATCCTTGTCCTGACCCTGGGACATGTCGGGACAACGGCATCCGCCTTGACCCTCAAGGAGGCGATTGAATTCGTCCTTGAAACCAATCCCGATATCACAGCGGCTGAGGCCAACAAACAGGCCATCGAGTTCGAACTCGAACAGGCCAAGAGCTTTTGGGTCCCGCGCGTCGAGTTGGAAGCCTTCGCCGGGTCCAGCCTCAACGATGGTGAGACCATCCCTGACCTGTCATCCTCTGACGACTGGATCAACGGGTATGAGCTGACCGCCCGTATCTCGCAGCTATTGTATGACGGGTTTGAAACACGCTCAGAGATTGAACGCCAAGCCTACCGGATCGATGCCGCCGCCTACCGCGTTCTGGAGCGGGCCGAGGTTCTCTCGCTTGAGGCTGTGCGGCTTTACTCGGACGTGCTGCGGGTGCAGCGGATATTGAAGTTGGCGCGGGAAAACCGCGACTATCACGCTGACATCCTTGAGCGTATCCGCCGGGGGTATGACAGCGGCGTGATCGGCATTGGCGATTTGCAACAGGCCGAGGAACGTTTTGTCTTGGCCGAGGACACGATCATCGGGTTCGAACTGGATCTGGAGGACGTGCAGTCCCTTTTCCTGGCCACCGTCGGTGTTGATCCCAAGGGGCTTCGGTCTGTGCCGAACATCGGTGCCTCGCTCCCCAAGACACTGGACAACGCGGTTGCCACCGCAAGATCCCGCAACCCCACGATACTCTTCTCCCAGGCTGACGTGGGTTCGGAGAATGCACAGTCACGCCGGGTGAAAGGAAACCGGGCACCAAAGCTGTTTCTGGAAGCTGACGGTCGTGTCGGCGAGGACGTCAGCGGCTTTGAAGGGGATGTGCTGGATGCGCGCGTCGGCCTCGTATTGCGGTATGAGTTTCAGGGCACCTCGAAACGCTCTGCTCAGGAGGAGCAGGCCCGCCGCGTCGGCGAAAGCCGCGCCAGACTGCTGGCCCAGACGCGTCAGGTCGAACTGGAGGTGCGCCAAAGCTGGGCAACCCTGCGGGCCGCGCAACGCCGCAGCACCAAGATCGCCGCGCAGGCTGAATTGGCCCGTAAGCTGCTTGGGACCTACGAAGCCGAATATGAGGTCGGTGAGAGATCGCTTCTCGATGTGCTGAACACCCAGAATGCGCTGTTTCAGTCAGAAGCCAATCTGGTCAACGCACGGGCCCTGGAGAACTATGTGAAATACCGGATCATGGCGGCAATTGGCATACTGTTGCCAACGCTGGGCATTGAACCTCCCGAGGATTCCCGAGTCTATGCCCGTGAACGGGTGGGCGCCCCCGATGTGAATGCCGCTGAAACAGATGGCCGGCTGGATGCCTCCACCTTTCGTGACTTCAGGAAGTCACTGGATCGGTAGCCTCCGACCCCCTGTATCATTTGGAGATGCGCCATACCCGCCGAACCTCCCTCTGACAAAAAACCATCCAGCCGGTTGAAGATCTCACCCAAGGTATCCCTGCGCAAAGCAACGCGTCCGGGCGCACAGGATTGGGATTTTCCCGTAAGCACCACGGACGGGTTGGCCAGCGCAGTTGCCGCCTGTATGCGATTGCGCGGGCGCGACATCGGGGTCGAGGCGCTGCTTGCCGGGATGGCGTTGGACAACGAAGGCAAACTGACCCCGCGCCTTGCCCTGCGCGCCGCCGAAGCCCACGGGTATCGGGCAGGCCTGACACGCCGGGCGCTGGCGGATATCCCGCAGACTGTCCTGCCGGTGGTCCTGTTCCTCAAGGGGCGGGACGCGTGTGTGCTCGTCTCGATGACACAAGAGGCCGCGCAGGTCATCTGGCCCTCCCGCTCTGACAGTACGCTCGATTTGCCAAGGACAGAGCTTGAAGAGCATTTCGCGGGGCACGTGCTGCTGCTTCAGCAGGAGACCGAGGTCGAAGGCCAGGGAGAGACGTCCGAAACAGGCCGCCATTGGTACTGGAGCATCGCCGCGCGGTTCTGGCCGGACTACCTTCAGGTCATCATCGCCTCGGCCGCGGTCAACGTGATGGCGCTGGCCATCCCGTTGTTCACCATGAATGTCTATGACAGGGTCTTCCCCAACGCGGCCCTGATCACGCTCTGGTCGCTCGTGGCAGGCGTTGGCGTGGCGCTCTTCTTCGATGCGCTGCTGAAATGGGTCAGGGCCCGGCTGGTGGATTCGGTGTCGCGCCGCATCGATCTGGCGGTCTCTTCCGAAATATTCCGGCACATCGCGGATTTGCGTCTAGATGCGGAAACCCAACCCGCAGGCGCGCTCGTCAACAATCTGAAGGACTATGAGCAGGTCCGGGATTTCTTCTCTTCCCAGACTCTGGCGACGCTGACCGATTTTGCCTTTGGCATCCTCTTTATCGTGGTCATCAGCTACATCGGCGGGCCGCTCGCCTGGCCCCCTGCCATGGCCTTAGGGTTTGTTGTTGTGATGGGCCTCGTTATTCTCGCGCCCCTGCGCTCTGCCTCGAATGCCAACCGTCAGTTGACAGGCGTCAAAAACGCCGTGGCCGTCGAGGCAATCACCGATCTGGAAACGCTCAAGGCTGTGTCGGGTCAGAACCGGATGCAGGCCCGCTGGGAACGGTATGTCGCCGAAAGCGCACAATGCCAGGAACGCAGCAAGAGGTTGGCGACTTTTGCCACGACAGCCACGACTACCGCGCAACAGCTTTCGTCCATTGGAATTGTTGTCATTGGCGTCTATCTCGCGCTCGAAGGAAACCTGACCATGGGGGCCGTGATCGCGGCGATGATCCTGTCGGGCCGTGCGATGGCCCCGACGGCGGCGCTTGCCAGTCTCTTTGTCCGGGGCAGTTTTGCCTTTTCGACCCTGCGCAGCCTGAACGCCGTGATGGCGCGGCCCTCCGACAAGAGCATCCCGAATGCAGCACTCAACACGCGGGCCGAGGACGGGTCGTTTGAGTTGAAAGACGTGAGCCTTCAATATGCGGGCACGAAGCTCCCCGCCATCGACACGGTCTCGTTCAAGACAGGCCCGCTGGAGCGTATCGGGGTGGTCGGCCCGGTTGGTGCCGGAAAGACCAGCCTGGTCCGCCTACTCTCGGGCCTTTATGCGCCGACCAGCGGCATGGTGCTGCTCGACGGGCTGAACATGGCACAGCTGGCCCCTGCCCGGCTCAGGAAAGACGTACAACTGGTCCCGCAGGAAGCAGTGCTGTTCTCCGGCACGCTGGCGGAAAACGTGGCCTTCGGGATGCCGCAGGCCACCAATGAGGACCTGCTGCGCGTTGCGAGGCTGTCCGGCGTCGACCGCATCGCGGCAGCGCATCCGCAGGGCTTTGCCATGCCAATCGCCGAGCGCGGCCGCAATCTGTCAGGGGGGCAACGCCAGATGGTGGCACTCGCCCGGGCGCTTCTGCCGCGCCCGCGCGTGCTGATCCTGGATGAGCCGACCTCCTCCATGGATACGCAGAACGAGAAGCTCTTTGTGCGGAGCCTCGCGCGGGTCCTCGAAGAATGGCCGATGTCGATCATCATCTCCACGCACAGAATGGGGTTGCTGGACCTTGTTGACCGGCTGATCCTCGTGGACGGGGGCAAGCTGGTCATGGACGGCGACAAGGCAACCGTTCTGGGGCAACTCGACCGCACCGCGAAAAAGGCAACGACATGAGCCGGGCCGACTGGCAGTTGATGGAATTCGCCGAAGGGCGGGAAGCCGCAAACCTGCGGCGCTCCTCGACGGGCCTTCTGGTTTTTCTGATCCTTATCGCTGCCATGATCTGCAGCGCGGTGGCCTGGGCCGCCTACGCGCGGATCGAGGAAGTCGCCCGTGCGCAAGGCACCGTCATACCATCCGGGCGGGCGCGCACGGTGGAGACGCTGGAAGGCGGCATCGTGCGCGAAATCCTGGTACGCGAAGGCGACACGGTGACTGCCGGGCAAGTCATCGCCCGGCTGGACGATACCGGCTCTTCCGCCAGTCTGGGCGAGTTGCGCGCGCAGCAGCAAGCCTTGCAGGCTCGGGCCAAACGGTTAGAGGCGGAACTGACCGGCGCGGAGGCACCGGATTTTTCCGCCGTCGGAATCCCGTCAGACAGTGCGCTCGCCATTCGGGAAACCGCGCTTTTTGAAAGCCGGACCGCCTCTTATCTCGGGCAACGCGCCGTGCTGGAGGCACAGCGGATGCAGCGCTCTCAGGAAATTGCCGAACTCACCGCCGCGCAGGACCGGGTCGTTGAAAACATCGCGCTGCTGGAAGAGGAAATACAGATCAAGACCGAGAGCGGCATTGTCCCGCGGGCACAAATCCTGCCTCTGGAAAGAGAGCGTTCCGCAAAATTGCAGGAACGTGACGCGCTGCAAAGCAGACGGGAACAAGCGCGCTCTGCCCAGATCGAGGCGGACGCAAGATTGCAGGAAATCGAGTTACAAAGACGCGCGGAGATCAACATCGAACGCTCCGACACGCTCAACCAACTCAGCGTTATCGAGGAAAGCATCAAAAGCGCGACCGATGTTGTATCCCGCGCGGCTCTGCGCGCACCGGTTGCGGGCATTGTTTCGGTGTTGAACGTCAATACCATCGGTGCGGTGCTGGCGCCGGGCGAAGAAGTCATGCGCGTGGTGCCGCAGGATGACGGTTTGCAGGTCGAAGCACGCGCGCGCCCCGAAGACATCGCCTTTTTGCGGCCCGACCTGCCCGCAAAGGTCAAGGTGACATCTTTCGATTTTACCATCTACGGATCGCTTGATGCGCATGTGGTGCGCGTTGGTGCCGATGCGGAACAGGACGAGGCAACGGGTGAGGTCTACTTTCCGATCATCGTGGAGACGCAAAGCAATACGTTGAGCCGCAACGGGCAGTCCTTTGAGATCAAGCCGGGAATGGTCGCATCGGTGGACATCCTGACCGGCGAACGCACGGTGCTCGACTACATCCTGAAACCCTTTCGCAAAGCGCAGTTGGAAGCGCTTCGCGAAAGGTAGGTCTCATCAGACAATCGCTGTTTCCTGCGCGCCGCTTGCGTTATTGAAGATCACCTCGACCTCATTGGAGAACCCGCCGCCATCCGCGTTCACTACGGCCACGTCCGAGCCTTGAACGTTCAGGACACCGGTCGTGTTGTCATAGTCCACCTGATCCACGATCACTTCACCTGCCGCGAGGCTGACCAATGCGGTGAGGTCAATCTGATCTGTAGCAACACCACCCGTTGGGGTCTCGTAGTCAGAGATCACATCGGAGGCGATGAGGTCAGTCAGCACGAAGATATCCGAACCACTGCCTCCTTCGAGAACGTCCGCACCACCGCCGCCTTGCAGGATATCGTCTCCCCCATCGCCGCGCAGGGCGTCATCGCCGTCTCCGCCGATGGCCCAGTCGTCGCCCGCTCCGAGGGTCACGTCAAAGCCGGATGTCGCGGCACTCAGATCAATGAAGTCCGACCCGCCCATCAGGTCAAACCCTTCGATCTCCGCATAAGGTGTCGCGCCACCAAGGATGACACCATCATCGCCAGAGGTCCCCTTGGCGATATCATTGCCGCCAACGGCCCCGGTTACATCATCCAGCAGGTCCTTGGTCGCCCCGTCGGGATCTGTGACAGTCCCTACCACTTCCATTTGCAGCGTATCCACGTCGAGCAACGCTGTAGCCTGCGTCGCCGCGGGTGTCGCATTGCCATCCACGACGTCATAGGTCAGCGATGGTGTCCCGACGTACCCGTTGGGCACGGTGACTTCCACACCGGTTGCCTGCACCGTCACGGTCACGAGCGGATCGCTCGAGGTCACATTCTGAACGGTCAACGGTTGGTCCGCATCGCTGGCATTGGCCAGGAGATCATCAAAACCGATGGAGAATACCGGATCGGTTGAGGTCACACTCACAGGGCCCGTGACAACCGGCTGGTCATTCACTGAGATGCTGAACGCCTCTGCACTGCCGGTGCCGTGGTTGGTTGTTACCGCGACCTCCCCTGCAATTGCACCAGAGAAACTGCCCGGAACCGTCACCGACAACGCCGCCACAAGCAGCGCAAAGTCCGCCGGAGCAAGAGCGCCTCGCGTCAAGGTCAGCGTGTTGCCCGAGAGCGTTCCGGCAGACGGCACTGTCCCGGCTGGGAGCGGCGCGTTGAAGGTCACGACGACCTCCTCCATCGTCTCGGACGGGGTGGCTTGCGCATCGGTGACGGTTGCCACGATCCCAAGCTCAACATCCAGCGGTGCACCATCCTGGGCAACTGTGCTTGCGGGCGGTGTGACCGCGAGGTCGAGATCAAGCTCACTGTTCAAGGTGATCTGGAAGCTATCGCTTTCATTGCCCCCTTCGTTGGTCGTCACCGTCACAGTGCCTGCAAGCGGCGTTCCATTTGTCGCGAAATCCTGTGGGAAATTGACGACCAATTGCTGGAAGTCAGCAAGTGAACCGTCAAACACAAGATTCGCGCCAGCAGCTACAGGTGTTCCGCCACCAATCTGATAAGTCGTCCCACTCGGCACACCGTTGATCTGGTAGACGACATTGTCCACCACCTCGGAGCCATCCACATCTGTCACCGTGATGTCGATGTCGTCAGCGGGCGCATAGCTCACCTCTGCATCTGTTTCGTCCAGCATCACGTCATCGTCCAGAACGGTCAGCGTCAGGTCCGGTGTCGGCGCGATGTCGATGGTAAGGTCAATTGGGGTGCCTGCCTGCGTGTCCGAGAACGAGCCGTCGAGGCTGGTGTCGGTCGTGACGGCCACCACCTGCAGGTCAGCGATGCCGCTGAAATCAGCCGGTGGCCGGTATGTGACGACGCCTTCGGGGGTAAAGTTGCCAAAGACCTGATTTCCGCCCGCGATCGTCACCACGCCGTTCACGACGGGTTGCACCACACCATCAAGCAGGATCTCACCACCGTCCGGCAGGGTAATCTGAAAATCGAGCTCTTCGCGGAAATCCTGTGTGTTGCCGCGCAGGTCCAGGGCATAGACGGTCCCATCATCCTCGGCACCCGTGACAGGGTCCACCGAGGCCCGCAGGGTCGGGACATCCGCATCCGGCCGCACACGCAGGATGATGTCCTGAGCGCCAGTCTCATCGTCGGAATTCGCAAGCTCCAGCGTATTCACCCGGATCGTCAGGGGAATCTCGTTTGGTATACTTGGATCAAATTCATCGGGCGTGCGCGCATGATCTTCCAGGAGCTTCAGCGAGACCTGCGGCCAGGCGTCTGGGGAAATCGTGAATGTCCCGTCACCATTGTTGATGATACCGGATCCAAAAGGCCCGCTGATGACCATGTAACTCGGCAGCACCCCAATCACGATGGAGTCAACCTCCGACCCGTCCTGATCGGGCGTAAACGGCGTCAGTACCGTCGCGGGGAAGAAGAACTCGTCCTCGACAGCCGTAATCACCGGGACCGGGCCGCTCAGATCGAGGAACGGCTGGCCGGTATCAGGGTCGATTGCGCTGTCATCAAATTCAAAGATCGGCGTATCTGCCACCGGTATAACATCCAGCGTCCGCGTCGCCGTCGTGGTGGCGACCGAACCGTTGATGTCTTCGCTGCTGGCACGGACTGTCACCTCCAGCGGTCCGCTGTAGTGTTCGGCGGCCCGGATCCCCAGACCGGGAAGATCAGCCGCAGCAAGCGTGTATTGTGTCACGCCCCCCCCGATGTCGACCCCCGTCAAAGGCGTTCCGGACGCATCCAGCAGTTCCGCGCCAGAGGTCCCATCCAGTTCGATGATGACATCGCCCGTTGGTCGCTCACCGCCGTCTTCTCCTTCGATGCGCACATCAAGATCGTAGACGGTATCTTCGGGAAAGGCGTTTGCGCCGGAGAGGATGATTTCAGGACCATCCGCAACAGGAATGATCGTGAGCGGGAATTCGCGATCATCCGTCAGTACCGTTCCACAGGTGATGTTGTTCAGGACCATGGAATAGGACAGGGAATCAAACCCGTCGTAGGGATCGTCGTCGCCAAAGGTTTCGGCTGGGTCAAACGGGTTTGACGGGCTCGACTGATGTGGCGGCGGCGTGAAGAGAATGGAGCCCGCCGTCATAGTCGGATCCGCGGGATCAACCTGCAATGCTGCAATGTCGACCACATAATTTCCCGTGGCCGGGTCGAGAAGGACCGCACCGGTGGGGCTGCTTGATATCAATGCGTCTGGCGGGACGTCGATTGACAGCGAGAAACTGCCAAGCACACCCGCCGGGAGTGTCGCGAGGTCTGCAATGCTGTCATAGAACGCATTCGGCGTAATCTGCAGTTTCAGAGCAATCGCGGTATCTTCGAACCCGACCCCGACCAAAGACAGGTCCGGCAGGGGCAGTTCCTGATCGGGCGTGCAGTCAACCGGGACCGTGCCACCGGGGTCCGGCACAACAACAACGGTAAAGTCGACCGTTTCAACCGCGCCGCCCAGCAGGCCGTCAACCTGCGCCAGAACATCGTCCACGTCCAGCCCGGCAGTGGGCGGCAGAGTCTGGTCGTCTTCTACCACGATCACGTCGAACGTCATGTCGTAGTAGGTGGGTTCGCTTACACCCGACGGCACAAAGACAAGGTTGGGGAGCTGTGCCTGCGTGACGATATAGCTCTCGCCATCTTCGTCGAGTTGCAAACCGCCAGCAAAAGCGGCACCTTCGGGCACGTTGCGGATCACGTAGTAGACCGTTTCCGACCCATCAAAATCCGCAGCAGGATTTCCTTGCGGAACGAGGATCTCACTCATCTGCCCGGAGAGCGGAACAACACCGGTCTGTGTGAAAACACTCGTTGCATCAGAAGTGATATTGCCGGTATCGATCACCGTGTCCTGCAACCGGCTCAGCAATTGGAAGGGGGCGCTGTCAAAGCCCGCATAGCCGTAAACCCGGTCGGCATTGGCAACACCATCGACGACTTCGCCGGGCCGGAAGACAGCGTCGATGACTCCGGGGTTGCCAAAGCTGGAGGCATCCTGAACCGTCACAACCGGATCGTCCGCAACACCGGTCACGTTGATGGTAACAGTTCCGGACCCGGTGGTTGTCACAGAGGTGTCAATTGTCTCTTCGTAAGTGACCTGCACATCGAAACGGATCGTTTCATTGCTGTCCTGTCCCGCTTGCACCCACAGGTTCGCGGCCTGCGCCGGCGTCAGGGTCAGATCACCCGCCGCACTGATCGTGTATTGGTTCGCCGCGGGCCCGCCACCCGGCGTCGACTGGGGCGGCCCGTCGAAGAACGTGGGCAGCCGTCCCTGGCTGTCCGGCTGGATGTTTGAGATCAACACATCCCCCGTCAGTGCCTCGGGCGAGCCCGCGGAATTGCCGGTGTTGTCAATCATGTTTCCGTCGATGACCACCCGCACCGCCGTGTCTTCGTTTGTGCTGAGCGTCTCGCTCGGGTTGCCGCCGTCAGCGACGGGATCAATCCTGAAGAATTCGTTCAGCGGGGTAACACGTGTGCCGCCGCCATCCGCTTCGGTGGTGATCACGTCAATCACCAGCGGATAATCCCCGGCAAAGTGCTCCGGTATGCCGCGCAATTCGGCACCGTTCCATTCGCCGTTCTGCATACTCCAGGAGTTGAAGCCGGGCGGAGAGTTCACATCCGTCAGCAACGCCGGGCGTTTCGGACCGTTGACGTCAGCCGGATCGACGGGGACAAAAACCGTGATACCTCTCGGCAGTTGCCGCAGAACGATCGCCGTGACCGTTTCACTGCCGTCCTGGTCGAGGATCGAGGGCACGAAGGGGATCTGCCAGACCCCGCCTGCCGCATCAATATCGGCCTCATTACCAACCGGGAACACACTGATGAAGGCCGAGTTGTTGACCGGGTCCACATCGACATCCAGCGTCGCATCCGAAACCTGATCGTCCGTTGTGGCCGAGTTGTCGTCTTCGGATGTCAGCACGATCCGCAGATCGTCGCCAAAGAAGTCTCCTGCCGAAGTGAAGGGATCACCATTCTCGCGATCCACGTCATAGTCTTCGTAAAGCGATGGTTTGAGCTGCAACGAGGCATCAAAGGATGTCACGTCCGGCACAAACTGGATCGTAAGGTCCCCGGTCGCCGCGTTGTATTCAGCTGATGCGATCTTGGCCAGTTCGGCCGCACCAAGAGGCAGCGCACCGTCCGGCGTGAAAAAGGCAGCGTCACTGATGGTCGTGCCTGTCAGAACATCCCGCACCCATTCGGTGGGTACGTTTTCGATGACCAGCGTGGTCAGCTGTTCTGAGCCGTCTACATCGGGCGTTGACCCGGCAAGCCCCACGAAGAGCTCAACCTGACCTGGTCCGGACCCATCCCCTGTGCTTTCCAGCAGGGTCAGAATCTCGCTGCCCGACACACTGCCGTCTTCAACTGTCGCCGTCACGATGTTGGGACTGTCGCTTGCAACCTCCGCCGTTGACCGCACAAAGACCGATGCCGTCAAATCCGCTTCCGCGCGCGGGCGGATCGTCTGGGTGATCGAGAAGGTATCGGTGTTGAAGTTGTCCGAGGTGTCGTTTTCTGTATCGCCCGTGCTCGTCTCGTTCCAGGACAGCGTGCCATCCACATCCAGAATGCCGCTGAAATGCTGGGGCGTCTCTATCTGCAGGCGCTGCAATGCGCTTGTGAATTGCGCATTTGTCGCGCTGCCGTTGGGCGTCAGCGTATAGCTTACAGTATCGGCGGTAGCAGCGGTCTGCGTGATGTTTACGAAGGCGGCGAAGGCATTGCCACGAACCCGCAGCAACAGGTCCGAGTTATCGCCGGCATCGAAATTGTCACTCTCGGTCGAGACGGAAATGGTCAGGTCAAGACTCGTGATCGTCTCGGAGCCGTCGTTGTCCTCAAGAGCTATGCGGTCGAGCCGAATGTTCGACCGGCGCACGTTGTTGATGTTTTCCGTCTGGTTGAGGTTGCGCGCCCGGAAATCCAGATCGTCAACAATCGCATCCACATCGACATCAACCCCGTCCAAGGCGGTCTCGATGTTCGTCGCCAGACCGGTCGCGCTATCCTCGGATGTGACCGTTGCGACAAGATCATTGCCAAGCAGGGTCTCGATGTCGCGGTCGTCATTGGCCAGCGGGCTGACCCGAAGCGCCCCTTCAAATTCCGTAACGCCATCCTGAAGGGTGATGGTCAGCGTTGTGCCGGAAACCTGGGCAGAGGCAACCTTGGCCTGATCCTGCTCAAAGAGCGCGAGGTCCACGACGCCCCCCACATTGGGCACCCAGCCTGCGGGCATATTCTCGATCACAATCTGGGTGAGCTCTTCAGAACCGTCCTTGTCAGGTGTGTCCGCATCGATCAGCAAAAGGAACGAGCTGTCTTCATCAACAATGAAATTGTCCTGGCCGATTTCATCCACATTTGCCGTGCTGTCATCGACCGACAATTCAATCGTTGGCTCCGCCACTGGCGTCACGTTCAACTGGAATGTCTCAGACGTCCCCGCCGGGTTGCCCTCATCCGTTTCGACATTCACGGTGATGTCGATGATGCCCGAGAAATGCTCCGGGAAACTCAGCACACTGAGCGCACGCAGGTCCGCAACACTGCCGGTCCATTGTGCCGTCGGGCCCGTCACATCGACATTTCCAGTGAGGGTCGTCACACCGCTTGGCAACCCATCAAACGTCACGGTGATATTGGTGATGTTCTCCGATCCGTCGATGTCGGTGACAGCAGCGTCCAGATTGAGCGGGATGGGGCTTCCCAAGTCCTCGATCACGGTGATATCGGCGGTCGTGATTTCCACGTCCTGTTCAGACGTCACACTGACCGAGAAGGTGCCCGTCTCGATGCCGTTTGTTGCGCCGGGTTCGGTTTCACCGGCCAGTAGGGCCTCGTCAGTTGTGAATGTGGCGCTTCCGGTGATGTCCACTGTTGTCGAGAAGTCATCTGGCAGGCGGAACACCAACGCATTGTATTCGCTGTTTGTCAGACCTGTCAGGCTGAAAGAGGCACCGGCTGCGACCGTCTGGAAGGTCACACCGTTATCTGTTGAATACCGCGTGCCAGACGGCAGGTCGTCGAGTGTGACATCAACCGTCGCTATGCTCTCCGAGCCGTCGGCGTCTGGCGAGCTTGCATTCAGCGCATCGGCGGGTCGGAAATCGACCGGCACGCGTGAGGTTGTGTCCTCATCCGTGTCGCCGGGCGCGTCGTTCTCGGAAAGCGACAGGGTGCCCGGACCAGCCAGCGAGATGTCGCCTTCGGCGTCCACGTTCACCGTCAGGGTGCCGGTATCGGTTCCGCCTTCATCAGTGACAGCGGTCACCTGCGCCACAAGTGTGCTGCCCGGATTCTCCGTCGAGAAGTCCGCAGGCAATTCAATCACCAGCGCATTGTAAGTCGTCAGATCACCGCTGAACTGAAGCGTCGGAGAGGCCACGGAGAAGGTCGCGCCATCGTCGGTCGAGAACCGTGTTCCGCTGGGCAGCTGGTTGAACGTGACAACGACCGTTTCGACAGATTCCGAACCATCCGCGTCAGTTGCCAAAGGCGTGATCTGATCTGACGGCTTGAAAGTCACAACCGCATCTGTTTCCTGCAGGTCGATTGTGCCGTCACCGACGGTGACGTCCCCTTCTTCCGTGACGATAAACGGAACCGTTTCCGAAACGGAGCCGCTTTGCGTCGTTACCGTGATATCCGCCGCCAGCGTCTGATCGGGGCTGGTGGTGGAGTAATCCGCCGGAAGAATCAGGCGCACTTCATCAGGAGAGGCGTTCGAGCCGTTGAAGGAATAGAGGAAATCGGCGGTGCCGTCGCCGTTGTCTGTGATCGTGCCGACAGGGCTGCCGCTTGCATCAACTGCTGCCACGCCGCTGGGCAATCCATCCAGATCAATGACAAAGCCCTGCAGCGTTTCACCGGCCCCAATGGTAACCGTGATAAAGTCAGAGAGCACCACTTCGACAGGGGCGTCAGTCTCGTTCGTGCTCACGAATCCGTCGATGATGATATCCGGCGTCGGCTCGACGACGATGGTCTGGGTGATGGATTCCGACCCCTCGGGCGTGGTCACGGTGATGACGCTGACCACCGTGCCGTTGTAGTCCCCCGGGAAGGCCAGCGCGAGCGCTTCTGCTTCAGCCGCCGTCCCTGTCCAGCTGGACCCGGTCAGGGTGCCGACGTTCACGCCCGTTCCCGCAGGCAATCCGGTGAAGTCGATTGTCACCCGCGCGGCAAACCGGGGGTCCGTGGCGTCCTCGGTCTCGGAGCCGTCCGCATCGTCAATCTCGATGTCGATACCCATGTCGACGGTCACCCCGAGATCGGGGTCGCCGGGGTCACCATCGTCTTCCTGTGCGGTGATGCTGGGAGGTGCCGTGACGGTGATGTCCGCCTCGGACGCGATATCCACCACCCGCGAAACGGTCGCCGTGCCATCGCTCGGCGTGTCGTCATTGGGGTTCTGGTCCTCGTCCGTCTGAACAGAGACCGTAAACGTCAGCGGCAGCGTCGTCGCCCCGTTGGTGAGGTCCGCACGGTTGGCCGTGGAAAAATCCGCCGGAAGCGTCAGGTTCAAGGCCGCATAAGCCGCCTCCACATCCGCGACCGTCGCCGCATCCAGCACCACTTCAAGCGTCGCGGCCCCGTTGGCAGGGTCATCGGCAATCGTCGCAACAGCCCCGGCAGGGAGAGTAATCAGGAGGCTCGCGAGGCTCGACCCGCTTGGCAGGCCAGAGACGGTCAGCGTCAGTGTCTCAAGCGCTTCGGAGCCATCCGCATCAGTGACTTGCGGCAAGAGAAGCGACGACGGCGTCACAAGCGTTGGCGCGTCCGTCTCATCAGGCACGGTATCGGGCAAGCTGTCATCAATGGTGACATCGCCTTCTGGGACAATGCGCAGCGAGACCGGCGTGCTGATCCCGGCAGGGTCTTCGTTTGAGGTGGCACTCAACGTGCCATCAATCGTCAGCCCATCCGCATCAGGGCTCTCGGTCGAATAGTCCGCCGGAAAGACGAGGGACAGCGCCAGATACTCGGCCTCGGACCCGGTAAAGGTCAAGGCCCCCCCTGCAACCGGATCATAGGTGATCGTCGAGGCCGGAACGCCGGTAATCGCGACGCCGGGCGGCAGATCGGCAAGCGTCAGGGTGACACTTTCAAGAACCTCAACCGGTGGCGCTGGATCGTTATCCGTTACCGTCACCTGCCACGCACTGGAGGGCACGACCGTGACCGCCGCATCTGTCTCCTGGGCTGTCAGTTCCTGAACATCGAAGGCAATGTCACCGCTGGGGTCAATCGTGATCTCCTGCGGGATGGTCACGGTGCCTTCCGGCGACAACGCCCTGATTTCGCTGGAAATAACCCCGGAGTAATTCTCGGGCAAGGTCATCGTCAACGCGTTGGCCTCAGCCAACGATCCGGACCAGATCCCGGTTGTCGCATCAAATGTGCCGCCGTTAAAGGACACACCCGCCGGGATATCGGTGTAGGCAATCTCTACGGTGGTGCTGTCCTCCGAGCCGTCCGCATCGGTGGGCGCAACGTCGATCCCGAGATCAAGCGTGACACCGCTGCCGTCTCCGTCTTCGACGCCTGTCAGGGTTGCGGGCGCGGTCAGATCGACGTCCACTTCGGCACCAATCTCGATTGTGCGCGATGCGGTGGCGGTGCCGTCGAACGGGGCATCATCCGTTGCATCCTGGTCTTCGTCCGTTTGCACATCGATCCGAAGGTCGAGGGGCAGCGACTGTGCCCCATTGGTCAGGTCAACACGGTTGGTGGTCGAGAAATCCGTGGGCAAAGCCAGATCGATACTCTGGTAGGCGGCCACGACATCTCCGACCGCCGCTTCCGTCAGCGTCACCACGAGGGTTGACGCACCCGTCGCAGGATCGGTGGTGATCGTTGTCACCGCGCCTGCCGGAAGGACAGCGCCAAGGCTGGCCAATGTGCTGCCCGCGGGAAGGCCCGTCAGGGTGATCGACAGCGACTCGACGCTTTCGGACCCATCCGCGTCGCCCAGAACAGGCAGCAGCAGATCGGCGGGGCGCAAGGGGGTCGGGCCGTCGCTTTCGTCCGGCACGTTATCCGGGAGCGTATCGTCAATGGTGATGTCGCCTTCGGGTGTGATCCGCAGGCTGACGGGTGCGGTCTGACCCGCCGCATCTTCGGTGGAAGTCGCGAGAAGCGTCCCGTCAATCGTCAGACCATCCGCATCCGGGCTCTCGGTCGAGTAATCCGCCGGGAAGGACAGCTCAAGCGCAAGGTATTCCGCCTCTGTCCCGGTAAAGACGAATGTGCCACCAGCTGTCGCATCATAAGTGATCGTCCCCGCAGGCACCCCAAGCGCCTGCACACCGGGCGGCAGCCCTTCAAGTGTCAGTGTCACGCTGTCGATCGTCTCGCGCGGTGCGTTGGCGTCAAAATCGGAAACGGAGATCTGCCAGGCCGACGACGGGGAGATCACAACCGCTGAATCGGTCTCGGCCGCCGTCAGTTCGGAGATGTTGAAATCAATGTCGCCGGTCGGCTCGATCGAGATTGTCTGTGGCGTCTGGATCGATCCCTCCGGTCCGCTTGCCTCGATGACAGAGGTCACGTCACCCGAAAAGTCGCCCGGGAACCGGGCCGTCAGCGCATTTGCGTTGCCGATTGTACCGGTCCAGACCCCGGTTTGAGCGTTGTAGGACCCGCCGTTGAACACAACGCCCGCTGGCAGATTGTCAAACGTGATCGTGACATTGGTGCTGTTTTCAGAGCCGTCAACATCAGTGACCTGCACGTCGATCCCGAGATCGACAACAACACCCTGACCATCGACGCCGATCCCGTCTTCCTGCGCAACCACGGTCGCGGGAGCGGTCAGCTCAACGTCGAGTTCAAAATCGACCGTGATGTCCAGACGCCCGATGTCAAAACCGCCTTCATCCGTGACGGCAGACACATCTGCAAAGAGGGGGCTGCTAGGATTTTCGGTCGAGAAGTCCCGCGGCAGTTCGATTACGAGATCCTGATATTCGGCCAGAGTTCCCAGGAATGAATAAGACCCTTCGGCAGGCCCGAAGGTCGCGCCGCCATCAAGCGAGGCCCGCGCACCCGGTGGCAGGTCATTGAAGACCACCGCGATTTGGGTAACGTTTTCTGATCCGTCGAGGTCCGTGATCTGAGGCTGGATTGAGTCCGCCGGGCGGAAGGTCACCGGGCTGTCGGTCTCCTGCAGTGTCAGTGACGCATCATTGACCACCACGTCGCCTTCAAAATCCACGACAACAGGAATCGTACCTGTCACGGGGGTGTTCAGCACACCGCCCTGTTCGGTCGTGACGGTCAGCGACGCCTCAAGCGTCGTCATCGGGTTGGTGCTGGAATAGTCCGGCGGGAAAATCAGCGTGACCGCGTTTGGATCAAAGGTCGGCGCCGACGCGTCGTAATCCAGCGTAAGTGTCTGGGTGCCGCCGGGCCCGGGTGCAAAGGCGCCCGGAATATCGACACCGTTCTCATCAACGATCCGTACGCCCGCGGGCAGCCCCGGCAAGGTGAGCAACAATTCCGCCACTTCTTCGTCGGGGTCCGTGATCAGGACATCAATAAACGACGACAGCTGCACTTCAACCGGCCCATCGGTTTCCTGCGCAAAGATCGAACCGCTGATCTCGACATCGGGCGTCGGCGTGACGACAATGCCCTGGCTGATCGCCTCGTTGCCCTCGCGGGTGGTCACTGTGGTGACGCTCAGGATTGAACCGGAGTAGTCGCCCGGAAGCGACAGAACCAGGGCTTCGGCTTCTGGTACCGTACCCGTCCAGACCGTGCCGGAAAGCGTTCCGACATTCACCGTCGTTCCCGGCGGCAGGGTGCTGAAATTCACCGATACGCTCGCCGCGAATTGCGGATCGCTCGGGTCTTCGGTTTCCGATCCATCCTGGTCATCAATGGTGATCTCAAGATTGAGCGCGACATCGGCACCCTGATCGCTATTGGCCACACCACCGTCTTCAGCCACGGTCAACAGCGGCGGGGCGGTCAGGTCGATGTCTTCCTCAAAGCCGATATCCACGACACGTGTGGCCGAGACCGTCCCATCGGACTCCGTGTCCGTCGCCGGGTCCTGGTCTTCGTCGGTCTGAATGTCCAGCCTGAACGTCAGCGGCAGCGCAGTGCCGGAACTCAGGTCTGACCGGTTGTCCGTCGAAAAATCGGCCGGGATTGTCAGTTGAAGCCCTGCATAGGCCGCTTCGATGTCCGCCACCTGCGCGGCCGTCATTTCAATGACCAGGCGCGATGCACCGGTTGTGCCATCGGGCACGACACTTGCGACAGCTCCTCGCGGGACCACAAGCCCAAGGCTCGCAATGGTCGAGCCTGCCGGCAATCCGCCAACGGTCAGGGTCAGCGTCTCGATGCTTTCCGAGCCATCCAGATCGGTGACGCGCGGCAGCAGCAAATCGACCGGGCGGATGTCAATCGGGTCATCCGTTTCATCCGGCACCGTGTCAGGCAGGGTGTCGTCGATTTCCGCATCACCCTCCATCTGGATGGTGACGGGAAAATCTACTGTTGTGGACCCCAGGAAATTGGTCAGGGTCGTCACGCTTCCGGTCAGCGGCCCAACCGGAAAATCACCCCGGCTTTCCGTCGAAAAATCCGTGGGGAAGGTCACTTCGAGGGCGTTGAACTGTGCCAGAGTCCCGGAGAAGTTCAAGGTCCCGGTCGGACCCGCAGCACCGATACTGCCTGCACTGGTTTGCGTCCCGGCCGGAAGACCTGCCAACTGCAGGTTGACCTGCGTGATAACCTCACCGTTTCCGGGGTCTTCCACGGCCAGGCTGATGAAATCACTAAAGCGCAGCACCAAGGGCCCGTCGGTTTCAACGAGGATGATGTCATCAACATCGATATCGGCGACGCCGGGTGCGGCCCCCCCTTCATCGCCCAGGCTATCGAGATCAAACTCGTCCGGACGGGCATATTCCGTAAACGGCAACAACGGGCTGATATCGAGGCCAATCAAGGGGTCTCCGACCTCAACCGGGTCACCGACACCTGCACCGGGGCGTGCACTGCCGGGCTCAAGCACATCGTTCAATTTGACGCTTGGGACGTCTCCGAGGATGCTCCAGTCCGGTTCGGACACCGCCGCAACACCCAATTTCGAGATCGCCACATTCTGGCCGTCCACCTCAAGGATCATGTCTGCCTTGTTCGCGCCCAGCAGCAAGACAATCGACCCGTCCGGCTGGACAAGAAAAACGTCATCTCCAAGGATAAAGGGCCTGAGAATACTTGCATTCTCGGGAACGGTCGCAACGGATGCGGCCCTTACATCAACCACTTGCGCGAAAGCGTTGAGGTCACCCTCAAGCAGTTCAAAAATCTCGGACTTCGTGGTGGATTGCTCGAACTTGCGTTCGCCAGCTACTTTTTCGTCTGCCATGTCAGGTGCCCATAACCGCTGAAGAAATCGTTACAATGATATTAAATTCTGACGATAAACTAAATTAACCGTCACGACAAAGGTTTGACGCGGTTTTAGTTAAAATACGCGATAAATCAGGTGAATTAGCCGTGATATATGCGCCAAAAAACGGATAGATATCGGAATTAGGATCTTTATGTGCAAATACGCACATAAAACGGCAACCTTTGGTAGAATCTGATGCCGATGACCAAGCGGCTGCGCACGGTTTAGCCGTCAGCCTTCGGCCATGGTTAACCTTTGGCGAAGGGACGACCTCATGCGGCCCTCTCCGTTAACCGAGAAACGTCGTCGGATGCCTCAATGCGCCGTCAAAAAAGAGCCGCGGCAGGATCAATACCGACCCGGTCGCACATCCGCGCCATGTAGGAGTTCGGCAATGGTGCGTGTTTCCGCCACCACGGTTTGGTCCCGTTGGTATAAAGATGGACCGAGATCGTGTTCTGGGTGAAATGCCCTTCAACATGACCATGCGGGTCAAAGAAGACATCGTTCAGCTGAAACGGCACCGGGTAGAGCACCTCCGGCATCATCGCCTTGTCAAAATCCCCGGTTTGTCTGCAGAAATAGGTGAAGGCCTGTGGCCCGAACGCGGTACGCTCCGTCTTGTAGATACGTGCGGCATGAGTCATCGGCTGTTTGGCCAAACGATCCATCTTCTTGCGCTGGTTCTTGTTCCACCAGGGCGGATAGTCGGGAAGGTTCTCGTAGTATTCCAGTAGCAGCGCCATCAATTCACAATCCCGGGGGATCGCAACCACGCCGCAATTCAGGTTCCCGAGCATGCCGTGGCCTGCAAAAATATACGTCTGATCCGCGTCGAAGGGCTTGTGGCAGAACGCATCGCAGTCGATCCAGATCGCGCCGGTTGCCTGGATCATCTTGTAGCGAAAGACGTTGGACAGAAAGGAGGCGCTCGTCGCTTCAACAAGCGCCATGTCGATGTCCATGATTTCTGATGCAGGTCGGATGTCGACGCCATCGGGGGCATTCGTCACCTCGTGGGTGCAATAGAGCGTCGTGGGATGACCCTGAAGAATATGCGACTTCAGGCAAAGCTGGTTGATGTAGTGCAGCTTCTCTCCGATCCACAGGGAAGCAACGGGGCGGTGTGAGGTCATGGCTTTTTCCTCTGTCTGGATACATTGGTCGCGGTCATGGTGCTTGCGGCGTCCCTGAACCCGTCAGCCGATGACCGTTCGCACACCGAAAGGGCCGCGCTTTTCGCGCGGCTTGAGCCTTGCCTGACTGTCGGGCGGTAGATCGCTGCTTCTGCCACGTCAAATCCAATCCAGGTTGACTTTGGTGATGGGGTAGCGTTGCGCAATCGCCGCGCGCAACGCCCTGAACCGGGGCCGCAGGTCACGAAACTTGCTCTCATGGGTTTCCGCAACCGTCAGGTCGATATGCTCGAACAAGTCGCGCTCCAGCATCACTTCGAGGATGTCAAGCTCAGCCCCTTCGATATCCATCTTGAGCAATGCGATATGATGGTGTTTCGCCAAGGTTTCATTCAACAGGTCCGGCAGGGAGAGCATTGCGACGTCAATTGTGTCGCGCTCGTTTTCGTTGATGTTGCGCCCGCCTTTGACAATGGTGCTCTTGACCGACCCGCCCCTTGGATTATCCGCGAAGTTCGTGGCACGCATCAATTTGATCGACCCCGCGCGAATACCTACAGCCGCATTGTGAAGGATCACGTTTTGCCGCGCCCCGACATTGTGTGACAGCTGCTCAAAGGCGAAAGGATCAGGCTCGAACGCGTGAACTTCGGCACCGGTTTCTGCCAGCGGCAGGCAGACCTCTCCGAGATTGGCACCGCAGTCAAAAACAAGATCGCCGGGGCGCAGCATTGACAGAATGCCCTGCATGAGCCCTTTTGCATGGGCATGGCGCAGGTTCCGCTCTGCCCGACGTTTGCGCTTGCGCCATTCATCTTGCGAGAACACGATCCGCTCGCTCATGATACCAACCCCGGATGCTCTTCCATGACCCGCCGCTTGGCATCGATGGCAAAGGCATAGTGCTTGTCCGCAAGCATGAGATCACAGGCCCGCACGACCAGTAAGGGGTGATTGCGGTTCTCCAAGTGGTGAATGAGTGCGCGACGCCAGCTTCGAACCGCTTTCCGCGCCCGCATGCGCACAAAGAATTTCGGCCCCAGCGTACCGGTTTCGGCAAACTCCTGCATCATCTGCGGCAGCGCATCGCATTTGACCACCAGCCGGATCGCCTGATGGGTCGCACATGGAAACGCCAGATGCTGCACATTTGGCCCGTCGAGACGGGTCGCGTGGCGTTTATCCTCCATCTCCAACGGGTCATAGAACATGGCGATCTTCGGGATATACGGCACGGCGGCGGCGGCATCCAGAAAAGGCATGCCCTCCCAGTTGGATCGTTTGACCGAATAGGAAAAGCGCTTCTCGAAGGGCGCGATGGTCCGGTTCATCGTGGACTGCGGGCTGAATACCAGCGCCCAGGCTCCCGTCACGAGCGGGGCAAAGTTGAGCGCTGCAAAAGCCCCCATGGACGCCCCCATGAAAACCACGCGGTCAAATCGGTCAAAAAACCCGGCCGCCGCAAGCGCTGCAATCTGGGCGGAACTGGTTGGCTGGCGGAACCAGTCCTTGCGAAACGTCTGAACCCCGAGAACCGAGGCCTTCAGCATCTCTGTGCGCGCATACATCCACGGAAGCCGGGGATAGGGATCATCCAGCGTTGCGAGGTTGTCGAAGGTGACAAACAAGGTGGGGGAACGATATTCGAACCAGAGATTTCCGTGCCTGCCTTCGAGCAGGAAAGTCTCCGCTCCTATGGCCTGATCCACGGTCATACTGGGCGGCAAAACCGGGGCTTCAATCTCCGGACCCGAATCCGCCATCTCAGAACACCGACGCAAATCGTTCGGGCAGCTTGTAGACTTCCTTGCTGCGTCCGCCACCAAAGGTAAAGAAGGGGCTCTTGTCGTCTTTGCGCCGCCAACCGGCGTTGAGCTTTTCGCGCACCTCCGGAAAGTCGACGGTTTCGGCAACCGGTTCAAGTGTGCTCAGGTGTTTGTATGTCTCCCACGCGTTGTCCCAACCTGTGACCTTACGTTCGGTGTCTTCCAATGCGCCACTTTGCTGCTCGCGTTGCGCACGGCGCAGGGACAACCGCTCTTCGGTCATGCGGTAATCGATGAACCGCAGGTGAAAGAGATAGAGGTCCGGGGCAAGAAACTTCTGCGGCTGATTGGCAAAATGGCCGCCTGGTGCAAAGACGATCTTGTTTCGCGTGATGCAGGGTTTGTTGTAATTCGCGTTCAACCGAAAGATCCGCCGAACCGCCAGGATACTGCGGTCAGGCGAAATCGGCACCGGCTCCAGATCAGGGTTATGTACCATCTCCAGCGCGACAGGCGACAGGACCCGGGGGCGATTGTCCGGCTCGAAGCGGCGCATATAGGTGAGCAGACTGTCTGCCACCGCGGGGTCGGGTGCCACAAGCTCATCCACGTCGCCGGTCAGAACCCAGTTGTAGTAGCGGGTGAAGCCGGACGTGAACATCGACAGCATCTGCCAGCGCCGCTGGTTGAAACAGTACCGGGTTGCATCATGCGGCAGATAGATGATGTTGCACCCTGCCGCGATGCGTTTGTGCTCAGGGTCGCCACCATGGCTGAGAACATAGAGATGTTCACGTCCCAATTGGCGGCCATAGTAATCAACCCAACGTTGCAGAAAGAAGTGGTCCCCCCCGACCATGGTCATCGCTGCCATAGGCGCCTTGGTTTCGTCCATGCTGACGTGCCCGATCCATTTTTCTTGATCTTTGAGGTAACCCAAGCGGGAAGTTTTTGCAAACCAGCCCAGTTGCGCATTGTCAACTGCGCCGTAACAGTCGTATTCAGGCAAGGCGGGTGTTCAATCAGGGCGGGTGCTCATAGGCGTTTGCGAATGAATAACGACAACGAAACAACACGTCCGGACAGCAGCGGCACAATTATCCGCGCCCAGAACGGTGACATCCTCCGATACGACGCGACCGGCATGGTCATGGTGTTGTCGGATCGCGTGATAGCTGACATTGACCGGAGGCTGCCGGGCCTGACAGCGTTGCGGGGAAACGCCGAATGGATTGACCCGTTGTGCCTTGGCGACATTGACGCCTGGGACCTGCGGCGCGACGGCGAATGGCTCCTGTTCGGGGCAAATCTGCCCGGCGCGCAGGGTCCCCGCCAGTTTCGTCGCCTGGCCGAATCCGACAGTGCGGAGATCGATCCGGGCATCATCGCTGATGGCGCCGGCCCCCTGCGCGGGCTCTTCAGTCTTGGCGGAGCGCGGCGGGCAACCGGCTTTGATGCACCGCTGGATTATCCGTGGCACGTGCTGGCGCCGGCGGATGATCT
Organism: Pseudomonadota bacterium; assembly: GCA_039196345.1. GTDB lineage: Bacteria > Pseudomonadota > Alphaproteobacteria > Rhodobacterales > Rhodobacteraceae > Roseobacter. The sequence continues at coordinate 17,947 of JBCCUU010000010.1, read as the reverse complement.
GGGGGCCGTTGGCCACGCGGGCGAAAAGGCGCAGCATTGCTCTGCCCTCGAAGACCTGCGGGAGACCACACGCGATGCGGCTGTTGCGGATGTTCTGGCAGGACGTCAGCATCGCTCCCACAAGGCGATGTCGCTCTTTGTCACGCGCTGCGAAACCGACAGCTCTGCATCCATCTCGGAACTCGCAGAGAGTCAGGCCTATGCCAACCTGATGACGGCAATCGAAAACCTGAAAGCCTGTGCCGATCGGTTGGGACGCCCCGCAACGCTTTATGGATTGGCGGTCGAATTTGTCCTGGAAGACGTTTGCAGCACATCGGCGCAGTATCGTGATGGTGTCTTCGCGCTGCTGGCGCAGTTAACCTGCGACATTGCGCGCGCGGGGTTACGCAGGCCGCCTGTTGTTGCGGTATTTGACTGCGGCACGCATCGGCTCAACGACAGCCCCGTCCTGCGTGCGCAGTGGGACCTCGCCTGGCAGGGCCCGGAGCACGGCCTGAACTACAGCGCGCCGGGCTATATGTTCAAACAGGATCCGTTTGCCCGGCCCGACACCGAAGCGCTGTGGCAGATGGCCGAAATGGACGCCTGTGCGCTTGAAGCGCTGCATGCCGGGGAGGACTGGTTCTGCCCGATCTTCCTGCTGGCAGAGCGCGAACCCGACCCGGCACAAATCCGGGTTCGGGCACGCAGCATGGGCGATCTTGTGCTGGACCCCCGTGACCCCTTTGGTGCGGGCGCGCATTTCGGCTTTTCGCTGACCGGCACCACAAATCACGCCGCTCTGATAGGTGTCACGATTGCCGACGATGATCCGCAGGACATCATACTGGCATTCGATATGCCGCCCGAAGGCGAAAGGCTGGAAGTGCTTTATGCCTTCGGCATGACCGTCCCGCGCAAAGGTACGGATTTCCCGATGGCCTGCGGAGCGGTCCGCGATCAGTGGGGCCATGACAGCAAGACAGGCAGCACCTTGCATCGTTGGGCACTTCCTGCCGCATTGCCGGTTTGGTGAGGCGATAGCGTGCTCAAGCTCGATCATAAGGTGCCTGATGCCCTGGTCCTTCCGGAACCGGTCGTTGACCTGAAAGCCCATCTGGCAAGCAAGGGGGCGCATTGGTTCTGCGCGCTGCCTGAATACACGGACCAGACCGATACCGGGGCCGTTCGGTCGCTGAAGAGCGTGACCGACGACAAAGTCGCGACACGCACCCGCGCCAACAAGGACAATAGCCGACTGACCGAGGGCGGCTTGTCCTTCCACGAGGCAATGCAATGCGGCTTCCTGATGGAAGGCGCGACGATCAACCCCGGCAGGTGGTCGGTTGCGGTGCGATTCTATGCATCGCAAAACGCTGCGCGGACATTGGTGACGCTTAATCCAGCGGACAGCGAGAACTACGTCTTCCTGCAACAGATGTCGGGCCGCATGGTCTTCAAGGACCGGCAAACGACGCTTGAGGTAACGGTAGCCTCCGAGGCTTCCACCGGACCAACCCTCGTCCTTGCCGGTATGTCGGAGGGGCGGCTCTGGCTGTGCGGCGAAGAAGGCGAGGTCCAGAGGTCCAAGCAGGGCGCGCTTGGGCTTGAGGGCCTGATGACCCTCTTTGTCGGGTGCCGCAACGACAAAGGCCGCCTGCACAAGACCCTTGGTGCATTCACACTATTTGATCTGGTGTTCTGGCCGGACCTGAACGTTCTCGAACCGGGTGCGCGGGAAACGACGGACGCCCTGACCGACCACCATCTGTGGCGGCCGGCACGGTGAGTTTTGTGCCCGACAGCATCCGCTCGGACAATATCTGCGTCCTCTGGATTGATGACATGATCGATGTCTTTACCTGGCGTACGACCTTCGGACTGGAGATCAAGACCCCCAACATCGACAGGCTGATGCGCGAGGGCGCGCGGTTTTCCAACGCTTACGCGACGGTGCCGCTGTGTGCGCCCTGCCGGGCCGAGCTTGCCACCGGCATGTCACCGTTCCGAACGGGTCTCGTGGATCTGAATCGCATCTGGCGAGAGGTCCTGCCGCCAACCGCCGGGTGGCAGTTCGACCTGCGCCGCCATGGGTTTCGCACCTTTCAGACCGGAAAGGTCGACGGCAACTACCGCCCGATGAACAACACTTACAAACGGCTGCTTTTCCACGAGGAATGGGCCTGTGCTGACAAGGGAGAGCGCCTGAAAACAAAAGACTACCTTGATCGGGGTCCCGGCATTCGCGGCATCAATCACCCTGATGATGACGGGGCGCAGGATGATCGGTTTTACGACTTCGATGTTACGGAAAACGCCATCCGGTACCTCGATACCGCCGATCCGAGCCGAAGGCATCTGTTCCAGCTTGGCTACAAGCACCCGCATTACAACCTGGAATGCCCCGACCGGTTCTACCAGATGTATGACGCGGAAAAGATCGTTTGGCCAAGCATTGCCGCCCCCGAGGATTTCCACGGCCCGCAACCAGGTTTCGCGGTCTATGAGGCCGCCTACATCGCCAACGGCAACTGGACACCCGAACGCGCAGGCGACAACGGCTGGCGGCAGGTCGTGCGGGCCTATTTCGCGGCCATCAGCCATGTGGATCATGAGATCGGGCGGTTTCTTGATGCGCTGCGCGCCTCCGCCTTCGGGGCGAACACGACCGTCATCCTCCTGTCAGACAACGGCTTCAACCTCGGCAATCACGACAGCTTCCACAAAATGAGCCAGTGGGACAGTGCCGCCCATATCCCCTTGGGCATCTGGAACCCGCGCATGACAGAGGGCCAGACCATCGACCTGCCCGTTTCACTACATAATCTGCCCAAGACGGTCTTTGATCTCGCAGGACTACCACCGCGATCTCACTGGCGGTCCGGTCAAAGCCTGTTGCCGTTGATCGATCCGGCCTTCGGCGCCTTTGAGCGCAGCAAATCCCCGGTGACGTCGGTCTTCGGAACCCTCTCTGTGCGGCCTTCCGTCGAAGGACTGACGCAATACCGATACTTCCGCTATCCCAATGGCGAAGAACATGTCTACGATCTGATTGCCGACCCCGGAGAAACAACGAACCTCAAAGAAACCGCGCCCTTGGGCCGCTTGCGCCGGGAACTGGTGGATGGCGCGCTGGACCTGGGGCTGGACCTGCGCGGCTTTGAAAACCCGGCGGACGGGGTCAATGCCATGATGGCGGTGGATGGGACCGTCGCGCTTGAGGGAGGTGCAGGCGACAATGACTATTGGGCCTATGGCGATGATGTCGAACGCATAAAGGAAGACAAGGACGGCGGCACGGATACCTTGTGGTATATGGGTGGCCCCGACGACTATGTGGTGCACGTCCCTGCGAATATCGAGAAAATCCGAATAGGCACCGTTGTCGCGCGCCCCGAATGCGCACCTGAGACGCCGACCGGCAACCGCCCGCCCCGCAAGATCCATGTTGTGGGCCACCCGGACTCGCCGATACATTTCGAAACGTCGGAACGTGTTTCTGTCGATGTGCGCGGCACGCTGGGCAACGATGTCATGATCGGATCGAAATACGCCGCGTCAACCTTTCACGGCGGTGCCGGGGCAGACCATCTGGCCGCCCTGCCCGTCAACAAGGCGCGAAACCGTTTTTACGGGGGGGCGGGAGATGACACGCTGATCGGCGGGCGGGGCAAGGACTATCTTGACGGCGGCTCGGGCGATGACCTCATCCAGGGCAACAGTAACAACAACACACTGATCGGCGGGCCCGGCAATGACCGGATCTTTGACGGGCCGGACGGGTCAAAAATCCATACCGGTCCGGGGCGCAACAAGGTCGTCTCGGCAGGCGGAGACGATGAAATCTTCATTGGCGACGGACATAACGACATCTCGACCGGCGAGGGGAATGTGCGCTTCGTTGTAAGCTACGGCGGAGTGACACGGATCAGGAAATGGCGCGCCAGCTACGCGCTTGATCTGTCGGCCTGGCCGCGCCCACCGGAGATTTCGCTTGGGCAGAACGGCGCAGAGCTGCGGCTCGGCCTGACGGTTGTGACCCTGGGCGGCGTCAAGGACATCGAAGTGCTGAAAGGCGCGATCAAACACCCGGCCTTCAACCAACGGGAGGAGCCGTCAGATGGCGCATCCGTATAACGATCTGCCCCGGGACAGGTTCTGGCGCACAGCGGTCGCTGAACGCTCGGCCTTTGACATTGCAGGGCTGTGGAAACCCCGGTTTCGCATCAAGAAACGCACGCCGATTGCAACCGCCGGGTCCTGTTTCGCCCAGCATATCGGGCGGGCGCTGAGTGCGCGCGGCTATCGGTGGATCGACGAAGAACCCGCGCCAACCCGGATGACAACGGCGGCGAAACGTGACTTTCACTACGGCAGTTTCAGTTTTCGCACTGGCAATATCTATACCCCGAGAATGCTGCACCAATGGGTGAGCTGGGCGGCGGGTACCGCAGAGCCCCCTGCAATCACATGGCAACGGGACGGCCGCTTCTATGACCCTTTCCGGCCCGGCGTCGAACACGGCGGGTTCGCTTCGGAAGACGCGCTTTTCGCGTCGCGCGGGGCTACGGTTTCAGCGGTGCGTCGTGCCATTGAGAACGCGCAGCTTTTTGTCTTTACGCTTGGGCTGACCGAGGCCTGGCAAGATCGCGCGGACGGGTATGAATATGCCATCTGCCCCGGCACCATCGCCGGGATTTTCGATGAGGAGCAGCACGCTTTCGTCAACCATGGCTTCCAGAGCAGCTACAAATCGCTCAAGGCGGCGATCAAGCTCGCCCGCAGGATCAACCCCCGGCTCAGGTTTATTCTGACTGTTTCGCCCGTGCCCCTGACGGCCACGGCAACTGCCGAGCACGTCCTGACCGCCAGCAGCTATTCGAAGTCCGTTCTGCGGGCAGTGGCGGGCGAAATGGTCGCGACAGATACAGATGTCGATTACTTCCCATCTTACGAGATCATCACCCATCCGGCATTTCGGGGCATGTTTTTTGAACCCAACATGCGCCGCGTCACCGCCCGTGGTGTCGAATTCGTCATGGACAGTTTCTTCCAGGACCAGTCGGCGGGGTTTTCGCGCAGCGTGCAGGTCCAGCACCCCTATGGCGTGATCGAGAACAAAGTGATCGGGCCCGACGACCCCCTCCCCAAACACGCGGTTGATCCCGACGAAGCCACCGAAGACGCGTCGGACACGGTGTTGTGTGAAGAAGAGATGCTGGATGCCTTCTCCAGATAAACGGGTCTGTGTCTTTGGCGACAGCCACTTTGCCTGTGCAAAACTGGCGCTGGACGCGGGCCTGGTGGACACGCGCGGTATTGACCTTGAGTTCTGGGGCAACATCGGCACCCGCTTTCGCCATCTGACATGGCGCAACGGGCAGGTGGAAGCCCTCGACGATTTCACCGCCAGCCGGTTTGCCATGACAAACGCCAAGGGGCGCAGGTCACTTTGTGCGAGGGACTTCGATGCCATTTTCTTCATGGGCTGCAGGATCGACGTCTGCCGTCTTTTTCCCGAAGCCCTGCACAGACGCCGGACACCGGCGTTGCACACCTCGGATGGCGTGTTGAAAAGATGGTTTGGGGATTTCATGCGCCGCCAGCCGCCCTATCAGTTCGCGCAGGCATTCGCAGCACAACAGCAGGCCGCGATCCTTGTCGCGCCCGTCTCTTTCGATACTGACGGTTTTGAACACACGATACCGGAGGCCTTCCAGAATGCGCGCGCGGCCCAACGGAGCGACCGGCAGGTCCTCTGGAATATCGTCGACACCCTCATGGCGGAGGATCAGATTGCCCTGTTGCCGCAACCCGAAGAAACCGTGGTCGCTGGCTGCTGCACGCACCCAAGATACGCGGTGGCTCATCATGTGGACCGCAAGGACAAAACACACAAGAACAGCGCCTATGGTGCGCTGATCCTGAATGAAGCACTGGACAGGCTGCGCGCCACTTGAACGCCGAAGGCAGCTGTCCTTTTTGGATCCCGTCTCAAACCCCGCGCAGAAAGTGACCGAATGCCAAAGCGACCGATATTCGACCCGACCAAATCCCCGTTAGGGGTGATGACAATGGTCTATCAGGACTATGACCTGCTGGAGACCTGGGTGCGGTACTACGAAAAACAGGTCGGTCGGGATCACCTGTACGTCTTGAGCCACGGGAACGATCCCGAACATCGCAAAATCGCAGACGGCGCGAATGTCATCGGCATCCCACGTGATCCGACCATGCACCGGTTGGAGCGTAAACGCTGGTTTCTGATGACACAGTTCACCAATGGGTTCCTGCGCTATTACAATTGGATGATCGCGACAGATGTGGATGAAATCGTCGTGCTGGACCCCGAACAGGGGGATAGCCTCATCACGTATCTGAAAGGTTTTGACACGCCCCGCGCGCCGAAGTCCCTCTCCCCTTTCGGGATCGAGATCGTCCACAACCCGGACCTGGAGAAAGAGCCTCTGGTCGCAGGCGGACCGATCCTGCCAAGAAGGCGTCTGTTTCGCCTGAACGCGAATTACGCAAAACCCTGCGTCGTCCGGCAGGACTTGGCCTTCACCATCGGGGGGCATGCCAACACCCATCAACCCAGATACCTCGACGATCATCTCTATCTCATCCATCTGCGGTTCTATGATTATGAGCGCAGCTGCGCGCGCCTCATCAGCAGGGCCAATCTGCGCAAGGACCTCTACGACAGCAAAGAAGGGCAGGCCCAGGACGTCTGGGCCAAAAGCATCGAGACCTACCGGAAACTGGCGCTGCAAACCCCCAGGGAAACAACCATCCGTTTCAACGAATTTCGCCAGAAAATGCGGGAGGATGCGAAGGACCTGCATGACGGCAAGGTCACCTTTTTCGGGGGTGGACGCAGCAAGGTGCTATACCGCCTGCCCGACCGGTTCACGACGCTTTTCTGATAGGAGCGCGGCGTTATTTGACAGACAGATGCGCACAGGTTGCGTGTTTGGCGATCTGCTGTGACGTGCTTCCGGCAAAGATCCCGCTGAGATTGCCAAGACCCCGACGCCCGGTCACAATCAGATCACCGCCGTAAAGCCCGACGATAGTCATAATTTCCTCGAACGGATCACCCCGCACCGCGGTCGCACTTGAGGGTTTGACACCGGCTTTTTCCGCGGCAGCCTGGGCTTTGGTCAGTACCGAAGACCGGTCGGGGTTGCGGCGTTTTTTCTCTTCGGCATGGACAAGGTGGATTTCACTGCCAAAGGCGCGCGCCATACCGCAGGCGGTTTCCAACGCGCGCATCGACGGGTCTGAGCCATCTACGGCCACGACGATTGACTGGAACATGATTTCTCCGATCAGGTTTGTTCACCTTTGGCTAGCATGATCCAGCATGACGATCCTTGTGATAGGTCAATCCGCGTCAGAACACTGACCGGTGATCCCGTGACCTTGGGCGGTGAGCGTCAATCGCCAAGTCGGCTTTCAAGGTAGGCGGCCATGCCCTTTAGGGCAGCATAGTCATCCTGCACCACGTGAATCGCGAACTCATCCATGAAACCGGCAAAACGCCCCTTGTCGCGAAACGCGGCTTCAAAGCCCGCCGCCTCCAAGAAGGGCGCAATGGCGCTGGAGAGCCCGCCGACAAGGTAGATGCCGCCGAAAGGCAATTGGACCAGTGCGAGATTGCCCATCACCATCGCGGTCAACCTGACGAAGTAGTGGACGGTCTCTACGGCGACAGGGTCGCTCCCATCCGTGCAGGCTGCAATGATCTCGGCAGACGACAGGGCTTTGTTCTGCCCTGCTTCACACGATAGGAACGCATAGACATGTTCAAGACCCCGCCCCGAAAGGATATCGTCAATGGCGGCAAAACCGTGACGGGCTTCGACAAAGGCGCAGAGCCTTGCATCCTTTGCCTCGCGCACCGGCATGTTTGCATGGCCGCTCTCGCTGGTGGCCACAAACGGACCCGCAGGTGTAAAAAAGACCGGTGAAGCGTTGAACCCCGTACCCAGATTGACCGCAAGCTTTGCCGCATCCGCAGGCGCTTGCGGGCCCGCGCGCACCTGCAACAGGTCGTCCTCGGCCACATGGTCCAGCGCATAGCCCTGGGCCTGCAGGTCGTTGAGCAACGCGACGTGAGGCGCACCCGTCGCCTCGCCGATACTTGCTTCGGTCATATGCCAGTTTCGGTTGGTCAGGCTTCCCTTGCCGTCCCGTACCGGTCCCGCGATTGCCACGCAGGCTGCCTGAATATGCAGGTCGATCCGATCCGCAAGGTAGTCCTTTAGCACCAGTTCGAGCCCAGCATAGTCGGCATTCCGAAACCGCTTGATGCTGTCCATTCTGACCTTGCCCGCCTGGCTGAGGGCCACGCGCGTGTTCGTGCCGCCGACATCAACGACAAGAGAGAGGGAAGCGACAGTCTCCGACATGATAAAACGCCTTCAAAACAGTGGCTGATAGCGCTATCAGCTCATTTCTTTTTGCCTTCTAGGCAGGTCGCGGCACCACGTCAACGCGTCTGAGCGAATACATGGCCCGCCGGTGGAAACCTGACGTTCGGATCACCAGGGCGCCATTGCACATATTTGGGCATGATCTCGGAAAAGGCATCGCTTGCCAGAAATACATCGAGCCGGGCTTTCAGGCGAGGCCAGGGTTGCGCATCAAACCAGTCCTTGTCGATAAAGGCGAACTGGCGCACGAACGGCAGGATCGCAAAACCCGCCAGGCTGGGTGCCGCGAATGTCGCAGACTCCAATTGTGCCTCAAGGTCGCGCAAGAAAGCGGCCGCCTTTTCGCGTTCCCTGCTTTGGTCCGCCTCCGGGTATCGGGTCGCGTATTTCGTCCGATCAAGCGCCGCTTTGAACGGCCCGTCGCAGCGTGTGATCCAATCCCACCCGTCCTGCGGCATCGCGAGCCAGCCTTGCGGGTCATTCTGACGAAGGGCCCAGACCATGATGTCGAGGCTTTCGTCGATCACTTCTGTTGCCGTCACCAGACAGGGGACGGTCCTGCTTGGGGAGGCGTCGAGGAACGCGTCGGGTTTGTCCCGCAAAACGACCTCGCGCAAGGCAACAGGAACTCCGGAGGCCACAAGCGCCAGACGTGCCCGCATCGCATAGGGACACCGGCGGAAGGAATAAAAGACGGGCAACTCCACCCGAGCAGAGTGTCATCTGCCGTAAGGCAAAGCAAGACCGGCGCGGCTATTGCGCCGCCATCGGCAGGCGCGCCAGTTCACATTGTGTCCAAAGGTCTCCAAGCGCGCCCACGAGCCTGTCCACGTCAGCGGCACTGTGTACGGGCGATGGCGTGATCCGCAGCCGCTCCGTGCCCTTCGGGACTGTCGGGTAGTTGATGGGCTGGATGTAGATGCCATAGTCGCGCATCAGGATATCCGAGATGTATTTGCATTTCACCGGGTCGCCGACCATCACCGGAATGATGTGGCTGGGGTTCGGCTCATGCGGGATGCCCAAAGCGTCAAGGCGCGCGCGCACCTCGGCAACGCGTGATTGATGTGCATCCCGTTCCACCGAGCTACGCTTGAGGTGCCGGATGGAGGCCGCAGCCCCGGCGGCCACCGCCGGCGGAAGCGCCGTGGTGAAAATGAACCCGCTGGCGAAGCTGCGCACAAAATCACACAGATCAGCCGATGCGGCGATATACCCGCCGACAACGCCGAAGGCCTTGCCCAAGGTTCCTTCGATCACCGTCAGCCTATCCATCAGGCCTTCACGTTCGGCAATGCCGCCCCCGCGCGGCCCGTAGAGGCCAACCGCATGCACCTCATCAAGATAGGTCATCGCGTTGTATTTGTCCGCCAGATCACAAATTTCGCGGATCGGCGCGATATCCCCGTCCATCGAATAGACGCTCTCAAATGCGATCAACTTGGGGCGCTCCAGCGGCTGTGCCGCCAGCTTGGCCTCAAGATCGGCCAGGTCATTGTGCTTCCAAATCTGCCGCTCTGCCCGCGAATGCCGGATGCCCTCGATCATGGACGCATGATTCAGGGCGTCAGACAGGACAAGGCAATCGGGCAGTTTTGCCGCCAGCGTCCCCAGCGCCGCCCAGTTCGACACGTAGCCGGAGGTGAACAGCAAAGCCGCCTCCTTGCCGTGCAGATCGGCAAGCTCGGCCTCAAGAAGCACATGATCGTGGGTTGTGCCCGAGATATTGCGCGTGCCCCCAGCCCCCGCGCCACAACGATCAATCGCGTCATGCATGGCCGACAGGACCTTGGGGTGTTGCCCCATGCCCAGATAGTCATTGGAGCACCAGATCGTGACCGGTTGCTGTGCTGCGCCATGATGCGATTGCGCCTTGGGAAAGGCCCCGCACTGACGTTCAAGCTCAGCAAAGACACGGTAGTTTCCGTCGTCCCGAAGCTCCGAAAGACTGTCGGCAAAAAACGCGTCGTACTTCATTCGTCAAACCACCCTCAATTCAGCTCCCGACGATATAGTCACACTGTCAGGGGACCGACTTTGATCGAGATCAGGTCGCAGCGACAATCGGCAAGGCCAAAGATCGGCACTCGCCGTTTAGCTCCGATACCGGCTGAGCCAGCCCAGGGTTTCATCGGTTGGCAGGTTGGATTTGTACTCAGCACCAAGGGGGCCGTTCCATCCAAGCCTGTCAAGCAGCCGGAATACATGGGGATAATTGACCTCGCCCCCCTCTGGCGGTCCACGATCCGGCACCCGCGCAAATTGGATATGCCCAATGATCGGCAACAACCGTTCCAGCTTGTGGCTCAGATCGCCTTCCATCAGTTGCACATGGTAGCAATCGAACATGAGCTTCAGGTTTGTGGCTCCCACCCGCGCGATGATTTCTTCGGCATGTCGGGTTGTGCTCAGAAAATACCCGGGCGCGTCGTAGCTGTTCAAAGGTTCGATCAGGATCGTGATACCAAGCGCGGCTGCTTTCTCGCAGGCGTATTCCAACGCCTCCACAAAACACACCTCTGCCGAAACCCCTTGCGCAAAACCGGCCATCACGTGAACGTTTCGGGCCCCGGTCTCCGCGGCATAGGCCAGAGCCTGATCGATGGCCGCACGTGCTTCGGCTTCGCGCCCCGGCAGCGCGGAGAGACCATTCTCACCAACCGAGGCATTCCCACGGACGGTGTTGAGGCCCAGAAGCGGCAATTGCGCCTCTGCCAGGGCCGAGGCGGTCTGGGATGCAGGCGCGTCGTATGGCCAATGCAGTTCCACCGCATCGAACCCCGCCGCCCTGGCGGCATGGATCGCTTCCGTTAGCGGACGATCTGTCCAGAGAAAACCAAGGTTTGCTGAAAAGAGCATCAGTCCTCCCAATCCACGTTGAAATGCGTGACCACCTCTGAAATCTGCGCGGGGCTCAAGCTTCGCGCGCCGAGACCCCGGGTCAGGAGCGCCAGCCGCGCGGTGTCTTCGAGCTCTTCGATGGCGTTACAGGCCGCTTCGACGTCCTTGCCTGCAACAACCGGCCCGTGATGCGCCAACATCACCGCGGATCGTTTCCCCGCCAGACCCCGCACCGCCTTCCCCATCGCGGGATCGCCTGGGCGAAAGAAGGGCAAAAGCTGCACTTTACCCAGTTTCATGATGGCATAGGGGGTCAGGGGCGGCAGGAAGTTATCCGGGTCAGCCCCCGGCAAGAGGGATAACGCCACCGAGTGGCAGGAATGCAGGTGCACCACCGCCCCGGCGGTCGAGCGCGTGTCGTAGAAGGCCGCGTGCAAGGGCATTTCCTTGGTGGGCGGGTCGCCTTCGACATGTTGCCCGGCGGCGTCAAACCGGCTGAGCCGGGCAGGGTCAAGCCGGCCGAAGCTTGTTCCCGTCGGAGAGACCAGAAGGCCACCATCCTCGGTCCGCGCTGAGATGTTCCCGGTACTCCCCCCGGTCAGTCCACGGTCAAACAAGGACTTTGCCAGCAGACACATCTCTTCACGCAGGCGGGTTTCGGCGGTCATGAGGTTTCCAGCAAGCTGACGGCATGTGCGAAGAAATCCTCATCTCCGAAGTTTCCGGATTTCAGGGTGAGCGCAAGTTGCCGCCCGGCGCTTTGGCAAAAGGTCCAGGGCACGCCCGGCGCAATCTCGGGCCCGATGTCAAGCTGCGACACGCCCAAGGCCTTGGTGATCGCGCCGGAGGTTTCCCCGCCCGCAACCACAAAGCGCGCGGCCCCCTGATCGCGCGCGGCGAGGGCGAGGGCCGCGAGCGCCTCCTCGACCAAAGCTCCGGCGCGGGCCACGCCAAGCTCGGATTGCGCCCGAGCGACATCGGTCGGTTCTGCCGTTGCGTAGAGGATCGGCATCTGATCGAGAGGCTGCTCCGCCAACCATTCAAGCGCCGCTGCCGGTCCCTCGGACGCAAGCTGCAACGGGTCAAGGCGATAGCCCGGTGCGCGCGTGAGATAGCGGGCGACCTGCGCGCGCGTCATCGCGGAACAACTGCCGGACAAGACCACGCCCCGCCCCGCCGTCGCAGGCATCTGCCGGGTCGAAACCGCTGCGTCGAACAGACCCGCCTCCGCATAGAGCCCGGGCAAAGGCATTGCGACAGCACTTCCGCCGGTCATCAGGGGCATGTCCCAGCAGGCCTGCGCGATGATGCGCAGGTCTTCATCCGCGACCGCATCCATAACGACATGCGCCACGCCCTCCTGCGCCTGCCTCTCCAATGCATCGCGAACCGCCGCTGCGCCGCACGCCACCGTTAACCTGTCGATCAGTCCGACAGGCGCGGACACCTGCGGCGCCAGAAGCCGCATCAGGTTGCTGTCGCGCATGGGGGTCAGCGGGTGGTCCTTCATGGGGCTCTCGCTCAGGGGCTGCTGGCCCACGAACAGGTTGCCCATAAAGATGGATCGGCCGTTTTCCGGGAAGGCTGGGCAGTAGATGGTCTGTGTGGTTTCAACATCCGCCATCAAAGCCTCCGCCACCGGGCCAATGTTGCCCTCCGGTGTGCTGTCAAATGTCGAACAGTACTTCCAGAAGAACCGCGCCGCACCAGCAGCGCGCAACCACGCCAGGGCCGCGCGCGCCTCCGCCACCGCCTCCGCCACAGGAGCGGTCCGCGACTTCAGCGCAATGACCTCAAAGGCAGACGTCTCACCCGGCGGCTCGGTCGGCACCCCGATGCGAAGCGACACAGACACGCCCGACCGCGCGAGCAGCCCCGCGAGATCGGTAGCCCCCGTAAAGTCGTCGGCAATACAACCAAGAATAGTGGCCATCTGACGCGTCCTTCAGTCTTTTTCCGGCAGGTCCAGCCCTGCGTTGTGGGCATAGACCTTTGCGACCGCGGCATCATCCTCCTGCCCAAACCCCTGACCCGCCGCCGCCACAAACTGCTGGAGCGCGGCTGCGGTCAAGGGCGCGCTGAAGTTCGACGCCTTTGCGATGTCGAGCACGATCCCCAGATCCTTGGGCCAGATATTGACGGAACTGTGCGGCGTGTAGTCGCCCTCAACAATATGCGGCGCGCGGTTCTCCAGCATCCAGCTTGTGCCCGCGCAGTCCGGGATCACCTCAAGGAATTTGGCCGGCGACACGCCCTGTGTCATCCCGAAGGTCAGCGCTTCGGCCATGGTGGCGATATGCACCCCGGCAAGCAGCTGGTTGACCGCCTTCATGGCAGAGCCCGCACCGGCTTTTTCCCCCAACTCGAACACCTTTTCCGAGACGCTGCCCAAAACAGGACGCGCTGCCTCGAAGGCATCAAGGCTGCCGGACGCCATGATGGTCAACCGTCCCTCTGCCGCCTTTAGGGACCCTCCCGAAATCGGCGCATCAAGATAGTGGACCCCAAGGGCCTGACATTGCGATTCCATCTGGCGCGCAAAGTCGGGTGGCACGGTCGCACAGGCGATCACAACCGCCCCCGGGCTCAAGTGTTTTGCAATGCCGTCGCCGCCAAAGAGGACGGCTTCTGTCTGGCCGGCATTCAGGACCACGACAAGTACAACGTCCAGATCGGGCGCAAGCGCGATAAGGTCGCCGGTCGCCCCGCCATTGTCGACGAAGCGGGAGACCTGTTGCGCATTCACATCGAATCCGTAGGTTGCATGCCCGCCCGCAAGTGCCGAAGACGCAATTCCATACCCCATGGATCCCAGCCCGATAACAGCGGTTTTGCATGTCTTGGCCATGTTGCCTGTCGCCTCCCAAGTTGATGCACCACTGTTAGCGTGATCGCGCGTGAATGTATGCCTCTAATCCCTCGACGCCCCGATTAAGGCGGGCCTGATGGGTGTGGTGACGCAGGGCATCGCGCAGTCGCCTTTGGCCGCAGCCGTCAGCATAACAGCCAGATCAAAGGTAAACCTTCTGGCCCCGTTCGGCTGATTCGTAAATCGCATCGCGAATTCGCAGCACCGAGCAATACTCGGCGGCTGTGTTTTCCGGCTTTGTCTGGTCCCGAATTGCGGCCAGCACATGGCATTGCAAAGCGTGCACGCAGTCCCCTCCAAACCCGTCCCGATTGTCCGGTGCCAGTATGACGTTGTTTTCTTGTGATCCGAAGGCCCGGTGTTCAACCCTGCCATCGCCAAACAGGCTGAGCACGCCTTCGCTGCCTTCGAAAAGACCCTCTCCCATCGTGCGGCGTTGGTTGTCGCTGGCGTGGTCCAGATGGCGGTTCCCGTCCAGCATCGCCCGGACCCCGCCCCCGAAGTCAAAGAGGATGTAACCTGCATCTTCGCCCGCGATCACCGGATTGAGTTGGCGCAGATCCGCATAGACTGAAATTGGCGGTCCAAACAGAAACCGGAAGGTGTCGATCCAATGGACCGCTGTCTCTTCGACCAGAAACCGCTGCATCTGCCGAAAATAGGGTTGGCGATCAAGGTAGGCGTCCGGTCCCTGCCCGTCCCCCGGGCGCAGCCGGAACGTCGCCTGATGCAGCCGACCGATCTTGCCGCCGTGCAACTCCGCCTTGATGCGTCGGTACCAGGGCATGAAGCGAAAGTTCTCGTGCACCACCAATGTCGCACCTGCCTCCCGCGCCTCCCTGACGATGCCTTGTGCCTCTTCCAGAGAACGGCAGAACGGCTTTTGACAGATGATGTTCCGCACTCCCGCCCGCAACACCATCCGGATCATCTCAGCCTGCACGTCGGGTGGCGTGATGATATCGACGATGTCGGGGGCTGTGTCCTGCAACATGGCCGCCACATCCTCATAGGCCGGAAACCCGGTTTCCCTGGCCGCCTCGATCCTCATGTCGGCAACCCCGACAACCTGTACCGCCGCGATCCGCTTCCATGATCCCAGATGAAACCGGCTGAAATAGCCTGCCCCGATACAAGCCACCTTGAGCTTTAAGCCCATCACCCTCAAGACCTCCGTTCGAATGCGCAAAGTTGATGCTTTGCCGCCCCGCCGCTTCATGTAAACATCATTACACGTCATTAAAAAGCGGATGACATCGAACAAGGTCAGGAGGATGCGTCGTGAATGCAGTTGTCGTGGAAATTCATCTGACCCCCGGAGCCCGCGCCGACTTTCCTGCCCTTGTCCGGGAAAACGCCGCGACCCCGTTACAGACAGAAACGGGATTCTACCGGTTCGATGTAGCGACCGACCCGTCACCCCCGGACGAGGTGCTGCCCGATGAACTCTACTCCGATGCGGCGGCCTTCGATGCCTGCCTGGCGACGGCACATTTTGCCTCGTTCGGCACTGCGGCCTCGAAGGTGATCGCCGGAAAGCTGAAAAAGACCCACGCACGGGTGCTGCAATGAGCGTCTGGACGGTCCATGCGGTCAAATATGCCGACCGCAACGCCCGCACCCGGGGTGACAGCTTCATCTTTGACGATAACCACGATGCGCCACATGCGATGGATTACTTCATCTGGGTGCTGCAATGCGATGGTGCCGTGATCCTGGTCGATACCGGTTACGACGAAAGAGAGGCGCAGGCCCGGTCAAGACCGATACGGCTGAACCCTCACGAGGCACTGCGCCCCTTTGGTCTGTCGCCCGATCAAATCACCGATGTCATCGTCACGCACCTGCACTACGACCACGCAGGCGGGCTCCACCTCTTTCCGAACGCCCGGCTGCACTTGCAGGCCGCCGAGATGGCATATGCCACCGGCCCCTGCATGTGTCATGATGCCTTGCGCATGCCTTTCACGGCTGATCACATCTGCGAGGCCGTCCGAAGGCTCTACTCCGGCCAGATCCGGTTCTACGAGGGCAATGGCGAAATCGCGGATGGCGTGACTATTCACTATATCGGTGGTCACAGCCGGGGGCTGCAGGCAGTTCGGGTCCGAACGCAAGCCGGGTGGATGGTGCTCGCCTCTGACGCCGCGCATTTCTATGAGAATTTCTTGGCGCGCAAACCTTTTCCCATCGTGGTCGACCTGCAAGACATGATGGACGGGTTTGACATGTTGCACACCCTTGCATCCCGGCAAGAGCTGGTGATCCCCGGGCATGACCCTTTGGTCACTCAGGTTTTCCCGCAGGATCTGGATGATTTTGTCTGGCGCCTGGACAATGGACCTTTGGCGAAGATCCCGGACTATTCCTGACGCCGGGCAAGTGGCTCGAAACGGCCTATTGATCGCAGGCGTCTCGACATTTCGCCGGGCAGCGCTGTACGCTCACCCTCAGGGCAGCGGCGCATGGTGCAACTGATCCCTATGTCCGGCACGCGCCAGACATTCGGGGTTCACCAGCAGATCATGGCAAGGCTGGGCAACCCTGGATCCAAAAGAGGAGAAAAAACCCATGTGTGATATCTGTGTGATCAATGCGGTGAAGGATAAGATGCTGTCGCGGCGCAACTTTTTCAAGGCCGGTGCCACGGCAGGCGCAGCAGCGGCCCTGGGCACTGTTGCGTCAGCACCCGCTGCGCTTGCAGGTGGCCACGGTGGCGTCGTGGACATGACCCATATGTACAACGAAGCCTTTCCCACATGGGGTGGCGAACCCGGTATCGGGATGGAGCAGGTCTTCAATTTCGCTGACCACGGCTTCAACCTGCTGACCCTGACGATCAGTGAACACACCGGCACCCATATCGATGCGCCATTGCATTTCTCTCCTGATGGGCAGTCGGTCGATGAGATCCCTGTGGCCAATCTGGTCTGCCCGCTTTGTGTTGTGGATATCCGGGAGCGTGCCGCCGAGGATGCCGACACAATGGTCACACCGGACGACCTGAAAGCCTGGATCGACGCCAACGGAGAGATTCCGGACAACGCCTGCGTTGCGATGCTTTCCGGCTGGGGGGAGAAAACCGGCAGTGACGCCTTCCGCAATGCGGATGCCGAAGGCGTTCAACACTATCCCGGATTTCACATCGAAGCCACACAGATGCTGTTGGAGACCGGTGCAAGCTCGATCGCCGTCGACACCCTGTCGCTGGATCACGGCGCAAGTCAGGACTTCGCAACACACTATGCGTGGTTGCCCGCCGGACGCTACGGCATCGAATGCCTCGCCAATCTCGAAAACGTACCCGCCGCCGGGGCGACACTGGTCGTGGGCGCACCGAAACACGGGGGCGGCACCGGCGGTCCCGCGCGCATCTTCGCGATGATTTAGGGGTGAATTGATCTCGGTGATCGGTTGGACGGTGCAGACGCATGGGCAGGTGACAATGCTGACAGCGCCTGCCTGTGGGTGCCGCCGGGTTGTCACCTACCAAAGCGCCGAGACGGTCTCTTGTCATCACCTAACGGGCCATACGAATAAACCTGACCCATCTGACGGGGCCTGAAATCAGGCATTGGGTCGCGCCAGATGGTCAGTGATGTTTCAGATAATTCGTCAGACGATTTGAGCAACTGCAACACAGCGCGTCCCAAAAGGCGCGCTGTGTCTTGAGGCCCTCAGAACTCCACGACGGCGCGGATGGATTCGCCTTTGTGCATGAGGTCGAAGCCGTGATTGATCTCATCAAGCGTCAGCTTGTGGGTGATCATCGGGTCGATCTCGATCTTGCCGTCCATGTACCAGTCCACGATCCTGG
>JBCCUU010000009.1:0-113888 GCA_039196345.1 Pseudomonadota bacterium | reverse complement strand
CTTCAGCCGCCGCAATCGCCTCACCCAGTTCTCCGCGTTTGGCCGCGATCTCCCCGGGTGCGTTGCTGGCTGCTTCCAGTTCCTGCTCCGCTTCCGTCTTCCGCTCGACCAACTCCGCCGTGCGTTTCTCCGCCGTTTCCAGCCGGTGCCGCCAGCCGCTCAATTCCTTGGTGACCTCTTGTGCGCGTTTCGTGCGCGCCTCCCCCTCACGCCGCAACTCATCATGAGCCGACCGCCGCGACATCATCGTGATCCGGCAGGCTTCGACCGCTGTCCGGATCGCCTCGGCCCTGACGCGCGCTTCCGCCAGATCACCCAGCTCGGCCAGCGCGCGTTCTGCTTCCTTGACCCGTGTCCGGGCGGCCATCGCCTCTTCCTCGTGGCGAGTCACGGCAAGCCCCAAGGATTCCAAACGCCCCTGCGCAAGGTTGCGGTCGGCTTCGGCCTTGCTCAACGCGCGCCCGGCCTCGGCCACCAGACGATCCGCCGATTTGCGCGCCTCGCGCGCAAGGGCATCCGCGCGCGTGAGGTCCTTGAGCTGCACGGTCAGGGTTTCATGGGCCGCGCGGGCACCGTCCGCCTTTTGCGTCGCCTGCTCCAACCCTTGCTTAAGCTCTTCCAGACGATTGAGCTGTTGCAGCCGCAACGCTGCCGCAGAGGGCGCGTCCTCGGCCCAGGCCCGGAACCCGTCCCAGCGCCAGAGATCGCCTTCGGTCGAGACAAGCCGCTGGCCGGGTTTGAGCTGCGCTTGCAGGCGCGTGCCGTCATCCGGGCCCACAAGACCGATCTGGCTCATCCGGCGCGCCAACACGTCCGGCACGGAGACGTGCAAGGTCAACGGGGTGACACCACCCGGCAAGGCCTGCGCTTCATCGTAGTCCGGCAGTACCGCCCAGCCGGAGGGGCCATCCGCATCAACCTCCGGTGCGCGCAAGTCATCCGCCAGGGCAGCGCCAAGCGCCTTCTCGAACCCATGCCCCACCTGCAAACGGTCAAGGATCTGGCCGCCTTCCGCCGTATCCCGCTCCAACAGCTTGGCCAGCGCGCCAACTTCGGCACGCAAGGCGTTGAGCTCACCGTCAGCTTCGGAGCGCTGTGCCCGGGCTTCCGCTTCACGGGCCGCGGTGTCAGCGCGCGCTTCATCGGCTGCGATCAGCGCCTGATCGGCCTCCGCCGCCGCCTTGACCGCCTGCGCCTCTGCCGAAGTTGCTGCATCAAATTCTGTTCCGGCACGCGCCAGAGCGTCTTGCGAGCTGGCCACGGCCTCGCGGGCTTTGGCCGCTTCCTTTTCCGCGTTACCTTGAGTTTTCTGATTATCTTCGAGCAGCCGCTGTGCCGAGCCATGGCGGGCGGCCAGCCGTGCCACATCTTCGGTCTGCTCGGCCATATCCTCTTCGCGGGTCTGCAACACGGCGGCGGCTTCCCGTGCAGCCTCCGCCGCCTCTGCCAGCGCTTCCTCATGGCCTTCGGCGGCCCGGGCCAGTTCCGCAGCTTCCCACTCCAGCCGCTCGATCGTCTCGCCCGCATCGCGGTTCAGGTTGCCCTCCCGCTCGATGTCACGCGTCAACTGCGCAATCCGCCCGGTGAGCGTTTCGATCAAGGCCTGCGCACGCGCTTCCTGATCGGTGAGCGTGTCGCGCTGCACGGCAAGGCGTTGCATCACGGCGGCAGCGATTGCTTCCTCCTCGCGCAAGGGCGGCAGCGCCTCTTCGCTGGCGAGTCGTGCCTTGGTCGCTCCCTGCACAGCCGATTCCGCCTGTGCTGCCGCGCTGACCCGCGCCCGCAGCGCGTCTTCGGCCACCCCGCGCGCGTCATCGGCCTCACGCCAGCGGCGATAGAGCAACATGCCCTCCGTGCGGCGCAAGTCGTCGCCAATCTCGCGATAGCGCGCCGCCTGCCGTGCTTGCCGGGCCAACTGCGCGAGCTGGCTGGCGAGCTGCTCGATCACGTCATCAACGCGGGCAAGATTGGTCTCGGCACCTTTCAGCTTCAACTCTGCCTCATGACGCCGCTGATAGAGCCCGGAAATCCCCGCAGCCTCTTCGAGAATGCGCCGGCGGCTCTTCGGCTTGGCGTTGATAAGTTCTGCAATCTGGCCCTGCCGCACGAGCGCCGGGGAATGCGCCCCAGTCGAGGCATCTGCAAAAAGCATCTGTACATCCCGCGCGCGCACGTCCCTGGTGCCGACCTTATAGGCACTGCCCACGTCACGGGTAATGCGCCGCACGATCTCCAGCGCATCGCTGTCGTTGAACCCGGCGGGCGCCAGCCGGTCGGAGTTGTCGATATGAAGCGCGACTTCCGCAAAATTCCGGGCCGGGCGGGTTGCGGCACCAGCAAAGATGACGTCCTCCATACCGCCGCCGCGCATAGCGGTGGGGCGGTTTTCGCCCATCACCCAGCGCAGCGCCTCCAGCAGGTTGGACTTCCCGCAGCCATTGGGCCCCACAACGCCCGTGAGACCATCCGCGATGATCAGATCGGTCGGATCCACGAAGCTTTTGAAGCCGGTCAGTCTGAGCTTTGAAAACCGCAAAAGGCTGCGTCCCATGATTCCTCTAGGTCTCTAGGGTGGCGGGCATCCGCCGCCAAAGTCAACCACAGACCCCCACAATATGCGGCAATGGGCCACTTATCCACAATATATTGAGACACCTCCGCACTGCGATCTTCCGGGGGCATAGGTGAGTGCCAGCAGGCACCAAGCCCCTTGTGCTGCGGGAACGATAAAGCATTGATGCCCTGCTTGTCTGGTCATATCTATTTACCAATAGGAGAGTGAGATGCCCTTTCGACCCATTGAATCCGAAAAACTGTCGGTGGCGGTCGTGCGCCAGATCGAGGATTTGATCCTGCGCGGCATCCTTCGCCCGGGCGAAAGGCTTCCCGCAGAACGGGACCTGGCGGAGCGCCTGAAGGTTTCACGCCCGATCCTGAGGGATGCCATTGCGGTCTTGCAGGCCTCGGGGTTGGTCACGGCAAAGCCGGGTGCGGGTATCTTCATTGCCGATGTGCTGGGGTCTGCATTTTCGCCCGCACTCATTCAACTCTTTGGCCGCCACGAGGATGCGGTCTATGACTACATCTCGTTTCGTCGCGATATGGAAGGACTGGCGGCAGAGCGCGCCGCGCGCTACGCGACCACGGCGGATCTGGAGGTCGTGCAGGCGGTCTTCGACAAGATGGAAGCCGCTCAGACGAAACGGAACCCCGCCAATGATGCTGACCTTGATGCCGCGTTTCACAGCGCAATCATCGAGGCGAGCCACAATGTGGTCATGCTGCATATGATGCGATCCATGTACGAGTTGTTGCGCGAGGGAGTCTTTTACAACCGGCAGGTGATGTTCCGGCAACGCACCACCCGGCAGCTACTGCTCGATCAGCACCGGGCGATTAACGCAGCACTTCAGCGGCGGGACGGGTCAGCCGCCCGTCAGGCGGTTGAAGCGCACCTTGACTACATCGAGGCTTGCCTGCGCACCGACGCCAAAGCCGCAGCGCATGAAAAAGTCGCGCAACAGCGGCTGGACCAGGTACGCACCATACGGACACCGCCGACCTGAAACCGCAGACTAAAAAACCGGCACAATGGCCGGTTTTCAGTTAGGGTCGAAAAAACGAGGATCAGTGCAGTTTGGCGTCAACTTCAGCAATCGCATCATCAATCAACGCGTTGCCTGCCGCAGCTGTCATCTGCTTGGCCATGACCTCACGCGCGGCCGCAACCGCGATGGTGACGGACTGATCGCGCACTTCCTTGATCGCTGCCGCCTGCGCCGTGGCAATCTGATCTTCTGCCGCCTTCATCCGGCGGGCGAGCGAAACCTCCAGGTCAGCACGCGCTTGCTCGGCTGCGATGGTGGCCTCTTCCTTGGCTGCCTCAACGATGCGGTCGGCCTGTTCCTGAACTTCGCGCTGCTTGCGCTCATAGCTTGCCAGCAGGCTTTGTGCTTCTTCGCGCAACTTGCGGGCTTCGTTCAACTCCGCCTCGATGCCTTCGGCTCTTCCATCGAGCATCTTGCCGATCATGCCCGGTACTTTGAAATAGACCAGAATGCCGATGAATACGATCAGGCCGAGCAGCACTACGAAGTCGGTGTTGCCAAGCGAGAGGAAGGGGCCTTTAGCGGCCCATGCAGGGCTCGCCGCGAGAAGCGCCAACCCAAATGTCGAAATCTGTGTGTATCTGCGCATGGCCGTTATCCTTTCAAGCGGGTGTCAACGGCTGCGGTGATGACATCCGCGTCCGCCTTGCCGCCCAGTGCCGCCACGATCTCCTGCGCGGTGTCTTTTGCCACCTGCTGGACCGCTTCGGCGGCGCCGGCGCGAATTTCGGAAATTGCCTTTTCGGACTCCGCGGCCTTGGCTGCAATCTCTGCATCCGCCTTGGCGATGGCGGTATCGAGGTCGCTTTGTATCTCTGCCTTGGCTTCCGCCACGATGCGATGGGCTTCCGCGCGGGCATCGACCAGCGCCTTGTCGTAGGCCGCCTCGGCCTCCTGCGCCTTCGCCTTGAAATCTTCGGCGGCGGCGATGTCGTTTGTGATCGTGCCCTGTCGTTCCGCCAGGATCGCCGCAATGCGTGGCAAGGCGACCTTCGACAGAATCATGTAGATCACCACAAGCGTGATGACCAACCAGAAGATCTGGTTACCCCAAGTCGAAAAGTCCAGCTGCGGCATGCCGGGAGCTTGAGCCGCGGCGTCAGCGCCATGTGTATCAGTTGCCATGTTGCTCTCCTGCAAGGGGCCGTTACACCGGGCAGCGCGATGCCGCGCCGCCCGACCGTAAGGATCGTCGTCTGTTTAAGGCTTAAACAGCGAACATCAGCAGCAGGGCGACGAGGAAGGCGAAGATGCCCAGAGCCTCGGCGAACGCGATGCCGATGAAGAGTGTTGCTGTCTGGCTTGCAGCAGCGGAGGGGTTGCGCAGGGCGCCTGCGAGATAATTACCGGCAACGTTGCCAACCCCGATAGCCGCGGCACCAGAGCCGATAGCTGCCAGACCTGCGCCGATGTGTGCGAGTTCGCCTTCCATGTGAATTCTCCTTACGATTGGAAGTTGACGATTTGAACGGGTATTTCCGCCCGAATTAGTGATGCGGGTGAAGTGCGTCCTTGAGGTACACGCACGTCAGAATGGTGAAGACATAGGCCTGAATGAAGGACACGAGGACCTCAAGACCGTACATCGCGGTAATACCGAGGATGGCAACGGGGCTTACCAGCGTAAGCGCAGCAAAGCCTGCAAACACCTTGATCACCGCGTGACCCGCCATGACATTGCCTGCCAGACGAATGGAGTGGCTGACGGGGCGCACGAAATAGGAGATCAACTCGATGATCGCCAGAACCGGGCGCAGGGGCAGCGGTGCGGAGGAGACCCAGAAGAGGCTTAGAAAGCCCGCGCCGTTCTTGACAAAGCCCACGACAGTCACGGTGATGAAGACGGCCAACGCCAGAACCACAGTAACCGCAAAATGCGACGTGGGCGTGAAGGAGGTCGGGATCAGCCCGAGGAAGTTCGCGCAGACAATGAACATGAACAGCGTCATGATGTAGGGGAAAAACTTCAGCCCCTCCTTGCCGCAAATGTCCTCGACCATCTTGTAGATGAAGCCATAGGCCAGTTCCGCCACGGACTGAGACCGGGTCGGCACGATCGCGCGCTTGGAGCTGCCGACGACCAGAAGAAGGATGATCGCAATGATCGACAGGCCCATCCAGAGCGCCGCATTCGTCGGCGTGTACCAGGTCACATCACCGCCAAAGATCGGCTGGATGATGAACTGATCCATCGGGTGGAATACCAGACCGCCTTCTTCCGCTTTATCCGCCATCTCAGGCTCCCTCGTCTTTCCTGTCGGCCTCGTCGGCCATTTTCTTTTCCTGGATCTCCTTGGCGGAGCGGAGCATCGTCTTTACTCCGGCCGCCAGGCCCAGCATCGTGAACAGCACCATGAATAAGGGCAGCGTTCCAAAGAGGATATCCAGCCCGTACCCCATGCCAAAGCCGATCCCGAGACCGGCCACCAATTCGATCACCATGCGCCAGGCCAATTGTGCCTGACTATAGTGCTCGTCCTGTCGGGGGCCGGGCTCCTGCGCCTTCTTCGCCGCTGCGATCTTCGCCTCAAGCTGCTCCATTTGCTGCTTTTGGTCGGGATCAATCACGCGCTACACGCCCCCTCAAGGTTCGAGGTGTTGCTAAGGCGCGGCTGCGCATGAGTCAACCGGCTTTGAGATGTGTCACCTATGCGTTCAACTATTTGTTTTAAATGTACTTTTACTGGCTCGATACGATGTGGGTCACCGTGTCGCGGCACCGAATGCCCGACAAAACTTCATGATCCCATATTCAACCAGATGGTTGATTTTCCTCCACCGGTTCCGATCTTGCACGGCCCCTGGATGTGCTCCCGTGATCTGAATCGCGCCATCCAAGCCGGTCTTACCGCTTTTATCGCCGCGCTTGCAGAGGTATCAGGTGACATGAAGCGTGATCTGGATCAGGTGTTTGCCGCTCTGGCGGACCCGACACGGCGGGAAATCCTGACCATGTTGTTGGAAGACGACATGGCTGTCACAGACGTGGCCCACCCTTTCGAGATGTCCCTTGCCGCGATTTCGAAACACCTGGGCGTTCTGACCAACGCAGGGCTCATCAGCCAGGAAAAGCGCGGGCGTGTCAAATGGTGCAAGCTGGAGCCTGACGCGCTGCGCGAGGCGTCGGTCTGGATGCAGAGTTTCGGCCAGTTCGAACCCGTGAACCTTGAAGCCTTCGAACGCTTTCTCCAAGCGGAACTGCCTCTGGCCTCAGACAGTGAAAGCTGACGCGCCCTTGCGCTATTCCTCCCGTAAAAGCAGAGCGAGCGCGAAGACGGTCAGAAAAACACCCCCCAACAGGATCGGTGCCGGTAGCCCCTTGCCCTGTGCAACTTCCCAACAGATCACCCAGCTTGGCACCAGATAGGTGTAGGCCATCACTTTTGCAGACGGCAGCCTGAGAGACGCGGTCTGGAGCAGCAAGACGCTGGCCGCCGACGCAAAGAGCGCAAGGTAGAAAAGGGTGATCCAGACCAGCGCCGGAAGCTGATCCCAATGGGTCGCCCGGATTGCGGGCCACCCATAAAGCGTCAGAACAAAAGCGCCGCCCAGCAGTGTTCCCAGGGTAAATACCAGAACCGGCTCACCCCGGTTCAACTTGCGCACCATGGGCGTGTAGATTGCGTGGCAGACCACGCCAAAAAAGTAGATCGTTTCGCCCATGCCGATTGCAAAGGCACGCAGAGCCGCGAGATCGGCGCGGAAAATGACCCATAGGGCACCGGCGGCGCCAATGCTCAGGGCCAGTGCCATCCGCGGCGTCATGATCTGGCGCAGCAAGAGCCATCCGAACGCTGCCGACAAGACGGGCGTCAGGGTGAAGACAGCGGCGGCGCTCACGGGAGCGGCCGTTTTCAACCCTTCGAACATCAGTACGAAATAGGTGCCAAAGAGACCACCCAGTATGATGTAACGCCACGGGGCATGTCGCGCGGTGGCGGGAACGCCCGTTGTCAGACAGGCAACCAGGCCGATCACAGCAGCAGCAATCCAGAACCGCACGGCATTCAGCGCAACAGGGTTAATTTCGTTGGCCACCTGCGCCCCAAGCGAAAAGCTGCCCGCCACAAGCGCGGAGAACAGCAGCATCGCGAGATGGCCCTGATGGGCTGGGCTCACCCCTCCCATTCCTTTGCCGCCTCTTTCAGGAAGCTCAGAAAGGTCTGCACTTTGGTCGTGCGGTGCAGATCCACATGGGTCACAAGCCAGAGCGGGCCGCTCCATTCCTCTTGGTGTGGATGCACTTCGACCAGTTCCGGATGCAGTTTGGCCTCAAAATACGGCAGGAATCCTATTCCTGCACCGGCGAGAACGGCAGCGCGCAAGGCGCGGGTGTCGGAGCTTTTGAATTTCAGGCTCGATGCCGGGGCGTTCTGCCGCAGCCATCTCTCGAAAGGCGCCCGGCTGTCATCGGCATCATGCGCGACGAACCGATGCGCGGCAAAGGACTCGATGCCGTCCGGCTTGCCATGGCGCGCGATATAGTCGGGGCTTGCAAAAAGGCCGATGCGGTGAAACTTCAACTCCTGAACGACATTGTCGGGCTGGCTGGGGATTGTGCCCGCGCGAATGGCAACATGCGCCTCGCCATATTCCAGCCGGAACAGGCGTTCCCCTGTCAGGTAACGGACCACCACATCCGGGTACTCCCTTTGAAACGCGACCAAAAGAGGCACCATGCGCGGCGCAAGATCAATGAGCGAGGTCACAACCAGATCGCCCGACACTTCGTTGCCCCGGCCCTTGATGCGTCCTGCCAGCTGGTTGAATTGGTCATCGGTGGCCTGCGCGACACGCAAGAGATCCTGACCGGCCTCCGTCGCGTTGTAGCCGCGCGCATGCCTTTGAAACAATTTCACACCGAGCCGCCCCTCAAGGGAGTCGATATGTCTGATGACCGTGGCGTGATGCACGCCCAACACTTCGGCAGCGCCGCTGACCGTGCCCATCCGGGCGACCTGAAATGCAGTTTTGATTTCGTCCCAATTATCCATACTCACCTCACTTAAGAACCTAAGACGCACATGAACCCTCAACGATCATGGCTGTCATGAAAAGCGTAAACGTCGCGTTGCCGCCTTCCGCTCTGACCCGAGTGCAGAGCGCGCTGGGAAGACAGCCAAGAGTGTTTATATATTATTTTCGCACATACAGCGTTACAAAAGCAATATTGTGTTCCTTTTTGCAACGCCTAGTTCTTGAACGAACCCAAGCTGACCTGAAAGGACACGCAATGACCCCGACCATTCTTCACATTGATTCATCTGCACGTCTCGAGGATTCGACGTCCCGTGCCTTGACAGCGCAGATCGTCGAAAAGCTCGGAGGCACGACCCTGCGACGCGATTTGTCCGATCCGCTGCCGCAGATTGATGAGACCTGGATCGCGGCGAATTTCACGCCAAGGGACCAGCGCACGCAAGCGCAGCAACAGGCATTGGCCCTATCTGACGGCCTGATCGAAGAAATCCTGCGGGCTGATGTTCTCGTGATCGGCGTCCCCATCTACAACTTCGGGGTGCCAGCGGCCCTCAAGGCCTGGGTCGATCAGATCGCCCGCGCCGGTGTGACCTTCAGATACACCGAGAATGGCCCGGAGGGCTTGCTTTCTGGCAAACGTGCGATCATCGCTCTGGCCTCGGGTGGCACGCCCGTCGGGTCGGAGATCGACTTTGCCTCAGGCTACATGCGCCACATCATGGAGTTCATCGGCATCCATGACGTTGAGATCGTAGCAGCAGATCAGATGATGATCGACGCCGAAGCCGCTAGCGCCAAGGCCACACGTCAGATTCAGTCGCTGGCGGCCTGAGGCAGACCTGGGGTCGCCTCTATGTCGCCGCAGCGCAGCCAAGCCCCGGGGACGACGGGACAAAGGCGTCGCGACAGTCTTGACTTGCTGCGGCGGCAGGTCTAAACGCGCAGCACATCCGGAAGTCACGTTCTTCCGGTCCCGAGGTATATCGGGATCGCCCTCCGTCAGCGCGTTGCGCCCACGGGGGCAAAACCATTTGGTTTTGTCCCTTCGCGCTGCGCGGAAGGCATTTGAGAATTGATCGCGTGGTGCCTACCTTGAGGCAAACCCGCAACCGACACGAAAGGGGCCCACAGCCCATGTTTGAGAACCTCAGCGAACGCCTTTCCGGCGTCTTTGACCGCCTGACAAAGCAGGGGGCGCTGTCCGAAGACGATGTAAAGACAGCCCTGCGCGAGGTCCGCGTTGCCTTGCTTGAGGCGGACGTCTCGCTGCCGGTGGCGCGCAACTTCGTCAAGGCGGTGCAGGATAAGGCGACGGGTCAGGCGGTCACCAAGTCGATCACACCCGGCCAGCAGGTCGTGAAAATCGTGCATGACGCGCTCATTGATGTGCTGAAAGGGGAAGGTGATCCCGGCACGCTCAAGGTCGACAACCCGCCCGCACCGATCCTCATGGTCGGCTTGCAGGGCGGCGGTAAGACCACCACCACCGCGAAACTCGCCAAACGCCTGAAGGAAAAAGACGGCAAGCGGGTTCTGATGGCCTCGCTGGACGTGAACCGCCCGGCTGCGATGGAACAGCTTGCGATCCTCGGCACCCAGATCGGTGTTGATACGCTGCCCATCGTGAAGGGCGAAGACCCGGTGGCGATTGCCAAACGGGCCAAGACGCAGGCGGGTCTGGGGGGCTATGACGTCTATATGCTCGACACCGCCGGGCGGCTCTCGATCGACGAAGAGCTGATGGCGCAGGTCGAGGCGGTGCGCAATGTCGCCAACCCGCGCGAGACGCTACTGGTCGTCGACGGGCTGACCGGTCAGGACGCGGTGCACACAGCAGAGAATTTCGACGAACGCATCGGCATCTCCGGCGTGGTGCTGACCCGGATGGACGGCGACGGACGCGGCGGCGCGGCGCTTTCGATGCGCGCGGTTACGGGCAAACCCATCAAGTTCGTGGGTCTTGGCGAAAAGATGGACGCGCTCGAAACCTTCGAGCCGGACCGCATCGCAGGCCGCATCCTCGGGATGGGCGACATCGTGGCGCTGGTGGAAAAGGCGCAGGAAACGCTCGAACTTGAGCAGTCCGAGAAGATGGTCAAACGCATGATGAAGGGTCACTTCACCATGAACGACCTGCGCATGCAGCTTGAGCAGATGCAGAAAATGGGCGGCATGCAGGGCATGATGGGCATGATGCCCGGCATGAACAAGATGGCCAAACAGGTCGAGGAGGCAGGCTTCGACGACAGCATCCTGAAACGCCAGATCGCACTCATTCAGTCCATGACCAAGAAGGAGCGCGCCAACCCGCAGATCTTGCAGGCCAGCCGCAAAAAGCGGATTGCCAAAGGCGCGGGCATGGAAGTGTCCGAGCTCAACAAACTTCTCAAGATGCACCGCCAGATGGGCGACATGATGAAGAAGATGGGCAAAATGGGCAAAGGCGGTATGCTGAAACAGGCCATGAAAGGCATGTTCGGCAAGGGCGGCCCCTCTCCCGAAGAAATGGCCGCTGGCATGGACCCCAAGGCGCTTGAAGCCGCCGCCAAGCAGATGGGTGGCAAGCTGCCGGGCGGTCTTGGCGGTATGGGCGGCGGCATGCCCCTGCCTCCAGGTCTTTCCGGGTTCGGGAAAAAGAAGTGAGCGCTCCGCTTGTATATGCGCCCTGTCTGGCCAAAGTGCGACTGATCCGGCGCGGGCCTGACCGGTCGGACCACTGCCCGTTGCCGGAGTTTCTGACCCGCACAGGACTTTGGCTCTGGCATGGGGACGGACTTTTGACCGCAACTGCGGAAGAGAGCCGCGCAAAATGCCAACCCGCGCTTAAACCCGAAAGGATGGGCCCTTGAGTGATCCCGTGACCCGCGCCGACGATCTCCTGAAAGATCATCGCGCCTCTATCGACCGTCTGGATGCGATCCTTGTCTACACGCTGGGCGAGCGGTTCAAACACACCAAAGCCGTGGGGAAACTCAAGGCGACACACGACCTTCCCCCGTCCGATCCCGCCCGTGAAGCGGCGCAGATCGAGCGGCTCGAAGATTTGGCAAAACAGGCCGATCTGGACCCTGAATTTGCCAAGAAGTTTCTGAACTTCATCATCGCTGAAGTCATTCAGCACCACCGTAAACATCAATCCTAAGAGGCAGGACGCCTCGTCTAAAAAACACCAAAAGGAAAATACACCATGGCTATGAAAATTCGTCTCGCCCGCGGCGGCTCCAAAAAGCGCCCGTTTTACCGGATCGTTGCAGCGGACAGCCGCATGCCGCGCGATGGCCGTTTCATCGAGAAGCTGGGCACCTATAATCCGCTTTTGCCGAAAGACAGCGAAGAGCGTGTGAAAATGGACGCCGAGCGCATCCAGTACTGGATCGGTCAGGGCGCACAGCCGACCGACCGTGTCGCGCGCATGCTGGAAGCGGCTGGCCTGAAAGAAAAGGCCGAGCGGAACAACCCCAAGAAAGGGACCCCGGGCAAGAAGGCACAGGAGCGTGCCGAGGAGAAAGCCGCGAAGGCTGCAGAGGCCGCCGCACCGGCAGAAGACGCACCTGCGGAAGAGACCGCGGAATAATCAGCTTCGCGCGGCATCCTATCGGTGCCGCACAATTTCCGGCCCGCACCTCAGCGGGCCGGCCTTTCCAATTCACTGGCCGGATCGCGCCATGTTCAAACCCATCCGAATGCTCGTCCTGATCCTGATCGCTTTCCTGGCGGGCGTTCTCTTTGAACGTCACAACACGTCCGAGAAATGCGGCGCGGCGGGCGGGCGGATTGATGCAGGGCTATGCCGGGGGGTATCATGAGCGAAGACCGGATCTGCGTCGGGGCCATCGGAGGCGCCTACGGTGTGCGGGGCGAAGTCCGCATCAAGAGTTTCTGCGCCATCGCCGAAGACATCGAGACCTACAGCCCGCTCACGAGCGAAGACGGCAGCCGACAGTTTCACCTCGCCATACTGCGCGCGATCAAGAACGGTTTCGCCGCCCGAATCGCCGAGGTGGCAACCAAGGAGGAGGCGGACGCGCTCAAGGGCACTCAGCTCTTTGCGCTGCGCGATCAACTGCCTTCGCTACCGGATGACGAATACTATCATGCGGACCTGATCGGGTTGGAGGTTCTTGACAGCGGTGGTGCTGCATTGGGGCGTGTGAAAACCGTGCTGGATCACGGCGCGGGGGATCTGCTGGAAATCCAACGCCCCGGATCATCGGAAACGGTTTTGCTTCCCTTCACCCTCTCTGCCGTACCGACCGTTGATCTGGCTGCCGGCAAGATCATCGCAGACCCGCCCGAGGGGCTCTTTTAGGTGGCCGCGTCGTCCAAAAGCCATGGGCGCAAACACATGCGTCCCACGCTGAAGCCCCGATCGCTGATGGAGGGGGACGAAGAACTCGCGGGCGTCTGGCAGGCGCGCATCATCACCCTGTTTCCTGACGCATTCCCCGGCGTACTGGGACTCTCCCTGACGGGCAAGGCGTTGCACGAGGGACGCTGGCAACTACACACCCACAACCTGCGCGAACACGGCGTCGGCAAACACCGCAACGTCGATGATACCCCCGCAGGCGGTGGCGCAGGCATGGTGCTGCGTGCCGATGTCGTGGGACCTGCGCTTGAGGCCGCGCAGGCTTTCGCCCGTGGACGCTGGCCGGTCCTCTACCTCTCCCCCCGGGGCAGGCCTTTCGATCAGGCAATGGCGCGCGATCTGGCGCAGTGTTCGGGCGTGACGCTCCTTTGTGGTCGGTTCGAAGGGGTCGACCAGCGGGTTCTCGATCATTTCAATGTCACCGAAGTCTCGATTGGCGATTACGTCCTGACAGGTGGGGAGATCGCGGCCCAGGCGGTGCTCGATGCAACGGTCCGGCTTTTGCCCGGCGTTCTCGGCAATGCCGAAAGCGCGATTGACGAAAGTCATTCAAACGGCCTGCTTGAGCACCCGCAATACACACGCCCCGCAGAATGGGCAGGGCGGACGATCCCCGATATCCTGATGTCCGGGCATCACGGCGAGATCCAGAAATGGAGGCAGGCCCAATCGGAAAGCCTGACCCGTGCCCGCCGACCCGACCTGTGGTCAAAACGCTCCAAGGCCAACGGTCGCACATAGTATCTGACGCCGTGTCTCGGGCGACTTTGGCAGAATGCGCTTGTTGCGGCCAGGTTTCACCGGATGTTTGCCTGACCAAGGTACCTTCTGCCATGAAACCGCTGCTGCCTGGTCTGAGCAGTGGGAAAGCGTTGCGAACGCCCTTGCGTTTCAGTCGCTCGCCCATTTGGTAACAATTTTAACTATTTTTAACGCCAAATCAGCCTTTTAGTGATTTCCCGCCACGGTAGTGAATGTTGCCCGCAAGAGGCCAACACTGTATCCTTACCCTATTTAAATAAGGCTTATTGAAATGGCCGATGAAAGATTCATCGAATACCTCGACGCGATTTCGCGATGCTTCATTGAGCACAATTTTGCGCTCTGGAAAGACCGGGTCATCTATCCCTTCTCTCTGATTACCTCTGCCGGGCCGGTTGTCATATTGGACGATGCCGGGTTGCGAGAAAACTTTGAACTCTATCTCAGCTTTTGTGACACCATGCAAATCGATAGCATCGTGCGCACGCCGGTTTGTCTGGAAGACTGCCGGGATGGCTCCTGGATGGGCACCTATGAGACCAACCTGCTCAGCCATGGTGTCAGAGCGACCGCGCCCTATGTCTCGACCGCCCTGCTGCAGGATGTTTTCGGAAAGTTCAAGATGAAGTCGATCCTGAATGCCCGGGGCCACCATGACTAGACCGGCAAGCAACCGGATGCAGGGTCATAACCGGTCTGCGGGCCCGCTTGGGCGATGAGGTCCGGGACGACAAAAACCTCCGGACTTGCAGGCTGATAAGGGTTGATCTGGCGCTGCTTTATGCCTAGAAGGCGCGAGTTCAGTGCCGATTGTTCGGCTCCGGGCCGTTCTGTGTTGGCAGAACACCAAAAAAGGAACGTTGTTCGTATTCTCCCGGCGGGCGCCTCAGGCGAACCCGACTAAGGACCGGAAGCTCTGGGGCACGCAAAACGCTGCACGGTTTATCCTGCGCAAAACCTTCGTGGAAAAACCACGAGCATTCAAGGAGACGATCAGATGGATCTGATTGCAGAACTGGAAGCGGAACAGATCGCCGCTTTGGGAAAAGACATTCCGGACTTCCGCGCTGGCGATACCGTCCGCGTCGGCTTTAAAGTGACTGAAGGCACACGCACCCGTGTGCAGAACTATGAAGGTGTTTGCATCGCGCGCAACAACGGCAAAGGCATTGCCGGGTCCTTCACGGTTCGCAAGATTTCCTTTGGTGAGGGTGTGGAGCGTGTGTTCCCGCTGCATTCCACCAACATCGACAGCATCACCGTTGTGCGCCGTGGCCGTGTCCGCCGCGCCAAGCTCTACTACCTGCGCTCGCGCCGTGGCAAATCCGCCCGGATCGCGGAGAACGCCAACTACAAGCCGCTGTCTGGCGCAAACGCATAAGGAACGGACCGATGAAAGCAGATACACATCCCGATTATCACATCATCGACGTGAAAATGACCGACGGCACGGTTGTTCAGATGAAATCCACGTGGGGCAAGGAAGGCGATCAGCTGTCCTTGGATATCGACCCCTCCGCGCATCCGGCGTGGACAGGTGGCTCCTCGCGCCTGCTGGACACCGGTGGTCGTGTTTCCAAGTTCAAGAACAAATACGCAGGTTTGGGTTTTTAACTCTCCCTAAGACACCGAATCAGCGAGGCCGCACCTTTGAGGAGCGGCCTCTTTTTTGTGCAATTGGCCATTTTCCCGGCAGGCAGGAAAGCCAAGGGAAATGAACCACATACAACCTATGCGATAGAAAACAACCGGAGATTATTGTTGAAATCCCGGGACTGTGATATGCTATGGGCGCCGCGACGATATTTTAGCGGCGCGATTTAATGTTTGACGAAATACATTTTAGAGGAATGCCAGCATGTCCCAACATGATGAGGATGAGTGCTGCTGCGGAGGTCTTCTGACCAGTAACGATGTCCGCACAGCCATCATTTCCGGTGAAACGTTCAAGAACAAATCGGTCCAATATGCCGCCGTCGATGGCCTTGCCGTCTTTGAGGGGTGTATCATTCTGGGCACCGTCGACGAGGTGGAGGCGAGGACGGCTGAGGCTAAGGCCGCCTTTGAGGCAGGTGACGATCCAGAGGACGGCCCGGCCAACGGCGTTGTGGTGACCGGGGCGGACAAGCGCTGGCCAAATGCGTTGATGCCCTACGAGATCGATCCGGGGCTTCCGGCAACCAACGTCACCCGGATCAATGACGCGATTGCGCATTGGCGGCAGATGACCGGCGTGAACTTTGTGCAGCGCACCGCCGCCAACAGCGGCAGCTATCCGAACTATGTCTACTTCAAGCCCGCAAACGGCTGCTGGAGCTATGTGGGCATGCAGGGCAACCGGCAGGATATCGGCTTGGCCACGGGCTGCGGATTTGGCGCGACCGTGCACGAAATCGGCCACGCCTTCGGCCTCTGGCATGAGCAGAGCCGCGAAGACCGGGACAGCAAGGTGCAGATCAACTGGCAGAACATCCAGGCGGGCAAGGAGCACAACTTCAACCAGCATATCGCCGATGGCGATGATGTAGGCCCCTATGATTATGGCTCGATCATGCACTATGGTCGTTATGCCTTTTCCAAGAACGGACTGCCCACGATTGAATCCATCCCGCCCGGCCAGACCCTGGGTCAGCGCAATGGCCTGAGCCCCGGAGATGTCGCGGCCATACAAAGCATCTATCAGCTCTGGGACACCGTCACGCTCGACCGCGTCTATTCGACCAGCGGCAACAGGAATTGCTGGGTGATGCCACAAGGTCAGGGCTGGCTGAGGATTGATCCGGCCACGGATCATGGCGTGGCGAATATCTTCGATCAGTGCTGCAATGCGCTGGCCTTCGGTCGCCAGGTGTCGCTGTTCAAGGATGGCAGCAGGGTTTATCGCTGCCAGCTTCTGTAACCTTTTATTTTCAAGCGTATTTTTTTCAAGGAGACTATTTCAATGTGGAACAACAACAAAACCGTGACGCGCACCTACACCTCAAAAGACGAGCAGAATTGCTATGCGATCATCAGCGGCATCGCGGGCTGGAAAAAGGTCAAGACCGGGAATGCATTTGGGGTGTCCAATGTCTTCACGGCGCTGAATGCGGCGCGCGCCGGCGGCAAACGTGTGGACGTCTTCATCGTCAACAACATGATCGAACGCGTGGTGATGCGCTAAGGCGCGAATGGAGAATGTGTCATGTCAAACTCAGTAACAGTGACAGTCCAGTTGGATGGCGGGTCTTCCGCGATCCGCAGCTTTGACCTTGGCGATAGTGCCCCGCCGCCTCCCGATGGAGGCACGGGGGATGATGGCGCGATGAGCGCCGATGCAGCCCCGCCGGATGTCGAGGGCGCGGACGCAGGTTCAATCGGTGATGACCTTCCGCCGCCGGACGTTGGCGACGAAGATCCCATCACGGCGCAGGAGCCAAGAGCCTCGCATGAGAACGGTGACAACCCGCCACCGCCCGACGTATAAAATGGGTCAGGTCCGGCGCGCCATCAGCGCCGGGCCTGCCTGCCAACACGCTGGACGGGGGACCTGATGCGCGGAGTTCTCAGATTTGAAGGCAATAGTACGATCTCGCCCGGGCGGGTCGTCCGGCTGCGCATCGTCGATACTTCTCGCGTGGGCGCAGACGCCATCGTTCTTGATGAAGTAACCCTCCCGATCCCCCATGCCTTTGATCCGGGGACACAAGACCTGCCCTTTGAGATCGAGATCCCGGAACAGAGGCAAGGGCTGACGATCCAGGCCCACGTAAGAGCCCACGACAGCGAAGATATCCGCAAAGGTGACATGATCACGACCGCGGCTATCCCGTTGCCCGTACGTGACGATGAAACGGTTCTCGTTCCGCTTAAAACCGTCTAGGGTCCGCTACCCGCATGAAAAGCCGCCCACCCGATGCCACGTGCTCTCGCGTCAACAGGTTGGCAAAACAGACTAATCTAGCGACTCAGCGCGCATCTCTCACTTTCATTTGCCGAAACCCCCACATATAAAGCGTCATGCGAAAAACCTGAATCACCTTACCCTGCCTGAAATCAGGGATTTCAACGCGTTAGGTGATAAGCGGTGTTTGAGGTGTTTCGTCAGACGCTCTCGTGCGCGCAAATCAAGAAACCGCGTCAAGCGGCAGGGCAAAGGATCGGGCCAATGGCGCATATCATCGTTGTGGGAAACGAAAAAGGCGGCGCTGGCAAGTCCACCGTTTCCATGCACGTCGCGACAGCCCTCGCCCGCATGGGTCACAAGGTCAGCGCCCTTGATCTGGACCTCAGACAGCGCACGTTCGGACGCTATACGGAGAACCGTCTCGCATATCTCAAGAAGGCCGGGTTGTCCCTGCCAAGTCCCAACACCCATCCGCTGCCGGAGATCGCCGAGGAGACCCTGAAACCCGGTGAGAACGTCTATGACCACCGGCTTTCCGCAGCGGTTGCTGATCTGGAACCGGGCAATGACTTCATCCTGATCGACTGTCCCGGATCACACACCCGGCTCAGTCAGGTCGCGCACAGTCTGGCGGATACGCTGATTACCCCGCTCAACGACAGCTTTGTGGATTTCGACCTGCTGGCCCACACGGACGCAACCGGTGACAAGATCCTCGGCCCTTCCGTTTATTCAGAAATGGTCTGGAACGCCCGCCAACTGCGCGCGCAGGCCGGACTGGAACCGATTGACTGGATTGTCGTGCGCAACCGCATGGGCGCGCAACGGATGGTCAACAAGGAAAAGATGGAGCGCGCCGTCCGGAACCTGTCCAAGCGCATCGGGTTCCGTGTCGCCCCCGGTTTTTCTGAGCGCGTGATCTTTCGGGAGCTTTTTCCCCGGGGGCTCACGCTGCTGGACCTCAAGGATATTGGCGTGAAGCAGTTGAATATCTCCAACGTTGCGGCACGTCAGGAGCTTCGCGATCTGATAAAGGCGCTGGCATTGCCGGGCGTCAGCGCGGATTTCTGATCTCTCCGCGCGGTATGACTGTATCCGGGACAAGATGTGCCATGACCACGATCAACCGTGCACCGGTTTTGCGAGTTTCTCCAGCGCGCTCCGCAGGTGATCGACCTCCTCATCGGACAGCCGTGCTTCCAGTTCGGCGTTGTAGGATTCCGCCACTTTAGAAAGGTCCCGGTAGGCCTCCTTTCCTCTGTCGGTCAACGCCAAATGCTCGACCCGGCGGTCTTTCAGATCACGTGACCGGGTGATGAAGCGGCGCTCTGCCAATTTATGCACGGCGCGGCTGATCTTGGTCTTGTGCATCTGTGCCCGACGCCCGATTTCAACCGCGGTCATCTCGCCGTAAAGCCCCAGATGAAAAAGCACCCGCCATTCCGCGCGCAACATGCCATAGCGGTCCTTGTAGGTTTTCTGAAAGGCCAGGCTGCTTGTCTCTGCCGCCTGGTTGAGCAGATAGGGCAGGAATTCCTGTAACTTGAAGTGTTTTTTGGAGTTCAACTGGTCAGACCCTTGTTGGTTGCAAAAGTAACTATTACAAACCGTCTCCGGATGGCAAGGAGCGTCTTATGACCCGTCAGACGAATGCAAACCCCGTGGCGAATGAACAGGCCACAGCGACGAACGCGTTGGCCTATATGCCCGGCTTCGGCAATGACTTTGAGACCGAAGCTTTGCCGGGTGCATTGCCTCAGGGCATGAACAGCCCGCAGAAGTGTAACTACGGCCTTTATGGTGAGCAGCTTTCGGGCACCGCCTTCACCGCGCCCAGCCACCAGAACGAACGCAGCTGGTGCTACCGCATCCGACCGTCGGTCAAGCACTCCGGCCGGTATGAGAAGATCGACCTGCCCTACTGGAAGTCGGCCCCTTTTGTGGACCCGGATGTGATCTCGCTTGGCCAGTACCGCTGGGACCCTGTGCCCCACAGTGACGCCGCGCTGACCTGGCTGACCGGCATGCGCACCATGACGACGGCTGGTGATGTGAACACACAGGTCGGCATGGCGAGCCACATCTATCTGGTCACCACGTCGATGCAGGACAGCTATTTCTATTCCGCCGACAGCGAATTGCTGGTGGTGCCGCAAGAAGGTCGTCTGCGGTTCTGCACCGAGTTGGGCATCATAGATCTGGAGCCAA
Organism: Pseudomonadota bacterium; assembly: GCA_039196345.1. Lineage (GTDB taxonomy): Bacteria > Pseudomonadota > Alphaproteobacteria > Rhodobacterales > Rhodobacteraceae > Roseobacter. Next base: position 94,075 of record JBCCUU010000009.1, on the reverse strand, counting down.
AGGAGATCGCCATCCTCCCGCGCGGATTGCTCTACCGGGTCGAAGTGCTCGACGGACCCGCGCGCGGGTTCGTTTGCGAAAACTACGGACAGAAGTTCGAACTGCCCGGGCGGGGACCCATCGGCGCGAACTGCATGGCGAACCGGCGGGACTTCAAGACGCCTGTCGCAGCCTTTGAAGATCGGGAGGTTCCCTCAACGGTGACCATCAAATGGGCCGGTCAGTTTCACGTGACCCGGATCGGTCATTCGCCGCTGGACGTCGTTGCCTGGCACGGCAATTACGCGCCCTGCAAATACGACCTGCGGACCTATTGCCCGGTTGGCGCGATCCTCTTCGATCACCCCGATCCCTCGATCTTTACCGTGTTAACGGCCCCCTCCGGCGTGCCCGGCACGGCCAATATCGATTTCGTTCTGTTCCGCGAACGCTGGATGGTCGCCGAGAACACCTTCCGCCCGCCCTGGTATCACAAGAACATCATGTCCGAGCTTATGGGCAATATTTACGGCCAGTATGATGCCAAACCCAAGGGCTTCGTGCCGGGTGGCATGAGCCTGCACAACATGATGCTCCCGCACGGCCCGGACAAGAATGCCTTTGAAGGCGCGTCGAACGCGGAACTCAAACCCGAAAAGCTGGACAATACCATGTCTTTCATGTTCGAAACCCGCTTTCCTCAGCACCTCACCCGCTTTGCGGCGCTGGAAGCGCCCCTGCAAGACGACTATATCGACTGCTGGGACAGTCTTGAGAAGAAATTCGACGGCACGCCCAGTGAAAAATAAGGTGGCCCATGAGCGAAGCTTTTGTCGAACTCCTCTTCTGGATCGTCGTGTTCCTTGTGCTGTTCTTCGGTTTCAGGAAGTTGCAGAAACGCAAGGAGGACCGTCGGACCAAGAGCGATGATGCCGGGGTGGCGTCCAAAGACGACACGATCGAGTGACGTCGCCGACCCTGGTACGGCATCCGATCATAGCGTGTTGCGTTTTATCTGGTTCATTCGTGCAACAGAAAACGTGTTCGACCAAAGGGAGAGGCAGCGTTGTCTGTTTCCGATCAAAAGCAACGCGCTCTAATCTGCAAGACGACCCCTTAAAGCTGAGGCCAGCCCCCCCTCCGGTGGGGGTGAAGCCCCCTCCCCGGGGGGAGGGTCGGGGCCTGGCCGGCGGTGCCGGCCGGGGATACTCGGTTAGGTAGGTGGCGCAGATTTTCAGGCCGACGCTCTAAGTCTCAGCCGCCCAGACCTCCACTTCCACAAGGAATTCGGGGCGGGTAAAGCCGGAGACGATCAGAAGCGTTGAGGTCGGCAGCACCGGGACCTCCGCCAGAAATGCATCCCGGGCGGCCATGTAGTCGGGCATAATTGCGCGATCTGTCACAAAGCCGCTGACGTGGCAGACGTTTCGGGCGGTCATACCGCCCGCGTCGAGGATTCGAGCGATGTTGTCAAAGCAGATGTCGGCCTGCGCGCGTGCGCTCTGCGGTATCATCCCGTCCTGAGCCTGCCCCAACTGGCCGGACGTTCGGATGATCCGCGCGCCCTGCGGCAGTTCGACCCCATGGGAGTACCGCGCGAAGGGGGGTGCGATGCCTTGCGGCGCAAGTGACTTCATAAGGTGCCTCCGGTTCTGAAAATCCATCCTTGCGCAGCAAGCGGTTATTTGAAACCCTCTGCATAGATTCTCTGGCACAGACGCAGTTCTCATAGGGCCACCCAAGTCATCCTTTGCAAAGAGGAGCCATGCGGTGTCACCTGAAGCTACGAAGTCACAAGACTCTCCCCCAATCGTTTTGCGCAATGTGCTCGTGCCCAAGGCGTTGCTGCGCAAGCCTGAACGCTTTGGCGGCATCACAGAGCAGGACTGTCTGCGGGGGGATTTGACGATCCATCAGGGCCATGCGCAGCGCCTGACCCCTGCCCCCGCTGGTCCGGCACCGAGGATGATGATGCCCGCGCTTGTCGAAGCGCATTGCCACCTCGACAAATGCCACACAATCGGGCGCATGGCGCGGGTGGGTGGTGATCTTTCCGCAGCCCTTGAAGCCCAAAGGAGGGACAAGGCCAATTGGACAGCCACTGACCTGCGACAACGCATGGCAAAGGGATTGTCGGAATTTGAACAATCGGGATGTGGCGCCGTGCGCAGTCACATCGACTGGGGCGATGCAGCGACCCCGCCTCTTGCCTGGTCGGTTCTGGGGGATCTCGCCCCAGACCACCCCGGCCTTGTTCTGCAAAGCGCCGCGCTCATCGGGATCGCGCAACTTGCAGACCCGCAGTTCTGTGCTGATGCCGCCAAGGCCGTTTCGGCGCGCGACGGCGGGGTCATGGGCGCTTTCATTCTGGATCATGAAAAAGAGGACATCAAAGAGGGGCTTGCAAATGCCTTTGCCGCCGCCGAGCGCTACGGGTTTGCGCTGGACTTCCATGTGGACGAAGGTCTGGGGGCCTTCAACGGGTTGGAGACCATCTGTGACACGGCAATCGAAACAGGTTTTCAGGGCCCCATCCTTTGCGGTCACGCGGTCAGCCTCATGGACCGTCAGGGCAGCGCGTTTACCCGGCTGATCGACAAGCTCTTGCGCACCAATGTGACGATTTGCGCCCTGCCCACGACGAACCTCTACCTGCAAGGGCGGACCTCCGGCACACCCGACCGGCGCGGGATCACACGGCTAAAGGAGTTGCACGGGGCGGGCGTCCCCATCGCTGTGGGGTCGGACAATGTGGCGGATGCCTTCTGTCCGATGGGCCAGCATGATCCGCGTGCCGCCCTGCATCTGGCGGCACTGGCAGCCCATCTTGACCCGCCAATGGGGGAATGGCTGCCAGCCATCACGCTGAACTCTGCCTGCGCCATGGGGCTTGCCGCCCCCTTTATCGAAGACACACCCCTCAACGACCTGCGGCTCTGTCGCGCGGCGAATACGTCTGACCTGACCTCCGTACGACTCCCTTTGCTGCCACTGTCTCAACACCCGGAGGTTCAACCGGCATGACATCCATTTCAGGAAAGACCACCATTGACTGGCCCGCCTTCGCAAGCGCACTTCACCCGGTTGAAGTGATCGCCGAACCGGTACTGGTCAAAAAGCGCAGCCGCGATTTCTTCTGGTACAGCCCAATCCTGAACGCGGAGCTGCGCAAGTGTTTCGGCGACCTCGTGGCAGTGCCAAAATCCCCCGTTGAGATGCGCCATTGCCTCGCGACGGCATACGCGCATGATGCGCCGATTGTGCTGCGCGGTGGCGGCACCGGCAACTACGGGCAGGCGGTTCCCATGGACGGGGGCCTCATCATCGAAACAACGGCGATGAACCGCATCCTGGAGATCGGCGACGGCTTCGTGCGTGTGGAAGCGGGCGCGCTCATGGCGGATATCAACGCGGCCCTTATCGAGAAGGGGTGGGAGATGGCGATGTTCCCCTCCACCCAGGACATCGCCACCATCGGCGGGTTTGTCGCCGGTGGCTCCGCCGGGATCGGCTCCATCGCCAACGGAGCGCTGCGGGATCCGGGTAACCTGCTGGCGCTCAAGGTTCTGTCGGTGGAGGGCGACCCGAAAGAGCATATCTTTGAAGGGGCGGATACCTTGCAGATTCACCACGCCTGGGGCCTCAACGGTGTGATTACCGAAGTGACGCTGCGCACGGTGCCCACGCGCGACTGGGTGGGCTGCATGGCGACCTTCGACAGCTACGAGGCCGCCTACCGCGCGGGGCTCGCACTGGCCGAAGCACCCGACATCGCGCGTAAACTGCTCACAACCGTCGACGCGCGCATCTGTGCGTACTTTCCGAAACTCGAAGGGCACATCCGGCCCGGCAAGGACCTGTTGGTGGCGCTTCTGCCGCGCGAAGACGTGGCGCGGTTCAAGACGCTCATCGCGGCGCAGGGCGGTCACATCGACCTGACGCTGACGGAGGCGGAGCGCGTCGCCGCCAAGCTGCCGCATGTGTTCGACTTTTCCTACAACCACACCACGCTGCAAGTGCTCAAGGCGGATCGCTCCGCCACCTATCAACAGGTCGGTTGCCCGACCCCGCCCGATCCTGCCGCCATCGCGGCGCTGCGTCCCAAGCTTGGCGATGACGTCTGGATGCACCACGAGTTCGCCCGCGTGGGCGGCGAGATCGTGACCTTTGATCTGCCGATCATCTGGTATTCGACCCCCGAACGTCTGGCGGAGATCAACGCCACCTACGAGGCCAACGGCTTCCCGGTCTATGACGCGCACACGTGGCAGGTCGAAGGGGGTGGGTTGAAGAACGCGGACTATCGCCATCTGGCGTGGAAAAAGCGGCTCGATCCGAAGGGACTGTTGAACAGTGCAAAATCGGCCAGTTGGGCCGAGGTCAAGCAATTGTCCGCAGATGAGATAGAAGCCTTGGGGAGCAGGACATGAAGCTCAGAACGACGCCGCTGTCGGAGCGGTTCGGGGTCGAAATACATGATTTCGATTTGTCGAGCGTGGATGCGGCGGGCTACAGTCTTTTGCGCGCGGCTTTCGAAGAACACTCCGCCCTGCTGTTTCGCGACCAGACGCTCGGCGATGAAGCCCATATGCGGCTGGCCCGCCTCTTTGGGCCCATCGAAGACCGGCTTGCCGATGAGCGCAAAGAGGGCGAGGTTTTTGTGGTGCCGGAGGTCAGCAACCTGCGTGAAGGCGGCGGCGTGACAGGTGACATGGACCTGCACACGCTCAACCTCAAGGCCAACATGCTCTGGCATATCGACAGCACCTTCCTGCCCGTTCCGGCGCTGACCAACATCCTGATTGCCCGCATCGTGACGGACGAGGGCGGCGAAACGCAGCTTGCATCGTCGCGCGCGGGCTGGGCGGATATGCCCCAAGAACTGAGAGAACAGATTCGCAACAAAGCGCTTTGGCACCGCTATGCGCACTCTCGTGCGAAGATTTCGCCGGAACTGGCAAAAGAGCCGATGTTCAACAAATGGCCGGATCAGAAGTGGCCTGCGGTGCTCAGGAACCCCGTCAATGGTCGCGACGCGCTTTACGTTGCCAGCCACACCTTCAGGGTCGAGGGTTTGGATCAAGGTTCATCTGCGACACTGATTGATGAATTAACGTCATTCATCACCCAACGCGAGTATGTTTACAGCCATAAGTGGCGTGTCGGAGACGTGCTGATCTGGGACCAGCGGGCGGTTCTGCATCGGGCAACCCCGTGGGACTACAACCTGCCGCGCAGACTTTCGAGCCTTTGTGTCTCAATGCGCGCAGAAGATGGGCTTGACGCCATGCGCCAGAGTGTTTGAGTATCCCTCCGATCCCTTCGGGGCTCAGAAAGAAAAGCAGATGAACTGCATCACCTGGCCGGGCTGTGACCCGGACCCTGAGCGCCAGGCGGCGCGCCAATAGAGAGGAAGACGATGACATTTTTCACACGAACCGGCAAAGCCTTGCCCAAGGCGATTGTGGACTCCGCGGCCAAGATCGGCAGCGATCCCATCAGCCGCCGCGAGTTTCTGGCAACGGCAAGCGCCTTCGGTGCGACAGCCGCCACGGCCTATGCGATGCTGGGGCTTTCTGCTCCCAAAGCCCGCGCTGCTGGTCATAAGGAAGGCGGCACCGTGCGCATTCAGCAGGAAGTCCGCGCGCTGAAAGACCCGCGCACCTATGACTGGAGCCAGATCGCCAACTTCAGCCGTGGATGGCTTGAGTATCTCGTCACCTACGAGAACGACGGGACCTTCCGTCCGGCGCTTCTTGAGAGCTGGGAAATCAACGATGATGCCACCGAATACACGCTGAACGTTCGCAAAGGGGTCAAGTGGAATGACGGGTCCGACTTCACCGCGGAAGATGTTGCGCGCAACATCATCGGCTGGTGCGACAAGAACCTTGAAGGCAACTCCATGGCGGGTCGTTTTGGCGTTCTGGTCGACGAGGCAACCGGAACGGCCATCGAAGGCGCTGTCACTGCCGTTGACAGCCACACCGTCAAGCTGATGCTGCCGAAATCCGACATCTCGCTGATTCCGGGCATGGCCGACTATCCGGCGGCGATTGTCCCCGCGTCCTATGATGCAACCGATCCGCTGGCCAGCCCCGTTGGCACCGGCCCTTATCTGCCTGAAACGCTCGAAGTGGGTGTGAAAGGGGTGCTGGTGAAGAACCCCGATCACACGTGGTGGGGTACCGAGGTCTTTGGCGGCCCTTATCTCGACCGCGTCGAATTCATCGACTATGGCACCGACCCGTCGGCCTTTGTTGCGGCGGCGGAGGCTGACGAAATCGACATGACCTATTCGATAGAAGGCGACTTCATCGATATCTTCAGCACACTCGATGGCTGGGTTGAGAACTCCATCGCGACCGCCTCCACCATTGTCATCCGGCCAAACCAGCTGGCGGAAGTCGACGGCATGAAGCCTTATGAGGACAAGCGCGTGCGTCAGGCAATCGCCATGGCCGTTGACAATGCCGTGCTTCTTGAACTGGGTTATGCCGATCGCGGTATCGTCGCCGAAAACCACCATGTGGGTCCAATGCATCCCGACTACGCGGAGTTGCCACCACTCAAGTACGATCCGGCTGCGGCCAAGGCGCTGATGGACGAAGCGGGCATGGGCGATTTCGAGCATGAGCTCTTCTCCATCGACGACGCCTGGCGCAAGGACACCACCGATGCGGTGGCAGCCCAGTTGCGCGATGCGGGCATCAACGTCAAGCGGACCGTTCTTCCCGGGGCTACCTTCTGGAACGATTGGTCGAAATACCCGTTCTCGTCCACCAACTGGAACCATCGCCCGCTCGGCGTGCAGGTCTGGGCGCTTGCCTATCGCTCTGGCGAGGCGTGGAACGAGTTTGGCTGGTCGAACCCGGAATTCGATGCGTTGCTGGAGGAAGCTTTGGCGACAGCCGATGTCGAAAAACGGCGCGAAATCATCAAGAAGGGGGCCGCCATCATCCAGGAAGAGGGTGTCGCGATCCAGCCCTACTGGCGGTCGCTCTACAACCACACCAGGGAGGGTCTTGTGGGCGGCGCGCACCACATCAGTTTCGAAATCCGCCCGGCCGAAATCGCCTGGAGCTGAACCAAGCCACACCACGAGGGGCCGCGTGAGAGCACGGCCCCTTTTGTGCCCACAGCGAAATCATCTTTATCCGCGACAAGAAACATCAAACCCGCGTTCGAAATCAGCGTATCGCTGATTGAAAGACATCGCGTTTCGATTCAGGTTTAACGATTTTTGCTCTTACGTTTCGCCTGAAGGAGGCAGACGATGGAAACTGCCTTGCTGCTGGCGCAATGCGTCACCACCGCTGCTCTTGCCGGGTGGCTGACCACCGGGGTCCGGGACAATATTCTCTACCCAACGCTGAACGAGACCTACACGGCAGAAGTCTTCGAGATCGCACGCATGCGCGACGAATACCCGGACGCCTTCAAAGTGGTGGCACACCGGGTGATCGCAAACCGCAAACTCCAGCTTCTGGCATTCCGTCTCGTGGTCTTGTCCGAATTGACGGCAACAATATTGCTCTGGATCGGGACAAGCGCTCTGGCGTTGGCGCTTTTCGGCGTGGTCACGGCAGAGAGCGCGCGGGCCCTTGCCATGATCGGCGCCACGGCATTTGTCGCCCTCTGGGCCGCCTTCCTGATCGTCGGCAATCACTTCTGCTATTGGTTCGGCCATGAAGGCGCGCAGAACACACACTTCCAACTGATGCTGAGCGGCATCGGCACGTTGATCCTGCTTGCACAGACCTAACAGCCCGCCACCCGTGGCATCAGCGGGCCGGGTTTTGCGGTTTAAGCACCGTTTCCGGCACGAGGGCCAACTCAACAAGTGCCAGACATACGCCGTTGCAATCTGTACAACCGATGCAGTTGCCACGCGCTTGACGAAGTTTCTGATCCGTTTTCTGCTGCACCTTCAGTCTCCTGCATTGCTGCAACCAATCACACGAAGTGGCAGCCATCGTTTCAGCAACGGGAGCGGCGTTCCTTGACCCAGGTCAAAAACGGCGGTCAAAAACGCAGATCGTTCCATTGCGGTAGTACGCGGTTCTTGCTTGCTAAAGCGTCATGCGAAAAACCTGAATCACGCAACGCTGCCTGAAATCAAAAATTTCAACGCGTTACGTGATGCTTGATGTTTCAGGTATTTCGTCAGACGCTCTAGCGCATCGGCCTGAAAACCTGAACCGCCGCCCAGCCCCCCCGACCCTCTCCCGCCGGGAGGGCGCTGGCCTCAGCTGCAAGGGGTCGTCCTGCAGATGAAACGGATGCCGCTCTAGGGCCTTTGAATGGCCTTCTTGGCAACCGCGCGGGCTTCGCTGATGAGACCGCGCAATTCAGCGGTACGCAATCCCAGGATGGCACGGTCGTCAGGGCACCGGGAAATGCGGGTATCCACAATGTCGCAGAGCCGCATGGCCGCGCGTGGCTGGCGCATCAACACCTTGAGGCGCGCATTGGCCAGTTGGATCAAGGCCAGAACCATTTCCCGTTCCGGGCTCGGATCGCGTGTCTGGCGCCAGATGACCTCAAGCACCTCATGGCACTCCCAGTAAAAACCCGCGTCGAAATACTGCTTACCTGCTCTGAAGGCGATGGTGCTATGCAACTGATCTGCTGGCAGATCAGGTGGCACTGTCATTTTGATCTCATCAAAGAACTCGGGGCTGTGACGGGGGCTGAACCCCGGCACATATGCGTGGTCGGGCCACGGGACGTGGTCATCCTTTTCAACCACAGGAGCACTCCGCGCGCGCCACCCCGCTGATCCTGGACCACGGTGCGCTGGACGTCTTGCGGGGTACGAAGATGCCGAAGGTCCTCGCGAAATTAACTGACAGCGCCGACACGTCAGGGATGCATGCGCGCGTGACCGCTGGTTCCCGATCCTGCCGCCGGCAACCGGCGGATAACGCTGCGACTGGCCAGACCAGACAGAGCATGACACCCTCCCAAGTTTCAGCAAATAACGCTACCTGTATCCTGCACTAAAGGGCGTGCACTTCAAGAGTCTCCGTAAAGGTCAGATCAGGTTTTGACGACATCGACGTCCGGGTTATCCGGGAATGAGGAACAAGGTGATGGCGGGAAAGAGAACCAGAAGTATCACGCGTATGATGTCGGAACCCACAAAGAACAAGACGGCACGGTAGGTCTCGGTAATCGGTGTTGTCCGGTCCATCGCGTTGATGATGAAGAGGTTCATCCCGACAGGCGGGGTAATCAGACCAACCTCAACGACGATCAGGACAAGGATGCCGAACCAGATCGCCACCTGTTCCGGGGTCATTCCGAAATCCATCGCGGAAATCACGGGAAAGAAGATCGGCACGGTCAAAAGGATCATTGAAAGGCTGTCCATCAGGCACCCGAACACAAGATAGAACAGCAAGATGATCGAGAGAACAAACCAGGGGCTGAAGCCCTGTCCCAGCACCCAGTCGGCCATGAACTGCGGCACGCCGGAGAGAGCCAGAAACCCGTTGTAGAAGCTCGCCCCCAGCACGATGAAAAAGATCATCGCGGTCGTGCGCCCGGTGCCCAGAAGGCTTTCCAGAAACGCCGCCTTGTTCAAACGGCCCGACACCATTGCAACGATGCCTGTGCCAGCCGCACCGATCGCGGCCCCTTCGGTGGGGGTGAACCATCCAAGATAGATGCCACCCACGACCACGGAAAAGATCACCAATACCGGCCATGTCGCCCCCAGCGCGCGCCAACGCTCCGCCATGGGCACTGCTGGCCGTGTTCCGGCAGATTTCGGGAAAAGCCTGACGTAGAGCGAGATTGTCAGGATGTAGCCCAGAGCGGCGAGTAAACCGGGCACAAAAGCCGCAAGGAAGAGTTTGGCAATGTTCTGCTCAGTGATGATCGCGTAGATCACCAGAATGACCGAGGGCGGGATCAGGATGCCCAGCGTGCCGCCCGCCGCAAGCGTCGCCGTGGAGAACCCGCCGGAATAGCCGTAGCGGCGCAGTTCGGGCAGGGCCACGCGGGACATCGTCGCCGCCGTCGCCAGCGACGACCCGCAGATCGCCCCAAACCCGGCGCAGGCCCCCACCGCCGCCATGGCCACGCCGCCACGCCGATGACCCAGAAAGCTCTCAGCCGCTTTGAAGAGCGACTGCGACATGCCCGAGAGGGCCGCAAATTGCCCCATCAGCAGGAACAGCGGGATGATCGACAAGGAATAGCTCGAGAACGTCGTGTAGGTCTCGGATTTGAGCTTGGCCAGCAACGGCGTAGGATTGCCGTTCATGGCGTAGTACCAACCCCCAAACCCGCAGAGCAGCATCGCCAATCCAATCGGTGCCCGCAGGAAGATCATCCCCAAGAGCACTGCAAAGGACCAGAACCCCAGCTCAAGCCTGCTCATCTCAGCAAACGGCAAAACGTCGAGGAGCGCGCTCATACCGGGCTCAGCCCTCTTCCAGGTAGGACTGACCGGTCACACATGCACGCATCCGCATCACCGCACAGTAAACGGCAACGAGGCACGTCACGACAGAGGCCGCAAAACTCGCCGAATAGGCCCACCAGACCGGAAACTGCAAAAACAGCGTCGTCTCCCCGTTGCCGTAGTAGCGTTGCACGCCGCCAAGAAGCTGCACGGAAATCAACAACAGAGCCGCTGTCAGGACAATTTCCCAAAAGGCGACCAACACGCGGGTCACGCGGGCCGACAAACGGGAAGTAAAGACATCCACCGTGGCATGCGCCCCGTGTAACTGGCAGATCGGGAAAAACGAGAAGATCGCGAGGGCAATACCAGCCTCAAGAAGCTCATAGCTGCCGCTGACTTCGCCGATGCCCAGATCAAGCAGACGCTGCGCCATGTCACCGAAGACAGATGCGGCAACATCGGAATGCAGCACATCATTCAGAACGCGGCCCAGAATGGAGGTTGTGGTCAGAACGACCAGCGCCACCAGAACACATCCGCCGACAATGGCTGTACCTCTTGCCAGCATCGTCACCGCGTGATGCATCGCGCTCTTCGCTCCGCAGGTTGCGCCTGCCCCGCACCCTTGCGCGGCGGGACAAGACCAGATTAGTCGGTGTATTTGTCGATCAGCATACGGGCCTCATCAATCAGCGCCTGACCGTCGATGCCCTTTTCGTTCATATCAGCCACCCACTCGGCGTAGATCGGGTCGGAAACCTCCCGCCACGCCGCCGCATCAGCTTCGGAAATGGTGACGATGTTGTTGCCACGATCCGCTGCGATCTTGCGGGCAGGCGCGTCATTGTCTTCCATCACGCCACCCGCAAAGACCGAGAACTCAACGCCGGAATTATTGTCGATCACCTTTTGCAGGTCCGCAGGCAGGCTGTCGTAGCGATCCTTGTTCATCGCCAGAACAAACGTGAGGACATAAAGCGCATTGCCTTCGAATTCCGTGTGATGGCCCACCAGCTCGGGGATTTTCAGGGCCGTGGTCACTTCCCAGGGAATGGTCGTGCCGTCGATCACCCCTTTGGACAGGCCCTCGGGCACAGCGGGCACAGGCATGCCGACAGGTTCCGCCCCGACCTTCTCCAGCAGGGAATTCACCAGCCGCGAGCCGCCACGGACTTTCAGCCCTTCCATATCCGCCGGGACGCGAACTTCCTTGTTGCTGTGAATGATCCCGGGGCCATGCACCCAGGCGCCAAGGATCTCCACATCCTTGAAGTCGGTGTCCCGCATATGCGTGTCAAACATCTCCCAATAGGCCCGCGAGGCCGCACGCGCATTGGTCATCATGAAGGGCAGTTCGAAGACTTCCGTCCGGGGGAAACGCCCGGGCGTATAGCCCACAACGGTCCAGACGATATCCGCAACGCCATCAATGGCCTGGTCCATCAGTTCGGGCGGGCGGCCGCCAAGCTGCATGGAGGGGAAGCGGTCAATCTTGATGCGGCCATCGCTTGCCTCTTCGACATTATCGGCCCAGACGTCCAGAATTTGCTTTGGAACCGTCGCTTGCGGCGGCAGGAACTGGTGAAGGGTCAGCGTCACGTCCTGCGCGGTCGCAGGTGCTGCGCCGAACCCGGCAGCGAGGGCAGCGGCACCCGCCAAATTCAAAAATCCCTTGCGTGTGATCGTCATTTGTTCCTCCCGTGAACGCAGGGGGCCTTCTTCGGCAGAGGCCCTTTATATTCTGTCGGCCTTAACAGCTAAGCGAGTTTGGCAGGCTTGTCACCCATGTTTGCGGTGACAGTCGAGGCTGCATCGCATCAACGTCGGACGGAAGAGAAGTGGTGGCGTTAGGTGGACTTGAACCACCGACCTAACGATTATGAGTCGTTCGCTCTAACCAACTGAGCTATAACGCCATCGGAGCGATGAGTTATTGCAGGCCGCTCTGCCCGTCAACCCGGAATCAGAGATTATTCCCCGCGCACCGCATCAATCATCCGCTGGACATTGTCGGGATCAGCGTCCGGTGTGATGCCATGTCCGAGGTTGAAGATATGCGGCCCACCGGAAAAGGCTTTCACGATGGCCTTTGTCTCATCCACCAGTGCCCGCCCGCCCGTGACCATATGGCGCGAGGCGAGATTGCCCTGAACGCAGCCATCGACCTGCACTTTGGCCGCTGCCCATTCCGCGCTCACAGAGTTATCGAGGGCGACGCAATCCACCCCTGTCGCCTTGGCAAAACCGACATAGCCATCCCCTGCCTCACGGGGGAAGCTGATCACCGGTATCCCCGGGTGACGGTCCTTGATGGCTTGCGTGATCCTGCGGGCAGGCTCAACCGCGTATTTCTGGAAATCTGCGCCTTTCAACGACCCTGCCCAGCTGTCAAAGATCTTGACGACTTCGGCGCCCGCGTCGATCTGTTTCGAGAGGTATTCGATTGTGCCGTCAGTGATCCGGCCGATCAGGGCTTCAAACAGGTCACGGTTTTCGGATTTGAGCGCATGGGCCGGACCCTGATCCGGTGTCCCGCGCCCGGCGATCATATAGGTGGCCACCGTCCAGGGCGCGCCCGCAAAACCGATGAGCGTTGTCTCTTCGGGCAGTTCGCGGCGCAGGATACGGACGGTTTCGTAAATCGGGTTGAGCACCGCGTCGATCTCACTGACCGGCTTGAGCTTGTCAAAATCCGCCTGTTCGTTGATCGTTGACAGCCGTGGGCCTTCGCCGGTCACAAACCAGAGGTCAGCGCCCAGAGCTTGTGGCAAGAGTAGAATATCCGCGAAAAGGATCGCCGCATCAAAGCCATACCGGCGAATAGGTTGCAGCGTGACTTCCGCGGCCAGTTCGGAATTGTAGCACAAGGACAGAAAATCGCCTGCCTGCGCCCGCGTTGCCCGGTATTCTGGCAGATAGCGCCCGGCTTGCCGCATCATCCAGATGGGCGGTGTGGGCAGCGTTTCACCTGCCAACGCCCGCAGGATTGTTTTTGTCTGGCTCATTGTGTGAATTCCGTCTTTCATAGCGCACATCCTGCTTCTACCGAGAGATTCTCGATCATTCTAGTTGTCAGTTTAAGTTGACACATCTAAAAGATAAACCCATGACAGTGCACTTACCAACACCCGACTCACCCCTCAAAATCGGAACGCGCGGATCGCCTCTGGCGATGGCCCAGGCCTACGAGACCCGCTCACGGCTCATGCACGCGTTCGAGCTTCCGCAAGAGGCTTTCGACATCATTGTCATCAAGGTCACCGGAGATGCGATCCAGGACCGCCCGTTGAAAGAGATCGGCGGCAAAGGGTTGTTCACGCGGGAAATCGAAGAGGACCTGCTGTCAGGCAAAATAGACATCGCGGTCCATTCCATGAAGGATATGCCAACGATCCAGCCGGACGGCCTGATCCTCGATACGTATTTGCCACGCGAAGATGTGCGGGATGCATTTGTCTCCCCAAAACTTGACGGGATCGCCGGGTTGGCGGAGGGGGCCGTGGTTGGAACTTCCAGCTTGCGGCGTAAGGCGCAGCTCCTCAATCGCCGCCCCGATTTGCAGGTTGTCGAATTTCGCGGCAATGTTCAGACCCGGTTGAAAAAGCTCGCCGACGGTGTGGCGGAATGCACGTTTCTGGCGGCAGCCGGTCTGAACCGGCTTGGGATGGAGGATGTGCCCGCAACGCCCATTGACCCCGACGACATGCTGCCTGCGGTCGCACAAGGCGCGATCGGGATCGAACGACGCCTCAATGACGAGAACACCGCAGAGCTTTTGAGCGCAATACACGACACGCCAACGGGGCAACGTCTGGCGGCGGAGCGGAACTTTCTGCTAACGCTTGACGGGTCCTGCGAAACCCCGATTGCCGGGTTGGCCGAACTCTCGGGCACGCAATTGCGCCTGCGCGGCGAAGTCCTGCGCCCTGACGGATCAGACGCGATTTCCGGCGAACGCTTGGGCCCCATCGCAGAGGGCGCAGAGATGGGCAAAGACCTCGCAGAGGACTTGCTGAGCCGTGCTGGCGCGGGCTTCTTCGACTGGCACTAGGCCGGTATCCCTAAAATCTGCAACACAACCGCTTTCAGCTGAGGCCAGCCCCCTCCCTCCGGTGGGGGTGACGCCCCCTCCCGGGTGGAGGGTCGGGGGCTGGCCGGGGACACTCGGTAAGGGCGGCGGTTCAGATTTTCAGGCCGATGCTCCAACCCGCCACAAAGCAACAGCCTCTGCCCAAAAACGCTCCGGTCAAACCCACTTGGCCAGGGGGGGCAGGCTCATGAGCACAGCATTTGCGTCATGCCCTGTCTCCAGCCCGAATTTCGTGCCCCGGTCGTAGACAAGGTTGTATTCGGCATAGAGGCCGCGATGGACCAGTTGCGCGTCCTTATCCGCCTCTGACCACTGTTGGACACGGCGTTTGCGCACCAAAGGCACAAAAGCGGGCAGGAAGGCACGACCGATATCCTGCGTCAGGCTGAAATCCTTGGTCCAATCGCCGGTGCAGTGATCGTCCATGAAGATCCCGCCGACGCCCCGCGCCCGGTTGCGATGCGGGATGTAGAAATACTCATCCGCCCAGGCTTTGAGCTTGGGGTAGAACTCTGCCCCATGGGGATCGAGCTTTTCACGTTGCTGCGCGTGGAAATGGGCGGTGTCTTCCGCGTATTCGATACAGGGGTTCAAATCCGATCCACCACCGAACCACCAGGCATGCGGGGTCCAGAACATGCGGGTGTTCATATGAACCGCCGGCACATGCGGGTTCTGCATATGCGCCACAAGGCTGATCCCGCTTGCCCAGAACCGCGGGTCGTCTTTCATGCCCGGAATGCCCTTGCGAGCGGCCATGGCGTTTTGCGCGCGCTCCCCAAGCGTGCCGTAGACGGTGGAGATGTTCACGCCCACCTTCTCAAAGACCCTGCCCCCGCGCATGACGCTCATCAACCCGCCTCCTGCGTCGGAGCCATCGTCACTCTTTCGGGTTGTCTCGGAGACATCGAAGACCGCGGCGGACTTGTCCGACAATGGCCCCGCGTCATGGTCACGTTCCAATTGCTCGAACGCCTCCACGATCTCGTCGCGCAGCGTCCGGAACCATGCCGAAGCAGTGGCTTTCTCGGTCTCAAAGTCCTGGGTCATGTATCAGCCTGATGTGTCAAGTATTCCTGACACAATGTCTAAACCGGTTTTTCGGGACAGTCCAAGCCCAATCGTCAATGCGCAGGCACTGACACCACATCAAGAAGGCTGCGACCCCCGTCGACCGTGATGATTTCTCCGGTCATGAAGCCGGAGCTTTCCGCTGCCAGAAACTGCACCGCATCGGCCAGTTCCGATGGGCTGGCAATGCGGCCAAGCGGCGTGTGGCTGCGAATATCGTCGCGCCATTCAGAGTTCTCGCTCATCGACAGCTTGAGCGACGCGCTCATCACCGACCCGAAGGATACAGCGTTGACGCGGATACGCTCGGGCGCGAGGACAAGGGCCATCGACCGCGTCATCTGATCGAGCGCTGCGGAGGCAATGGAATAGCCCATCAATTCAGGCCGCGTGTTGCGCGCAACGATAGAGCTGAGGTTGATGATGCTGCCCAGTTGCCCTTCGGGCTGGTCGGCCCCCTGCTTGATCATGCGCTTTGCCACCTGTTGTGTCAGGTGCAGCGCGGTCATGAGGTTCTGCTCCAGCAAAACGGAGACGGAAGTATCTTCCACATTCAAGGCATCCGTTTCGATCACCTGGCGCGAGGCATTGACCAGAATATCCACACGGTCAAAACCGTCGATTGTCGCGGATACCAGGTTCGCGATGGTCAGACGTTGCCGCAGATCACCCGCGAAATACCGCAGGTTGCCATCTTCGGAAAGATTGCCCCATTCCTCCTCAAGCTTCTTTTCATCCATATCGGCGCACATCACATTTGCGCCGCGATCTGCAAACTGCCGAGCAATTGCAAGGCCTATGCCATTGGCTGCCCCGGTGACAATTGCAGTTTTTCCATTGATCGAAAAAGACATCTGCTTCCTTTCTGGAGTCCCGGGCTACCGCCGCAAGGACCGTTTCGGTCGCGTCGCATGAAACAGTTTAAAGCGCGCATCGCCGCCGATTTCAAAGACATTCGTGAAGGCGTCCTGCAGCGTCTGTTCGTAAGGCAAGTGCCGATTGGCCACCATCCAAAGCTGCCCCTTGGGGGCCAGCGCCTTGGCGGCGGCATCGACAAAGGCCTGGCCCAAGGCCGGGTCAGCGGCGCGCGTGGTGTGAAACGGCGGGTTCATCACAATGCCGTCCAATGGGCCGGGCGCGGGCCATTGCGCCGCATCCGCCCAATGAAACCGCGCTCTTTCATCGGTTACATTGCGCCGCGCGCATTCCAGAGCCATGTGGTTGGCCTCCACCAGATGAACGACCTCAACCTCTTGGCGCGTCAACACATGCGCTGACAGAAAGCCCCACCCTGCCCCGAAATCCGCCACCTGCCGCCCGAGCGTCCGGGGCAATGCCTCCGCCAAAAGCGCGGAAGCGGGATCAATCCCGTCCGCCGAAAATACCCCGGGGGCGGTCCAGAAACCGCCCGGGGTCAGGGCAGGGCCAGCGCGCCAGTCGATGAACGCTTGCGCGTCGGGCACGGGACAGGCAAAAAGCTTGCCATGGGCCTTGGCGAGGGGGGCCGTCACTTCTACCCGTTTGCGCATGGCCTTTAGCATGCTGTCCACGCCATCGGTCTTTTGGCCATCCACAATGACCACCCCGTCAGTCAACGACATCGCCTGCGCGATCATGACGCGTGCTTCGGTCTTGGAACGCGGCAGGCACAGGATCACGGCTGCATACCCTTCGTCCGGTTCAATCTGGCACTTGAACCCGCGACGCACCCAAGCGTCATGGGAGGGTTTGAACCCGTCGATCACCCGGACCCGATCTTGCGGAAGAGCATCGAGGCTGGCATCGCCCGGCGGGTTCAGCACAGCAATCAGGCCTTCGTCTGGCAGAGCAAAGCCGCCCTCGTCCAGAGCCAGCGCCAATCGGGTGTCGATCACCTGATTACTCTTCTTTTTCCATGGTGCATTGCAGGGGGTGCTGATGTCGGCGCGCAAAATCCATCACTTGCGCGACTTTGGTCTCCGCAATTTCGTGACTGAAGACGCCTACGACTGCCACGCCCTTCTTGTGGACGGTCAGCATGATTTCAAAGGCCTGGGCATGGCTGAGACCAAAGAACCGCTCTAGCACGTGCACGACAAATTCCATCGGGGTGAAATCGTCATTCAGCAGCAAGACCTTGTAAAGCGGCGGCCGCTTGGTCTTGGGCTTCGTCGCGGTAAGGATGGAGGTATCACCATCGTCCTCCGAACGGTCCGACATCATAAACAGATCGCGGTGCATTGCTGCTCCTGCTTTTCTCGTGAATGGTTCAGTCTCTGATCGGTCTATATAACCTGTCTGGAAATTTAGAAAAGGGGGCATAACATGCACCAAATCCTGACAACGGTCGCCTTTGACGCGGATGACACGCTTTGGGACAACGAGCGTTTCTTCAAGATGACACAAGCTCATTTTGCCAATCTGCTCGCGGAATACACGGACAGGGCGACGTTGATGCAACGACTCCTGGATGCAGAGCGGCGCAACCTTGGCCATTACGGCTTCGGGATCAAAGGCTTCACCCTGTCGATGATCGAAACCGCCATCGAGGTGACCGATGGCAAGGCTCCCGGATCGGTGATCGCGGAGATCCTCGATGCAGGGCGCGACATGCTGCGCCATCCGGTTGAACTTTTGCCGCATGCCAGAAAGGCTGTGGAAGCCGCCAAGGAGACCCACCGTATCCTTCTGATAACCAAAGGGGATCTTTTGCATCAGGAGCGCAAACTGGCGCAATCGGGATTGGGAGAGCTGTTCGACGCCGTCGAGATTGTCTCTGACAAGACTGCAGCCATCTATGGCGAGATATTCCGCCGCCACGGCGACGGTGCCGGGCAAGGCATGATGGTCGGGAACTCAATGAAATCGGACGTCCTGCCCATGATCGAGGCAGGCGGTTGGGGCGTTTTCGTCGAACACGATCATGAATGGGAATTGGAAAAGGCCAAGGCACCGATGGGCCACCCGCGCTTTGCAAAGCTCGCTGACCTCAGTGGGCTCAAGCCTTTTCTGGCAAAGATCGGCTGACGCTGCGGCGAAAATGTATCAAGATTGAGCTTCATTCAACCTTAACGCATTCTCTTTAAATCATCGGTTTATCGAAACCGAAAGCTGTGTTAGCGTTCGAGCTAATAAAGTCAGCCGGGAAAATCCGGCGGCGTGAGGCAGAGAAAAGGCGGTTATCATGAAGGTCTGGCGGTATTGGCCAGCCCGATATGGGCTATATGCATTCGCTTTGTTGTGGATGCTGGTGATTCTTCCACTGAGTGCGGCAGCGGCCCCCTACGCGGCAATGGTAATGGATGCGCGCACCGGCGAAGTCCTGCATTCGCGCAACGCCGACACCCGGCTACATCCGGCATCCCTGACCAAGATGATGACGCTTTACATCGCGTTTCAGGCCGTTGAGAACGGTGAGATTTCTCTCGATACCAAGGTCCGGATTTCACGCTTTGCCGCCGCCGAACCCCCGTCAAAGCTGGGCCTCAAGTCCGGGCAGCGCATCGCGTTCCGCTACCTGATCCGTGCCGCGGCGATCAAATCCGCCAATGATGCAGCAACGGCCATCGGTGAGGCGCTGGAAGGATCTGAGGCCGCCTTTGCCCGCCGTATGAACCGCACGGCCAGGGAACTGGGCATGACCCGGACCACCTTCAAGAATGCCCATGGGCTAACCGAGAAGGGCCATATGTCCACCGCACGGGATATGACCATTCTCGGGCGTCATGTGCTGTATGACTATCCGGAGTATTACAACCTCTTTTCCCGCAAATCGACCAACGCAGGGGTGCGCAATGTAGCCAACACGAATCGGCGGTTGCTGTCAGCCTATCGCGGTGCGGATGGGATCAAGACCGGCTACACCCGTGCCGCCGGTTTCAACCTGGTCGCCTCTGCCGAGCGCGGGAGAGAGCGCATCATTGCAACCGTCTTTGGCGGCACATCGACAACTGCCCGGAATGCCCGCGTTGCCGAACTCCTTGATATGGGGTTCAAACGCGCGCCCAGCCGTGCCGCCCTGCGCAAGCCCAAGAAACCGTCGTATCTGGCGTCCAAGAACGGCAAGCCCAAACGCGCGCCAGTTGTTCTGACCGCAAGTCTGCGGCCGCAGCTGCGTCCCGGCAGCGAGCAGGTGGTTGCGTCGGTCAGTGCGGAAGACATTGTTGCGGCAGTGGCCGAAGCGACAGTTGCAGCCCCGCCCGCTGCCGCGGCCAGCACCAGCGGCATTCTATCGGCAGACATCACTTCTGCCTTGATCGAAGCCCAGAATACACCCGCCCCGTCAGAGACCGAACCAACGGTCATCAAAGGCGGCGTGGCACCTGTTTCCTTGCGCCCGGCCCTGCGGCCAGCGGGGCTTGTGAACGCCTCGCTGGGTCAAGAGCCCGAACAGAACGAAGTGGTCACCCGCATTTCAACCTCGGGCGGGCGTCAATGGGGCGTCAATGTCGGTCAATATGGCAGCCGCTACCTCGCCGAGCGGGCGCTGGTCACAACGGCGCTGACGGAGCTGGAGACGCTCGACGGTACTTTGCGCAAGGTCGTGAAACGCTCCACCGGCTTCGACGCCAATTTCCTGGGGATGAGCCGCGAAGCCGCGGATCTCGCCTGCCGCAGACTGTCAGCCCGGAACATAGACTGCACGACCGTCGGGCCAACCTGACGCCTCAGTCACCGCGTGGCTTGTCGTCCCATTCATCGCTGAGGATGCGCCTTGCGTCCCCTTCCGGGTCGTCATACTGGCGGCTGCGCAGTGTGTAGAGAAACCCGACAAGACCCAATCCGCCGAGCAGCAGCGACACCGGGATGAGGTAGGTGAGTACATTCATTTCCGGCCTCCGATCCGCAGAGCGTTCAAGGATACGGTAAGGGATGATGTTGACATTGCCAAGGCGGCGATCAGCGGTGTCGCCATCCCCGCCACGGCGAGCGGCACGGCCACGATGTTGTAAATCGTGGCGATGCGGAAGTTCTCGGCAATGCGTTTGGTCGCCAGCCGCGACGTCGTCAAGGCATCCGCCACGGGCCCAAGATCATACCCCAGAAGCACGATGTCAGAGGCCGCCCGCGCCGCATCCAGCGCCTGCGCAGGGCTGATCGACACATGCGCTGCCGCAAGCGCGCCGGTATCGTTCAGACCGTCGCCGACCATCAGCACGTGACGCCCCTGCCGGGACAATGTCTCAACATAGTCGACCTTGTCCGCCGGCAACATACCAGACACATGGGTGCCAATGCCAAGCTGCTGGGCTGTATGGGCCACAGGTAATTCGCGATCCCCTGAAAGCAGGATGACCTCAAGACCCTGTGCCCGTAGCTGTGACACCAGAGTGTCCGCGCCGGGGCGGATCCGGTCTTCGAAGGTGATGACGGTCAGCATCCCGTCGCCGCAATCAAGCGCAGAACAGAGCCCGGTGTCGTCCGTCTCCAGCCCGATCCACTCCGGCCGACCCAGTTTGACCGAGACCTCCCCCGAAAGATTCCCCTGCGTGCCATAGCCCGGGAGTTCCCGCAATCCGCCCAAAGGTGCAGCATCGGTCCCGCTGGCTTCAGCCTTGGCGACGATTGCCTGCGCCAGAGGGTGGGCCGAGGCCCGCGCCAGTGCGTAGGCCACAGATTGCTGGTTTTCGCTCAACCCGTCCCAATTGGTAACATTCGGCGTGCCCAATGTGACGGTCCCCGTCTTGTCGAAGACAACCGTATCGACCTGGGCCAGACGCTCCAGCGCGGTCGCGTTCTTGATCAGGAGCCCCTTGCCAAACAAACGGCCAGAGGCTGCCGTCGTCACCGCAGGCACCGCCAGCCCCAGCGCGCAGGGGCAGGTGATAATCAGCACCGCCGCCGCGATGTTCAGTGAAACCCGCATGTCACCTGACCAGATCAGCCACCCCAGAAAGGCCAGCGCCGACAGGATATGGACCCCGGGCGCATAGAGCTTTGCCGCGCGATCCGCGAGCGATGTGTAGCGTGACCTGCCACTTTCCGCCACCGCCACCAGCGCCGCCAGCTGGTGCAGCGACGTGTCCGTGCCCACCGCTGTTGCCTGCAACGTCAGGGGTCCGGTCAGGTTAACCTCCCCCGCGCTCATCGCGTCACCACTCTGGCGGAAGACGGGCATTGTTTCCCCCGTAAGCGCGGAGCGATCCACCTCCGAGGCGCCCTCCACAATGCGCCCGTCAACCGGCGCACGGGCGCCGGGGCGGACGAGAACGTGGTCGCCGACTCTCAAAGCGCTGATCGACACCTCCTGGGTTTCGCCGCCCGACACGCGCAAAGCGCGCGGCACTTCGAGGGCGGTCAGTTCCTCCGCCGCGGACCGCGCGGCAGAGCGCGCGCGGGCGTCCAGCCAGCGACCAGCCAGCAGAAAGAACGTGAGGGCAAGGGCCGCATCGAAATAGGCGTGCTTGCCCGACAGCCCCGTTTCCCAAAGCGAGGTGGCCACCGCCAGCACGATCGCCAGCGTAATGGGCACATCCATGTTCAGCCGCTTCGCCTTCAGCGCCGACCACGCGTTGCGAAAGAAGGGCTGTGCAGAAAAGGCCAACGCGGGCAGCGTGATCGCCGCTGAAATCCAGTGGAACATGTCCCGCGTCGCATCGGTCGCGCCCGACCAGACCGCCACGGAGAGCAACATCACATTCATCGCTGCAAACCCCGCAACCGCCAGGCGCATCAACAGATCCCGGCCAGCGGCATCGGTCTGCGTCTGGGTCAGGGCTGCCGGATCAAGCTCATGGGCTTCAAAGCCCACGTCCATCACGACCTTGGCCAAATCCTGCGCGGTCGCCGTCGGGTCGGCATCGATCATCACACGTTTGCGGGTCAGATTGACCCGGGCCGCGCGCACCTGAGGATGCGCGATCAGCGCCTTTTCAACAGTTGCGATACAGGCCTGACAATGGATGGTTGGAAGCGACAAGGCCAATTGCGCATCCGGCAAAGGCACCTCGACCCGCTCCGCTGGGGCGGCGAGGCACCCCGAACAGGCGGCAGGCCCATTTGTGCTGAGCGCGGTCACGAACGCCCCTTCGGGACATGCAGGATGACACGTTGACGGAACACCGTCCCATCCTCGGCGGTGGCCACCATGCGGATGTTCCAGTTGCCCGGAGCGAGGTCTGCCGGGGCCACATACCGGCGTCCGTCAAAGGCAAAGGCGGGGTTGCTGTCGTCCTTTACATGCGTTGCCCGGCCCAGCGTCGCCTCAAGACTGGCCACCTCGACCGGCACACCCTGCGCATCCGTCACTGACAGCAGGACCTGCCCGTCACGCGCTTCGGCCAGTACCGACCACCCAAGCGCGTTCTGTGCGCTGCGATCCTTGTCGAAGCTCTGGCTGGCAACGTAGGAATTTTTGACCTCCAGCCCCGGAAACGTATGGACCGCGTTATAGGCAAGCGCGAGATTGACGGTGATGATGATGGAAAATGCAAACCCGAAAATCATCGCGACATGGCGCCCGGTCAGTTCCTTTTGCATCAGTTTGATCCCTTCCCAGTGAAGTTACTGTCTTTGTAGGCCCTGTCGCCGTTGCTCAAATCCTCGACCCAGAACCGCACATCCGTCAAACCACCCTCGGCAGGGACGGAGTTCGGCGGGGCCACAACATAGACCCGCTGCAAGTGGGATGCGTCAGCAGCAACGGAGACGGTGTCATCATCGGTGCCCTCGAGCTCGATCCGCAGGGCGGGGCTGCTTTGAACTGCCAGCCGGAACAGGCGTTCGTCATTGTTCTTGTTCCGCAGCCTGATGTCATAGGTGTTACGGATCGACCCATCTGAGAGCGTGACAAAGGTCGGGTTGCGCACCGGGGCAACCGTCACCTCGATATCGGCACGGATAAAAAGTGCTACGAGCAGAGCGACGCCCACACCCCCCCAAAGCGCGGTGTAGAGAATGGTCCGGGGACGGAAGATATGTTTCCAGGTAGGACGGGGCGGGTTGCCCGCACGTTCCAGCTTTTCATCGGACAAGGCCAGATAGTCGATCAGCCCGCGTGGCTTGCCGATCTTGGCCATGATGTCGTCGCAGGCATCAATGCACAGCGCGCAGGTGATGCACTCCATCTGCTGCCCATCGCGAATGTCGATCCCCATGGGGCACACATTCACGCAGGCCATGCAGTCGATGCAATCGCCCATCTCGGCACCGGCCTTGACCTCGTCGGAGTGCTTGCGAGGCTCTCCGCGCCAGGGGCGATAGGCCACCGTCAGCGTGTCTTCGTCCATCATGGCACCCTGAATGCGCGGCCAGGGGCAGGCGTAGATGCAGATCTGTTCGCGCGCGAAGCCGCCAAAGACAAAGGTCGTCGCGGTCAGAA
Organism: Pseudomonadota bacterium; assembly: GCA_039196345.1. Taxonomy (GTDB): domain Bacteria; phylum Pseudomonadota; class Alphaproteobacteria; order Rhodobacterales; family Rhodobacteraceae; genus Roseobacter. The sequence continues at coordinate 70,219 of JBCCUU010000009.1, read as the reverse complement.
TGCCTACGGTGACATAGGCGACCGCCGCGGCCTGGCCGGTCAGCAGATCGACCATGAGCGTCGGCGCATCCGCAAAGTAAAAGACCCAGGCCCCACCGGTCGCCACCGCGATCAGTAGCCAGAGCGTCCATTTGACCACCCGCAGGCGGAACTTGCGAAAGTCCATCTTCTTCTGGCGATGCAGGCGCAGGCGGGCGTTTCTGTCGCCCTCCACCCAGCGCTCGACGAGGATGAAAAGGTCCGTCCAGACGGTCTGCGGGCAGGCATAGCCGCACCACACGCGCCCAAGGGCGGAAGTGAAGAGGAACAGCCCCAGCCCCGCCATGATCAGAAGACCGGCAACAAAATAGAATTCGTGCGACCAGATATCGATCCAGAAGAAGTAGAAGCGGCGATGTGCAAGGTCCAGCAGCACCGCCTGATTGGGCAGGTCCGGTCCCCGGTCCCAGCGGATCCACGGCACCACGTAGTAAATGCCGAGCGTCACGATCATGATGATCCATTTCAGATTCCGAAAGGCCCCTGAAACGCGACGCGGGAAAATCGGCTCGCGCGCCGCGTATAGGCTTGGTGGTGTGACCTGTTCAGTCAAGACGTTTTACTCCGGATTCTGGTCACTTGCACCCTATCTGAAGCGCTTTGGGCGCGGCATTGACTTGCATCAATACGCCGCGCCCAAAAGGTCAGTGACCTGGGGTCAGTTTATTCGCCGCCGCCCAACTGGTGAACGTAGACGGACACTGCCCGGATTTCAGCCTCAGAAAGGCGTTGGGTCCAAGGTGGCATAACGCCATAGCGACTGTAGGTCACAGTCTCCATCAGAGCGTCATAGTCGCCACCATAAAGCCAGATGGCATCCGCCAGATTAGGCGCGCCTTGCTCCCGGTCTCCGAGACCTTCCTCGCCGTGACAGGCGCTGCAATTGTCCGCGAAGACTTCGGCACCGGCTGCGACCTGCGAGGCATCCACAGGTGTTCCGCCAGAGAGATCCATCACGTAGTTGACGACGGATGTCAGCTCTTCGGGCTCCAGTATCTCGCCAAAGGCGGGCATCTCGGAATAGCGCGCATCATCATCTTCCTCGTTCCGGATACCGTGCGAAATCGTGTAATGGATCGCTTCGATATCGCCCCCCCACAGCCAGTCGTCGTCCAGAAGGTTGGGGTAGCCGACAGCCCCCGCCGCCCCCGACCCGTGGCACTGCACACACCAGGTGCGATAAACAGCAGCCCCTGCGGAAGTGGCATAGCCTTCGAGTTCGGGATTACCTGCAATCTCCGTCAGCTCGGCAGAGGCGAGTTGCATGTTGATCCCCTCGTTCTGGGTTTCAACGGCGGCAATATCGGCGGCAACTTCGCCGCGGGTGGAGTAGCCGAGCAGACCGGAGGTGGCCGACGAGACCAGCGGCCAGGCGGGATAGGCGATCGTGTAGAACACCCCCCAGATGATTGTGAGATAGAAGCACCACAGCCACCAGCGCGGCATCGGATTGTCGAACTCTTCGATCCCGTCCCAGACATGGCCGGTGGTGTTGGGATCGCCCTCTTGCTTTGGTGGGACTTTGGTCATTCTTTTGCCTCCTCTTGCGGGGCGGGTCGTTCATCATTGCGGAAGATCATGGTCTTCGCTTCTTCGTGCAGCTTGCCGGAGCCGGGCCGGATGACCCAGAACCAGATACCGACAAAGACGCTGAACAGGAGCAGCAGCATCCAGCTGTCCGCGAACTCTCTCAGGAAGGAATAGGTTTCCATGTCAGCTCTCCCTAGCGGCTTGCGTCTGGGGTGAAGGTCGAGAAATCGACCAGAGTGCCCAGCATCTGCAAATAGGCGATCAGCGCATCAGCCTCGGAAATCCCCGGCTGTCCGTCAAAGTTGCGCACCTGCGCACCAGGATAGCGCTCCAGCAACCCGTCAAAGTCACTGTCGGGATCCGCCTGCGCGCGGAAGTCCGCAGCCGCCACTTCGATCATCTCATCCGTGTAGGGAACACCAACCAGTTGATGTGTGGCCATCAACTCGTCCACATAATCGGGCTGGATGAGCGTTTCTTCGAGAAAGCCGTATTTCGGCATGATCGATTCCGGCACAACCGATTGCGGGTCGCGCAGATGCACGATGTGCCAGTCGTCCGAATAGCGGCCTCCCACGCGGGCGAGGTCCGGCCCGGTTCTTTTTGAACCCCATTGGAACGGGTGGTCATACATCGATTCAGCCGCCAGTGAATAGTGGCCATAACGTTCCACCTCATCGCGCATCGGGCGGATCATCTGGCTGTGGCAGACATAGCAGCCCTCGCGGATGTAGATGTCGCGCCCGGTCAGCTCCAGCGGCGAGTAGGGCCGCATGCCCTCGACCTTCTCGATCGTGTTTTCGAGGTAGAACAGGGGGGCGATCTGAACCAGTCCCCCGATTGTCACCACCAGAAAGCTCAGAACCAGCAGGAGTGTCGCGTTGGTTTCAATGAACTTGTGTTTTGCAAGGATCGACATATCCTGATCCCTCCTTATTCAGCAGGGACGGCTGTGCGGAGCGGCGCCTTGGCAGGCGCGGCTTTCACAGTCATCCAAAGGTTGTAGCACATGATAAGCGCGCCGGAGAGGAACAGAACCCCACCCAATCCGCGGACCACATACATCGGGAACTTCGCGCTGACGGTGTCGGCGAAAGAGTTCACGAGGAAGCCGTTGGCATCCACTTCACGCCACATCAGGCCCTCCATGATACCGGTCACCCACATGGAGGCGGCATAGAGAACGATACCGATGGTGGCGAGCCAGAAGTGCCAGCTCACAAGGCTCAGGCTGTAGAGACGCTCGCGTTTCCACAGAACCGGCACGAGGTAGTAGAGCATGCCGAAGGTGATGAGCCCGTTCCAGCCAAGCGCGCCGGAGTGCACGTGGCCAATGGTCCAGTCGGTATAGTGCGACAGGGAGTTGACCGACCGGATCGACATCATCGGGCCTTCGAAAGTGGACATCCCGTAGAAGGCCAGCGACGTTACCATCATCCGCAGAACCGGATCGGTGCGCAGTTTGTCCCAGGCCCCTTGCAGGGTCATCAGACCGTTGATCATGCCGCCCCAGCTGGGCATCCACAGGACGATCGAGAACACCATGCCAAGGGTCGAAGCCCAGTCAGGCAATGCGGTGTAATGCAGGTGGTGCGGACCGGCCCAGATATAGAGGAAGATCAGCGCCCAGAAGTGGATGATCGACAGTTTGTAGCTGAAGACCGGGCGTTCCGCCTGCTTGGGCACGAAGTAGTACATCATGCCGAGGAACCCCGCCGTCAGGAAGAAGCCCACAGCGTTGTGGCCATACCACCACTGCACCATGGCATCCTGCACGCCCGAGAAGACCTGCACGGATTTCGATCCCCAGATCGAAACGGGAATGGAAATGTTGTTCACCAGATGGAGCATCGCCACTGTCACGATAAACGACAGCAGGAACCAGTTGGCCACATAGATATGCGGCTCCTTGCGTTTGATGATGGTGCCTAGGAAGGCCACAAGGAAGGCCACCCAGACGATGGTCAGCCAGATGTCCACGTACCACTCGGGCTCGGCATATTCCTTGGACTGCGTGCCCCCAAGCAGGTAGCCGGTTGCCGCCAGAACGATGAAAAGCTGGTATCCCCAGAACACGAACCAGCCAAGATTACCACCAAAAAGGCGCGCGGCTGAGGTCCGTTGCACGATGAAGAAAGAGGCCGCGATCAGGGCGTTACCGCCAAAGGCGAAGATCACCGCCGAGGTATGCAAAGGACGCAGACGGCCAAAGTTCGCATAGCCTTCGGCCCATTCGAAGTTCAGACCGGGAAAGGCCAATTGAAAGGCAATCACCACGCCAACCAAAAAGCCCACAACACCCCAGAACGCCGTTGCGATCACACCGGCGCGGACAACACTATCGAAATATTCGTCTTTCGGCGCCGCTGCGGCAGCCGGTTCATCCGTCCTGCGCAGCGTGACGAGGAACAGGCCGCCCGCCACCAACATGAAAATTATCATATGAAGCTGATATGCAAGATCGCGGGCATAGCTCGCCGCGATCATCGCAAAGAGGGTGACAAGGCCATACGCCACCAGCTTTACGTAATTCAAAGTTCCGGTATTCATAATCCGGTATCCCTTCCGTCTGGCATGCACGGACAGACTCCCCCCGCGCACGTCTGGTTCGTTATGGAACTGTTTTGCAATGCAGCATTTTTCGTGACCTTGATCTGCATCAACCGAACCGGGGTTTTTGGCTGACCCGGATCAAGGTTGCGCCCTCAATGCTACGCTAGGTTGGAATAAGTCGGCGGGCTTGAGAGGAGAAAGTCGTGGCTTACAAATCCATCTTTGCTGCTCTGACAAACGTCAGGGATGTGGTACCGGAGCTTGCCTACGCGCAGGCTATGACCGAGGCGCAGGATGCGCATCTGGAGGTTCTGTGCGTCGGAATTGATCCCACCCCAACCATGTATTTCGAGATCGGATCAAACGCGGTGGTCATGCACGCAGGCATCGAAGAGGCGCATGCCCGGGCAAAGGAGATCGGCGATTCCGTTCGCGAATTCCTTGAACCCTCCAATCTGCGATGGGACGTCATCAGCAGCGTGGCGGTCAGCGCTGGTGTCGGTCGTGCGGTGGCCGGCCAGGCGCGCTTTTCCGATCTGGCGGTGCTCCGTCTGCCCTATGGCGAAGGTCACGCCCCCGAAGACAGCCTCGTCCTGGAGGGGCTGTTGTTCGAGACCGATTGCCCGATCGTTGTCGTACCGGACACCGCTGCCTCCGCCCGACCGCGGAAAATCGTCATTGGCTGGAACCAGAGCACCGAGGCCATGCACGCGGTGCGCGCGGCGCTGCCCTTCCTGAAGGCGGCGCAGTCGGTGCATATCGCGATCATTGATCCGCCTGAAACCGGGCCGGAACGCTCAGATCCCGGGGGGCCGCTTGCCGTTTATCTGGCACGGCACGGCATTCGCAGCGACATCCACGTGATGACAAAACAGGGGTTGAGCGTCAGCCAGCGGCTTGCCCAACATGTCACCGAGATGGATGCGGACATGTTGGTCATGGGCGGCTACGGGCATTCGCGGTTCCGCGAAGCTGTGCTGGGAGGGGCGACACGGGATATGCTGGAACACAGCAAAGTGCCCGTGTTCATGGCACACTAGCGGTCTGTGGCAGCGGCGGCGTTAACTCAGGAAGCCGCCGTCGCTGTCATCTCCGGCCTCGTCCATCAGGCGGTACATATCGGGGACCTGCACACGGCGTTTGCCTTCCAGGACGATCACACCGTCCTTTTTCAACGCTGAAATCTGACGGCTCACCGTTTCAAGCGTCAAGCCCAGATAGTCGGACATGGCCTCCCGCGTCAGCGGCAGATCGAATGCCAGGATCTTGCTCTCTGAGTGTTTTGACAGGATCGCATCGCGCCGCGCAATGATCGCCAGCAGGCTGGCAATTTTTTCACGTGCTGTCTTCCTTCCCAGTACCAGCATCCATTCGCGCGCGGCATCAAGCTCGTCCAGTGTCATCTCCAGCAGGCGATGGGCGATATGAGGAGTGGTGTCGATCATCTGCTCGAATGGCTTTCGGCGGAAACAGCACATGACAAGCTCACTTGTCGCCGTCACCGTGTAAGCGGCGGTTTCCCGCCCCGGACGCCCGACGAAATCCGATGGCAGCAACAGCCCCACCATCTGGGTGCGGCCGTCCTCCATGGTTTGCGTCAGGGAGGCGACACCGGAGACAACCGAGGCCACGAAGTCCATGCGGTCGCCCGCCCACATCACCGTCTGACCAGCGGAGAAACTTCGGTAATATTTGATGTCCTCCAGCAACGCCAGTTCATCCGCTTCACAGCGTGCACAGACGGCACGATGCCGGATCGGACAATCTGAACAGTCTTTCATGTTCGGCGCTACCATATCTTGCATCAAATAGTCTCCGCCTTTTGATCCATATCAATGTTGGTTGTCCCTGGAGTCACTATTCCAGCGCCATGGGCACAACATCCAAACTCGCCAGAATGGGACTTTTCGACGCGAAAGTTCCGCGTTACACGAGCTATCCGACGGCACCGCAATTCTCGGTCGATACCACCGGGGACAACACCCGCGCGTGGATCACCGCAATACCGCCTGGTAGCCGCATATCACTGTATCTGCACATACCGTTCTGCCGACGGTTGTGCTGGTTTTGCGCCTGCCGCACTCAAGGCACCACCAGTAATGCCCCAGTCGCCACCTATCTGTCCACTCTAAAGCGCGAAATCTCGTTGATCGGCGCGCTGTTACCGGAAAATGTGACCCTAAGTCGCATCCACTGGGGCGGTGGCACACCCACTTTGCTTGATCCCGAGATGATCGCCGATCTGGCAGGTGCCGTGGCAGAGATCGCGCCGCTAGCGGAGCATGGCGAGTTCTCGGTCGAGATTGACCCCAACGAGATCGACCAGAGTCGTGTGGATGCACTGGCCGCTGCGGGCATGACCCGGGCGTCCATCGGCGTGCAGGACTTCGACGAGGAAATCCAGACCACCATCGGGCGGTTGCAGAGCTTTGATGTCACGCAGACTGCGGCGGAAATGCTGCGCAAAGCAGGGATCGTGTCGCTGAACACCGATATCCTCTTTGGGCTGCCCCATCAGACTACCGAAAAGATCGCGGCCAGCGTTCAAAAGCTGCTGACCCTCAGCCCGGACCGCGTCGCGCTTTACGGCTATGCGCATGTGCCCTGGATGGCACGTCGGCAGGCGCTCATACCATCTGAAGCCTTGCCACCGCCCGAAGCGCGGTTGCAGCTTTTCGAGACGGCCCGTCAGCTGTTCGAATGGGATGGCTATCGCCAGATCGGGATCGACCACTTCGCCGTCCCGCATGATCCTTTGGCCGTTGCGGCCCAAACCGGACAGCTGCGGCGCAATTTTCAGGGCTACACCGATGAACCTGCCGAAGTACTCCTCGGCCTTGGTGCCTCCGCCATCTCGCGTTTCCCGCAAGGCTACGCCCAGAACAATCCGGCGACGTCTGGCTATACGAAGTCGGTCCGTGCGGATGAGCTTGCTACCGTCCGGGGCCATCAGTTCTCCCCGGAGGATTTGCTCAGGGGCCGCTTGATCGAAGCGTTGATGTGCGATTTCGAAGTCAGCATCGACGAATTGACGATACGTTTCCAAGACCGCAAGGAACATATACGCGGCTTGCTTCGCAGCGCTGCCCGTCATTTCGGCGATATCGTGGAGATGACACCCAATGCGTTCAAAATCCTGCCTGAAGGACAGCCCCTGGCCCGTATCATCGCGCGCTACTTTGACGCCTACGACATGTCAAACGCAGGGCACGCCTCGGCGATCTGAGGATCAGCCCGCCGCGGCCAGCAGATTTCTCGTGTACTCATGGCTTGGCGCGTCAAACACCTGGTCGACCGGACCCGCCTCGACAACATCGCCGCGTTTCATCACCATGACCTGATGGGACATAGCGCGCACAACCCGCAGATCATGGCTGATAAAGACATAGGCCAGACCGTATTTCTCCTGTAGCGCGCGCAAGAGGTCCACGATCTGAACCTGTACAGTCATGTCCAGCGCCGAGGTGGGTTCGTCCAGCACCAGCAGCTTGGGGCGCAGGACCATTGCGCGCGCGATGGCGATCCGCTGGCGTTGTCCGCCCGAAAACTCATGAGGGTACCGATCCATCGTCGCGGGGTCGAGCCCGACCTCTACCATCACATCGCGCACCAGTTCGCGCTGGTTGCGGTCGGGGTCGACCTGATGGATATCGAGCCCTTCGGAAATGATCTGAAAACACGTCATACGCGGGCTAAGGCTGCCAAACGGGTCCTGAAACACGATCTGCATGTCCTTGCGCAGGGACCGAAGTTGCCGCGTGGACCAGCGCCGCACATCCTGATCCATGAAGGTGATCTGCCCTTCCGAGGAAATCAGCCGCATCAGCGCCAGCGCCATGGTCGTCTTGCCCGACCCGGATTCACCAACCACGCCCAAGGTCTCACCTGTTCGAACAGTAAGGCTGGCGTCATTGACGGCTTTCACATGGCCCACGGTGCGGCGCAGAAGACCCTTCTGGATGGGGAACCAGACCTTGAGGTTATCGGTCCGCGCCACCACCGGCGCATCTGCTGGTAAAGGAGCCGGCGCCCCGGAGGGTTCAGCCCCCAGCAGTTTACGGGTGTAGGGGTGTTGCGGGTTTGCGAATATCTCACCCGTCGGACCGGCCTCGACAATCTCGCCCCGCTGCATCACGCAGACCCGGTCCGCAATGCGCCGGACAATCCCCAGATCATGGGTGATGAACAAAAGACCCATGCCCATCCGGTCCTTGAGGTCCTTCAGAAGGTCGAGGATTTGCGCCTGGATCGTCACATCCAATGCAGTTGTCGGCTCATCCGCGATCAGGATATCGGGCTTGTTCGCAAGCGCCATGGCGATCATCACCCGCTGGCGCTGCCCACCGGAAAGCTGGTGGGGGTAGCTTGTCACGCGGGTTTCGGCATCCTGAATGCCGACTTGTTCCAAAAGCTCGATAATCCGCGCGCGGGCCTCGGCACCTACAACCCCCTGATGCAGGGCGAGGCTTTCTGCCAATTGTTTCTCAATCGTGTGCAGCGGATTGAGCGAGGTCATCGGCTCCTGAAAGATGAAGCTGATGTCATTGCCGCGCACCTTGCGCAGCAGCGCTTCATCCGCGCCGATCATCTGCTGGCCATCATAGGTGACTGAGCCGCTGACTTCCGCGCTATCACCCAAAAGCGACACCGTCGACAGGGCAGAGACGGACTTGCCGGACCCGGATTCGCCCACAAGGGCCACGGTCTCTCCCCGCTCGACGGTAAAGCTCACCCCCTTCACAGCATGGGTCAGTGCACCGTCCTGACGGAAGCTGACCACCAGATCCTTGACCTCAAGAAGTGCGCTCATGAGAAGGTCTTTCTTGGATCAAAGGCATCGCGCACGCCTTCAAAGATGAAGATCAGGAGCGAGAGCATGATGGCAAAGGCAAAAAACGCGGTGAAGGCGAGCCACGGGGCTTGCAGGTTCTGTTTCGCCTGAAGCGTCAACTCGCCAAGACTGGGGGCCGAGGACGGCAAGCCGAAGCCAAGGAAATCCAGCCCCGCCAGCGTGGCGATGGTGCCCGTGATGATAAAGGGCAACATGGTCAGGGTCGCCACCATTGCGTTGGGCAGCATGTGACGGAACATGATCGTCACGTTGGACACGCCAAGCGCGCGGGCCGCACGGACATATTCCAGATTGCGGGCGCGCAGGAATTCCGCGCGCACAACGCCCACCAGCGACATCCATCCGAAGAGGACCATCAGAATGACCAGCAGCCAGAAACTTCGCCCCAGAATCGCGAAGAGGATGATGATGATATAAAGCTGCGGGGTCGAGGCCCAGATCTCGATGATCCGCTGGAAAATCAGGTCGGTCTTGCCACCAAAATACCCCTGCACCGCACCAGCGATAATGCCGATGATGCTGGAGAGCCCGGTCACAAGGATCGTGAAGATCACCGACAGCCTGAAGCCGTGAATGACCCGCGCCAAAACGTCCCGTTTGGTGCCGTCAGTGCCCAGCAGGTTCTCGCCGTTCGGTGGTAATGGGGCCGCACCCGGCCGATCCACCGCTGTGTCGTAGGAATAGGGGATCAGCGGCCAGATCGACCAGCCTTTCTCAATCGGGTCCCCGTCGATGATGCCGTCCTGCGCATCTTCGATATAGCCTTCCGGATCATCGAAACAGAGATCAAGGCCCCCCGTCACGATCAGGCATTCGACCTCCGGATCGCGATAGACGGCTTCGGTCTGGAAGTCGCCGCCAAAGGCCGTTTCGGGGTAAAAGTTCCAGATCGGCGTGTAGTATTCCCCACGGTATTGCACGAGGATCGGTTTGTCGTAGGCGAGGAACTCCGCAAAGAGCGACAGGCCAAACAGGACGGAGAAGATCCAGAGCGACCAATAGGCGCGTCTGTTGCGTTTGAAATTGCGCCAGCGGCGTTGGTTCAGGGGCGAGAGCCAGGCGCGTTTTTGCTCCGGCACCGGGGGGGTAGCGTGATCTGGCGCCGTTTCGGGCATGGGGTCCGTTACCGCCATCGCTCAGCCCTCCCGCCGCTCAAAGTCGATCCGCGGGTCAACCAGCACATACATCAGATCGGACAATAGCCCGACAATCAGGCCAATGAGACCAAAGATGAACAAGGTGCCGAAAACGATCGGGTAATCACGCGCCACCGCCGCCTCGAACCCGAGGCGGCCCAGTCCGTCCAGACTGAAAATCGTCTCGATGATAAGCGATCCGCCGAAGAAAACGCCGATGAAAACCGCCGGGAACCCCGCGATCACGATCAGCATGGCGTTGCGAAAGACATGCCCATAGAGCACGCGGCGCTCCGACAGCCCTTTGGCGCGGGCGGTCATCACATAGTGCTTCTTGATCTCGTCCAGAAAGCTGTTCTTGGTCAGGAGCGTCAGCGTTGCAAAGGCCGAAATCGTCGAGGCCAGCACCGGCAGGGTGATGTGCCAGAAGTAATCGACAACCTTGCCCCAGGCGCTCAACTGGTCAAAATTGTCGCTGGTCAGCCCGCGCAATGGGAAGATTTGCCAGTATGAGCCGCCAGCAAAAAGCACCAGGAGCAGAATTGCAAAAAGAAACCCGGGGATTGCGTAGGCCGCGATGATCGCGCCCGACGTCCAGGTGTCAAAACTGGTGCCATCCTTGACCGCCTTGCGGATGCCAAGCGGGATGGAGACGAGGTAGGCAATCAGGGTGGACCAAAGCCCAAGGGTGATGGAAACAGGCAGTTTTTCCTTGATCAGTTCCAGAACGGAGATCGACCGGAAATAACTCTCCCCGAAGTCGAAACGCATGTAGTTCCAGATCATGTTGAGGAAACGTTCCAGCGGCGGTTTGTCAAAGCCAAACTCAGCTTCCAGCTCCGCGATGAACTCCGGCGGCAGGCCCCGCGCACCGATATACTGGCTGTCGTTGCCAGGCAAATCTGCATTGCCAGCGTCATTGCCTGCCCCGGCGAACCCGCCAAAGACATCGCCTTCGCCTTGGGCACGTGCGATGGCTTGCTCGACTGGACCGCCTGGAACAAATTGCACCAGCGCGAAATTGATCACCATGATCCCTAACAAGGTCGGGACAATCAGCAAAAGCCTTCTAACAATATAGGCGCCCATTTTCGGCCGTTACCTCAATGCACCAGCCGCACGCAAGGCCTCTGCCCTGTCCTGATCATACCACCAGAAATCAAGCTGCCCCAACGCATAAGCAGGTATTTCCTCCGGGTGTTCGTACTGATCGTAGTAGGCCACCCAGAAGCTGTCATTGTACCATGTCGGGATCATAAAAAACTCATACCGTAGCGCGCGGTCTAGCGCCATCAGGGTGACATCGGTTTCTTCCTTGGTTTCCATCCGCTGCGAGGCTTCGATGATTTCATCGACCAGCGGGCTGGCCAATCCGGCAGGATTGAAAACCGAGTAGGAGGCTGCCTCAGAACCGAAGAACTGTTGTAAGCCACCGCCGGTGCTGAGGAATGGAATGTACTGGTCATAGACCAGATCATAGTCGCGGTCGCGTTCGCGGCTGGTATATTGCGATGCGTCCACGGCATCCAACACTGTTTCGATCCCCATAGCCTGCAAGTTGGACATAAAGTTTTCGACGACCGCGCGCAGTGTCGACGATCCGGCCGAGTTGAGCAAAAACGTGATTTTCAAGGCTTCCCCCGCCTCATTCCTGCGCTTTCCGTCCGTATCCACTGGCCATCCTGCTTCATCCAACAGTTTCATGGCTTTACGCAAATTGCGCCGGTCAAGCAGCCTTTTGGGATCGGACGTGTGGGGCATACGGGCATCAGAGGTCAGCATCTCCTCGGGCACCAGATCACCCAATGATTGAAGGAAAGCGAGTTCCGCGCCCTGCGGCACGCCCTCGGCCATGATGTCAGTGTCCTGGTTAAAGGAGGCGCGTTGCTGGAACAGCCCGAATTGCAACGATTCATTGGTCCACTCGAAATTGAACCCCAGCGCCACGGCCTCGCGCACGCGGCGATCCTCGAAAACGCTACGCCCCAGATTAAAAACAAAACCGGCGGGCGTCGGTGGCGATCCATCGGGAAGTTCTTTCTTGATAATCTGGCCATTGTTCACTTTTGGGAAATCGTAGCCAGATGCCCATTGCCGCGAATTGCCCTCTGTGCGGAAAGTGTACACACCGGCCTTGAACGCCTCAAAGGCCGCATTTTCATCGCCGAAATACTCAACGCGAATTGTGTCAAAGTTATTGCGGCCAACATTGAACGGCAGGTCTTTCCCCCAATAATCGGGATTTCTCTTGTAGATGATCCGGCGATTTACATCGATGGTGTCGACCATATAGGGGCCTGAACCGGGGGAGATTTCGAGCCTGCTTTCGTCCAGTCTTGCTCCGGTTTTTTCGTACCATGCTTTCGACCAGATCGACATCCCGCCAACGACCTCAATCAGACTGCGCCGAGAGATACCGGGGGTGAAGTAATACTTGATTGTATGGTCGTCGATCACCTCGATATCGGTGATCCGTTTTTTGACGGCGTCAGCATAGGAGCGTAAACCCTGCTCCAAGATGAGCTGCTGGCTGAATGCAACATCGTGCGCGGTCAAGGGCGTGCCATCAGAAAACCGTGCTTCGGGGCGCATGTAGAAGATGACCCAGTTCCTGCCCTCATCGTATTCCAGCCGCTCAGCAACCAGACCATAATACTCTGCATAGACATCGGCTGGTGCCACTGTGCCCCCTGTTCCTTCGCCGAGCAGGCTCTCGTACATGATCGTGCTCAGCCGCCCTGCCCGGCCCTTGCGCGTGTAGGGGTTCATCGAGTCAAAGGTTCCCAGAGCGGAAAAGGAAATCTCTCCACCTTTGGGAGCTTCCGGGTTCACGTAACTAAAGTGCGGGTAATCGGCAGGGTAGCTCAGGTCGCCGTAAAAGGAATACCCGTGGCTGACGATCGTGGTCTCTTGCGCACGGGGCGCTGTTGCCCACAAGAATGCGTACGCCAGGATGAACGCCGCGAGGCAAAACCCAAACAAAGACCGGATTCTTGATCCTCTTGGCGTGATCCAAACCAACGGGTCAGTCATAAAGGTCTCCTCCTCAGTGGCATCGATTTCTGCGACTTTGTCGCTTTGATGTAAGCTAATGGGAGGCAAGGCCAAGATACAAGTTGCGAAAATGTTATCTGCCGGATTGTTTTGAGCGGCCCATAAAGAGAAGGACCGCACGCGTTTCAGCGTGCGGTCCCTGCATTTCTCCCAAGCCGGGTTTTCGCAGCTTAGTTGTCGAGACTGTCGAGGTAGGCAATCACGTCCGCGCGGTCTTCGACCTTTCTCAGGCCGGCAAAGCTCATGGAGGTGCCCGGCGCGTAAGACGAAGGCTTTTCAAGGAAGGCGCTCAGGTTCTCGGGTGTCCATTCACCCTCCATGGAGGCCAGCGCATCGGAATAGCCGAACCCGTCAGCAGCCGCCTTGGGGCGGCCAACAACACCGTAAAGATACGGCCCTGCGCCATTCTCACCAGCGACCAGCTTGTGGCAGGCAGAGCACTTGCGGAAGACCTTTGCGCCATCTTCAACGCTGGCAGAGGCCAGAATGGTCTCGAAATCCACTTCTTCCGCTTCGGCAACTTCGCCACCGTCTTCCACTTCGATGACGTAGGACGCCTCGCCGTGGCTTTCGACATGGAACAGGACCTCGGCTGCCCATTTACCCAAGAGGAACACAAGCAGTGCGCCGCAGATGCCGCCCGCCGCTTTTGTGAAAGTCATTGTATCTAACATGGCTCGTTCCATTGCTGTGCATTTGCAGGGCTATCTACGTCTTCACCTTGGTCGTGGCAAGGTGTAGTTACCGCGACCAAACGCCTCTTTTGTCGCACTCAAGTCTTAGGAAATTGTAATGACCCTCCCAGCTAACGCGCGCATCGCTTTCCAGGGCGAATTGGGCGCTTACGGCCACGAAGCCGTCCTGAAAGCGCGGCCAGATGCGCAACCTGTTCCCTGTGCGACATTCGACGACGTGTTCAAAGCCGTTCATGAAGGCCGCGCGGATCTTGCCATGTTGCCGGTGGAAAACTCCACCTACGGACGCGTGGCGGACATCCACAGGCTCTTGCCGCAAAGCGGCTTGCACATCATCGATGAAAGTTTCGTCCGGGTGCGCATCAACCTGATGGCGCCCAAGGGGCGGAGCCTGGAGGATATCAACTGCGTGCGCGCGCATCTGGTGCTGATCCCGCAGGCGCGCAGCTTTCTTGAAAAACACGGGATCAAGGCCGAAGCCGCCGCCGACAGCGCTGGTGCTGCCGCCGATCTGGCCCGCACGAATGAACCGGGCATCGGTGCTCTGGCGAGCGAAGTGGCGGCGGATATTCACGGGTTGGAAATCCTCGCGCGCGACATCGAGGATGAGCATCACAACACAACCCGCTTTGTACTGATGTCCCACGATCTTGATACAAGCCACCGGTCAGATCGCATGATCACGACCTTCGTCTTCGAAGTCCGCAACATTCCCGCCGCCCTTTACAAGGCGATGGGCGGGTTCGCGACAAACGGGATCAACATGACCAAGCTGGAAAGCTACATGGTCGGCGGGTCCTTCACCGCGACGCAATTCTATGCCGATATCGAAGGGCACCCGGATGACATCGGCGTGCGGCTCGCGATGGAGGAGTTGGATTATTTCACCAACATGGTCGAAGTGCTTGGCGTCTACCCCGCCGACCCTGAGCGGAACTAGGTCTTTCCGGCCTCACGCGCCTCAACCTCAGCCGCAAAGGCTGCAACGCGCGCCTTGAACTTGCTCGACAACCGGGTCTTGGCAAGTTTCAACGGCTGAAGCAACACGCGCGCCGACAGGGTCAGGGGCCTGACCTCAACCGCCACGGTCATGCGTGTCCGTTCTGGCGACAGTTGGTGAAGCGCGCACGTCGCTTCTCCGGCGATGTTCCGGGACGTGATGCTGGCCTCGAGGGTCGAGGGGGCCTCGCACCGCGTGATCGCAACTTCCACGTCCCGTGTCTTTCCTTGCATCATGAAACTCAGGCTCCACGCCGCCCCCGCGTCCCGCGTCTGCGCATCGCTCAGCCTGCGCACCTCTACGCCCCGGCGCGTCGCGGCGCGTTCGAAACTGTCAAATCGGGTTATCGCTTCGAAAACAGTATCGATGGGAGCGTCAATATCTTCCCGGGTCGAGAACTTCATGGTGTCCCTCTTGTTACGCGCCAAGGCACACAGCATTTCGTGCCGTCAGTCGAGGCGATCCGCAAGCCAGTTTCTCAAGAGAAAATGCGCGATCGCGCCTTTGCGGGCGGGCAGCATGGTCGGGTGTTCACCCGCAAAAGCCTTCATCATCTCTTCGCGGGTCACCCAGCACGCATCTTCGATTTCAACGGGGTCCAGCAAAATGTCCTTTGTCAGCGCCTCACCCGCGCAACCGAACATTAACGAAGCCGGGAACGGCCAGGGTTGGCTGGCCAGATGGCGCACAGCCCCAACGCGCACGCCCGCCTCTTCATATACCTCGCGCCGCACGGCGGCCTCCAGGGTTTCGCCCGGCTCCACAAAGCCTGCAAGAAGGGAGTACATGCCCTCTGGCCAGCCCGGAGACCGCCCCATCAAAACCGCGTTTCCGTGGGTAATCAGCATGATGACGACGGGATCGGTGCGCGGGAAGTGTGCCGCACCACAGGCCGGGCAACGCCTTTGCCAACCGGCCTGTTCCATCCCCGTCGCTGCACCACAGCAGGCGCAGAACCCATGGGTTCTATGCCACCCCAGAATGGCCTTGCCGGTTGCCGCAAGCTCGGCGTCTCTGGGGCAAAGCCAGGTCATCACGCGCCGCAATTCCGCAAAGGCGAAGTCGGCAGGCAAATCCGGGTGTCGCTGCTCTGTCGCATCCAGAAACCCGCCCAATTGGCTTTCATCCAGATCATCAGGCGCCCAGGCTGACAGGTCGTAGGCGAACCGCGCATGCCCGTCTTCCCGCCCCAACAAGATCGCATCCGGCGAGGCCTGATCGACCACCGGATGGTCGAGCGGCAGTCTGACCAAATATGCGGGGTTTGCCATCGAAATCAGTGGTTTGCCGCGCCAAAACAGAATGGCGCGCGCTTCGGGGTCCATCCGGGCCGTTTCAACTTGCTCCGGGTGCGCCCGGATTTCTCCGGCTCGGTCCAGGCCGGAGCCCCCGAACGTCACTGTTTCCGCGTGTTTCATCTCTGCTCCGTATCGGCGGCCCCGAGAATTTGCATGAGAAAGCCGGAAGCGCAAGCCTCACAACACTTTTCTGAGCAACCTCCCTTGCCAACCCCTGCGTGATCTGATGGTACTCAAATCACCTTTCAGTTGAATATATTACGCTCGGCAGGAGAATATCATCGCGGACTCCCCCCAAATCGTGAAGACGCGTCTCCGGATTCTGGCCACCAGTGATCTGCACATGCAAATGACCAATTTCGACTACGCCAATGACCGCCCCGGCGCAGGCGGTAGCCTCGCAAGCCTGGCAACACTGATACAATCCGCACGCGATGAGGCGGCGCAAAAGGCCATGGCCTGTCTGATGTTCGACAACGGCGATACGTTTCAAGGCACGCCGCTGGGGGATCTGATGGCGCTGGAAACCATCGACCACCCCAATCCGATGACCGCCTGCATGAACCATCTGAAATATGATGCCGTTGGTCTCGGTAACCACGACTTCGACCACGGTCTGGAAAAACTCGCCTCCTGCCTGTCCCATCTCAACATGCCGGTGGTGTGTTCAAATTTCTTCTCCGAAGAGCTCCCGATGATCCAGAGACATGTGATGATCGATTGTCCGGCCCGCGACGCTGCGGGCGGCGCTGTAAACCTGCGGGTCGGCGTGCTGTCGAGCCTGCCGCAGAAAACCGCGCTCTGGAGCAGGCATCATGTTGCCGCCCGCGCGCGTTTTGAGCCCCCGCTGGAGGCATTGAAGCAACAGTCCGCCATGCTCAAGGACCAAGGCGCCGACGTTGTGATTGTACTGGCACACATGGGGCTTGCCCTCTTTGACGAAGGCGAGGAAGGGCAAAATCAGATCAGCGAGGTGGCAGCGCTGGAAGAGGTGGATGTGGTCATCGGCGGCCATACGCATCTGAGGTTTCCGGGGCCAGACCATGAGGGTATCCCCGAGGCAGATTGCGTGAAAGGAACTGTGCACGGCACACCGGTCGTTCAGCCGGGGGTGTCTGCGTCCGATCTGGGGGTGATTGACCTCGACCTGCAACGGGACAGCACATCCCCAGTCTGGCAAGTGAAGACGCACGCGGTGCAGTTGAGGCCCACCACCTCAGATACGCCAGAGGATTCCGATCTGGTTGCCTTGACCGCGAATTCCCATCGTGAAACGCGCGACTACCTTTCGCAGGCGGTTGGCAATCTGAACAATCCGATGAACAGTTTCTTTGCCCTGGCCGATCCCAGCCCCATCCCTGCACTTCTTGCAGTCGCGAAGCGCCGGGTGATTGAAAGGGCAGTCAAGGGCACGCCCTATGCCGACCTTCCGCTGGTGTCGGTGGCCTCTGCCCCGCTCACCGGCGGTTTTGATGGCCCGGACAATTTCCTGTCACTCTCCAGCGGGCCGGTCCATCGGCATCACATCGCGGGGATGAACCCCTACGCCAACCATGTCTGGGCGGTCAGAACGACGGGCGCGCAACTGGTAGATTGGCTTGAGCGTTCGGTCTTGATTTACAACACCCTGACCCGGGAGAACAGCGATCAGATGCTGGTGGACCCGCGGGTCCCCGGGTTTCGCTACGATGCAGTCTACGGGCTGACGTATGAGATTGATCCCCGCCAACTGCCGCTCTTTGACGCGGCTGGTCGACGGGTCGCAGGCCGCCAGGGGCGGATCCTGAACATTCGTTGGCGCGGCAAACCTCTGAAGGCGGATCAGGAATTCCTGGTCGCCACCACGGACCACCGCGCGGGCGGCGGTGGTCTTTACAAGACCTTCGGGGATGACGACATCATCATTCAGGGGCACGCACCGCTACAGGATGCCGTTGTGGCGTATTTTCAGTCGCCTGACTGCTCCGAGGTGAGATCGGCACGCCCTTGGAGGTTTGTGAAAGACATGCGGTGCAGCGCCACTTTGCAGACCTCGCCCCAAGCGGTGCGGCACCTCGAAGACATTGCCCATCTGAAACCGGAGCCGCGCGGTTTGACCGTGGACGGTTTCCTGAACGTCAGGCTGCATTTTTGATGGAGCGCTTGCGGAAAGTTCGCGGTTTGCCTATATCAGCGTCGAGAGGTTGGCGCGGGTAAGCGCCTCGCCAACCCGGTCAGGTCCGGAAGGAAGCAGCCGTAACGAGCCCCGCTTGGGTCGTTGTCCAGCCTCTCACCAGTCCCAGCCTGTCAGGTTTCGATTGTGACCGGCTCAGGCGCGACTGAATGCCGACAGCATTGCCGTTGTTCTCCGCTTGTCGGCAGCATAGTCTGCACCCCAAGTTTCCGATTCCGATCTGATAAGGCAGAGCATGGCCGACGCAGCCCCCTACCAGGTACTTGCCCGCAAATACCGACCCGAGACCTTCGCGGATCTTGTGGGGCAGGATGCGATGGTGCGCACGCTGAAGAACGCCTTTGAGGCAGACCGCATCGCGCAGGCCTTCATCATGACCGGCATCCGCGGCACCGGCAAAACCACAACCGCCCGGATTATCGCCAAGGGGATGAACTGCATCGGCGCGGATGGCGCGGGCGGGCCGACAACCGAACCTTGCGGTGCCTGCGAGCACTGCACGGCCATCATGGAAGGCCGTCACGTGGACGTGATGGAGATGGACGCAGCCTCCAACACCGGCGTGGCCAACATCCGGGAAATCATCGATTCGGTGCATTATCGCGCCGCCTCCGCGCGTTATAAGGTCTACATCATCGACGAGGTGCACATGCTCTCGACCGGTGCCTTCAACGCACTGCTCAAGACCCTCGAAGAACCGCCCGCCCATGTGAAGTTCATCTTCGCCACAACCGAGATTCGCAAGGTGCCGGTAACGGTGCTGTCGCGCTGCCAGCGCTTTGACCTGCGCCGCATCGAGCCCGAGGAAATGATCGCGCTGATGCGCCGGATCGCAACATCCGAAGGGGCGGAGATCGCCGATGATGCGCTTGCCCTGATTACCCGCGCCGCAGAAGGGTCCGCGCGGGATGCGACCTCCCTGCTCGATCAGGCGATCAGCCACGGGGCGGGTGAGACGACGGCAGTGCAGGTCCGCGCGATGCTGGGATTGGCCGACCGGGGGCGCGTCCTTGATCTCTTTGATATGGTGCTGAAAGGCGACGCCGCCGGTGCTCTGGTCGAGCTGTCGGCACAATATGCCGAAGGCGCAGACCCGATGGCCGTGCTCAGAGATCTGGCGGAAATCACCCATTGGGTCTCGGTCGTCAAGATCACCCCGGAGGCGGCGGAGGACCCGACCGTGTCACCGGATGAGCGTGCCCGGGGGCTGGCCATGGCGGAGGCCTTGCCCATGCGGGTGCTGACCCGGCTGTGGCAAATGCTGCTCAAGGCACTTGACGAGGTTGCAAACGCGCCGAATGCCATGATGGCGGCGGAGATGGCGATCATCCGGTTAACGCATGTCGCCGATCTGCCAACGCCGGAAGACCTTGTGCGGAAACTGAATGCCACGACGCCGCCTCCGGCACCAGCACCGAGCCGGAATGGCAGCAGCCCCGCGCGGGGTGCAAGCGGACGCGCCGCGCCCGTTGCCAGCCGCCCGCAAAGCGCCTCGGCGTCCGGACAGGTCACAGCCCTCGCACAGGAGGCCGATCAGGCGCTTGTCCGCTATCCGTCTTTTGACCATGTGGTCGAACTGATCCGCGCCAACCGAAACCAGCTACTTTATGAACATGTAGTGAAGTATGTGCGACTTGCCGCTTACCAACCCGGTAGGATCGAGTTCGAGCCGGCTACTGACGCGCCGAACGATCTTGCCCAAAGACTTGGAACCGCGCTTCAGCAATGGACGGGCAATCGCTGGGCTGTATCGATTGTTTCCAATGGTGGTTCCGAGACTATTTACGAAAAAGAACATGCGACCGAATTGGCAATGAAAGCCCAAGTCAAGGACCATCCCTTGATGCAGGCGGTCTTGGCGCAGTTTCCCAAGGCGCAGATCACGGTGATCCGCACGCCGGATCAAATCGCTGCAGAAGCCATCGAAGAAGCCTTACCAGAAGTCGAGGACGAATGGGATCCGTTTGAGAACAGTTGAAACCCTTGTACCGGCAAGCCAAACCCCGCATATCAACACCAACATAACCAAAAACAAGGAGACCCCGGATGCTCAAAGGACTTGGCGCTCTCGGCGATATGGCCGGCATGATGAAAAAAGCGCAGGAAATGCAGACCAAGATGGCGCAGATGCAGGAAGAGATGCAGAACATCATGGTCGAAGGGGAGTCCGGTGCTGGCCTCGTCAAGGCGACCTGCACGGCGAAGGGCGAGTTGAAGGGCCTCGATATTGATCCGTCGATCTTCAACAGCGACGACAAGGAAGTGGTCGAAGACCTGATACTTGCAGCGATCAAGGACGCGCAGACAAAGGCGGCTGAACGGGCGCAGGAAGAAATGGCGAAACTGACCGAAGGCATGGGTCTGCCCGCCGATATGAAACTGCCGTTCTGAGGCCCCTCAAGACCCGCGGGCACGCCGATCCGCGAGAGGCGCAACCAGGGACAGAGGTTTGAGCAGCACCAAGGATATCGACGCATTGATCGACCTGATGGCCAAGCTTCCCGGCCTCGGGCCCCGGTCCGCGCGCCGTGCTGTCTTGCAGATGATCCGAAAACGCAGCCTTCTGCTCACGCCCCTTGCCGACACAATCCGAACTGTGGCTGAAACCGCGCGGGAATGCCTGAACTGCGGCAATGTGGGCACCACCGATGTATGCGACATCTGCACATCGGAAAAACGCGCCAACGGCGAGCTGTGCGTCGTGGAAGACGTGGCCGACCTCTGGGCGATGGAGCGATCAGGCGTGTTCAAGGGCCGCTATCACGTCCTGGGCGGGACGCTATCCGCGCTCGACGCCATCGGGCCGCAGGAATTGCGGATCCCCCGATTGGTCGACCGCGTGACAACCGAAGGCATCAGCGAAGTCATCCTTGCCCTGAACGTCACCATCGACGGGCAAACCACAGCGCATTACATCGCGGACCAGCTGGACGGTCAGGTGCGGCTTACCTCGCTTGCACAAGGTGTGCCAATCGGGGGCGAACTCGACTATCTGGATGATGGTACGATCACCGCCGCCATGCGCGCCCGTAAATCGCTTTAGGCACTTTCATCGTAGGCAGCATCCACGATGATCTCGACCTTCAGTTCGGGACGTGCCAGCTTTGCCTCGCCACAGGCGCGCGCGGGCGCATGCCCTTCGGGCACCCAGGCGTTCCAGACCTCGTTCAGCCCTGCAAAATCGCTCATGTCCGCAAGCCAGATGGTGGCGCGCAGCATCTGCTCCCGCGAGGACCCCGCCTGCACCAGCAGGGCGTCAAGCCTGCGCAGGCATTCCTCTGTCTGAGCCTGTATGGTGTCACCCTCGCCGACCTGGCCCGTGATATATGCCACGCCCCGATGCTTCACGATCTTTGACGATCTGACGCCGGTCTCAATCCGTTCGATCATTTCCTGTCCTTTGCTGAATTTGTCTGGGCTCTTTGAAACAGGTAATCCACGGGTGGCCAAGTCGAAACAGCAGGGTCGTCCACCCTCCCGAAGTGGACGACCCCGTTTCCTCGCGAGCAGTTGCGGCTACAACACAACCACATCGAGCGGCGGAAACCCGTTAAATCCCACGGAGGAGTAAGAGCTGGTATAGGCACCGCAATTCCGTATCACGATGCGGTCGCCGTCCCGCAGGGCGAGGGGCAATTGCACGGGACGATTTTCATAGAGGATATCGGCGCTGTCACAGGACGGCCCGGCCAGCACGCAAGCGCCGGTCTCACCGCCGTCGTGCGGGGTGACAAACTGATAGCGGATCGCCTCGCCTTCGGTCTCTGCAAGACCGGAGAAACGGCCGATGTCCAGATACACCCAGCGGTGCACGTCATCGGGCGACTTGCGCGAAACCAGCATCACTTCGGCGACGATGTGACCGGCCTCTGCCACCAGTCCCCGACCGGGTTCCGCCATGATCTCCGCCACCGCGCCAAAACGCTGCGATACCATCTGCATCACCTGGGCTGCATATTCCCTCGGGGCCTGCACTGTTTCACCGTAAAAGGCCGGAAAGCCGCCCCCAAGGTTCAGCAGGTGCAGATCATGACCCGCCGCGCGGGCCTCGTGCCAGAGCGTGGCCACCTGATCCAGAACCGGTGCCCAGAAAGCCGCTTTGCGTGTTTGCGACCCGACATGGAATGACAGCCCCGCAGCCACCAGCCCGAGGTCGCGTGCGTGATCCAGCAAGTCGGGCAGCAGGGACGGGGCACAGCCGAACTTGCGGCTCAGCGGCCAATCCGCCTGCGAATTCTCGACAATCAGGCGCAGGTAGACCCGCGCGCCGGGCGCATGCCGGGCAATCTTGTCCAGCTCCGCCATACTGTCGGCGGCAAAAAGCGTAACGCCAACCGAGTGCGCGAAGACTATATCCGCCGCACGTTTGATCGTATTGCCAAACGAGATGTGATCGGGCCGGGCCCCCTGACCAAGGCAGAGTTCGATTTCGGCGCGCGAGGCGGCATCAAATCCGGCACCTTTCCGAACCAGAAGACGGATGATCTCCGGGGCCGGGTTTGCTTTCACTGCATAATGAATGCGGGCCTGTCCCAACCCCGCTGCCAGCGCGTCATATTGCGCGGCGACGCGCGTACGGTCCAGCACAAGCGTCGGACGGTCGAAATCATTGGCGGCAATATAGGCCATTGCCTTGTCCGCGAATACGGGTCGAAAGGCGCCAAGCGCGCCGGGGGCTGTAGCAATCATGGTCATCTCCAAAGAGCATTCGGGGGGGTTCCCCGAAGTCATTTCAAGAGACGTTTCCGTCGCTACATAAACGCGGGTCAGTCAGGATAACAACTGACCGGCCAGAGGCGCGTGCGTTGGCGTCTGCAAAGCGCCATCTAAGCTCATTTGAGATTCGTGCAAGCAAAAAAAGTCACGGCACAAAAAAAGCCCCGATGCGTGACATCGGGACCTTGAAAGCGATAAGCGCATTGCCCTCAACGAGAGCGTTCCGCCTCGTCCTCGTCTTCATCGTCATGCATGCCATCGGGCAGGTTGAAGAAGCTGTCCGCATCCGAGAAATCGCCCGCTGTCGCTTCTTCTTCCTCCACACCGTCACCGGTGAGCGTAAAGGTCTCCAACCCTTCGATGGCCGTGGGGATCTTGGGTTCCGCGTCCATCCCAAGGCTTTGCTCTGTGCTCACCAGTTTGCGGCGTTCGTCATCGCTCATCACCGGCGCGTCGGCCGCTTTCTTGGCCGCGGCCTTCTGCACAACCGCATCCAGTTCGGACTGTTTGCACAGACCCAGGGCCACCGGGTCAATCGGCTGGATGTTGGAGATGTTCCAATGGGTCCGCTCGCGGATTGCCTGGATGGTCGGCTTGGTCGTGCCGACCAGTTTGCTGATCTGACCATCGCTGAGTTCCGGATGAAACTTTACCAGCCACAGGATCGAGGCCGGGCGGTCCTGCCGTTTCGACAGGGGCGTATAGCGTGGACCGCGACGCTTTTCCTCGCCTTGAGCGGCAGCATTGAACTTGAGCTTCAGCTTGTGCAGAGGGTTCGACTGCGCCGCGTCGATCTCTTCCTGCGTCAGCTGGTTGTTGGCAATCGGATCAAAACCCTTGACGCCCTGGGCGACATCGCCATCCGCGATGCCCTGCACTTCCAACTCGTGCATACCGACAAAATCGGCGATCTGCTTGAAGCTGATGGTCGTGTTATCCACCAGCCAGACAGCGGTGGCCTTGGCCATAATCGGTTTTGACATTGCTATGCTCCTATCACTCTCTTGCCCCACGTCTTTCCCATCGCCTTGAAGGGCGGTCCCGGCGATCCGGAACGGTTTCCATTGTAGGGGAACTTGCGCCGTATATAGTCAGGTCAAACGGATAAGGAAAGCCCCAATGCGCTGGCCCGTCGCCATGATAATCGCTTTGTTCGCCGGCACCGCTTCGGCGGACACTGCTGGCGCGTTTGACTATTATGTCCTCTCACTCAGCTGGTCGCCGAACTGGTGCGCCCTCGAAGGGGACGCACGTGGATCAGATCAATGTGATCCACGGCACGACCATGGGTGGATCCTGCACGGCCTCTGGCCACAGTTCGAACGCGGGTATCCCGACTATTGCCAGACCACCGAACGCGCACCAAGCCGGGCCATGACGCGCGACATGGCAGATATTATGGGCACCTCGGGTCTTGCTTGGCATCAATGGAAAAAACATGGCACCTGTACCGGGCTGACTGCCACCCGGTATTTCGAGGCCTCCCGGGCTGCTTATGCCTCCATCCAACGGCCCGAGATCCTGCGGCGGCTGACCGAGCCGGTAAAGATCGACCCCAAGGTGATCGAAGAGACCTTTCTCGACGCAAATCCCGGCCTTGAGGCGGACCAGATCACCATCACCTGCAAGTCCCGCCATATTCAGGAAGCGCGCATTTGCCTGACCAAAGACCTTGCCCCGCGCCGATGCGGTGCGGATGTGTTGCGGGAATGCGCCGCCGCGTCGCTCTTCACCCCGGTACGCTGATCGGGTTTCCCGACGTCAGTCGAGGCCAGTATCATACCGCTGGTCGTCTGTCGCGCTTCGAGCGCGCGGTGCGCCCCGGCCACATCTTCCAGCGCAAAACGCTGGTCGACCCGGATCGCCGCAGCGCCGCTGATGCCCTTGTCGAACAACTGGCGCGCCATGGCGTGTTCTTTTTTGCGTTATTCCACGCACTGCCCCGTCAGGCGACCTTCAGAACGATCTTCCCGATGTGGCCAGAGCTTTCCATGCGGGTATGGGCGGCACCGGCATCGGCCAGCGCAAACTCCTGATCCATCACCGGACCAATGCGCCCTGCATCAAGCAGCGGCCAGACCGCCTCGCGCAATTCCTGTGCAATCTGCGCCTTGGCCAGATCGCTTTGCGGGCGCAGGGTGCTGCCGGTAATGGTCAGACGGCGGGTCATTACCTGCACGAGGTTCACCTCGATCTTTGGCCCCTGAAGGAAAGCGATCTGCACCAGCCGTCCGTCGTCGGCCAGCGACTTGAGGTTCCGCGGGATGTAATCGCCCCCGACCATATCGAGAATGAGATCAGCCCCCCCTTCCCCGCGCAGCACGGCAACGAAGTCTTCTTCGCGGTAGTTGATCGCGCGTTCCGCGCCAAGATCGACACAGGCCTTGCACTTTTCCTCTGATCCGGCGGTGGCAAAGACCCGGGCCCCGAATTGATTGGCCAGCTGGATCGCGGTTGTCCCTATGCCCGACGAACCGCCGTGGACCAGAAATCGCTCCCCGCCTTTCAACCCGCCGCGGGTAAAGACGTTCGACCAGACGGTGAAATAGGTTTCGGGCAGGCACGCCGCCTCCCGCAGGCCCATGCCTTTTGGAACGGGCAGGCAATGGGCGGCAGGTGTCGCGACATATTCCGCGTAACCGCCACCGGGCAGCAAGGCACAGACCGCATCCCCAACCGACACGCCCTGCGCACCCGGACCGACAGCGACCACTTCGCCCGAGGCCTCCAGACCGGGCAGGTCGCTCGCGGTCGGGGGCGGCGCATAAAGCCCTGCGCGCTGCAAAGCGTCAGGCCGGTTCACGCCCGCCCAGGCTACCTTTATGATGACCTGCCCATGGTCAGCCTCCGGTATCGGACGCTCCGTCAGCTTGAGCACATCCGGCCCGCCGGCCTCTGTAATCTCGACCGCGCGCATCATCTTCGCCATATCAATCTTTCCCTGGTTGGTTTCCCGCTACCATAGCGCGACCCCTTGCAGGTGCAACGCGATCACTCACGCGGTGCGGTCCAACTGCCCGGCAAATCCATCTTGGGCACCCGGGTCGGCGCCTTGATATGGCTCATCAGCCAATTCGGGCCAGCCATCAGGCGGCTGAGCGTCGGGCTCTTGCGGGCCTGTGCCTTGACCTTCTCGATGCGCATGACGTCTTCGATCCGCCGGTCCAGAAACTCCCACGTGGCCTCGTGGTCGGCACTGCCATCCCCCAGCCAATAGAGCACGGTCGACGAATAGACGCCCGAGAGCGTGGCGCGTTTTGTGTACCAGTTCACATCGTCAGAGGTGTCGCCAAGCGCGGTCCAGATGGCATCGCAGGTCCCCCAGACCAGCTTGGCCCCGTCTGCCGCGTACATCGGCAAAGCAAAGAGCGTCGCCCCCCGGCGTACCGCTTCCTTGTCATCGACCGCCTCCAGCCGGAACCGGACAGCGGTGGCGATCTTGTCGCGAAACTTCATCTCGCTGAGATCCGCCGACTTCAAACGCGCCAACATCGTATCATCGCCTGCCTTGTGAAAGGCAATTGCAAGATCAACCGCGCCCCGGGGGCAGACCGCGCGCGCCACTGAAGGCGCAATGCCGGAATCGCGAATCGCCGCCTTGAAGGTCGCCTCGGACCAGCCGTCAAAGGCCACATGTGTTAGTGCCGCCTTCAGTAGATCACTTTTCGCCGTCTCATAGGGAACTGTCATGCCATCGCTCCTGTGTTTTGGTCTGCTGCACACTGGACAAGATAGGTCGCGCTTGCTATACGCCCAACTCCTGCAATTCCTTGCAACTTAACTTAGAAAGGTGGTGACAACCACATGCAGGTTAGTGTTCGCGACAACAATGTCGATCAGGCGCTCCGTGCCCTGAAGAAAAAGCTGCAGCGCGAAGGTGTCTTCCGTGAGATGAAGCTCAAGCAACATTTCGAGAAGCCGTCCGAGAAAAAAGCGCGCGAGAAAGCTGAAGCGATCCGCCGTGCCCGTAAACTGGCACGGAAAAAAGCCCAACGTGAAGGAATGCTCTAAGCCTTCCACCGCAAAGGTCTTGATGAATTCAAACCCCCGTATGGCAGTTCCATGCGGGGGTTTTTCTTTGTAACGCCCATCGCTGAGGTCGAGATACCATAATCATCGCGAATAATTGCTTGATCGGAGATCGCGAATTTTTATGCCCTTTTTTTGGCATTTTATCGCCGCGACGCCTTCGCCGTTCTGGCGCGTCCCTGCTGAACGGCGCGCAATTCAGCATTCGCTCTAACAATGAGCATTCTCCAATTCTAACGCTCCCCGGGCGACACTCATCAATAAGGAGAATGAAATGTCACGAGCGAGCAACTATGAAAGACAGATGCTGGAACTTATCAACGCGGAAAGGGCGGCAGCGGGTCTCAACCCTGTCGCTTTGGAATTGCGGTTGAACGACAGCAGCGAGGTTCACAGCCGCTGGATGTTGGAGCAGAACCAGTTTTCCCACGAGGGCGCTAACGGCAACAACCCCGGCGACCGGATGCGGGATGCCAACTTCGACTTCAGCGGCAACTGGAGCTTCGGTGAGAATATCGCTTACCAAAGTGAACGCGGCGCGCCGGGGCTGGAGGATGATGTGGAAGACCTCCACAACTCCCTCATGAACAGCCCCGGTCACCGTGCGAATATCCTGAACCCCGAATTCGAGGTCGTCGGGCTGGGCATTGAGGTAGGCGATTACGACGGCTTTGAGGCGGTCATGGTCACCCAGAACTTTGCCAGCACAGATGGGGAAGTGTTGATCGATGATCCGGCAGCAACGCCGGACCCTGACACGGACGATCCGGACACACCGGACACGGATGAGCCCAACCCCGACACTCCGGACCCTGAAACACCGGACACCGACGAACCCGATACGGACGAACCCGATACGGACGAACCGGACACAGACGAGCCGGACACGGACGAACCCGATACGGACGAACCCGATCCTGTTATGCCGGAAATAGACGAACCCGGACCGACCGACGAGGAGTTCCGGCTTTCTGAGTTGGAGACCCTCTTGAACGCGTTCTTCGACGAGTTGGAAGATCAGTTCTCGTTCAACTTCGAAGTAAGCGTCGACGACGACTCAGTCTCTTTCTGGTTCGACTTCAACTTCTCGGACGACGAGGAAGTCGAATTGGTCGACTCTGACGGAACCGATCTGCCCAATGAAACGGACCCGGTTCCCTTTGACGGTGGAATTGAGTTTGACGGCGGTTGGGATTGCATGGCCTAGGCCACGCAGTCGCCGTTAGGCAACTGGTAAAGCCGTGGTCTTGAATACGGTGCGCAATGCAAAACTCGACTGCATTTGCGCAACCCCCGGCAGTCGCGCAAGGGACTGCCGGTGGATGCGCGCGAAATCCTCCGTATTCTCGGCCACGACTTTCAACAGATAATCCGCAGACCCCGCCATGAGATGGCATTCCAGCACATCGGGAATACGCGCCACAGCTTTCTCAAAGGCATCGAGCACTTCGTCGGCCTGCGCCTGAAGCGTAATCTCTACGAAAACCGTTGTCGGCACACCCAGCTTGCGTGCGTCCAGCAGCGCCACGTAGTCTCGGATAAACCCCTCTTTCTCCAACCGCTGCACGCGCCGGTGACAGGCGGAAGCCGAAAGATTGACCGCCTCGCTCAAATCGGCATTGGACATGCGCCCCTTGCGCTGAAGTGCGACCAGAATGCGTTTATCGGTTGTATCGAGTTCCATATGCGCACGTTTCTTCCATGATTTTTCCTTATCCCGCAGAAGTATTCGAAACATGGGGGGTTTAGCGACACATATTTCGTGCCAAATTGCAAAAAAAAGCCCGTATTACGCATCCAGGTTCTAGGCGGAGGAGGATGCCACAATGATTATCGGTTGCCCGAAAGAGATCAAACCACAGGAATTTCGCGTCGGGATGACGCCCAACGCCGCGCGGGAAGCGGTTGCCCATGGCCACAGAGTCGTGATCGAGGCAACTGCCGGGAACGGTGCCGGATTTGAGGATGCCGACTATACTGCCGCCGGTGCCGAGATTGTGTCCACGGCAGAGGAAGTCTTTGCCACCGCAGAGATGATCGTCAAGGTAAAGGAACCGCAGGCCGTCGAACGCAAGATGCTGCGCGAAGGCCAGTTGCTCTTTACCTATCTCCACCTTGCGCCGGACCCCGAGCAAACCCATGACCTGATCGCTTCTGGGGCCACCTGCATCGCCTATGAAACCGTGACCGATGATCGCGGCGGCCTGCCCCTGTTGGCCCCCATGTCCGAAGTGGCGGGCCGGCTTGCACCCCAGGTTGGTGCCTGGACCTTGCAGAAAGCCAACGGCGGACGCGGTGTGCTGATGGGCGGCGTCCCTGGCGTCGGTCCGGCCCGCGTCGTCGTCATCGGTGGCGGCGTGGTCGGCACCCACGCAGCCAAGATCGCGGCGGGTATGGGCGCGGATGTGACCGTGCTTGACAGGTCTTTGCCGCGCCTGCGCTATCTTGATGATGTCTTTGGCGGCACGTTCAAGACCTCCTATGCCTCTGCGGGCAACACCGCGGAACTGGCGCAGGCGGCGGATATGATCATCGGAGCGGTTCTGATCCCCGGTGCGGCAGCGCCAAAACTCATCAGCCGCGCGCAGCTTGCCGATCTGAAACCGGGGGCAGCACTGGTAGACGTGGCCATTGACCAGGGCGGTTGCTTTGAGACCTCGAAAGCCACCACGCACCAGGACCCGATTTACAATGTGGACGGCATCATGCACTACTGCGTGGCCAACATGCCGGGCGCGGTTGCCCGCACCTCCACCATCGCGCTCGGCAACGCTACGATGCCCTTCATGCTGGCGCTGGCCGACAAGGGCTGGCGTCAGGCCTGCATCGACGATCCGCACCTCATGAACGGGTTGAACGTGCACGCGGGCCAGCTCACCTATTATGCGGTTGGCAAGGCTCTGGGCATCGACGTGGTCTCCCCCAGCGTTGCGGTCAAACAATAAGGCTTGCGCTATTGCCAGCGGCTGAAGGGCACATCCGCCTGCCCTTCGGTCTCTGGTTGCAAGGTCTGGCAGGTGACCCCTGCCCCGGCCACACCACAGGCGATATCCCGTCGGTGAATATAGCCACCGTCACTACAGGCGAGGTTTCCGCCTTCGCCCAGGATAAGCTGGGAGGGGCTGGCGATCCGCGCCGTCACTGGCCCCTCACAGGTCGAACCGTCATCGCCTTGCATGACCTGTTTTCCTCTGCCTTGCGTGTCAAAACACATCCGCCAGACCGGGTAGGAGATCACCTGTTCGGTATCCACATCCCGGGTCTGGTAGCTGCTGCCCAATGACCAGCAACCGTAGAGCGCTTCGAGATCGCCAACCTCAAGCTCGGCCCGGGTGATCGGGGCGGTCCGTGAGGGGTAGACTGCGTCGCATTGGCGCGCAGCCAGCACACGACCCTGCCGGGCAATCTCTGCCCGGAGCTGGCCCCGTTGCGCCTCCAGCGCGACCAGCTCCGCTTCTATGGCCAGTTCTTCATCTGTCGGGCAGCCGTTCACCTCAGACAGGATGGCAAGGTTCAGCGCGCAGCTTTGCAGCGCGGCGAACGCAGCCGCCCCACTGGCCACAACCAGGCCCGCCGCCGCGATCACCATCAGAAATTTCAGCACGCGCATGCAAAGAGCCCCTGGTCTTGCCTGGGTCAGGGGGTGCATTGCCGCCAAAAGCGCCTTGATCGCATTGGACAAAACCCACCGCTCAGGCCATTCTGTTAACGTACCTTAAGCGGAAGTTCAGACATGCGTAAATATTTAACCGCACTCCTGCTGATCCTTGTCACTGTTGCGGCTTCCGCGCATGCCGAACCCATGCGGGTCCTGTGGTGGGACATCAGTTTGGACGAGGCGCAAAACAAGCCTTCCAACCGCAGGACCATGGCGCGCTTTATTGACGGGTACAAAGGCGGGTCACGCTTTGACGTGGACTACAAATTCGAGCCGCGGCGCGGTGCGCTGGCCAGACATATGGCCGCAAATCCCGGTTACAGAATTATCGTCATTACAGCAGCAAACCACAATGCGCTGTTCAATGATGCGGACCGCGATGCCTTCAGATCCTTCTACGCAGCGGGCAACAGGGCGCTGATGCTGGATGGCTCACTTGGCATCCGCAACTCGGACGTGCGGTCGCTGACCAAATGGCCGGGGGTCAACAACTCATCCGCCAATATGCTCGCAAACCAGATGGAGGCGCTGCGCGAAGCCGGGGGCGGGCTGTTCATCGGCACGGATCACGGCAGGTTCCAGCGCTCCGCCAACCTTGCCCTGCAGGCCATCGTGCCGGGTGCAAAATTCAGCAGGATCACCAACCCGTCGCGGGACGGTGACTTTTTCGGGGACCTGCTGTTGGCCAAGGAAGAACCCGTAAAACCGCTCGACATGCTCCGCCACTGGGAAGCCATTCCAAATCAGGGGCAGGCACCGGTGGGCAATTTCACCGATTTCACCGGTGCACCGGTCACGCTTTACAGCTTGGTGGAGGCGTCGGACAAACCGGGCGGTGGCACGCGGCGACCCTATATTTCCTCGACCATTGACCCGGGCAATACGCGTGTGGATATCGCCGAAGACGCAGCCCCGGTGATTAACCGGATGCCCACCCGCAAGAGCGGGCCCGCCAAACCGTGATTTACCGGACGGCCAGTTGCAAAAGCTCCTGCTGGCCCATGTCCGGCTGGTCGCGGTAGGTTTCCAGATCGCGCCAGAAAAGCCGCAACACTTCGAGAAACTGAACCTGCTCCGCCTCTATCAGGTCTTGCGACAAGGTCTGATACGCACTGTCGAGAAGCGCGCCATCCACGTCACTGGTGAGTGTTTCCAGGGCCGCGCGATAGGATAGCAGATACGTCGCCTGCCCCGCGCGCAGCTGCCCCAGCCGTTCAAGACTGCCTCGAAACGCCGTCATCAACTGCTTGCGCTGATCGCCAGCGGCCACCCGCGCCCGGTCACGCAGGGACCTGATCCGCAGGTCCAGCTGCTGGATCGCACGGGTATCCTCGATCAGCGTTTCGACAAAGGCCGCGCCACTGATCAGCGTCGATTTCGCCGCCTGACGGGTCGAGCTTTCGGCGGCCTCACGCGCCACCCGGAAGCTCAGTTGCAGATCGGTCAGCGCCTGCTTGCGGCGCGGGTCGATCTCACTTTCGAGCAGCGTAGCAAGCGCCGTCAGAGGCTCCGCACTTTGCGACGCCTCATCCGTTTCAACCCGGGCCAGCCAGCCGTCGCGGATGGAATCATAGGCCGCATCCGTCACGATATGGGCGCCAATCACGGGGCGCAGCCCAAAGAAGTTACCGCGCAGGGCTTGCCCGGTTCTGGGGTTGAACATCGGATATTCGCGACGCGCGGCCGTATAGAGGCCATCAGCGGTGGTGTCGATGGACCCTCCCCGCGTCACCACACCACCCGCCTGTCCGTGAGAGCGGCCCACGGCGTTCAGCCGGAACGGCTCCAGCATCAATTCCTCTGCATTGCCGTAGACATCATACAACCCGACCGGATTGGGCGCGCGCAACCCAACGGGCCGCAGTTTCCCGCGCCCCTGACCCGCGGCCTGAAAATGCGCATAATCGCCCAGATCGCCCTCTTCAAAGAACCGTCTGCCCGGAAACAGCGTGGGGTCGATGCGGGCCCCTCCCCGGGCGGCATATTCCCATTCGACCTCGGTCGGCAGTCGAACAAACCCGGTGCGCGCGCCCTGACTGGGCAGGCTGTCGCCCGCGTTCTGCATCAGCCATTCGGTCATGACGCGGGTCAGCTCAACCGCGTCAAACCAGCTGAGATCACCCGCCGCGAACCGGTCCTTGCGGGTAAAAGGCGCGTCACAATCCCCCGTCAGCGCGCGGTGCTGCGCGACGTTCATCTCATAGCGGGCGATGTAGTAGTAGGAGCCGTCATCAGTGGAGAAAGCCCCGCGCAGGAACGCGGGTGTCAGATAGTCGGAAAAGCCCGTGCTTTCCGCCGATTGCCCCATCCGAAAGGGCCGGTCGTCAATCGGGTCCGCCACATCCACAGGGACGGCGACGCGCTGGAATGCCATGCCGCCGCCACAGGGCAGTGGCAGGATCAGGTCCGCGCCGCCTGCTGGGTCGATCAATTCATTGTCCCAGGGTGTCGTGGCGTCCTGCCCGCTGGCAGTACCCGCAATCATCAACAGGGCCCCCAACAGAAAATGTCTCATGTGGCCCCCTCGCGCAAAACAGTCGCAGGCTCGATCCGCAGGGCCGCGCGCGCTGCAAAAAGCGATGAGGCCACCACAAAAAGCGCAACGAACAGGATAATGCTGAGGCCTTGGCCCGCCGTGATCTGCACCAGCCCGCCTTCGGAGAGGCCGGTGTCGAACATCTGCTCGACGATCAGGGCTGCCGCCCCGAGAAGGAGGAAAGAGACAATCAACGCCAGCCCGGCCGACACCAGCGCCTGTATCAACGGAAAAAGCCAGAGCCGTTGCCCCCCCAGCCCCATGAGCGCCAGCGACGCCAGGACCTGACGCTTGCGCTGCACTTCGCCCCAGAAACCGAAAACCAGTGCCGCCGCGAGCCCAAGGCCCGCAACGGAGGCGGTCAGCACCAGCGCAAGGTTGAGGTTCCGGCCAAGGCTCAGGACCCGCTGAACCTCCGCCGTGCGCGCTTCGGTGCTGATACCGAATGTGCTCTCCAGCCGGTTTTGCAGCGGTGCCAGATCTTCGAGCCGTTCGGCGTATACCCGCATGCCTTCGAAAACCGGCGCCCGGTCGGAGAGTGGTTTCCCTTGGATGATCCCATAGTCGGGCAAGGCATAAGCGTCGTAAAAGGCTTCAACCAGATCGAGCACATCGAGCTGCGCGAGGACCGCCCTGCCGGAAATCGCCCGGGGGGCCAATACCGCCGCCACGTCCAGTTGAATGCGCAATTGGCGGGGTCGGTCCTCGGCCTGAGTGATGACATCAATCCGATCACCAACCGATATCTCCAACTGGTCGGCCAGTTGCGCTGACACAACCGCCTGCCCCGCGCCCAGGATGACATCATCCGGCAGGTTTGGGTCCCCCGCCCCGCTTGGCACCAGAACAGCGTCGCGTTTCTGCCGCCCGCCATCCAGCCGTACATTCACATAGTCAAAAAGGCTCCGGGTCTTGAGCGTCACAAAACCGGCCCCCTCCCAGCCCCGCACCGTGTCGGCATCCGCCGTGCTGAAGTCGGAGTTGCCAACCGTGTCGATCTGCACACTGCGCGGATTGCTCAGCAATTCACCGATCAAGGCGTTGTAGACGCCGTTCTTGACGCCGAAGAGAACAAGCAGCGGGACAAGCACGCCCGCGAGCACCGCGATATTGCAGATCAAATGAACCTTCTGGAAAAAAAGGTCTTTCAAGGCGAGCCGCAAGATCAACATCAGGCCGGCACCTCGATATCCCGTGGCGCATTTCCCTCATGGTCATCCAGTGGCATCAGCGTGCTGATGACATTTGGGTCCGACACCGGGGAGGTAATCGTCAGCCCCATGCGGCGCATCGGGAACCGCGCAAGCGTCGGGTAGTCGTGACTGGACAGCAGGGTCGCAGCACCGCCCGCCCGTGCCGCATCGATCAGCAGGGCCATCGCTCTATGCGCGTTCTCTGGATCAAGTGCCGCAGTCGGTTCATCGGCAATCACGCAGAAGGGCCGATGCGCCAAGGCGCGCGCAATGGCGACACGCTGCCTTTGGCCGATAGAAAGCGCTGCGGGTCGCAAATGAGAGATACTATCAAGGCCCAGCTCCCCCAGCAAAGTATTCAGCCAGGTAACATTTTCTCGCCCGGCGATCTTCTGGCTGATCTCGACGTTCTCGGCCACGGTCAGAAACGGCAGCAGCCCACCGGCCTGCGGCACAAAACCAAAGAACCTCGCCCGCGCATCAGCGCAACGCCGCATGGCATCCGGAGCCGTCCAGTAGGTCGCAAAATCCTGCGCAGGCCGATCCCCACCGTTGACCGGCACAGCACAATAGTGCCCCGCATCCGGCGCGCGCAGCATCCCCAACAGTTCCAGCAACAGTGTCTTGCCTGAACCCGATGGTCCGGTCAGCCCGATGACCTCCCCCGCAGAGATCGACCACGCGCCGGTTTTGAGGGAAAAGCGCCTCTCAGCGTCGCCCAGCGTGACGGACAGGTCCTCAATCTCAAGGCAATACGCCATTCCCGCGCCTCAGGGCAACACGTCGAAGGGCATGGCAAAGACAAGTTCCCCATCTGTTGCATCGTCGTGCAATGCCGTCCAGACCTGCGGATCAAAGAGCCATTTGCGGTATTGCGTCAGCTTCTGGCGCATCCCGTCGATGATCGACCGCCGCAGCATCGCGCTTTGCGCCCAGCGGTCTTCGGTCATCTGCAAAAGCTGGCTGCGGTAGGGCAGTTGTTCGAGGTATTCCAGCGCTCCGCCCAGGGTTTCGGCTTCGGTGTTGAGACGCCTGTCCGGGTTGGTCGCCATGTCCGCGATAACGCCGCGCACCTCGGTAAAGAAGTTGAGCGCGTCGTCGCCTCCCTGGCTCTGCTCTCCCAAACGGATGAGGTTGTCGAGCAGTTCCGCCATTGTGGCCATTTCGTTCTTGGTAATCAGCAAACGGGGTTCAACGGCAAGCGATTGCGGGGCTTCGACCGCCTTGTCGCTGATCCATCCCCGGATCACATCCGGTGCCTGGGTGCCGCGCTGCGCGCCAAGATACGCCAGCCGCATCGCACGCCCAAGCTCAACCAGATCCTCTCCGGCTTCGTCCTCGCTCAGCACCGCGCCTTCACCGCGGGCCACGCGCACGTGGTCGGTAATCGCCGTCACCAGCCGCGTCGCCACCCCTTCAAACGCCTCTTCCGCCCCCCCTTCGATGGGAAAATAGAACTGTCGGCCCGCGAAGGTGGACAGCGCGCGATACTGCGTTTCAGCATAGGCGTGATTGGCCTGCCCGCCGTTTGGCGTCTTGAGGTGCAGGGTCATGGTAACGATGTTCTTGCCCTCCGCATCCGCCTGCAATTCCTGCACCCCGATCTCTGAGCGCGCATTGGGATCCCGCGGGTCTTTCGGGCCCGCATCCGTCACCAGAATGATGTAGCGCGCATCAATCGGATCGCCTGACGCGGATTGTGCCCAGTCGATCTTGTCGATGGCGTCCTCCACCCCGGCAAGACTGTCTTCGTTGAACCCGGGTGAATTGGCAACGGCCACACGGGCGCCGCCGATGGCGTTGATGACCTCGCTCTGATCGTCCCGGCGCTTCATATCCGCCAGAATGCGCGTGCGGTATTCAAGTCCGGGCACCGCGTCGACATTGTCGCGAAACCCGACCGCGCCAAAGTTCACCAACTTCCCGATCTCGGTCCCGGCAATCTTTTGCACGGTATTGTTCAGGACTTTCTGTGTCCGGACGATGTAAGGCTCCATCGACTGCGTGGTGTCGAGGACAAAGACGATGCCGACATCGAAGGAGGCCGCCCCCTGATCCGCATTGCCCTGCAACCGGTTTTCCTGCGCCCGCAGCGGGACGGATGCGACTTCCATCAGCAGGATGTCCTCGTAGTTCAGCGGGTGCAGGTCTTCGACGAAATCGAGAATGGGCATGACGTACAGATCTTCGCGAATGTTCACGAACTCTTCCGGCTCGACGGAGACAACGCCGTTTTCGCCCTCCGATATCCCCGCCGAGGCTTCGGCCAACAGGCGTTCCTGCACTTGCGGAAGTGCTTCGTGGTTCAGAAGCCAGCGCAACTCATCCTCTGACCGGAACAGCAACTGGCGTTCACGCCCGGCGGCATTTGTGAAGGCACCGACGATGTTCTGTTTCCACTCAACCGATTGCGCGGTCTTGAGCCACCCGGTGGGCGCACGGGTCGCGGAAGGCCCCACCTGTTTCCAGTCCCCTTCGTCGGCAAAAACATAATAGGGCTGAAAGGCCGGGACCTCTTCGATCACCTGACCGTTGACGCTGTCATGGAGCGTAGCAGCCGGGCGGGTCAGCACCCTCTGAAAGACCGTCTTGGTCCCTTCCACCAGAAGCGGCTGTGCCGCAGCGGACACGGCCCATATGGTCAGGGCAGCGCAAGTCGCCAGAAAACTCCGAAACAGCATTCCCATCCCCCTAGTTACCACAATGATCGGCAACAGCACCCTGTGCCAAAGTATCATCCATTGTCGACATGCGATCACAAAGTGCTGTCAGCTGCGCGCGCGCCGTTTCCGATCCGGCGGCGACCGCGCGCGCATAGTATTCGGCCGCGGTGGCAGGGGCATCCTCGAAGGTCAGGCCGATCTGATCCTCGATGACATCCGCATTCACTTGCCCGTCATAGACCGTACCAAAGAGCAAAAGCGCCTCCGCGTCGCCTGCTGCTGCTGCCTTCTCAAGCAAGCCCAACGCCGCATCCGCCGAGGCTTTCCCGGCACATACCAGCAAGGCATCCCGTTGCGCGGCAAACCCGTCCAGCGCGGAAAGCACGCCGATCCCGCAAGGATCATCAGCTTCCGCAACAGGATCCGGCTGGTCAACCGGCTGAGGCGCGCTGTCCAGCCCGACAAACCAGTAGGCGATACCGGCGGCAATCAGCACAAGCGCCAACAGCCCGATCAACATGCCGCCACGGCCCGGTTTTTCGGGGCGCTCAGGCGTTTCAGGGACCACAGGCGCGACAGGTTCCATTTCAGGTTCCGGCACCGCCGGTTCCGGGTCTAATTCAGGCTCCGGGATCTTGGCTGTCAGGGTGCCCTTGGGGGCTGCGTCTTGGAGCGTCGTGCCCATGATGCCGCCGATCTTGGCCGCCCCCGGAGCGGGCACCACCTCGTCGGGCCAGCTCAGATCCTGTTCCGCTGTGCCAACCAGCAGCTTTACGTTGGCATATTCCTCGATCTGGTTCACGATCTCAGGTCCGATGACAACACGGGCCTGACCACCCTCCCGCATCACATCATAAGGACCAAAAAGCACCTTCACCGGCTGCCAACCCGCCTCGCCCAGATAACGTTCGGAGTAGTTGTCAAAGACGGCGACCTGCGTTGTCTCGCCTTCAAGTTCCCCTTCCGGCAGGGTCAACAAAGCATAGCCGCCCCGAGGGTGCGCGGGATCCGGGCTGATAGAAATCACGTCGTTACCTCTCCTGATTTCCGCATCTAGGCCGCCTCGGCCCTTTCGAGGCCACCCACCACGCGCCCGATGGCCATATTCTGTTCGATATTGATCTCTCCGGCGTCGCCGTCCTTGGCGTTGCCGACGAACAAGGCTTCGAGCGTGTAGACCCAATCGGTCCAATAGGCTTCGGTTGCGGCACGCTGTTCCTGCGGCAGGTCCGTGGCGGTATCAGAGGTGGCGTGCGGCGCAAAGGCCTTGCGGCTGGTGCCGTCCCCCAGATCAATCTCGGGCCGGTCCTTGTCGGGCATCTTTTCAGCCCCTAGCGAGTAGACAAAACTGTTAATGGCCTCCGCGCAGACAATCGCCGCCGGGGGGGCCTGTTTGTCCACGGTCAGACCGTAATCAATTGATTTCAAGAGAGCCTTCATGTCCTCTGCAACGTCGGTCCGGCGAAACCCATGCACGAGTTCGCGCACCAGCTCCGCCGCCGCCTCGGGTGTCATGCTCAGGGCGGAAAGCCGGTCGGTGTCTTCGCGGAACTGCGTCAGATGCTCGATCCAGATGTCGATGGCCGTGATGGCCTGAAACTCTTCGGAGGTCATGGTCCTGATCAGGCTGGCACTTTGTGCCGTTGCGTCCCCATCGGTCTCCGCTTTCGCTGCTGCGGGGGCCGCCGCCCCGCCCGGGCGACCCGGCCGACCCGGTCGCGCGGGTCGCGCAGCACCACCGCCCGGACGTGCCGGGGCCGAAGGGCGCGCGGGGCTTGCGCCTTCGCTGGTTGTCGCCCCAACGGCCTGACTGATCCGGATCGAGCTGGGGACCCGCGAAATCCGGTCTTCAATCGCATCCTGATCGACGCATAGCGCATTGATGAAGGCCCCGAAGCGATGACTTTGCAACGTCAGTTCCAGACAGTCGATGATCTGTGCCGCCGACTCGCGTTTTTCGTCGATCCGCGTCTCGATATCATCTGAGACATAGAGGTCGCGCAGTTCCCCCAGAACGTCATGGGTCAGCTTGTCGATCTGCGCCGTGATCTGGCTGATCTTGCTTTGAGGTTTGCAGACCTTGGTGAGTTCCTCCACAAGATAGCTCACCCCGCCGTCGTTGAGGCCCAAGGCAGCCTCCCACGCGCGATCCGGGTCCTTGAAGTGCTTCTGAACCGCCTCCGCCTCCAGACAGCCTGCCTTCAACTCCGCGACACGCGCGACCTTGTCCGGCAGGATTTCCACTTCGCGGTCATTCTCGTACTTAATGAACGCCTCGATGGGGTAGTAGGGGTTGCGCAGCCAGAAACAGTTCTGGAAGGGAGCAGAGGTCGTCCATTTGTGCACCCAGGAGGTCGCAACCTTGCCAAACCCCTTGATGAGCGACGCGTCCATGCGGCGCTCGAACCGTTCATAGACCTCTGCCCCGGAGGCAGTGTCGATCAGGTGCTTGTCGAACTTGGTCATCACGAAGAAAAGAATGCATTCGCTCTTGGCCCGTTCAGCAGGCGTTGCCCCGTGGGTCAGGTCAATCCATTGCTCCACCAGGCCGGGCAGGCTCAGGGTTTCCATGTTGCTATCAGGCACGCAGAGCAGCATGGAGGTGATTTCCTGATTGGCGACATAGCGATCAAAAAGGTAGGCGACCTTGCCCCGGAGGAGCATGTTGGTCACGCCCTCTTCCGGGTTCTCCAGCGTTTTCGCCAGCGGCAGTTCAAAGCGGTTGCGCGCACCGGGGAAATCCAGCAGGTCCGTTTCCGCGAAAAACTCGGAGGGCTGCTCTGCCATGGGAAACACCAGTTCCGCCGCAAGCGCGCAGACAACAGCCCGGTTGAGCTGCGCCACTTTCCCGCCCGGTGTCCGCAACGACAGCAGGTCTTCGCTTTCAGGTCTGAACAGCCCGCTCAGGGTGTTGACGTCAATGATTGAGGTCTCGCGCGGCTGTAACGCCTCCATCGACGCATAGATCTCTTCCGCGTTGTCGATGGTCTGAAGCGCGGTCGACAGCTTCACATAAAGATCGGTCAGAGGCTGATACCCGCCCCAGAGGATCGACAGAAAATCGCCACGGTCCTTCACGGTCATGCGCGGGGCGAGGCTGGCGGCCTCATCCCAAAACCCGCGCAGGTGGCTTGCATAAGCGACCTTGCCGAAGGTGTTCTCGACGTATTCGGCGATCTCGTAGATTTCCTCGAAACTCAGGCCCGGAACGTCGCCTGCCCCGGCCTTGCCCGCGTGGGTGGCAAAATGTGCCTTCAGATCGTCCGGTTCCGGCGGGGCCTCGGACTGGTCGCCATCCTCAAAGAACGAGTTGATGATGGTGCGGGCAATGTCTGCCTCGCTCAGCAGATTGAGTTGGATCGGGAAGCCATCAGGCGTCGGGGCCTTGGTCATGGTGAACCGTGTGACCAACCCAGTGGATTCCCCGTCCCCCGCCGGGTTGACCTGACTGATGTAGTCAAGCTGCCCGCCGGGGCCATTGAAGTCGGCAGTCAATCGCCCGTCGCTCGGGCGCGCCAGGACGGACACGAGAAAAGACTTGCCCGCCTGGCTGGGCCCAAAGACACTGACCGACATATTGGTGCGCGCCGATTTGCCAAGCCGTTCCGCGCGCCGCGCGCTCTTGCGCAAAAGCTTGGTCAGGCTCTTGTGCTTGGGCCCGACAGTTTCGGCGTTCTCGGCGTGGTTCACCCACGCCAGCGCGTCCCGCGTCAGTTGCGAAACCTCCACGCAGCGGTCGGCCAGCCCGTTCTGATCAGTCATTGCACCGCACCATTTTCACATCCCACCATCATATTCTGTAGACCCCGGTATCGATCCAGTAGTCGTCCTCAAACCCCAGCGTTTGCAGCTTGAGCGTGACCGCACTGGTCTTCATCTCGTCGCCTTCACCGTCCACAAGCTCCACGATCTTGAAGGCCTCGCGCAAGCTTTCCCGCTTGAGCTTGGCGACGGCTGTCTGTTCGTCATCATCGTCGCCTTCGTCTTTTTCAAGCGTCACGGTGATCGGGGTCGGATGCTGCGGCGCGCCGGGCGTGTTCGAGGTATTGAAATCCAGCCGAAACAGCGGCGTTGTCGTCCAACGCTCCAGATCCAACTGCCGCGACCCGATATGCACGGGCGAGAACATTTGCAGGTTCGCCATCTGGTCCCCTGATTTACCCTTCTTGTCGAGGTCGATGTCCGAGAACAGCACCCGTTCCCGAACGATCTGGCCGTTGCGGTCCATCTCTCCGATGAAGCGCGCGGTGGAGCGCATCTGGAAGGCTTCGGTCGTGACCTTGAAGTTCGGGATGCGGCTCTCAGAGAGCGCGATCAGCATGCCGCCCACCGCGACCGTGGATTTCGGGTCGCCAATGCGCTGCGTGATCGGATCGCGGAACGGGTACCAGCGTCCGGTCTTGTATTTATGCATGGAGATCAGCCGATGTGGTGGCACGACCATCATTTCTTCGATGATCGACCGCACGGCGGGCAAGCGCGAGGGACGCCCCGTCAGCAAGACGATATCGCAGCCCAGATGGTCGATCACCTCGCACATATTGCTGAGAACCTTCTGGAACACCTCGCGGGAGATCGCATCGACATCTTCGCGCGAGGTTTGCAGCACCATATCTACCAAACGCCAGTGAGGTGCCCCGCATTCCGCTGCGGCTTTCTCCAGATATTGCAGAACTTCGGGCGAAGCGTATTCCGCCAGTTCTTCCTCTGTCGCGTCTTCCCCCGGCAAATCCAGCGCAAGCACATCCGCCGGGCGCAGGTCAATCGCCTCGAACTCGTCGGAATCCTCGGACGCCGCAAGGATCGCCTCTGCCATCGGGATCAGCACGCGAACGGAGAACTGCCGCCGACGTTGCACCGCCTGCTGGTCTTGTCCACCCCTGTCGCCGCCAAAGAGCTCGCGCATTTTTTCGCCGACGTATGATCCACCCGCCGCCTCAATGCTCTCCTGCAAGCGCGGGATCACGATGGCGCTGACCACCCGGTGGACCAGATCATCGCCCGCCACGCGGAACCCTTCGCGGAAAGTCTGGTCGGGGTGCAGCACCCGGTTCGCCTCGCCGCGATAAGTGGTTATCATCAGGTCGGTTGTGCCCCCGCCAATGTCGATGCAGGCAAGGCGCAGGGTCGGCTCCGGTGCCGGTTGGCTCTCGACCTGCCGTTCCTTGCCCTTGAGGGTCAGGAAAGTGTCGATCCGGCCTTCGAACTTCTGCGTCAACTCGCTGTAGAGATACACAAGCTGGGTGCAGCTTGCCTCATCCCATTCGATCTTCAATTCCGGGCGCTGCGAGATTGAACTGCCGCCCTCCGCGATGCCCAGCATCGACCAGACAAGCTGCAACGCGCCTTCGGTGCGGGATCGCATGATTGCCTGTTCTTGGATCGATGTCGCCGTGGGCAGGCTGAGGATGATGCGGTTCAACCTGCGCGGCAGATCGCTTTGCGCACGACGCGACCGCGAGGCGGGGTCATTCACCTGAATAAGCGCGTGGGCGATGATTTCCGCCAGCATGAATCCAAAGAGCGAGGAGCGTGAAAAACGTGGGCGAATGGCGGGGGTCGTGCTGGCCGTCCCCGGTTCCCGCACCCCGTCCTTGATATCGCGGCGGAGTTGTTCGATCACATCGCCCGCTTCATTGAGGTGCCGCATGGCCGCGCGCACCGCCTTGGGCAGGTTGTTGGGGTCCAGATGGTTGTGAAAGCGCCAGTCCTGCGAGACCGCGCCGTCATCCCAGAGATAGCGTTTGGGCGAGGACAACCCAGATATGGTCTCGGTGCCTTCCTCCCCTTGCACCAGCCGGACCGCTTCGGGTCCAAGACGCACGAAGCTGGGCCACAGAAACCCGTTGCGACGCCCCGACCGGCTGGCGAAACGTTCATCTCCAAACCGCAGTTCGGCGAACTCCACCCGGCTTTCGAAAAGGCCGGAGTACATGAACTCCGGTCTCGAAAGATCGCGGATTTCCAGCGGGAAGGAGCGCGCGAGATCCACCCGGCTCTCCCCCGCGAATTGCTCGATCAGGATGCCACAGGTGCGGCTGTTGCCGATGTCCAGCACCAGATCAACCGAGACCGGCGTGACCGCATCACGCTCCGCCACGGTGTTCACAAAGCGCATCTTGGGGGGGCTGACCGCCTTGTCGATCAGGTTGAGAAACGCCAGATACCGGGCCCAGTGTTCGAACTGGTGGGGCAGGTTTTCTTCCAGCACCTGACGGCCCGGCCTTTCCGCCCGCTTGTAGCTCATGAAAAGCTCTTTGAGCCAATCCGACACCCAGAGTTGCAGGTCGATGACCGACCCGTCCTCGGCCTCCTCCAGACGGCGCAGGAACCAATCCATGTGCATCGGGTCGGATACCAGCCGGAAATCACGGGGTTTTTCGGCATCCGCGACCTCTGGCGCGATGTAGTGCCCAGGTGCCCCCTCCGCCATCAGGTTGGTATCCAGCGCCAGTTGCACCCGGTGGGTGTGGCCCGTGTCTGCATCGGGTGTTTCAAGCTCGACCACCCGCATCCGCGCCCAGCTTGACGGGCCGGGATCAAACCGTTCTTCCCCGCTCGGGCCGCGCTGGCTTTTCATCCGCAGGACGGGCACCGGCACCCATTTCTCCAGAAAAGGTTCCAGAGCCGCGATGGGCCGGACGGAGTAGGCGTCATCGGTTTCGAGCGACGCCTCCAGAATGAGTTCGTCGCGTTCATCATTACCACTGAGAGGAATAAGCGTGCGCTCGACCTCGCCGCCTTCTTCGCGCGTGACCCGCTCGATGAATTTGGAGCCTTTGACCTCAAGCGCATCAAGGTTGAAGCCGAAATCGAGCATCTGCACCCCGCTATAGGGCACCAGTGCGACTTCCTCGCCAAACTCAACCAGTTGCTTCAGTCTGCCAACGCGTTCTTCAAACATCATTTTCCCTTATACCGGTAGGTATATTGCCAGTTTTCGGCCCCGTCCGAAACCTCGCCTTTTTGTGTCGTGACCCGGTCGCCTTCGCGGATCTGCAAGGTGAATCCGATGGGTCCGCTGCCCTCACGTTTGCGGTAAAGATGCACGCGCACCCGGTAATCGCCCGGCAGCGGGTCGGTGAAATAGGCGTTCTCCACCGGGTTCGGCACCACCTGAAAGCCGTTCATGTCCAGATCCATCACCCCGTTGCACCGCACCTTGTCGAGGAAAAACAGCGTCTCTCCGCGCGGGCAGGTGGTGTGCAGGTCCAGATCGTCCGTGCCTTCCCAGATCAGGGTAAAGGACAGATCGCCGCGTTGCGCGC
Source organism: Pseudomonadota bacterium (assembly GCA_039196345.1). Classification (GTDB taxonomy): domain Bacteria; phylum Pseudomonadota; class Alphaproteobacteria; order Rhodobacterales; family Rhodobacteraceae; genus Roseobacter. Next base: position 25,826 of record JBCCUU010000009.1, on the reverse strand, counting down.
CTGCCGCCTCCGCCCGGTTGTCCACTTCGGGGTCAATCGGCAAGCTGGGCTGAATACCCGTCGGGGGCGGCACCGCAGCGGGTGGATCTGGGATCGGGAGCTGCGCGAAGTCCGGCTGGCACAGCCGGTCCTGTATCGCGATTTCCTTTTGCACTTGGGCGATCTGGTCTTCGAGCACCGCGCGTTCTTCGGCCAGCGTATCCGGCACCACTTCGACCTGTTCACAGTTGTTGGGCAGCCAGGATACACGCAAGGCACAGGGTTCGATCAGAAGATAGATGACGGCGGCAATCAGCAATGCCAGCAACGCCCAGCCGAGCCAGACCAACCACCACCAGAGCGGGCTGACACCGCCGACCACGCCCGTTGTCGCCGCACCGCCCGCAGCCGCCATCGGGGGCGGCGCCACGTAACCGGGGCGTTTCTCAGGCGCGCGCCGGTCCATGCCCGTCAGAACCCCACGCACCGCTACCTGTTCGTCGCGTGTCCAGGCCCAGTTCACCAGCACCGGCTGTGGCGTCCCGCTCCCGTCAGGTTCGATCACAAATATCGAGTCCTCGTTGGGGACTTCCAAGGCGTTGGCCAAGGCTTCACCAAGACGCTGATCGTCTGCCAGTTTCGACGCCAGCAACTCGTCCGACATCCCCTTGATGTCACGCACCAGCCTCTCAATGACCGCACGGGCCGGTTCCTGATCCTCCAGCGCAGTCAGCGGCACCGCCTTGCCGGACACCGTTGCGTACCAGTCGAACCGATCACCGTATTGCGTCGCGACCGGTTCGGCAAAAAGCGCCGCATGGGCCGCGCCAAACCGCTGGCGCACCGTGTCACTGACCAGCTCATAGGACCGTTGCGGCGCGGTGCCCAGCGGCTTCAGCCCTTCGGTCGAGGTATTTGTCAGCAGCGATTCACTCATTGCGCAGCGCCATCATTGGCCCGTCGCGGCGGGCACGGGCGTAGGACGTGCAACCAGCGGCGCGCAGGCCTCACCCGACACAACCGGCTGGGCCGCTGTACCCTGCAAAAACGCCAGCAGATCATCGGTTGCCAGCGCGAAATTGAGATTACGCAAAGGCCCCTGCACCACAAAGGTGTTCACCCCGACAACCCGGCCACACATGTCAATGAGCGGCCCCCCCGAATTCCCCTTGGAGATCGGGGCGGAGTGGACCACCGCATTGGTCGTAGCTGAAAGCGCCTGTTCGGCATTGACGGTCCCGTCGGTCACGGTCAGCCCCGGGACCGCAGAGGCATCGCCCCGTTTCAGAGCCTGGAAAGCACTGTCGGTGTTGAGCACGTCACCCGGATAGCCTGCCGTAATCACCGACTGGAGCCGCATCGAGGCGTCGCTCTGGCGGATGGTATAGAAGGGCTGATCTGCCGCCTCGACCCGCAGCAGAGCGAAATCAGCACCAACTTCGCGCATCGGTCCAAAGAGTTTGAGTATCTCGGCCCGCTTCAGCCCGCCCATCGCCTTGTTTGTCACAAAGAGATTTTCGGGCGTCGCATCCGCTACAACGTGATAATTGGTAATCATCAGGTTGGGGCCGACAAAGAACCCGGTCCCCGCCCCGACGCCTGTCGCCGTTCCTGCCAGCACCATCGCGGTGCGCGCATCAATATGATCCAGCAGGCGCGCGGTATCCGTGATCTGTCCGTCGCCCGGGGCCACCACCACACGCTCGGGGGCGGGCGGCAGGACAGGGGTTTGCGCCCCTTTGACGATTTCACCGCCCTGCGCGGCGCCACCTTCAAGCTCAGGTGGAAGCAGCCCTTCGATGGTCATGCCATCGGGCATCAGCAAGGTGCCATCCGCCCGGCACACCGCACCGTCGAGCGCAACGTTCAGGTCAGCAAGGCGTTGCTCCAATGCGCGGTTGATCTCTCGCGCGGCCCGCAAGGTGTCAGCATCCGCAACAACGGGCTGGGGCCCGTCATCCGCAAAGATCCGGTTTCCCGGTGTGAGCAACCATGCCAGCACACCCCCAAAGAGCAATAGCAGCAGCACCATTGGCAGCCATGCAATGAGCGGCACCCGCCCGCGCGCCGGTGCCTGCGCGTCTGGGGGCGTCTCTCCGCCCGAGGCGGGAGAGGTCGTCGCGGCGGGTGCCGTTTGGTCGGATTCCTGAGTGGTATCGTCGGTGCTGCCGGCGGATGGCACTGCGGCTGCTGTCGCTGCCGCCGTCGCCGCGGCAACGGCAGCGACCCTGTCCGCGCGCCGACTTTCCTGTTCCGTCTCCGTCAAAGGAGGCGGCGTTTCCATCGACAAATAGGGGCCAAGCGTTTCGGCATAGTGCGCGCTACGTGTCACGGCGTCCGATCCCGCTTCGGGCATCAGCCCCCAATTGACGAGCACGGGCTTGCCATCAACCGACCAGATGTCGCTGGGTCCGCCGATATAGAGAGCCGCAGCAGCCAGTGCGCCCACTTCGGGGTCGTCCAGCAAATCCTTGACGCGCTCCAACCCTGACCGCAAGGCACTCGCCACATTTTGCTGAGTGGCTGGGTCAAGCTTTGAAATCGGAACCCCCTGACCTGGCCGATCACTGTACCAGGAGACTGTCGAGGCCGCCCGATCATTGCCCTTGCTGATCAGGGGCTCGGCAAAAAGCTTGGCTATGTCCGGGCTGGCCTTGGCGGAAAGCGCTGCAAAGAGCGCGTCATACTGGTCAACGGCCCGCGTGCCCCCCACCTCGATACAGCGCCCCAGATCAATGCGCGTCTTGGTCAAGAAATGTTCAGCCATCCAAGGCCCCGCTCAACAATTCGTCTGACCGAACCGGTCGACATCAATCAAAATCGGGTGTTCACCCTGCCCGGCGGAAACGCAGCACTCAAAGAGCAAGGAAAAACAGTTCTCTACCCAAGCTGGTACATGCGCCCCGCAACACCCGCCTGTTCAGATAACGGCATAAAAAAAATGACGTCAATGAGAGTCTGGGCGCAAAGCAGGCGGTCTTTCTCTTGTTTCGGGTCGCAACTAATCGACCATGGGTTGCGGCGGCGCGCCACTTGAGAGAGCGACTGGCCGGGCCGCAAATCAGTCGAGATGCAAAGGCCGATGGCATCATAACCGCGCAAAATCGGAAAAAAACCGTGTGTCGAAGGGGCGAATCTGATTTAATTGCCGAAATTTAAGTAGGTTTGATCAGGGTAAGGCTATGAGAAAAAGGCATGGAATTGCAGCGGCGGTGGCCGCCACATTGGTTATTACATCGACAACAGCTTCCGCTGACAGCAATCTGGGGGCCTTTGCGGTCGGGGCTGCTGTGGGCGCTCTTATCAACAATCAGGTTGGCAAGAACCAGCGCAAGAAAACCACGCAAAGACGCTCTGGCGTGAGCAACTACCAGCGCCAACAGAACCGGGAAGTACAAGCAGCATTAAACGGCTTTGGCTTCCCCGTTGGCGCCGTTGATGGCGCTTTGGGTCAACGCTCTCGTACCGCGATTGCCAATTACCAGTCCTACATGGGCTACCCCCCCAGCGGATATCTTGACGACTACCAGCGCAACCAACTTGTGGGCGCACACCAGCGGTTGCAGGCCGGTGGGGGCGCGGCCTATCCGGAAGTCGTCGCGAACGAAGGGACCAAAGGCCTTCTGAAAGCCTTCAATGATCCAACCTACGCCGATCGGTACAGGGGTGGCATCAACAACGGCCAGCAAAATGGTGTCTATAACAACCAGGGTGCGGTTGCACGCGCTGCCGTGGGTGGCGGTCAGGTCGCTGGCGGCCAGGACCAGCCTTTGTCATTCGCGCCACTGGCACCTTTGAACCAGGCACCCACCGCGTCGATGGCAAGCCATTGTGAACTTGTGGCCGGCATGACCCAGGCCAATCAGGGCGTCATTCTGGCAAGCAATGTACGCGACCCGGAACAGGCCCTCGGCGAACAGTTCTGCGAAGCGCGTTCCTTTGCGATGACACAAAGCCAGGGGCTCGCGGCGCAGTCGGGACAGACAGATGCGCAACTTGCCGCCGCCTGCACACAGATCGCTGAGGCGCTGGAGCCCGCAAGCTCGCAAATCGGCAGCGGTGATGTGAAACTCGTGGCAACTCAGGCCCAGCAGGTGGCCAATGCCATCTTCCAGGGCAATATGGCGACCGCGGGCGGATATGGGCAGATCTGCCTTGGGCTTGGCTATCGACAGGACGATGCGAAAATGGCCTTGGGAGGTGCGACGGCAATGCTGGCGGCCGGCCAGATGCCCTACGCTGAAGTCATGGGCCATCACACCCGCTGGGGTTTTGGCGTGACCGCCGCGCCCGCCGCGTCCATCTCTTGGTATCAAACAGCGCTATCGTCGATGGAGCAGGGCGCGCAACCTGTCTTTGTCCCGAGTAAAACCGCTGAGCGCAATGCCGTTATCAAGGCCTCTATCAGCGCCGGGGCCGGAGGGGGGCTCGCACCGCTTCAAGCCGCGGGGAACAATGGTGGGCTGGCATTGCCTGCGCTGAACCTCGGCAACAACTGACGGCAGATAACGGCGCAAAAGCCGCTAAATCAATGAGGAGCCGTCGCATATCAATTGCGGCGGCCCTATATCTGTATCGGAGACTATGAGTACTGAGGTATCTGTGGGAGATTCCGTTATGAAACGCACCAAAACCGTATCGGCTGCCCTTATCGCGGCAATGCTGGCCACATCCGGCCCGGCACAGGCAAGCGACGCGGGCAAGATTGCCGTTGGCGCGATTGCAGCCCTGGGCCTTTATTCCATCCTGAAGAACAAGAACAACGGTCAGGCACAGGCCGCCCCTGCACCGCGCCAGCAGCCCGCCCCGCCCAGAAACACCTATAACCCGGCGCGCGAGCAGAATCGCCAGATGCAATCGGCACTGAATGGAGTCGGGTTCAATGCAGGCGGTGCCGATGGCATTGTCGGACCCAGAACCCGCTCCGCGATCTCCGACTATCAGGCCCACATGGGATACCCTGTCACCGGCTCGTTGAACGATTTCCAACGCGAACAGCTTCTCGGCGCGCATCAACAGATCCAAAACGGGAACGCTGCTGCACGTTTCCCTGAAATCAATCGTGCGGAGGGCCCCCGCGGGCTTGTGAAGGCGCTGCAGGATCCCAGTTATGCCAGTCGTTTCGGGCAACAGCCCCAACCGCAATTGGCAAACACCCCAGCATCAAGTGGTGATGATGATCTGGTCCTGCCCTCCTCTCTGGCCAGATCAAACCCGGTGCAGGGTGGCACATCTTCGATGGCCGAACACTGCGAGCTGACCACCGGTATCATGCAGGCCAACGCAGGCCCAGCGGTGGTCGACAACATCGCGGATCCGGATCAGGCCCTGAGCGAACAATTCTGTGAGGCGCGATCCTATGCCATCACCCAAGGCAACGGGCTGCTGGACCAGTTGGACGGCAAGACCGCCGAATTTACGGACTTCTGCACCAAGATTGCCGCGCGCCTCGCACCCGCCGTCGCAGAGATCCCCAGCGGCGACACCAAAGCGGTCGCGGTCAAGGCCCAGGAAATCATGGAGCCTGTTTTCCAGGGAGACCTGACCGCCGCCGCCACCGCCGGGCAGATTTGCCTTGGCATCGGATACCGGCAGGACGACTCAGACATCGCGTTGGGGGCTGCGACGATGATGCTGGCGTCGGGAAAAATGTCCTACAACGAGCTCTTCGGCCATCATACACGTTGGGGATTTGGCACCGCGGTGGCTAAAGACACGTCGCGCCAGTGGTATCTGAGCGCAATCAACGCCATGGATCAGGGTGCTGAGCCCGCGTTCCTGCCCAGCCAATCAGCGCAACGCAACGCAATCATCCGCCAGGCATTGGCCATGCCAGACACACAGGTGGGTGATCTCAGAGTACCTGAGTTGAACCTGCGCGCGAACTGACAGCCGGAAATAAAAAAGTAAGAGCCCGCCGGTTTGATCCAGCGGGCTCTTCTTCGTTTCGGGCTGAACAATCAGTTCTGCTTGTTCAGCGCATCGCGGATTTCGAGCAAAACATCCAGTTCGCTGGGGCCTTTTGGCTCTTCGGCTACGGGCTCTTCCTCTGCTGTGGCGGCATCCTTCACCCGGTTGACCAGCTTGACCAACATGAAGACGACAAAGGCAATGATCAGGAAGTTGATGACCGCCATGATGAAATTGCCGATCGCAAAAACGGGGGCCCCCGCTTCCTGCGCGGCGGCGAGCGAGGCATAGGTTTCGCCGTCAAGCGCATAGAACCAGCCGGAGAAGTCGATCCCCCCGGTGAAGAGCGCGATGAACGGGTTCACCAGATCAGCCACCAATGAGCTGACAATAGCGGTGAAGGCCGCGCCGATGATGATCCCCACGGCCATGTCCATGACATTGCCCTTGGCGATGAAGTTCTTGAATTCCGAGATCATAACGTCTTTCTCCTGTTGAGCCCGTTTGGTTGTGTGCGTGAGTTCACAATGCTTACCGCATCTATAGCGATGTTTTTCGCGGGGAAAATCATTAACTGTGACGCATAAACACTCAGGAGGCACCCGATGTTCGATCTTGGCTCACATCCCATCAATCAGAAATGGCCCGCAAAAGACCCCGGTGTGCTGCAGCTTTATTCGTTCCCAACGCCCAATGGCGTCAAGGTGTCAATCGCGTTGGAAGAGATGGGCATCCCTTATGAGGCCCATACCGTGACCCTCGCGGACGCGGATGTCAAAAGCCCCGAGTTCCTGGCCCTGAACCCGAATAACAAGATCCCCGCCATCATTGACCCGGACGGGCCGGACGGCCAGCCCCTCGGCTTGTTCGAAAGTGGCGCAATTCTGATCTATCTGGCTGAAAAGTCGGGAAAACTGCTTGGCGAAACGGCCCATGATCGCGCAAGGATCATCCAGTGGCTGATGTTCCAGATGGGAGGTCTGGGGCCGATGCTGGGGCAGTTGGGATTCTTTTACAAGTTCGCCGGGTCCGAATGGGAAGACAAGCGCCCGCAGCAACGCTACATCACTGAGGCCAAGCGCCTGCTTGCGGTCTTGGATGGCGCGCTGGAAGGTCAGGACTGGATCGTGGGCACGTTTTCAATCGCGGACATCGCGATCGCGCCCTGGATAAACGCGCTGGAGTTCTACGGCACAAAAGAGGTTCTGGGCTACGCAAACTACAAGAACGTTGTGGACTATAGGGATCGGTTCTATGCCCGTCCCGCCGTTCAGAAAGCCAAGGATATCCCGCCCCGCAATCCCTAAAAGCGGGGTCGGGCGGGTATTCAGGCCGGCAGCTTTCCCGTCAGCACATACGCAAGGATTTGAACAACCTGCGACGGCTCCTCCGCCACGGCCAAGGCTGCCGCATCCACTTCTTTCAGAGCATGCGCATGGTCCGGGCCATGGAGGATAATCAGGGATTTCCCGAGGGCCGACGCATAGCCTGCGTCAAACGCCGCGTTCCATTGCTTGTATTGCTGGCCAAAGCGCACCACCACAACATCCGCATCAGCAATGCCCTTGCGGGTGCGGATCGCATTGACCATGGCGCCTTTGTGGTCGTGCCAATACTTGTTGTCTTCAGCGCCAAGGATGGCGACACCGCAATCATCGCTCGCCGCGTGGTCTGTCACAGGGCTGTCAAAGGAGACATCAAGCCCCTTTGCGCCCGCAATGATCTGTTCCCGCCAGTCGGTGTGAATTTCACCAGACAGATAGACTTTCAGGGTCATGTCGTTCCTCACTTTGATTGAAGCGTGCATCCGCTGGGATGGGACCTAGGGCGGAAGCGTCCAAAGCCGCGCTAGCCGCGCAAGGTCCCGCCCGTTGCTTTCGTTACTTTCTCGATCACCTTGGCGCTGACGGCCTCGATGTCTTTTTCCTTCAGGGTTTCCGAGACCGGCTGCATGCGCACCGTGAGCGCAAGGGACTTCTTGCCATCGCCCAAGGCACCGCCGATGAATTCATCAAAGACACGTACATCCTCGATCAGCGCCTTGTCCGCGCCTTTGGCGGCATTCACCAGCGTCAGCGCTTCAACCTCTGCATCCACGACAAAGGCAAAGTCGCGTTCCACCGCCTGCAAGTCACTGATGGTCAGCGCCGCGCGGGTTGCGCCGGCCTTACGCGGAAGCGGCACCTCTTCGGGCCAAAGTGTAAAGCCCATTGCCGGGCCTTTGACGTCCATTTCAGCCAGCACCTTTGGATGAATCTCGCCAAAGACGCCGAGCACTTTCTTGGGCCCAAGACAGATCTTGCCATGGCGGCCGGGGTGCCACCAGGGGGCCGCGCCCCGCATGATCTGCACCTTCGCCGGTGCGCCGATGGCGGCGAGGACAGCCTCTGCGTCCGCCTTCACGTCAAAGACATCCACCGGGCGCGAGGCCCCCAGCACATCCTTTGGCCCCGTCCGCCCCACGAGGAGACCGCTGACAAGCAAGTGCTGCTCACCCGGTTCGCCGCCATGAAAGGCAGGGCCAACCTCAAAGAGGGCCAGGTCATTGTAGCCACGCGCCTGATTGCGGGCAGCCGCCTGCAAGAGACCCGGCAGCAGCGCAGGCCGCATATGGCTCATGTCGCTGCTGATGGGGTTTTCCAGCATGGCCGCATCATCGCCACCACCGAACAGAGCCGCCGAAGCCGCGTCAATGAAGCTGTAGGAGACGCATTCATTGTACCCCAGTGCCGCACATGTCCGGCGGGCCGCCGCTTCGCGTCGTTGAAGTGGCGACAGGATCGGACGTGGTACGCCCTCGCTCAGGCGCGGCAACGGAACACCCTTCAGCTTGGTGAGGGAGGCCACACGCGCCACTTCCTCCACCAGATCAGCCTCGCCCATCACGTCAGGTCGCCAGCTTGGCACATGGGCCATGTTACCTTCCAACCGGAAGCCGAGTGCGGTCAGGGTCTGGCGCTGCTCGCTTTCGGCGATTTCCATGCCGACAAGCGACTGCACCCGTGCTGCGTCGAGCTTGTAGGCGCGGCTTGTGTCCGGGATCTTGCCCGCCACAATGACCTCAGAGGGTTCTCCCCCCGCGTGATCGAGGATCATGCGCGTCGCGTGTTCAATGCCGTAAGGCGTCCACTCCGGGTCGATGCCGCGTTCAAACCGGTAGCGCGCGTCGGAATTGATCTTGAGCGCCCGCCCGGTATAGGCGGTGCGGATCGGGTCGAAATAGGCCGCTTCGATGAAGACATTTGTCGTCTCCGCCGTGCAGCCCGAGGCCAGCCCGCCCATGACACCGGCAATGCTTTCCACGCCCTCTGCGTCGGAAATCAGCGTCATGCCTTCATCGAAGGTATATTCCTTTTCATCGAGGCCCACGAGCGTTTCACCCCCCTTGGCACGGTGCACCCGAAGCGCATTGCCTGCGATCTTGTCCGCATCAAAGACGTGCAGCGGGCGGTTGCGGTCGTAGGTGAAGAAATTCGTGACATCCACGAGGAAGGAGATCGGGCGCAACCCGATGGCGCGCAGACAATCCTGAAGCCATTTCGGGCTTGGGCCATTGGTGACACCACGGATCACACGCCCATAGAAGACCGGGCACTGCTCAAGCGTATCGGCTTCGATCGTCACGCTGATCGGGCAGGCGAATGCGCCTTCGACGGCATCCGTGTCGCGCCGTTTCAAAGTGCCAAGCCCACGGGCTGCCAGATCACGCGCAATCCCGCGCACGCCCAGCGCATCCGGACGGTTGGGCGTGATGGCGATTTCGATCACCGGGTCGACCTTGGCCGGATCATTCTCTGCCAGCCAATCCACGAAGGACTGCCCGACCTCACCCGACGGCAGCTCGATGATGCCGTCATGCTCATCGCTCAGTTCCATCTCCCGCTCGGAAGCCATCATGCCGAAGCTCTCGACCCCCCGGATCTTGCCGACGCCGATGGTGGTATCAATGCCGGGCACATAGACGCCGGGTTTGGCGACCACAACCGTGATGCCTGCGCGGGCGTTGGGTGCGCCGCAAATGATCTGCTTCGCGCCCTCATCCGTCTCCACCTGGCAGACGCGCAGACGGTCCGCATCGGGGTGCTTTTCGGCGGATTTGACATAGCCGATGGTAAAGTCACGCAGCCGCTCACCGCGATCCTCAACGCCTTCGACCTCCAGTCCAAGGTCGGTCAGCGCATAGAGGATCTCATCCAGCGTGGCATTTGTGTCCAGGTGGTCTTTCAACCAGGAGAGCGTGAATTTCATGGGTCTTCACCAAGGCTACGGAGTTGTCGCGCCGTGATAGACCAAACGGAAGCGAGGGAAAACCCATTGCTGCGCTCGCACCAGAAGTTAGGGATAGGAAGGGGGCAGACCGAGCAATTCATCCAACTGCCGGGCGATCCAGCCATGCGGGATGAAATGCCCACCGGGGTGCAGATCGAGCGTGACACGCCCACCCGTGCAGTCCCATGTGGTGCGCTCCAGCGTCAGGAACGCGCGTTGTTGCCATGGCCCCTCGGCAATGCCGTCGCCACAGCCCAAGAGCTTGCGCCAGAGGTAAACCGGATAGGTCGTGTCGCCGCCGGGCCCCATCGGAAACTTCATGACAGTATCGTCCAGCCCATGCACGTGGCGTACTTCCGCGGGGGCTTCCGGGCAGGTTTCCCACTGTTCGAGCGTTCCCGCAATCGCCAGCAGTGCCGCGACCCCCGCGCCCTGCTCGCACACGTACCGCCACGCCATGGCGGATCCGAAGGAATAGCCCGAGACATAAATGCGTTGGGTATCCACAGGATAGGTTTTCGCAACATCTTCCAGCACAGCGCTGGCGAATGCTACATCCGGGGTGTTCTCTGTCCAGAAATTCCACGTACGGCGCGCGCCATTGGGGGCCACCAGCAGCACCCCGCGCTTGCGGGTCGCGCTCGCGATGCGGTTGTGGCGGATCACCAGCGAACCCTGCCGCTGCCAGCCATGGAAATGCAGCAGGACGGGCATGGCAGTCTCGCCATCCCAATCGTCCGGAACGAGGAGATGATAGCTTCGCTGGCCAACCATGCAGGGAGTCTCTCCCCCGCAGGCCTCTTTCCAAGGACCCATCGCCGCGACCAGCCCCGCGCCCAAAAACAACAGGATCATGAGTGACAGTCTGGACATGCGCATGGTCGCACCCTGCCCCGGTGCTTGCGGGGTTGTCACGTCACATTCCCGCGACAGGATAGTATCAGAGGCTGTGGAGCCAGTTGTTCAACTCGCTCAGACGCACTTCTGGTTGCATATCCTCGATGCGCACTCCGAGACGCTTAGCCGCCGCCGCATCGTCAGCGGCGCGCTCGATGTCATCCGCCATTTGGGCGGAGACACGTTTCCACGTCCGCGCACGACCGGCAATGAAGGGCAAGCTGTATTCAGGGTGGTATTGAACACCCCAGAACCGGACGTCCCCCTGTTCAAAGGAGAATGCCTGCACGTCGCTATGCGCATTCGATGCGAGGATTTGCGCACCCTCCGGCAGGCGGTGCACTTCGTCCCGGTGCACGCACGGCACGGCATATCCGTCCACCCGCCCCACCATGAAGGGATGGCTGCGTCCCGCCTCCGTTAGGTGAATGTCGAGGGCAAGGCCATCCTCGCGCCCCTTTGGTGCCGCGCGATTGCTGCCTCCCAGCACGGTCGCCGCCAGTTGCATCCCGTTGCAGGACCCGACGACGGGCAGTCCGGCCTTGAAGCACGCCTCCATGACCACGGCCAGAGGTCTGGCTTGCGGTTCATCCGTACACCAGCTGACCCCTGATCCGGTAAAGGCCACACCGTCGAATTCCGCAAGATCGTCGCGAGTTTCGCCCACGTAGGGCGCGATGATCGCGACCTCCAGGTCAGGGACGCAGGCGCGCAAGGCTGCCGCGTATCCTTCGCCGGTTGTCTGACCCACCGCGGCCTTGCTTCTGGCGTTGATCTCTGCGGTATCGGAATCGACGACGAGAATACGCATCGGCGACGCTACCTACTCAATCCGCCGTGCAGCGTCGGCTGATCCAGGCTTGCAAAGCCGTAGTGCCGCAGCCAGCGCAGGTCGCTGTCGAAAAAGGCGCGCAGGTCGGGGATGCCGTATTTCAGCATCGCGATCCGGTCGATGCCCATGCCGAAGGCGAACCCCTGCCAGGCCTCGGGGTCAATGCCTCCTGCGGCCAGCACCTTGGGGTGCACCATGCCCGAACCCAAAACCTCCAGCCAGTCGTCACCTTCGCCGATGCGCAACTGCCCGTCGATCCAGGAGCATTGGATATCAACCTCCGCCGAAGGTTCGGTGAAAGGGAAATGGGAGGCGCGGAACCGCGTCTTGATCCCGTCGATCTCGAAGAAGGCAGCAAAGAACTCCTCCAGCACCCATTTGAGGTTGGCCATGGAGATATCCTTGTCGATGGCCAGCCCTTCGACCTGATGGAACATCGGCGTGTGAGTCTGGTCATAATCCGCCCGGTAGACACCCCCGGGGCAGATGATTCGCAGAGGTGCACCCTCGGCCTCCATGGTGCGGATCTGCACCGGGCTGGTATGGGTGCGCAGCACATGCGGCGGACGGTTGTCGCCTTCGGCGCGGTGCATGTAGAAGGTATCCATCTCGGCCCGCGCCGGATGATGGCCAGGAATGTTCAGGGCGTCGAAGTTGTACCAATCCGTATCAATGCGCGGCCCTTCAGCGACCGAGAACCCCATTTCGCCAAAGATCGCCGTGACCTCTTCGGTCACCTGGCTGATCGGGTGGATGGTCCCGCGCGGGCGCACACGCGAAGGCAGAGTCACATCCAGCCATTCATCGCGCAGACGTGCGTCAAGGGCAGCATCCGCCAGCGCAGCTTTCTTGGCATTCAGGGCGGAATTGATCTCGTTCTTCAAAGCGTTCAGCGCGGGGCCCGCAACCTGGCGTTCTTCCGGCGTCATCTTGCCAAGCTCGCGCATCTTCAGCGCCACTTCACCTTTCTTGCCGACGGCAGCCAGACGGATCGCCTCAAGCGCGTTTTCGTCCCCGGCCTCGGCGATCTGGGAAAGGTACTTTTGTTTCAGGTCGTCCATCGTCTCACAGTCCGTCGCTAACGCAGTCGCAGTGGACCTACCAGAACCGCGCGCAAACGCAAGTCAGAGCGGCGGTCCTGACGGTTGTGGGAGGAGTCTCGATGTTTCCTGCGCCCGGCACAGACAGCTTGCGCGAATGGGAATGTCAGCGCGCGCGACCGCCTGATCCAGCAGCGCCTTGATATGGACCCGTTCCACCGTCTCGTCCCGCCGGACAAGACATTCATGCAACCCGTGCAAAGCCCAGACATTGCGTGGATGCTGGCTCGGACGCGGCAACTGGCCATCGAGGCCAAGGTCAGCGCGATAAACGGCTTCGGCCTCGTCGAGGGCCGCGGCTTCCATCAGCAACGCGCCCAGTGCGTGCCGCGTGGGCTGCGGCCAGGACCAAGGCTCCTCGTACATCAGACCGTCATCGAGGCGCACGGCGGCGCGCAGATGGTCCAACCCTTCCGCGTGACGCCCCGCCTTGAAAGCAATCTCACCACGCATCATCTGTTCGGCCACGGCCAGCACATCACGGGCCGTGTTCTGAAAAAGCATCCGTTCTTCGGGCACAAGGGCGTAGGCTGCGTCAAAAGCCTGCCCTGCTTCCTCCGCCTCATCGTGACGGCCCAGATTCGCAAGTGCTACTGCGCGGGCATAGAGGATCAGTGCATTGGTGGTGGTGTAGAGTTCCTTGTCCGCCGGAAGGTCCAGCTCGAGGATTTCCGCCCACATGCCAAAGCGGATGTAGACATGCGGCAAGGCCGCCACGAAGGTCTCGAACAGATCGGGATAGACGCGCACGACCTCGTCCGGCACCTCACCGCGCAGCCGTGTTGCAGCGTCCAGTGCGGCGGCTCTCTGGCCAAGAAACATTGCACCATAAAGCGCGAAATGCAGGTTGTGGATGCGGTAGAGCGCGTAGAAGTTGGCAGCGCCCGCATAGGCTTTGAAACGCTCATCCACCTGAGCCGCCGCGAGGTTCCGCGCCAGCACGTTCTGATAATCGCCACATAGTACGTCGATGTGCGTCGCCATATGCACCAGATGGCCCGCATCCGGCACCAGCCCGGTCAGACGATCCCCATGCCGCAAGGCGCGTTCCGGATGCGGGGACATTTCCATCAGGTGGATATACATGTGCAGCAGGCCGGGATGGTCCCAGGCCCCCGGTGTTTCGGCAAAGGCGCGCTCCAGCACCGCCATTGCCGCCTGCGTGTCAGCCTCGGGGTTGGGCACCCCTTTCCAGAAATCCCACAATTGCCAGGGCGTGCGGTTCATCATCGCCTCGACATAGACAAAGGCGACATCCAGATCGTCGGGGTAAGCCTCATACACCGGTTTCATCGCAGCGGCGAACCGGTCGTTGAAGGGTTGAAATTCTTCGATCCCGGGATCCTGCGGATAACGCGTGGCCAGCGCCTCCAGCAGCGCGCGTTCCGTTGGAGCCATACCCTCCAGCGCCAGCCCCGACGCGAGCGCTGCTTGCGCCTCCGCCAGCGCGGGGCCTTTTTCCTCTGGCGAAAACACCTCCCACGGCTTGTTGTAATTTGGACCAATCGCATAGGCCACGCCCCAATACGCCAGCGCGCAGGCGGGATCTGTCGCGATTGCTTGCTTGAAACACACGATGGCCTCTTCGTGATTATAGGCAAAAAGCCACACCAGGCCCCGATCAAACCACTTTTGTGCCTCCGGCACGGCACTCGCCTCGCGGCCATACTGGCCCAGATCGAAATACGCGGTCATGAAATGCTCCCCTTCAAATCAGCGGGAGACTACTGCAGTTCCGGCATTTCGCAAATCGGGCGGCTTTGGATGCCCCCGTTGCTAGAACAGATAAAGGCACAACCAGTCGGCGGTGAGCGCGGGCTTCTCCGACCCTTCCAACTCAACCGTCACGCCAAAGCGCAGCATCCAGCCCCGTCCGCGCGGCTGCGCATCCGTCAGGGTGAAGTGACTGCGGATACGCGCACCACCGGGAACGGGTGCTATAAAGCGGATGCGGTCGAACCCGTAGTTCAGCGATGCGGTCTCCCCCTCCATGCGGGGGAGCACCTGATAGGACATCGCCGATAGCATCGACAGCGTCAGAAACCCATGCGCAACAGTGCCGTCGAATCCGGCGGCGCGGCCCACGTCCGCATCCAGATGGATCGGCTGCCAGTCTTCGGTAAGGTCCGCGAAGGCGTCGATTCTGGCCTGCGACACCTCCACCCAGTCCGAGCTGCCCAGGACCTGCCCGATCTGTTGAGGCAGATCCTCGCGGGACAGCACCAGCTATACGGCCTTTTTCAGGCTTTCTTCGAGATAGATTTCCCGCAAACGCGGTGCCACGCGCCCCGGCACGCCCTCCCCGAGACTAACGCCATCAATCTCCACCACCGGCATCACGAAGGTCGATGCAGAGGTGATAAAGGCCTCATCCGCTTCCTTTGCTTCGTCGATGGTAAAGTTGCGCTCTTCCACCTCCATCTGCGCCTCGCGGGCAAAGCGCAGCACCGCAGCGCGCGTGATCCCGTGGAGGATGTCATTGGACAGCGCCCGCGTGATGATCTTGTTGCCTTTAACGATATAGGCGTTGTTCGAGGTGCCTTCGGTGACAGAGCCATCCTCGATCATCCAGGCGTCATCAGCGCCGGCCTTCTTGGCCATCATCTTGCCCATTGAGGGGTAAAGCAACTGCACGGTCTTGATGTCCCGCCTGCCCCAACGGATATCCTCGATGCTGATGACCTTCATGCCTTTCTTGGCAGCTGGGCTGTCGGCAAGGCCGGGCTTGTTTTGCGTGAAGAGCACGATGGTCGGCTCTGTCTCATCGGGGTCGGGAAAGGCAAAATCCCGGTCGCCGGGTGCGCCCCGGGTGATCTGGAGGTAGACCATTCCCTCGTCGATTTCATTGGCGCGGATAAGTTCCCGATGCACCTCCAGCAAATCATCTTTCGAGATCGGGTTACGCATGTCCAGCGCATCCAGCGACCGTTGAAGGCGTACCGCGTGGCCCTCGAAATCAATGAGCTTGCCGCCCAGAACCGATGTCACCTCGTAGACGCCATCCGCCATCAGAAACCCACGGTCAAAGATGGACACGCTGGCCTCGTTTTCGGGCAGGTAGGTGCCGTTCACATAGACAGTCCGCATCGGTGTTCTCCTTTTCTCAGTCGGGTCGCGGGTCCGCAACGCCACAGTGTTGTGCCACATCTAGGGCGGTTAGACGCCCCAACGCAAGCAGGTGTTGCAGCGCCAGCGCGACCGACATGGCATCCCCCCGCGCATCATGGGCCGGTCCCGGGTCAGTCAGACCAAAATGCGCGCAGATCGTGTTGCTGCGCAACGTCTTGACAACCTCCGCAGGCTCGCCTGCCTGAACCACAAGCGGTACCGCTGTCCGAAAGCGTGTGGCGGGGATCGGTGATTTCTCATCCCGCACAAAAAGGCTGGCCGCAAGGCTCAGCAATTCGTCCTTGCCCCAGGCCAGAAGCGGGTCGCCACCAGCAAAAGCGTTAAGGTCGCCCATTGCGTCGAGCAGTGGGACGCCCTGCAATGTCAGCGTCTCCTCCGTGATCCCGGTGAGCTTCGTGACCAAAGGGTGCAAGGGAACGCGGACCCCATCGCGATCAAGCGGCAGAACATACCAGCCCACGGGCTGCGACAGCGCAAAAGGGTCCGTCAGGGACATTCGCACTGCCCCGATCTGGATGGTCAGCGGATCAGGGTCCGACGGCCCGCACCAGAACCTTTGCGGCGCACCGGGCGTAGTGAGGAATTCACAATCGTAGAGGACAACCGATTTCAGCATCATCCCCACAGCGCCGCATCCGGCGGGTGAACGCCTGCCCGATCAAATCGCAATGGCACCGGACGATCCTCTGCCAGCAGCAGCGGGCCATCAAGATCCGTCACCAGCGCCCCTTGGGCAACAAGCGTTGCCGGAGCCATGGCGAGGCTTGAGCCGACCATGCAGCCGACCATGACGTCATATCCAAGGGCCAAGGCCTCTTGCCTCAGGGCCAGCGCTTCGGTCAGGCCGCCGGTCTTGTCGAGCTTGATATTCACGACATCGTATTTGCCCTTCAGACCTGGCAGGCTGGCGCGATCATGGCAGCTTTCGTCGGCACAGACCGGCACGGGGCGCGCCATGCCCCGCAGCGCGTCATCCTCTCCTGCGGGCAAGGGCTGTTCGACCAGCGCCACCCCCAACCGCACCAAATGCGGCGCAAGATCGGCGTAAACCTCGGCGGACCACCCCTCATTCGCATCCACGATGATCTTTGACGCGGGCGCGCCCGCGCGAACGGCTTCCAGTCGGGGCATGTCATCGGGTGTACCGAGCTTGATCTTGAGGAGCGGACGGTGCGCATGTTCCGCCGCCTGTGCGCGCATCTTCTCGGCCGTATCGAGCGACAGGGTATAGGCTGTGATTTCCGGCCCGGGCGCTGCGAGTTCCGCAAGCTCCCAGACCCGTTTGCCTGCCCGTTTTGCCTCCAGATCCCATAAGGCGCAGTCGACCGCATTGCGCGCGGCCCCTGCTGGCAAGAGACCGTAAAGCGCCTCCCGCGTGATGACATCCGGCAGCGCCTCGATCTGCTCCGTCACGCTTTCCAGCGTCTCGTCATATCGCGCGTAAGGCACGCATTCGCCCCAGCCCGTAGCGTCCCCCTCCGTGACTCGCACGGTGAGAACCTTTGCCTCCGTCCGGGACCCCCGACTGATCGTGAAAACCTGAGCAAGGGGGAATACATCGCGGGTGACTTTTATTTGCATCGTCAGCCTCTCAACATCATGCAGATACCGGTTCACAACCAGCGTGATTGCCCGTCGCGTCTTACAACGCGGTCAGCGCATCCACCAGCTTGCCAGCGCCAAACCGGAATGGGTCAGTGGCGGGCAGGTTCATGCGGTCCTCGATCTCTTGCAGGCAGGCCTTTGCCGCATCCTCGTCCAGTGCCTTGGTGTTCACAGAGACACCCGCCACCTGACAGGCGGGGTTTGCAACACGCGCCAGCGGCAAGGCAGTGTCGCGCAGGGTCTCAAGCGACGGCAGCTTGTAATGCGGCAGGCCGCGCATATGGGTTCGGGTCGGCTCGTGACACAGAATCAACGCGTCCGGCTGGCCACCGTGGATCAGCGCCATCGTCACACCCGAGTAAGACACGTGGAACAGGCTGCCCTGCCCCTCGATGTGATCCCAGTGGTCTTCATCATTGTCCGGCGTCAGATACTCGACCGCACCCGCCATGAAATCGGCGATCACAGCGTCGAGCGGAACGCCCTTGCCGGTAATCAGGATGCCGGTCTGGCCTGTCGCGCGGAAATCCGATTTCATGCCGCGCGCCACCATCTCAGCATCCATCGACATGGCGGTATACATCTTGCCGCAGGAGCAATCGGTTCCGATCGCCAGGGCCCGCTTGCCCTGACGTTTCTGCCCGTTCGCAATCGGATAGGCCACGGTCGGAATACGCACGTCATGGAGCGTACCGCCATTGACCCGCGCCGCCGCCTGCAATTCATCCTCGTTCCGCAGCAGATTGTGAAGCCCCGCCGCGATGTCATAACCCATCTGAAGTGCCTTGACCAAGACGACCTTCCACTCGGCCGAAATGATGCCGCCGCGGTTGGCGACCCCGATGACCAGCGTCTTGGCACCAGCCTTCAGGCCCTCTTCGAGGGTCATGTCGGTCAGCCCCATGTCGGCACCGCACCCCGGCAACCGGATCTGGCCCACCGCGTTCTCGGGACGCCAATCCTTGATCCCCTGCGCGACTTTTGCGGCTAATTGGTCAGGCGCGTCCCCGAGGAACAACAAATAAGGTGTCTGAATCATTTGGGCGTCCTCCTGTCATGCGCTTTGCCTGAAAATCGCCGAAAACAGATGCAAATACATCGTGAATTTCCGCCGGTGGGATCAAAATGTCGAAAAATCTTCGAAGGATTAGCACTGGAGTCGAAGATTTGTGCGAGAATTTGCGGCCTGTGACATCTCTTTCTTGCTGCACCCGCGAAATGCACTTGCAGCATGTCACGCAATTTAATACCAGATAGCCAAGTTCTGATGAAATAAAATTACGCAAAGGACCGCCATGAGTTTCCGTCTACAGCCGACCGCCCCTGCCCGCCCAAATCGGTGCCAGCTTTTTGGCCCGGGATCACGGCCCGCGATCTTTGAAAAGATGGCGGCTTCGGACGCCGATGTCATCAACCTCGATCTCGAAGACAGTGTCGCACCGTCGGACAAGGATAGCGCGCGCGCCAATGTGATCGAGGCGGTCTCGGGCGTGGATTGGGGCAACAAGACGCTTTCGGTGCGGATCAATGGGCTCGACACGCCGTTCTGGTATCGCGACGTGGTGGATTTGCTGGAACAGGCCGGAGACAGGCTGGATCAGATCATGATCCCGAAGGTCGGCTGTGCTGCGGATATCTACGCGGTGGATGCGCTTGTCACCGCTATTGAAGCCGCCAAGGGGCGAGCCAAGAAGATCAGCTTCGAAGTCATCATCGAATCCGCTGCGGGCATCGCGCATGTCGAGGAGATCGCCGCCGCCTCGCCGCGCATGGCCGCAATGAGCCTTGGGGCCGCGGATTTCGCGGCCTCCATGGGCATGCAGACCACCGGAATCGGCGGCACGCAGGAAGACTATTACATGCTGCGCGACGGGCAGAAACACTGGTCCGATCCCTGGCATTGGGCGCAGGCCGCAATTGTTGCTGCTTGCCGCACCCACGGTGTGCTGCCGGTCGACGGCCCATTTGGCGATTTTTCCGACGATGACGGTTTCCGCGCACAGGCGCGCCGCTGTGCAACCCTCGGCATGGTGGGCAAGTGGGCAATCCACCCCAAGCAGGTGGCCCTGGCCAATGAAGTCTTCACCCCATCAGAAGAGGCCGTCGCGGAGGCACGCGAAATCCTCGCCGCCATGGAAGACGCAAAAGCCAAGGGCGAAGGGGCGACGGTCTACAAGGGGCGTTTGGTGGACATCGCCTCAATCAAGCAGGCCGAGGTCATCGTGCGCCAATCCGAGATGATAAACGGCTGACGCAAGCTTGATTTGCCACGCCAGACAGAATGTGGCGCAGTGCGGCTTCCAGATACCGGAGGTTCCATGCGCCACTTCTTGATCTCAGCCTTGCTTTTGTCAGCCACACCCTTTCTGTCGGTCTTGCCAGCAGGTGCGGATATTGCACCGCGCGCGGGGTGGGTGGTTATCCCTACGGAGAAAGAACACAGCGTTCTGCTGGCGGATCTGAAAGCGGCGGTGAAATCTCACGGGTTGAGCGTCGTCACCCAAGCCGGTCCTACCGCAACAGCGCGCAAGCGCGGCATAACCATTCCGGAGAACCGGGTGGTGGGCGTCTTCAACAATGACTTCGCAGTCAAGGTGCTGGCGACATCCACCACCGCCATGATCGAAGCCCCAATCCGGTTTTACGTGACCGAGAACGCCGATAACAGCGCGACGCTTTCGTACAAGACACCCGGCTTTGTCTTTGCCCCCTATCTCGATGAAGGGGGCGATGCGTTGGCAAAACTGGCTCAGGAACTGGACGCGATCTTCGCCAGTATCGCCGCAACCGCGTCAGATTGAAGCCGAATTCACGCCCGCTGATCCTTGGGCGAGCCCATCACCACGTAGGACGTGATGGAACTGACCTGCGGCATCGCCCCAAGAATATCGGTGTGGAATAGCTTGTAGGCTGGCAGATCGGCACATTCGACCCTCAGCAGGTATTCGATTGTCCCGGTGATATTGTGACACTCCCGCACCTGTGGCGCGCGTGAAATGGAGCGTTCAAAAGCCTCCTGACTGGCTTTGGAGTGGTCCCGCAGGCCCACACCGATATAGGCCACGAAACCGCTGCCCAAGGCAGCACGGTCCAACACGGCCCGGTAGCCCTTGATGATGCCGCGACGCTCCATATCCTGCACACGCCGGAGGCAGCCCGAAGGGGACAGCCCCACCCTGTCCGCCAACTCGATATTGCTGATACGACCGTCGCGTGACAGCTCCTGCAATATTTGCTCTGATTTTGGGTCCAGATCGCTCATTTATTGCGAATAATGCGCCAGGACGATGCGATACGCAATCAATCCCGCGCACAAAGAGATAATCATTGCAGCATGAACATTGAGACACTCACCGCTTTGACCGTCTTTGCCTTTGTCAGTTCCGCAACGCCGGGGCCCAACAATCTGATGCTGATGGCCTCAGGCGCAAATTTCGGATTTGGCCGCTCCATCCCGCATATGCTGGGCATTTCAATCGGGTTCTCGGTGATGATCCTCTGCGTCGGCGCCGGATTGGTGCAGGTCTTTGACAGCTGGCCCATAAGTTACACGATCCTCAAGGTGCTGTCAGTGCTCTACATGACGTGGCTGGCCTGGAAGATCGCCCGTGCCGCCCCCGTCGCCAAAGGAGATACCTCCGGACGGCCCATGACCTTTTTGCAGGCGGCAGCCTTCCAATGGGTCAACCCCAAGGCCTGGGCAATGGCGCTGACCGCACTCTCGGTCTATGCAACCGACGCGACGCTCATCGCCTTCGGCATCGTTGCCCTTGTCTTTGGTCTGGTGAACTTGCCCTCCATCACGCTATGGACCGTGCTGGGCCAACAGATGGCGCGTTTTCTCACGCGGCCCGCGCGCCTGCGGGCCTTCAACTGGACGATGGCCGGGCTCTTGATGGCGTCGCTCTATCCGGTGCTCTGGACCCATTGATGCGATTGCATTGCCGTCTTTTGCCCGCCATATAGAAGACGATGAAGCGGAGTGACCCATGACCCAATATATGGATTTCGAAAAACCCCTCGCCGAGATTGAAGGCAAGGCAGAGGAGTTGCGCGCCATGGCGCGGGCGAATGAGGAAATGGATGTCACAGAGGAAGCCGCCGCTTTGGACACCAAGGCCCGCGCGATGCTGGAGGAGTTGTACAAGTCGCTCACACCATGGCGCAAATGCCAGGTGGCGCGCCACCCCGAGCGCCCGCATTGCCAGGACTATATCGACGCGCTTTTCTCGGAATATACACCATTGGCGGGTGACCGGAATTTCGCGGACGACCACGCTGTGATGGGCGGTCTGGCCCGCCTGAACGACCGCCCCGTCATTGTGATCGGCCATGAGAAAGGCAACGACACAAAATCCCGTATCGAGCGTAATTTCGGCATGGCGCGGCCCGAAGGATACCGCAAGGCCATCCGGCTGATGGAAATGGCGGATCGGTTCAACCTGCCGGTCATCACGCTGGTCGACACGCCCGGCGCCTACCCCGGCAAAGGCGCTGAGGAGCGTGGACAATCCGAGGCCATCGCCCGCGCAACGGAGAAATGCCTGCAAATCGGGGTGCCCCTTGTGTCCGTCGTCATTGGCGAAGGCGGTTCGGGCGGAGCGGTGGCCTTTGCGACCGCCAACCGTGTCGCCATGCTGGAGCATTCCGTCTACTCCGTGATCAGCCCCGAAGGCTGTGCGTCCATCCTCTGGAAAGACGCTGAAAAGATGCGCGAGGCCGCCGAAGCGCTGCGCCTGACCGCGCAGGACCTCAAACAACTGGGTGTCATTGACCGCATCGTGCCTGAGCCCTTGGGCGGGGCACATCGCGACAGCGCCTCCACCATTCTGACGGTCGGGCGGTCGCTCGAGGACATGCTCAAGGAGCTTGTGACCAAGGATCGCGAGACGCTTGTTTCCGAACGGCGCAACAAGTTCCTCGGACTCGGCAGCAAGGGGCTGGCGGCCTGAGCGCGATCAGCTGGCCAGCATCCGCAAGCCTTGCGTCACGTCCGAGCGCACGGCCAGCCGTAACCCTGGCTCGTCCCCGGCCCTAAGCGCGGCAATAATCAGGCGGTGGTACTGCGGCGGCTCCTTGCGCCGCAAGCGGCCATAAAGTAGCCGCATCGTCGGCCCCATCTGCAACCAGACGGTTTCCGCCATGGCCAGCATCGCCGGGGCCTGCGCGCGCAGATAAAGGGTTCGGTGGAATTCGAGATTGGTCCGAATGTAGCTGACAGCATCGCGGTGTGCGACGGCTTCGGCCACCGTTGAATTGATGGTCTGCAATCTCTCGATCAGCGCCATATGGGCACGCGGCAGGGCGCGGCTGGCCAATTCAACCTCGATCAACGCCCGGAGAGACGCAAGTTCCTCGATCCTTTCGTTGCTGAGCTCGGGCGTCGAAATGCGTCCCGAAGAAGACAGGGTAAGCGCGCCTTCGGCCACCAGACGACGCACGGCCTCCCGCGCGGGCGTCATTGAAACGTCAAAGGACCTGCCGATACCGCGCAGGGTCAGGGCCTCTCCGGGCTGAATGGTCCCTTGCATGATGCGCGTGCGAAGCGTGCGATAGACACGGTCATGGGCGGGTGGCGCCGCGTCGGGAGGGCGTTGGTGCAGGATCATGGGGCAATTGTGATCACAAATCCCTCACCGTCAAGAAGGCTGTACCGCTATTGTCCAAATCGATATCTGTGCAAGCCGCTTCCCTCGCGGCGCAGCCATGCGCGCGGGTGTGCGTAATCCCCGTAGATGCGCTCCACCTCCTGCCAGAACGCGGGCGAGTGGTTCATCTGCGCCAGATGTGCCACCTCATGGGCCGCGACATACTCGAGAACCTCCGGCGGGGCGAGGATCAACCGCCAAGAGTACATTAACCGACCTTGCGCGGTACAGGACCCCCAACGCGATCGGGTATCGCGCAAGGTGATCGCGGAGTAGTCCCTCCCAAGCTTGCGCGCATAGTGATCTGACGCCGCGGCGAGCCGGGCTCGTGCCAGATGCCTGAGGTGAGCGCCCAGGCGTTTGCCGATACGTTCCGGCGCACCGGGTACGCAGACGCACCCCTCTTCAAAAGTGACCCTGCGCCCCTGTCCCGGTACAACTTCATGAAGAATGCCACCAATCGGCAGGCGGGCACCCAAGGCGATCTCCACATCTTCTTCGCGTGCAGAGAGGTGCTTGCGAATCCACCGCTCTTTTTCCCGTGCGAAGGTCAACGCTTCGCGTTCCGGAACCCGTCGCGGCAAGGTCAGCGTGACGCGCCCATCCAGTTGCGAGATGCGCAAGGAGATTCGCCGCGCCCGCGCGGAACGCCGCACCACAAGCGGTATCGGCGGGTCACCAGGCAGGAGCATTTCGGTCATATCCGGGCTCTATCGCGTTATTCATCAGGTGGCTGTTGCCCAAAGGCGTAGCAGCCCTTTACAGATACCGCCTCATATGGCACTTGGCCGGAATCATCTACACCTGAACCGCAATTGCAAAGGGGGTTTTCATGCCCAAGGAAGAATGGGGAACGAAGCGCCTCTGCCCGACCACCGGCAAACGTTTCTATGATCTGAACGCCGATCCGATTGTCAGCCCCTATACGGGTGAAGTGGTCGAGGTCGATCTGTCGAAATCCCGCATGATCGCCGCAGATGCCGAAGACGCGGCCTCTGCCAAGGCCAAGGCCGACAAAAGCGACGACGAAGTTGTGCTCGACGACGATGATGACGTGGACGTGGATCTGGGGGATGATCTGCTCGACGACGATGATGACGACGATGATAACGTGCCGCTGGAAGAGATTGCGGACGTGGCCGCCAACGACGACGACAGTTAACGCTTAATCGCGCGGCGGGCTCGCTTTTCCTCTTGATCCCGCCTCGCACTGCCGCTATCGAAGCGACGCAACGGATCGCAAGGTCCATCCCGTGGACGCACAACGCCGACACAATGGGGCATTAGCTCAGCTGGGAGAGCGCCTGCATGGCATGCAGGAGGTCAGCGGTTCGATCCCGCTATGCTCCACCAAATCTTTCAGATGTCATTGGACCATAAGAGTACCGATTTCACCCATAAACCTGCAGAAAATGTGTCAAAACGTTTTTCTACGCACAGAAGCTAGCTTTATGGCTGTCAAGACAATCGAAAATATTGCCTAGGCAGGAATATAAACACATAAATCGTTAGCCGCAACAAGCGGCGAGAGCTGACCAAACCTTAAGGCTGACGCATACGTTGGCAGCGCCAAACACCGGTCGAAGATCATCAATTCACGTTATCGCCGGGCACGCCACCTTCGCACGTAACTTGCGACCGAGTAGTCTGTAGATAGAGATGAAATCTCAGCCTAAACGGAAAACGATATTCCTCGCGTAAATCGCGGTTATCCAACATTATGGGCGTATTTTGTTGCAAAACTCTCACTTGATCGGGTGGTAAGTCGCTGATTCAATTCGTCGTGTAGGGAGGGACCGGCGATGATGGGTCCGAAGCAGGAAGCGCAGGCGGCGCTATTCTACGAGTTCTCGCTGGAAGATCATGTCCCGCAAGATCACCTGCTACGGTCGATTGATCGCTTCGTTGATCTGGACTGCATCCGTTCCTACCTGACAGATTTCTACAGCCACACCGGTCGTCCTTCGGTCGACCCCGAACTGCTGATCCATTGCCCGGCAGTCGTTTGCAAAGCAAACGATGAGAGGGAGGATGCTGCTGGTGGGATAGTGCTTTGGCATCCGTTCAGAGCGCCGTCTTTGCGAAGAGGTGCATCTGAACCTCGCCTACCGCTGGTTCTGCCGTCTCGATCTGAGTGATCGCGTTCCCGACCATTCCACCTTTTCGAAGAACCGCCATGGCCGGTTCCGTGAGAGCGAGCTGTTGCGCCACTTGTTCGAGGCCACGGTGGCGCGGTGCATTGAAGAAGGCCTCGTCAGCGGCCAACGCATGGCAATCGACGCTAGCCTGATCGAAGCGGATGCAAACAAACAGAACTGTCTAGCCCCCTGTCTCTGGGCCACGAATTCGGGCTTTCTCTAATATGGTTTCTGGGACGGGCGGACGCATGCTGAGCGCCTGATGAGGGCGGGTGTGGTTGTACTGTTTGATCCAGTGATTGATGATGATCTGTGCCTG
>JBCCUU010000008.1:0-121987 GCA_039196345.1 Pseudomonadota bacterium | reverse complement strand
CTCCCGCTTCTCGTCATCTGACCAGCTTCGACGCTTCCGCCGCTTACCCATAAAACCCGCCCCTTAGTGTCCACTTATTTTAGTGGACACTTAGCGCACCACGCACGGCCCCGTTAGGTCGGGTTCAACGGACGCTCACCCTGAGGCAAATACAACAGGCCGCCAGATGCGCGAGGCTGGCGAGAAAGGCGGCGCGCAGAAAAAAAGGCGCCCCGATCTGGAGCGCCTTGTCACTGGTAACGTTTACGCCGCGCCTAGCAGCTGTAGTACATGCCGAATTCCACGGGGTGGGGCGTGTGCTCGTAGGTTTCGACCTCCTCCATCTTGAGCTCAATGTAGCCTTCGATCTGGTCCTTGGTGAAGACATCACCGGCCAGCAGGAAGTCCATGTCCGCTTCAAGCTCTTCCACCGCTTCGCGCAGGGAGCCACAGACGGTCGGGATGCCGGCCAGCTCTTCTGCGGGCAGATCATAGAGGTTCTTGTCCATCGCCTCGCCCGGGTCGATCTTGTTGCTGATCCCGTCAAGGCCGGCCATCAACAGTGCTGCAAAGCACAGGTAGGGGTTGGCTGCGGGGTCGGGGAAACGTGCTTCCACCCGCTTGGCCTTGGGGCTCTCCGTCCACGGGATCCGTACGCAGCCCGACCGGTTGCGGGCGGAGTAGGCGCGCAGTACCGGTGCTTCAAAACCGGGGATCAGTCGCTTGTAGCTGTTGGTCGCCGGGTTGGTGAAGGCGTTCAGGGCCTTGGCGTGCTTGAGCACACCGCCAATGAACCACAGCGCCTCATCGCTGAGGTCCGCGTATTTGTCGCCGGCAAAGAGCGGCTTGCCGTCTTTCCAGATCGACATGTTCACATGCATGCCTGTGCCGTTATCGCCGTAGATTGGTTTGGGCATGAAGGTGGCGGATTTGCCGTAGGCATGTGCCACGTTGTGGATCACATACTTGTATTTCTGAAGCTCATCCGCCTGCTTTGTCAGACTGCCAAAAATCAGACCCAGTTCATGCTGGCAGGAGGCCACCTCGTGGTGGTGCTTATCCACCTTCATGCCCAGACGCTTCATGGTCGACAACATCTCAGAGCGCAGGTCCTGACTTTCGTCGATCGGGTTGACCGGGAAATAGCCGCCCTTCACGCCCGGGCGATGGCCCATGTTGCCCATCTCGTAGTCGGTGTCGGAATTCCAGGACCCGTCCACCGCATCAACTTCGTAAGATACCTTGTTGATTGTGTTCGAGTATTTCACATCGTCAAAGAGGAAGAACTCCGCTTCGGGGCCAAAGTAGGCCACATCACCGATGCCGGAGGACTTGAGGTAGGCTTCGGCTTTCTGTGCGGTCGAGCGCGGATCGCGCTCATAGGCCTCACCAGTGTCCGGCTCCACGATGGAGCAGTGCAGGCAGACGGTTTTTTCGGCATAGAACGGGTCGACATAGGCGCTGTCCACGTCGGGCATCAGTTTCATGTCGGATGCCTCGATGGACTTCCAGCCCGCAATCGAGGAGCCGTCGAACATAAAGCCTTCCTCAAGGAAATCTTCGTCCACCTGGTCGGCCATGACCGTGACGTGCTGCAGTTTGCCGCGGGGGTCGGTAAAGCGGATATCGACGTATTCCACGCCCTCATCTGCAATCATCTTGAGTAGTTCTTGGCTCATTCTCGGATATCCCTCTTTTTGGAATGAAATTTCGGTGCACGTCCGGATCAGAGTGCGTCTGACCCTGTCTCGCCTGTGCGGATGCGGATTGTCTGTTCCACCGGTGTCACGAAGATCTTGCCGTCGCCGATCTTCTCTGTTTTGGCGGCACCCACGATGGCGTCAATCGCGCTCTCGACCAGATCATCGTCAAGCACGATTTCGATTTTCACCTTGGGCAGAAAATCAACAACATATTCGGCGCCGCGATAGAGTTCGGTGTGGCCCTTCTGTCGACCAAAGCCCTTCACTTCAATGACGGAGAGCCCCTGCACGCCTACCTCTTGCAAGGCCTCTTTGACTTCGTCCAGTTTGAACGGCTTAATGATTGCCTCAATCTTCTTCATGGGGGCCTCCCTTATCGATTTCCACGTGGTGTCAGATCATCTTGATGTAAGACGGTCCATGCTTAGACGCGAAGGTGCCCGGAAAGCACGCGAAAATGACCTCTGCGCGCCAAAAAACAGGGCGCAATGACTAAAAAATAGGCAAAACTGAATCGGAGGGGTTTCGGTTTGATAGAATTTATCCATGCTGACGCGATGCGCGCGCTGGAAAATGCGGCGATTGACTCAGGAAAAACATCAGTTTCCGCCTTGATGGAGCGGGCGGGCACCTGCGTTCTGGAGGCGGTTCTTGCGAAGTGGCCAGACCTCGCGAGTGGCGGGCATGCGGTTCTGCTCTGCGGTCCGGGAAACAATGGCGGCGACGGTTTTGTTGTCGCACGGCTGTTGCGCCAGGCGGGCTGGACGGTGACGACCTTCTTCTACGGGACGGTTGAGAAGCTTCCCGAAGATGCACGATTGAACCATGCCCGGTGGGAGGCCTGTGCCGGGGGCGAGACCGTGATGCTCGATTTCCCGCAGGTCAGGCGGAAGCAGGCCAAGGCTTTCCAGGCGTTGGCCTATGGGGACCCGAACACATCGCTGGTGATTGATGCCTTGTTTGGCATTGGGCTGACACGGCCATTGGAGGGCCTGCGCCCGGTCCTGACGATCTGCCAAGACCACTATGAGAGGGCGCGAAAGCCCGCTATGCCCCGGCATGTGAGCATCGATATCCCCTCCGGTCTGGCAGAGGACGGCCCCTTGGGAACGGGGGATGGTGGCGTTTTCCAGGCCCATTTGACAGTGACCTTTCACAGCGCGAAGACAGCGCATCAGCACGGGCTTGGATATTGCGGTGATCTTGTTGTGAAAGACATCGGGCTATGACCCGGTTCGCGGCCACGGTGAAAGGGCAGATCAATGAACACGCATGAGATTTCGCCGCAGACACTGCCTTTGAAAGGGCTACAGAAAACGCCGGGGCATAAGTTCACGCACGGGCACGCGCTGGTCCTGTCGGGCGGGGCGGGGCGCACGGGGGCGGCCCGGCTTGCCGCGCGTGGTGCCTTGCGGATCGGCGCGGGGCTCGTCACGCTTGGGGTGCCACCGGATGCGCTTTTGGAAGTTGCCAGTCAGGTCACTGCGATCATGGTGCGCGAAATCCGCGATATTGCGGGTCTGAAGGAAACCCTCAGAGACGACAGGATCAATGCGCTCTGCATCGGGCCGGGGCTTGGCCTTGAGCCCGCAGGCGCTGGCCTGATCGCAGCGGCGCTTGAAACCGGGCGCAAGATGGTTCTGGATGCTGATGCGCTGAGCCTGATCGCGCAGGACCGCACGCTCTTTGACGCACTTCACCGGGAATGTGTCATCACGCCTCATGGCGGGGAGTTCGCGCGGCTATTCCCGGATATCTCCGAGCGGCTGAAGAACGACCCCGGTGTTGACAAGGTGCTCGCCGCCTCCGAGGCCGCGTCAAGGGCGGGGTGTTTCGTGCTGCTCAAAGGGGCGCTCACCGTGGTGGCGGAACCTGACGGGCCGGCGGGCGTGCACCGCGCGGAAGGCGCAAGATCATCGCCATGGCTTGCAACAGCAGGGGCAGGGGACGTCTTGGCGGGCTATATCACAGGGTTGATGGCGCGGGGGTTTGCACCGGGATCCGCGTCAGAGCTGGCCACCTACCTGCATGTTGAATCCGCGCTGTCCTTTGGCCCTGGCCTGATCGCCGAAGACCTGCCGGAACAGCTTCCGAAAATCCTGCAAACGATCGGGAGCTAGATCATCCGCCTGAAAACCTGCGCCATCGCCCTTACCGCGTGTACCCGGCCCGCCCCCGACACTCCCCCCGGGAGGGGCTGGCCACAGTCATACAGGCTCGTGTTGCAGATGAAACGGATGCCGCTCTACCGGGTTTGTTGCGGGGCAGCGCAGACAAAGGCGCTGCCCAGTTCCATGCCATCGGCATAGATCACCTGGGGCTGCGCGCAATGGATGCGGTAAACGGTCATGGGCTGCAAACCGATGTCGCGGACATATTCCCCATCAACCAGATGCTTGGCGCGTATGAAGGCCTCAGCGCGCCTGCAAAGCGCGTGGGCGCGCCAGTCGCGGATCAGGATTTCCTGATCTGCGGGCAATACCGTGTCCCTGTTCTTGTGCCGGTGACCGATCGAACCAGCGATGACGTAGATCGCGCGGGCCACAAGGCTTTGTTGCTCGATGCGGTCGATCGGTACAACACCGTTCGACCGCGTCACCACCAGCTCACCCGGACACAGGTCCTGAACGGTGCGCATGCCGCGCGTCGTGATCACCTTTGCATCTCGGAGCACGCCTGTCGCGGGCGCACGCAAGGGCGGAATGACCGGCGCGTGGCGCGTTTCATGGTGGTAATACCGAACGGTATCCAAACTGCTCATGCCTTTTGCTTCAGGTGTCACGCGATGTCCCTCCGTAGCCTGAAACAAGGTTATCAAGACAATAAGATACCAAAGCATTAAGACCGGTGCATTTTTCCTCTCGCAAGTGTCCCGACGGTTTGCTAGGACACGGCGGACCGGTCAAAACGGTCTGATGCGGGCGTGGCGGAATTGGTAGACGCACCAGATTTAGGTTCTGGCGCCGCAAGGTGTGGGAGTTCGAGTCTCCCCGCCCGCACCAGGATCGCCCTTGCAAAAGACAGCACGGCCCGTGCGCGCCAACCATCGCCGCGGAACCCTTTCAAAATGGGGCGCAGACCCTCTTGCACCTTTCTGCCCGCGCACATAGAAGGGCGGAAATTCTATGCCCGCGCCTTTCCGGCGCGCCTTACTCTATGGAGCACACATGCAGGTCACCGAGACGCTGAACGAAGGTCTGAAACGCAGCTATGCCATCAAGGTCACAGCTGCCGAGCTGGAGGCCAAGGTGAACGAAAAGCTGGCCGAAGCCCAACCGGATGTCGAGATGAAGGGCTTTCGCAAGGGCAAGGTGCCGATGGCGCTGCTGAAGAAGCAGTTCGGTCAGCGGGTCATGGGCGAAGCGATGCAGGAGAGCATCGACGGCGCGATGAACGAGCATTTCCAGTCTTCCGGCGACCGGCCCGCGTTGCAGCCCGAAGTCAAGATGACCAACGAAGACTGGAAGGAAGGCGACGATGTGGAAGTCGCCATGTCCTACGAGGCGCTCCCCGAGATTCCTGAGGTGGATTTCAGCGCGATCAAACTGGAGAAAATGACCGTCAAGGCGGATGATGCCGCAATTGATGAGGCCCTGGCCAATCTGGCCGAAACCGCGCAGGACTTCAAAGCCCGCAAGAAAGGCTCCAAGGCGAAAGACGGCGATCAGGTCGTGATGGATTTTGTCGGCAAGGTCGACGGCGAAGCCTTTGACGGTGGCGCCGCGGAAGACTATCCGCTGGTGCTGGGATCAAATTCCTTCATCCCGGGGTTCGAAGAGCAACTGGTCGGCGTGAAAGCCGGTGAAGAGAAAGCCGTGACCGTCAACTTCCCGGAAGACTATCAGGCCGAAAACCTGGCGGGCAAAGAGGCGGTGTTCGACTGCACCATCAAAGAGGTGAAAGAGCCCGTCGCCGCAGAGATTAACGACGAACTGGCCAAGAAATTCGGGGCCGAGGACCTTGCTGGCCTGAAGACGCAAATCTCCGAACGGCTCGAAGCGGAATACGCAGGCGCGGCCCGCGCTGTGATGAAGCGCTCGCTCCTTGATGCGCTGGATGAAATGGTAAGCTTTGAGTTGCCGCCGTCGCTGGTGGAGGCGGAAGCAGGCCAGATCGCGCATCAGCTCTGGCACGAGGAAAACCCGGACGTGGAGGGCCACGATCACCCGGAAATCGAGCCCACGGACGAGCACAACAAACTGGCCGAACGCCGTGTGCGTCTTGGGCTGCTGCTGGCGGAGATTGGTCAGAAGGCCGAGGTTGAAGTGACCGATGCGGAAATGACGCAAGCCATCATGAATCAGGCCCGTCAATACCCGGGTCAGGAACGCCAGTTCTTTGAATTCGTGCAGCAGAACCAGCAGATGCAGCAACAGATGCGCGCGCCGATCTTTGAAGACAAGGTTGTCGACCATGTGGTCGAGAACGCGACGGTGACAGAAAAATCCGTCTCCAAAGACGATCTTCAGAAAGCCGTCGAGGCGCTTGAAGACGAGTAGAGTTTCAACGCCCCTGAGACGTTAGGGAACCGGGTCTCCTGTGGAGGCCCGGTTTTTTTTACGCGGCAAGCTCATCCGCCATTTCATGGTTTCTGTCGCGGTGTCCGGCTTCATCTGCCCGCACAACGATGATGACGTCGCGCAGACGGGCATCCTGCGGCAGCTTCCAATAGTCGATTGCGATCTGCGGGGCGGGGACGTTTTCCACCCGTCCGGAATCGACCTCCGCAAGATATTGCGTGTAGCTGATGACCGCCTCTTCTTCGAGATAGCCAACGACGCGGTGCGCGATGCGCGGCGCAAACAGATAGAGCACAAAGTACAGGTTAAAGAACACGCCCTGTCCGAGCAGGATCAGGTAACGCTCCAACCGGCTGGGCTCTGCCACCTTGATGAAGGTCATCAGGTGCATGCGTTCATTTTCCGCCTCGTCCAGCAACTCGCGCACCCAGCCTTCGTCATCGCGGATCGTGCGCAGGGCCTTGAGGTGCTGCAACATGCCGCCGACCATGCCCGGAACGGCGGCGACCGTCTCCAGCACAACGGCCCGGTGGCCATAGCGTTTGGCAAAAAACCTATCCGCAAACACCCGCATGAACTTTACAAGGCGAAGGGCAAACCGGTCACGAAAATCCTTCGGTGGTGTATGATGGATCAACGCGTCAGGGTCTTGGATAGATATGGTGTCAGACATCACATTCCTCCTTTGTTCAAAGGGGAATGTGTGGTGCCACACGGGCGGGGCAAGGACTTGCGGCAATATGCGCAGATGCAAAAAAGGCCGGGCTTTGATCCGGCCTTTGTGTGGCGTGTTTTGGGGCGCGTCAGCCTTTGGACGCGTCGTCTTCTTCGGCGGCTTCCTCGGTCGGAGCAACGGCTTCGGCCAGGTCTTCGTCGTCGGACGCGGCAGAGCCAATGTCGTCAAAGAGTTCCGCGATCTCGAATTCGGCGGCGGCTTCCTCTTCGGCGGCCAGTTCCTGAATGGACTTGCCAGAGGCTTGCAGTTCAGCCTCTTCAGGGGACCGCGCGACGTTCAGGGCAATTGTGGCGTCCACTTCGGGGTGCAGCACGATCTGCGCCTCGTGCAGGCCCAGCTCTTTGATGGGGGCCAGAACAACCTGTTTGCGATCCACCGAAAAGCCCGCTTCGGTCGCGGCATCCGCTGCGTCACGGGTAGTGACGGAACCATAGAGCGCGCCGGAATCGGAGGCGGAGCGAATCACGATGAACTGCTGCCCATCAAGCTTTGCGGCCAGTGCTTCGGCTTCCTTGCGGGTTTCGAGGTTGCGCGCTTCCAGCTGTGCCTTTTGCTGCTCGAAAGCTTCGATGTTGGCTTTGGAAGCCGACAGCGCCTTGCCTTGCGGCAGCAGGAAGTTGCGCGCGTAGCCGGGCTTTACGTCGACGACTTCGCCCATCTGGCCAAGCTTTGCGACCCGTTCAAGAAGAATAACTTGCATGATGCTCTCCTTATTTCACGGCGTAGGGCAGCAGGGCCAGGAAACGGGCGCGCTTGATGGCACGGGCCAGTTCGCGTTGTTTCTTGGCGGAGACTGCGGTGATACGGGACGGCACGATCTTGCCACGCTCGGAGATGTAGCGTTGCAGCAGGCGCGTGTCTTTGTAGTCGATTTTCGGCGCATTGTCCCCGGAGAAGGGGCAGACCTTGCGGCGGCGGAAAAATGGTTTAGCGGCCATGGGTTATGTCCTTTTCCTAAAGCTGATCAGCGACGTTCGCGGCGGTCGCCACGTTCTTCGCGCTTCTGCATCTGAACCGAAGGCAGTTCGGCGTGCTCATCGACCTTGATGGTCAGGACGCGCATCACGTCATCATGCAGACGCATCAGGCGTTCCATTTCCTGTACCGCCGGTGCCGGGGCATCCGAGCGCAGGAACGCATAGTGGCCCTTGCGGTTCTTGTTGATCTTGTAGGCCATCGTCTTGACGCCCCAGTACTCGTGGTCCACGAGTGCGCCACCGTTGTCGGACAATACGGATCCAAAGTGTTCGATCAGCCCTTCGGCCTGCGTGTTGGACAGGTCCTGGCGTGCGATCATAACATGCTCATACAAAGGCATGTGATTTCCTCATTTATATCAAGGCGCATTTCAAAGGCAGGGCGGTATCCCTTTTGCGGCCCCACCACGAGAGACTGCGCGGTTCATGAAAGTTGCAAAAGGTCTGCTGCGTATACACGCTTTGCCGTGTGGCGCAAGGCTTCGCAGCGAATTGCGTCCGGCGCGGGTCGGTTTTTTGCATGGAACGGGTCGGGCGGCGCGCAAACCTATCTTTTTGTGCCTTTTTCCTCGGTGTTAGCGCTTTCTTAACCAAGAAATGCCGAAATTCGCGCATGTCGAGCATCGCAGACCCAACGCCCTCAGCATCAATCGAACCGCAGCCGGCGCGGACGCTGGATGGCGGCCGGATGGTTCTGCGCGGCCTACAGGGTATTGTGGGGGCGGCGCTGGTCTGCGCCGCACTGGGATTGCTGCTGGCCGCAGGAGCGTATTGGACCCAGGACATCATGTTGATCAAACTTGGTATTTCGGTCGTCACGGCAATGGTGGGGCTGGCTTTCTTGCAGGAATTCGTGCGCCCGCCGCCGCCGAAGGTCGAAATTGATACGATCGAGCATGAGGTGCGATTGGTCCGGACACGCGGAAAGGACCGGCACGTACTGGAGCGTTGTGCCTTCAGGGATCTGACGCTTGTTCGAGATTCAGGCACCCATGTACAGCTTTGGGGAAAGAACTTTGCTTTCATTGCCGAAGTTGCCGCGACGGACCGCGTGTCACACCAAAACCTTGTGACCGCCTTGCGGGTCGCAGGTAAACTCTAAACATTTGCGAACCTGGTGGGTCGAAATTTGCGCCTCCTGTTCAACGGCGCGCATAACCTGTTCGTGATCTGCATTTGCCAGCGTCCAAAATGCCCCCATGTTGTGGGCAGTCAACAACTCCGGAGGTATCTTCCATGAAATCCATTCTTCTTGCGACCGCTTTGACGACAGCAGCGAGCTTTGCCGCTGCGGCTGAGAAATATGTGCTGGACGCCAGCCACAGCCAGATCCTGTTCAGCTACGATCACCTTGGGTTTTCCACGACCTTTGGCATGTTCTCCGGTTTTGAGGGGGAAATCATGTTCGATCAGGAGAACCCGGCGAACTCCTCCGTCACTGTTTCAATGCCGACGATGAGCATGTTCACCGGCTGGGAAAAGCGGGAAGGGCATTTCATGTCCGATGACTTCTTTGGCGCGACGGAAGACGACATGATCTCTTTCACGTCCACCTCCATCGAAGTGACCGGTGACAACACCGCGCAAATCACCGGTGATCTGACCATGAACGATACGACCAAGTCTGTCGTGCTGGACGCTGTTCTGAACAAGACCGGCACGCACCCGATGGCGAACAAGGATTGGGCCGGTTTTGACGCGACAACCACCTTGCTGCGGTCCGACTTTGGTCTGGGCGCATTCGCACCGGCGGTCAGCGACGAAGTTGAAGTGCGCATTTCGATCGAGGCGATGAAGGCCGAGTAATCCAGCCCGCAGTATGCCTGAAAGGCCGCGCCTCTCGCGCGGTCTTTTTTTGTTCAATTGCTGACACTTCCCTCAGTGTCCCCGGCCTTTTGCGCGGTGAGCCTGATGGCGACGTCCACTCCGAAGCCCACGTTGCTCTCATCCGGTTGGCTCTGGGTCCCGATGGCAAAGTCGCGTCGGTCTACGGCTGTCGAGGCCGTGACAGTTGCAAGACCATCCGTGAGGTCCAACGCGAAAGGGAAGGAGACCGGCATCGACTGATCCTTGATCGTCAGCGTACCTTCCGCGACATAGCCGTCCGCCTTGCGGGTCAGCGTGGCGGCATAGGTGGCGGTCGGGAAATTCTCGGCGTTGAAGAAATCCGTGCCTAACGCCTGGCTGGTCACAGACCCGAGGGTCAGGGAGCCGATAGAGAGTGTCACGTCGACGCTGCCAGCGACACCTTCCGCGACGCTTTCATCGAAACTGATGGCCGCAGTCCAATCCGCAAAGCGCCCCGTAACGGGCGTGCCAAGCTGGGAAACGGTGATCTCAATGGTGCCGTGCTGGACCTGCCAATCCGATTGCACGGCCTCCAGTTCAGCGGCCTGAACGCGGTCATCGTGCTTGCCGTAGAGGCCAAGCATGGCGCCTCCGATGAGCGCGGCCCCCCAGATGCAAAGTGCGAGAATCGCTGGCGCGGCAGTGCGCGCCCCCGCTGGCGGGGCATCGACATGGGTGCGCCCGGGCAGCATTCTGCGCAAGGTCACATCCCGGTCAATGAAATGATGTTTGAGCGCTCCGGCGATATGCAGAAGGATGGATACGGCGAGAACGCGCTCGAAGACGATGTGCAAACCAGCTGTCGCCCCCGCGACCGCCTCGGATTTCGGCACCAAGGGTAGGTTCTGGCCAAAGGGCCACCAGATCGGCGCAAAGCCCTCGGTGGCCGCATGATGCACCCAGCCGGACAGGGGCACGATCACCAGCGATCCGTAAAGCAGCCAGTGCACGGTGGCTGCGGCCAAAGTCTCGAGTTTCCGGTCGGGGTGCAGGTGGGCGGGCTTTGGCTGGCCAATCGCCCAGAGGATCCGCGCAATGGCAACAAAGAGCGCCGTAATGCCCAGGGTTTTATGCAGGGAGAAAAGCCACGCTTTCTGCGCAAGTTGCTCCGACGTCTCATAAGGTAGCACGTTGGCATAGATGCCCAGCGGGATCAGTGTAAGGATCAGCAGCGCGGTCAGCCAATGAAAGACCTTGGCAACGGCGCCATAGTGCAACGAGGAATTCGCCAGGGACATGATGTATCTCCGCAAGGGTCTAGCTGAATGTAGCGTAATACCTGTTGCTGTCACCGCAATCCGCCCTTGCGCACAGCTGCTGCGCATCAGACCGCGCGCGGGGAGACGCCCCCATGCGGCCTCACCGGTAACGGGGCGTTGCCCTCACGGCAAGGGCAGGCTAATCGGGGGGCAACCATAGCGAAAAAGGCATAAAGTATGAGCAAGGCTTTCGTTTTTCCCGGGCAGGGTGCCCAGACGATCGGAATGGGGCGGGCGCTGGCGGAGGCCTACCCTTCCGCTCGGTCCGTCTTTGAAGAAGTTGACGATGCGCTGAAGGAAAAACTCAGTGCGTTGATCTGGGAAGGGGATATCGAAACGCTGACCCTGACGGAGAATGCGCAGCCTGCCTTGATGGCAACCTCGATAGCGGCGATGCGGGCGCTGGAGGCGGAAGGTGTAACGGTGGGGGATGCGTCTTTTGTGGCGGGTCACAGTCTCGGCGAATACTCCGCACTGGCTGCCGCGGGCACGTTTTCCGTGGCCGATGCGGCGCGGCTCTTGCGCACGCGGGGCCTTGCGATGCAACAGGCGGTGCCTGTCGGGCAGGGGGCCATGGCGGCGGTGCTCGGACTGGATTTCGACACCGTGACCGAGGTGGCCGCAAAAGCAGCGGGCGATCAGGTCTGCCAGGTTGCCAATGCCAATGATCCCGCCCAGAACGTGGTCTCTGGCGACAAGGAGGCGGTTGAGCGCGCAACGGTGCTGGCCAAGGAAGCAGGTGCGAAACGGGCCTTGCTGCTGCCTGTTTCCGCCCCCTTCCACTGTGCGCTGATGGCCCCGGCGGCAGAGCGCATGGCCGAGGCGCTAGAAACCGTGGAGGTGCGCGCGCCCATCGTGCCGGTTGTTGCCAATGTGGCGGCAGAAGCGGTGAGCGATCCGGCGGAGATCAAGCAGTTGCTGATCCGTCAGGTGACAGGGCAGGTGCGCTGGAAAACCTCCGTCGAGTGGATGGCGGCGCAGGGTGTCACCGCGTTCTGGGAGATCGGCGCGGGCAAGGCGTTGACGGGCATGATCCGGCGTATCGCGAAACAGGCTGCAACCCGCAACATCGGGACACCAGAAGATATCAAAACGGCCCTTGAGGCATGAAGAAAGGAGAGCAGATGTTTGATCTAAAAGGTAAAAATGCCCTTGTAACCGGTGCGTCCGGCGGGATAGGTGCCGAGATTGCCCGCGCTTTACATGGCGCAGGGGCCACGGTGGGTCTCTCGGGCACCCGGGTGGACCCGCTGGAGGCTCTAGCCGGAGAATTGGGAGAGCGTGCACATGTCCTGCCGTGCAATCTGAGCGACATGGCTGCAGTCGACGCCTTGCCGAAACAGGCCGCCGAGGCCATGGGCTCGGTCGATATTCTGGTCAACAACGCTGGCATCACCCGCGACAACCTTGTCATGCGCATGTCGGATGACGAATGGCAATCGGTTCTGAACGTCAATCTGACCGCGAGCTTCAAGCTTTGCAAAGGGGTCATGCGGGGTATGATGAAGGCCCGTTGGGGCCGCATCGTGAATATTTCCAGCGTGGTTGGCGCGACAGGGAATGCCGGCCAGGCGAACTACGCCGCGTCCAAGGCCGGTATGGTCGGCATGTCGAAAAGCCTCGCTTATGAGGTCGCCAGCCGGGGCATCACGGTAAACGCTGTCGCACCGGGCTTTATCGAGACGGCAATGACCGATAAACTCAATGACGATCAGAAAGCCGCCATCATGGGCCAAATCCCGTCCGGGCGGATGGGAACCGCGCGTGAAATCGCCTCTGGCGTTCTTTATCTTTCCAGTCTGGAAGCCGCTTATGTGACGGGTACGACCTTGCATGTGAACGGCGGTATGGCCATGTTGTAGCAGCCGAACGCATCCCCTTGAGCAGTTTTCACAATGCGTTTGCCATTGGGGCAGCTTGTGTTAAAGGGGGCGCAGTTTTCGACTCGGTAGCTGTTTGAGCTTTACCAAAACCGCCTGTTTCTGCCTGTGTTTTTTGGGTAGGGTCAGGTTTCGAGCCGCCCTGAGGGGCAGAGGTTTGCCCCCGTTGAGACTTTGGGGCGCGGACAACCGAAAAAGGGGCCGATCCGGCCTGAATGAATGAGGGACTAATATGAGCGACATCGCAGATCGCGTGAAGAAAATCGTTGTTGAGCACCTTGGTGTCGAAGAGGACAAGGTGGTCGAGAGCGCATCTTTTATTGATGACCTTGGCGCAGACAGCCTTGACACCGTTGAACTGGTAATGGCGTTCGAAGAAGAGTTCGGTATCGAGATTCCTGACGATGCGGCTGAAACCATCCAGACCTTTGGCGATGCGGTGAAGTTCATCAACGAAGCTTCCTGATCGACTGCCGGACCGTCCGGCAGGGCTGACCAAAAGAAAGGCATCTTTCCGTGGCGGGGAGGTGCCTTTTTCTTTTGGCCATTCGCTAAAGGGTTGAACAACACATGGATTCTGCGCCATGCTTTGCGCAGAGGGCGCAAAGCCCCGTTATCGCGATGAGAGGCAGCAGAAGATGTCGCGCAGCATACCGACGATCAACACGCATCGGCTGACCTTGCGGGGCATGCGGGCTGAAGACTTCAACAGGTTTGCCGAGATTTGGGCGATGCCGGAGGTGGTGCGCTACATTGATGCCGCACCCTGGTCCCGAAGCAAGGCCTGGGCCGCCTTCTTGCGTCACGCCGGACATTGGCAGATCACCGGGTTCGGGCAATGGGCGATCAATCGCCACCGCGCGCCGGAAATGTCGGGGCAGGTCGGTTTCTTCTTTGCCAAGCGCGGTTTGGGTCCTGAATTTGACGACGTTCCCGAAGCCGGTTGGGTGCTGGCACCGGAGGCGCATGGTCAGGGCTATGGTATAGAAGCGGTAAGGGCCGCGCATGACTGGTTTGACCGCGTGGTCACCGGGCGGCTGGTCTGCATGATTGATCCACGCAATACCCGGTCTGTGCTGATTGCCGAGCAGATGGGGTATCGTCACATGCGAGACGACGAGTTGGATGCAAGCGCGGTCAGGCTCTTTGAGCGGAACGGGCCGCCGCAATAGGGCCGGATGCCCCAAGAGCCCTTGCACAGAAACACGGGCTCAAGGTATGGGAGTGCAGAAATTGAAGGGGGCATCACGATGCGCAGAGTAGTTGTCACAGGGCTCGGTCTGGTTTCGCCTTTGGCGGACGGGGTAGAGGCAAGCTGGTCCCGGATTCTGGAGGGTCAGTCCGGTGCGGGTCCGATCACGGGCTTTGATGCGAGCAAGCTGGTCACGCAGTACGCCTGCGAAGTGCCCTTGGGTGACGGGTCAGACGGGACCTTCAATGCCGATGCGTATCTTGCGCCGAAAGAACAGCGAAAGGTCGATACGTTCATCCTCTTTGGTCTGGCCGCCGCAGAACAGGCTGTCAAAGACGCCGGATGGATGCCCGAGGATACAGAGAGCCTTGAGCGCACGGGCGTTCTGATCGGCTCAGGCATCGGTGGGTTGAATTCCATTGCCAATACAGCGGTATTGATGGCTGAAAAAGGCCCGCGCCGTGTTTCTCCCTTCTTTGTGCCGGGCGCGCTCATCAATCTGATCTCGGGGCAGGTGAGTATCAAATATGGCTTCAAGGGGCCGAACCATTCGGTCGTGACGGCCTGCTCCACTGGCGCGCATGCGATTGGAGATGCCAGCCGCTTGATCCAGCACGGTGATGCCGATGTGATGATCGCAGGTGGGGCAGAAGCCGCGATCTGCGAGATCGGGATTGCCGGGTTCAATGCCTGCAAGGCTCTGAGCACCAAGCGCGGCGATGATCCGCAAAAGGCCAGCCGCCCCTATGATGCGGACCGCGACGGGTTTGTCATGGGCGAGGGCGCGGGCATTGTCGTGCTGGAGGAATACGAGCATGCCAAGGCGCGCGGCGCGAAGATTTACGCCGAGGTTCTGGGCTATGGCCTGTCGGGCGACGCCCACCACATCACGGCCCCGTCAGAGGACGGCGAGGGCGGCGAACGCTCCATGCGGAATGCGCTGCGCAGTGCGGGGCTGGAACCCGGGGATGTCGATTACATCAACGCGCATGGGACCTCGACGATGGCCGATACCATCGAGTTGGGCGCTGTCGAGCGGCTGATGGGAGAGCACGCGAGCAGCGTCACGATGTCCTCCACCAAATC
The DNA here is from genome assembly GCA_039196345.1 of Pseudomonadota bacterium. Classification (GTDB taxonomy): domain Bacteria; phylum Pseudomonadota; class Alphaproteobacteria; order Rhodobacterales; family Rhodobacteraceae; genus Roseobacter. Next base: position 106,807 of record JBCCUU010000008.1, on the reverse strand, counting down.
CGCGACCGGGCACCTCTTGGGTGCCGCCGGTGCGATTGAGGCGATCTTCTCCATTCTGGCGATTCGCGATCAGGTTGCACCGCCGACGATCAACCTCGACAATCCAGCGGTGGAAACGGCGATTGATCTTGCTCCGAACGCCAAACGCCCGCGTGAGATCAAGGTGGCCCTGAGCAACTCCTTCGGTTTCGGGGGCACCAACGCGAGCGTCGTGTTCGGGAAGCCCGGCTGATGTGGCGACATATCGCATCCAATGCGGTAACCCTGTTGATCGTCCTGCTGTTCATGTCGGGCGGCGTGATCCTTTGGGGGAAGGGGCAATATGACGGCGCGGGTCCACTCAGCGGTGCCTATTGCGTGGAGGTCCCAAGCGGATCGACCATGCGGCGCGTCAGCGAACGTCTGGAAGACGACGGTGCGATCCGCTCTGGTGCGATTTTCCGGATGGGCGCGGAGTACGCCGATAAGGCCAACCAGCTCAAGGCGGGCAGCTATCTCGTCCCGGAAGGCGCGTCGATGGCGCAAATCGTGGACACGGTCACACGTGGCGGTGCGAGCACCTGCGGCACCGAAGTCGTTTACCGAATTGGCGTGAACCGGATTGGCGTGCAGTTGCGCGAACTGGACCCGGCGACAAATCAATTCGTGGAAAAAGCCAATTTCAGTCCGGCTGAGGAAGAGGCACCCGAAATCTATTTGGACCGCAAGGGGGCCGCGGGCACCCGGTTTAGGGTTGCATTGGCGGAAGGGGTTACCTCATGGCAGATTGTCGAAGGCATTAAGGCCATGGACATTCTGGAGGGCACGGTGGAGACGTTGCCGCCGGAGGGTGCTTTGGCCCCTGAAAGCTACGAGGTGCGGCCCGGCGACGCGCGGGAGGACATCCTTGCCCGGATGCGTGCGGCGCAGGAGGAACGTGTGGCCCAGGTCTGGGAAACCCGTGCCGAGGGGTTGCCCATTCAGACGCCCGAAGAGCTTCTGATCCTTGCCTCCATCATCGAGAAGGAAACCGGTGTGGCCGAAGAGCGCGGGCAGGTGGCCAGTGTTTTTGTCAACCGGCTGAACCGGGGGATGCGTCTGCAAACGGACCCGACGGTCATTTATGGCGTGACGGAGGGGCGGGGCGTTCTGGGGCGTGGGCTGCGTCAAAGTGAGTTGCGCGCCGCAACGCCCTGGAACACCTATGTCATCGAAGGCCTGCCTCCGACACCGATTGCCAACCCGGGGCTTGCGAGCCTTGAGGCCGCTGCCAAGCCGCTGGAAACCCCGTATATCTTCTTTGTCGCCGATGGGACTGGCGGGCACGCATTTGCCGAAACGCTGGCTGAGCACAACCGAAATGTGGCTGCCTGGCGCCGGATCGAGGCGGAGCGGGCGGGTCAATCGACAAACAATTGAGTGGAAGTTTCCATGCGCCAAATGCCCTGATAACCTGCGTGTTCAGGCTCGATTTCACGCAAATCGTTAACGACCACCGTACGGTGGGAAAAGGTTAACAAACTGATTTTGCTTGACTTTGCGAACGGTTGCACGTATAGATTGTGACATGCTAGAGGAAGTGGGCAAGCGGCCCCGGGTGTGACCCGATGGGTCGCTTTTTCGTTTCTCTCGTGCGGAGACTACGCGCATGAGAGGTAAAACCTGAATGACTTTACTAACCCCAGAGCACGTAGAGTCCGAGACCGAGAATCTTCTGAATTCGGTCATCGGAACGATCAAGGATTTGCGCCAGGAACTGGAAGACCTGAAAGACAAGGTCCGGTCCGGCGAGGATCTTGAACAGACGCAGGGCAAAAGAACGGTGTCATCGGCAGCGGCGCTTTTGAAGACCTGCCAGGAAGTGGAGAATCGTCTTGTCGAATGTCGCAGCAAATCAGCCGGAATCGCAAAAGGGGGCTATGCCCTCGATCTTGAGCGGGCCCGGGTTGAGATCGGGTGCAAGCTGGATCGCCTCCGCGGCACAACACGTGCAGGATGAGTTTCTCGACAACCTGACGGAGGGAGAGCTTCTGGCTCTCCCTTTTCTGTTCGAGTTCTGGGCGCTGGATCATCAGTTGCCACCTGAGGGGGATTGGCGGACCTGGGTCATCATGGGAGGGCGCGGCGCGGGCAAGACCCGCGCTGGCGCGGAGTGGGTCCGCGCGCAGGTTGAAGGGGCAAGGCCCTTGGATGCGGGCCGCGCATGCCGTGTCGCTCTCGTGGGCGAGACCATCGAACAGGTGCGGGAAGTAATGATCTTTGGAGACAGCGGGATTCTGGCCTGTTCGCCTGAGGACCGCCGCCCTGTGTGGGAGGCCGGTCGCAAACGGCTGGTCTGGCCCAACGGTGCGATTGCAACAGTGCATTCCGCGTTTGATCCTGAAGGGCTGCGGGGGCCGCAGTTTGATGCGGCTTGGGTTGACGAGTTGGCCAAGTGGAAAAAGTCGCAGGAAACCTGGGACATGTTGCAGTTTGCCTTGCGGCTGGGCGAAAAGCCGCAGGTCTGCGTGACGACGACACCCAGGAATGTGGGTGTGCTGAAATCGCTTTTGAAATCGCCATCGACGGTTATAACCCATGCGCCAACGGAGGCGAATGCGGCCAATCTGGCACGCTCCTTTCTTGAGGAGGTCCGTGCCCGCTACGCCGGAACGCGATTGGGTCGACAGGAGCTTGACGGCGTGTTGCTGGAGGATGTCGAAGGCGCGCTTTGGACGACTGGCGCGCTCGAAGCGATCCGCTGTGATGAGGCACCGCAACTGGATCGTATTGTTGTGGCTGTTGATCCTTCCACCACGAACCATTCTGCCTCGGACGAATGCGGGATCGTTGTCGCGGGTGTGCAGATGCTTGGAGGTCCGCAGGATTGGCGCGCCTATGTGCTTGCCGATTGTACGGTCAAAGGGGCAAGCCCTGCCGGGTGGGCCCGGGCGGCGATTGCCGCGATGGAGACATATGGCGCGGATCGTCTGGTGGCGGAGGTCAACCAGGGCGGGCAGATGGTGTCTGAGGTCTTGCGTCAAGTTGATCCTTTGGTGCCCTACAAGGGGGTGCATGCCAGCCGAGGCAAAACAGCGCGCGCAGAGCCGGTGGCGGCGCTTTACGAGCAGGGCCGCGTGAAACATTTGCGAGGTCTTGGCCCGCTCGAAGATCAGATGTGCCGGATGACCGTGCAGGGCTATGAAGGGCAGGGATCGCCGGACCGCGTGGATGCGCTTGTCTGGGCCTTGCATGAGTTGATGATCGAACCGGTTGCCAAGTGGCGCGCACCGCGCGTCAGGACGCTGTGACGCCGCGCGAGACCTTACCGAGAGGTTAATCCCGAGCGCGTCCGGATGACAGAATCAATAGGAATTTAAGCGACAGTCTCATCAAGCAAACGAGCGGTTCCGGCCCACGGTGTCGGACCGGATGGTGTTTGATGTGCCGCACAGATGAGGAGCGAACGACATGGGTTTCAACATTTTTCGACGCGGTGGTCAGGCCGAAGCGCCCGAACAGAAAGCCAGTGCGACGGGACCTATCGTGGCGTATCAGACCACCGGGCGGGTGGCATGGAGCCCCCGCGATGCGCAGTCGCTGACCCGCACCGGGTTCTCGGCCAATCCGGTCGGCTTTCGGTCCGTCAAGCTGATCGCGGAAGCCGCCGCCGCCTTGCCTCTGGTCCTGCAGGATGCCGCCCAGCGGTATGAAACGCATCCCTTGCGCGACCTTGTCGAACGTCCCAACCCGACGCAAGGGCGTGCGGAGTTGCTGGAGGCGCTGTATGCGCAGGTTCTTCTGACGGGCAATGGTTATGTGGAGGCTGTCGCCGCGGAGGCCGCGACACCGAATGAGCTGCACGTACTGCGTTCGGACCGGATGAGCGTTGTACCGGGGGCAGATGGCTGGCCGGTTGCCTATGAATATGCGGTGGCGGGCCGAAAGCACCGCTTTGATGCCAGTGGGCCGGTTTCGCCGGTATGTCACATCCGGAACTTTCACCCGCAGGATGACCACTATGGATTCAGCCCGATGCAGGCTGCGGCCATGGCCGTGGACGTGCATAATTCGGCAAGCCGGTGGTCGAAAGCGCTTTTGGATAATGCGGCGCGTCCGTCGGGTGCGATTGTCTACCGGGGGGCCGAAGGGCAGGGGACGATGAATTCCGATCAGTACGAAAGGCTGGTCAGTGAAATGGAAAGCCACCACCAGGGCGCGCGAAACGCCGGACGGCCGATGCTTCTGGAAGGTGGCCTGGACTGGAAGCCGATGGGTTTCTCTCCTTCCGATATGGAATTTCAGAAAACCAAGGAGGCGGCGGCGCGAGAGATTGCCCTCGCGTTTGGAGTGCCGCCGATGCTGCTGGGGATCCAGGGGGATGCAACCTATTCAAATTACCAGGAGGCGCACCGGGCCTTTTACCGGCTGACCGTTCTGCCGCTGGCCACGCGGGTCACGGCGAGCCTGGCGCATTGGCTGGCCCAATTCACCGGTGAGCCCATCGAAATCAAACCGGATCTCGATCAGGTGCCCGCCCTTGCCGAAGAACGGGACGCGCAATGGCGGCGCGTCAGTTCGGCGGACTTCCTGACACAGGCAGAGAAACGCGCGCTCCTTGGGTTGCCCGCCGTTGAGGCCTGACCTTGGGAGACCACAGGAAACCGGCCTCGGGGCATCACTTCGTTTATCCCTATGACGATCTAGAGCGGGTCTTCTTGCGGATCGACGAACGGATATCGGCCATTGAGAACGCCGCCGTCATGCTCGAACGGGAGCTTGCCGTGGCAGAAGAAAAACGAAAGTTCATCGAACAGAAATTTGAACACATGGACAGTCGGCTTCAACGCATCGACGGACATATCGCGAGACTTGTTTGGCTGATTATCGCCGCGATCATTGGGGGTTTCATGTCCTTTGTCATGAAAGGAGCATTCCTTGGTGTTTAGAATTGGTCTTTTCTCGCGTGCTGCCGTGTTGCTTGCGGTCTGCATGGCTTTGACCCCGGCGGTGTTCACCGTGGGGCCATATCTGGAGAGCAAGTACTTCCCGGTCACGCGCAACACGGAAATTCTGAACGAGGCAACCATGGAAACCGGCACGAGTTTCTATGTCCGGTTCCGCAAAGTCCGGCAATGCGCATTTGCCGGTCTGGCCTGGTACGCAGGTGACCAGCGGTTGCCTTTGAACTTCGAGCCAAGTGCGGATCAGGCGCCCAGCACACGACCTGCGGGAAGTCAATTTGCCGGTCCCTGGTTTGTCCTGGGGTTGGGGGGCGTCGAGGGCTCACGCGCCTATGCCTATCACAGATGTCATCCGCTTTGGACGACGATCACACAATTCTATGCGGGCTGATCCGGCCTGCTATGGCGGGATGCCTTCACCCTACGCAAGCAGGAGAGCGAAAGTGCAGTTTGAACACGATTTGGAGCGAAAATTCGCGCAGTTCGGCGAGAGCATTGATGTGCAGGATGGCGAGGTCATCAGTGGATATGCGAGCCTCTTTGGCGCTGTCGATCAGGGCAACGATGTGGTCGAAGCCGGTGCCTATGCGGCATCGCTGGCCGCTCTCAAGAGCAAGGGCGCGCGGGTCAAGATGCTCTGGCAACATGACCCCACCCAGCCCATCGGCATCTGGGACGAAGTGCGTGAAGATGCCAAAGGACTGTGGGTCAAGGGTCGGCTGCTCGACAGCATCGAAAAGGGGCGCGAGGCCAAGGCCCTGATCCAGGCCGGAGCGATTGACGGTTTGTCGATCGGATACCGGACCCGCAAGGCCGCGAAGAATTCCAAGGGCCAGCGGCTCTTGACCGAACTGGAGCTGTGGGAAGTGTCACTGGTGACGTTCCCCATGCTTCCAACTGCGCGAATAACGGGAAAATCGGAAGAACCCGAGCTCGATCGTTCTTTGCGTGAGATGGCGACCGCCTTTCGGGGCGCAAGCGCTGACCTGGCGCGCCGCTGACGCGCACCTGTCGTACTGGCCGGGCGCATTGCCCGACCTGAACACCAAAACTTGAGGAAATTGCCATGAGCAAGACCGAAGCAAAAGCGGCGGGCGGGATTGGTTTGTCCCCCGCTGAGGACGTCAGGCAGGCCGTGACCGGCTTTGTCACTGATTTCAAACAGTTCCAAACCGACATTGACCGGAAACTTCAACAAACAGAAGAGCGATTGACTATGCTGGACCGCAAATCGAACATCCCCCAACGCACCCCCCTTGGCGCCGCAACTGACGCAGGTGCCCCTCATCAGAAAGCCTTCAACGCCTACCTTCGATCAGGCGATGACGACGGCCTGCGCGGCCTTGAGATTGACGTGAAATCCCTGTCGACGGCGGTCAATTCGGACGGCGGCTACCTGGTTGACCCGCAGACCTCTGACACCGTGAGCGCGGTTCTGAAATCCTCTGCGTCGCTGCGTTCCATCGCGTCGGTCGTGAATGTTGAGGCGACATCTTATGATGTTCTGGTCGACCACACGGACGTCGGCGCGGGCTGGGCGACGGAGACCGGTTCCCTGACGGAAACGGACACGCCCCAGATCGACCGGATCACCATCCCGTTGCATGAGCTGAGCGCCTTGCCCAAGGCCTCGCAGCGGTTGCTGGATGACAGCGCGTTTGACATTGAGGGCTGGCTCGCCAACCGGATTGCAGACAAGTTCGCGCGCGCTGAAGCGGCGGCCTTCGTCTCCGGTGATGGCGTCGACAAACCGAAGGGTATTCTTGACCACACCTCTGTTGATAACGCGATCTGGTCCTGGGGCAACATCGGCTATGTGCCGTCAGGTCTTGACGGGGACGTCACCCCGGACGCGGTCATTGATGTTGTTTATGCCTTGGGCGCGCAATACCGTGCCAACGCGACCTTCGTGATGAACTCGAAAACCGCGGGGGTGATCCGCAAGCTCAAGGATGCCGATGGTCGCTTCCTTTGGTCTGATGGACTTGCAGCAGCGGAGCCTGCCCGATTGATGGGTTATCCGGTCCTGATTGCCGAAGACATGCCGGACCCTGATACAGGATCAGATTCGATTGCCTTTGGTGATTTCTCTGCCGGTTACACGATTGCAGAGCGCCCTGACCTGCGCGTGCTGCGCGACCCCTTCAGCGCGAAACCGCATGTTCTTTTCTATGCGACCAAACGTGTCGGGGGTGATGTCAGCGATTTTGCCGCGATCAAGCTGCTGAAATTCGCAGCCTCCTAAGGGGTGCGATACCGGCACCGGGCCTGCAAGGGCCCGGGACGCCGGGGCCGGCTGCGCGTCGGTATGATCTGTGTTGTCTAGCTGCTCCCCTCCGACCGAGCAACACAGTGAGGCGCGCATCCGGTCACCTTTGAACGGAGGGACGATTTTTGGAGACCATCCATGATGTTGATCGAAGAGACGACAGTGCCTGACGCGGCACTCCCGGTCGAAGACTTCAAAGCGCATCTGCGACTGGGCACAGGCTTTGGTTCGGAGACGACGCAGGATGAAGTGTTGATCGGTTTCTTGAGAGCCGCGATTTCAGCAATCGAAGCCCGGACGGGCAAAGTTCTGATAGAACGCGCATTTTCCTGGACCCTGAGCTTTTGGCGGGACCGTGACGCGCAAGGGCTGCCGCTGGCGCCGATCCGGGAGATTACCCGGGTTGCGATGGTGGACCGCAGTGGCACACAAACTGAAATCCCCAATACCAGCTATTGGCTCGAAGAGGACAGCCAGAGACCGCGTTTGCGGGCTGCTGGCACCAGCCTGCCGCAAATCCCCAACGGCGGATCCGTGGTGGTGGAATTTGAAGCCGGGTTCGGCGCGACCTGGGACGACACGCCGCCGGATCTGAAACAGGCCGTCCTGATGCTGGCTGCGCATTACTACGAGTACCGCCACGAGATGCCTTTCGGGGACGGTGCCATGCCCTTTGGCGTCGCGAGCCTGATCGAGCGCTACAAGGTGATGCGCCTGGGCGGGGGAGGGCTGCGATGAAACCGCGCCGTCTGAACCGCAGGCTCGTTCTCGAAACGCCGCAGCGTGTGGCGGACGGGAGCGGCGGCTTTGCCGTGACCTGGCAGCCCCTTGGCACTTTGTGGGCCGAGATTACACCGAGGACTGGTCGCGAGGCCGTTCGTGAAGGCGCGCCGGTCTCCGAAACAAACTACAAGATCGTCGTGCGGGGTGCCCCGGTGGGGGACCCGGCGCGACCGGCACCGGACCAGCGGTTGCGTGACGGCACGCGAAGCTTTCATATTCAGGCGGTCGTCGAAACGGATTTTGACGCGCGGTATCTGACCTGCTTTGCAACCGAAGAGGTGGCGCAATGAGCTATGCCGTTTCATCCGCGCTGCAGACCGCGATCTACGATGCCTTGGTTGCTGACACCGCGCTCGCGGGCCTTGTCGGTTCCGCAATCCACGATGCCTTGCCAACTGGCGATGTCCCCGAAACCTATGTCTCCCTCGGAGACGAGCGGGTGCGGGATGCCTCGGATCAGACCGGGGACGGTGCGGTCCATCAACTTGATATCTTTGTCAGGACGTCGCTGCCGGGCTTTGCCAAGGCCAAGCAGGTTGCGGCGGCGGTATCGGATGCCCTGCAGGACGCCGAGCTTTCACTGTCCCGCGGGCGTTTGGTGTTCTTGCGATTTGAACGGGCTGAAGCCCGACGCATCGGAGCTAATGCAACGCGCGAAATCCGTCTGCGGTTCCGGGCGCGCGTCGAAGATTACTAAACCAGTTCACTCATTCAAAGGAGATTTCCCATGGGAGCTCAGAACGGTAAGGACCTTTTGATCAAGGTCGACATGGCGGCTGATGGCCAGTTCACCACACTGGCGGGGTTGCGCGCCACGCGCGTCAGCTTTAACGCGGAGACGATTGATGTCACGAGCCTTGAAAGTCAGGGCGGTTGGCGAGAGCTTTTGTCCGGGGCAGGGGTCCGCTCGGTCTCGATCAGCGGATCGGGTGTCTTTCGCGACGAAGCCACCGACGAGCGCGCCCGGCAATTGTTCTTCGACGGTGAAGCGCCAGATTTTCAGGTCGTGATCCCCGATTTCGGGATCGTGGAAGGCCCCTTCATGGTCACCGCGATCGAGTATGGCGGCAGCTACAACGGTGAAGCGACCTACGAATTGTCGCTGGCCAGTGCCGGCAATCTCACCTTTACGGCGGCCTGAGCATGACAAATCCTTGGAGGGGAGAGGTCACGCTGACCGTTGATGGCAAACCGCTGGTGATGCGACTGACACTCGGGGCCTTGGCAGAGTTGGAGACCGCGCTGGAGGAGCCATCACTGGTGGCCCTGGTCGAACGGTTTGAGAACAATCGCTATTCGGCCAAGGATGTGCTGGCGCTGCTCGGGGCGGGACTTCGCGGCGGGAAATGCGCATTTGACGTGGCGGATCTGGCGCATGCCGACATCGACGGCGGGCCGATTGCGGCAGCGCGCGCCGCAGCAGAGCTGCTCGCCCGAGCCTTTGTGCTGTCAGAGAAATGACCCAGGTCGATTGGCCCGCGCTGATGCGCGCTGGGATCCAGGGGCTGGGCCTGGCGCCTGACGCGTTCTGGTCGCTCACCCCGGCTGAATTGCAACTGATGCTTGGCGATCCGGGCAAATCCGGGCCGCTTTTGAGTGACGGGTTGGATGCGCTGATGAGCACATATCCGGACAAAACGTAAAGGAGCGAGGCAATGGCCGAAGAGAATGGTTTTGACGATCTCGAAGAGGGTGCTGATCGCCTCAACGAGACCTTGGCGCAAACGGGCAATCTGGTGACGGGTTTTGACGGGGAACTGCGCCGGATGCAGGGGGCATTGTCCAGTACCAGCCGCGATCTGTCCAATGTCGAGCGGGGCATGACAAATGGTCTCAGGCGCGCCTTTGACGGCCTGATCTTTGATGGGGCAAAGCTGTCCGACGCGCTTGGCGCGATCCGCGATAGCATGATTAGCACTGCCTACAATGCCGCGATCAAACCTGTGACAAAGGGCATCAGCGGCGCGTTGACCAACGCGGTTGGTGGGCTCGTGCAGAATGTTCTGCCCTTTGCCGATGGTGCACCTTTCAGCCAGGGGCGCGTGATGCCTTTTGCTACCGGCGGCATCGTGAGCGCGGCGACACCTTTCGGCATGCGCGGTGGCATGGGGATCATGGGAGAGGCCGGCCCGGAAGCCATTATGCCGCTTGCACGCGGGCCGGATGGCAAGCTTGGGGTGCGCGGTGCGGGCGGCGGCGGCCAGACCGTCGTGATGAATATCACCACGCCGGACGTGCAGGGCTTTCAGAAATCCCGCAACCAGATCGCGGCGCAGATGACCCGTGCGCTCAATCGCGGCCAACGCAACAGATGAATGGAGGACCGGAACCATGCAGTTTCATGATGTCAGATTTCCCGCAGCGCTGAGCTTTGGCTCGGTCGGTGGCCCGCAGCGTCGGACAGATGTGGTCGCGATCAGCAATGGTTTTGAGGAGCGCAACTCCCCCTGGGCGCATTCGCGCCGTCGGTATGACGCCGGTGTCGGCATGCGCTCGCTCGACGATGTGGAAACAATGATCGCTTTTTTCGAAGCGCGCTACGGGCAGCTTTTTGCCTTTCGCTGGAAGGATTGGTCCGACTACCGCTCCTGCAAACCGTCGCAGGCGATTGCAGCGACCGATCAGGTGATTGGCACCGGAGATGGAAGCGAGACCGTTCTTCAGTTGAGCAAGACCTACCAATCAGGCGACTACAGCTATGAGCGCCCAATTTCGAAGCCCGTGGAGGGCACGTTGCTGGTTGCGGTTGATGGCGTGACTTTGCAGGAATCCACGGACTACACCGTGGATTACCTCTCGGGGCGGCTGACGTTTTCACAGGCTCCGGGTGCGGGCGCGGAGATCACCGCCGGGTTTGAATTTGATGTGCCGGTGCGCTTCGACACCGACAGCATTCAAACAAGTGTCGCGAGCTTTCAGGCGGGGGAGATCCCGACTGTGCCGATCATTGAGGTACGTGTCTGATGAGTGATATGAACCCGGGCCTCAAGGCCCATCTTGAGAGCGGTCTGACGACCATTGCGCATGCCTGGGCCATTGAGCGTCGTGACGGCGTTATCCTTGGATTTACCGACCACGACGGGGACCTGAGCTTTGACGGGGTCACATATCGCGCAGACACGGGGCTTAGCGCCTTGTCGCTCTCGCAGAGCACAGGGCTGTCCGTGGACAATACCGAGGCCATTGGTGCGCTGAGTGATCTCTCCATCCGCGAGGATGAGATCGAACAGGGCCGCTTTGACGGTGCTGAAGTGCGCGCCTGGTTGGTCAATTGGCAGGACGTGTCACAGCGCTGGCTGCAGTTTCGCGGCACCATCGGAGAGATCAGTCGTGGGGATGGCGGGTTTCAGGCAGAGCTCCGGGGTTTGACCGAAGCGTTGAATCGCCCGTTGGGACGGGTCTACCAGAAACCCTGTACGGCTGTTCTGGGGGATGGGGACTGCGGGTTTGACACGTCGACGCCGGGCTTCTCAATTGATCTTGGCATTGAGGTCGTTGACCGCGCCCGTATCTTCAGCTGGCAGGCTTTTGACGGGTTTGATCCGGGCTGGTTCGCAAGGGGGCGCCTGGAGGTTCTGGACGGTGCGGCAGCGGGTCTTTGGGGTATGGTCAAACATGATCGTATTGATGGGCAGTCACGCATCGTCGAGTTGTGGGAGCCCATCCGCGCGCCCCTGAATGGGAACGAAACCGTGCGACTGACGGCCGGATGCGACAAGCGGTTTGAAACCTGTCGCCTGAAATTCCAGAACCTCGCGAATTTCCGCGGTTTCCCGGACCTTCCCGGAGACGAATGGATTGTTGCGGTGCCAAAATCGACCGGTGCCAATACCGGCGGGAGCAGACGATGACAGCCCAAGGAGATGCGGTGGCCCGTGAGGCCCGGCGATGGATTGGTACGCCTTATGTGCATCAGGCGTCTGCCTTTGGTGCGGGAGCGGACTGCCTTGGCCTGATACGTGGGATTTGGCGCGCCCTTTACGGAAACGAGCCGGAAAAAGTGCCTGCCTATTCCATGGACTGGTCTGAACCACAGGGCGAGGAGCAGTTGTGGGAAGCGGCAATGCGCCACCTTCGAGCGAAGGATCTAGCGGACGCCGCCGTCGGAGATGTGCTTTTGTTTCGCATGCGCGCAGGCGCGGTAGCCAAACATCTTGGTGTTCAGTCCGCGACTGGTTCTAAGGCAGGGTTCGTCCATGCCTATTCGAAATTCGGCGTGATCGAAAGCCCGTTGAGCGCGCCCTGGCGTCGCAAGATCGTGGCACGCTTTACATACCCCGAGACTTACCCGGAGGAGATCGACTGATGGCTACTCTTGTATTATCGGCTGCCGGTGCGGCAGCGGGCGGAGCGCTTGGCGGATCAGTTGCAGGTATCTCCACCGCGGTCATCGGGCGGGCGGTCGGCGCAACTGTCGGGCAGGTCATCGACCAAAGCGTGATGGGGGCCGGTTCGGAAGTGATCGAGACCGGCCGCGTCGATCGCTTTCGCTTGTCCAATTCGGGCGAGGGCGAGCCGGTATCACAAGCCTACGGGCGTATCAGGCTCGGCGGTCAGGTCATCTGGGCGTCCGATTTCTCCGAGAGGGTCACTGTGACCCGCAGTGGCGGCGGGGGCGGCGGCAAGGGTGCGCCGAGCCAGCCAAGGACCGAGACCCGCAGTTACAGCTATTCGGTGAACCTCGCGGTCGCGATATGCGAAGGTGAGATTACCCGTATCGGTCGCATCTGGGCCAATGGCGAGGAGATCGCCGCAGATGACCTCAACATGCGCATCTACAAGGGCAGCAAGGATCAACTGCCGGATTCGGTGATCGAGGCCATTGAAGGCACCGGAAATGTCCCGGCTTACCGGGGCACGGCCTATGTGGTTTTTGAAAACCTCGACCTTGGACGGTTCGGAAACCGCGTGCCGCAGTTCTCCTTTGAGATTTCACGCCCGGAACAAGCGGATGAAGACGAAGCTGAGATGTCGCTGACCTATGGCATCCGGTCCGTTGCTGTCATTCCCGGAACGGGTGAATACTCTCTCGCGACCACGCCGGTCTACTATGCCAACGGGCCGGGTCGGAGTTGGAGTGCCAACGTCAATTCGCCTTTGGAGAAGACCGATTTCTCCGTTTCATTGGAAACGCTTTCGCAGGAGTTGCCGAACTGTGAGGCAACCTCGCTGGTTGTTTCATGGTTTGGGGATGATTTGCGTTGCGGCAGCTGTTCGGTTCGGCCAAAGGTCGAAACCAAGGCGTTTGACAGTCGCAACATGCCTTGGCGCGTGGCAGGCATCGGTCGTGCGCAAGCCCTTGAGATTGCGAAAGAAGATGGCCGCTCCGTCTATGGCGGTACCCCCTGTGACACATCAGTGATTCAGGCGATCCGGGCGGTGCATGCAGCTGGCAAACAGGTCATGTTTTATCCGTTTATCCTGATGGATCAGTTGGACGGGAACACGCTGCCCAACCCCTATGACCCGGCGACCATGCAGCCCAAGCTGCCGTGGCGCGGGCGGATCACGCTGTCTGTGGCACCCGGTGTTGCGGGATCGCCCGACGGCACCGCCGCGGCGGAGGCAGAGGTCGAGGCGTTTTTCGGGACAGCGCGTGCCACGCATTATTCGGTGTCCTCCGGCGGGGTCACGTACACCGGTCCGCAGGAATGGACGCTGTCGCGGTTCATTTTGCATTATGCGGCCTTGTGCAAGGCAGCAGGTGGCGTTGAAGCGTTTTGCATCAGCTCGGAGATGCGCGGGTTTACGCAGATCCGGGGCGCGTCGAACCGTTTTGTTGCGGTCGAGAAACTGCGGCAGTTGGCTGCTGATGTCCGCAGAATCCTTGGGCCGGAAACCAAGATCAGCTACGCGGCTGACTGGACGGAGTATTTCGGCTATCAGCCGCAAGACGGCTCGGGCGACCGGTTTTTTCATCTCGATCCGCTCTGGGCGGATGACGCGATCGATTTCATCGGGATCGACAATTACATGCCGCTGTCCGATTGGCGGGATGGGGATGCGCACGCAGATGTCGATGCCGGAACGATCTATGATCTGGACTACCTGCGCGGCAACATCATGGGCGGCGAAGGTTATGAATGGTTTTATGCCTCGGACGCGGCGCGTGCGGCTCAAGAGCGAACACCGATCACCGATGGCGCTTATGGCGAGCCTTGGGTCTATCGTTTCAAGGATTTGAAGGGCTGGTGGGAGAACCCGCATTTTGACCGGGTTGGCGGGGTGCGGGCCACAACCCCGACCGATTGGGTGCCGGGCTCGAAACCCTTCTGGTTTACTGAAATGGGTTGCGCCGCAATCGACAAGGGCACCAACCAGCCCAACAAGTTCATTGACGCAAAATCCTCCGAAAGCAGTTTGCCCCGATATTCGAACGGGGCGCGCGATGACCTGATACAGGCCCAATACCTCAAGGCGATGGTCTCCTTTTGGGCGGATGAGACCAATAACCCCATATCCGCCAGCTATGGCGCGCCGATGGTGGACATGAGTCGCGCCTTCGTCTGGGCATGGGATGCGCGGCCCTATCCCTATTTTCCGAACAACCTCACCTTGTGGAGCGACTCGGAGAACTACAGCCGGGGGCACTGGATCAACGGACGTACTTCTGCGCGGGCGCTGTCGTCGGTTGTCGCGGAGATCTGTCTGAAGGCGGGGCTGACCAATTTCGATACATCGCAGCTTTACGGTGTCGTTCGTGGCTATGTCATCAATGACGTGTCCGAGGCGCGGGCCTCGCTGCAACCCTTGATGTTGCGTTATTCCTTTGATGCAGTTGAGCGCAATGGCGTTCTGACCTTCAAAATGCGGGATCGCCGGGGGGCTGTGACGCTTGATCGTGAACAGCTTGCGCTTTCAAACGACCTTGATGCGACGGTCGAGCAGATGCGCAAGGCGGAGGCGGAAGTCTCCGGGCGTGTGCGCTTGCGGTTCCTGCAGGCAGATGCCTCTTTTGATGCTCTGGCGGAGGAGGCGGTCCTGGCGGATGAAAAGACCCATTCGGTCGCAACCTCCGAGATACCGATTGCTCTCACCCGGGTGGAGGGACGCCAGGTTGTCGAACGCTGGCTGACCGAGGCGCGTGTCGCGCGCGACACCATACGCTTTGCCCTGCCGCCCTCTCTTTTGTCACTGGGCGCGGGTGATGTGGTGTCACTGGCCGCAGAGCAACAGGAAGGCCCCGCACTTTACCGGATCGACCGGGTGGAGCAGGGGGCCTTGCAGGTCGCTGAAGCGGTGCGCATTGATCCGGAGGTCTATGTCGCCTCTGACATGCCGGATGAAGTTGAAAGTCCAAAGGCCTTTGTGCCGCCCGCGCCGGTCTTTCCCCTGTTCATGGATCTGCCGCTGATCGATGGCGATGAGCCGCCCCATGCGCCGTATCTTGCAGCGACCGCAGAGCCATGGCCGGGATCGGTTGCGGTTTACCAGTCACCGGGAGAAAGCGACTACCAGCTTCTTAACGTCCTGTCCGCGCGATCTGTTGTCGGCGTCACCGAAAGCGCTTTGACGTCAGCCGCACCGGGTCGGTTTGATGAGGGCAAAAGCCTGCGGGTCAAACTGCTGAGCGGTACGCTTGCCAGCGTTGACGATGCCGCTTTGATTGCTGGCGCAAACCTTGCGGCTATCGGTGACGGCACAGCGGACAACTGGGAGATATTCCAGTTTGGTAGCGCTGAGCTTGTCGATATCGACACCTACGAGCTGACACATCGGCTGCGCGGGCAGTTGGGCAGCGACGGGCTGATACCCGATGCCTGGCCGGAAGGATCCTGGTTCGTGTTGTTGAATGGATTACCGGAACAGATCAACCTGTCCAGAAACCTGCGTGGTATCTCGATGAATTACCGCATTGGCCCGGCACGTCGCCCGATCGATGATCCATCGTATGTTGACGAAACTCAAGTGTTCTCGGGCAATGGATTACGGCCCTATGCGCCCGCTCACCTGACGGTTGAAAGGACGCAATCGGGGGGACACAAGTTCAGCTGGATTCGGCGCACGCGGACTGACGGTGATACCTGGGATACACCCGAAGTCCCGCTGGGCGAGGAGACCGAAAGCTACCTCGTTCGGATTTCACAGGCGGATGAGGTGCTGCGAGAGATCATCGTGGAAGAGCCTGCGTGGATCTACACGTTGTCTGAGCAGGCCGCAGATGGTGTGTCGGGCGATTTTGACATCGCGGTTGCCCAGATATCAGCCACCTATGGGGCAGGGTTGGCGACGCGGCTGACCGTCAACACCTAGGGTGGAAACTGACGGGCTTTCATTTCATCCGGGTTGGGAATAAGTGTCATCACAGCTTTGCATTTGGCGTTTGCTCTCCGAGTGACTAATGTAGAGAGGAAAGGAGCTCTGTGATGGCGACACCAAAACCGAAAATCTCCGCCGTTGATCCGGTTTGGGATCAGATCAATGCGGAGGCCCGTCAGGCCGCGTCAGATGAACCGCTTATGGGGGGATTTCTTCACGCCTGTATTTTGCACCATAAGAGCATCGAGAAGGCACTGTCCTACCGCATCGCTGCGAAACTGGCGTCAAACGAGATGTCGATGGTCGTGGTGCGTGAGATGGTGGAGGATGCCTACGCCGCGGACCCGTCGCTGGTTGAGGCGGCGCGTGCCGATCTTGTGGCGATTTACGAACGAGACCCGGCCTGCCACCGGCTGCTGCAACCGATCCTTTTTTTCAAAGGGTATCAGGCCATACAGGCTTACCGGGTTGGTCATCACCTTTGGGAAAAGGGACAGCGGGATCTGGCGTATTTCGTGCAGATGCGCGTCTCCGAGATATTCGGCGTGGACATCCACCCGGCCGCGCGGATCGGCAAGGGAATCATGATCGACCATGCGCATTCCATCGTCATTGGCGAGACGGCCGTGGTGGGCGACAATGTTTCCATGCTCCACTCGGTGACCCTTGGCGGGACTGGCAAGGAAGAAGAGGACCGTCATCCCAAGATTGGCGATGGGGTTTTGATAGGTGCCGGAGCGAAGGTCCTTGGCAACATAAAGGTCGGCGATTGCAGCCGCATCGCGGCGGGGTCCGTGGTGCTGGAGGAGGTTCCGGCCTGCAAGACCGTTGCAGGTATTCCCGCCCGGATCGTTGGCGAGGCGGGCTGTGAACAACCCGCGGTGTCAATGAACCACATGCTTGGTCCGCACGATAGCTGAAACGGACGACTTGGATTGAAAAGAGCCGGGAGCAGATGCTCCCGGCTCTTTCTTGTTTTGGGGTATTCGCCCTTAGGCCAGCATGGTCATCGGGTTTTCAAGGTTGTCCTTGATCGCCGTCAGCAGCTGCGCGCCAAGCGCACCATCGATCACCCGGTGATCAACTGACAATGTCACCGACATCACCGTGGCAACCGCCAGTTCACCATCCTTGCCAACGACGGGTTTTTTGACTCCGGAACCCACCGCAAGGATCGCGCCGTGTGGCGGATTGATGACCGCATCAAAGTTGTCGATGCCGAACATGCCAAGGTTGGAGATGGCGAAGCTGCCGCCCTGATACTCATGCGGTGCCAGTTTGCGATCCCGTGCGCGCCCGGCGAGATCCTTCATCTCGGCAGAAAGAGCGGAGAGGGACTTCATCTCGGCGTCTTTCAGAACCGGGGTAAAGAGCCCGCCGTCAATGGCGACCGCAACAGCCACATCCGAGGGTTTCAGCTTGAGCATCCGGTCGCCGGCCCAGACAGCATTTGCGTCCGGTACGGATTGCAGCGCCAGTGCGCAGGCCTTGATGATGAAATCGTTCACCGAAAGCTTCACACCGCGCGCTTCGAGCTGCTTGTTCAGCTGTCCCCGGAACGCCAGCAGCGCATCCAGTTCGATGTCGCGCCGCAGATAGAAATGCGGGATCGATTGTTTGGCTTCGGTAAGGCGCGCAGCAATGGTCTTGCGCATGCCGTTGAGGCTGATTTCCTCATACTCGCGTCCTTCGTACATGGCCATGACGGCATCGGCTGCCGGTCCAGCCGCCGGTGCCGGGGCAGAGGCTCCTGCTGCAGGCGCCGGTGCAGCTCCCGCTTTGGGTGCGGCACTGGCACCTTCCACGTCGGCTTTGACGATACGGCCGTGGGGGCCTGAGCCCTTGATGGACGCGAGGTCAAGTCCCTTGTCGGCGGCGATGCGCCGCGCCAGCGGTGAGGCGAAAATTCGTTTTCCATCAGCGCCCTGGGGTGCGGCAGGAGCAGGGGCGGCCTTCTCGGGGCTCGCTGCCGGAGCCGCCTCGGCGGCCGCGTCAGCCGCTGGCGCGGCTTCCGGCGCAGCGGTGGACGTATCGCCAATGTCATCGGCGCTTTCGCCCTCTTCGAGCAGGATCGCGATGGGCGTGTTGACCTTTACGCCTTCGCTCCCCTCCGCGATGAGGATCTTGCCAATTGTCCCTTCATCAACGGCCTCGAATTCCATCGTTGCCTTGTCGGTTTCAATCTCGGCCATGATGTCACCGGAAGACACGGTGTCGCCTTCCTTCACGAGCCATTTGGCCAGCGTGCCTTCTTCCATGGTCGGGCTCAGGGCGGGCATCAGAATTTCGGTCGGCATGGTGCGCGCTCCTTACTTGTAGGTCACTTTTTTCACGGCCTCGATCACCTCATCGGTGGTGACCAGCGCGTGTTTTTCGAGGTTGGCGGCATAGGGCATGGGCACGTCCTTGCCGGTGCAGTTGATGACAGGCGCGTCGAGATAGTCGAAGGCCTCCTGCATGATGACGGAACTGATGTAGTTGCCGACAGAGCCTTGCGGCCAGCCTTCCTCGACGGTCACACAGCGGTTGGTCTTCATTACCGATTTGATGATGCTGCCGGTGTCCATCGGGCGCAGGGTGCGCAGGTCCAGCACTTCGGCGCTGATCCCGTCTTCGGCGAGTTTGTCCGCAGCTTCCAGCGCATATTGCATGCCGATGCCAAAGCTGACGATGGTGACATCGGTGCCTTCGCGCCAGATACGCGCCTTGCCCAAGGGGACGGTGTAGTCGTCGATATCCGGAACATCAAAGGTGCGCCCGTAGAGAATCTCGTTTTCTAGGAAGATCACCGGGTTCGGGTCCCGTATCGCGGTCTTCATCAATCCTTTGTAGTCCGAGGCAGAGTAGGGCATCACGACCTTCAGGCCCGGCACTTGCATATACCATGCCGCGTAGTCCTGAGAGTGTTGCGCGCCCACGCGTGCCGCAGCACCGTTTGGCCCCCGGAACACCATTGGTGCGCCCATCTGGCCACCGGACATATAGAGCGTCTTGGCGGCAGAGTTGATAAGATGGTCAATGGCTTGCATGGCGAAGTTAAACGTCATGAACTCTACAATCGGGCGCAGGCCGCCAAAAGCCGCCCCGGTGGCGATACCGGCAAACCCATGCTCTGTGATGGGCGTGTCGATGACCCGTTTTGCGCCGAATTCGTCGAGCATGCCCTGGCTGATCTTGTAGGCGCCCTGGTATTCGGCGACCTCTTCACCCATCAGGAAGACGGTGTCATCGCGGCGCATCTCTTCGGCCATCCCGTCGCGCAAGGCTTCGCGGACCGTTTGTTGCCGCAGGGTTGTCCCTTCCGGCCAGTCAGGCGTTGTGTCGGTCTCGGGCGCTGCCGGGGCTTCCGCGGCAGCCGGTGCGGTGTCGCTTGGTGCTTCCGCAGCCGGGGCCGGTTCGGATGCGCCGCCGCCGAGATTGTCAGCGGCGGAGGCATCTTCGCCCTCTTCGAGCAGCACGGCGATGGCGGTGTTCACCTTCACAGCTTCGGTGCCTTCTTCGACCAGAATCTTGCCGATGACGCCTTCGTCAACGGCTTCGAATTCCATCGTCGCCTTGTCGGTCTCGATCTCGGCCATGATGTCACCGGAAGAAACAGTGTCCCCTTCCTTGACGAGCCATTTGGCCAAGGTGCCTTCTTCCATGGTTGGGCTCAGGGCGGGCATCAGAATTTCGGTTGCCATCGATCAAGCCTCCTGCGGAACTTCGGTTGCGTAAATGTCGGTCCAGAGCTCCTCAAGGGCGGGCTCGGGCGAGGTCTTGGCAAATTCGGCGCTTTCATTCACGACGGCTTTGATCTCCTTGTCGATCGCTTTCAGATCGTCTTCGGTTGCGTGTTTGCCGGTCAGCAGCAGGGTGCGTACGGCTTCAATCGGGTCGCGCTCATCGCGCATCTTCTGGACTTCCTCCCGCGTGCGGTACTTGGCCGGGTCAGACATCGAATGCCCCCGATAGCGGTAGGTCTTGATTTCGAGGATGTAGGGGCCTTTGCCCGCACGGCAGTGCGCCACGGCGGTTTCGCCCGCCGCTTTCACAGCCAGAACGTCCATCCCGTCCACGGCCTCACCCGGAATGCCAAAGGCCTTGCCGCGCTCGTAAATCTCGGCAGAGGAGGTAGAGCGTTGCTGCGCCGTCCCCATGGCATATTGGTTGTTCTCGATCACGAAGACACAGGGAAGCTTCCACAGAGCCGCCATGTTGAAGGCCTCATAGACCTGTCCCTGGTTGGCGGCACCATCGCCGAAGTAGGTGAAGGTCACGCGCCCGTTTTCGAGGTACTTGTCCGCGAAGGCGAGGCCCGCGCCCAGCGGGACTTGTGCGGCAACAATGCCGTGACCGCCGTAGAAATGCTTCTCTTTCGAGAACATGTGCATGGAGCCGCCCTTGCCCTTGGAGTAGCCGCCCTCGCGGCCTGTCAGCTCTGCCATCACGCCGTTGGGGTCCATGCCGCAGGCCAGCATGTGGCCATGGTCCCGGTAAGAGGTGATACGCTTGTCGCCTTCCTCAGCGGCAGCTTCCAACCCGACGACAACTGCTTCCTGACCGATGTACAGGTGACAAAAGCCCCCGATCAAACCCATCCCGTAGAGTTGGCCGGCTTTTTCTTCGAACCGCCGGATCAAGAGCATATCTTTGTAATAGGCCTTTAGTTCCTCGGCGGAGACGTTGGGCTTTTTTGCCGCTTTTCGCGTTGCCATCGATCGCACTTCCTTTCATCCACGCCCTTTCGGGCAGATAGTTTAGCATTAAACTATCCATTATCGGATTCGACGCCGTATTGCGAGGGTCAATCGTGGGGTATGCTATTATGCCGCAAAAAACCCGCTAGTCGCCTAGCGAATAACGATTTCATCCGCGCGGATCATGCCCAGGACCCGGCGCGCGCGTTCATCCAGAAGGTCGAGGTCAAGATAATCGTCAGAGAGCCGCTTGGTGAGGTTTTCCATGCGGATCACCTCTTGTTGTACTTCGGACAACTGTTTCTCCAGTTGTGCGGCCTCGGCGTTGATCTCGGCACGCCGGAAAAGGCCAAAGTCCCCCTGCACGGCGGCAAAGGTAAAATAGGTCGCCAGGCCCACAGCGAGCGCGAAGAACACAAAAGGTCCGAATGCCGGTCGGGAACTGCTATTCATTACATCTGCCTCGAGCCGCCTCTTAGCGGGCGTAGCCGGAGTATGACACAGCACGTGCGGTCTGTGAATCCCTTTTCGGCAAAAAGGGGCTTGCAAACAGCAGCTTTACGCGGCTTCAGCCCTGTTCTTCGAGGGCCGCGACACCCGGAAGGGTTTTGCCTTCCATCCATTCCAGAAAGGCGCCACCTGCTGTGGAGATATAGGTGAAATCACCCGCCGTCCCGGCCTGATTGAGTGCTGCAACCGTGTCACCGCCCCCTGCGACGGACGTCAGCTTGCCTGCCCTTGTCAGTTGCGCGGCATGTCTGGCGGCGGCGACGGTGGCCGCATCAAAGGGCGCGATCTCAAACGCGCCTAGGGGGCCGTTCCAGATCAATGTGCTGAGGTCGTCGAAGGCGGCAGATACGGCTGCGGTGCTGGCTGGCCCGGCATCGAGCACCATCTGGTCGTCGGCAAGCACGGTATCCGCGCCAAGCGGCAGGGTTTCCTGCGCGGCACCCGCTTTGAACTCGCGCGCCACCGCTCCGTCGACCGGCAGCAGAATCCGGCAGCCGGATTTCTCGGCGGAGGTCATGATCGCGCGGGCGGTCTCCACGTGGTCTTGCTCCATCAGCGACGCACCAAGCCGCGCGCCTTGTGCGGCCAGAAACGTATTGGCCATGCCTCCGCCGATCACGAGCAGATCAAGCCGCCCGACAAGGTTTTCCAGCAGCGTGATCTTGGTTGAGACCTTGGCGCCGCCCACCACCGCGCCCACCGGGCGTTTGGGCGAGGTCAGCGCGGCTTCGAGCGCCGAGAGCTCCGCCTCCATCAGACGCCCCGCGCAAGCTGGCAGCAGTTCCGCCACTCCGGTCGTGGAGGCATGCGCCCGGTGGGCCGCGGAAAACGCATCGTTGCAGAAAACATCGCCCAGCGAGGCGAGGAACTGCGCCATCTTGGGGTCGTTGGCCTCTTCGCCAGCGGCAAAACGCGTGTTCTCAATCAGGACCACCGTTCCTTGGTCCAACGCGGCAAGCATCGCGCCGTCAGGGCGCTCGACGAATTCCACCGGCACACCCAAGGCGGCCTCCAGCGCGGGCAGGGTGACGCGGAGCGACATTTCCGGAACAACCTGGCCCTTGGGCCGTCCGAAATGCGCGAGCAGGATCGGGGTGCCGCCCGCATCCCGGATATCCCTGATGGTCGGCACGATCCGGTCGATGCGCGTGGTATCGGTGACGCGGCCCTCTTCCACCGGCACGTTGATGTCGACACGCACCAAAACGCGTTTGCCTGCGAGGTCCATATCATCGAGTGTCTTCCAGCCCATGTGTTGCTCCTCTTGCTTGCAAACGCTTTTCCGCCTGTGTTGCCTTAATCTTTGCCAAGGTCAACCGACCGGCTTGGCATTCGCGCGCCCACGGCTTAGGTATTCGGCGACAAAGACAACAGGAGCGCCCAAATGGCCGACATCACAGATCCCGAGAACACAATCATCATGGAGCTTAAAGGCGGCAATGTGACGATCAAACTGCTGCCCGATGTCGCCCCGCAGCATTGCGAGCGGATGAAGGAACTGGCGCGGTCCGGTCAGTATGACAACGTTGCATTCCACCGTGTGATCGACGGGTTCATGGCGCAAACCGGCGATGTGCAGCACGGGGATATGGAAGATGGCTTCAACCTGCGGATGGCGGGCACCGGTGGCTCTGATCTGCCGAATCTGCCGGCGGAATTCTCCAAGATCCCCCATGCGCGCGGCTCACTGGGGGCGGCACGCTCGGCCAATCCCGACAGTGCCAACAGCCAGTTCTTCATCAACTTCAAGGACAATGACTTCCTGAACGGTCAGTACACCGTTTACGGTCAGGTCATCGAAGGAATGGAGCATGTGGATGCGATCACCCGGGGCGAGCCCCCCGCCGAGCCGGACCGCATGATCTCTGTGAAGGTGGCAGCCGATGTATAGGGCGCTGCTTGCATCCGTGCTTTTGGCGGGGCCTGCCATGGCCACCGGCATCGAGATCGAGGTGGCGGGTGAGGCCAATGGCATCATCACCATTGACCTGCTGGAAGACATCGCCCCGGCGCATGTGGCGCGTATCACCGATCTTGCCGCCAGCGGCGCCTATGACAACGTGGTGTTCCACCGTGTGATTGACGGTTTCATGGCGCAAACCGGCGACGTTGAACACGGCAAGATGGGCAGCGACATGCGGCGCGCAGGCACCGGCGGGTCTGACCAGCCTGACCTGCCAGCCGAGTTCTCGGACGTGCCTTATGACCGAGGTGTTGTCGGGATGGCGCGCGCGCAAAACCCCGACAGCGCCAACAGTCAGTTCTTCATCATGTTCAGCGAGGGCTACTTTCTGAACGGACAATACACGGTTGTCGGGCGCGTGACGAGCGGGCTCGATGTGCTCGACGCGATCAAGCGTGGAGAAGGCAGTAATGGTGCGGTGATCGGCCAGCCCGATGTGATGCAGAAAGTCACTGTGACCGACTGACGGCTTGCCTATCGGACGGGGAGGCGGCGGCTTGAGGGGCGCCGTTGCTTCCCACAGTTGCTGTCTCTGAGCCGTCGATGTCTCGCAATGTGGCACGAGCCGCGCTGCGGTTCGCTCATGGGCCGGTCTCATGACCGTGCGGCTTGCACAAAAAAAGCGCCGCTCGGACGCGACGCTTCATGGTAGATCCCGCGTGGCCTTGGGTCAGGAGGCGGGGTTCGGTTTTGAGGCCGGTGCTGTCTTTGCCCCCGGGTTCAGCGGATCGTCCTGACGCTGAACGGAGCCTTCGAAATGCGCGCCGCTTTCGATCGCGATGGTCTTGTGGATGATATCCCCTTCGACCCGCGCGGTGGAGGTGAGGCGCACTTTCAAGCCACGCACCCGTCCGACGATCCGTCCGTTGACGACCACGTCATCGGCAACAACTTCGCCCTTGATGGTGGCGCTTTCGCCGATGGTCAGCAGATGCGCGCGGATGTCCCCTTCGACAGTGCCTTCGACCTGAATGTCACCTGTCGTCTTCATATTACCGGTGACGTGCAAATCAGCGGAGAGCACAGAGGCCGGTGGCTTGGCCTTGGGGGTCGAAGCGGGCTTGTAATCGGTCTGCTTTGGCGCCGCCGGTGCGGATGTCGCTGCCGCCGGTGCATCGGTTTCAGCCGGTTTACCGGCCGGTTCGTTGATCTTGCTTTTAGAAAACATCTTGTGCAGCCTTGATATAGGTCATTGGATTTACAGCTTTGCCGCCAACGCGCACTTCATAGTGGAGATGCACGCCGGTCACGCGTCCAGATGCTCCCATATCACCAATGTGATCGCCGCGCGAGACCTTTTGCCCAACTTTAACGCGTATTTTTGACAGATGCGCGTAGCGCGTCTCAATGCCGAAGTCATGTTGAATAGTAACCAGGCGTCCGTAGCCGGATTGCCAGCCTGCCTTGGTCACGACACCGTCTGCGGTTGCAAAAAGATCAGTGCCGGAGGGGGCCGCAAAATCCACACCCTTATGCATCCGGCGACCGCCCGTTTTGGGGTCGCGACGAAACCCGTAGCCGCTGGTGAAACGGAACGCGCTCTTTACCGGCAGCGCAAAGGGCGCTTTTTCAGCCGCGATACGATACAGGTTCAGATCATCAAGCTTGCCCAGCAGTGCGTTGGCGCGGCGCATGTCTTCGGTAATTTCCTCGCCACGGGTCGAAAAGGAGATTGGCGTGAGCGGCCCACCTTGACCGGAATAGCCACGCCGGACCTGATCCAGAATTCGCTCCGTCGGCAGGCCTGCTTTGCGGAACATCTTGTCCAGCGGTTCGACCGAGATCGCCATGGCTTCTTCGAGCTGGCGGAAGATCTGGTCGTTGTTTTCCTTCATGAGCGCAATCTCAAGCGCCATTTCATCTGCCAGATCAAGCGCTTCCTGCGCATCCGCGACAACCTTGTCCCGTTCTTCGGCGGTACGCGCCAGCGCCGCCGCAAGGAAATCCACCGGCACGGGGTCAGTGTCCTTGTCGAAAACGCCAGGGGTGTCGCCGCCGTCCAGAGTCTCCTGAAGGGTTGCGAGCTGTGTCTCGGCCGCTTCACGGCTCTTGAGAGCGTGCCGCAGCTTGGACTGGACAACTTCGATGCCGGTCTCCAGTTCAAACCGCCGGGTTTCCGACCGGAGCAATTCCGATTGCATCATCGAAATCTGGTCCAGCGCCGCATTGAAACGTTCCTGTGCGGCGAGCGCTTCGGTCGCACGCTCATCGCGTTGTCTTGCAAGATCGTTCAGCCGCGCCTGATAGGTTGTCTGATCGCGCTTGGCCTGTTCACGTAAGTTTCCCGCGCCAATATTGTCCATCAGAAGGAGGGATGTGGCGATGATCGACCAGGCAACCACCAGCGACCCGACGGCAAATGTCAGAAGCTGGGTTTCGGGGCGCAGTCGAATAAAGCGGGTATCAGTGTCGGATTTCAGAAAGACTCGGCGTTCAGGGAAGACCCGCTCCAGCGCGCTGTGAACCTTGATGCCCAGACGTGTCCGCACAGATTTGCCTTTGCTTTGTTTCGTGGCCGCGCGCACATCTTGAGATAACGCAAGGCGTCGCGCTGTTGTGATTAGACAGCCCTATGGCTTGGGGCAAGACTGTTTACTTTTTTGGTTGCCACCTGTGATTGAAAAGACAAAAACTGGCAAGAATCTGCCGAATTACGGGGGTTTATCGCCTATGCGGTTTCGGCGAGCGGCCAGTAAAAATCCGGCGGAATGCCCGCTTCAGCGCGTTTTTCCTCGTTAAACGGCGGCTTTAGGGCGCCGTGAAAATACTTTTTGACCAGCGCGTGAAACCGGACCTTCGGGTCCTCGTTGTTGCGTCCGCACAGGAAATGGAACCACTTTGAACCATAGGCGACGTGAGAGACTTCCTCGCCATAGATCACCTCCAGCGCTTCAACCGCCTTATCCGCCTTTGCCCGACGAAAAACCTCGATCATGCCGGGGGTCACATCCAGTCCCCGTGCTTCAAGGACCATCGGCACGACGGCGAGCCGTCCCATCAGATCATCAACCGTGTCTTCGGCGGCGCGCCACATGCCCGCATGCGCCGGAAGGGCGCCATAGTAGCTGCCCATCGCTTCAAGACAGTCGCACATCAGATTGAAATGTTTGGATTCCTCATCCGCGGCCTTGACCCAGTCGTCATAAAAGCCCAAGGGCATTTCGACCGCCGGGAACCGCGCGATAATGTCCCAGTGCAGGTCCACGGCATTCAGTTCGATATGGGCGACGGCGTGCAAGAGGGCGATGCGCCCCGCCTCGGTTCCCGGTTTGCGGCGCGGCACGTCACGGGGGCTGAGAAGTTCGGGGCGCGCGGGCCGGGCAGGGTGCAGCGGCGGGGTTGCAATGCCGATGTCTGGCGCTTTGCCCTCTGCCCGGGCGCTCTGCCACATGCGTGCGTATGCCCGCGACAAGGCGGTCTTCTCGCGCCCGTCTGCGGTGCGCAGCACCTCATCGGCCATTTCAGCCAGCGGTTTCACAGGGCGCGGACCGCTTCCAGCACCTCTTCCACATGGCCGGGCACTTTCACTTTCTCCCAGATGCGCGCGATCGTGCCATCTGCGGCAACAAGGAAGGTGCTGCGGACGATCCCCATGTATTTCTTGCCGTACATCGCCTTCTCCTGCCACACGCCGTAGTCCTCGCAGGCCGAGCCGTGCTCGTCCGACAGCAGGGGGACGGTCAGCTCACGTTTGGTCACGAACTTCTCATGGCTCGCCATGCTGTCCTTGGAGATACCGAATACGGCGGCCCCTGCGGCCTCAAATGCGGCCCGGTGTTCTGAAAAGCCCTGCGCCTCCTTGGTGCAGCCGCTGGTGTTGTCACGTGGATAGAAAAACAGCACGACAGCGCGGCCTTTCAGGTCAGACAGCGTCACTTCGCCGCCATCTGTGCTGGGCAGGGTAAAATCAGGGGCGGGCTGGGAGATCTGTGGCATAACATTCTCTTGGGTTTTAAGATTTGCGCTGCAGTGACATACTAGGGCACAGCCGTCCAGCGCCAAGGGGCGTTCTGGTGTTTCGCTGGCCAGTCTCACCCGGCTTCGTGAGAGAAAAGAGCAGATTTGGATACCGAACGTCCAGAAACAGCACGAACCCGTTTCCGCAGGCGGCGCCAGAAGACGCTCGCCTGGACCGGCGTGATCTTTGCCCTTCTCGTCAGCGGGTCGGTGGCCAGTGCCATCTGGCTGCAAGGGCGCGAGATGCTGGCCCCGGGCTGGCTGCGCGACCGGATTGCAGAGCAGGTCACCCGGAGCCTGCCGGAGTTCCAGATCGCGTTCGGTGATGTGGTGCTGGTTCTGGAGGAGGACTGGCGGCCCCGGCTTTCGGTGCGCAACCTGCAGCTTCTGACACCGGATGGCGGTGAGATCATTTCCGTCACGGACGCGCGCGCGGGGTTTGTCGGCAGAGCGTTGCTGGATCGGCAACTGGTGTTGCGGTCGTTGGATGTCAGCGGTGTGCTGGTCACGATGCAACGCACCGAAGACGGATCGTTTTCGCTGCGGGCGGGGGTGCAGGCCGGGGCGGTCAGACGTCAGGCACCCTCCATCCTGCAGATGGTAAACGAGATGAACGATTGGCTGCTGCGTCCTGAACTGGCCGCCTTGCAACATGTCGATCTGCGGGGGGTGACCTTGCAGTATAACGACCTGCGCGCGGCCCGGAGCTGGACGGTGGACGGCGGACGCATCAGGCTGGATCGCGCGGGAAATGACGTCCAGATCGCCCTCGATCTGGCGGTGCTGGGCGGCACATCGGGGGTTGCCACGCTCTCCGCAAACTACGCGGGAGCCATCGGTGAACAGAAGTCGGACTTCGGCATCACGATTGCAAACCTCGACGCGCGCGATATCGCTTCGCAGGGGGCGGCCTTCTCATGGCTGCGCGCGGTGGAAGCCCCGATTTCAGGGTCGCTACGCGGCGGCACCGGCGAGGACGGTGCGCTCAACCCGCTCAACGCGACGTTGCAGATCGCCGCCGGGGTGATCCAACCGAACCCCGAGGCCCGCGCGATCCCCATCAAAGGGGCCTGGAGCTACTTCTCCTACCTGCCGGATGAACAGATCCTGCGGTTTGATGAGTTGCGCGTGGACAGCAAATGGGGCAGTGGCCGGCTCGAAGGCCAGGCTTTGCTGGGTGAGGTCGCGGAGGGCCAGCTGGATGAGATGGTCGGCCAGTTCCGTCTGACCGATATGAAGCTGAACCCCGATGGCCTCTATCCCGAAGCGGTTGAAATCGCGTCGGCAGAGATGGACTTTCGTCTTTCGCTCGCCCCTTTTGCGCTCGACATCGGTCGCTTCCAACTTAGCGATCAGGGGCACATGTTGACCGCAAACGGGCGGGTGCTCGCGGGGCGGCAGGGCTGGCGCATCGCGATGGATGCGGAGATGGATGCGCTGGCACCCGCAAGGCTGATTGCGCTCTGGCCGGAACGCATGAAGCCCAAGACCAGAAACTGGATTTCCGAAAACATCCAAGACGGGCTGATAAAGGATGCGACCGCAGCCCTGCGGCTTGAGCAGGGCGGAGAGCCAAACCTTTTCCTTGGCTTTGACTTCACAGAGGCGGATTTCACGTTCTCCGCGAAGATGCCGCCGGTTGAGGGTGCTTCGGGCTATGCCTCCTTGGTCAAGGACCGGTTCGTCATTACCTTTGACAGCGGTGGCGTGACGGCTCCCGAAGGCGGTTTTGTGGATGCCGCAGGCACATCCTTTATCGTGCCGGATACCACGATCAAACCGGACCCGCCCGGTGTTGTCAGGTTGACGGCCCGCAGTGAAGTGACGGCGGCGCTCTCCTTGCTGGACCAGCCGCCCCTGGAAATCATGCAGAAGGCCGGGCTGCCGGTTGACATCGCAGATGGAAAGCTCGCCCTCAATGGCACACTGGCGTTGCCTCTGAAAAAGAGGGTTTTGACCGAGGATGTCGCGTTTGATGTGGCAGGAACGGTGTCGGACGCCTCCAGCACCGGGTTGATAAAGAACCGCAAGATCGCGGCGCCCGCGTTGTCGCTTATGGCATCAGAAGAGGCGGTGCAACTCGCGGGGGTCGGCACTTTGGACGCCGTACCGCTCGATATTGTCTGGCGTCAGGAACTTGGCCGACCGGGTGAAGATCGCCCGGGTCGTGTCACCGGCAGCGTCAAGATCAACCAGGCAACCCTTAATGCCTTCAACGTAGACTTGCCACCGGGAACCGTGAGTGGAGAAGGAAGCGGCACCCTGACGCTTGAGTTGCTCAAGGGCACAGCGCCGACACTTTCGGTGCAGTCCGATCTGGTCGGGTTGGGGCTGAATATTCCGCCCGTCGGGTGGGCCAAGGCGCAAGGCACCGAAGGGCTGCTCGATCTTGCGATGACCCTTGGCACGGCGCCGCGCGTCGATCGGTTGGTTGTCGACGCGCCGGGGCTCTATGCCGCCGGGAGCATCGAACTCACCGCGGACGAAAAACTGGATCGGGTGCAATTGAACGACTTGCGGGTCGGCGACTGGCTGAGCGCGCAGTTGGACCTCGCGGGGCGCGGCGAAGGGCGTCCCGTCGGGGTGGAGGTGCGCGGAGGGACCGCTGACCTCAGAAAGGCCGACTTGCCTGAAAGCAGGCAAGGATCAGGTGAGGGTAGCCCATTGGCAGTAAACCTTGATCGCCTGACGATAAGTGACACGATTTCCATCACGGATTTGCAGGGCAATTTCAACACCGCGGGCGGGCTTGCCGGCACCTTCAGCGGTGCGCTTAACGGCGCGGCCCCGGTCGTCGGGCAACTCAGCCCGCGCAACGGGCGCAGTGCCATTCGGGTGACATCAAAGGATGCCGGGAGACTGCTGTCGGCGGCCGGTCTCATGCAGGAGGCACGCGGTGGGCAGATGGATCTGATGCTTCAGCCCGTCGGGTCCGGCGGGGCCTTTGATGGCACCCTCCGTGTGACCGATGCCCGGATCACCGAAGCACCCACCATGGCGGCCTTGCTCAATTCGATCAGCGTGGTGGGCCTTATCAACGAATTGACCGGGGACGGCATTTATTTCTCGGAAGTGACAGCTGATTTCCGCCTTGCACCGTCGCGCATCACTATAAGGGAGGCTGCGGCGGTCGGGGCCTCCATGGGGCTGTCGATGGATGGGGTGTTTGAACCCGATACAGGCCGCCTTCAATTGCAGGGGGTGATCTCACCCGTTTACATGTTGAATTCCATCGGCAGTGTGCTGACGCGGCGGGGGGAGGGGCTGTTTGGCTTCAATTATTCCATCACCGGCACAGCCGCTGATCCGCAGGTCTTCGTCAACCCTCTGACGGCGCTGGCACCGGGCATGCTGCGCAACCTTTTCCGGGGGGCGGAGCCGGAAGTCCCCCTGGAAGAGGGGGAAACCGCGCCTGCGCCCGAACCGCGCAGGCGACCTGTTGTGACGCGCGGCGATGACCGCTAAAGAGCGGCGCATGAAGCTCAGCGATTTTGATTTCGACCTGCCGGAACGCCTGATCGCGACACGCCCGGCGGTGCCGCGCACCTCGGCCCGCCTGCTGGTTGCGCAAGGCGACCGGATCACAGATTCGACCGTGGCCGCGCTCCCCGACTGGATCGCGCCCGGAAACCGCCTTGTGTTGAACGACACGCGGGTGATCCCCGCGCGGCTGAGCGGTCTGCGCCCCCGAAAGACCGCGCAGGGCCCGATGCAGGCGCGGATCGAGGTGACCTTGCTGGAGCCCAAGCCCGGTGGTGCCTGGAGCGCGCTTATCAAGCCCCTGAAAAAAGTGAAACTCGGGGAGCGGATCATCTTCTCCGACGCTTTGTCAGCGGTGTTGCAATCCGTTGAGGACGGGCAGGGGCGGTTGATCTTCAACCTCAGCGGCGACGATTTCGATGCCGCCCTGAACGCAGCGGGGGCCATGCCGCTGCCACCTTATATTGCCTCCAGAAGGCCAGCAGATGCGCGCGATAAGGAGGATTATCAGACCGTCTTTGCCCGCAACGCCGGGGCCGTCGCGGCACCAACTGCCTCATTGCACTTTGATGACGCGCTGTTGGCGGCTCTTGCCGCACGCGGTGTGGAATTCTCTCATGTGACGCTGCATGTCGGTGCGGGCACCTTCCTGCCGGTCAAGGTTGACGATGTGACGACCCACAAAATGCACGCCGAATGGGGGCAGGTCAGTGCCGCCGCCGCCGCAGAGATCAACGCCACCAAGGCCGCAGGCGGCAAGGTGATCCCGGTCGGGACAACGGCCCTGCGCCTGATCGAGACCGCAGGACGCAGCGGGCAGATGTCGGCCTGGGAGGGCGACACGGATATCTTTATCTACCCCGGGTTCGAGTTCCGTATTGCCGATGCCCTGATGACGAATTTCCACCTTCCGAAATCCACGCTCATGATGCTGGTCTCGGCGTTGATGGGGGCAGAGCGCATCGGGCGGATTTACGATCATGCCATTGCCCGGGACTACCGGTTCTTTTCCTATGGAGATTCGTCCCTCTTGTTTCCGCGTGAAACCTGAGCCCGTGCGACGATAACGACTACCCTTGGTCGCACCTGAGCGTGAAACCGGTCGCCAAGTCGTTCATTGCGAGCGGATAAAATCCCTCTCTCCCGATGGAGGCGCAAATGCTGCAAGTTCTTTCCAGTGCCTGGGCGCTTCTGCTTGGCATGTGTCTTTTGATGGTCGGCAACGGCATGCAGGGCACACTGCTTGGCATCAGGGGCGAGATCGAAGGGTTCTCCACGCTCGAGATGTCGATTGTGATGTCCGCCTATTTCGTCGGGTTCCTGGGCGGCTCACGTCTGGCGCCGGGCATGATCCGGCGGGTGGGTCACGTGCGTGTCTTTGCGGCACTTGCCTCGCTGATTTCAGCGGTGATGATTCTCTTTCCAACCCTGACCGAAGTCTGGGCCTGGACGGCGGGCCGGGTCCTGATCGGGTTCTGCTTCTCGGCGGTTTACGTCACCGCTGAAAGCTGGCTGAACAACGCCGCCACCAATGAAAACCGAGGCCAAGCCCTC
This sequence comes from Pseudomonadota bacterium, assembly GCA_039196345.1. Taxonomy (GTDB): domain Bacteria; phylum Pseudomonadota; class Alphaproteobacteria; order Rhodobacterales; family Rhodobacteraceae; genus Roseobacter. The sequence goes on along the minus strand of JBCCUU010000008.1, from coordinate 74,431 downwards.
TCGCTTTACATGATCGTGCAGACCGCCGGCATCGTGGTCAGTCAGGCGCTGTTGCTGGCGGCGGATCCCTCCGGCTACGTCCTCTTCGTGATCCCGTCGGTGCTCGTTTCCATCGCGATAACGCCGATCCTGTTGTCGATCAGCCCGACGCCTGCCTTTGACACGACCAAGCCGATGAGCCTGAAGGAGCTTGCAGGATACTCCCCGCTGGGGTGCGTCGGAATGTTCCTGCTGGGCGGAATCTTTTCGGCACAGTTCGGCATGGCCTCGGTTTATGGTGCTCAGGCCGGGCTGTCCGTCGCGCAGATCTCGACCTTTGTGGCCACGTTCTTCGTGGGCTCGGTCCTGTTGCAATATCCGATCGGATGGATTTCGGATCGGATGGATCGCCGGTTTCTCGTTCTGATCGTCTCTGCCATCGGGGCGGTGGGCTCTGTGCTCGGTATGCTGTTGGGCGGGCAGTTCACCTTGCTGCTGGTCTCCGCCTTCATTGTGGGGGGCATGTCAAACCCGCTTTATTCTCTGCTGATCGCCCATACCAACGACTTTCTGGAGCATGAGGATATGGCCGCCGCCTCCGGTGGGCTCATCTTCATCAACGGGCTGGGCGCCATCGCGGGACCGATCATTACCGGCTACATGATGGATGTCGTCGGCCCCGGCGGGTTCTACCTGTTTACCGGCGTGCTCTTTGTGATGCTTGTGGCATACGCGGCCTACCGCTCAACCCGTCGTCGTGCGATTGCTGTCGAAGACACCGGCGCCTATGTGGCGGTGACACCCAGCTACACATCGGTTGCCCTTGAATATGCCCAGGAATACGCAATCGAGACCGAAAAAGAGGACGAAAACCCCGACAAAGACCGGTGAATGTGTCGCAGTGACGCAATTTGTGAATAGGGTGATCTTGCATAATTGGGCTACCGTCTTCACGTGAGTGATGATGAACAGGAGGTTAGAAGAAATGGTTGGTCCTGAAGAGGTCCTGAGTTTTTGGCTTGATGAGGTTGGGCCAAAGGGGTGGTACACGCAATCCGACGCGCTCGATGATGAGATCCGAGTTCGTTTTGAAGAAACGCTGATAGGGGCCACGCAAGGTCGGTTTTCGCTGTGGCTCACATATCCGTCCGGGGTCCTTGCCTACATCATCGTGACGGACCAGTTCTCCCGCAACATGTACCGCGACACCCCCGGCGCCTTTGCGACGGACCGGATTGCGCTTGCCGCTGCGAAATCCGCGGTGGCGAAGGGGTGGGATTTGAAGATCGACGAACCGGCGCGCCAGTTCTTTTACCTGCCGATGATGCATTCGGAGAATCTTTGCGATCAGGATCGTTGTGTGCGTCTGATGTGTGAAAGAATGCCGGAGCATGGGGCAGAAAACCTGCTGCACGCGCGGGCGCATCGGGCAGTTATCCGGCAGTTCGGACGTTTTCCGACTCGCAACGCCGCACTCGGACGGACAAGTACAGGCCCCGAGTTGGAATATGCGTCAAAAGGTGGCTACGGCGCGACCCTGCGCAGCCTGCAAGAGGCCAAGGCCGCTTGACGTCCTGATTTCTGTCGCCCTGCGGGCGGGGTGCGCTTATGTCGCGTCCCTCCTGATATTGCTGTGCTCCGAAATATAGTTTAACGGTAAACTATATTTTTTAATCCTATGCGCGAGGGCAGGACATGGCAGCGAAATCCTTTGATCTGGTAGTGATCGGAGCCGGACCCGGTGGGTATGTGGCCGCGATACGCGGTGCTCAACTGGGCATGTCGGTCGCTGTTGTCGAGCGGGAGCATCTGGGCGGCATTTGCCTCAACTGGGGTTGTATCCCGACCAAGGCGATGTTGCGCTCGTCGGAAGTGTTCCACCTGATGCACCGGGCGAAAGAGTTCGGGCTGAAGGCCGAAAAGATCGGCTATGACCTCGATGCCGTGGTGAAACGCTCCCGTCAGGTTGCAGGTCAACTTTCAGGCGGCATCGGGCACCTGATGAAGAAGAACAAGGTCACCGTCTTCATGGGCGAGGCGACACTTCCCGCCAAAGGCAAGGTGAGCGTCAAGACGGATAAGGGCACCGAAGAGCTTGCGGCCAAGAACATCGTGCTTGCGACCGGGGCGCGCGCCCGCACGCTGCCGGGGCTTGAGGCGGATGGGGACCTGGTCTGGACCTACAAGCACGCGCTGGAGCCCAAACGCATGCCCAAAAAGCTGCTGGTGATCGGCTCGGGCGCGATCGGGATCGAATTTGCAAGCTTCTACAATACGCTTGGCGCGGATACGACCGTCGTTGAAGTCATGGACCGTGTCTTGCCCGTCGAGGACGCCGAGATTTCCGCCTTTGCCAAGAAGTCCTTTGAAAAGCAGGGTATGAAGATCATGCAAAAGGCCATGGTCAAGCAATTGGACCGGGCCAAGGGCAAGGTTACCGCGCATATCGAGGTGGGCGGCAAGATCGAAAAGCATGACTTTGATACCGTGATCTCCGCTGTCGGTATCGTCGGGAACGTTGAGGGCCTCGGGCTGGAGGAGCTTGGCGTCAAGATTGATCGCACCCATGTGGTCACCGATGAATTCTGCCGCACCGGGGTTGACGGGCTTTACGCCATCGGAGACGTGGCGGGTGCCCCCTGGCTGGCGCATAAGGCGAGCCACGAGGGCGTCATGGTCGCGGATCTGATCGGCGGGAAGCACGCGCATCCGGTCAAGCCGGAGACCATTGCAGGCTGCACCTATTGTCACCCGCAGGTGGCCTCCGTCGGCTATACCGAAGCCAAGGCCAAGGAGTTGGGCTACGACATCAAGGTCGGACGCTTCCCCTTCATCGGCAACGGCAAGGCCATCGCGCTGGGGGAGCCCGAAGGCATGATCAAGACCATCTTCGACAAGAAGACAGGTGAGCTTCTCGGCGCGCATATGGTCGGGGCCGAAGTCACGGAACTGATCCAGGGCTATGTGGTCGGGCGTCAGCTTGAAACCACGGAGGAAGACCTGATGAACACCGTCTTCCCGCACCCGACATTGTCGGAAATGATGCACGAAAGTGTGCTGGACGCCTACGACCGCGTCATTCATATGTAACGTGTCCCGGGGGCGCTCCCGGAGGAGAGGCCCCCAACCATGCAAGCGACCATCCCGACTTCAAAAACCCCGTGGGGTTTGGTTTTTGCGCTCTGGGGCGCGGGCCTCGGGGCCGCGGCGCAATATGGCAAGTTCAGCGTTACATTCAGCCATCTAGCGGAGGCTTATCCGCAAGCGGGGGACGCGCTTGGCTTCATCGTGTCCAGTGTCGGGTTGCTGGGCATCTTCTTTGGCGTCGCGGCAGGACTGCTGGTCGCCCGTGTCAGATACCGTCGCGCGCTTCTCTGGGCCTTGTGGTTTGGTGCGGCATTATCCGCGTTTCAGGCGCTTTTGCCTCAGCTTCCATGGATGCTGGTGAGCCGGGCGGCGGAAGGTCTGTCGCATCTTGCGCTGGTTGTCGCCATTCCGACCCTGATTGCGCAGCTCTGCGCACCGGGCGACCGGGGGCTGGCGCTCACCCTTTGGGGCACTTTCTTTGGCGTCGCCTTTGCCATTCTGGCCTGGGCCGGTCTACCCTTGGTCGATTACGGCGGGCTGTCGGCATTGCTGATGGCGCATGCGATTTATCTCGCGGCCTTCGCGCTTTTCCTCGGCGCGCGCCTCAGAGCCATGCATTTCGACGAAGCGCCGGTATCCTTTTCACTTGCCGATATTGTCCGCGAGCACATCCGGATCTACAGCTCTCCTGCGACGTCGGCACCCGGGCTTGGATGGTTGTTCTACACGTTCTGTTTCGTTTCCATTCTGACCGTGCTGCCCGGCTATATTCCAGAGGAAACCAGGGCGTTCGTGATGGGGGCGATGCCGCTGACCAGTATCGGCGTGTCCATGACATTGGGCGTCATTTTGCTTCGGTGGATGCCGGCCGTTTCGGTTGTCGTGCTGGGGTTTGCGTGCAGTGCCATTTGCATGTTCTGGCTATGGGTCGAGCCGGGGGGCACCGTGCCCTGTCTGGTGCTGGCGGGCTCCATGGGGTTGGTGCAGGGCGCCAGCTTTGCGGCGGTTCCGCAACTGAACAACCGGCCTTCCGATCAAGCGCGCGCCAATGGCGCGATGGCGCAAATGGGGAACGTCGGTAACACCTTGGGCACACCGGTGATGGCCATTGCGGCGGGTGGTTTAGGGTATCTGGGATTGCCCCTGCTTGCAGGTGCTGCATTTCTGGCCGGTGGGATCGTGCATCTGGTCTTGGCAGCGCGGCGGAAAGATGCGTGATGTTCCATTTTCGTTCTCACTTTTTCGTTGGCTAACCCGCGCAATGCGCCTATGTCAGGGGATAGGCTAGGGGGTGCCATATGGCTGAGCTGAAGAACATCGAAGTACGCGGCGCACGCGAGCATAACCTGAAGAATATCGACGTGGATATTCCGCGCGACCAACTGGTTGTAATCACCGGGCTTTCGGGGTCGGGCAAGTCCAGCCTCGCTTTTGACACCATCTACGCCGAAGGCCAGCGCCGCTACGTCGAATCGCTGAGCGCTTATGCCCGCCAGTTCCTCGACATGATGCAAAAGCCGGATGTGGATCATATTTCCGGCCTGAGCCCCGCGATCTCCATCGAGCAAAAGACCACCTCCAAGAACCCGCGCTCGACCGTTGGTACGGTCACGGAAATCTACGACTACATGCGCTTGCTCTTTGCGCGGGTCGGCACCCCCTACAGCCCGGCCACCGGGAAACCCATCGAGGCACAGCAGGTGCAGGATATGGTCGACCGCGTGATGGCGATGGAGGAGGGCACCCGCGCCTATCTTCTGGCGCCCATCGTGCGCGACCGCAAAGGGGAATACCGCAAGGAGTTTCTGGAACTGCGCAAACAGGGGTTCCAGCGCGTCAAGGTCGATGGGGCGTTCTATGAACTGGACGAGCCCCCGACGCTCGACAAAAAGTTCCGCCATGACATCGACGTGGTGGTGGATCGCATCGTGGTTCGTGAAGGGCTTGAGACGCGGCTTGCCGACAGTCTGCGCACCGCGCTGGATTTGGCCGATGGCATTGCCATCATCGAGACCGCACCCAGCGAAGGTGAGCCCGAACGGACGACCTTTTCGGAGAAATTTGCCTGCCCGGTCAGCGGCTTCACGATCCCGGAGATCGAGCCGCGGCTGTTCTCATTCAACGCGCCTTTTGGCGCTTGTCCGGAGTGCGACGGGCTTGGGGTAGAGCTCTTTTTTGACGAACGCCTCGTGGTGCCCGATCAGAATCTCAAGATCGCCGATGGGGCGCTGGCCCCATGGCGGAAGGGCAAATCGCCGTATTTTCTGCAAACCATCGAGGCACTCGCGAAACACTACAAATTCAAGCAATCGACCAAGTGGAAAGACCTGCCCAAGAAGGTGCAGCAGGTATTCCTCTATGGGTCGGGCGAGGAAGAGATCGCGTTCCGCTATGATGAAGGCGGACGGGTCTATCAGGTCACCCGCGTGTTTGAGGGCGTGATCCCGAATATGGAGCGGCGCTACCGTGAGACCGACAGCAACTGGATTCGCGAAGAGTTCGAGCGCTACCAGAACAATCGCCCATGTGGCAGCTGCGGCGGCTATCGCCTGCGGCAGGAGGCTCTCGCGGTCAAGATCGCCGGGCTGCACGTGGGGCAGGTGGTCGAGATGTCCATCCGCGAGGCCTTCGATTGGTGCGAAACCGTGCCCGAGCATCTGACGGTGCAAAAGAACGAAATTGCGCGGGCCATTCTCAAGGAAATACGCGAACGGTTGGGGTTTCTCAACAATGTGGGTCTGGAATACCTGACGCTGAGCCGGAATGCGGGGACGCTCTCCGGCGGGGAAAGCCAACGGATCAGGTTGGCGAGCCAGATCGGATCCGGCCTGACGGGCGTGCTTTACGTGCTGGATGAGCCCTCCATCGGCCTGCACCAGCGTGACAATGACCGGCTTTTGCAGACGCTGAAAAACCTGCGCGATCAGGGAAATACCGTCATCGTCGTGGAGCATGACGAAGAGGCGATCCGCGAGGCGGATTATGTCTTTGACATTGGTCCGGGGGCCGGGGTGCATGGCGGGCAGGTCGTGAGCCACGGCGCGCCGGAGGTCATTGCGGCGGACAAGAATTCCGTCACGGGGCAATACCTCAACGGCACGCTGGAAATCCCGGTTCCCACCACCCGACGGAAGGGCAACAAGAAGAAGGTGCAGGTGGTCAAGGCCACGGGAAACAACCTGCAAAATGTCACGGTGGATTACCCCTTGGGCCAGTTTGTCTGCGTGACGGGTGTGTCCGGCGGCGGGAAATCAACGCTCACAATCGAGACGCTGTTCAAGACCGCCTCCATGCGGCTCAACGGCGCGCGCCAGACACCCGCACCTTGTGAGACCATCAAGGGGCTGGAGCATCTCGACAAGGTGATCGACATCGACCAGCGGCCCATCGGGCGGACGCCGCGCTCCAACCCGGCGACATATACCGGGGCGTTCACACCGATCCGCGACTGGTTCGCCGGGCTGCCGGAAGCCAAGGCGCGCGGCTACAAGCCCGGCCGCTTCAGTTTCAACGTAAAGGGCGGGCGCTGCGAGGCCTGTCAGGGCGATGGTGTCATCAAGATCGAAATGCACTTCCTGCCGGACGTCTATGTGGAATGTGAGACCTGCAAGGGCCAGCGCTACAACCGCGAAACGCTGGAAATCAGGTTCAAGGGCAAGAGCATTGCCGATGTGCTGGATATGACGGTTGAGGACGCGCAGGAGTTCTTCAAGGCGGTGCCGTCGATCCGCGAGAAGATGGATGCTTTGATGCGCGTGGGCCTGGGGTATATCAAGGTCGGCCAGCAGGCGACAACGCTGTCGGGGGGAGAGGCGCAGCGGGTGAAGCTTTCGAAAGAGCTGTCAAAACGCTCAACCGGGCGCACGCTCTATATTCTGGATGAGCCGACAACGGGTCTGCATTTCGAAGATGTGCGCAAGCTCCTGGAAGTGCTGCATGAATTGGTGGAGCAGGGCAATTCGGTGATCGTCATTGAGCACAATCTCGACGTGGTCAAGACGGCCGATCATATCATTGATATTGGCCCCGAAGGCGGTGACGGCGGTGGTCAGATCGTGGCGACCGGCACACCCGAGGAGGTGGCCGAGGTCGCGGGAAGCTACACCGGCAAATACCTCAAGCCGATGATCGAACAAGCGCGCCGCGTGGCAGCAGAATAGGGCCGCGCGCGCCTGGAGCAGCATCCACTCAATCTGAAACACAACCCCTTACGGCTGAGGCCAGCTCCCTCCCGGGGGGAGGGTCGGGGCTGGTTGGCAGTGCCGGCCGGGTGCCCCGGTAGGGTAAGTGATTCAGACCTTCGGGCGGATGCTCTAGCCGGATCGGGTTTTTGTCTCGAACCGCGGCAACATGGCAGAGAAATCCTTGCCGCGCCCGTCTTCCTCTTCGACAAATCTACGGTAGAGCTCCTCGGCCAACGCGCCCATGGGCGTATCGGCATCGACAGATTCCGCTGCCTGCTGTGACAGCCCCAGATCCTTGAGCATCAGTTCCGCCGCAAAGCCGGGGGTGTAGTCATTGTCTGCCGGGCTTTGCGGTCCGATGCCCGGCGCGGGGCAATAGGCGTTCATTGACCATGAATACCCCGATGAGGTGCTGACCACGTCAAACATCCGTGCCCGGTCGAGGCCGAGTTTATCCGCCAATGCAAAGGCTTCGCAGGTGGCAATCATGGTCGCACCAAGGATCATGTTGTTGCAGATCTTGGCCGCCTGTCCGGCCCCGGCATCGCCGCAATGCACCGCCTTTTGACCCATGATGTCAAAAAGCGGCTTGGCGATGGCAAATCCGGCGTCCGACCCGCCCGCCATGAAGGTCAGTGTCCCGGCGGCAGCGCCCCCGATCCCGCCCGACACCGGCGCATCCACAAAGGACAGACCGAGACCCTCCGCGATCCCGGCCACCGCGCGCGCACTGTCCACGTCCACGGTTGAACAATCCAGCAGCAGCGCGCCGGGTTTCATGGCGGGGATGACCTCTTCCGCCACATTTCGCAGGATGGCACCGTTCGGCAGCATCGTGATCACGATGTCTGCCTCCCGTGCCGCTTCTGCCGCGGCGGCGGCCATCGTGACGCCCTCTGCCTGGGTTTCTGCCGTGTCGTAGCCCACAACCTGCATCCCCGCGCGCGCGAGGTTTGCCGCCATCGGCGCGCCCATGTTGCCCAATCCGATGAAACCGACTTTTGTTTGGCGCATCCCGTTCTCCTCCAGCTTCAGGGCGTTTTTCCCAAGGGGCATCAGCATCTTGCTGACCGCGATTGCCGGCACTTTCCGGTCGGAGCACTGCCAGTTCGGCGTGTGGTCCCTGTCGATAATCGTTGCGCGGATACCTTCGAGCAGATCGCCCTGTTCCATTGCCCGCGACGTGAAACGGTATTCAAGATCCAGCGCCTTGGCGATGGTCAGCGAAGGGCCACGCAGCCGGTGGATCGTTTCGATGGTCGCGGCAAGCGACAAGGGCGACTTCTGTTCCAACTGTTTTAGAGTATCGCGGGCAAAGGGGCTGGATGAGGCACGCAGAACGCTCAGGATGTCATCGAGCCGTTCACCGGCGAAATATTCCGAAATCTCAGTTTGCAATTGCTCTAGCGGTGCGGTTTCCGGGGTGATCGCCGCCTCGGTCAACAGCGTGATATCCCCGCCCACTTCGAGCTTTGCGATCAGGTCTGGCCAATGCTCCTGCGGGATCACCAAGTCCGCGAACCCCGCGAAAACTGCATCCGCTGCGTTCATCCGGTAGCCTGTCGTGCCGAGATATTCACCGGTGCGCCCCGGTGCCAGCGCCAGCATCAGCGACCCGCCCACGTCCGGGATCAGACCGATTCCGCATTCCGGCATCGCGATTCTGCTGCTGTCGCCCACGATCCGCTGGGTGCCATGACAGCCGACGCCAACGCCGCCGCCCATGGTGTAGCCCTGCATGAAGGAAACGACGGGTTTGGGGTAGCTGAAGATCTTGGCGTTCATCCGGTACTCATCCGTCCAGAACTTCCGGCCAAAGTCGAAATCACCCGCACGGCCCTTTTCGTAAAGCGCGGCGATATCGCCACCGGCGCAAAACGCCTTGTCGCCTTCAGCGTCGATCACGACATGAGCGACGGCTGCATCATCGCGCCAGGCGTCTAGCGCTGCTTCGATGTCCAGACACATCTGATGGGTCAGCGCGTTGAGCGCCTTGGGCCGGGCGAGGGTGATCCGCCCGGCATGGCCTTGAACGCGAATGATGATGTCGTCCAAACCTGTGCCTCCGTTCTGGTTTCCCGGATATGGCGCGCTTTGCGGAAACGCACAAGCCTTGTCACCAGCGCGCGATGCGCCGGCTCAGGTGCGCGGGCAAGGCCGGTTTTTCCCGGTCACTCCATCACGGGGATGGAGAATTCGCCGCCTTCCTTGATGCCTGACGGCCAGCGGGAGGTCACGGTCTTGGTCCGCGTGTAGAATTTGAACGCGTCGGGACCGTGCTGGTTCAGATCGCCAAACACCGATTTCTTCCAGCCGCCGAACGTGTGGTATGCCAGCGGCACCGGAATAGGCACGTTGATCCCGACCATCCCTACATTCACCCGGTTGGCGAAATCCCGTGCCGCGTCGCCGTCGCGGGTGAAAATCGCGGTGCCGTTGCCGTATTCATGGTCCATGGCGAGCCCCAGCGCCTCTTCGTAAGACTGCGCGCGCACGGTGGAGAGCACCGGCCCGAAAATCTCGGTCTTGTAGATGTCCATGTCCTTGGTCACGTGGTCAAAAAGATGCGCGCCGACGAAGAAACCGTTCTCATAGCCTTGCAGGTTGAAGTTACGACCATCCACGATAAGTTTCGCGCCTTGATCCACGCCGGATTGTACAAGCCGCTCAATATTTGCCTTTGCTGCTGCGGTCACGACAGGTCCGTAATCCACGTCATTGCCAGCGGTATAGGGGCCCACTTTCAGCTTTTCGATCCGGGGCACCAGCTTTTCGATCAGCCGGTCCGCTGTCTCGTCTCCAACAGGAACGGCGACCGAGATTGCCATGCAGCGTTCTCCCGCAGCGCCGTAGCCTGCGCCCACCAGAGCATCCGCCGCCTGATCCATATCCGCGTCGGGCATGATGATCATATGGTTCTTGGCGCCGCCGAAACACTGCACACGTTTACCGTTCGCGCAGCCGGTGCCGTAGATGTATTCCGCAATCGGGGTGGAGCCGACAAAGCCCACCGACTGGATCACATCGTGGTGCAGGATCGCATCCACCGCTTCCTTGTCCCCGTTGACGACCTGCAGCACCCCTTTGGGCAGGCCGGCTTCCTCCATCAATTCTGCCAGCATCAGCGGCACGGACGGGTCCCGCTCCGAAGGCTTCAGAATGAAGGCATTGCCGCAGGCAATTGCGGGCGCGAACATCCACATCGGGATCATGGCTGGGAAGTTGAAGGGCGTGATGCCCGCCGTCACCCCCAGCGCCTGACGCATGGAATACATATCGATGCCGGGACCGGCGCTGTCGGTGTATTCGCCTTTCAGCATATGCGGGGCACCAATGCAGTATTCGACAACTTCCAGACCGCGCTGCACGTCTCCCGCCGCGTCAGGCAGGGTCTTGCCGTGCTCGCGTGACAGCGCCTCGGCAAGCTTGTCCATATCCCGGTTCAACAGGTCCACGAACTTCATCAAAACACGGGCGCGCCGTTGCGGGTTCACAGCGGCCCATGCAGGCTGCACCTTTGCCGCGACATCGACCGCCTGGGCCAGTTCTTCGGCGGAGGCCAGGGGCACTTTTGCTTGAACTTCACCCGTCGCCGGGTTCATGACGTCGGCAAACCGTCCCGACGTGCCTTTGACATGCGCGCCGTTGATATAGTGGGTAAGCTCTTGCATGGGTGTCTCCTTGACTGCTGGTATTTGGCCTGAGGGGTCAGCAGCAGCCTAGTCTTGCATAATTCCAGCGCAAAGAGGAAATATGGCAAAGTAGTTTTGCAGTTTTGCAAGATACGGAGGAGCAATGCAGGCGAATTGGGATGACTTGAGGGTCTTTCTGGCGGTAGCACGGGAGCGTAGCCTTTCGGCAGCGGGCAAGGTCCTGCGTCTCGACCCGGCCACGGTCGGGCGCCGTATTCACAAACTGGAAGCAACGCTTGATGCAGTGTTGTTTGCCAAGTCACCACAGGGATACGCGCTGACCGAGGCAGGCAGCGTCCTGTTGACGCGCGCCGAGGAGGCCGAAGCTGCCATGCGCGCGGCCATTGCCGAACTGCCTGAGCCCAGTGACCGTTTGCGGGGACAGATTCGCATCGGTGCGCCGGATGGGGCGGCGAATTACCTGTTGCCACAGGTCTGCGCCCAGATCGCCGATGAGAACCCGGATCTCGACATCCAGATCGTCGCGTTACCACGGGTCTTTAACCTCTCACGGCGAGAAGCGGATATGGCGATTGCGGTGAGCACGCCCGCGGCGGGGCGGCTCATGGTGCACAAGATCACCGATTACAAGCTGCATCTCGCGGCCTCTGCCGCCTATCTGGCGCAGCATCCTGCAATCACGACAAGTGTGGATCTCAGCGGTCACCGGGTCGTTGGCTATATCCCGGACATGATCTTCGATCAGGAACTCGACTATTTGTCGGAGCTCGGCATCAGGCGGGTACAATTGGCGTCAAATTCCGTATCGGTCCAGCTGAACTTCATTCGGCAGGGCGGAGGGATCGGGATCGTTCACGACTTCGCGCTTCACGCAGTACCGGAAGTGCAACGGCTTCTGACCCGGGAAATCAGCCTGACCCGCGCATTTTTCCTTATTCGTCATCAGGATGACCGGCGAAATCTGAGGCTCAGCCACTTCGCCGACAGGTTGAGCAGTGGATTGCGCGCCGAAGTAGCGCGGTTGCAAGCCATCCCTTGACTTGGCCCCGCTTTGCGGTGACGCTGAAGTTGTTCACAATTCAATTACCCGGAGGTGCAGCATGCTTGTCTCTCAAATCCTGAAAACCAAACAACTGCATGATGTTGTGACTGTGCCGCCGACTACAACGGTTTCGGAAGCGGCGCGCATCCTGTCAGACAAGGGCATCGGTACGGTCATCGTCTCTGGCGATGGAGCAACCGCCGAGGGCATTCTGTCAGAGCGCGATATCGTGCGGGAGATCGGAGCGCGCGGGGCCGGGTGCTTGACACATACTGTCAGCACGCTGATGACGTCGAAACTGGTCACCTGTTCGGGCCAGGATCAGGCCGATGAGGTGCTCAAGAAGATGACCGATGGGCGGTTCCGCCATATGCCGGTGGTCGAGAGTGGCACCCTCACGGGGATCATCACCCTGGGCGATGTGGTCAAGGCGCGGCTCATGGAACTGGCGATGGAAAAAGACGCGCTTGAAGGCATGATAATGGGGCACTAGGCCCGGCATTCTCTTTTCTGATCTAACTGCTTGCAAACAATCGGTAATGATGGTCGGTTGGGCCACCAAAAAGAATACAGGACGTCCGAATGCGCGTTGGCCTATACCCCGGCACTTTTGACCCGATCACCCTTGGCCATATTGACGTGATCCGCAGGGCGAGCGCGCTGCTCGACAAGCTTGTGATCGGCGTCGCCATCAACCGCGACAAGGGGCCCCTGTTCAGCCTTGAGGAACGCGTCGCGATGGTCGAGGCGGAATCGGTCAAGATCGCAGAGTTGACCGGCCTCAAGATCGAAGCCCATGCCTTTGAGAATCTGCTGGTCGATTGCGCCCGGGACGTGGGGGCCACGGTGATTGTCAGGGGGCTGCGGGCCGTCGCGGACTTTGAATATGAGTACCAGATGGTCGGCATGAACCGCCAACTCGACAATACCATTGAAACAGTGTTCATGATGGCCGAAGCCCAGCATCAGGCGATCGCCAGCAAACTGGTCAAGGAAATCGCGCGTCTTGGTGGAGACGCGGGAAAATTCGTGACCCCCGAAGTGAACGCGGCGCTTTTGCAGAAGCTTGGCCGAGCCTAGCGCCAGAAAGCGAGCCATTCGATCAGATCGAAGAGCTTTTTGCCGAGGAAGACCAGGTGGTCAAAGCCAAAGATGAGAACATCGAGGCCGACGAGGGCCGCAAGGGTTGCGCCCAGGATCAATGCGATGCGGTTGGTCATGTCATGCAAACCCTGCCGCTGCGCTGAGATGAAGGCAACAGTTCGATGCACGCCGTCGCACATCCGCGAGCGCCGGAGCCGGTGCGCACGGGAAAGCGGGGGCTAGAGACGCCCCATCGCCACAGCAACATCCGCCATGCGGGCAGAGAAGGCCCATTCGTTGTCATACCAGGCGAGAACCCGAACCGTCCGACCGCCGACAACCTTGGTCTGGTCCGGTGCCACGATCGAGCTGTGTTCCGTATGGTTGAAGTCGATGGAGACCTTGGCCTCGGCATCATAGGCCAGCACACGGGACATGGGGCCCATGGCCGCCTCTTGCAGGCAGGCGTTCACCTCTTCGCGGGTGACGTCGCGCGATGCTTCAAAGGTCAGATCGACAGCAGAAACATTGGGCGTGGGGACCCGCATGGCCGTCCCGTCCAGTTTTCCCGCGAGATTTGGCAGCACCTCGCCAAGGGCTTTGGCGGCACCGGTCGAGGTGGGAATCATCGCCATCGCCGCTGCGCGCGCGCGATAGAGATCGTCGTGACGACGGTCCAGCGTGGGCTGGTCCCCGGTATAGGAGTGGATCGTGGTCATGATCCCGCGCTCAATGCCGATGGCTTCGTCGAGAACTTTTGCAAGCGGGGCCAGGCAATTCGTTGTGCAGGATCCGTTCGAGACAACCGCATCCTTCGAGATCAGGTCGCGATGGTTTACCCCGAAGACCACCGTGCGGTCGACGTTCTTGGCGGGGGCCGAGATCAACACGCGACCCGCGCCGCGTTCAATATGCGTCTTGGCCTTGTCGCCGTCATTGTGCTGGCCCGTGCATTCCAGCACCACGTCGACGCCGTCCCACTCCAATGCGTTCATGTCATAGGTGGACATCATGCGGATGGGGCCGCGCCCCAGATCGAGAGTGTTTGCGCCGGTCACGACCTCGCCCGGGAAACGCCCGTGGATGCTGTCGTATTTGAGCAGATGTGCCGCGGTTTCGAGCGGGCCCGTTGCGTTGATGGCGACAACATCGATGTCATTGCGTCCCGAACTCACGATATGAGACAGCGTACACCGCCCGATGCGTCCGAAACCGTTGATACCCACTTTGATGCTCATCACCTGTCACTCCGCTCTATTCACCTTGGGGCTGTCTATACCCGCTGACAGGTCTTCGGGGAATGGCTAAAGCGACGTGTTTTCCGTGTGTTAGCGTTAAACTTGCCGGGGCGTTGTCGGATGTTTGCGCCAACGGTTGGGGAATCACCTGATTGTCAATGGAACGTGAACGGTCTAGGTCACGGTGGAACAGGAAAGACACTTGAGGGAGCAGGGCGCGATGAGCGGACTTTTGGCACTCTTGGACGACGTGGCAGGCATAGCGAAAGTTGCGGCAGCCTCGGTGGATGATGTGGCGGCTCAGGCCGCCAAGGCCGGGTCCAAGGTGGCGGGCGTTGTCATTGATGATGCAGCCGTCACACCCAAATACGTCACCGGCTTTGCACCCAAGCGTGAACTGCCGATCATCTGGAAGATCACCAAGGGGTCGCTCTTCAACAAAATCGTCGTTCTGTTGCCCGCGCTTTTGCTGCTGAACGCCTTTGCGCCCTGGGTCATCACGCCCTTGCTGATGCTGGGCGGCGCGTATCTCTGTTTCGAGGGGGCGGAGAAGGTCTTTCACTGGTTGTTCCCGCATGGGGACAGTCATGTCGAGCAAGACATGACCATCGGCGATCCTGTGCATCTGGAAGAGACCCGTGTCAAAGGGGCGATCAAGACAGATTTCATTCTGTCAGCCGAGATCATGACGATCATCCTCTCGGGGATAGAAGCGGCGAGCTTCTGGTTCGAGGCTGCGACATTGGCCTTTGCGGGGGTGGCCGTGACGATCTTTGTTTATGGGACCGTCGCGCTCATCGTAAAGATGGATGACATTGGCATCTGGCTTGCGGCCAACGGGATGACAGTGGTGAGCCGGAAGCTCGGGACCGGGTTGGTCAAAGGCATGCCAGTCTTGCTCAAGCTGCTCACGATCATTGGCACCACTGCGATGCTCTGGGTCGGCGGGTCGATCATCCTGCACGGGATGGAGGTGCTGGGCATGCCCTGGCTCTATGACACGATCCACCACATCGCGGTGGCTGTGGCGGGGGATGCAGGGTTTCTGGAATGGGCTGTGACGGCCTTTCTTGACGGCATTTTCGGGATCATTCTGGGGATGCTGTTGATCCCGGTTGTCACGCGCGTCTTGGCGCCGATTGCGGCAGGCTTCTCAGGCAAAGAAAAAACGCCGCACTAGGCGGCGTCTTTCCAGCTTTTTCTGAGGGTCAGACCCGCGGGTCTGGCTGCCACTTGCCGTCGAGAAGATCGCGCACTTTCTGGGCGGCAGCCTCCGCCGTGATGCCGAACTCCTTGAACAGCACGTCCGCAGGGGCGGAGGCGCCAAAGTCATGCATGCCGATAAAGCCAGACTTTTCGCGTTTGCCGCGCTCACCAAAGAGCCAGCGGTCCCAGCCCATCCGAATACCCGCCTCGATGGCCACGCGGACGGCCCCACCGGGCAGAACCCGCTTGCGGTAGCTTTCGTCCTGCGCCTCGAAAAGCTCCCAGCAGGGCATGGAAACCACGCGCGTGCCGATCCCTTCGGCCTGAAGAATGTCACGGGCGGCCAGAGCGACAGAGACTTCAGAGCCGGTGGCCAGCAGGATCGCCTGCCGTTTGCCCTCAGCATCCGCAAGCACATAGGCGCCTTGGGCCACGAGGTTCTTTGTCTTGTGTTCCGTGCGCACCGTGGGCAGCCCTTGCCGCGTCAGGGAGATGACAGAAGGGGTCTGCTTGGCCGAGAGTGCAAGCTCCCAGGCTTCCGCGGTTTCAATAGTGTCGGCGGGGCGGAAGACGTTGGTGTTCGGTGTCGCCCGGCTGATCGCAAGGTGCTCGACCGGTTGGTGCGTGGGGCCATCCTCGCCCAGCCCGATGCTGTCATGGGTCATGACAAAAACCGTGGGGATTTTCATCAGGGCCGCCAGGCGCATGGCAGGGCGCGCATAGTCCGTGAAACACATGAACGTGCCGCCGTAGGGCCGCACACCGCCATGCAGCGCCATGCCGTTCATCGCAGCTGCCATGCCGTGTTCGCGAATGCCCCAGTAGACGTAACGCCCGCCACGGTTGTCGGTATCAAACACGCCCAGATCGCTTGTCTTGGTGTTGTTGGAGCCGGTGAGGTCCGCCGACCCGCCCACGGTCTCGGGCATGATCGGGTTGACCACTTCCAGCACCTTTTCGGAGCTTGCGCGCGTGGCGAGCTTTGGCGCGGTTTCGCTCATCTGTTTCTTGAATGCCTTGATCGTCGCACTCAGCTTCTTGGGCGGGTCGAGCACATAGGCCCGGTTGAAGGTTTCGCGTTTGCCGCGGGGCAGGGTGTCAAAGCGTTCTTCCCAAGCCTCGCGGGTTGCCTTGCCGCGCGCGCCAATGGCTTTCCACGCGGCTTGCACCTCTGCGGGCACTTCGAAAGGTCCGGTTTTCCAGCCCCAGGCCTCTTTTGCGGCGATGTTCTGTTCTTCATTGGTCAGCGCGCCGTGACCCTTGGAAGTGTCCTGTGCCGCGTGTCCCAGCGCAATATGGGTCTTGCAGGCAATCATCGTCGGCTGGCTGCTCTTTTTCGCAGCCGTCAGGGCGGCGTCGATCTCATCGGGGTTATGGCCGCCGATTTCGATCACTTCCCACCCGGCCGATTTGAAGCGGCCGACCTGATCGGTGCGGTCCGAGAGCGTCACGGGTCCGTCGATGGTGATGTTGTTGTTGTCCCAGAGGACAACCAGTTTCGACAGTTGATGCCGCCCGGCAAGCGTGATCGCCTCTTGGCTCACGCCTTCCATCAGACATCCATCGCCGGCAATCACATAAGTGTAGTGATCCACGACCTTTTTGCCGTAGTGCGCGCGTTGGATTTCCTCTGCCATGGCAAAGCCGACGGCGTTGGAGATGCCCTGCCCAAGGGGGCCTGTGGTCGTCTCGATCCCCGTGGCATGGCCAAACTCCGGGTGGCCTGCAGTGATTGCCCCCCATTGCCGGAAGTTCTTGATCTGCTCCAGCGTCATGTCCGCGTAGCCGGTCAGATGCAGCAGCGAATAAAGCAGCATCGAACCGTGCCCGGCAGACAGGATGAAGCGGTCGCGATCCGGCCAGTTGGGGGCGGTCGGATCAAACTTCAGGTGCTTCTCAAACAGCACCGTCGCGGCGTCCGCCATGCCGATGGGCATGCCCGAATGTCCTGAATTTGCTGCCGCAACCGCGTCCAGGGTGAGGGCGCGAATGGCGTTGGCTTTCGCCCAGTGGTCAGGATGTGCTGCGGCAAGAGCTTTGAGATCCACGTAGAGATTCCTTTGTTGGCGTCGGGCCTGCGGGTCCGTTTTGGGTTGTGGTGCGCGCTGCATAACAGCCCGCCCGCAAAGATCAAGGTCGATCGGATCAAGGGGCTGCAAGGGCACTTGAAGACTGGTTGCCAAGCACTTGAACAGGCACAAAAGCCTGTTTGTTGTAACGTGTGGTTGAGGGTACGCTTACCCAGAGCGATGTCGATTCGCCTCTGGGTTGGACGGATCGACACCTCACGGCAGGTGAGTGGATAAGAGGTGGGCATGAGTGACATAGAAGGTTTGAGCAGCAGGATCATGGCCGCGATGGACCGGGTGGCAACCGGTCTTGATGCGATGGGTCAGGCAGACAGCGCGGGCGGGCAGGCGTTGCAGCAGGCGCTCGACGAAGAAAAACAGGTGAACGCGCAATTGACCGAGCGTGTCCGTGTACTTGGCGAACGTCAGGAGCAGGCCATGGCCGCGATGGAGGCGAAGGCGGCTGAGGCGGCTGACCGCATGAGCAAGCTCGATACGGAATTCCAGCAGCTGCGTCAGGCATATGAGATGATGTCGCAAGCCTGCGAGACGCTGCGCGACGCCAATGCCGCAGGCGTTGCGGACCCCGACCAGATCAACAAGGCGCTGGAGACGGAACTGCAGACCCTGCGCGCCCTGCGCAAGGCCGAAATGGCCGAAGCCGACGAAATCATGGCGGGGCTGATGCCACTGCTCAATGTGGGCGTGCAGGCCCAGCAGTCAGAGGAGGCGCAGTGATGCCAGAGGTGCAAGTGTCCATTGGCGGCCGGGAATTTGAAGTCGCCTGTCAGGAAGGCGAGGAACACTACCTGCGGACGGCCGCAAAACTGCTGGATGATGAAGCCACAGTGCTGTCGGATCAGGTCGGGCGTTTGCCCGAGGCGCGCATGTTGCTGATGGCCGGTCTGATGCTGGCGGACAAAACCGCAAGCGTGGAGGATCGCGTCGCCGAAATACAGGCGCAGCTTGACGAGCGGGATGCGGAACTTTCCGCGCTGCGCCAACAAGCCGCCGAGCCGGAGAAGGTCGAGGTGCCCGTCGTGCCGCAAAGCGTCACGGATACGCTTGCCGAACTGGCCGCGCGGGCCGAGGCTCTGGCCGCCGCCGTCGAAGAGAAGTCTTCAACCTGATCTGAACCGGTTTCCTGAAAATAAGAAAGCGCGCCCGTTGTGGCGCGCCTTTGGTCCGTTATCGTGTGCCATTCAGGCGTTGGCTTCGCGAATCTTGTTCGCGGCGTCCTTGTCGAACCCCACACCGTTTTCCTCAAACAGCGTATCCAATTCACCCGACAGTGTCATTTCCGTGATGATGTCGCAGCCACCGACAAACTCTCCCTTCACGTAGAGCTGGGGGATCGTGGGCCAGTCGGAGAATTCCTTGATGCCCTGACGGATCGCCTCGTCGGAGAGCACGTTCACATCTGAAAAATCGACGCCCATGTAGTTGAGCACCCCGGCGACGCGGCTGGAAAAGCCGCATTGCGGCATTTCCTTGGTGCCTTTCATGAAAAGTACAACGTCATTGGCGCTGATGGTTTCCTGAATCTGAGTTGACGTATCGGTCATCTATCGTGGCCCTTTTTCTGGTTGTATGCGCGGTGGTAGTGCGCGGCATAGTTTTCATCGTCTGAGAAGGGGGTGACGTGCATATCCGCGTTCTCGGCAAAACTGCCATATCGGCGATCACGTCCGAAAAACGTATTGACCCTTTCGAGGGATGCATTGCGCTTGTTGGCGGCATTGACCAGCGACATATCGATGGCTTCAAGCCCCAACGGCACGGCAGTATCTTCACCGCGCCGGGGCTGGCGATAGGCCAGCGGGCGATGCTTCTGCCGCCTGAACGGATATGTGAACCAGTGCCACAAACGCATTGCGATCAGTCCGGTGCCCGGGTTGTCAGGGCGAGGGCATGCAGTTCCCCGCTCGGTCCATCCATCTTGCCCTTGAGGGCCGCATAGACCGCGCGCTGCTGCTGTACGCGGTTCATGCCCCGGAAGCTTTCATCGACAACCATCGCGGCCATATGCACCCCGTCGTCGCCATCAACCTGAATCTGGGCATCCGGAAAACTCTGGCGCAGAAGCTCTTCGATCTCATGTGCTTGCATCGGCATGGCATGACCCCCGGTTGATTGTCTTGATCCACATGTAATTGGGGATGCGCGCTCTCACAAGGTGTCAATTTATCCCCTTTGACCTTTGAAAACGGGGTGCAGTCGCGCCCGGAATGCGGCAATCATGGGTCAGACCTGGCCGTCGCCGGGAGGGAGGCCGCAATGGATGGATTTGACAATGCGCCGGAACAGGCGCTCGCCTGGCACAGGGAAGGGCGCGGTGCGGTGCTTGCCACCGTCGTTGAAACCTGGGGATCGGCGCCGCGCCGTGTGGGCGCGCAGCTTGTGATCGCCGGTGACGGGGAGATGCAGGGCTCGGTCTCGGGCGGCTGCGTGGAGGGAGCCGTGGTCCTCGAAGCCACGGAAGCCCTGGAGAAGGGCGCGCAGCGGCTGCTGGAGTATGGGGTCAGCGATGGCGATGCTTTTGCTGTCGGGCTGGCCTGTGGCGGCACCATCCGGGTCTTGGTGGAGCCCGTGGGGGCGGTGATGCCAGTTCCCGTGCTGGAGGCCCTCGTGACCGCGCGGGCAGCGCGGGAACCCATCGCTTACGAAGTCTCCCTGACAACGGGTGAGCGTCGTTTGGTCCGGGAGGGCTATCCGGAGCGCTTTGCGATGGATCGGTCGGGCTTTGAGGCAGAGGGAGAACGTTTCGTTGCGATCCACAACCCGCCGCTGCGTCTGGCCATTGTGGGGGCGGTGCATATCGCTCAGGCGCTTGTGCCCATGGCGCGTATCGCGGGCTATGATCCCGTCATCATTGACCCGCGCGGCGCTTTCGGGTCCGAGGCGCGGTTCCCCGGTGAAACGATCCTTGCCGATTGGCCGGATGAAGCCGTGCAGGAGGTGGGGCTGGATAGCCGCACCGCACTGGTCCTGCTGACCCATGATCCCAAGCTCGATGATCCCGCCTTGCACCTGGCGCTGAAGTCGAGGTGTTTCTACATCGGGGCGCTCGGGTCCAAACGCACCCATGCCGCACGGGTCACGCGTCTGGAGGAGGCGGGCTTCACACCCGATGAAATCGCCCGCATTCACGGCCCTATCGGCCTCGACATTGGTGCTGCGGGGCCGCCGGAGATTGCGGTGGCGATCCTCGCGGAGATGACACAACGGCTGCGGCGCGGCGCATGAGGTTCGGCCCGGTTGACCCATCGAAGGCAGCAGGCTGCATCCTCGCCCATTCGATTTCGCTGGGGCAGGGCAAGCGGCTGCGAAAGGGGCGGGTGCTGACCCGAGAGGATGTGTCGGACCTGCAAGCGGCGGGCGTGACAGCCATCACCGTGGCAGCTCTCGATGCCGACGACGTTCCGGAAGATGAGGCCGCTGAGATGCTTGCCAGGGCTTTTGTGCCCGACCCGGCAGCACAGGGCGTTGAACGGACCAAAGCCTTCACCGGCAGGGTCAATCTGCTGGCGACCGGTCCGGGCGTAGTCGAGATGGACGTGGCCGCTGTCGAGGCGGTGAACCGCGTTCACCCGATGATTACCATGGCGACCGTCCCGCCCTATCAGCAGATGCACCCGGGCGGTATGGTCGCGACGATCAAGATCATCTCATACGCCGTGCCCCGCGATGCGCTGGCAAAAGCCTGTAGCCTTGCCAGAGAAGCCATCCGGGTGACGGGGCCGGTGCTGGCCTCGGTTCGGTTAATTATCAGCGAAATCCCCGGCGGGGCGGGGGATAAGGGTTGGCGCGCCATTTCGGACCGGGTGGCCGCCTTCGGGTTGCAAATGTCCCCACCGGTGATGGTTGCCCATACCGCCGAGGCGCTTGCCGATGCGCTGCTCGCGCAAGACAGCGACCTGACCCTGATCCTGACGGGCTCCGCCACCTCCGACCCGGAAGATGTGGCACCGGCGGCAGTGCGCGCGGCGGGCGGGCAGGTGGACCGCTTCGGAATGCCCGTGGACCCGGGCAACCTGCTCTTCATCGGGTCGCTCAAGGGGGCGGCGGTCATCGGCCTGCCGGGCTGTGCCCGCTCCCCGGCGCTTAACGGGGCGGATTGGGTGATGTCGCGGGTCATATGCGGCATACCGGTGCGGGACGCGGATATCGCGGCCATGGGCGTCGGTGGCTTGCTGAAAGAGATACCGACACGGCCCCAGCCGCGCCGTGGGCGCCCCGGGACTCCCGCCTGAGCAGGAAAATGTAGATACATCCGAAAGTTGGTAAAATTAGTGGTTCTCATATCGGGGACCGCGTGCTTAACTCGGGTAGAACAAAAATAGCTACCAGGGAGGAAGCCATGGCACAGGTCTCAATGACCGTGAACGGCAAAGCCGCGTCCGGCGACGTGGAAGGGCGCACACTTCTATCATCATTTCTGAGGGATAGCCTCGACCTCACGGGCACGCATGTGGGGTGTGACACAAGCCAATGTGGTGCCTGTGTGATCCATGTGAACGGCGAGGCGGTGAAGGCCTGCACGATGCTGGCCGTCGAAGCGCAAGGGGCCGAGGTCACAACCATCGAAGGCATGGCAAACCCCGATGGTTCGCTCAACGTGATCCAGCAGGCCTTTCAGGATCATCACGGGCTCCAGTGCGGTTTCTGCACGCCGGGCATGGTCATGTCAGCCGCCGCACTGCTGAAGGAAAATCCCAAGCCGTCCGAGGCGGAGGTGCGGGAATACCTTGAAGGCAACATCTGCCGCTGCACAGGCTACCACAACATCGTCAAGGCGATCATGGCAGCCTCGGGTCAGGACGTCAGCAGCATCGCGGCGGAATAACAGCGCGGGTTTGTTCCGCACCCGTCCTGCGCCGGTTCCTTCTAGCGAAATGCACAGGACGCATTGAATGCGGCACCCAATGCCGCGACAGTTCAAGGAGGAAGATTATGCCCAAAGATGGTGGCATCGGCGCAAGCTCAAAGCGTCGCGAAGACGTCCGGTTTCTGACCGGAGCGGGAAACTATACGGACGACATCAATATCCGTGGACAGGCGCATGTGTATTTCCTGCGCTCGGATGTGGCGCACGGAACGATCGACAGCATCGACACGGCAGCCGCTCAAGGTATGCCCGGTGTTGTCCGGGTGTTCACAGGCGCGGACTTCGAAGCCGTGGGCGGTATGCCCTGCGGCTGGCAGGTGACAGACCGTCACGGCCAACCGATGCAGGAACCGAAACACCCGGTTCTGGCGCATGGCAAAGTACGCCATGTGGGCGAGCCGGTCGCCGCCGTTGTCGCCGACACGCTGGAACAGGCGCGAGATGCCGCTGAGGCCATTGATCTTGAGATCAGCGCGCTGCCGGCGGTTGTCGACATGAAGCAGGCGGTTTCGGATGGCGCCTCCAAGGTGCACGACGATCTGACGTCGAACCTCTGTTACGACTGGGGATTTGTCGAGGAGAACCGCGATGCGGTGAATGAGGCATTCGAGAAAGCCGCGCATGTCACCTCGCTCGAACTGGTTAACAATCGTCTGGTTGCAAATCCGATGGAGCCGCGCGTTGCCGTGGGCGATTACGCCCGTGGGACCGATGAGCACACGCTCTATACCACCTCGCAAAACCCGCATGTGATCCGCCTCTTGATGGGGGCCTTCGTGCTGGGCATCCCCGAGCACAAGCTGCGCGTTGTCGCGCCTGATGTGGGCGGCGGTTTTGGCACCAAGATCTTCCACTACCAGGAAGAAGCCTTCTGCACATTCGCCGCCAAGGCCTGCAACCGCCCCGTCAAATGGACCTCCAGCCGGACAGAGGCCTTCATGTCCGACGCCCATGGTCGGGACCACGTTACAAAGATCGAACTGGCGCTGGATGCGGAGAACAATTTCACCGCGCTGCGCACCGAGACCTTTGCGAATATGGGGGCGTATCTGTCGACCTTCGCGCCCTCTGTGCCCACATGGCTGCACGGCACGTTGATGGCGGGCAACTACAAGACGCCGCTGATCTACGTGAACGTCAAGGCGGTGTTCACCAATACTGTCCCTGTCGACGCCTACCGTGGGGCCGGACGCCCGGAAGCCACCTTCCAGTTGGAGCGGGTCATCGACAAGGCCGCGCGGGAACTGGGTGTCGACCCGATTGCATTGCGCCGTCAGAACTTCGTCACTGAGTTTCCCTACGCGACGCCAGTAGCGGTGGAATATGATACCGGTGATTACGTGGCAACCATGGACAAGCTGGAAGAGATCGCGGAACTCTCCGGTTTTGAGGCGCGCCGCAAGGAGAGCGAAGCGCGGGGCAAGCTGCGCGGTCTTGGTGTCAACTGCTATATCGAGGCCTGCGGCATCGCGCCATCGAACCTCGTGGGTCAGCTTGGCGCGAGGGCGGGTCTCTACGAATCCGCCACGGTGCGGGTGAATGCGACCGGCGGGCTGGTTGTCATGACCGGATCGCACAGCCACGGGCAGGGGCATGAAACCGCCTTTCCGCAGGTGATTGCCGAGATGATCGGCATCGATGAGAGCATGATCGAAGTGGTGCACGGCGATACCGCCAACACCCCCATGGGCATGGGCACCTACGGGTCTCGCAGCCTCGCGGTGGGCGGCTCTGCCATGGTGCGCGCCACCGAGAAGATCATTGCAAAGGCCACCAAGATCGCCAGCCATCTTCTGGAAGCTTCCGAAAGTGACATCGAGCTCAAGGATGGTGCTTTCAGCGTGGCAGGGACGGATAAATCCGTCGCCTGGGGCGACGTGACCCTTGCGGCCTATGTGCCGCATAACTATCCGCTCGAAGACCTTGAGCCAGGGTTGGAGGAGACGGCGTTCTACGACCCGTCGAACTTCACCTATCCCTCAGGTGCCTATTCCTGCGAGGTTGAGGTCGATCCGGATACCGGCAAGGTCAGCATCGAAGCCTTCACGGCGGTGGATGACTTCGGCAATGTGGTCAACCCGATGATCGTCACAGGTCAGGTGCACGGCGGGTTGGCGCAGGGTATCGGTCAGGCGCTGCTGGAAAACTGCGCCTATGACGAAAACGGCCAGTTGCTGAGCGCATCCTACATGGATTACGCGATGCCGCGCGCCGATGACCTGCCGATGTTCGCGGTGGATCATTCCTGCCAGACCCCATGCACCCATAACCCCCTCGGGGTCAAAGGTTGCGGCGAAGCAGGGGCCATCGGCTCACCCCCATCGGTTGTGAACGCGGTCATCGATGCGCTGCAATCTGCGGGCAAGGACGTGACGCACATCGACATGCCGCTGACACCGGCACGTGTCTGGGCAGCGATGCAATAGCAGATATGCGGGGGAGTTCTCCCGCATTTTCCGACAGTTTTTAGGTCAAAGTAGCCCCTGGGGCGCTTGGACTTTGGAAAGGAAAGACGATGTATAACTTTGATGTGGAGATGCCGACATCCATCGCGGATGCAATCGCGGCTCTGGGCAAGGAAGATGCCCAGGCCCTGGGTGGCGGGCAAACGCTGATCCCGACCCTGAAACAGCGGCTGGCGAGCCCCACGGTGCTGGTGAGCCTCAGTGGGATTTCAGAGATGCAAGGGGTGTGCCGAGGCGATGATGGTGCGCTCTGTGTTGGCGGGGCCACCACCCATGCAACAGTCGCCCGGGAGGCGGCCGAGAGTTTCCCCGGCCTTTCAGGTCTGGCGAGCCATATCGGCGACCCGGCGGTGCGCAACCGGGGGACCATCGGGGGCAGCCTTGCCAACAACGACCCCTCCGCCTGTTATCCGGCGGCGGCCTTGGGGGCAGGGGCCACGATCGTGACGAACGACCGTGAGATTGCGGCGGATGACTTCTTTCAGGGGATGTTCACCACTGACCTTGAAGAAGGCGAAATCATCACCGAGGTGCGTTTCCCGGTGCCGGAGGTCTCGAATTACCAGAAGTTCCTGCAACCGGCCTCGCGGTTCGCACTCGTGGGCGTTTTTGTCGCCAAATATTCAGATGGCGTCCGGGTGGCCGTCACTGGGGCGAGCAATGACGGCGTTTTCCGCTGGAGCGAGGCAGAGGCTGCGCTTTCCGCGAATTTCTCGGCAACGGCGCTGGATGGGCTGACCGTGTCGGGTGACGACATGATTAACGATTTGCACGGCACCGGTGCGTACCGCGCCCATCTGGTCGGCGTCATGACCAAACGCGCCGTGGCTGCGGCAGCCTGATTGAACACCATCGAAGGGGCCGGGACCTGGTCCTGGCCTTTTCCACCAAAGCAAAAACCGTTCAAATCAACGCATCCGTTTGTCGGCACCGGCTATAGAGCAGTATTCATCTAAGCTGCAACACGACCCCATATGACTGAGGCCAGCCCTCGAGCCTGGGTGGGGGTGAAGCCCCCTCCCGTGGGGAGGGTCGGGGGCTGGCCGGCGATGCCGGCCGGGTCAGTCGGTAAGGGTGGCGCTTCAGTTTTTCAGGCCGATGTACCAGCCTTGTCAGAGCTAGAGCGTCTGACGAAATACCTGAAACATCAAGCATCACGTAACGCGCCCCAATCTTTGATTTCAGGCAGCGTTGCGTGATTCAGGTTTTTCGCATGACGCTTTAGTAGAATTGGCGCGTGCCCCGATCAAAACGACCGCTTCACGGCTTGTTCAATCTGAAATCCGGTCGGCGCGTCTCGCATTCATTGATAGAACGGCTTTTGCTTCGGGAACGACGGTCGATGCGCCCACCCATAAAAAAACGCCCGCTCCGGGGGGAGGGGGCGTCCCAATCTGGTGCGGGGCCTCTGTTACTTCGGCAAGGGGCCAATCAGCATGACCATCTGGCGGCCTTCCATCTTGGGGAAGTTTTCCACCTTGCCGTGGTCCTTGGTGTCTTCGGCCACACGTTCCAGCAGCTCGCGCCCAAGGTTCTGGTGTGCCATCTCGCGCCCACGAAAGCGCAGGGTGATCTTCACCTTGTCGCCGTTTTCGAGGAATTTGAACACGTTCCGCATCTTCACGTCATAATCATTGGTATCCGTATTGGGCCGGAATTTGACCTCTTTGATCTCAATGATCTTCTGCTTCTTGCGGGCTTCGCTCTCGCGCTTTTGCTGTTCGTATTTGAACTTGCCAAAATCCATGATCTTGCACACGGGCGGTTTGGCATTAGGCGAAATTTCAACAAGGTCCAACCCGGCGTCATCTGCCATTGCCATGGCGCGTTCGGGCGATACGACGCCCACGTTTTCGCCGTCGGCCCCGATAAGGCGCACGTCGGTGCCCCGGATCTTCTCGTTCACGCGCGGGCCAGTGTCTCTTTGAGGCGGCGCGTTATGTGGTCTGCGAGCGATGATAGTCTTCCTTCAATTGTTTATCGAAACTGCGCCGGTAAATTAAACGGGCGCGACCTCCGCTGCAAGCGCCAAAAGTGCAGCGGGAGGTGGGTGTTTGGCGGTTTTTCAGGCAACCTCGCAAAAAAGCGCGCCCTGGGCGGTGCACACCTTGCTTCTAATCAAGGAAGGCCTTTTCGACCACATATTGGGCTGGTTTGGAATTTGCGCCTTCTTCGAGCCCGTACTCCTCCAGCATTTCCTTCAGTTCGAGATTGAAGGCGAGGTTGCCGCAGATCATCGCGCGATCGGTTTCGGGCGACAGCGGGGCCACGTCCAGGTCCTTGTAGACTTCGCCCGACCGCATCAGGTCGGTAATGCGACCCATCTTCGCACTCTCTTCCCGCGTGGTGGTGGGGTAGTATTTGATCTTTTTCCAGAAACCTTCGCCAATCACCTCGTTCAGCAATTCGTCATGCTTGAGCGCCTCGATCAACTCGGCCCC
The DNA here is from genome assembly GCA_039196345.1 of Pseudomonadota bacterium. GTDB lineage: Bacteria > Pseudomonadota > Alphaproteobacteria > Rhodobacterales > Rhodobacteraceae > Roseobacter. The sequence continues at coordinate 47,096 of JBCCUU010000008.1, read as the reverse complement.
ATAGGCCAGTTCACCCAGCTCGCGGCAGGTGTGGGTGATGATGACCTCGTCATAGTCTTCATAGGTCTGCGGCTCCCGCAGCAGCGAGGCGAAGGGTGCAAAGCCGGTGCCCGTGGCAAAGAACCAGATGCGTTTGCCCGGCAGCAGCGCATCATGCACCAGCGTGCCGACCGGTTTGGGCCGCAAGATGATCTCGTCTCCCGCTTGAATATGCTGCAGCTTGGAGGTGAGCGGCCCGTCCTGCACCTTGATGGAGTAGAACTCCAACTCCTCATCCCAGGAGGGCGAGGCGATGGAATAGGCCCGCAGCAGCGGCTTTTGCTTGCCGGTTTTCGGATCAGGGTCACCCATCAGGCCGATCATCACGAATTCGCCGGAGCGGAACCGCAAGGAGGCGGGCCGGGAGACCCGGAAGGAAAACAGACGATCTGTCCAGTGTTTGACGTGGGTCACCGTCTGCGCGTCGGGCAGGGTCGGGACCTTGGTGGCGGATTGTTGGTTCACGGCGGAATGCTCGGTCATAATGTGTCGACGCAGACTTACACCTGCGTGTCCCTTTTTGGAAGCGGATTGTGGGTTAGGAAAGAGGACGCATTGCCGCGTTTACGCGGGCCTGCGCCCCCGAAGCCGGTTCTGATAGTCGTTGTCCTGCCAATTGGCACGGAATTGCCACTGGTCTTCGGGTTGCCGTTCGGCCAGTGCCGCGTCAATCTCGACCTCGTCAAAGCCGGAGCGGCGCGCCATCGCGTATTGATCCGCGAGCACATGCCCCTTGGCCCGGAGCCGCCCCTTGTAGCCGCGCAGGCGCAAGGCCCGGGCAATGGTGAACCCGCGCCCGTCGGCGGAGGAGGGGAAGTCCACGCGGATCATGCGCAACCCTTCGCAAAGGGGCACATCTTCAGGATGGGCATCCGAGGGCACATCCAGCGCATCCGCATCGTTGGCCGCCCCAAGGGCCACAAACCCTTCGGTCCAGTCGTCCTCCGAAAAACCATTGTCGTTCACAATTACCGTCATCTGATGTCTCCTGTCCGCACCATCTTGCCATTTACAAAATGTATGCCACATTCATCTTTTTCTGTGTTTCTCCAACGTCCTGCACGGATATCTTCACCCTCGCGCACAGGCGAGGTGCAGGGCGCGCAGCCGATGGACGGATAGCCTTTTGCCACGAGCGGATGCCTGGGCAGGCGGTTCTCGTCGATATACTCCGCCACATCCTGCGCCGTCCAATAGGCCAAGGGGTTCACCTTGATCCGGCCTGTCTCGGCTTCGACTTCAAAGAACTCCAACTGCGCGCGTTGCCCCGACTGGAACCTCTTGCGCCCCGTGAACCAGCCGTTTGCGCCTTTGAGCGCCGCTTGCAGCGGCACCGTCTTTCGCAGGGTGCAGCAGGCATCGGGGTCGGATTTATGCAGCGTCCTCTTCGGGTCTTTCTGATCGGCATCCTCGCTGCGCAAGATACGCAGGTTCCGCAGCCCCAGACGCTCGGCCACTTCCTGTTGGTAGACGAGCGTCTCGGTAAAGAGCATCTCCGTGTCGATGAAGATCACATGGATGTCCCGGTCGACCATTGCGGCGAGGTGCAGCAGGGCCACGGATTCGGCGCCAAAACTGGACACCAGCCGGATCGGGCTGATCTCCTGCAAGGCCAGACGGATCACATCTGTCGCACTATGGTGACGCATGCGGGCGTTCAGCCCCGCCGCCAGCTCCAGAAGCGCGTCCGGCGAGGCAACCGGCGTGGTGTTCGTCGCCTCCTGCCTTGGCTCATCAAGCAGCATTGGCCCGCGCCTCGGGGTAGAGAATGGCCTTGAACGGCGCAAGACCAAGCCGGCGATAGGTTTGCAGGAACGTCTCGGACGGTTCCGCGCGCAGGTCCAGATAGCCCAGCACGAGGCGTTCGATGGCCGGGATGATCTCCTCGGCGGAGAAACCGGGCCCCACACGTTCGCCGATGCTTGCGTTCTCGGTCCCGTCGCCGCCAAGGGTGATCTGGTAGTTCTCCACACCGGCCCGGTCGAGCCCGAGGATTCCGATATGACCCACGTGGTGGTGTCCGCAGGCATTGATGCAGCCGGATATCTTGATCTTGAGCGGGCCTACGTCGTGCTCAAGCTTCAGCTCATCGAAGCGTGTCGCGATCTCCTGCGCAATCGGGATCGAACGGGCGGTGGCCAACGCGCAGTAGTCCATGCCGGGGCAGGCGATGATGTCCGAGATCAACCCGATGTTCGCCGTCGCAAGCCCGGCCTCTTTCAGCCGTGCGTGGATGGCGGGCAGGTCAGCCTTGTGCACATGGGGCAGGATGACGTTTTGCTCGTGGCTGATGCGCAATTCGTCGTAGGCGTAGGTGCGCGCAATCTCTGCCATGACACGCATCTGATCGGAGGTGGCGTCACCCGGCGTCGCGCCATGGGCCTTGAGGCTGATGGTGACGATGGCATGACCCGGCGCGCGATGTGTGCTGAGATTGGTGTCCGCCCAGGCCCGGAACACCGGATCATTGGTATAGGCGGCCTCGAACGGCGCAAGAGATTTCTCAGCAAAATCGGGCGCTGCAAAGTCTGCCTCGATATCCGCCAGCATCTGCTGGTCAACGCCGGTGAACTGCGGGCGGATCAGCGCAAAGCGTTCCTCGACCCGGGCGCGCATCTCGTCCAACCCGTTTTCATGCACGGTGATCTTGATGCGGGCCTTGTACTTGTTGTCGCGCCGTCCCAGCACGTTGTAAACGCTGACGATGGCTTCGAGGTAGGGCAGCAGATCCTCGCGCGGCAGGAAGTCGCGCAGCACCTTGCCTATCATCGGGGTGCGGCCAAGCCCGCCGCCGACGATCACTTCGAAACCGGCATCACCGTCGCGTTCCACCATGCGCAAACCGATGTCATGGGCCTTGGTCACCGCGCGGTCGGTCGCGCTGCCCGTGACGGCAACCTTGAATTTACGCGGCAGGAACTGGAACTCCGGATGGTCGGTGGACCACTGGCGGATCAGTTCCGCCACGGGCCGGGGGTCGGCAATCTCATCCGCCGCGGCACCGGCAAAATGGTCGGCGGTCACATTGCGGATCGTGTTGCCGGAGGTCTGGATGGCGTGCATCTGCACCTCCTCCAGCGCGTCCAGCATGTCCGGCACATCGCGCAATTCAGGCCAGTTGTACTGGATGTTCTGCCGGGTCGTGAAATGGCCATATCCCTTGTCCCAGCGGTCCGCGATATAGGCGAGCTGATCCATCTGGCGGCTGTTGATCGTCCCGTAAGGGATTGCCACGCGCAGCATATAGGCGTGCAGTTGCAGGTAGAGACCGTTCATCAGGCGCAGGGGTTTGAACTCATCCTCGGTGAGCGAGCCATCAATCCGGCGTTCGACCTGGGAGCGGAACTGCGCATTGCGCTCCTTGACGAAGGCTGCATCGAAATCGGTGTAATTATACATTGCTCAATACCTCTTGCTTGCCATGAGCGTAGTTGGACGGCCCACGGGCCCGGAAGTCCTCGCGGAAATGGGTGGGGGCAGGGGTGTCGCCCGTGACATCCACGTCTGCCAGATAGGCGCCTACCACCACATCGGTCTGCTGTGCGGCATCAATGAGGCGCAGATCGGCATCGGCCTCGTCGGTCAGCACTTCTGCCTCTGCAAGGTCTCGGGTCCAGCCGTTAGCGGTCTGGTAGATGACGTCGCCTTTCAGCAGGTGATTGGCGGTGACGACCTTGGGGGTGAAACTGCGTGGCATCAGAAAGCCTCCTGTCTGGGGTGGGCGGTAGCCGGGTCGAAGTCGGAAAGGGCGGTGGCCTCGCGTCGTGCGAGCCCATAGAATGTCAGCGCCGGGCCGGTCATCTCGGCAGCCGAAAGGGCTGCGGGCAGCGCATCCAGCGTGGTTTCCAGAATACGCTGGTCAGGGCGGGAGGCGTTTTCGATGACCGTGACCGGGGTCTGGCGGTCCGCACCATGCATGATGAGACGGCCCTGGATGAAACGGGCGGATTTCTTGCCCATGTAGATCGCGGCAACCTCACCGGGTCGCGCGAGGGTCGCCCAATCGTGATCTGCAAACCCTTTCGTGTCATGGCCGGTCAGGAACCTTACGGAGGAATTCCGCCCGCGTTTGGTCAGGCTTTGACCGATTGTCGCCACGGCCGCCGAGGCGGAGGTGATGCCCGGCACGATGCTCCACTGGATATGATGCGCGTCAACCGCGTCGATTTCCTCGTCCAGCCGCCCGAAGACAGTGGCATCACCGGATTTGAGCCGGACCACCTGCGCGCCGGCTCTGGCGTGCTCGACGATGAGGGCGTTGATGTCTTCCTGACGCATGGAGGGGCCAAAGCCTTCCTTGCCCGCGTCGATCATCAGTGCCTCTCGCCGGGCAAGTTCCAGCACCGGCTGGCTGATAAGGCGGTCGTGAATGACTACATCCGCCTCATCGAGGATACGGCGCGCTTTCAGGGTCAGAAGGTCCGGATCCCCCGGACCTGCGCCGACGAAATGAACATGCCCCGGGCGGCTTTCCCGGTTCAGATGGGCCTGCAGAAGATCGTTGAGGCTGTCGCGCACCGCAAGTTCGCCTTTGGCAACTGCTTGGGGTCCTGCGTCAAAATAGAAGGCGCGCCAAAAGTCCCGGCGGGGGCGGCCAAAGGGCAGGGCCTCTGCCATCTTGCGAAAGGACTTGCCGACACGGGCCAGCGTGCCAAGCGTCTCGGGCAGCCGCGCTTCCAGATCGGATTTGATCGCGCGGGCCAGCACAGGGGCCGCGCCTTCCGTGCCGATGGCCACGGTGACCGGGTCGCGGTCTACGATTGCGGGCGTGATGAACTGGCTGTCTTCGAGATTGTCCACGATGTTCAACAGCGCGCCGTCCGCACGCGCAAGCGCTGATGTGCGCGCATCTTCCGTTTCGTCTTCGTCCGCCGCATAGAAAAGGGCTGCGCATAAAGCGTCCCCCGGTCCCATTGGTCGACGGTTGAGTGTCAGCTTGCCGCATTCAGCCCAGGCCGCGATTTGCGGGTCAGGGTGCGTGGCGAAGACAGTGACATGTGCGGTTGTCTTGAGGAGCAGGCGCAGCTTTGCAAGGGCGGCCTCACCGCCGCCGGACAGAACGATCCGGCGCCCGTGCACCCGTAGGAAGACTGGAAAGTGATCCATGAATCGGCCTCATGCTTGCTTGTGCTCAATATAGGAAATTATCCTCCTAGATGACCATATCTTTGGGTTGATAAGGAATTTTGTTCTTATTATGAGTATTTTTGGAACAATGAATTTGATGAAAGCGGAAAACCAGAATGACAGTTCGAATTGACGAGACAGATCGGAAAATCCTCTGTGCCCTGCAGGTCGATGCCGGCCAGTCGCTGGACGAGATTGCAGCTCAGGTGGGCTCCTCGAAGACGCCTGTGTGGAATCGGATCCGCAAGATGCGGGACGCGGGCGTGATTGGTCAGCAGACGGTTGTGCTGGATGCGGAAGCACTTGGGTTTGAAGCATGTTTTTTTGTGCTGATAAGGACGTCAGAGCATGAGGCGGAGTGGCAGGCGGCATTTCTGAAAGCGCTTCGGGATCGCCCAGAGGTGCAGGAGGCGCATCGGCTGGCCGGAGATATCGACTATATCCTGAAAGTGCGGGTAAAGAATGCGCGCGCCTATGATGTGTTTTACCAGGCGCTGATTTCAGAAGTCAGGGTTCACAATGTGACGGCACTTTTGTCGATGGAGGAGATCAAATCAACGACCATGCTGCCGCTTTAGATGTGATCTGCCGGCAAAGGTCGCCCTCTGAGCCCGTCACAGTGCCCGTGTGCCGGTTGAGACGATGAGGGTCTCCAGCCCATGAAAGTGATAGCTGTTGGCGTATCGGGTCGGTTCTTCCATCTGGAGATCGGGGAAGGCCTCGAAGAGGCGCTGTAGTCCGATCTTGAGTTCCAGCCGTGCAAGCGGCGCGCCCACGCAGAAATGCAACCCGCCGCCAAACGCCGCATGCGGGACCGACGGGCGGGAGGGGGTGAAGACGGCCGGGTTCGAAACGGCGCGGGGGTCGTGACCGGCGGCACCCAGAACCAGCATGATTTCCTGCCCGGGTTCGAGGCGGTGTGGCCCAACGGAAACGGGCTCATAGACAAAACGATTGAAGACGTGCAGCGGCGGATCAAAGCGCAGGATTTCTTCGACCACAGCCTCTGTGATGGTTTGCCAGGGGCGTCTTGTCTCAAGCAGCGTTTTGACAGCGTTGCCGAGGGTGTGCACGGTGGCTTCATGGCCTGCGTTCAGCAGGAGAATCGCGGTGCCGATCAATTCCTGTCGGGTGAGTTTCTGCCCGTCTTCCTCCGCTTTGATGAGTTCGCTCAGCAAATCCTGCCCCGGGGTTTTCCGCCGCGCATCAATGTGGCCCGACAGGAACGCGGTGAACGCCGCTGCGGCCTCGTTGGCGGCAACCTCGATCTGTTTCGTGCGGCCCGCCTGATACATGGCGACCATCGCGTTGGACCAGCGGAGCAAGTCGCAAGAGGCCGCTTCCGGTACACCAAGCAGTCGTGCGATTACGCGGACCGGCAGCGGCGCGCAATAGGCCGGGAGCAGATCGAACCGGCCCTTTGGGAGCTTTGCCAGCAACATGTCACAAATGGCGTGGATGTCGGGTTCCAGATGCGCGATGCGGCTGGAGGTGAAGGCGCGCAGCACAAGTCTTCGGAGGCGGGTGTGGACCGGCGGCTCCAACTCCAGCATCGAGACCTCTTCGAGGGCGGCGAAATCCGCCAGATGCGGCGGCGTGGAGGCTTTCAGATGCGCGGGCATGGCACGCCCCAACCGTCGATCCCTCAGCAGAGACTGGACCGATGCCGCGTCAAATACTGCAACTTTTCCGTAGTCCTGCCAGAACCGGACAGGGTCATCGTCCTGTAATATCTCTGCATAGGTTGCATAGGGGTTTTGGACAAAGCCGGGATCGAGCGGCGATTGCTTCAGTGTTTTCATCGGGCCTTTAAGACCCATGTGACTGGTCAAGGCAAGTGCGCCTTTGTAAACTAAGGCGATGCGCGCCTTGTTCTTTCAGCGGCTCACAATCATCTGCGCCTTCGTGGTTGCGCTCGCCGGTATTTCGACCGGGGTTTGGCGCTATGGATACCTGCAGGCGCTGGATCAGCTTTCCCGGCAGGGGGCTGCTGATCTGGCGCTGGCCAGTGACAGGCTGGTCGGACAGTTGGAGCGGTATCGTGAGCTTTCGGTGCTGCTGGCGGATCACCCGACGGTCGCTGCGCTGGCACTGGGCGGGGAGAGCGCACCCGCAGCCGCCCTGTTTCTGGAGGTGGCCGACAAGACGGGTGCTCTTGATGTGATGTTCGTGGATATGTCCGGCAGGTTGCGGGCGGCGGCGCATACGCAAACCACCACCAACCTGGCGGCATTGCCCTTCGTGCAGCGCGCGCGGCAAGGGGCGCTGGGGTGGGGGCACGGTGTGGGCGCACCCTTGGCACCACGGGCGTTTTACCACGCGGCGCCGGTCTTTGGGGCGCGGGGTCAGGTGATCGGTACGACGATCGTCGCGGCAGGGATCACGGCGATAGAGGATGAGTGGCGGGGCGGCTTCCGGCCGGTGTTCTTTACCGACGATAGCGGGCAGGTTTTCGTGACCAACCGATCAGAGTTGGTGGGCTGGCGGCGGCCCGATGGGGCTGCAGGTCTCGTTTCGGATCAAGGGGAGGAACGTCCCTTTGACAGCTATCGGACCGGCAGGCACGAGGTGTGGCAGGTCTCCTGGGGGCCTTATCTGCCGAAAGCGGCCCTGCATCTGTCGCGGGACCTGCCGGTCATAGGGTTGGTGGGGGAGACGTTGGTGGATGTCGCCCCTGCCAGACGTCTGGCGCTCTTGCAGGCGGCGGTGGTGGCGACATTGTGCCTGGCATTCGGGGCGCTGTTGTTTCTTGCGACCGAGCGGCGTCACGCGCTGGCGCGGATCAATGCAGAGTTGGAGACCCGCGTGCGGCGGCGCACCCGTGCCTTGTCCGAAACGAACGCCGCCTTGCGACGGGAGGCGGAGGAACGTGAGCAGGCCCAGGCGGCCCTTGCGCGGGCCCAGGCGGATTTACTTCAGGCCGGAAAGCTGAGCGCCCTGGGACAGATGAGCGCGGGGATCAGCCATGAGTTGAACCAGCCGTTGATGGCAATCCGGTCTTTTGCGGAAAACGCGGTGCAGTTCCAGAAGCGTGACCGCCCGGACCGCGTGGAGGAGAACCTCAACCGCATCTCAGAGATGGCCCGGCGCATGGGGCGCATCATCCAGAACCTCAGGGCCTTTTCCAAACAGCAGGTCGAACCGATGACCCGCGTGGATCTGAGGGAAGTGTTGACCGACGCCATCGACATGATCTCCCAAAAGGCACACGACATCGACGCCAAGATCGTGCTGGACTGCCCCGACGGATCGGTTTGGGTCAAAGGCGGAGAGGTGCGGCTTGGGCAGGTATTTGTAAACCTGATGACAAACGCATTGGACGCGATGGCAGGGTGCCCTGAAAGACGGCTCACATTGACCTTGCGGTACGACAAATCCGTTACGGTAAGTGTTCGCGATACCGGCCCCGGTGTTGAAGTGCCCGAAAAGGTTTTTGACCCGTTCTACTCAACCAAGGACGTGGGGGCGGCGGAAGGCATGGGGCTTGGTTTGTCGATCTCTTACGGTATCGTGAAAAGCTTTGGCGGCGATATTCGCGTGCGCAACTGTGATCCCGGAGCGCTTTTCATTGTGGAGCTACAACCCTGGGAGGCGCAGGAAGCCGCATGAGCCGACAAGTGCTGCTGGTGGACGATGATAGTGCCGTTCGGGACGCCCTGGCCCAGACCCTTGAGCTTGCGGATATGGAGCCCGTGACGGCAAGTTCCTTTGTCGCGGCGAAAGACCACATCACACGGGGGTTTGACGGAGTTGTCCTGTCTGATCTGCGCATGCCCGGTCGGGATGGGTTTTACCTGCTGACCTATGCGCGCGGGCAGGACCCGGAGTTGCCTGTCATTCTGCTGACCGGGGAGGGAGACATTCCCACGGCTATGAAAGCGGTTGAGCAGGGGGCTTACGATTTCCTCGAAAAGCCTTGTGCGCCCAAGGATTTGATCGCGGTTCTTGAAAGCGCGCTGGAGGCACGTCGCGGTGTTCTTGAAATGCGCGCCCTTCGCGCGACCCTGGAAACCGGCGATCCGGCTGCGCGCATGTTGTTTGGCATCTCACAACAGGCGGATGGGCTGCGGGCCCGGGTGCGCCGGGTCGCGATGACGGATACCGAGGTGCTGGTAACGGGCGCGCCGGGAACAGGCGTGTCGAAAGTGGCCGAGGTCATTCATCTCAGCTCTGCGCGCTCCAAGGCACCGTTCGTCAAGCGCGCCGCCTCCGCGTTGGACAGTGCAAACCTGCAAGAGGCCCTGTCTGCGGCCCGGACAGGGAGCCTCTTTATCGACGAGGTGTCGCAATTGCCCGCGCAGGTCCAGATCGCGCTGATGGAGACACTGGAGGCCGGCAGCCTCACCCGTGTCATCGCCGGGTCAAACCTTGACCTCAAGGCTTGCGTCGAGGCAGGCACGTTCAATGCAGATCTCTATTATCGGCTGGATGTGACCCCGGTGCGCATCCCCTCTCTGGCGGAAAGACCGGAGGATATACCGGTGCTCTTTCGGCACTATGTCGAACAGGCCAGCGAACAGGCGGGGTTGACCGCACCCCCGGTCACGCCCGCGGTGACATCAAGGCTGATGGCACTGGAATGGCCTGGCAATGCGCGCGCTCTGATGTCCGAGGCGATGCGATTTGCCTTGGGGCTGTCCGAGCAGAGCAGGCCGGATGAGGAGCTTGGGCTTGCCGAACATCTCGCACAGTTTGAACAAAGCCTGCTGGAGCAGGCTTTGCGTCGTGCGGACGGCAAGGCGGTGGAGGCCGCGCGCGCCCTGAAGCTGCCGCGCAAGACCTTCTATGACAAACTTGCCCGTCACGGGATTCGCCCGGAAGCGTTTCGTCGGGAATAATGTGCGGAAATCCGCACAGCGGTCCGTCAAGCTGTGTGATCGGTCGCACAAATCGCGCGCGGAAAACATGAAAAATGCCTCTCAAAGAACTGAATATAATCGACTAAATATAGATGACCTTCGGGACCTTTACGGCCCTTGCACCAATCCGCCGAACACTGTTTCCTGTATCGCAGTGCACCTTCAGGAAGAGGTGCCGCTTTTGAAACCGTTTCTGGGAGGAAGCATAATGAGAGTATTCACCGCCGCGTTGACGGCATTGACACTGACGGTAAGTGCAGGCGCCGTTCAGGCGGCTTGTGACGATGGCGAAGTTGTCATCAAGTTCAGCCACGTGACCAATACGGACCGCCATCCGAAAGGCATTGCGGCGAGTCTTCTGCAAGAACGTGTGAACGAGGAAATGAACGGCAAGGCCTGTATGGAGGTCTTCCCGCAGTCCACGCTTTACAACGACGATCAGGTGCTCGAAGCGCTGTTGCAGGGCGATGTCCAGATGGCGGCACCTTCCCTGTCGAAGTTCGAGCAGTTCACCAAGCAGTTCCGCATTTTCGATCTGCCCTTCATGTTCAAGAACATCGAAGCGGTTGACGCGTTCCAGGCTTCTGAAACGGGTCAGGCGATGAAGGAATCCATGACCCGCCGCGGCCTTCTGGGGCTTGAATTCTGGCACAACGGCATGAAGCAGATGTCCGCCAACGTGCCGCTCAATTCACCCGCAGACGCCAACGGCCTGAAATTCCGCGTCCAGAATTCCGACGTTCTGAAAGCGCAGATGGCAGCGCTTGGCGGATCCCCGCAGCCGATGGCGTTCTCAGAGGTCTATGGCGCGCTGCAAACCGGCGTCGTGGACGGTCAGGAAAACACATGGTCCAACATCTACGGCCAGAAGTTCTTTGAAGTTCAGGACGGTATCACCGAGACCAACCACGGCATCATCGACTACATGGTTGTCACCTCTGTGGACTGGTGGGACAGTCTTGATGGTGATGTGCGGGACCAGTTGCGCACGATCCTTGCCGAAGTCACTGCCACCCGCAACGCGGAATCCGCAGCCGTCAACCAGCAGGCCAAGCAGGCCATCCTTGATGCTGGCGGAGTGGTCCGTGAACTGGATGCAGCAGCACGCGAAGAATGGGTTGCTGCCATGAAACCCGTTTGGGAACAGTTCAAGGATGACGTCGGTCAGGAAAACATCGACGCGGCACAGGCGATCAACGCCGGGTTCTGAACCAACGAACTTTGATCTCTGGCCCCTGTATGTCGGGGGCCAGACCACACTCTGGGAAGGGGGAGCGGCATGTCGCATTCCTATGAGGCGCAGTCTCTGCTGGGGCGGATCGTCAACGAAATCGAGGAGACCGCCATTGCCGTGATCCTCGGGCTGATGACCATCCTGACATTCATCAACGTCGTTTTACGCTACGGCTTCAACACAGGCATCATCTGGGGTCTCGAAGCTGTCACCTTCCTCTTTGCCTGGCTTGTCCTTTTCGGAGTGAGCTACGCGGTCAAGATTACTGCGCATCTGGGTGTTGATGCGGTCATCAACCTCTTTTCACCGCCGATCAGACGGGTGTTTGCGCTCTTTGCGGGGGGGATTTGCATTGCCTACGCAGCACTCGTGTTCAAAGGGGCATGGGACTACTGGGCACCCTTCGCGGGCTTTGACGCCACGAGCGGGCGCTGGTTCCCGACGGGCTTTGAAAACAGCCGCGATCAGGGGTGGTACGAGGTGGTCGACATCCCGATGCCCGAGTGGCTGCGCTGGATCGAGCCGATCTTCAACGAGGGCGAGGAATACGAGAAAATTCCGCGCTTCATCCCATACGTGATCCTGCCGTTTGGAATGGCGCTGTTGCTCTTTCGGTTTGTGCAGGCCTGGGTGCGGATTTTCCGCGGGGATGCGACCAGTCTGATTGTCAGCCACGAGGCGGAAGACGCCGTGGAAGACGTCAAACACATGAACGCAGGGGACTGATCCATGGAAGTTGCAATTCTTTTCGCCATGGTCATTGGCCTGATGCTGGTCGGTGTTCCGATCGCGGTGAGCCTTGGCATGTCCTCCATCGTTTTCCTGCTGGCGCTGAGCGATACATCGCTGGGCTCTATCGCGCAGACGCTCTTTCAGGCGATGGCGGGGCATTATACCTTGCTGGCCATTCCCTTCTTTATCCTCGCGTCCAGTTTCATGTCCACGGGCGGTGTGGCGCGCAGGATCATCCGGTTTTCCATTGCCCTCGTGGGGCACCTGCCGGGCGGTCTGGCGATTGCCGGGGTTTTTGCCTGCATGCTCTTTGCGGCGCTGTCGGGCTCGTCGCCGGCGACCGTGGTCGCCATCGGTTCGATTGTCATCGCCGGGATGCGGCAGGTGGGATACACCAAGGACTTCGCCGCAGGCGTGATCGCAAACGCGGGCACGCTCGGCATTCTGATCCCTCCGTCCATCGTGATGGTTGTCTATGCTTCGGCGACAGATGTCTCCGTGGGGCGCATGTTCCTGGCCGGAGTTTTTCCGGGTCTGTTGGCAGGCACCATGCTGATGGTGACGATCTACATCATCGCCAAACTGCGTGACCTGCCGAAGGGGGAATGGCGCGGCTGGGGCGAGGTCTTCGAGGCCGGGCGCGAAGCCGGATGGGGTCTCTTCCTCATCGTCATCATCCTGGGCGGCATCTATGGCGGTATCTTCACCCCGACCGAAGCGGCGGCAGTCGCGGCGGTCTATGCCTTCTTCATCGCCTGTTTTGTCTACCGGGATATGGGGCCCCTGCATGTCAAGGACGATGAGACGCATAACCTGTCGCTGATGCGCAAACCCATCGCGCTGATTACGGCTTTCGTGCATCCCGACACCAAGAACACGCTGTTCGAGGCCGGAAAGCTCACGGTCACGCTGATGTTCATCATCGCCAACGCGCTGATCCTCAAACATGTCCTGACGGATGAGCAGATTCCGCAGCAGATCGCGGCCAGCATGCTTGAAGCCGGTTTTGGCCCTGTCGTGTTCCTCATCATCGTGAATGTGATCCTGCTGATCGGCGGTCAGTTCATGGAGCCTTCGGGTCTTCTGGTGATCGTCGCGCCGCTGGTGTTTCCAATCGCGATTGAGCTTGGCATTGATCCCATTCATCTGGGCATCATCATGGTGGTGAACATGGAAATCGGGATGATTACGCCGCCCGTTGGCCTGAACCTCTTTGTGACCTCCGGGGTGGCAAACATGCCGATGTGGGCCGTGGTTAAAGCGGCGCTGCCCTTCACCGCGGTGCTCTTCGTCTTCCTTATTATGGTGACCTATATCCCGATCATCAGCACATGGCTGCCCACCACGGTCATGGGGCCAGAGATCATCGTGCAATAGGGATGGGCAGGGGCCTGTGATAGCCCCGCCCATCCGGGCCGCGCGTCAGCTTGCGTCGAGCGCCTGAATGATCGGAGAGAAGTCTTCGGCTTTCAGGCTCGCGCCCCCAACCAGCGCACCGTCAACATCCGGCAGCGCAAAAATATCGGCGGCGTTGCCCGGCTTGACCGACCCCCCGTAGAGCAGTCGCACAGCGTCGCCTGCCTCCCCCAGAATGTTCTTCAGATCGGCGCGCAACGTTGCATGAACCTCGGCAATTTCCGCCATGGTGGGGATCTTGCCGGTGCCGATGGCCCAGATGGGTTCGTAGGCCACGACCAGATTGTGCGCGCTGCTGCCGGGAGGTACGGACCCTTTGAGCTGCGCTTTTATGATTGGCAGCGCCTCGCCAGCTTCGCGTTGCGCGAGGCTTTCCCCCAGACAGACAATCGCGACAAGCCCGGCACCCTGGGCGGCTTCGGCCTGCGCTTGCACCACCGCATCCGCCTCGCGGTAACTCTCGCGTCGTTCGGAGTGTCCGACAATCACATGGGTCGCCCCGGTTTCCACGATCATCGGAGCTGATATGTCGCCCGTGTGTGCACCACGGGCAGCAGGATGGCAGGTCTGCGCTCCAATCGCTACCGGTCCGCCCGAGGCTTTGCCCAAGGCGGGGATCAGAAACGAGGCAGGCGGGCACAACAAAATCTCGCACCCGGCATCAGCATGCGCCGTTGAGAGGTGTTCAATCATCTCCAAAGCGGCCAGCGAGCCGTTCATTTTCCAGTTTCCCGCCGCCAGTTTCCGCCGCATGCCATGCTCCTTTTTGCAGTTTGCCCTTTGGTAACAGGACCGGGCATCGGCGGCAAATGGTGCATGGGACTTGCACGGCGCGCATCGCTATGGCACGGCACCGGCAGATTTCAGGAGAGCCGACATGATCCCGAGACTGGATGCGCGCAAACTGGCCAGCAACGATCCCGACACTATCGCGCAGATGCGCGAAGCGGCGACCTTCATCGGGTTTGCAACCGTCCATGGCACGGGCATCAGCCCGGATCGGGTGATGGAAATTCTCGACCTTTACAGAGGCTTTTTCCGACTGCCTGAAAGTGAAAAAAAACGGGTCGACATGGCACGTACGGGCGCCAACCGGGGCTGGGGGGCATCAGGCTCCGAACAGGTCGATCCGGACTCGAACCCCGACTACAAACAGTATTTTGACAGCGGCTTTACCTTGCCCGATAACGATCCGCGGGCAAAACTGGAGGTCTATGCTCCCAACCTCTGGCCGGAAAAACCGGCAGCGTTCAAGCCCGAGATCGAAAGCTACTACGCGCAGGCCTGCGAGGTGGCGATGGACGTGTTGCGGGGGGTCGCCAAGGCGATGGCGGTGCCTGCAAACACCTTCGATGACGCCTTTGACGCCCCGATGGCCCTGCTGCGGGGCAATTACTATCCGTCGCGGCCTGCCTGGGCCACGGATCAGGATTTTGGCATTGCAACCCATACGGATTACGGGTGCCTGACACTGCTGGCGACCGACGGTTCACCGGGGCTGGAAGTCCGTAAACGGGGCGGCGGCTGGATCCCCGTCAGCGCGCCGCCGGGCGAGTTCATCATCAATTTCGGCGAAATGATGGAAATCTGGAGCGACAACGTGGTGAAAGCCACACCGCACCGGGTGATCGGGACGTCCCACGAGCGCCTGTCGGTGCCGCTGTTCTTCAATCCTTCGGTTGACACCAATATCGCGCCGATCGGGTCCGGACAGACGATCCTCGCAGGCGATCACCTGGCAAAGCGCTTTAATGAGACTTACGTGCACCTCAAGGCGCAGGCCTAAAGCGTCATGCGAAAAACCTGAATCAAGTAACGCTGCCTGAAATCAAAGATTTCAACGCGTTACGTGATACTTGATGTTTCAGGTATTTCGTCAGACGCTCTAGCCGAATTTGATCGATTCACCGCAGCCGCAGGCCTCGGTCACATTGGGGTTTTTGAACTTGAAACCGGATTCAAGCAGGCTGGTCTCATAGTCGATTTCGGTGCCGAAGAGGAACATCTGCGCCATGGGGGCGATCATGACGCGCGCGCCGTCCTGCTCCACAATCTCGTCGTTGGGATCAGTTTGCTCGACATATTCCATGGTGTATTCCATGCCCGCACAGCCGCCCTTCTTGACACCGATCCGCAGCCCAGCGTGCCCTGCGGACGCCATGAGTTTCGACACCTGCGCCGCGGCGCGGGGGGTCAGGGTGACAGCTTGTTTGCCTGGAATTCCGAACATGGGAGCACTCCTTCGGCTTTCAATCTAGTCGCTCAGGTCGCGCTGAACAAGAACATCGCGCAGGTTTCGGGCTGGGCCGCGCGCTCTACATGAAGCCCAGTTCAAGCCGCGCTTCATCCGACATCATGTCCATGCCCCAGGGCGGCTCCCAGACAAGCTCTACGTCAACCTGCTTGATCCCGGGGATCGGTTCCACCGCGTCGGCAACCCATCCCGGCATCTCACCGGCCACCGGACATCCCGGGGCGGTCAGGGACATTTTGATCTGCACGGCGTTCTCCGCGTCGATATCAATCGTGTAGATGAGGCCAAGCTCATAGATATTGACCGGAATCTCAGGGTCATAGACCGAGCGGCAAGCATCGACGACCTGTTCATAGAGCGGGTGATCCGTGGAGGAGGGCGCAATCAGTGGCGCACCTTCGAGCGGTTCTGGACGGTCGTTCATCTTGGCCTCGACGTGTTTTCCTGAGTCTTCCATATAGGAATAATCACCACTTGCGTAAAGGGCATCTCCAGATCCCGCTTGCAAGCATGATTGTAGCGGGACAAAGTTTTTTGCAGTGAATGACAAAGATAATTGCAGCAAACGTTTTTTCGGGACTGGAACGCGCGAGCGGGCGGGGACGCGGGTTTTCAAATCACTGATTTGAAATCACTTTAAAGACCATTCTAAGAGCACCAATACCGGCAGGACATACTAATCCAAAGTGGTCGTCGTCGTATTGACACTTGGATGAAACAGAGTCCCCATCATGAGGCTTTGGTTTCATCTTCAAGAGGTTTGACGCTATGTCTTTAAATTTTGACATCATGAAACACTCGGTGTGTCGGGTTGTCTGATTTTGCTGGACCAATTCTCAAAATCCAGCGTGCACATCATATGCTCGCACAAATGCACGCAATCGAAACCTCCTTCTGGCAACACTGTAAGCCATTTATCGATACTGAGCCAGATGCCGAAACCGGAGAGCATTTCGCTAGAGTTCGAATAACTGAGTCGCCACCTGAGGAAATCCATCTGCTTGCAGCTGAGACAATTTATCACCTCCGATCTACTTTGGATCAAATCGCCGTTCGGCTCGCCATACTCTCTGGGGTCAGCAAAGGGAACTTGACGAGCATATACTTCCCTGTCGGACAAACGCCTCGCGATTTGGTTTTTGACGCCCGTGGAGAGAGTCGCCTACGGCACCTCCAGCGCGCCAACGGAATGGCTGGCGTCAAACGAAAGCGCGGAAAAATCGATAGGCTCGACCCCGATCTCATCAAGCTCCTGCTTCGTCAGAAGCCGTATCCTGGAGGGGACGATGATCTCTATGCCATTTTCCGACTGGCAAACATCGACAAGCATGCGGAACTCATTCCCATAGCGAACAGTGGGCATATCTCCGTTTTCAGCAGATTTCGAATTGTTGGCGGCGTTAGAACGATGATCCTGGGGGCCGAGGGAGATCTCCACAAGGGCGTACCATTCTCGGAAGTTGGGGGCGACCCCAACTGGAGCATGTCTCCACTCCAACCTGACGCACAGCTTCAAGCCGCCGGCCAGATATGCTTTGGCAATACCAGCGTTCTTGATGGCGCGCCTATAGGAGGCGTACTCCAGACGCTTGTCTACAGAGTTGCGAACCTTCTTGAGACTGTCATGGATCACTGCCGCACTACAGGTAGGATAGAATGAAGCATGCTTCGCTTCAGGCTTTGTCATAAAAATTGCTCTCTACCTCAAGCCACATCAGCCCATGCCCCCGGCGATCTGCTCGTGTCAGTCTGCTTGTTCCCACCGATATCGGCAGCCGGTAGACGCCCTGCCCACGTGTCAATGATTACTGAACCAGCAGGCACCCGACCGGACACACCGCTGGTGGCTGGCGTGGCGTAGTCGGTATCCACGGCCCCCAGATCGACCGGGTTGTAATTGCCGGGCAGCGGAGACCAGAGACCGCGATAGTTGACGCTGGCGACCACATCCGTGTCCAGCGAGGACACGACCGTCAGACCGGGGATGCCGGGGTCTGACACCGCGCGGTTCGGCACGTAGATGACGTTGTTCTCGCATTGACATATCGCCGGGTTGTCGATGCCCGCGAACATGCTTGCAATGGTGCCGCTCTCGCCGGGCTGCAATTGCGCCGCCGTCCGAAGGTCCACGAAGGTATTGCCGATGATGCGCTGGCGGATGTTGTCGGCGTCCTCCGCGCCGGGGTGGTTGGCCCCCGCCCGCGTGTCGAGCTTGATGAACATGCCCGGATTGGCGGTCTCGGAGGGCGTATTAGCCATCACAAGCACGTTGGAGACAAACCACAGGCCCCGGTGATCGGCTGAGAAAAGCGTAGACGCCCCCGCATGGCCTGTGAAGTGGTTGCGCGTGATGATGAACCGGCCAAAACTGCGCAGGAAGTTTTGCAGGTTGAGGAAGCCTTCGACCTCGCATTCCGTGATGTGCAGCGTCCCGCCGGTGATCGGCTGGTCAGAGGCAAGGCGGTGGTTCGGCTGGTGCGCCGACAGCGGTGCGGCGGTGTAGCGGTCGCGCAGCTGGAACGCGGTATTGCCGTCCGACCAGCCTTGAAAACTTCCCGATTTGACGCGGGAAATCACCATGCTTTCGATAATCGCCGCGCGCCCCGGACCATTGATGGAGATGATATTGTCCAGCCCGTTCCCAGGCGCAGCATTCTCTGCCGCAAACTGCCGCTTGGAGATATTCGGCTCGTTCTTTTTGACAAAGGTGCCACCGTCAAGGCCGCTCCGGCGCGCATAACCGAAGTAATAGGCGTATGGCGCATATTGGACCGGCAGGCAGTCATGCAGGCAGCAGGAGGCCGTGTCCGCAGCGCTCTGGCCGTCCTGCGTAAACTGCATGATGCCGCGCCCCGTGATCCGCGAAAGTGTCACATGCCCGCGCGACAGTGAGGACATGAAGGCCGTCCGGTAGTTGTAGGTCGAGACACCATTTGCATCCACCAGACCAAGCGTATCCACAAGGCCGCGCGGGTCGATCCCCGCTGCGGAGACGCTGATATTGTCGTTCGAGCCGCGCACCTTGATACTCTCGCCGCCCTGCCCGAAGCGCACAATCGGGTCCGCCCCGGTCCCGGCGGGGCGGATCAGCAGCGATCCCAGCGGGTCATTGGTATCCGAGCGCATCGTCACATCATTGCCCGAGAGCCATTCGTCGCCGCGCCGAAGGTGGACGAGTGCATTTTCACCGTTCTGCACCTGCGCCCATGCGGCGGTGAGCGCCTCAGAGATACTGATGTGTTGCGTCCCGGCAGGTAGGCCCGCGTAATTTTCCGAGGCCGAGACCACATGCACGTTCGTGATGGTGGCAGGATCAAGCACCGTGATGTCGATGGTGCCTGTCCAGACCGGCGCGGCGCTGCCCGCCCGGTAGACATTCACCGTGACCGTGCGCAGGCCTGTGGTTCCGGTGAAGGTCTTGAGCGTATAGGGGCCTGATTTGTAGCGGGCGGAATTTCCAAAAAAGTACCCGGCGGGCAGGTTGTCATAGACCTCGCCGCTGTCGCCAAAGTCCCAATCCACGAACAGCAGCGCCGCTTCCTCATCGGTCAGGCCATCGAGGCTGAAGAAGATGTGCTCGCCGGTAAACACGCTTGTCCGGCTGGCCGTGATGGAGAGACGCCCAAACACTGCATCCTCGCCGGTTCGGGCGGCGAACATGCGGAACGTGCGGTCCTTGGTGCCGGTGCTTTGCGTCTCGCGGATGGTGATCGGATCAAAACTGCCGTCATGCGTGGCCGCAGCAGCCGTCCTGACCACGCTCTGGCCGCTGATCGCAAAGAGGCCCGAGGGATCCGAGGTGATCTGGTACTGCGGCACCGGCACGCCGTTGGTCTCGATGGTGGCGACAGTGGCCCCCGCTGCCAGCCCCTCGTCAAAGACCGTGGTATTAAGGTCAAAAAACGCTGACGTGATGCCCAATGACAACGGCCCGCCTGAAAGGGTGAAGGCTCCACCGCTCCCGAGGTTGGTGCCGCTGTTGATCGCAGGCACGGTCATGTCCAGCTCATGCACCGGCGTGCCATAGGTGGCCACGCTTGTGGCGCGATCCACCAGAGACCCGTCCGCGTTGACAAAATCGCGCATCACCGATGCGGCAAAGGTGTTGAACATTGGCCCATCATGCCAGACGGCCGCCCGGTAAATCCGGCCCTCGTAGAAGTCGCTCTCAAAGAGGTTGGTGCTCAGGTAGAGCGTCGATGCGGATGCGAAAGGCTGAGTGTTGTCCGCCGTGACAGTCTTGGTGTTTTGCACCGCGCCGTCGTTGATCTGGTAGATCGCCAGAGGTCGCGTCACGCCATCAAGGGCCAGTTGCAGCAGCACGGACAGCTTGTCGCCCGGCTGGGCACCGATGGACCGGGTGTCGGCCATCTGCGTTGATGCGCGGCTCATCTCCACGCGCAGCCGCCCGGCATCGAACAGCCGTATGCCCTGCCGTCCGTTTGGTCACGCTCAGCCCTGGCGCCCTTATCGCGCCCGACCATAACCTCGTAGAGGAACGGTCCGGGCTGGATTAAACGTTCGCTTTTGGCAAATAATTTGTTCTGATTTTCTTGCTCACAAAAAAGGAGCGGCTGCTCTGTACTCAGCAGCAAAAACGCTCTTGTTAAGAGAGCAGGTCAGGTCGTTTTTCGTTGTGAGTGATGGCGCGGTAAGACGTTTGGCTGCAATCTGCGAAAAAGCAGGATTGACGCAAAGGGAACTCGCCAAGAAGATTGGCGTTTTGTCCCAGTGGCATTGGCAGTATCGAGAGCGGCGCTGCCGATCCCTTCAGAAATCTTCTAGAAAAGAATTCAGAGCGTTTTGACATCAACACCGACTGGCTGCTCTACGGGCGGGGCGAGATGGGGCATCCGTCGGAGCCCCGCTTACGCCCAGCGAACCTGGATGTGCCACGGATCAAGTCACGGGATGATGGGAAGTCGATGCATGGCGATTTGTCTCCGCTGGAGGGGACTTCAGCCTGATGCTCTGCTACGATGACAGTGCCTCTGCAGGCAACGGCTTGTGGTCGACGCCGAAAACACGGTCGAACAAATGGCCTTCAGCCGCAACTGGTTTCAGCAACGCCATCTCTCTGCGGAACTGTGCGGCCCGAGCAAAGCAAACGGAGTGAGCACGGAACCGCTCATTCCGTATAGGGGATCATTCTCGCCAATTTTGCCGTGCCGCATCCGGTCCGACCCGGTGTCTAAATTTTTACAATAGATACAGAGCCGATGACGCGCTCTTCGTGAAGCACCTTACCAGCAGTCGCGACGATGACGTTGGGGCGCTGGAGTTGATAGCCTCGTTGCAAAAATGGGGCATGCGCTCCTGTCCGATTGATACCAACTGAATTGGAGGCCTTTAGGGTCATCGGCAAAGTCGTTACGGTCATCGCAGATTTGCCGTGACAACCAAAAACGTCCCAAAATCGCTTCCCAGTTCGGCGGCCCGTTTTCAGTTGGTCAAAATCGCTTAGCCTTCGGTTTTATTGCGATAACCGCTTTCTGGGAAGCCGACTGCCCACTTTCGGCGTGCGATATTGGCGCGTTTCAGCCTGTCGCGCTTCTTCGAACACCGTTATAACCCCGTCTTATTGGTGTTTCACGCGCTCGGCGGAGTTTGCAAATATCTATGTCACCGATTTGGGAAAATGGCCTGAAAAGCGACTTTTTGGGCTTACTTCAGGTTTCCCAATTGAACAGGCAAAATGCGCCAAGGGTCACTCAAAGCCCTTATTTCATCGGGTCGCGATGGAGATGTCCGGGAACCTCGACCCTCTGGCGTTTACTGCAACTGTTAATACCCTACTAAAATGAATTTCGATTGCGTAGGCTTTTTCCACCTAACCGGGCAGAGGGTGTCTACCGGACGCGCCCGACGTCTCATGTGTAGGCGTGTGAAACCCCACAAAGAGAATGGCTTTTGTTGGTGCCACTTTTGTGCGCCGCAGCGTTTCGGGAGGAAACCATGAAGAAAACGGGAATAATCGGTATTGGGGACATGGGCAGCGGCATTGCCAGGAACCTGATCGCGAACGGCTTTGAGGTCACGGGCCTTGACCTTGATCCGGAGAGGCAAAAACGATTTGTGGCGATGGATGGTCAGAGCGCGGACAGCGTCGCTGCGGTTGGCGCGGCAGCGGATGCCATCTTTGTCATGGTGATGACCGGGGATCAGGCAAAATCCGTGATCCTGGGAGAGCAGGGGTTGGTCTCTCACATGGCAAAGGGTGGTGCGATCATTTTGTCCGCAACCATCAAGCCGCGCGAGGCGCAGGAAATCGGTGCCGCGATGGAGGGGTCAGGTATTCACCTCATTGATACGCCCGTTTCCGGCGGGTTTCCGGGTGCGCAGGCGGGCACTTTGACGATGATGGCGGCGGCAGAAGATGCGGTTCTGGACGCATTTGCGCCGGTGATGGAGGCTGTTTCCGCCAATATCCACCGGGTGGGCACGCGCCCGGGCGAGGGGCAGACGGTCAAGGCCTGTTTGCAATCGCTGATCGGTGCGCAGTTTTCGGCCACGTTTGAGGCCGCCGCCCTCGCGGCCAAAGCAGGTGTGCCGGGGCAGGTGATCCTCGATGTGTTTTCGACCTCCTCCGCCGGGTGTGGCGTGGTCAACAATGCCTTGGAGAAAATCATCGACCGTCAGTTTGAAGGCACAGGAAGCCACATCAATACGATGCACAAGGACCTGACGATTTCGATGAACCTGGGCGAAGAACTGGGCGTGCCATTGCACACGGCGGCGGCCGCCATGCAGGTTTTTCACGCCGGGCGCACCAAATATCCCAATGGCGACAACTGGGTCTGCACCCGTGTGATAGAAGAGATCGTCGGGGCGGAACTTCATCGGAAAGGGGCAAAATGAAGCTTGGGGTGATTTGCGACGGCATCAGCCGCGATCTGAAACACGCGGTCGATGTGATGGACGAATTCGGGCTGGAATATGCGGAGCTCCAGTTTGTGGGCGACACGGAAGTGGGCGATCACACGGCTCAGGACAATCGCGAGATCGACAGGCTGCTGCGCGACCGGGGCAAACCCGTGTCCTGTCTCTCCCGCCACATCTTTGCCGGGATGACCAGCGAGAACCGCCCCGGCGATGCCCTTCACCAAAAGCATATGGAGGCGCTGAAACGCGTGATCGACATGGCTCATGTGGTGGGCAGCCCGCTGGTCCGGATCATGACACAGAAGAAGGAGCAGATTCTCTGGGGCAGGGGCGGCGCTGAGCGTTGGAATGTGGCCCATGGTGCCTGGGACAGCATGCCGCCGCTGATTGCGCCTGCGGTCGATTTGGCGCGAGCAGAAGGGGTCATGCTGGTGGTCGAGACCGGCAATGGCACGATGGTCAATTCCAACTACACCGCGCGCAAACTGATTGATGCGCTTGAGGCCAAGGATGTGCTCAAGGTGCTGTGGGATCCTGCCAACAACTGCTGGTGCCATGAGCAGGCCTGGCCAGATGGGTATGATGAGGTTCGGGACGGCTATCTTGGCCATATCCACATCAAGGATGTGCAGGTCGATACGCCGCGTGCGACGCTGGAAGTCCGCCGAATGGGAGAGGGGCAACTGGCGGATCAGTTTCAACCGCTTTCGGATGCGCTACGCAGGGACAACTACGATGGCGTGATCTCTTTCGAGAGTGTCTACCACCCGGGCAATGGCGATTTCGAGGCCGGGTTCCGGCTTTGCATCGACCGTTTCAAGGAAATCTTTGCCTGAGCCTACCGGCGGCGCTTACGGGCGGGCTGGGGTTTCACGCGGGCTTCGATTTCGTCATAGAGCTTGCCTACGATATCCTTGCCCGTGGCCGTCTCGATTCCTTCGAAACCGGGGGAGGAGTTGACCTCCAGCACCTTCGGGCCGGTGGATGAGCGCAGCAAATCCACGCCCGCCTTGCCCAGACCAAAGGCCCGGGCCGCCCGCACGGCGGTTTCGCGTTCTTCTTTCGTGATCCGTACCACTTTGGCGGAGCCGCCCCGATGCAGGTTGGAGCGGAAATCGCCCTCGGCCCCGGTGCGTTTCATCGCAGCGACAACCTTGCCCGCGATCACGAGGCACCGAATGTCCTCGCCTGCCGCTTCCTTCACGAAGTCCTGCACCAGAAAATTCGCCTTCAACCCGCGGAAGGCGTCGATGACCGATTCAGCCGCCTTCTTGGTCTCGGCCAGAACCACGCCCTTGCCTTGCGTGGACTCAAGCAGTTTCACGATCAACGGTGCCGTGCCGACCAGACCCATCAGGTTGGATGTGTCCTTGGGCGAGGCGGCAAAGGCGGTGGACGGCATGCCGATTTTCTTGGTTGCGAGGATCTGATGGGCATGCAGCTTGTCACGGCTCGCCGTGATCCCGGCGGAGCCGTTGACACAATAGGTCCCAATCGCCTCGAACTGACGGATAACGGCGGTGCCATAGGCAGTCACCGAGGCACCAATTCGGGGAATGACGGCGTCATAGCGCGGCAGGCGCTTGCCGTCGTAGTGCACCTCTGGCGCCATGGCGTTGATGGCCATGTAGCACCGCGTGGTGTCAATGACTTCGACGGTATGCCCCCGGGCCTCGCCCACATCCACGAGGCGGCGGGTCGAATAATTGTTCTCGCGGCTCAACACCGCGATCCGCAAGGCGCGTTGGGGCGCCGCGCGTTTCAGCGAGGCGCTGTGATAGTCATCATAGCTCAGCTCGGGCTGGAGGTGCTTTTCGGTCGGAGAGATGGAAATATGATCGGTCAGCGCCTGCCGGCCCAGCAACATGCGCGACATCATCTGCTGCCGGTTGGTCAAGGTGATCTCTATCGGCCAGCTTTGGCCGCTGACCGCCAGTCTGGAGGAGATGACGAAGCGTTGTTCCGCCTCGCCGTTGGAGGAGGTGATTTCGCGCCGATCCACCAGGGGCGCCGAGCAGGTGATCGAAACATCGTCACGCCCGGCAATCGGATGTACGTTGAACCTGACCTTGGGGTTCTTTGCCGAGCCGAAGACCTCAATGTCATGGGCATGCAGGGCGGATGTGCGCGCGCCTGTGTCCACCTTTGCACGGATCGCGGGCAGACCCAAATCCGGCAACGACACCCATTCTTCCCAGCCAAACGTCAGCTTATCCATGTATCCCCCCCCCGATTTTGTTCCCGCTTGGGTAACAGGTGGCGGCGGGGACCTCAACCGGATGGTCTCAGCGTCAGTCGTCGTTGATGTCGTGGGTTATGATCTTGGCATCGCTGGACTGGCGGCGAAACGCGACCCTCAGCCCGATCCACGCCAGAAGCGAAACGACCGCAAAAAACGCCATGAGCACGGCAGGGGAGGGCACCTCAGCCAACCCCACAAAAGCGGAAGTCGCCAGGGCCCCGAGCGCAAAGCCGAGAAAGATGAAGCTGGGGGCCATCAACTCAATGAGTCCCAGAACGAGTGCAATGGCAATCCAGAGCCACCAGATACCAAGGAGCGCGGTCATCATGTGCCGCGCCCCTTGAGCAGTTTGAAGGCGTCGCCAAAGGCCTCGATGGCCTGCGCGGGCACCACGATGGTCTGTTTGCCGTCGCCAGCCCCCAACGCATTGAGCGCTTCAACCTGTTTCAGGGCGATCTGGTATTGTGCCGCCTCCAACCCGTTTTCGTTGATTGCCTGCGCCACGGTTTGCGTCGCATAGGCTTCCGCGTCCGCGAGAATGCGGCGCGCCTTTGCGGTTTGCTCTGAGGCATAAAGCTCTGCATCCGCCGCCAGTTCCACCGCACGCTTTTGCCCTTCGGCCTCGGTAACCTGCGCGCGTCTTGCGCGTTCCGCGTTGAGCTGTTGCAGCATCGCATCCCGCGTTGCCTGATCGAGGTTCACGTCAAGGATCTCCGCCCGCGTCACCTCGATCCCCCAATCGTCCACCGCATCTTCAACAGATGATTTGATGGTACTGATAAGCTGGGCGCGGTTGGCCTGTACGTCGTCAAGGTCCATCTTGCCGATCTCCGCCCGGACGATGCCTGCAACCGTCGTGGCAATCGCTGCATCCACATCGCGAATGCGGTAGACGGTTTTTTCAGGTTCGGTGATGCGGTAGAAAACCGACGTCTCCACCTGCACCAGAACGTTGTCCTTTGTGATCGCGTCCTGGCTCGCGTTGGGCAATTGACGCTCCAGAATAGAGATTTCATGCGCTACACGGTCGATGAAGGGCACAATCAGGTTGATCCCGGGGCCAAGCACGGAGCGCAGCCGCCCGAAGCGTTCGATCACGTATTTCTCAGACTGCGGCACGATCTTGACACCCTTCCAGATGACAACAACGACCAGCACCGCAAACAAAAGAAGCACGATATTGCCCGACAAAAGCGCTATGATGAGTGTCTCGATGTCCATTCAAACGGCCCTTTGTTGTTCTCACACCGATGTGATCGTTCACGGGGCCAATTGCAAGAATTGAAAATTCGCTCAGCGAATGCAGGTGGCGAAAATGTCGTCTCTCCCACGCAAGGAACTACCTGGTGAAGGCGGGCATTTGCTCTAGATGCCACATGCATCCCTCGGGGGGTGCGATCGCGGGGACATTCCTGAAGGGTTCAGGCGCAACGAATTCCCAGAGCATGGGCCAGATGTAGGCCGGTGCCGTCTCGACCCAACCTCGCCAATAGCCGTAGTATTCGGCATCATCGGTGAGTTCTCTGTCAACCCACTGGCAGGGATACCCCATTTGCGCGCGCAATTCCGGTGTCATCGAGACGCTGCCATCCAGAAACACATTTCTGAAATCTGTCTGCTCGTCAAAAGTAATCCCGGAAAGCTCGACATACCGGATCATGCCGCCCATCATGACGCTCCCTCGCAAATCGGTACCTTGCAGCGAGGTGACCCGATCTCTTGTCCCCATCAGCCGCGTGTAGATAAGTTCGGTCGCCATCAAGTTCGCCTCACCCAGAATAGCCCGATCCATCGTTGTTTGGATCAAAGAGGCCTGTTCCATCCGTGCCTTGTAAAGCCTGGTTTCCGTCATCTGTGCGCCGGAAAAATTGGCACCCTCCATCTGGGCAAAACTCATGTCTGCTTGGCTTAGATCCGCTCCGGACAGGTTGGCCCCGACCAGAAAGGCGTTGAATAGCGTGGCATTTCGAAAATCGATGCTGGCAACACCAGGCGTGTCCCAATCGGCGCGACGCATGTCGGAGCGCGCGGCCGCCCGTCGTGTTTCAAATTCAAACTGATAAGCGGCGTCTTGTTCTGCCGATGTGTCGCAAGGGCCATCAAAGTACTCCCGGCGGCACCAGTCCGCACGAAACTCACGTTTTGCGTCTTCGTAGAGAAGCCAGCCGGCAGGGCGCACGACAAGCGCTTCGCCGGTCAGGTCGAGCCGTGCAAGGGTCTCTGTCTCACCTTCCGTTCGCACATAGGTCAGGCCGCCAATCGCGATGGTCAAAAGTGCGAGCACAGCGTATCTGCCTGCCGCCAACCGGAGCGCCACGGGTGCAACTTGTTCGGGGTGCCGCATCCGCGTCATCATGCTGGTGAGGCTGGCCAGACCCACGATCAATGAGACCACGAGGGCAGTACCGGCCGAGACGGAAATTGCAAAACTGCGCGCGGGCAAAGAGAGGTGCCACAGAAACGCCAGTACGATGAGGCCAAAGCCCCACCCAATCACGAGATTGAGCAGTGTCGCCGGACCTTCCAGCGCACGTCGGCGCGTTGAATTGTCCTTTCGGTAGCGGGCGCGGACATCCAATGCGGCGTCGCTGACAAGCCATGGAGAAACCGCATCTCCGAGCCGAACGCCGCCCACACGTGCTGGGGCTGCTCCCAGCGCATCCCAGAGCCGGATCAGGTTGAGATGAAAATAGCTGTAAACCGCTGCGGTCAGAACAGGAGCCGCCACAAAGAAATAGCGCGTGGGGACTTCGAAGTTGACCAGGGGCAGGGAGGTGGCGCGATCCACGCCATAAAAATCGATGTGCTCCACGCCCATGAGGGTGATGCCGACAAAGACCAGAGCAGCCAGTAAGGCAAACCATGTAGACCGGGCATTCTGCGTGAGCGCGTCGATACGCCTGAGGTGATCCTGATCGGTCATTTGAAAATCTCTTGGGGCTTAATGCCACCACCTTTGCGCGAACCGCCGGGCCGATCAAGAGGCTTGGCATCGCCGGACAATTGCGCCAAAGGAGCACCATGAGTTTTTCGTTTGACCTTCACGCCACCGATGGCCGCGCGCGCACGGGTGTGATCTCCACGCCGCGTGGCGAGATCCGCACCCCTGCCTTCATGCCGGTGGGCACGGCGGCCACGGTCAAGGCGATGCTGCCGGGCTCGGTGCGCGAGACCGGCGCGGATATCCTGCTGGGCAACACCTATCATCTGATGCTGCGGCCCACGGCGGAGCGCATTGAGCGATTGGGCGGCTTGCACAAGTTCATGAACTGGGAGTGCCCGATCCTGACGGATTCCGGCGGGTTTCAGGTGATGAGCCTTGCCGGGCTGCGCAAGCTCACTGAGCAAGGCGTGACCTTCAAGAGCCATATCGACGGCTCCAAACACGAGTTGACGCCGGAGCGGTCGATGGAAATCCAGCGGCTGCTGGGCTCGGACATCGTGATGTGCTTTGATGAATGCCCCGCGTTGCCTGCGGAAAAGAGCGCCATTGCCGAGAGCATGCGCCTCTCCATGCGGTGGGCGGAACGGTCCAAAACGGCCTTTGGCGACCGTCCCGGCCACGCGCTTTTTGGCATTCAGCAGGGCGGGCTGGAAGAGGACTTGCGCGCGGAAAGTGCCGAGGCGCTGCGAAACATCGGGTTCGACGGCTACGCGGTCGGCGGGCTGGCCGTGGGTGAAGGGCAGGAGGCGATGTTCTCCTGTCTTGATTTCGCGCCCGATCAATTGCCCGTGGACAAACCGCGCTACCTGATGGGCGTTGGCAAGCCGGATGATATCGTTGGTGCCGTTGCCCGCGGGATCGACATGATGGACTGTGTGCTGCCGAGCCGGTCGGGCCGCACAGGTCAGGTCTTCACCCGCCGTGGCGTGCTCAACATCAAGAACGCCCGCCATCAGGATGACCCGCGCCCGCTGGATGAGCACTGCACTTGCCCGGCCTGTCGCGATTACAGCCGTGCCTACCTGCACCATGTGTTCCGCAGTCAGGAAATCATAAGCTCCATGCTTTTGACCTGGCACA
This sequence comes from Pseudomonadota bacterium, assembly GCA_039196345.1. Lineage (GTDB taxonomy): Bacteria > Pseudomonadota > Alphaproteobacteria > Rhodobacterales > Rhodobacteraceae > Roseobacter. Next base: position 18,287 of record JBCCUU010000008.1, on the reverse strand, counting down.
ACCTGCATTACTTTCAGGAGCTTATGGCGGGGATGCGCGCGGCGATCTCTGAAGGTGCCTTCTCGACCTGGGAGAAGTCCTTTCACGCAGAGCGCGCACAGGGCGATATCGAACCGCTCTAGGGAGGCATCCATTTGATCGGCAACACGACCCCTTGCGACTGAGGCCAGCCCCCGAGCCTGGGTGGGGGTGAAGCCTCCTCCCTGGGGGCGGGTCGGGGGCTGGCCGGCGGTGCCGGCCGGGTACACTCGGTAAGGGTGGTGCTTCAGATTTTCAGGCCGGTGCTCTAGCGTCGCCATCATCGCGTAGGGACATATTGATCGCCCGATTCCTGCGACCAAAAAAATGCGAAAAGCCCAGCCGGACACCTTGTGGTTCAGGGCGCAAATGGTCATGCTGGTGGGCATAAAAAGGGTGCTAGGTTGATTTCGGGCACGGTACGCCCCACTTCTAGCTTCTAGAAACGGAGATGAATGCGAGCTGCTGCGACTGCGGGGCCAGGTTCATCTTGCCAAAGATAAGGATAGAGCATGCAAGAGCCTCTGAACGCCTCCTACCCGGTATTGCCGCTGCGTGACATCGTGGTTTTCCCTCATATGATCGTGCCGCTTTTTGTAGGGCGCGACAAATCCGTGCGCGCGCTGGAAGAGGTGATGGCGGATGACAAGCAAATCCTGTTGTCCAGTCAAATCGACCCCGGCGAAGATGATCCGGAAAGCGACGGCATTTTCAAGGCCGGTGTTCTGGCCAATGTCCTGCAATTGCTGAAGCTGCCCGACGGCACCGTCAAAGTGCTTGTCGAAGGGCAGGCGCGGGTGCGGATCACCGAATTTCTTGAAAACGACAGCTTCTTCGAGGCGCGCGCGGAGTATCTGACCGAGATCCCGGGCGATCTGGCCACGACCGAAGCGCTCTTGCGCACCGTCACCGATGAGTTCGAGCGTTACGCCAAGGTCAAGAAAAACGTTCCGGAAGAAGCGCTTGCGGCCGTCGGTGAATCCACCGAGCCTGCAAGACTGGCGGATCTGGTGGCCGGGCATCTCGGCATCGAGGTGAACCAGAAGCAGGACCTGCTTGAGACATTGAGCGTGTCTGAGCGGCTGGAAAAGGTCTACGGTCTGATGCAGGGCGAGATGTCCGTGTTGCAGGTCGAGAAAAAGATCAAGACCCGCGTCAAGTCGCAGATGGAGCGAACCCAGCGCGAATACTACCTCAACGAGCAGATGAAGGCGATCCAGCAGGAGCTGGGTGACGGCGAGGATGGCAAGAACGAGGTGGCTGAACTCGAAGCCAAGATTGCCGACACGAAACTCAGCAAGGAAGCGCGCGAGAAAGCGGATGCGGAGATCAAGAAGCTCAAGAACATGAGCCCGATGTCGGCCGAAGCGACCGTCGTGCGCAACTATCTCGACTGGATGCTGTCGATCCCGTGGGGCGTGAAATCCCGCGTGAAAAAAGACCTTGGCCGCGCGCAGAAGGTGCTGGATGACGATCACTACGGCCTGGAAAAGGTCAAGGAGCGGATTGTCGAGTATCTGGCCGTCCAACAGCGCTCCAGCAAGATGAAAGGTCCGATCATGTGCCTTGTCGGACCTCCGGGCGTCGGCAAGACCAGTTTGGGCAAATCCGTGGCAAAGGCGACGGGGCGCGAGTTCATCCGGATCAGTCTTGGTGGCGTGCGGGATGAGTCCGAAATTCGCGGGCATCGTCGCACCTATATCGGGTCCATGCCGGGCAAGATCATTCAGGCGCTGAAGAAGGCCAAGACCACGAATCCGCTGATCCTGCTCGATGAGATCGACAAGATGGGTCAGGATTTCCGGGGCGACCCGGCATCGGCCATGCTGGAAGTGCTGGACCCAGAGCAGAACTCCACCTTTGTGGATCACTATCTGGAGGTGGAATATGACCTCTCGAACGTGATGTTCTTGACCACATCGAACAGCTACAACATGCCCGGGCCGTTGCTCGACCGGATGGAGATCATTCCGCTGGCGGGCTACACCGAGGATGAGAAGCGCGAGATTGCGAAACAGCATCTCATTCCCAAGCAGGTCAAGAATCACGGTCTGAAAGCCAAGGAGTTCACACTGGAAGACTCCGCGCTCTCGGAAATGATCCGCACCTACACCCGCGAAGCCGGTGTGCGGAATCTGGAGCGTGAAATCGCGAAGGTGGCCCGGAAATCACTCACCAAGATCATCAAGAAGGAAACCGAGGCTGTCACGGTTACGGACGAAAACCTGGACGAGTTTCTGGGCGTCAAGAAGTACCGCTACGGTCTGGCCGAGAAAGAAGACCAGATCGGTGTCGTCACCGGCCTTGCCTACACCTCGGTCGGTGGGGAGTTGCTGAGCATCGAGGCGCTGCGGCTGCCCGGCAAGGGGCGGATGAAGACCACTGGCAAGCTCGGGGATGTGATGAAGGAATCGATTGACGCGGCCTCCAGCTATGTCCGTTCGATCAGCCCGAGGATCGGTGTGAAACCGCCGCAGTTCGACAAGCTGGACATCCACGTGCACGTGCCGGACGGTGCGACGCCCAAGGATGGACCGTCGGCGGGTCTCGCGATGGTGACGTCCATCGTGTCGGTGCTCACGCAGATTCCCGTCCGCAAGGACATCGCGATGACCGGGGAAGTGAGCCTGCGTGGCAACGCCATGCCCATCGGCGGGTTGAAGGAAAAGCTTCTGGCCGCTCTGCGCGGGGGCATCACGACCGTTCTTATTCCCGAAGAGAACGCAAAGGATCTGCCGGAGATCCCGGACAATGTGAAAGAAGGTCTGACGATCATCCCGGTGTCCCACGTGTCCGAAGTGCTGGAACATGCTCTGGTTGGCAAACCCGAGCCCATCGAGTGGGATCAGGAAGCCGAAGAAGCAGCGGCCGCGGCAGCCCTGGGCGCTGCAAAGGAAGGTCCAGACGCGGCGACTGCCCATTAGCGCCTTTGCCTGAGACAAGAAAAAGGCGTGTCGTGTCAGGCACGCCTTTTTTGATTGCCCGGTCTGAGGCCTGCGGTGCTTTTCATTTTGGGGCGGCTTCGGCATAAGCGGCGCCATGACCTATCCCTGCCTTTACATCTTGCGTCATGGTGAAACCGAATGGAATGCCGAGCACCGCGTGCAGGGCAGTCTTGATTCTCCGCTGACAGAACGCGGCCGCGCGCAGGCACGGATGCAGCACCGCATTCTGCAATCTCTGGATCTTACCGGGTTTTCTGCCCTGAGTAGCCCGCAGGGCAGGGCCTTTCACACGGCCTCCATCGCGCTGGCGGGATTGGTGGATCGCATCGACACCGACGCAAGGCTGCGGGAGATTGCCGTGGGAGAGTGGGAAGGCAAGACCCGGGATCAGATTCTGCCAGGCGAACAAATGGACGAAAGCGCGGATAACGCCGCGTTGATGCTCTATGAGCGCGCGCCCAACGGTGAAGGATTCTCCAGGCTGCGGGCGAGATGTCAGTCATTTCTGGATGATCTCACAGGGCCGTCGGTTCTTGTGACCCACGGCATCACATCCCGCATGTTACGTCTCGTTCTGCTGGATATGGACACCTGCGAAATCGGGGCGCTGCCGGGTGGGCAGGGTGTCGTTTTCCACCTTGAGAACGGTCGGCAAACCAAACTTGCAATAGGGGCTTGAAGCCTCCGTCGAGTTTGGCTAAACCGCATGCCAACGGGTCGTTAGCTCAGTTGGTAGAGCGCTTCGTTTACACCGAAGATGTCGGGAGTTCGAGCCTCTCACGACCCACCATAGAACCCGCGCAGCGCGGGTAATCACCCTTGTTGGTAAACCCTGAGCGCCCCAAAGACATGGCCGCAGCCTGATCGTTGCTTTGGGCATCATCGGCTACTCTGTCAGTTCTGCGATCCTCGAACCTGTTTTTCCCTCGTCATTTCCAGTGTCGAGCAGGCGGGGTGTGTGTCAGGTGCCATGCTCCGGCTTTGCAGCCCGCCCAACACGTCGGGCCGGGGAGCCGCTAATGGACGTGCTTTGGGTGCTGTTCAAAGAGCAGCCTGACGCGTTTAAACGGTTTCAGGAATTGCTCGACGAGAAGCGGGTTCCGCTGGATGTCGAGTGAGCTTTCCACATTCGTCCGCACATTACGGGAGCGCGTCAGAAGTCGTCGTATCAGAATACGACGCGTTGGACAGTCGTTGTGCGCGGTACAGACATCCCGAGGCTCACTGAAAAAGTAGAGCGGATGCGCCGGACGCTCTCCGCGACGAAATTCCGCCAGGAAATCGAAGTCGAAATGCTCGCAGACGGTCAGGCCTATTTCGATCTTGCCATCATCGAACAAGCAACAAGCAAGGAGGCCGCTATATGCCCGAGGCTTTAGAACTCGTACACCTGCCGGATGGGCGTGTGGTCAATGAAACGGGGCAGGACCCTGCGATCTCCCGCGTGACAGGATACAGTCGCTTCCAGATCGCAGCAGACCTTGGACAAGCCAACGACTATTCGGCTGTGGTCGTGATCAAGGACCAGGCGCTGCCTATCGTTGACGACGACAAGATCATAGTTGGCCCGCGCGAACGAACGGTGGTTTATGCTGACCGCTTTCGCGGCGTCTCCTACGTCGATGTGGTCGATCACCTGATCCGCCTCAAGAACGCGCCGCCGTTCGGCGGCAAGTCAGAACTTGCCATCGACGGCACGAGCATTTGGCGTCTCACCGTCAGGGTGATAGAGGAAGCCGTCGCGAATATCAGTCATCTCGACACTCGCGATCAGGAACATCGGAGCCGAGCGTCCGCTCGATCAGCAGGCCACGACCATTCGCGTGGCGGAACGAGACGGGGCTGGTTGCGAAGTCGATCTCATCTGCAACACGTATCACGCGAAGAACGGCGTCTGGGTCGAAGCGCATTGGGCGATCAACCTCGACAGGTGACTTCGTGATCGACTCAGTTCACCACGGCCTCCCACGAAACGCTTTCCGAGATATTGCTGCATCTTCGTTGATGTAGAATTCCTTCGCGGTACCAACGTGCATTCGGAGCAGTTGCCTTCTGCTCTCGTCGTTGAGCGTGACACCGTCGTTCGTTGAGTAGCGATCCATGAGGTCGCGCCTGGCTTTGGCGGAAAGCGTTCCATCGTGAATCCAATGGGTGTGGTAGAACAACTCCTCGCCGCTTTGCCAGCGAAAAACCATCTTTGCCTCGGTCTCAACTTCGAGAAAGTCGGGTGGCGTTGCGAATGCGTTTAGTAGACGGATTGTCTCGGGCGCGAAATTCATCGCGGGCAAGTCGCAAGGCTCAAGAATGTACTCGATGGCAACGTTGTTCGTCAGTACGTCGAGTCGGTTGCCGCAAGAATGAACTTCCGTCTCTATCCGCTGACCCTTGCGCTTCAAGAACGGGCGAAGGAATTCGAGCCCTTCAACCAGGTTGCTTGGTAGAGGATAGCGTTCACCGGCCACCCGAATGGGTGAGCGCGGTTGGGCATACCGATAATCTATCTCGAACGACTTCAACATCATCGAACCCTGCATAAAGCACTGATGTGGCGGAACTTTGACGTATGGACGTGAACAGGATGTGAATCCTCACGCGTTTAAACGCGGTAGGCCTTTCGTTGCAAAATCGTTGCAAAAACGCAAAATCCCCAACCAGCAGGGATCTGCCAAAAATTTGATTTTATTGGGAAATTTTGGCTCCGGCGGTAGGGATCGAACCTACGACCAATTGATTAAAAGTTATGTTTTTTACGAAATCATAGATTCACATTGCGTCACAAATATCGTATAAAAACCGATAGATAAGAGTGGAAACGTGAACATAGATCATCATAGTTTCGCACCCATACGCAGTCGATTTCTGAGCCTAAAATGAGCCTAAAATGAAAATCCGCCTGACCGACCTTGCTTTGAAGAAGTTGCCGCTGTCTCCTGATGGACAGGTGACATATTGGGATGAGACCACCCCAAACTTTGGCATTCGTTGCTCGGCCCGCAGCAAGTCATACGTTGTGCTGCTGGGGGAACAGCGGAAGCGAAAAACACTTGGTCGCTATCCCGCGCTTTCGCTGGCTGATGCGCGCAAGCAGGCAAAATTGCTTCTGTCGAAATATGCAGTTGCTCCTGACAACGTGATCGAACATGATTTTGCCGATGTCGCACGAACGTACCTGGAGGACTGTCAGGGCAGGGTACGTCCGACGACGATGAAGGGCTATCAGTTGTATCTCAACAGCATCACCTTCTCCGGTCCGATTGGCAAAGTGACTGGTGACGCGGTTCTCCGAAAAATCGCCAAGCACACAGACAGCCCATCCAGTCAGAACTACGCGTTCACAACGTTCAAGGTCTTCTTCAACTGGGCCGTCAGGCGCGGGTATACGCCCACCAACCCACTTGCGCCACACAAACGCCCGCATCGTATGACGCCGAGGGAGCGCGTGCTCGACGACGATGAGTTGACCGTTCTCTTTGACTACTGCAAATCGAACCCAGACCGCTTTACCCAGATCGTGCAGCTTCTCTTGCTAACCGGACAACGAAAAGGTGAAATCGCCAACCTGGAGTGGCAGGATATTGACGGCGACCAGCTGAAACTGCCTGGACGCAAAACAAAGAACAAGCGCGATCATGTTGTACCGCTTGGCAAACATGCGATGAAGTTGTTGGCAGGTATCGAAGGAGGGGAGACCTACGTCTTCGGCACGCCTGCCGATAATAAGCCGTTCAATGGTTTCGGGAAATCCACCAAACGCATGCTGACCGAGACTGCATTGTCTCATTTCACGCTACATGATTTGCGCCGGACATTTGCGACGATTCACGCTCGTATTGGTACACCGGTTCATGTCACTGAGAAGCTCTTGAACCACGCGTCTGGGACGATTAGCGGCGTAGCAGCTGTATACAACCGACACTCATACCAAGAGGAAATGAAATCGGCGGTCGCGACATATGACAAACACATCGCCAAACTGATGTCGGCCTGATAGGCTTGATCGGCCTAGGTTTTGTCAACCCTAGGGCATCGCGATGCTCTTCAATCATGGAGAGATCGTGATGAGGATACTATCAAAGCGTCAGGTGAAGGAGCTAGTTCTGTATTCACCCCAACACATAGCCCGACTGGAGAAGGCAGGCCAATTCCCTAAGCGGGTACCGCTAGGCCCGAACCGAGTGGGTTGGGTTGAGAGTGAAGTATTGGAATGGCTCGAAGATCGCCTTAAGCGTCGTTGAAGATCTACCGACACTCCTGATCTCAGGAGCTGGGTGGTCGGGGTTGCAAACCTGACCACCCATTCTCCGTAAGGCGACAGGTTATTGTCAGCAATACTATCGCTCTTGATTGGTGAGCAAACGAAACGAAGGGCAAGAGATGAAACTGGTTTTCGATGATCTGAATATCGACGTCGGCAACGAGGGGTTCGAACAAGACAAACTAAATCGGAAAGAGTTTGGGCAAAAACTCAGTGCACTGCTAGATGCCGCAGACGGCCCGATGGTCCTTTCGCTCGACGGCGAGTGGGGCACCGGAAAATCTACATTCCTAAAAATGTGGGTTGGTGCTCATAGTCGCGACTTTTCTGGCCAATCGAAAGTCTTATACTTTGATGCCTTCGAGCACGAGTTCCTAGACGACCCCCTCACTAGTCTTGTGCTTAAACTGAGCGACTCGATACCTGATGATGGACGACTAGAGCGTTTAAAACGTGCGGCAGCAAAGCTGGTGCATCCATTTGCCAGACTAGGTTTGGCAGCAGCAACTGCTGGTGTCAGTGAATTGGTGGGTCCCGTCGGAGACGCAGTAGCACAATCAGCCAGAGATGTCTCGGAAGACGCCATTGCGGGATACTGGACAGAAGCGAGCGGAAAACTGGATGCGGTCCAGCGCTTCTGCACTCTTTTAAGCGACCTAGCATCCGATGAGGATGGTGGCTCGAAAAGGCTGGTGTTTGTGGTTGATGAACTTGATCGTTGCCGACCTGATTATGCGCTCCAGTTTCTTGAAGTCATCAAGCATTTTTTCTCGGTACCGAACGTTCATTTTGTTTTGGGCGCGAATATGCGTTCCCTGCGGGTTTCGGTCGAGGCACGATATGGCTCGCAAATCGGAGCGGACGCATACCTGCGAAAATTCATACACTTCGCTGTCAGTATTCCTGAGGCTGAGGTTCTGCGGGGCAGATCAAACGACACTATTCAATATTTCAAGAAGCTAGTACGAGATGTTGATCTCCCATCAAAGCTGTATGAAGACCTCGACGATCAACTTCGACTATACGCCGAGCGGAAACCACTCAGCCTCCGCGACATACAACGAATAGTGGCGAAGGCACTTTTGCTGCCCGCAGCCGTTGAACGACATTTTGTGGGCTTCCGAGTAATTTCTGTGACGGCTGTTTTGATGAGTGTATTGAGCCGCCAGCATTTGGCAAAAATCGTAGCTGGACGTGCATCGGTGGATCTGGTCGGTGATTTTTTTGGACTGAACCAGAACGGCGAATTCCCAAGACCAAACCGCAACACTGCTGAGCGCGAGGTTTTCATTCTATATCATACTTGGGCACGGATTATTCAGCACACCAACCAGGAGCCTGAAGACGAGGAAACCGTTGAGTTCACCAAGGGTGTTTTCGGAAGGACAAGTATCTACCTTTCGCGTACTACCCTCATTGACCATATCAGAACAACCGTCTTGGAATGGGATTTGGAAGACTTCGAGGAACAAGATTCCCGCCACTAGTTTAGTTTTTTGCTTTGCAGGGCGGATTGTATGCGAAACGAATACTAAGTTGCTCGCCTAGAAGACTGTTGCGTCTGCCAGAACTTGAAAACGAATTGTGCCATTTCTGGCGCGCTTGATACGCACAGACCAACCGCGTTACCCGACCAATAGTGGCCCAGGTTGGGAAGCCAGGTTGGCACGTCGCTGTTAGGTACCGGTCCCCTTCAGGGTGCAACAACTCCAAAAACTGCCGCTGCCTCGCTTGGCTCATGAACACATACAACACCCATAGGTTGCTCTTCAGGCCGTAGTGTCGTTGGTGCAGTTTGCGCTCCAACACCTTCCCATACTGCCGTACTGATTTTTGCAACGACTTTCGCGCTGCCCGCGACCGTACAGGCTCAGTTCCGCGATCCACCTCCAAAGCAAAAGCGCGATAGCCATCTGGATACTTGATCGCAAACAGCTGATCAGGGATTAGTTTGCCCTGACGCAATGGTATTGCCATCGGCACGTCTTTAATCCTCAAAATGCGCGCCGCCGGAATATACTCCAATCCAGCGCGCGCGGTGCTGATTTCGATTGCGCTCGAAACGCTCGACACCCAGAACCCATGCCACCAGTGACCGGTCGGTCTGGCGTGTCGTTCGAGCGGCTGATGATATGAGCGATACTCAAAGCCTTTAGCGGTGAGGTCATAGACGCTTGGGTTGAAGTCCGCTTTGGCGATCTGTTCTTGCTGCGTGGGCAGCCGGAGATAACCAGCTTCTCTCAGGGCCAGCAATCGCCTGAGAGACGTGTCCTTGCAGCGATGAGTGTCTCGGGTCAGCTCATACAGGAATTCGCTGCTCTGCGGCCCGTGTCGGTCAATATGTGCGAGCCAGCGCAACTCGCGGGCGGTTGGACGCAGATCAGGCGATACTCTGGCTTTTGCGCGGGTCATGCCCCGCAAAATACGGAAACTCAGAGCTCCGGAGAAGGTTTCCAGGGGTCATCATCGTCGTTTTTGGGCAGGATGATCTCCGGCTCTTCGGGCTCTGGTTCGCTATGGGAAGGTGTGGGTTGCCATGGTTCGGCATAGCGGTCGCGGCTATGTTGCACGATTGCTTCACCGTCTTCTTTTGTCGTCTTGGGCAGTTTCTCCAACACAAAAAACGGGAAGGCAATTGGCACCGCTTTGTTGGTCAATCCGCGCAGGAAGGTGGCAAAGGTACCCTTGGGCTGTCGCTGGATCATGTCTGCGTCAGCGCTCATTTGGCTCGCAAGCGCACGGGCGTCTTTGGCGGACACGCCACCCGCCAGTTTGATCGAGGTGTTGGCTTCCATGGCATCAGGCAGACCGGATGACAGCTGTCCGAGGAACTGGTGTGCCATGGTGAGGCCAACGCGATACTTGCGGGCTTGGCTTAAGATGATGCCGATGTTGGCGTCGAAATAGTCCTGGGCCTCGTCGATGTATACGTGAACTGGCAGGCGTTCCCAGTCGGGGATGGTGGCGCGTTCCTGGGCGGCTTGGGCCAGAAGCGCGATGAAGAACCGCCCGAAGATTTCCGTACCCTGCTCCTTCAGAAGTGACTTGCTGGTGTTGATCAGGATCAGCTTGCCAGCATTCAGCTCAGTGAACATGTCGAACTTCGACTGCGGATTAGAGAACATCCGTTCGAAAGTTTGGTTTTCGAGGACACCGTATAGGCGGCGAAGCACCTGTGTCTTGGTGGCGTTGAATTCTTTGCTGTCAAACTCGGTTTCAAAGAACCGGCGCGGTGTGCCTTCAAGCTTGGCAATGTATTCGGCGTATTTCTCGGTGCCACCTGGCTCAAGCAGCTCTTGCAACGTGTGAATGGTGGCGTCAGGGATGTGGAACATGAGCCGCGTCACATAGCGGAAGACGACGCTCTGCTTGGCTGTCATGCCCGCAGACAATAGCGACCCCAGTACAAAGTCGTATAGTTCGATGATTGAGTTGGTGAGCCGTTCGCGCTCCAGAGGCGAATAACCGTCGAGTCGCTCCATACCAACTGAGAAGAGGTTGAGACAGACGGGGTATGCGATGTCCTCGGGGTCGATCAGGACGATCTGTTCCGGTGGCAGATGTTTCGCGGACAATATCGTGCGAATGAGATCACCTTGGCTGTCGATCACCACTACGGACTTCCGGCCCTCAGCCACATGCGGCAGGTCTTCCGCGATCAGATACTGCAAGGTCTGCGTTTTGCCGTGACCGCTGCCCGCGACGATGTGCATGTGCTCAAACCTCAGTTCGTCAGGGATGGAGAACGGGATTTTCAGGCTGAACAGATCGGTGAGCAGCGTGCCTTTGAGGTACGTCTCAACCACGTCGTCACCTTTGTATTCAGCGGGGAACACTGGGTTGGTACGATGGGTCTGGCGCAGGTTGTGGTCCAGTTGCTCGCGCAGTGACTTGAAGTGGTTGTATCCGTTCTCCTCAAAAAACGGCGACACAATCTGGTCGATGGTTGGACCAAGTGGGGTGAGGAACTGCTCGATACTAACCAACACGTCACCGTCCATCGGCGGCGCAACTGCCGCCACTGGGGCCAAAGCCCGACTGATCACATCAAGCGCCGAGACGAGCATCTGCCGATCATTGCGCGCTTGGCCGTGCCGCGCCAGCAGGTCGCGATAGCGCCCGCCCTCAACCGTGTTGCAGAGCTCCGGCGGTGGCGGAATATCGGGCGACAATCCTTCGGCTTCGAAGAGGGCGCGACCAACTTCCATGAGCTGTATGCGCAAAGCCTCTGGCGTACCGGCTGGCCAATGCTTGCTGAGCGCCTGCTCGATTTCCGGCTCAGACAGCGCCACCTGTCCAGCCAACGCGTGGTCATAGAGCTGCAAGGTTTCCGCTTTGGCGAGTTGCTCCAACCGACGCGGACTCTCAAGCCAGAGCCGAACACCAACGTATCCGGCGATACCAATCAAGAAAAACGGGGTGATGATCGCTGCCAGCAGCAACAGCACGACCACGACCATGGCCGCGCCGATCAAGCTGGTGAAGAGGTTCTCGAACTCACGGCCCATCAGAACTCGACCACAAAGTCGTCAGCCAGTTCGGCATTGTCACTGATCCAGAGTTTCAGCTGCTGCAAAGCGTCTAGCAGGGTCTCTTCATACAGCTTGGCGGCGGAGGGATTGGCCAAGAGAAACCGATCGGTTTTGCCGTTCACCAGATCATTGATGAGAAGCACAAATTTCTCATCTCGATCATCCACTTTCGCCGTCGCTGGACGGCGGTCCAGCAGTTTGGTCTTCAGCAGATTTCGCTGTCGCAGGATTTGAATCTCTTCATGAGAAAAGAGAACGGTGCAGGCGACCTCGTATAAGGTTTTTTTGAACAAGAGACCCCGCTGCACGGTGCTGTGTTTTAGGCTCACGCGCATGGGTGCAATTCCGAACGTGTTTGGGTGGGCGGTATCATGATGCCTGGGGGAGCGCTGTTCGCGCGGGCGAACTTCATACGCCAAAAGCGTATGAAGTCAGGCAAGGGTTTTGCCGGAAATATTCCACGCTGTTCTGCTATGTGTCGCTCTGGTACCCAGACATGGCCCCCACAGGGGTTGGGGGTGTGTATGGGGGTCATGTTTTTTCCGTTTGAGCACGCTGAATGGCCCGCGCTTTCTCCGCGTATTTGTCCGCCTCGGCCTGTGTCTTAAAGGTGAGGCCTGCAAACTCGAACTCCTGCTTTTTGTCTTCGATCTGTGGCGCGTTCGCGTCACGGCTCTCGGCGAGCGCGGCGGTTGCTGCTTTGGGATCATCCGTCACGGCGGTTGGAGCCGTGGTGGCTGGGTTAGAGACGCTGGAAACCCGACTTCCGTATCCGCTTTGTTCAGATGCAATATCAGGTTGGTCGATTGCAGCTAATGGCTTCGGTGGGGCTTGCGCAGCATATGTCGCGGCCACATGCTTTCCTTGCTGCAATGACTGCCGCGAGACTTCGAGCTGTTCTCTCGCTACCTGCAGCGACTGTTGGCCATACTCCGCGCTGTCCACACTGGCCCGACCCATTTGCACCAGGGCCAGGCCGAAGAAGCCAAGCATCGCCAACATCACGCCTGGTGTTGCGGCGGCAATCGCCTGCATCGCTCCGGCGTTCCGCCCAAAGCTCGACCCAGCTGACATACCGCCAAACGCGATCACTGCGCCAAGAATGATCACACCCCAACTACAAAATCCAAGAAAGCTAAACAGGCTGCGGGCTGCTTCGTATGAACGCATAAATCAATCCTTTCCGTATCAATAGGGCAAGGCTGCAATCTGACGTTCCATTGAGTCAAATGTTTTTGCTGTTGCATGAAAAAACCGCCCCGTTGGATTGGGCGGTTTTCTCACAATCTAACCCATGGCAGCAGCCAGCTTGTCTGGCGGTCCATGGATCACCTCTTCGGCTAGGGCGAGTGCCTCGAACACGATCATGTTGCGGGGCTCGAACTCATAGAACCGGCGTTTCTGTTCGGGCAGATACCCGATGAGATCGGGATGACGCTTCACCGCAGATTCCGCTTCCTCATACTTTGATGGGAAGGTACGGGGGCGAGCGACCTGAACGTCAAGAACATAGTTGTGGCTGGCCAGTTCGGCAATGCAGGCGATCAGCTTCCGCGACTGGCTGCCTTTGCGACAGTCTTCATCGCATTTCTCGGTGACGAACACATCGGGCTTCAGCGTGTTGATCAGCTCTTGGACGAAGGCGACGAGATCGGTGGCTTTGCCGGAGACGGTGGTCGTCACCGCCCAGTCGAGCAGTTGTGTGCCGTCAAGGAATACGTAGCCGACGCGGCCCGATGAGACAGCTACCGACAGGACCCTAAGCGCTGCCATCGCTGCGCCCCTCAGCCAACCGCCGCTTCATGCGCGCCAACGATCCAGGGCGGTTAAAGGTACTCATGGCTTTTCGACCAGGTGCCGGAAGCGTTGAGAGCCGGACTGATAAGTGTTTTTTCCGCTCGGCCATCATCTCCGCAAAGAAACTTTCGAAGGAGCGGCCATAGATGAGCGACAGATCAATGATCTCAATCAAGCTGGGACGGCGTTTGCCGTGCTCGAGTTGTGAGACCACCGTCTGATGGGTATCAAGAAGATGTGCCAGATCGTCTTGGGTATAGCCCGCTTTCTTGCGCGCCAGGCGCAGATCGAGGGCAAATTGAGAACTCATAACGTTGTATGAACTTAGGCGAATAATCCTCATGGTGAGGATACTCAGTCTATGTCGTCGAAGAACCCGATTCTAGCAGGCAAGATATAACGGAGGAGTATAGGTTCGGCGGGATCGCGTTAGAGAGGACGAACGTATCGTGCAGGGCGCGGGCGCTGGATGCGGACCCCTGACGGGTCCGGCCACCTGCGAACATTCGCAACTGCGTGTTCGTCTCTGCCGATACGAAAGAACAGGGCTCAGCAACATGCAGAAAATTCCAGAAGAGACTGATGCTTCTAAGCCCCGAAAAGCGGCTGAACTAGCCGAGGCTGGATACCTAGTATACGCTCTTCAAACATAATTCTTTCAATGCGGGACGGATTGGGCCACTTGGCAAGGGTGGTGCCTGGGCAACAAGAAATACTTCGGTTTCAGAAATCCAACTCACGTTTTCGTTGAGTTTTCCTTTACGTTCACGCAGTCTATTCGAGAGAAATTTCATTGAGCAATTTATGGCTGACCAAAAATCCCCTGAAGGCATTGACATAGAAGCGCTTCCAATCGGTGAACTCCTGCGACACTTGAGCGTGGGGAGCTGGGTCTGGCTTTTGGGTCTATTGGGTGGTGTATTCTTGCTGGGATATCAGACTCCCATTTTTCTAAACAAAGTGCAGCCTTCCGAGCTGCTGGCAGCAGAACGTGAAAAAAGCAGAACGCTTGAGCAGACCGTACAGAATCTAGAAGGCGAACTTGCAACGATAGTTGAGCAACTAAGCGCGCAGGAAAGCTCAAGCAAAGCTCAGCTAAAGGATGCCGAAACGGCGCTAGCGGACCTGACGACCGAGTTGGAAACGACTGCAGTCCGGTATGATCAAGAGACTGCTCAAAAAACTGCGATGATCGACAGTCTGGGTGCAGACCTGCAGCAAAAGACAGATGAACTTGAAATTTGTTTGAGCGAGCAATCGTCATTGACTGGCGAGATAGATGCAATTCGGAGTCAATTAACGACCTGCGCCAACAAACTGGACAACGTCACCGTAGACCTTTGGTACGTGCATCAGGGGGATGGACGTGGGTACCCCGAAGGAAACAACAGTGACGTACATAACCACGACAACCGTCCAAATTGGAACAGCCGACGTTTCCGCAACGAAGCTTGTTTGCAGCGTGGTGGCCCCAGAATTGATGACGCATATGCCTCACGCATTTGTGGAAACAAGCAGGCCGTTGGCCCACTTGGTGTATTAGATGTTGGTGGTGGCACCTGTGGTCATGGGGTCTACTTGATCGGTTGCGTGAATTGAAGAAAACCGCCCCATCTGGGGCGGTGTCGTCTAGTATTCAGAAGCCAACATGATCGTCATCACGCGATGCGTACAGCCTTCGTTGGCGGGGTTCTTGGAGCCTTGCTGTAGCGATAGGTCGTAGTAGTCAATCTTGAAGAAGACCTTTTCGCCGTCCAATTCAATGGCTCCAAAGTCATGTTCGCCCCAAGGATCATTCTCGTCTGAGAAGTTGTCAAGGTCACGAACGGCCCGTACCGCAGCAACGGCAAACTCACTGCCTTTCTCTTGAATACCTAAGGTGAGCATGATCGAACCGCGACCTTGGCCGGTAGTACGGAACCGGTCATTCAGCTCGCGGATGCGCTGGTGATTAGGCCCTTTCTGGCGAGACCACACCAGCTTTGTTTCGGTCTCGCAATGTTGGCAAAATTCGTGGTCAAATATGTTCGTAAGCGGTCTTTGCGCCCACGGCCTTGATCCAGTCTTGGACAGCTTGGGCAACAAACTCCGGGCCGTTGTCGGAGCGAATGAACGATGGGATGCCACGCAGGATGAACAAGTCACTCAAGGCATTGATGACGTTGCCCGAGTTCAGTTTGCGATCTGCACGGATGGCGAGACATTCACGGCTGTACTCGTCGATGATGTTGAGCGTGCGGAACGCTTTCCCATTGTCAGTCCGGCAATGGACGAAGTCATAGCTCCAAACATGATCGCGATGCTCTGGGCGTAGTCGAACGCAGGACCCATCATTCAGCCAGAGCCGCCCCTTCTTTGGTTGTTTCCCTGGCACTTTCAGCCCCTCTCGTCGCCATAACCGTTCCACGCGCTTGTCATTCACATGCCAACCCGCATCTCTCAGCAGCCCTGCGATCCGACGATAACCGTAGCGGCCATACTGTCGGGCCAGCTCGACCATGTCGGCCACCAATCGTTCTTCATCGGCGCGACCAACTGGCACCTTCCGCTGTGTGGATCTGTGTTGCCTCAAAACGCGGCAGGCGCGACGTTCCGAGACCTTCAGCTCCGCACGAACGCGATTGATGCAAGCCCGACGACGAGTGGGGATCAGAAGTTTCCCTTCGCAGCTTCCGCCAAGATCAGCTTGTCCAGAGTCAGATCCGATACGGCCTTTCTTAGCCGTCCGTTCTCTTTCTGGAGACGCTTCAGTTCCTTCAGCTGGTCCGTGCCCATTCCACCGTACTTCTTCTTCCAGCGGTAGTACGTCTGTTCAGTCACACCGATCTGCCGGATCGCATCCAGACGCGGCATTCCTTGCCCCGTCAGAACCTCAACCTGCCGTAACTTCGTGACAATCTCTTCGGGCTTCGGGCGTCTGTTGGCCATGGTATTCCTCCGTTTTCCTAAACATAATGGAGGACCACTTCAGTGGGGGAAGACCAAGAACGGCCACCTCGAGTTGGACAACAACATAGCCGAACGCGCGATCAAGCCTGTGGCAATCGGTCGGAAAAACTGGATGTTCGCAGGCTCTGAGGGCGGCGGCAAAGCCATGGCCATCGCCTTCACCCTGATCGAGACCGCCAAGCTCAACAACGTCGATCCGCAATCCTGGCTCACATGGGTCCTCGCCCAAATCGCAGAGCACAAGATCACTCGCCTCGACGAGCTCCTCCCCTGGCGTTACGCTGCTTTAGCAGCGTAATAGACACCGCCAAAGTCCAACAGGTCGAGTTCAACGGACGAGCACGTTATATTCAACATGTTGACGCATCTTCGCATAGATTTTACGCAGCGCCGTTAACCATGATTCCACTTTATCAATACTTTCTTAACCATTAGCCTTGTTATCGCATAAGTAGTGTGTTTCGAATACGAGAAAGAAGATGATTGTCATAGTTCTATGCGGCGATGTGGGTCTTACGAGAGTACTGAAAAAGACCTTTCCTCCGTACGAAGGAGTAAACTAACCCTCCTTTAAGAGCGAAGGTTAGCTGGCCAAAGGCTGGGGCAATCGGCGCGCGCTAGAAATGCGTTGCCACAATTCGAGGGGGCACCAAGTGGTTAGCCTTGGTACATACATAGCACGCCTGCGCTTGATAACTCCGATAACTACGTTCATTTTCCTCTTTGGCTTCGCCGAGGAATCCATTTCAGAGCCGGATTTGCCATTCTACCTCCGATTGTCCGGAGCTCAATGCGAGGAATGGACGGCCGTTTCAGAGCCGCGTCGCGAGTTGATGAGTGATTGGACTGGTCGACCGCTATATGACAGTCAGAATCCGTATCGCTTGGATGATAAAGTCAACTTAATCATTGAGGAAGAGCGGTACGAACTGCCGTTAGGGCACCAACCCGGGAAGCTTCCAAAAGAGTTTTACGAGGAGGCCGTCCGTGGTCCTGGCGTAGAAACCGATGGCCTATACGACCTGAACTTCTGGATGCCATCTCTTCGCTATCCTGAAAGGCAAGACTGTCCCTATCAACGGTGCTGCGAGCCTGGTCGCGAGATACCTTCTGTAGATCAGTATCGCTTAGCGGTCGATGTCTTTCCAGCAGAAACTTCCAGAGGAAAAGATGCTCGAGATGAGCGATTTGAGGCACTTCGTATAACCGAACTCCATCTCGCTGCAAGCATTGATGATGTAGCTTCACGTCGTGTCCAAAAGCATCTCGACCGAGTCGTACCGGATCTGCGGGGCGTTATCAATTTCGACGGATTTTATTCTTGGCGCAGTCCTGACAGAGACCCGGAGTTAAACTGGAAACGCGTTTCTTCCTTTCGACTAAAATCAGACCGCCTTTTTGGGGTCGCGAGCTGCCGAATAACCCCTTTCCAATACTACGATGGAATTAGCTCTCCTCTTAAGGAGGATTGTAACGTTGAGAGCGTTGGCCCTGTAGATCCTCAGTCGGATCTTCCGGAGATGCAATTTGTACTACCGCGCCGGGACTTGGGTGATTGGGAAAAGGTTTACTGGAATACACTTACTCTACTAAATGAATGGAAACTAGAAGATGACGGATCAAATCGTTAGAATCGCCGATGCCCAACTCATTGTAAGCGGTTCTTCAACCTGACCAATTCCATGGTAGCAGTTGATCGATGTGTTTCTGTTTGTGGCCATTGACGATGGCCGTGAGGACGCCGCTCAGGTAGCTGTGCGGCTCGATCTTGTTCAATTTGCATGTTTCAAT
>JBCCUU010000007.1:0-131776 GCA_039196345.1 Pseudomonadota bacterium | reverse complement strand
CTTCGACAGCTGCACCGAGGTCGCCGGCGCCATCACCCCCGTCCCCGGCGGCGTCGGCCCCATGACCATCGCCTGCCTGCTGGCCAACACCGTCACAGCATGCTGCCGCGCAAACAACCTGCCCGAGCCAGAAGGACTCACGGCCTAAAGCGTCACTGGCATCATGCTGCCCTGCAGGACGGCGATCAGGGTTTCATCGCCTCCCGTCACCGCAAAGACATCGGAGGCGACCACCATCAAGCGGCGGCCGGGTTTCACGACCCGGCCCTTGGCGATGAGATGATCGCCGCGCGCCGGGGCCAGCAGGTTGATCTTGATTTCTGCCGTTACGACCTCCTGATCCCCGGGCATCAGGGTCAGGGCGGCGTATCCGGCGGCGCTGTCACCGATGGAAAAGGTCAGCCCCGCGTGTCCAAACCCCTGTTGTTGCAGGCTGCCGGGGAGAATGGGGGCCTTGATCCGGACGTCGCCCACGGTGACGTGCAGCAGTTCAGCACCAAGGGTCTGCATCATGCTCTGCGCGGCAAAGCTCTCAGTGATCCGGTTGCGGGCGGTGGCGTCCATGAAGGTCTCCTAGCGGGGCATGGGGATACAGGTGGGCACGGGGCCGGTCAGAATGGCAAGGGCTTCCGGCCCCATCAATGTGCCCAGCACCACGTCGCTGCTGCGCAGCCCGCCGGTGTAGGTGCCGTAGGCGGGCAGGATCAGACGTTTGTCATCCACCAGAAACGCGGGTCGCGAGATCATGCGCCCCCGCGTCGGCAAGCAGGCCTTGGGGTGGTAGTGCCCGGAGACCTCGGCGACAGCCTCTGGCTCCGCGATGTGCCGAAACGCCAGAGCCCCAAGGACGACTTCGCGCAGATGGCTGCCGCCGAAGTCGATCGGCCCGGGGTCGTGGTTGCCTTCGATCCAGATCCACTCCCGCCCGGCTTGCAGGCGGGCAATCCACAAGCGTTCCTTCTCGGGCAGGCTATGGGCTGCGGTCAGATCGTCGAAACTGTCGCCCAGACAAATCACCTGGCGCGCATCCGTTGCCGCCAGATCTTCCCCCAAGCGCGTGAGCGTATCGCGGGTCTCATAAGGCGGGACGGGAGGCCCGCTGCACCGTGCCATGCGTTCCGACTTGCCCAGATGCAGATCCGACATGCAGAGCAAGCGCTCATCGGGCCACCAGAGCGCACCTGAGGGCAGGGCGCGCAGGGACGCTCCGTAAAAGGAGAAAGCGTGATAGTTCATGGTTTGTTCATTGCCGAAAACGGAGGTCGTGGCAAGGGTCACCAGCCCACCCGCCATTTGGGTTTGTTGCTGACGGGCGGCGATACCTCTGCGAGGCGGGAGTGCTGCATCAGCCGCGCGGCTTCTTCGGCCAGCAGCCTCTCCTCTGCCGCGCCCTTGACCGGGACCCGGCCCATCTCAAGCAACATCGGTGCCGCCAACGGGCTCACGCGGTCGAGTTGCAGATGGTCGATGCGTCCGGCCACACGTTCCGTCATTTCCCGGATGCGCCCGAAGTCGACAAGGCCCCTCAGGGCTTCCTCTCGCGTGATGTCCAGCAGCAGGTGGTCGGGGTCGTATTTCTGCAAGGTGTCATAGAGGATGTCTGAACTGAACGTCGCCTGCCGCCCGGTCTTGCGCGTTGTCGGCGTGTTGCGCTGAATGAGGCCCGCGATGGTGGCGCTGGCCCGAAAGGTCCGTTTCATCACCGCATTCCCGGCCAGCCAGCTTTCCAACCCATCTTCGAGGGCGGCAAGATCAAACAGGGGTGCGGGGTCCTGAAGCGCATCCAGCCCCCAGATCAGCGTCGCGTAGTCTGTCGCGACAAAGCCCAGCGGGTTGAGGCCGATCTCCTCCATGCGCTTGGTCAGCAAGAGCCCCAGCGTTTGTTGGCCGTTGCGCCCGGCAAACCCGTAAACAACAGTCTGCGCGCGCCCCTCGTGGGGAAAGCTCTCGATCAGCAGGCGGCCGGGTTCGGGCAACTGCGAATACCTGCGCTGAAGGCCCAGCCAATCGGCGGTGTGGGGGGGGAGTTCCGGCCAGTCGTCCTGTTGAAAGATCTCCATGACGCGCGCGCTCAACTGCGTGGAGGTCGCAAATTTGGTGCCGAGGAACGTGGCGACCTTGGGCTTCTTCGCGGCGTTTCGGCTGACCTCGACCGTCATCTCGCGCAGCCCTTCGTAGCGCACCACCTGCCCGCCGATCAGGAAGGTGTCGCCGGGCGTCAGGGAGGCGGCAAACCCCTCCTCGATCTCGCCCAGCGGTTTGCCGCCCCGGCTGCGCTGCAACCGAACCTTGAGCGTATCGGTATCCTGAATGGTGCCGATGTTCATGCGGATTTGCCGGGCGGCCCTGGGATCGCGCAGGCGCCATCTGCCGTCACGATCCTTAACGAGACGCTGCCATTGGTCATAGGCGCGCAGGGCGTAGCCTCCCGTTGCACAGAAATCGAGGCAATCGTCAAACGCGGGCCGTGACAGGTCCGAATAAGCGCCAACAGTCGTGATTTCATCATAGAGGGTATCCGCGTCGAAGGGCCCCGCACAGGCAGTGATCAGGATGTGTTGGCAAAGCACATCGCGGGGGCCGCGCTGCCGGGTGTCACCGTCTAACTGGCCCATCCGGACAGCCTCAAGGGCCGCATGGCATTCCACGACCTCAAACCGATTGGCGGGCACCAGCAGGGCCTTCGAGGGTGCATTGTAGCGGTGGTTGGCGCGGCCAATCCGCTGCACCAGGCGTTTGACGTTCTTGGGCGCGCCGATCTGGATGACAAGGTCCACATCGCCCCAGTCGATGCCCAGATCGAGCGATCCGGTACAGACGATCGCGCGCAGTTCGCCGCGCACCATGGCCGCCTCGACCCTTTCGCGCTGTTGCCGGTCAAGGGAGCCGTGGTGGATGCCAATGGGCAGGGCGTCCTCATTCGCAAGCCAGAGGTTGTGAAAGAAGATCTCTGCCTGTGCGCGGGTGTTGTGGAAAATCAGGGTGGTGTTGTGGGCCTTTACCTGCTCCAGCACGGCGGGGATCGTATAGGCCGCATTGCCGCCGGCCCAGGGGGGTGGTTCCTGCGTGACCAGCATGGAGATATCCGGGGCCGGGCCGGGATCGGCCATCAGCACCTCGCAGGGGTCGGGGTGACGCGCCAGCATGTGGGCGATGGCCTGCGGGTCGTCGACCGTTGCAGACAGACCAACGCGCCGCAGGTCCGGACAGAGCTGTTGCAGGCGACCAAGCGCCAACATCAACTGATCGCCACGCTTGCTTTCGGCCAGGGCATGGATTTCGTCAACCACCACGCGCTTGAGGCCCCTGAACATGCGGGGCGCATCCTCGTAGCTTGTCAGCAGCGCGAGGCTCTCCGGCGTGGTCAGCAGGATGTGCGGCGGATCGGCCCGCTGCCGCTTCTTTCTGCTGGCCGGGGTGTCGCCGGTGCGATCCTCGATCCGGATGGGCAGGTCCATTTCCGTCACAGGCGTGGTGAGGTTGCGTTTGATGTCGGCGGCCAGCGCCTTGAGAGGGGACACATAGAGCGTGTGCAGCCCCTCATGTTGCCCCTCCGCCAGATCGACAAGCGAGGGCAGAAAGCCCGCCAGGGTTTTTCCGCCGCCCGTGGGCGCGATCAATAGAAGTGCAGGATCATCGGATTTCTCCAGCATCTCGCGCTGATGCGGATGCATGGACCACCCTTTGCGGTTAAACCATCTCGTGAAGTTCTCGGGCAATAGACGCATGGCCCAAGTCTAGCCTTGCAGAATGCCAGCGCCAGTTCTTTCACGACAATTCACAACAAGGCTGTCGCGTGGCGTCGGGGTTTCAGAAATCAGGCTTGTGGGGTCGGCTCAAAAGATGTTGATGGTTACAAAAAGGACAATTATGGCGTCATGCAAAAAACTTGAGTAACCTAAAGCTTCCCGAAATCAGATATTTCAACGCGTTAGCTGATAGGGGTGATTCAGGTGTTTCGTCAGACGCTCTGGTCAGCAGCGCGACGGTCATAGTCCGGAATGCGTGGGGGGCGTTCAGCCATGGTGTCGAATTCTAACTCTTTGAAAGACCTGATCTGATGCCCCTTATGAAAAGCTGGGTGCCTTCGGCCAATGCCAGCGAGACCTCTTTCCCCTTGAACAACCTGCCCTACGGCGTGTTTTCCATCGGCGACGCTGCCCCGGCTTGCGGCGTCGCGATTGGTGACATGATCCTGGATGTTGCAGCGGGCGAGGCGGCGGGGCTGATTGATCTAGGGCCTGAGCCATTGTTCCGGACGCCCGACTGGAATACCTTTATGGCGCAGGGGCCGGAGCGTTGGGCCGCCTTCCGCGAAACACTCTTTGATTTACTCAAAGAGGGCTCCCCGCACCGCAAGCGCATTGAGCCGTTTCTGCTCCGGCAGGCGGATGCAGAGATGCACATGCCCTTTCGTATCAGCGAGTTCACTGATTTCTATGCCAGCAGACACCACGCGACAAATGTCGGCACCATGTTTCGCGGACCTCAGAACGCCCTGCCGCCGAACTGGCTCCACATGCCAATCGGATATAACGGTCGCGCGTCTACGGTGGTTGTCTCAAATACGCCGGTCACGCGGCCCAATGGTCAGATCAAGCCGCAGGACGCTGATGTGCCATCGTTCGGGCCCTGCCAGCGGCTTGATTTTGAACTGGAACTGGGGGCCATTGTCGGGTGTCCATCGAGGATGGGGCAGGCCGTTTCGGTAGAGGAAGCGGACGATATGATCTTCGGCTACGTCCTGCTGAACGACTGGTCCGCGCGCGACATTCAGGCCTGGGAATACCAGCCGTTGGGTCCGTTTCAAGCCAAGGCATTCGCGACCTCCATCTCGCCGTGGATCGTTACCAAAGCGGCGCTGGAGCCCTTTCGGATGGCAACGCCCGAGCGGGAGCGGCCCCTGCTGCCTTACCTGCAGGAGCCCGGCCCCATGCTCTATGACCTTGATCTTGAGGTCTCACTGGCCCCGCCCGGCAAACCGGCAACCGTGCTGACGCGCACCAATTACAAGCAGATGTATTATTCTGCGGCACAGCAGCTTGCCCATCATGCAAGTTCGGGCTGCGCCATGCGTGTCGGCGACCTTCTGGGCTCGGGCACGATATCCGGTCCGGGCAAGACGGAGCGTGGCAGCCTGCTGGAACTCTCCTGGGGAGGTACGGAACCGGTGCCGCTCGACACCGGGGGCAACCGCCGGTTCATCGAGGACGGGGATACGATTACGTTGACGGGTGGCGCGCAGGGCGATGGCTACCGGGTTGGATTTGGGACTTGCGCCGGTACGGTCCTGCCGGCACCCGCTTGCCCCTAGAGTGTACACCGAATGATATGCAATGCCGCCCGCGCAAGCTGTTGAAACAGCAAGGGGCGGTCGGAAATGGAAAGAGGCTGACATGGCAAAAGCATTTGCGTCGCAAGGCGACCTGACGGAGAAAACGATCACCTTTGATGAAGTGGGCCGGGGGTTGTGGGCCTTCACCGCCGAAGGGGATCCGAACTCCGGCGTCATCATCGGGGATGAAAGTGTCATGATCGTCGAGGCGCAGGCCACCCCCCGACTGGCGCAGAAGGTCATCGAGAAGGTGCGCTCGATCACCGACAAACCGATCACGCATCTCGTGCTGACCCACTACCATGCCGTGCGCGTGTTGGGGGCCTCAGCCTATGAGGCCGATCAGATCATCATGTCCGACACTGCGCGCGGCATGGTCGAGGAACGAGGGCAGGAGGACTGGGACAGTGAATTCCAGCGGTTCCCAAGGCTTTTTGAAGGGCACGAGAGCATCCCCGGTCTCACCTATCCGACGACGACTTTTTCGGACGCCATGACCGTTTATCTGGGTAAGCGGCGCGTCGATATCAAACATCTCGGTCGTGCCCATACCGCCGGAGACGCGGTTATCCACGTGCCGGATGAAAACGTCATGTTCACCGGCGATATCGTTGAAGATCACTCTGCATGTTATTGTGGTGACGGCTATTTCTCGGACTGGGGCTGCACGCTGGACCGGATAAAGTCCTATGATGTCGACGCAATCGCACCCGGCAGAGGCGGCGCGTTGATCGGCAAAGAGGCCGTAGAGCGCGCCATCGAAAGCACCCGTGATTTTGTGCACAGCACCTACGCACCGGCGGCCCGCGTCGCGAACCGGGGCGGCAGCCTGAAAGAGGCCTGGGAAGCGGTGCGCGCGGCGTGCGATCCAAAGTTCCGCGACTACGCGATTTATGAACACTGCCTGCCGTTCAACGTATCCCGCGCCTATGACGAAGCCCGTGGTATCACCCATCCGCGCATCTGGACCGACAAACGGGATCTGGAGATGTGGGCTGCTCTGCAAGGCTGACAACAACCGACGCTCGGGAGAAGACTGTGGTTTCAACGCGCTATCAGACAGACTTCAGGCTCTACCCCTATCGCAAGGTCCCCGACCAAGACGGCTGCGTGGCGCGCCATCCGGTGGTCATCATCGGGGCGGGACCGGTGGGGCTTGCCCTGGCGCTTGATCTTGCGCAGCGCGGGACGCCTGCACTGGTGCTTGACGATCACGAAGGTCCGGGGCTTGGGTCAAGGGCGATCTGCTTTTCCAAACGCTCGCTGGACATTGTCACACGCCTGGGGGCGGGTAAGCAGATGGTCGATAAGGGTGTCGTGTGGAACGTCGGCAAAGTGTTTCATCGCAATGATAAGGTCTTTGAGTTCAACCTCCTGCCGGAGACCGGGCATCGCAACCCGGCCTTCATCAACCTGCAACAACCCTATTTCGAAAAGTTCCTGCACGATGCGGTTCTAGCTGCGCAAAAGGAAGGTGCGCCGATTGAGGTGCGGGGGTTGAACCGGGTCACGTCCGTAACTCCATTTAATGACCAAGTGGTGTTGGAGGTTGAGACACCTGATGGCCCCTACCGGGTTGAGACGGATTGGCTGATCGCCTGCGACGGGGCGCGCTCCCCCAGCCGCGACATGATGGGGTTGTCTTTTGAGGGCCGGGTGTTTGAGGACAACTTCCTGATAGCCGACGTGAAGATGAAGGCGGATTTCCCGACCGAGCGCTGGTTCTGGTTCGAGCCGCCCTTTGAAGGGGCAGGGCAATCGGCCCTGTTGCACAAGCAGCCCGATGACATCTGGCGCATTGATTTCCAGCTTGGCTGGGACATTGAACGCGAAAAGGAGCTGCAACCCGACCGGGTCCGCACGCGGGTGGATGCGATGCTGTCGTCGCAGACAGGAACAGTGCCTGCATATGAGCTCGACTGGACCTCCATCTACACATTCCAGTGTCGCCGGATGGAGCGCTTTCGCCACGGTCGCGTGTTCTTTGCCGGGGACAGCGCCCACCAGGTGTCGCCTTTTGGGGCGCGAGGGGCCAATTCCGGTCTTCAGGATGCGGAGAACCTCGCGTGGAAACTGGATCTGATCGTGAAAGGCCTAGCCGACGAAGCGCTGTTGCAAAGCTATGCGACCGAACGGGAATTTGCAGCGGATGAGAACATCCTCAACTCCTCGCGTTCAACGGATTTCATGACGCCAAAGTCCGAGTTGAGCCAGATCTTCCGAAATGCAGTTCTGGAGATGGCCTCCCGCGCGCCCTTCGGGCAGGCTTTTGTCAATTCGGGGCGGTTGTCGGTGCCTTGTGTCTACGATGGTTTTCCGCACTTTGGTCCGGACGCCTTGCAGGGACCCGCGCGCACGCGGCCCGGGGCCGCGTGCCCGGATGCACCGGTCGGAGATGGCTTTCTGCTGGACCACTTGGCCGGTTCCTTCGTGCTTTTGGCGCTGGGAGGTGACAAGCCGACCTCCGTTTCCGCCGCTGGTGTCACAGCGGATGTCGTGCATGTAGCAGAGGTTTCGCCAGACCTGACTGCACGATATCTCGGTGAGGCAAGACAGGCGATCTACCTTATCCGGCCCGACCAGCATATCGTGGCGCGCTGGACTGCATTTGACGCAGATGCAGTCGCGCGCTGCATCGCCCGAACCCTTGGGAAGGACATGCCATGCCCTTGAACCTTAGTCCCAACACTGATGACGCGGATGGCTTTTATCAGGAGCTGCTGGCGGTTCACGATGGCCTCGACAAGGCGCAGAGCGACGCATTGAACGCGCGGCTGATCCTGATCCTCGCAAACCATATCGGGGACCGGGACGTCCTGCGCGCCGCACTTGAGGCGGCCAGATGAGGCGCCCGTACCAGCTCTGACCGACCGGCGGGGCGCCGCTTTGGGGTCAGAGGTCGATCTCCAGAAAGCCGTCTTTCCGAGCCGCGCGGGACTGGCACAGGATAAGGGAGGTCTTGCGCTGCGCCTGTGACAGAACGAAGTCGCGGTGCTCCACCTCGCCTGAAAGCACGTCGCATTTGCAGACGCCACAAATCCCGTCCGCACATTTGACGTCGATCGCGACGCCGTTTTCCTGCAGCACCTCCGTGGCCGTGCGGTCTGCGGGGATGCGGAATTCCCGCCCCGATCTGGCAAGCCTCAGCGTGAAGTCATGGTTTTCATAATCGGGCTGTTCGGGGACCGAGAAGTACTCCAGATGCAGCGCCTCATCGGGGAAGCCCGCAGCGGTCGCAGCCTCAATCACGCTTTTCATGTAGCGCTCACTGCCGCAGGTGTAGAGATGCCAGCCGGCCTGATAGCCGCCCAACAGCGTGCCCATGTCTGCGCGGGTGCCGTCCTCAGTGATATGCAGGGTGACCCGATCCGCCCAGTCGAAGCGGGTGATATCCTCCAGCAACCCCATTTTCTTGCGGCTTCGGCCAGAGTAATGCATCTCGAAATCCCGCCCCTTGCGGTGCAGGGTGTGGGCCATGGCAATCAGGGGCGTGATGCCGATCCCGCCCCCCATCAGAATGGTCTTGGCCGCTGTCTCATCAAGTTCAAAATGATTGATCGGCGGGGAAATGAAGACACGCCGCCCGGGCGTGAAGACACGGTGCATCAGTTGTGACCCGCCACGGCCCTGATCCTCTCGCAAGACCGCGATCTGGTACTTGGAGCGGTCAGCCGGATCGCCCGACATGGAGTATTGCCGCAGAAACTCCGGGGCCACGACGATGTCCAGATGCGCCCCGGCGGTCCACGCGGGCAGGTCACCGCCCGCGACGGGCATGAATTCGTATTTCATCACAGCAGTGGCGGTTTCTTCGGCCCTGGTGACCTCAACCTGAATGACCGGGCTTTCGGTGTCGTTTGCGTAGAGATGCAAGACGCTTTCATCCCCGCGCGCAAGACGTGCCTGATACTCCTTGGCGGGGATCATCGCTTGATATGCCTTGATACCTGCCTCCCGGTCCATCGGGAAGGGATAAGGATAGGGGTGCGGCGCAAGCGGTGCCGGATAGACCGCGAGGGTCTGGTCTTCGTACCGCAGGTCCAGATCCTTTTGCAGGGCGCGCTGGTTCGTTGGGTGTTTCGTGGGGCGGTAGCCGCCGTCCTCTTCGATCTCCAGATCCCACCACCATTTCTTGACCGGGTTCAACGTGCCGTTATCGACGGTATCATCCAGCTTTGCCAGCAGCGGGGCTAGTTTCGGCACATTCATGGCGGCCCAGCGAAAGGGTTTTTCCTGAAAGATGCCTTCGAGGTTCCAGGGGCAGGTCTTCATGCACCGTCCGCACATGGCGCCACCCGGGGTGGTCACCCGGTAGGTCGCGCATTTCTGGCTGTCGGATTTCCAGATTTCATAGCCGTTGAACATAAGCTTCGGCCCGGCGGTGATCGCCCCGGACGGGCATTCGCGCGCGCATTTGTTGCAGCTCTCGCAAAACCGCTGCAAGCCAAAGTCAATGGGCTTGTCATGCCTCAACGGCAAATCCGTCGTCACCGTGCCCGACTTCAGGCGCGGGCCAAGGAAGGGGTTGAGGATGACCTCTCCGATACGGCTGACCTCGCCCAGCCCCGACAGCAGGAGCAGAGGGGGTTGCAGGACCTCGCCGTCCATCACCGTATGAGCCTTGGCGCTGTAGCCGAGATTGCGGATTTGCTTTGCGATCACGCCCCCCAGCAATGAAAACCTCAGATAGGCCCGCATGGATTGTGCAACGGCAATCCAGTCGTCCCCGCTGGAGCCTGCCATCGTCTCATAGCCCTGGTCGATGATCATGTTGATCGCCTGATCGTGGGGCGGGTCGATCACCTCGCCGCGCGCGTCGTGGCTGTACCACGCCCAGTCGGGGCAGCGGGATATGCCCACGGCATCCGCGCCCAGCCAGTAACTGGTCGCCTTGATGAGATCCGCGGCCTCTTTCGGATCAAGCCGGGCCTTCTCTTTGGCAGGGTCTCCGTCCTGCAACAGGACCAACGCGCCAAGCGCGCGCCGCTGCGCCATAGACGGGGCCGCCTTGCGCACGTAGTGGCCGCCCTTTGAGCTTTCCTGCAGTTTCTTGCCCATGTCACCAAATTGCGCGCGGGCGAACATATCTGTGCGTTTTGGTACGCGGGCCACGTGTTTTTCGTCGATGTAGGTGGTGGGTACGTCGACCCGTTTCAGGGTCTCAAACGGATGCCCGCCATCAACAAAACGCCGCTTGGCATAGGGCACCGCATTCATCGCGTTCTTGGCGGAGTTCGTGCCAAACCGCCAGCCCAGCCCGAAGGCTGCCTTGGGCTGCGAGGCCATGGGGGCAAGCGGTTGGTCATGACTTACTTCGGAACGGGTCGTGACGGCAGAGAGGCCGAAGCGGGTGCCGATGTAGGGATGGTGCAAAGCGCCGTCTTCGATGGTCGCCAATCCGCTGGCGACCGCAAGTTTGCCCAGATCAACATCCGAACTGGATGCGGTATGGGCCCGCGACGGGTATCCCAGAAGGCGCAGGTAATTTGCCAGAACCACCGCCGTTTCCGCCGCCAAGAGTGCTGCGCGATGGGCCTGTGCGTCCCGGATCCAGGCACCGCCTACCTCATCTTCACCAGGTACTCTGGGGTTTTCATAGAGAAACACAAGCGCATGGGTTTGGCCTTCAATGCTTGTCACAGGGGCTTCTACAGACTCCTTCAGGTCCGCCATGATGAGATCGATGCCCGACGCGAGCGTCTTGGTTTGCCGGGTTTTCAGATCCTCGGCCAGTCGGGCCACATCCTTGTTGACGAAAGGCGCGGGTAAAAGAGCAGCGGAGGGTACGGCACAGGTTCCGACAACCGCCGCGTCGGCAAAATAACCAAAGGCCTTGAGGTGGTTTGCCCGCTCTTGCGGATCGGTCGGCGCGTCCGCAACCACGCCATTGACCAGCCCGTCCCGGATCGCGTCGAGCATGGCCTGGTGCTCTCTCATCGCGTTGATGATCGAACGCGGGTCAGTGGGGCGTTCAAAGACCAAAGGCGTCATCGCGGGCACGTCGGACAGGTCGGGCGGACCGCTTCGCCGTGCCAGACGTTCAGTGGGGTAGGGGCCCATGAAAACGGGGCGGTTCTTGTCCGAGAAAAAGCGCAGTGTCATGGCGGGAACCCTAGAGCAACATTCACGCAGGTAGAAGGTTCCGCCGCGCGAAAAACGCCCGGTCATGGATGGTGTTCCGCACGAAAGCCCCGCAAGCGGGGCCTTGGAAATTACTTCACGATCTTTTCGCCTTTGACGAACATATTCGCCCAGGCACGATCAAGCAGATCGGGGCGCATCTGGTAGGGGATACCTTCGAAATCGCAGATGGAGATCATCTGGTCGATCAGAAAGATCGGCTGATAGTTGGCATAGACATTGTCGATCTCGGGGTATTTCACCTTGAGCAGGTGCACCAGCGTCGCCTCGTCCAGCGGCATCTTCTTTTTCTTGGCGACCATGGCAAAGATCTTGAGGAAGTTCTCCTGGTTCGGCCCGTCGATCTTGATCTTGAAGAAAATCCGGCGCAGCGCCGCCTGGTCGAAAATTTCATTGGGATGGAAGTTGGTAGAGAAGATCACTAGCGTGTCGAAGGGCACCTCGAATTTCTCACCGGACTGGAGCGCGAGAATATCCTTGCCCTCTTCCAGCGGTACAATCCAGCGGTTGACCAGCGCCTGCGGCGGCTCCGCCTGTCTCCCGAGGTCGTCCACGATGAAGATGCCGCCGGTAGACTTGAGCTGCAAAGGCGCCTGATAGGTGCGTGCGGTGGGATTGTAGACCAGATCAAGCATGTCGAGGCTCAACTCACCACCCGTAATCACTGTGGGGCGTTCGCATTTGACGTAGCGCTGATCAAAGCGCGTCTTGCGGCGCAGGGAGTTTGGATCGTCCGCCTCTTCGGGGACGGCGACATGCACAATCGGGTCATAGACCGTGATGACCTGACCCGCGTACTCGATCGCACGCGGTACAAAGACATTGTCACCCAAGGCATCGCGGATACCGTTTGAAATAGACGATTTACCGTTCCCGGGAGGGCCATACATCAGGATGGAGCGTCCGGCGGAGACGGAAGGGCCCAGCTGGTCCAGAAGGTCGTCCGGCAGCACCAGGTGCCCCATCGCGCCGGTCAGCTGATCGCGGGTGACCTGGATATTGCGGATGGACTGGCGCTTGACCTGTTCGCGGTAGACGTCCAGAGGCACAGGCATCGCGCCAAAATACTCCGATTGCGCAAGCGCATCGAGCGCGCGGGCCTTGCCTTGCTCGGTCAACTGATAGCCCATCTCGTTGCCGTTGTTGGCATTGAGCGTACCGGTTGCTTCCAGCAATCGTTGCGTGCGGGCCAGATCAACCAGCTCCTGCGTCACGGGGATGGGCAGACAGACGGCCTTGCTCAACTCGCTGACCATATCCACATTCTTGCGGAACATGGTTTTCAGGATGATGTCGCGCATCATCACGGTCGAGAGTTTCATGTCGGCCAGTGTGGTCGGTGCCGGTGGGGCCATCACGTGGCCGGTCTGCATGTTCATTTAGACGCCTCAGATGCTGCTGATCCTTCGTGCGCTCCTGCGCTTGAGCGGCATCATAGAAAGCGAAAGTGGCGTAATTCAGGCACCATTTAGGGCAGCAAGGCACAGATAAAGGGCAAGGCTGGGCCCAAGCGCCAGCCCTAACGGGAAACGCTTTCCCTGCTCCCAACTGGCCCAGTCGGGCGCAAGCGCGCGCAGTCTTGCGCTCGCCCGCGCGCCACGGTGGGTCACGACGGCAGCCAGCAGCACCGCCATGAAAAGGATCGCCAGTCGCGAAAGGTCTGCCAACGCGACATAAGGGGCTGCGAAAGCAAGAAACTTGGCGTCACCCGCCCCCATCACACCCGCTGCATTGAGTGCGATCCCCGCCACCAGCACAAGGGCGAACTGCGCAAAACCCCAGAGGTAGATATCGAGCGAGGGCAACACGAATGGCCCCAGAACCACATAGACTGCCCCCAGCGCGAGGACGGCCCTGTTGGTGATCTTCATGCGCGCCAGATCCGTGTAGGCCACGTAGAGGCAAATTGGCAAAACGAAGGGCAGAAACCAGATCGCAGCCAGGGCCGAGAGCGCCATACCCGGTATCAGCCAGCGTTTTCCAGAGCTTCCAGCGCGCGGGCTGCGGCTTCGAAGTGTTGGGGGTGCGTGTCGATTGCATCCCGCAGCAGTCGTTTCCCCGTGGTCACATCGCCCTGCTTGACCGCCGACAAGGCCATCGTGTGGAGCAGCTGCGCCCGCTCGGCCTGATCCATCTGCACCACGGGCAGGGTGTAGTTACGCTGGGCCGCCCGCGCCAACACCAAGTTGTTCTTTGCGGTAAAGAGGGTGGGGTCCTGGCGCACCGCGTCCCCAAACAGCCTCTCCGCCCCGCTGAAATCGCCGCGGGTGAGTTTCGAGTAGCCCCAGTTGTTGAAGACACCGGCAGGGCGCGTGGTCAGGCCAACGGCGGTTTCATAAAAGCTGTCCGCCTTTTTCCACTCCTTGTTGGCGTCCGCGATCATGGCTTCGAGACGGTAGCGTTCGTAGGTTTCATAGGTCGGGGGCACCGAATCCAAAGCCACCTCAGCATCCGCCCAATTGCCATTGCGGATCAGGGCATCGGCATAGCGCACCTTGTCTTCGCTTGTGGCCGCGTCCATTTCGGTGACTTTTTTCCAGGCGATGCTGCCTTCGTTGAACCGTTTGGCCCGAACATAGGAAACCGCAAGACCACGCTGCAAATCGATCCGGTCGGGGTCGCTCTTGAGGGAGCGCTGGAAATAAGAGATGGCTTCGTTCGGATCGGCGACGGTCAGCATCACATCCGACAGGTTGGATTCATCAACAACGTTCACGTCCCGAAAGGCGCGTTCAACCGTTTCATCGCCTGAGGGTTTTTCTGTGCAGCCTGCAACTGCGAGTGCGCCTGCGATGCAGGCGGAAAGGAGAATGGGGTGGCGCATGTTATGCGTCCTTTTTGCTGCTCTTGCCGCGTTATGGTGTCGGGCGGATCACAAAGTCGCTGCTGCCACGCCGCACCAGTTTATAGTCGCTGCCTTTTATAGGTTCTTGTGTATCAGAAATTTCAGCTTTTGCGAGTGCTGCGCGCAAATTGTCCCGCACTGCGATGTTTTCGCCATTGCTGAGCGCAAAGGCCCGGCGAAAATACTGGATGGCCTCGCTTGTGCGGCCCTGTTCCATGAGCAAAACACCAAAATTGTTAAAATCCACCGGCTGCGCGTCCTCCAGGCTGATGGCGCGCCTGAGCAGTTTTTCCGCTTGTCCCAACCGCCCCAATTGCAGATTTGCGGTTCCGAGCCCGGACAGGATTTCGGCGTCCAGCGTACCGCGATCCAAAGCCGCTCGATTGAAAGACCTGATGGCCAGCTCGTATTCGCCAGCCGCGATCAGGCGGTGTCCCACCTCAACCGCGTCAGCACCTTCCTTCTTGGCTTCCGCGACAAGGTCGACACCGGGCGCCATGACCTGATCGGCCTTGTCGTCCGACGCGGAAAAGCCGCCTGCTGCGTCACAAGCGGCCAAACCGGTCAGCAAAGTTGCAAAGGCAGCGCCTCTCAAAGCGCCCCGATGTGCTGTTTTCATTGTCCTCCGGCGCCGAGGCTGCCCAATTGCGTGATCCCGTGGACCGAAGGCCCCACCAGAATGATCAGCAGGGGCGGGACGGTCAGCATCATTGTGGCAAGCGTCATCTTGGTTGGCAACTTGTTTGCGGCCTCTTCGGCCCGCATGACGCGTTTGTCCCGCATTTCACCTGCATAGACCCGCAGCGCCTCTGCGATGGATGTCCCGAACTGAGCGGATTGGTTCAGCACCGTGACAAAGGATGAGACGTCCTGCACGCCGCAGCGTTCGCCAAAATCGTTGAGCACCGTCGTCTTGTCTTTACCGGCCTTCATTTCATAGGCCACCACGTCGAACTCCTGTGCCAGCGCCGGGTAGGAGGCGTGCAACTCGCGCGCCACGCGGACGATGCATTGGTCGAGTGATTGCCCGGCCTCCACGCAGACCAGCATCATGTCGAGGCTGTCAGGGAACCCTGCCGTGATCTCCTCTTTCCGCGTCTCCACACGCCGCTGCACCCAGTAGGTCGGCAGGTAGTAGCCGATGGCCCCCGGGATGATGGTGTAGATCATCTTTTTCTGCGCCGTGAACCCTTCTCCGCCGCCCAGCACGTTGAGGTAAACAAAGGCGATCAAGAGCCCCGCGATGCCAAGCGCGAACTGCGCAAAGTGAAAGAACCGCACCGCGTCCTGGCTTTGATATCCAGCCTGGCGCAGCATCAGTTGACGCTTGCTGAGCTCCGCCACGTCTTTCGGTTCCAGAAAGGAGGCAAATTTCTGCAATTGCTCGTTGCGCTCGCCCTGGCGCAGGCGTTTTTCCGGCTCCTTTGCGTTTGGTTCCTGCACCTGCCGCTTGAGCTTGGTCATCGGGTCTTCGGGCTGGGAGAGCATCAGTGATATGGTAATCACAACCATGACGACGCCGAGCGTTCCCAGCACGATCATCGGCCCGAGAGGCCCCAGGTAATCAACCATCAAGGCATTGATAGAGTTTAGGAATTCCATATCGTTTCTCCTTACACCTTGATGTCGGTCAGGATGCGCATCACAAAGAGGTTGAGCGCGAGGAAGATGCCGACAAGGAAGCAGGCGGGGATGAACCACGGGTGGTCGCGGACCGCGTCATAGTAATGCGGATCGCCCACGTTGATGACGATCAGGCAGACAATCGGGAAACCCGATAGGAACTTGCCTGACCATTTCGCCTCGGCGGTAATGGCCTTCACCCGGCGGAACAGACGGAAGCGGGCGCGGATCACCTTGGCCAGCCCCGCGAGGATCTCCGCAAGGTTCCCGCCAGAGGTCTGCTGGATGTTCACCGCAACCGCCAGAAAGCGTAAATCCTGCATGTCGAGGCGTTCTGCCATTTCCTTGAGCGCGTCGCCCACATCCCGGCCATAGGCGGATTCGTCCGCGATGATGCCCATTTCGGAGGCCAGCGGGTCCTGCACTTCCTTTGACACGATCTGCACAGCGGAGGAAAACGGATGCCCGACCCGCAGCGAGCGGACCATGAGTTCCACCGCATCCGGCAGCTGTTCTTCGATCATCGCTGTGCGCTTGTTTGCCTTGCTGGACACCCAGAAATAGACCGCACCGACACCGATCCCGATGGACATCACGATGCGCACGGGCATGGAGGTCGCGGTTCCGATGGTCAGCCCCATGAAGGCAACAGCGGCCAGCAATCCCATGACCATGATGAGCTGTCTGGGGGTGAAGGCGATTGCCGCCTTCTGGGCCTTTTCCCCCAGAAGCGAATAGAGGGGAATGGATTTTGTCTTCATGTGCTGCTGCATTTCCTTGCGCAGCTGCTCCAGAACCTCCTCGCGTCCGGTGCCTTTATCGAGCATCTCAAGGCGACGGTTCACCCGGCTGTTCAGGCTGATGGATTTGCCGAAAGTGACGAGGTAAAGCCCTTCGACGAGTACGAGAACCCCGACGAAGATCAACCCGTAAATGATTGGTTCTATACTCATTGTCCTGATCCTTACTGCGCCGCGATGGGCTCGTAGATGGACGGCGGCAGGTCATACCCCCACAGCCGGAATCGTTCGGCATAGGCTGATCTGACGCCGGTTGCGGTAAAATGGCCGATGATCTTGTTGTCGGGGGTCAGCCCCACGCGCTGATAGCGGAAGATCTCCTGCATAGAGATCACCTCTCCCTCCATGCCCGTGATCTCGGTGATCGAGGTCATCCGCCGCGAGCCGTCCTGAAGACGCGAGGCTTGCACGATCAGGTTGACGGCGGAGGAGATTTGG
This sequence comes from Pseudomonadota bacterium, assembly GCA_039196345.1. Classification (GTDB taxonomy): domain Bacteria; phylum Pseudomonadota; class Alphaproteobacteria; order Rhodobacterales; family Rhodobacteraceae; genus Roseobacter. Next base: position 114,594 of record JBCCUU010000007.1, on the reverse strand, counting down.
CTGCGCACCGCTTTCAGCGGCATCTCGATCCCGGCCATGGCGATCATGTTCTCCAGACGGCTGATCCCGTCGCGGGCGGAGTTCGCGTGGATCGTGGTCATTGACCCGTCGTGGCCCGTGTTCATCGCCTGGAGCATGTCGATCACCTCTTCGCCCCGCGTTTCACCCACGATGATCCGGTCCGGACGCATCCGAAGCGCGTTTTTCAGACAGTCACGCGGGCTGACCTCGCCCTTGCCTTCTACATTGGCGGGGCGGCTTTCCATGCGGCCCACATGGGTCTGCTGGAGCTGAAGTTCCGCCGTGTCCTCGATGGTCAGGATCCGCTCTGCATTGTCGATGAAGGACGACAGGGCGTTGAGCGTTGTTGTCTTGCCCGAGCCTGTACCGCCGGAGACAATAACGTTCAGACGTGTCGCAACGGCGGCCTGAAGATAGGCGGCCATCTCTTCGGTGAAGGCGCCGAACTGCACCAGATCGTCGATGCCCAGTTTGTCCTTCTTGAACTTCCGGATGGAAACGAGACTGCCATCCACCGCGACAGGCGGCACCATCGCGTTGAACCGCGACCCATCCTTGAGCCGCGCGTCCACGTAAGGGTTGGATTCGTCCACACGCCGTCCGACGGCGGAGACGATCTTGTCGATGATGCGCAGCAGGTGGCGTTCATCCTTGAAGGTGATGTCCGTCAGTTCCAGCTTGCCAAGGCGCTCGACAAAAATCTGCTGCGGGCCGTTGACCAGAATATCGTTGACCGTGTCGTCCTTGAGCAGCGTTTCCAGCGGGCCAAGGCCGGTCACCTCGTCGTAAAGCTCTGATGTCAGGGTCTGGCGGTCCTCGCGGTTCAGGACGATGCTCTGCGCCTGAAGATGCTCGCTGGCGATGGCACTGATTTCCTGCCGCAAATCCTGCTCGGTCGCATGTTCAAGTGCGGAGAGGTTCAGGTTATCGAGCAGGACACGGTGCAGGTCGAGCTTGATCTCGCCCATGCGCTCCTTGCGTTTGCGTTCCTTGTCCATTGCGGCGGCCTGCGCGGGCGCAACCGCCACTGGGGCGGCTTTGCGGATGACGTTGCTAGGTGCTGCGGTGTCGCCCCCTTCCGGTTTCCGGGCCTCAACCGGGGCAGGCGTCTCCCGGTTCTCCGGCGTTGCGGGTTTTGGCTTTTTGTACTTAGAAAACATGCGCGTTCCCCTTCACGGATCAGGCTGCCTGGACATCGTCGCGGCCCAAATCGAGGATGGACGCGGCAAGTTTTGCGATTTCACGACGCAGCGGGTTTTTGGCGGCAGACATCGCGAGCGGCAGACCGTGGTCGGCGCCTTGCGTGATCGGTTTGCCCCCGTCTGGCATCTGTACGTCAATGGATATGCCGAGGCTTTCCGCCATGCGCTTGATCCGGCTCTTCCCGGACAGGTCCGTGAACTTCGGCGCGCGGTTCATGATGTAGCGCAACTTTTCGGCGGGAAGGTCCTCTGATTGCAGGGCTCGCTTGAAGCGCAGCGTATTCTGTGCGCTGCGCATGTCCAGCTCGACCGCCGCAAAGTAGATATGCGAGGCGGTCAGAACAGTCTCGGACCAGGACACGAGGGTCGAGGGCATATCAATGACCACGTAGTCAAAGTGACGGCGTGCCATGGTCAGAATGCGGTTGACGTCATCAGGTGAAATCAGGTCCAGGGGCAACATATCCGCAGGGGCTGTCAGAACCTGTAGCTTGTCCTGAAACGTCAGCAGGGATTGCCCGAAAATCTCGTCATCCATGGATTCCGTATCCGACAGCATGTCATAGACGAGTTCCCGGCGCGGCAGGTCGAGATAGGTCGCGACCGAACCATACTGAAGGTCCAGATCGAGCAGGCAGACACTGGGCCCGCCTTCCTTCTTCCCGGTGGCGAGTTCCCAGGCCAGATTGACAGCCAGTGTCGTTGCCCCCGTGCCACCGGCAAGGCCATGGACGACAATTACCGCGCCTTCCTTTTCGGTCCCGGATTGCAGCATCGGTGTCGCCTCCTGGGCGGCAGCCAGCTGGTCCGCAGCGCGGACGCGTTCGATCGCCTCCGCAAGCTCATTCTCCGGCAGCGGGTAGGGGACAAATTCATCCGCTCCGTGACGAAGCAGAGCATGCAGGGATGCTGGTGTGACGTCTTCGGCAATTAGGATCACCTTGATATTGCGGGATTTGGCCTGTGCGATGATCTCGCCCATCAGGACAAGGTTCTCCTCATCCGTTTCATCGATCGCGAGCGCGATGAATTCAAGGGTTTCAGCCTCCGGTTGCCCAAAGAAGGCGAGCGCTTCGGCAAACCCGAGATCACCCCAGTTTTCACCCAGGGCAAGTTCCATGTCTTCGATCAACAGATCGAAGTTCTGGACATCCCGACTTACGGTGCACGCCACGATCGGTGCTGGATCCGCGTCTGACATCGTGCTGCTCATAGCCTCTTTATCCTTCGTGTTTCCGAGCGAAACAAAGGACTCTGGCTGACGAACATGTCCCCCCGTAATCCCCTGAAACGCGCGCGCCCGGTAGGTTGGACCGGACAAAGGTGTCCCATGAGAGCGAAAGTCGCAGTGAACTTGGGCGAGATTAGGGCTTAAACCGCCCGATTGTTGGGTTTATCGACACAATGACAGGTCGGACGCGGAATTGTGATTGCCGCCCCAAAAGTGAAGAGGCAGAGCCGAAGCTCTGCCTTTCCGAGGGTTTCGCGGTTGGAGGGGGGGTTATTCGGCGTCTGCCTCTTCCACTTGTGATTTCTGCGCGGCACTGCCGATGTAGCCACGATAGAGCACACGGGCATATTTGCCGTCCAGCTGACCGCTACAGTGGACACGGTAGACCGGGCGCGATGGCGTGCTCTTGGGGTCAAGCACCACAAGCGGGTCAGCCGCCTGACCCCCTGCCTTGCCAAGGCCTGCGCCATTCTTGCGGCAGGTTTGAACGAGTTGGTTATGCAACGTCGCATTGCCGAATTCACCCTGGTCGATCTGGACGCCCGCCTCGCGGTAGAACTGGCCCGGCCCGCTGTCAGGTGCGCAGGCGGTCAGAGCAGCCATACCAGCGATCAGGGCGAGCCCTCTGGCGGGGTTGTTGATGAAATCTGTCATCCTCTCACTCCATCACATAGCCGTAGGAGCCGCTGAAATCCTGTTTGGCCACCTCGGCGGCGGGGCTCATCGTCTTCACGGTGCGTCCCTTCAGGAACAGGTCGGCCTCGGAAGGGGGTTTGATGCGATCTGTCGGCAGGGCCAGCGCTTCACCCTGTGTCGGGCTGACCAGATGCGCGGTAATGATAATCACGAGTTCTGTCTGGTTGCGGGCATAATCCGTGCTGCGGAACAACGCGCCCAGGATAGGCACATCCCCGATCCAGGGCACTTGCGAGATATTGTCGTTGAAGCTGTCTTCCAGAAGCCCGGCGATCGCAAAACTCTGACCATCCCGAAGCTCCACGGTTGTTGCCGCTTCGCGTCTTATGAAAGCGTCGACTGTCAGGCCGTCCGAGATAGCGATGCCATTTGATGGGTCAATCGACGAGGTCGCGGCCGATAGCTGAAGGTTAATCAGATCACGGTCCACAACGCGGGGCACAAAGTTGAGTTCAATACCGAAGGGCTTGTATTCGACACTGATGCCGTCGTCGCTCTGCACAGGGACAGGGTATTCGCCACCGGCGAGGAAGTTCGCCTCCTGACCGGAAAGCGATACCAGATTTGGCTCTGCCAATGTCCGCACCGCGCCTTTCGTTTCAAGGGCTTCCAGCAAGAGCTGCACCTGCGTCGACCCAATGCCGAAGTCAAAGAATACAGCCCCCTGCGACTGCGCCCCGGCAGTATTCGGAATGCCGGCGATTCCGCGTCCAATGCCCGCCTGCGCTTCGCCACCGGTAATCCGAAGGGAACTTTGCAGGGATTTGGAGACACCGCGGCTCATCTCGGCAAAACGCACTTTCAGCATGACTTGCTGAACACCACCAACGGTCATCAGGTTGGACACGCGGTCGGGCGCGTAACGCGCCGCCAGTTCCAGCGCCTTGGAGAGCCGCTGACTGCTGGAGACCTGCCCGGACAGCACGATACCATCATTTGCCGTCCGCACCTCGATCCGCTCACCGGGAAGGATCTGGCGCAGGCGTTCCTTGAATTCCGTCAAATCCGGCGCGACGCGGACCTCGACATTCGTGATCAGTTGGCCTGCGGCATCGAGAAGGGTGAGGGTCGTGATCCCCGGTACCTTGCCCAGCACGTAGATGGTGCGGTCAGAGAGGGACGAGATGTCGGCGATACCGGGATTGGCGATGCTCAGTTCCGCAAAGGGTATCTCGCTTTCCACGACAACGGCGCGGTTCTGAGAGACATTCAGGGTTTCGCTGGTGTCTTTGGCGATGATGCGCAGCTCCTGCGCGTGAGCGGTCACAGGTGCCGTGATGGCAAGTGCACTCACGCTGACTGCAAGCCCGACGAGGGCCGCTTTCCATATTCCATAGATTTTCATGTGACCTGCCCTTTTTGATCACGCCTCGGTTCCGGGTCTTACTGCCCGCATAGGCGATACTCTGCGCAGGTTTTGATTTTTTTGCAAGAATCAAGGACTTCTGCGGTTTCGCTTATGTGGATAAATGGCAACACGCTAAAGTGGTAAAGGGCGCGATGCTTTCGCCCGCGCCCTTCTAAAGCCTTGGAATATAGTCAGTTTGTGCAGGGGATCGGAATTGTCATCACCTCTGCGCCCTTGCGGGTGCGGATCGAACAAACCCGTTTCGTTGGGGCCGCGGCGACGGGGGCCGCGCGTTTCAGGCCAAGAAGGGAGACCTGGTTGACCTTGATTTCATCCACTTCCGTGTCGTCCCCCGCGCCGACCAGAGACAGAGACAGATTGCCCGTCGACTGGGCTTGCGCCAGCGCCGCAACCTGCTCGGGGCTTGCAGCCACCGTGACGGTCCGGGCAATGCGCGCGCCGTTAATCTCATCGTCGATCTGGTCGACGGCGATCAGGCGCACCGCGCTCTGGATCAGTTTGGTGACGTCTTCACGCCCGTCACCGGTGGAGATCTGGCCTGTCCAGTAGACGTCCACCTTGTCGCCGGGACGCAGGAAGCCCGAAACCCCGCTGGCCACGTCAACGCGGATGGCGAAGGCGCGCATGCCTTTCTCAAGCCGCGAGGTCAGGCCGATGTCTTCTCCGGGTTCCGTGATTTTGACCTTCATCACGGCCTCATTCTTCTCCATGGCCCGCATGATCAGGCGGGTCTTCTCGGTATCTTCCGGAAACAGCACCGCCATATCGGTAAATGTTCCATCCGGTATGGCATCAACCGGCCAGCGGACGGCCCGGACATCTTCGCGCTGCAACGGATCCCCATAGTTCAGTTTGCGCGCCGCGACATATACTTTTTTTGTCGGGACAATTTGTTGTTCCAATTGCCTGGCCTGAGCCAGTTCTGCTTGATATTGGCCAATATAGTCCTTGGCCATGTATACCGCGCCGCCAGCAAGTGCGACACCTGCCAAGAGCACCAATCCGAATACTAACCGCATCTCATCACCTCGTTTTAAGCGCTTTGACGCCCCGCTTCGGGCGCCGAGCTTTGTACCTGTGCCGGAGTGTGGGAGGGGATTGTGGCATTTTCAGGAGTGCCGGGTGGTATTAGGGGGGCAGATGCCCAAAGCATGCCCACGCGGCAGAGGGGAGGTATGAGCAAGGTCCGTGCCGACCGGTTTTCATGGAGAGGCACAAATGAAAGCGCTTTCTGAAACACGTGATCGAAACTGGCCGCGACGAATGTCGTCGCCTTATTCCTCTGCAGGGCCTTGAATATTACCACCGGCTGCGGCGGCTGGGTCCTGTTTTTCCAAATACTCTTGTGTCAGGGCGCTGAGGCCGTTTGCGTCACCCCTGAGTTCGAGAACAAAGGCGATGGACATCCCGGCGACAGCAGCGGTCAGAACAACCCAGTCTACGGTAACGGCACCGTCTTCCTGGCGCTTGAATCTGTTGAAAAAACCCAACATGAACTTCCCTCTCGGTAATGCTTTTATCGCGAAATAACAAAGGGGCCGCGCTCTGCGTACAGACTGCGACCCCCGGATTTTCAAGTCAGACGGATTTTCAGGTTAGCCTTCGCCGCCACCTTCGCCACCACCTTCACCGCCGCCTTCGCCGCCGCCTTCACCGCCGCCATCTGGCTGGATGTTGCCACCTGCCGCGGCTTTCGGATCCTGTTCGGACAGGAATGCGCTTGTTTTCCCTGTCAGTTCGGTAGCACCCGTTTCGATGGAGCTGTAGGCTGCGACGGCAAGGCCGACAACCGCTGCTGTCAGAACGACCCAGTCAACCGTGACGGCGCCGTCTTCGTCTTTGCGGAAGTTCTTGATAAATTTCATCATTGCTATGTCCCTCCAAAGGATCACTCGTTTCACTTTCAAACCTTGCCGTCCTCAGTGACCGTGTCTCTTTCTTGGTCTGTCCGACTTGGTATGGGCAGATAGTAGGCGGGTGATTGGGGCATGAATTTGACCGCAATTGTGACTTTTGACGTTTTGTGTGAGGAAAAAATAAGAAAACGCGTAACGAGCTGATTTTTTTCAGAAATAATGCTCATCGTTATTTACGTTTCGTTAATCTGCGGGGGGATTGTGGCGGAAACGCCGAAATCTTGTCGTGGAATTTCTGGTCAGGCAGGGGGGAGTCTGCGATAGTGCGATCAAAACAATGAACAAATACATGAGCAGGACCCATGAAAAGACTGGCCAATATGCCGCTGATAGCGGCAGTTCTGGCAGGCGGGATGGCTGTAGCCGATAGCCCGGCACCTTTTCCGGACTTCAGCGCCAAACGCGTGTCCGTGCCGAAACCAGGCGAACGGCGCAAGATCGTGCAAATTGATCCGGCGGAGCAAGCACGGCTCCTGAAGGCGCTGCCCAGGCCGACACAGACAACTCCGAAAGAGCAGGCGATCATCGAAGACCTGAAAATCGGGGCGTACAGCTGGTTCTGGAAGCGTGTATCGCCTGATATCGCGGCGACGGGGCCGGGACGCTTGTTTGAAGCCATGGATGTCATCACCGGCACCGGTGGTATTCCGCAACCGAGGTTGCAGCAACTACAAGACATTGCGCGGCAGAATGGCGTGGATATCCTGCGCTCCACTGTCGGGACACGGGTGTCGCCCGCCCTTGTGCTTGCTGTTATCTCAGTGGAATCAGCCGGAGATGACAAAGCCCTGAGTACCGCCGGAGCACAGGGGCTGATGCAATTGATGCCCGCAACGGCCGAGCGGTTCGGCGTCAAGGATGTGACATCAGCGCAGGAGAACATCAAAGGCGGGGTCAAATACCTCGACTGGCTGATGGCAGAGTTCGATGCAGATCCGATCCTGGTGCTGGCGGGTTACAACGCCGGGGAGGGTTCTTTGCGCAAGTACGATGGCGTCCCGCCCTTTCCCGAAACACGTGACTACGTGCCCAAGGTCCTCGCGGCGTTTCAGGTGGCGAAAGGGCTGTGCCTGACGCCGCCAGAGTTGATGTCGGATGGCTGTGTCTTTGCCGGGCTGAACTAGCGCCGCGCCCGGTTGCCCGGGCGGGTTTTCAGACGATCGTGGCTTCGGTTGCCGCGCGGATGTCTTCCTCGCTCACACCGTCCGCGCATTCCACGATTTTGAGCCCGCCTTCCACCACGTCCAGCACACCAAGGTTGGTGATGATGCGATCCACCACGCCCTGACCGGTCAACGGCAGGGTGCATTCCTTCAACAGCTTGCTGTCCCCGTGTTTTGACGTGTGGTCCATGACCACCACAACGCGCCCGACGCCGGCCACGAGGTCCATCGCGCCGCCCATGCCCTTGACGAGCTTGCCGGGGATCATCCAGTTTGCCAGATCTCCGTTCTCCGCCACTTCCATCGCGCCAAGGATCGCCATGGCAATCTTGCCGCCGCGGATCATCCCGAAGGACTGCGCGCTGTCGAAGTAGGCTGTTTGCGGCAGTTCGGTGATGGTCTGTTTGCCCGCGTTGATCAGGTCCGCATCCTCGGTGCCTTCAATGGGGAAGGGGCCCATGCCCAGCATGCCGTTTTCAGACTGGAGTGTGACCTCGATGCCCTCCGGAATGTAGTTGCTGACCAGGGTCGGAATGCCGATCCCGAGGTTCACATACCAGCCGTCTTCAAGTTCCTGGCCCGCGCGCGCGGCCATCTGGTTACGATCCCAAGGCATAACTCGTCCTATTCTATTCGCTGATTGTCGCGCCCGCAGGCACATCTATTGTCACAAAGCTGCCAGCTGCGCCGCGCCCGAGGTGTATGGTGCCCTCAAGCCCCTCGATCAGGCCGCTGATGATCCTGCCGCCCACGGTGGTGCCGGAGGGCCACGCCATCGAATTGGGTATCCCGATGCCATCATCCGACACGATTAGCCGCAGGCCACCGGCGCTGAGCTGCGACATGCGGATTTCCACCAGACCGGTATCCATCCGGTCAAAGGCGTGCTGAAACGCGTTGGTCAGCAATTCGGACGCCACAAGGCCCACCCGGGTTGCGACCTCGATGGGCACTTCCAGAGGCTCGATCTGCATGTTCATGCGAATGCCTGACCGGCTTTCGTTGTGGGCGATTGCGCTGGACAGACGAGACATGAAGCTGCCCATCTGGATCGTGTCACGGTTCGAATGCTGATCCGCGAGCTTCATCTCTTCGTAGAGCAGTTGCAGGGTCTCGATCCGGCGGCTCAATGCGGCGAAGTCTTCCGGCACGGAGGTCGCGGAGGTTTGCTGCCGTATCATCGTGATGATCATCGACAGATCGGAGTGCACGCGGTTTTGCACTTCCATCAATTGTTCGTTGATCTTCTCCGCACTGGGGTCGCGCTCACCGTTGCGCAGTTCTTTCTGGATGCCGATGAAGTACTGTGTCTTTCCCTTCTTGTCGGTCACCGGAGAGACGATCAGCCTGTTCATGAAGGGCGCGCCGTTTGCCTTGTAGTTCAGAATGTCGACGGTGACGTTCTGCTCCATCTCGATCGCGGAGCGCAGCACGTCCACGGCGGCCTTGTCGGTCTTTTCACCTTGCAGGAAGCGGCAGTTCCGGCCGATTGTCACGCTCCGGGCATAGCCGGTCGTGCGGGTGAAGGCCTGGTTCACATAGACAATCGGGTTATCGTCCAGATTTGGATTGGTCAGCACCATCGAGACCTGGGCCCGCGAAAAACCCTCATACCCCTTGTCGTCAAAAAACGCGTCGCTGTCCTGCGGCGTCGTCTTTTCCGTCTGTTTGAGCGTGTCAGCCATGGCGGTCTCAGGCGGCGCGGGTCGTGCGCTGTTCGATGCGTTTTTCGTGCTCACCCTGGATGAGGCGGTGCACATAGATGCCCGGCAGATGGATTGCGTCGGGATCAAGCGATCCGGTGGGCACGATTTCTTCAACTTCCGCCACGCAGATCTTCCCGCACATGGCCGCAGGGGGGTTAAAGTTCCGCGCTGTCTTACGGAAGATCAGGTTGCCGGTGGGGTCCGCTTTCCAGGCCTTGACGATGGAAAGATCGGCAAAGATGCCTTCTTCCATGATATAGGTTTCGCCGTTGAACTCCTTGTGCTCTTTGCCTTCGGCGATCACGGTGCCGACGCCCGTCTTGGTGTAAAAGCCCGGGATGCCGCAGCCCGCGGCCCGCATGCGTTCCGCCAAAGTTCCTTGCGGGTTGAACTCAAGTTCCAGCTCTCCGGAGAGGTACTGGCGCATGAATTCCGCATTCTCGCCAACATAGGAGGAGATCATCTTCTTCACCTGGCGCGTTTGCAGAAGGATTCCGATTCCGAAATCATCAACGCCGGCGTTGTTGGATGCAAAGGTAAGATCCTTCGTACCCGCATCGCGAATCGCGCCCAACAGCAGCTCGGGGATGCCACACAGGCCAAACCCGCCAGCAGCGATCAGCATGCCGTCGCGAAGAACCCCATCAAGCGCCTCGGACGCCGACCCGTATACTTTATTCATCTTGCTTCCTTTGTCCCGGCTGGCTGGCCAGGCACCACCTTGCTCGCTGACGCGCCAGAGCAAACTCCACACCCGCCAACGGTCGTTTCCCATCTCTGCTTAGCACAGTTTTGTTACACCGCGCTATCTTCGATGGGCACTATATTTGTTTTCGAAGAGCATGCAAAGTGACTCGGCATGACTGATGCCGCCTATTTTTTGGGCGCTTTCGCTTTTGTTTTTTTCTTGCCCGCAGCGGTTTTGCGTCTGCCTTTGCCTTTTTGGGCTGCCTTTTCCTCGATCAGTTGAACAGCGGCCTCCATGGTCAGATCGGCAGGGTCGGTGTCCTTGGGCAAGGTTGCATTGATCTTGTCCCACTTCACGTAAGGTCCGTATTTGCCTTCCATGATGTTGACGGGGCCACCTGCGTCGGGATGCTCACCCAATTCGCGCAGGGTCTTTGCAACCCCGCCCCGGCGCCCACGACTGGCGACTTTCTCCGCCAGGAGTTGCACGGCGCGGTTCATACCGACCGTCCAGACCTCATCAATGCCTTCAAGGTTGGCATTGGTGCCGCCACGGTCAGAGGTAGACTCCGCATGCTTCAGATAGGGACCATAACGCCCGATATTGGCCCAGACGGTCACGCCGTCCTCCGGGTGCGGCCCGATCTCGCGCGGCAGGGACAAGAGCTTCACCGCCTGCTGCAAATCCACATCTTCGGGGGGCCACTCCTTGGGGATCGATTGGCGGGGTGGCTTCTTGTTGTCGTCGGTCACTTCGCCGCGCTGCACGTAGGGGCCAAACCGACCTTTGAACGCGTAGATCTTGTCGCCGCCGTCCTCGCCAAGCAGTTTACCCTCCGGTGGAATGCCGCTGTCATCTTCCTGTCCGGGCGGCCCGAACGCGCGGGTGTAGCGGCATTCGGGGTAGTTCGAGCACCCGATGAATGCGCCGCCGGAGCGCGCGGTGCGCATTGAGAGACGTCCCGCGCCGCAATTGGGGCAGAGCCGCGGGTCGGTCCCATCCTCATTGGGCGGAAAGAGGTGCGGCTCCAGCACTTCGTTGATTTTTTCAAGAACCTCGGTGATGCGCAAGTCTGCGGTCTCGGCGATGGCGGCGGAAAAATCCCGCCAGAAGCGCCCCAGTACGTCCTTGTAATCCGCATCCCCTGCGCTCACCGTGTCGAGTTGATCTTCCAGATCGGCTGTAAAATCATAGCCCACGTATTTCCTGAAATAGTTACTCAGAAAGGCCGTGACCAGCCGCCCCTTGTCTTCCGGGATCAGGCGGTTCTTGTCCTTTCGGACATACTCGCGATCCTGAATGGTCGTGACCACCGACGCGTAGGTGGACGGCCTGCCGATGCCAAGCTCTTCCATGCGCTTGACCAATGTCGCTTCGGTGTAGCGGGGCGGGGGCTGAGTAAAGTGCTGTTCGGGGGTGACGCTGCGCTTGTCGACCCCGTCGCCCCTGTCGATCTGGGGCAGACGTTTGTCATCGTCGTCCACGACCACATCGTCGCGACCTTCCTCATAGACCCGCAAGAACCCGTCAAACAGCATCACCTGGCCGGTTGCGCGCAGCACGACCTGCCCGTCGTCGCTGCCGATGTCCACGGTGGTCCGCTCCAGCTTTGCGGTTTCCATCTGGCAGGCCAGGGTCCGTTTCCAGATGAGATCGTAGAGCTTGCGCTGATCGGCATCGGTGGTCTTGAGGTCTTCGGCCTTGGTAAGCATGTCCGTGGGCCGGACGCATTCATGCGCTTCCTGCGCGTTCTTGGCCTTGTTCTTGTAGATGCGCGGAGACGACGGCACGTATTTGTCGCCATAGAGCGTCTTGATCGCATCGCGCGCGGCGGTCACCGCTTCGGGGGCCATGTCGATGCCATCGGTCCGCATGTAGGTAATGTAGCCCGCTTCATAGAGCCGCTGGGCCGTGCTCATGGTCTGGCGGGCACCCATGCCGAACTTGCGGCTGGCCTCCTGTTGCAAGGTGGAGGTCATGAAGGGTGCGGAGGGGTTTCGGTTGGCGGGTTTGGCCTCGACCGACTGGACGGTGAGGTCGCGGCTTTGAATGGCCTGCACTGCCATCTCCGCCTGGGTTTCATTCTCGATATCAAACCGTTCGAGCTTCTTGCCTGCCAGCACGGTGAGCCGCGCTTCGAACTCCTGACCGCGCGGCGTGGCCAGCAAAGCCTTGACGGACCAGTACTCGCGGGGCCGGAACGCTTCGATTTCCATTTCACGCTCAACGATGAGGCGCAGGGTGACCGATTGAACCCGGCCCGCAGATTTCGCCCCCGGCAGTTTGCGCCAGAGCACGGGGCTGAGATTGAAGCCGACAAGGTAGTCCAGCGCCCGCCGGGCGAGGTAGGCCTCGACCAGTGGCATATCGACCTGGCGGGGGTTTTCCATCGCTTCGGTCACGGCTGTCTTGGTGATTGCGTTGAAGACGACCCTGCTCACGGGCGTGTCTTTCTTGATGGATTTTCGCTTGGTCAACGCTTCCTGAAGATGCCAGCTGATCGCTTCCCCTTCGCGGTCGGGGTCTGTGGCCAGGATCAGGGCGTTATCCTCTTTCAGCGCGTCCGCAATGGCCTTGACGTGTTTTTTGCTGTCGCTTGCCACTTCCCATTGCATTTCAAAATCCGCATCGGGGTTCACTGATCCGTCTTTGGGGGGCAAATCGCGAACATGTCCGTAAGAGGCGAGTACGGTGTAGTTGTCCCCGAGGTATGAATTGATCGTCTTGGCTTTGGCTGGAGATTCGACAACGACAACTGGCATGTACAGGAGTACCTCTGAGCAAATTACATGTGTCTATGGCGCTGAGATAAGTGGGGCGCAAGCAAATATTTTCAATGGCTGTCACGGTTGGAAGTGCGGGGCGGGCCTTATCCATGGTTGTATTCCCGCACGGGGGCAGGGCACCCGACGAGCCGCGCGCGCCAAAGGTTTTTGGCCCATTTGGTAGGCTGCGATCATGGGAAAACTGAGGATCGTGCGGGGCAGTTACCCATCGCCCGCGTTACCCGCGCGACAAAAAGCCACCTGACTGTCGGGTGATCTGCCCCTCAAGCTCCAAGTCCAGCAGCGCGGGTGCCGCTTCAGAGGCGGAGACGGCGAGATCACGGATCAATTGGTCTTCAGCGACGGGCGCGGGGCTGAGGCGGGCGAGGATCTGCTGGTGCAGGGCCGCGGCTTTTCTCAGGCTTTTCCGAACCGGGTCGTGCGGCGGTGGTTCACGAAGACCTTTGGCAGGTTGCAAGGGCAGCTCTTGCTGGTCGCGATGAATCGGCGCCAGCGCTTCGATCACATCCTCTGCAGACCGTACCAGTGTCGCGCCATCCCGGATCAACTGGTTGCACCCGCTGGCGCGGGCATCAAACGGGTTTCCGGGAACGGCCAGTACGTCGCGGCCTTGGTCGAGGGCGTCGCGCGCCGTGATCAGACTGCCGGACTTCGATGCAGCTTCCACGACGACAGTGGCCTGGCTGAGCCCCGAAATGATCCGGTTGCGGCTGGGGAAGTGCCGCGCCATGGGTTGCAGGCCCATCGGTTGTTCCGAAAGCCTCAGCCCGTTTTCGGCAATGGAGACCGCGAGGTCGGTGTTCTCAGCAGGATAGATCACCTCAACACCACCGGCCTGCACTGCGATGGTCCCGGTAGGAAGGGCGGCAGTATGGGCCGCAGCATCGACGCCGCGCGCCAGCCCGGAGACGACAACATAGCCCGCAGCGCCCAGATCACGGGCCAGGTTGCGCGCCATACGCGTCCCCAGCGACGAGGCGTTACGTGCTCCGACGAGCGAAATCATCGGTTTGGAAAGCAGTTCAGCTGCCCCGATCACCCAGAGAAAGGGCGGCGCGTCGTCGAGTTCGTCCAGAAGGGGTGGGTATGCGTCGGAGCCTTGCATCACCAGCCGCGCGCCCGCCGCGCGGGCGGCGTTGAGCTCGGCCTGAACGACCGCCACGGGGCATACTTCGTATGTCTCAACGCCGGCGGCGCGCGCCACCTCCGGCAGCGCGGCCAGCGCGTTCTGCGCGGTGCCGTGTTCAGTCAGCAGTCGTTTATACGTCGTTATGCCAACCCGGCGAGAACGCAAAAGACGGAGCCGGGAGAACTGTTCATCTTCCGAGGTGGGTGGGAGTGGGGGGTGAGTGGAAGAAGGATATGAGTCCCTGTCAGTCATCCGCGGCTCCGTCCGTTGCAGAATCAGATTTAAGCCGACTTGGTTAACAACACATGAATATAGCTGCTCTTGCGCCCTCGCTAATTATGGGGAGTAGGGGCTATGCAGGGGGCGCAGGCCGTGCCACTTCGAAACCGGTCAGCGCGGGGAAAGAACGATCCATCGCTTGAGGTCGAGCAGGTACATTCGTGCATCCCAACAAATCAGGAACGGCCCGTGTCAGGGGTAGGCCAAAGCGCGCAGTTGTGACACCTCAATGTACCCGTCTTCGACGGGTTTTGTCGGCTTGACAGTCAGGACGCTGATCCGCCCACCGTCAGCCCCCCGATCATCAGCGTCGGCTGCCCGACGCCCACCGGCACCCATTGACCCGCTTTGCCGCAATTGCCCATGCCGGGGTCCAGCGCCATGTCGTTTCCAATGGCGCGGATGTGCTTGAGGGCAGTGGCACCGTCGCCAATCAGCGTTGCTCCTTTCACGGGGGCACCAACCTTGCCGTCCCGGACCCGATAGGCCTCGGTACAGGAGAAAACGAATTTCCCGTTGGTGATGTCCACCTGACCGCCGCCGAACCCCACAGCATAGATGCCGTCTTTCAGATCAGCCACGATGTCTTGGGGCGCGCTGTCGCCGCCCAGCATGTAGGTATTGGTCATGCGCGGCATGGGGGCGTGGGCATAGCTTTCCCGCCGCCCGTTGCCGGTGGGCTTAACGCCCATCAGGCGCGCATTCTGACGGTCCTGCATGTAGCCCACCAGCACGCCGTCCTCTATCAGGGTGTTCTTGCCCGACGGCGTGCCCTCATCATCCACTGTGATGGACCCGCGCCGGTCCGGGATCGTGCCATCATCGAGAACCGTGACCCCCTTGCTGGCAATTTGCTGCCCCATCAGACCGGCAAAGGCCGATGACCCCTTGCGGTTGAAGTCCCCTTCCAGCCCGTGACCAATCGCCTCATGCAGCAAGATCCCGGGCCAGCCGGGGCCCAGAACAACGTCCAGTACACCGGCGGGCGCTGCCTCTGCTTTAAGGTTCACGCAGGCAATGCGGAGCGCTTCGCGCGTCTTGGCCTGCCAATCGGCGGCCGCGAGCAGGCCGTCCATCCCGATGCGTCCGCCGCCGCCCGCCGAGCCCTGTTCACGGCGCCCGTTTTCCTCGACAATCACGGAGACGTTGATCCGGGTCATGGGGCGGGCGTCGCGCACTGAATAGCCATCGGGTCGCAGAATCTCGATCTCCTGAAGGCTGGCGGCGATGCTGGCAGAGACCTGTACAACGCGCGCATCAAGCCCCCGCGCAAAGGCGTCAATCTCGCGCAGCGTTTCTACCTTCACCGGGAAGGGTGCGTCAGAGATCGGGTCCAACTCACTGTAAAGTCTGGCATTCGTGGCGTTGGGCGCATCTGCCCAGGTGCCCCCGCCATCGCCCACCGCGAGCCGCGTGGTCTCCGCAGCACGCTTCAGGGCTTTTTCGGAAATATCCGTCGAATGCGCGTATCCCGCAACCTCACCGCGGACGGCGCGCAGGCCAAAGCCTTCGGAGGCATCATAGCTTGCGGTCTTCAGATGACCGTCGTCAAATACCAGGGCCTCTGACCGGCGGCGCTCCAGAAACAGTTCGCCATCATCTGCACCTTCCGTCGCGGCCCGCAGCATGCGCAGTGTCGCCTCCCGATCCAGAGTGTCACGGAACGGGGAAAAGGGGGCATCCGTCATCTGAGACTTCCTTGAGCTTTGCGGTTTTCTCTAAAGAGCGCCCGATATTTCCGCGCGCAAGTCTTTATCTTGGGAACAGAATATGATTGTAAGGACGGAGATTACAACGGGCAGGACGGTGCGCAGCCTTTCCCTGCCCACAATGCGCAACATGATCCAAAGATCACGACAAGATCAGGACGGCATATGACACGACACTTCACTCTCGCCGGCCTTTCGGCCGCGCTCTTGGCGACGACGGCACAGGCTCAGGACGGTCTGGAGATTATTGGCAAGCCGGTGGACGGTGCCACCGGGTTTCAGCCCGACGTGACCGAACTGGCCAGCGACCTGCAATGGCTCGATGGGCTGATCCTCGTGATCATTACCGTCATTACCTTGTTTGTGACGGGATTGCTGGTCTGGGTGGCGATCCGCTACAACGCAAAACGCAACGCGAATCCGGCGAGCTTTACCCACAACACGCCGATCGAAATCGCCTGGACAGTGGTGCCGATCGTGATCCTTGTCTTTATCGGAGCGTTCTCCCTGCCGGTCCTTTTCAAGCAGCAAGAGATCCCCGAGGCCGATCTGACGATCAAGGTGACGGGCTATCAGTGGTACTGGGGGTATGAATACGTCGATGAGGGATTCGAATTCGACAGCTACATGCTGGGCTCGCCCGCGACGCTGGACGATTCGACGCGCCCTGAAGACGCAAATGTGACCCCCTTCGTGCTGGATGAGCACATGGAGGCCAAGCTGGTTGATGCGGGCTACAGTCGGGACGAGTTCCTTCTGGCAACCGACACTTCGGTCGTTGTGCCCGTAGGCAAGACCGTGGTGATGCAGGTTACCGCCGCCGACGTGATCCACTCCTGGACGATCCCGTCCTTCGGGGTCAAGCAGGACGCTGTACCGGGCCGACTGGCGGAACTGTGGTTCAAGGCGGAGCAGGAGGGCGTCTACTTTGGCCAATGCTCGGAGCTTTGCGGGTTCTACCACGCCTACATGCCGATCACGGTGAAGGTTGTGTCCGAAGCGGCCTATGCCGAATGGCTTGCAGAGGCGCGTGAGCAATACGCGGGCATCCCGCAAACACGGGTTCTGGCTTCTAACTGATACGGTTCATGCGGGGCGGTGCGGGGCACCGCCTGCGGTGGTCGTTAGGCATATTGAGGACACTGGGACATTCTATGGCGGACGTAGGTTACAGCGCACCGGCACAGGAATATGAGGCGCAACTGGGCGATTATTTCGCCCTTTTGAAGCCGCGCGTGATGTCTTTGGTCGTGTTCACGGCGCTGGTAGGGCTGCTGGCCGCGCCCGTCGCGGTGAACCCTGTGATCGCTTTTGCGTCCATCCTGTTCGTCGCCATCGGCGCGGGCGCATCCGGCGCGCTCAACATGTGGTGGGACGCGGATATCGACGCGGTCATGCGCCGGACGGCCAAACGCCCCATTCCCGCAGGCCGCGTGTTGCCCGGCGAAGCGCTGAATCTGGGCGTTGCGCTGTCGGGTCTGTCGATCATGATGCTGGCGCTCACCGCGAATGTGCTGGCTGCTGCTTTGCTGGCCTTTACGATCTTTTTCTATGCGGTCGTCTATTCCATGTGGCTCAAACGCTCAACACCGCAGAACATCGTGATCGGGGGCGCTGCCGGTGCTTTCCCACCCGTGATCGGCTGGGTGATTGCGACGGGCAGCTTTTCCATCGAAGCCTGGCTGATGTTTGCCCTGATCTTCATGTGGACTCCACCGCATTTCTGGGCCCTGGCGCTCTTTATGAGGTCGGACTACGACGATGCGGGCGTACCGATGCTGACCGTCACCCATGGTCGCCGCGCGACGCGGGTGCACATCGTGGTTTACACCGTTCTTTTGGCGGTGCTCGCCATCGGGACCGGTTTCACGTCAATCGGCGGGCCGGTCTACCTTGCGCTGGCACTCGTGCTGAACGGCCTTTTCCTCAAGGGCGCGATAGAGATCTGGCGACGCGACGAAACCCGCGCGGACGCGGATGATTACCGGGTGGAGAAGAAGTTCTTCCGCCTCTCGCTTTGGTATCTATTTGCGCATTTCGGGGCGATCCTGCTTGAGGCCGCGCTGCGCCCCGTCGGATGGGGGGGCTGGTAAGCGATGTCCATTCGTGCAGAGCATGAGATTCACACCCGCCGCAAGGGGCGCAACGTTGGCGTTGGCCTGATGCTTGCGGCCTTCGTGGTGCTGGTTCTGGCGATTACCTTCGCCAAAGTGACCAGCGACGACTTCCAGATGCCTGACGCAGCGGAGGTGGCGAACTGATGGCGCTTCAAGGTCCTGCAAAAACCGTCGCGCAAACCGTCAGCGTTGTGATCTTCATGGGGGCGCTTGCCTGGGCGTCGGTGCCTTTCTATGATTGGTTCTGCCGCGTCACCGGGTTTGGCGGGGTGACAGGCGTGTCGGATGTGGCACCGGAAGACGTGCTTGACCAGACCATCACCATACGGTTTGACGGCTCGCTCAACAATCATATGCCGTGGGAATTCAAGCCCGTGGTGCGCGAGATGGAAGTGCGCATCGGCGAATCCGGCCTGGCCTTCTATGAAGCCTACAACCCCACGGACCGGCCCATTGCGGGCTCCGCCAGCTACAATGTGACGCCCTATCAGGCGGGCGGCTTTTTCAACAAGATCCAATGCTTCTGCTTTGAGGAGCAAGTGCTGCAACCGGGCGAGCGGGTGCAGATGCCGGTGACATTCTACGTTGATCCGGAAATCGTGGATGACCGGGATGGAAAGTATATCCATACCATCACGTTGTCCTATACATTCTACGAAATCGACCTGCCCGAAGATACCGCCTCCGTGCAGGACAGTGACGCAATTTCAGACACAAGTCTGAACTGACCAAGATAAGGTAAGGGACGCACCCATGGCGCATGAAAAGAACCATGACTATCACATTCTAAACCCGTCGATCTGGCCGCTTCTGGGCGCCGTGGGAGGGTTCGTCATGCTGTTTGGCGGCGTGCTCTGGATGCAGGACATCACGCCCTGGATGTTCTGGATCGGCTTTGTCGGTGTCCTCTACGTCATGTTCGGCTGGTGGGCCGAAGTTGTGCACGAAAGCAAGGTGGGCGACCATACGCCGGTTGTCCGCATCGGCCTGCGTTATGGCTTCATCCTCTTCATCATGTCCGAAGTGATGTTCTTCGCTGCCTGGTTCTGGAGCTTCTTCAAGCATGCCATGTACCCGATGAGCGAGTATGTGGGCACGGAATACGTCCAGCCCGAGATCTACCATGTGGACGCCTTCCACCTGCCGCTTATCAACACGTTGATCCTGCTGCTGTCGGGTTGTGCCGTGACATGGGCGCACCACGCGCTGGTGCACGAAAACAACCGGCGGGATCTGGTGTGGGGTCTGGCGATCTCGATCATCCTCGGTGTGCTCTTCACCGTCCTTCAGGCCTATGAGTACTCCTACCTGCTCTACAAGGGTTGGGAGTTCGGCGGCGACAAGTTCTTCTCCAACTTCTTCATGGCCACAGGTTTCCATGGTTTGCACGTGATCATCGGGACGATCTTCCTGGCCGTTTGCCTTGTGCGCGCCATGCGCGGCGACTTCACGCCTGAGAAACATGTGGGGTTCGAAGCGGCGGCCTGGTACTGGCACTTCGTGGATGTGGTCTGGCTGTTCCTGTTCTTTGCCGTCTACATCTGGGGCGTGAGCACCATGCCCGGGGTGCACTGACCTGCACCTTTGGTAACAACAGTCAAAGCGCGCGTTCTTCGCGCGCTTTTCCTTTGGAGACCTGAGCGTTCATGCGGTGGCCAGCGTTATTCTTGGTGTTTTTACCGGGCATCCTCATCCTGCTATGGCTGGGCGTTTGGCAATTGCAGCGGCTGGCATGGAAAGAGGGGCTGATCGCGGATATCAACGCCCGCATTGCGGCTGATCCTGTCCAACTGCCAGAGATGCCCGACCCCGCGCGCGACGCCTATCTGCCGGTCGAAGTCACTGGCGTGCTGTCACCGGATCATCTGCAAGTGCTGGTCTCCCAAAAAGGGGCCGGGGCCGGATACCGGATCATCCGTCCCATGATCCGCGATAATGATCGCATCATGATTGATATGGGGTTTGTCAAAACGGACGCGGCGGCAGGGCTCAAGTTCGAAGAAGGCCCGCCAATGACCATCGTGGGCAACTTGCAATGGCCGCAGGAAACCGACAGCTTCACGCCCGACCCGGACCTCGACCGCAATATCTGGTTCGCGCGTGATGTCACAGCCATGGCGGAGGTGTTGCGAACGGATCCGGTGCTTGTGGTGCGCCGGGATGCACCGCAATTGGGCGGCCCTTTGTCGCCAATGCCGGTGGACACCAGCGCCATTCCCAACGATCACTTGCAATATGCGATCACTTGGTTCTCTCTTGCCGCGATCTGGTCTGTGATGACCCTCTACTTTCTCCGCCGCAAACCTGCGGCCCCAACAAGCTGACAATCCATGCGCTATATCTCTACACGTGGGACCGCCCCGGTTCTGAATTTCGAAGAAGCCATGTTGAGCGGCCTTGCCCGCGACGGTGGTCTTTATGTCCCCGAGACGATCCCGCATCTGACCCATGACCAGATCGCCGCGCTGGAAGGCCGCAGCTACGAGGAGATCGCCTACACCGTCATGCGCCCCTTCGTCGGTGACGTCTTCTCGGATGAGGAGTTCCGGGACATCATTGGCCGGGCCTATGACGGTTTTGGCCATGCGGCGCGCGCGCCGCTCAAACAGCTGGATCAGGGTCACTTCCTGCTGGAGCTTTTCCACGGGCCGACGCTGGCGTTCAAGGACTTCGCCATGCAGCTCATCGGCCAGATGTTCCAGACCGCCCTGGGGCGCAAGGGCGAGCGGGTAACAATTGTCGGGGCGACCTCCGGCGATACCGGATCAGCCGCCATCGAAGCGTTTCGGGGCCTTGATAACGTCGATGTCTTTATCCTCTACCCCCATGGCCGCATTTCCGAGGTTCAGCGCCGCCAGATGACCACGCCGGTTGAGGCCAATGTGCACGCGTTGGCGATGGATGGCGATTTTGACGATTGCCAGGCCCGGCTCAAGGACATGTTCAACGATTTCGAGTTTCGCGATTCGGTGCGCCTTGCAGGGGTCAATTCCATCAACTGGGGCCGCGTGCTGGCCCAGGTTGTCTATTATTTCTCGGCGGCCGTGTCGCTTGGGGCACCCGCGCGGGCCGTCAGCTTTACCGTGCCCACAGGCAATTTCGGGGATATCTTCGCGGGCTACATCGCGAAACAAATGGGCCTGCCCATCGACAAGTTGGTCGTTGCCACGAACCAGAACGATATTCTGCACCGCTGCCTGAGCGGGCAGGGGTATCACAAGGGCGAGACGGTCCCGTCGATCAGCCCGTCGATGGACATTCAGGTCAGTTCCAACTTCGAAAGAGCGCTCTTTGATGCCTATGACCGTGAAGGGCCAGCCATCGTGCAACTGATGGAGGAACTGAGGCACGGCGGGTTCGAGGTCAGCCAAGGGGCCATGCAGGTCCTGCAGTCCCACTACAGCTCGGGCCGCGCGTCGGAGGGGGAGACGTCGGACACCATTCGCACGACCCTGAACGCAAGTGCTGAACTCTTGTGCCCGCACTCGGCGGTTGGCGTAAAGGTTGCCAATGAACAACGCAGTGCCGGAACGTCGATGGTGACGCTTGCGACCGCGCATCCGGCCAAGTTTCCGGCGGCGGTGGAAGCGGCCAGCGGCATCCACCCGCCCTTGCCTGCGCGTATGGCGGACCTGTATGACAGGGACGAAAGGGTGACCCGTGTGCCAAACGATCTGGGCGCCCTGAAAGAACACATCAAAGGGCATCTGACCGCGTGACACTCAACGAACATCGACTGGCGAACGGGTTTCGCATCGTAACCGAACATATGCCCGGGCTTGCCTCTGCCTCAATTGGCGTTTGGGTGACCGCAGGCGCGCGGAATGAAAGCCCGCCGCAAAACGGGATCGCGCATTTTCTGGAGCATATGGCGTTCAAAGGCACCAAACGCCGCACTGCCCTTCAGATCGCCGAAGCGATCGAGGATGTGGGGGGCTATATCAACGCCTACACGAGCCGCGAGGTCACCGCCTATTACGCGCGGGTGCTGCAAAGTGATGTGCCTCTGGCGCTGGATGTGATCGCGGATATTCTGCTGAACCCCACCCTTGAACAGGCCGAGATCGAGGTTGAGCGCGGGGTGATCTTGCAGGAAATCGGGCAGGCGCTGGACACGCCTGACGATGTGATCTTTGACTGGTTGCAGGAAGAAGCCTATCCGGACCATCCCATGGGCCGGACAATCCTCGGGCCCTCCGAGCGGGTGTCAAATTTTACCCGCGACGATCTGAAGTCCTTTATTGCGCAGCACTACGGGCCGGAGCAGATGATCCTGTCGGCGGCGGGGGCGGTCGATCACGCGGAAATCGTAAAACAGGCGGAGGCGCTTTTTGGTGACATGCCACCCAAACCGGCGGTTGCGGTCGATGCTGCGCAGTTTACGGGCGGGGAGCGGCGTCAGGTCAAGGCGCTCGAACAGGCGCATTTTGCGCTGGCCTTTGAAAGCCCCGGGTACCGGGACGACCGGATCTATACGGCGCAGATTTACGCATCAGCCCTTGGCGGGGGCATGTCGAGCCGCTTGTTTCAGGAAATCCGTGAAAACAAGGGGCTGTGCTATTCGATCTTTGCGCAAGCGGGGGCCTATGCGGACACCGGCATGACCACGATTTATGCGGGCACAAGCGCTGAACAACTGCCGCAGCTCGCTGAAATTACCATCGACGAGATGAAACGCGCCGCCGAAGATATGTCGCCTGCCGAAGTGGCGCGGGCGCGGGCGCAGATGAAAGCGGGATTGCTGATGGGGCTTGAGAGCCCGTCCAACCGTGCCGAACGGCTCGCGCGGCTGATCCAGATCTGGGACCGGGTACCGCCGCTGGAGGAAACTGTCGCGATGATCGATGCGGTGACCACGGGTGATGTGCGTGAATTTGCACAAGGCATGGCGGCGGCGGCACCGGCGGCGCTTGCGCTTTATGGACCCATCGACACGGCGCCAACCCTGGAAAAACTGCAGGAGAGACGGGCAGCGTGATACTTCGCAGCTTTCGCAAGCTGAGGATCGAGACGGAGCGGATGACGTTGCGCCCTCCGGTCCATTCTGATTTCCGCGCCTGGTCACACCTTCGAGCACAGAGCAGGGACTACCTGACCCCATGGGAGCCGAATTGGGCGGACGATCACCTGAGCCGAAAGGCCTTCACCAACCGGGTCTACTGGGCGCAGCGATCCGTTTCGGGGGGGACCGCCTTGCCGCTTTTTCTGATCCGCAGGCGGGATGAGCAATTGATGGGGGCCATCACGCTCGACAATATCCGCAGAGGCCCCGCGCAGGCCGGAACCCTGGGGTATTGGACGGGGGAGCCCTTTGCACGGCAGGGATACATGCGCGAGGCGATCAAGGCGCTGGTGCATCATGCGTTCACCCGGATTGATCTGAGCCGGATCGAAGCGGCCTGCCTGCCCGAAAATACCGCCTCCCGTGGTCTTCTTGAGACATCAGGATTCAAATACGAAGGGGTCGCGCAAAGCTATCTGCAGATCGACGGGCGTTGGCGGACCCATGTGCTTTATGCCGCCTTGCGATCAGACCGGCGCGGCAAGACCCAAGCCTGTTGACCGGCGCGGCTTTGCCGCATGCGATGCTTGGTTTTTCGTCCCGAAAAACGCTTTGCGGGTGGCTGGCGCGTCGCCAAAAGACCCAAAAGGCATTGCAAGCCCGCAGTCGGGGAGTTGATCTGCTGATCTTGCGGGTGCTTAAAGCGTCATGCGAAAAACCCCCAATCACGCAACGCTGCCTGAAATCAAAGATTGGGGCGCGTTACGTGATGCTTGATGTTTCAGATATTTCGTCAGACACTCTAAGTGGAAATTCCTGGCTTGGCGCTACCTTTAAAGTAATGGGAGGTTTCGCTCATGTTTTTCAGGATTTTTTTGCTCTTGTCCTTGATGGGCAGCGCCGTTCAGGCGCAAAACCGCACGCCCAGTCATTGTCAGGCATTGGCGAACTCCGCACCCGGAATAGACTACGTGGTGCCGGCCAGTCTGGAGCCTGTGGCGGAGGAAATGGTTCGGATCCACTACATCGCCCATGCCAGCTTTCTGATCCGAAGTCATGGCGGGTTGAACATGGTCACGGATTATACCGGCTTCACCGGAACGTCACCGCTGATCCCCGATGTGGTGACGATGAACCATGCCCATGACACCCACTGGACGCCCAACCCCGACCCGGCAATCCCGCATGTTCTGCGTGGCTGGGGGCCTTTTGGAGAGGGGATCACCCATAATCTGGACCTGGGCGAAGTTCTCATTCGCAATGTGTCCACCGACATCAGGTCGTCTTTAGGGGGGGGCGAGCCCAAGGGAAACTCGATCTTTGTCTTCGAGATGGCGGGTCTTTGTATCGGCCACTTGGGGCATTTGCATCATGAGCCCGACGCGGAACAATATGCGGCCCTCGGGCGGCTCGACGTGGTGATGGCGCCGGTGGATGGCGGCTACACGCTTGACCTTGAGACGATGACGCGCGTGCTCAAGCGCTTGCGGTCCTCCGTCGTTATACCGATGCATTGGTTCTCGCTTTTTGCGCTGGATGATTTCCTTGAGGGGATGTCCGATCAGTTCTCGGTGGTTGAGGTGGGCGGGCCCTCGCTGGAGATGTCCTTGGACCGGCTACCCTCAAGACCAACGGTGATGGTGCTGCGCCCGGCTTTTCTGAGCGAATGACCGGCCCCCCTTGCATCTGATCCTCTGGCAAAGGATCAAGGGGCATGACGTTGAATTCTGCCGATTCCGAATTTGAGGCGCTGCTGTGCAGAGAGCTGCCCGCCGAGGTGCTGCGACCGCTCGCGCCCCGTTATCTGGAAGAGCCGCGCGGGCGCTGGCAGGGGGACGCGGCGGTGCTCGTGGCCCCGCGCACCGTGGAAGAAGTGTCTCGGGTCGTGACCCTTGCCGCAGAGCGTCGCGTGCCGGTTGTCCCCTATGGCGGAGGGACCGGTTTGGTGGGCGGGCAGGTGATGCCGGACGGGCCGGTGCCTGTGTTGCTGTCATTGGAGCGGATGTCTGCAATCCGGGCGGTTTACCCGCAGGAGAACGTGTTGATCTGTGAAGCCGGGGCCGTTCTTGCGGATGTGCAGCGCGCCGCCCGGGACGTGAACCGTTTGTTCCCCTTGTCGCTGGCGGCGGAAGGCACAGCGCGCATTGGCGGCAACCTCGCCACGAACGCAGGGGGCACCGGCGTTTTGCGCTACGGCAATACCCGTGACCTTTGTCTGGGGCTGGAAGTGGTTTTGCCCAATGGCGAGATCTGGCACGGGCTGCGCCGGTTGCGCAAGGACAACACCGGTTATGACCTGCGCAACCTGCTGGTCGGCTCGGAAGGGACGTTGGGCGTCATAACAGCGGCATCGCTCAAGCTCAGCCCCGTCCCGGCGGACAGTGGGACAGCCCTTTTTGTTGTGCCGACGCCGATGGCTGCATTGTCCTTGTTGTCGCTGGCGCGGGAGCAGCTGGGCGAGATGGTGAGCGCGTTTGAACTCATCGCCGGACAGGGTCTGGAATTCTTGCGCGAAACGCTGCCGGAGGTCCGCCTGCCCTTTGCGACGCCGCCAGAATGGTGCGTCCTGATGGAGGTGGGCGTGGTGTCAGGGCTGGACCCTAAGGCCACTTTGGAAAAGCTGTTTGAAACAGGTATGGAAGCGGGTCTGGTGACGGATGGGCTCATTGCCCAAAGCGGGCAGCAGGCCGCGGAATTCTGGTCTGTCAGGGAACATATCCCCGAAGCCAACAAACGCGTCGGGTCCATTTCGTCACATGACGTCTCAGTGCCTCTTGGCGCGCTACCTGAGTTCATCGACCGGGCGAATGAGGTCGTGCGTGGCCTTGGGCCCTTCCGAGTGAATTGCTTTGGCCATGTGGGCGACGGCAACCTGCACTACAATGTGTTTCCGCCAAAGGGTGAAAGCACGCTGACCTACAAAAGCGACACGCCGACCGTTCAGCGCGCGGTGCATGATCTGGTGCATGATATGGGCGGATCGGTCAGCGCCGAACACGGGGTCGGGCGGTTGAAGGTTGACGATCTTGAGCGCTATGGCGATCCGGTAAAGCTGGGGGCGATGCGCGCGATCAAGGCGGCTCTGGACCCGTTGGGCATCATGAACCCTGGCGCGGTCTTGAGGGGCTGAGGGTCACTCGGGCTGCGTGGCTTCCTTGAGAAAGGCGATGAGATCGTCCCGGTCCGATTGTGCGGTGATGCGCTGCATCGGCATCTTGGAGCCCGGAATGAAGTGATCCGGCCCAATGTCAAACAGCGCATCCACGGTTTCCTCCGACCAGATCAAGTCTGACCCTTCGAGAATGGCGGAGTAAGGATACCCGGCAACTGTACCTGCCGGGCGGCCAAAGAGGTTAAAGAGTGTCGGACCCGCGCGGCGCTGGCTGTCCGGCCCCAGCGTATGACAAATCGAGCATTTGCGCTGAAACTGCCGCTCCCCGTTGGACATCTTGCTTGGGTCCTTGAGAAAGCTGCGCGCGGTGTCGCGCATCGCGTTCTGGCCGTCCAGATCGGTCACGGGCCAACTGTACATGGCATTGTCCAACCCGCCCGCATGGATGTTTTTCCCTTGCGGAGAAAACCGCAAGGCCCAGATGGGGCCAGAGAGCGTTGCCTGAAAATCATCCGCAATGCGCCAACGGTCGGTGTCGATCATCATGATGTAGCCGTGGGCGTCACCGATGGCGATCCGCTCGACCTGCGGGGAATATGACATGGCCAGCACCGGACGGCGATCTGCGGTGTAATCCCCCATGATCTGCCCGTCGGGCAGGCGCACCACGCGGGTCCCGCCATCCACCGCACCATAGGCCAGCCAGCTTTCATCCTCTGCGATGACGATTGTGTTGATGCCGAATCCATGCGCGACCAATCGCTGCTGAAACTGGCCGGTCTGGCTGTCCCAGACCCGGATCGTGCCATCGCTTGAGGCGGTGTATATCCGCGATCCGTCGGGCGAGAAGGCGATATCATTGACGGTATTGGCATGGCCTTCGATCTCTAGAGTCGGCTCGGACGGGTCGAGCGGCCATATCCGCGCAGTACGATCCCAACTGGCCGACGCCACCCGTGTGCCATCCGGCGAAAGCGCCAGTTGGATGATCTTTGCCTGATGCGTGCCCATGAGCCGCGTGGCCCCGGTCACGCTGTTCCAGTACCTCACCGAATAATCATCGCCCGCTGACACCACCTGCCCGTTGCCGAGATAGGCAACCGCATTCACCGCCGCGGTATGATCTTCCATCCACACCGGTTGCCCGTCGCGCCACAGTCCCACCGAATTGTCGAAGCTGGCTGTGACGATTGCGCCGTCCTCTCCGGCATCAATCCCCTTGACCGGACCGCCGTGACCTTTGAGCGTGAAGAAGTCCTGCGCCGAGGCAGTTCCGGCAGCAAAAAGGCACAGGACCAACGTTAGAGACCGCGTCGCATGTCGTATGCGTCCGCAGCGTTTGGCATTGAAAACAGAGCCGTGCTTCACCATTCCCCGTCGCGGCTAGAGCCCCTCATAAGCGCAGAGCGCATTCACTTCCATCCCCATGGCCTCAAGCCGGGCGCGCCCGCCAAGATCGGGCAGGTCGATGATAAAGGAGGTGGAGATGATTTCACCCCCCAGGCGCTCGATCAGCTTGATCCCTGCTTCAGCGGTCCCGCCGGTGGCCAGAAGGTCGTCGACCACAAGCACCTTCTCACCGGGCAGGATCGCATCGTCATGGATTTCCACAATGGCCTCGCCATATTCCAGCGTGTATTCCTCGCTGATCGTGGTGCCGGGCAGCTTGCCTTTCTTGCGGATCGGCACAAACCCTTTGGACAGTTGATGCGCGATCGCACCGCCCAGGATGAGCCCCCGCGCCTCTAGCCCGACCACTTTGTCGATCTGCTGGCCCGCGTAGGGGTGCAACATTTGGTCGATCGCCATGCGAAACCCGCGCGGATCGGCAAAAAGCGTCGTGACATCGCGGAACATGATCCCCTCATGGGGAAAGTCCACGATGGTGCGAATGTAGTCCTGTATCGTCTTCATGAAGTCCTCAAGGTTGTGCGGCGCGCCGCAATGTAGCGGTCAGGACGCCCATCCCGATCAGGGTGACGCCCCCGGCCCGTGTGAGCCACGTGATGACATCCGGCGTGGAGATGATCCGCCGCAACCGATCCGCCAGCAGCGCATAGGCCAAGGCGTTGAGCGCGGCCAGGGCCACAAAAGTGGCGATCAGGATGGTGAACTGGGGCAGCAATGCCGCTTCGGGCTGAATGAACTGAGGCACGAAGGCGATGAAAAACGCAATGGATTTTGGGTTCAATGCGGTGACAGCGGCTGCGTGGGTAAAGACGCCACGAGAGGTCACGTCGCGCGGGGGGGCAAGCCGGTCACTCGGCGCGGAGCGCAAGAGCTTGCAGCCCAGCCAGATCAGATAGAGTGCCCCCGCCCACTTCAGCAGCGTAAAGGCCGTGGCTGATGCCAGAACTAACGCGCCCAGCCCCACAAGCGAGGCGGTCATCGCGATCAGGTCACCGAGGGCCACGCCCGCTGAGGAGGCAAGCGCGACGGATCGACCTTTCGAGAGCGCGTAGCTCAGAACCAACAGGACCGTGGGGCCGGGGATCAACAAGAGCGCTGTGGAGGCCGCCACGAAGGCAAGCCAGATTTCGAATGGCATTTGATGACTCCACAGGGACGCCCGGAAACTGTCTCAGGTTCTCCACAACTATTCAAGTGCATGGCGCATCGAAGGCTTTCAGCGCCACACCTGCCAGTGTGGGTCCTTGAAAGAACCGCATTTTGATGGATCGGGCGCAGCGCTAACCCTAAGCGCTGCCGGTACTTCCAAGCACGCGACCCGCAACAGCATCCAGCTTTGAGACCAGCGCGGCGTCGCGCGCCTCCGGTTGGGTCAGGATCGCATAGTCCAAGGCTCTGTCGCAGCCGTGCGGGCAGGGTGCGCGGTCCTGACCCAATAGCGCGGGCAGCCTGCGCACCAGCGCGCGCCCCTTGTCAGCGTTGCCCATCAACGTCTTGATGATTTCAGAGACATCCACTTCGCCGTGATCGGGGTGCCAACTGTCGTAATCCGTAATCATGGCGACAGAGGCATAACAGAGCTCGGCTTCCCGGGCGAGCTTGGCTTCGGGCATGTTCGTCATGCCGATAACGTCCGCGCCCCAGCTTTCACGGTACATCTTTGATTCCGCCAGCGTAGAGAACTGCGGTCCCTCCATCGCCAGGTAGGTGCCGCCCTTGTGAATGCGGATGCCCGCATCCCGGGCTGCGCTTTCGCAGGCATCGCTCAACCTGCGACAGGTCGGGTGGGCCAGGCTGACATGGGCCACACAGCCGGTGCCGAAAAACGATTTCTCGCGCGCAAAGGTGCGGTCGATGAACTGATCGACGATCACGAAATCGCCCGGTGCCATCTCTTCGCGGAAGGACCCGCAGGCGGAGACAGAGATCACATCCGTCACGCCCAGCCGTTTCAGCGCGTCGATATTGGCGCGGTAGGGAACCGTGGTGGGGCTGTGCACGTGCCCGCGCCCGTGCCGGGGCAGGAAGGCCATTTCGACCCCGTCGAGCCTGCCGGTCAGGATCTGATCCGACGGCGCGCCCCAAGGGGTTTCAACCGTAACCCATCTGGCTTCTTCGAGCCCGTCGATGTCGTAAATGCCCGATCCGCCGATCACGGCGATTTTTGTCCTGGTCATACTCTGCCCCGCTTCTTCTACCGGTGATCGTGCCGCGATTTCAGCGGACAATCAAGGCGCTGGCATGCAACACTTGGGCGGCATCATCGGTGATCTGTTGCCGATGCAGGCGCGACAGTCGCCGACGGGGCGATCCCCGTGCAGGTTGGTGCCCCAATTCAAGGTTGTGGCTGCGATCAAGGTCAGCGCATTTCGAGGGAATTCGTAAAGGATTTCCCCTTTAGTCTCAGAAACGACGGGGTTTTCATTTGACCCGAATAGGTCTAGGGGAGTGGCAACCCCGCGCGCCTCTGGCGCGCTTCTTTTTTCTGACCAAGTGAGGAAGGACGCCATGCCGCTTACGTCTTTCAGGACTTTTACCAAGAACCTCGATGTGACTGATCTGCGCTGGATGCCGGAGGATGGGTTCTCGCCCGGGCGCTTGCGGATCGAGCTTTTGTCGGGGCTGACCGTGGCGCTGGCTTTGGTGCCGGAAGCGGTGGCCTTCGCCTTCGTGGCAGGGGTGCATCCGCTTGTCGGGCTTTATGCGGCGTTTCTGGTGGGGTTGATTACCGCGCTTATCGGGGGCCGTCCGGGCATGATCTCCGGTGCGACCGGAGCCTTGGCCGTGGTGATGGTGGCGCTGGTCGCGGAACATGGGGTTGAATACCTTTTTGCAACCGTGGTGCTGATGGGGCTCTTGCAGGTCTTTGCCGGTGTGATGCAGTGGGGGAAGTTCATCCGGCTGGTGCCGCACCCGGTGATGCTCGGGTTCGTCAACGGGCTGGCGATTGTCATTTTTCTGGCGCAACTGTCACAATTCAAGGTGCCGGGAACCCTTGAAAACACCGGCCACGGCATGGGCGGGGGAGAGTGGCTGTCAGGAACGCCGCTTTATCTGATGCTGGCGCTTGTCGCTGTGACGATGGCGATCATCTGGGTCATGCCGCGGATCACCCGGGTGGTACCAGCGCCTTTGGCCGGGATCGGGATTGTTGCCGCCATCGTGATCTTCTTTGGCCTTGACGTCCCACGCGTTGGAGATCTGGCGTCGATCCAGGGCGGGCTGCCGAGCCTGCATATTCCGATGGTGCCGCTCAATCTGGAGACCCTTGAGATCATCCTGCCATACGCGATTATCCTTGCGGCCATCGGGCTGATTGAGAGCCTTCTGACGCTGAACCTCGTGGGCGACATGACCAATCAGCGGGGCGGCGCGTCGCAGGAGTGTATCGCGCAGGGCGTCGCCAACACTGTCACCGGTTTCTTCGGCGGCATGGGCGGCTGCGCGATGATCGGGCAATCCATGATCAACGTGAAGTCCGGCGGGCGGACCCGCGTGGCGGGCATCGCGGCGGCGGTCTTTCTGCTGCTGTTCATCCTCGTCGGGTCACCGGTGATCGAGCTGATCCCGCTCGCTGCCCTCGTGGGCGTGATGTTCATGGTGGTGATCGGGACCTTCGCGTGGAACTCCTTGAGGATCTTGCGCAAAGTGCCCCTGACCGATGCCTTTGTCATCCTGCTGGTCACGGTTGTCACGGTGCTCGAAGACCTTGCCGTAGCGGTGGTTGTGGGGGTCATAGTCAGCGCGCTGGCCTATGCCTGGAACAATGCGCGCCGCATTCATGCCAGGACAAGGGATTCCCAGACCGAAAAGGGCGCCAAGGTTTACGAAATTCAGGGACCGCTTTTTTTCGGTTCCAGCGACGGGTTTCTGGAGCTTTTTGACGTCGAGGGGGACCCTGACACGGTGATCGTGGATTTTGCCGAAAGCCGGGTCGTGGATCAGTCCGCCTTGCAGGCTATCGAGGCGATTGCAGGCAAATATGAAGCCGCCGGCAAAACAGTGATGCTGCGCCATCTGAGCCGGGATTGCCACCGCCTGTTGCAAAAGGCCGGTCAGTTGATGGTGGATAGTGACGACGACCCCGACTATGCGCTTGCGGTGGATTATTCGGTGCGCACAGGCATGCTTGGCGGGCACTGACGACGCGCGGCGCTGTTGCCTTCGGCAAGGCGCCCCGCCCGCCGTCCCGTGGGTCAGAAAAGTTTGAAGCTGGCCACAAAGGGCAGATGGTCCGACACTTCCTTGCGGAAAGCCTCGCGCCCCATGTCCATCGTCCAGTGCATCGGAAACAGCCGCAGCGAGCCCTTGATGTAATCGGTCGAAAACTTGCGGCTGACAGCAAAGCCATCGAGAAGGTTCGCGCGGCCCTTTTCCAGGATATGCGAGAAGCGATCCTGCAGATCCCAGGAAGAGACAAAATCCATCACATCGTCGCCGCCCAGGTGATGAAAGTTGGAGACATCCTGCCCGGGGATCATGTTGAAATCCCCCATCAGGAAGACCGCGCGCCGCATGGTGCCCGGCGTCGCCTGCAAGGTGGTGATGTAGTCGCCGATGGCCTTGCACTGGCTGTCGCGCAGCTTCTGCTCCGGCCTGTCGCGGCCTGATTTGAGGTGTACGCCGACAACGGTCGCGGTGAGCTTGGCGATCTTGATATCGACGGCAAAGGCCTGGCGTCCGCGCCCGTATTCCCCCTCCGATCCCGGAATGAGTCTTGGGTTAGTCACCGCGATCCCGGGTTTATGCAGAAACCCGATGTGCAGATTGCCCTGGGGCTGTTCGATGATGGTGTGGTTGTATTCCACGCCGTATTTCTTGAGCTTCTCGACCAGCGTTTCGATGTAGCTGAAGGGGGACACTTCGATGAGCGTCACAAACTCCGCATCCAGCAGGGCCAGCCCTTCGGCTTGCCGTTCGGCCTTCTTGGACCTGGGTGAGATGCCTACCGGTCTTCCGGGCTGTGTGTAGCCCGCGAGATTCCAGACGGCGGCGCGAATGATGGAGTGGTTGAATTCTGTCATGGTGCGGGCCCCTCCCGTAGAGTGTTTTTTGAACGGGAGCCTAGCACGAATTCCATCCTGTGGACATGCAGGGGATATTTGTTCAGGCCGCGCGGGCGCGCGGGGCAGGGTTACTCACCGGGGCGCTTTAGCTCAAAGACCTCGTGAACGCGGGCATAGTCGCGATAGCCCAGACGGCAGAGCGGCGAAAACGTCGTCACGTCGAAACGGCCATTCACGATTGTGTCCTCGCGCAGGTGCACGCCGACCACCTCGCCAAAGACCACGTAGTTGTGCGCGCCCTCGATCTTGACGATTTGCGTCATACGGCATTCCAGCGCGGCAGGAGCCCGGGCCACACGTGGGCAGTCGATCTCAACACAGGGGCTTTTCTCGATCCCGGCATGCTGGAACTCGTCGACCTCGCGCGGCAGATCGCCGGATGAGGCGTTCATGACGTCCCGCATGGCGAATTCCACCACGTTGACACAGAAGACACCGGTTTCGCGGATGTTGGCTACCGTATCCTTGGTGCCGTCCCGATCCGCTTTGGCGCTGGTGGAGGCGAACATGACCTGGGGCGGCACATAGGCCACCGCATTGAAGAACGAATAGGGCGCAAGATTGTTCTGGCCCCCCGCACCCCGCGTCGAAATCCACCCGATGGGGCGGGGGCTCACAATTGCATTGAAAGGATTATGCGGAAGACCATGGCCGTCAGCAGGTTTGTAGAACATGGCAAGCTCCTGATGGTTTGCAGCGCACATAAACCATGTGTTAGGGGCACACCACCTGAAACCGAAAGTGTTGCCCCGCCGCCAGACCTCCGTCCGTGTACAGATTGACCGCAGAACATGCGCAGGACTGGTATGAGGTCGAAGCGCTTTATGACTTGTGCTTCGCACCCGGTCGCGAGGCGCTGTCCTCCTACCGTCTGCGCGACGATATCCCGCCCGCCAAGGGCCTGAGCCATGTGGCGCGGGATCCTGATGGTATTCTTGCCGGTGCGATCCGGTACTGGCCCGTGCACGTTGGCAGCGCGGATGCCTTGCTGCTTGGGCCGGTGGCTGTGCATCCGACACGACAGGGGGAGGGGCTGGCGGCCCATCTGATCCGTGAAACCCTCGACATCGCGCGGGATCGCGCCTGGGTGCGGGTCATGCTTGTGGGGGACGCGCCTTATTATGGCCGGTTCGGGTTCGAGCCTTTGGCGGATGTCATCATGCCTCCACCCACAAATCCTGAACGCATCCTGGGCCGGGCGCTGGTGCCCGGTGCCTGGCGGGGCGTGCGCGGGCCTGTCACCCGCTGGACTGCTGATTGAAAATCCGGCTCGGACCGCCCATCTGGGGTATATGAGGTGGCGATGGAACTGATTGAACATAGAACTCCCCCCAACGTTGAAGCGCAGCTTGATGCTTTGGCAGAGCGGTACAGGCGGGCCGGGGGCTACGGCGTGGAACTGCTGAACCTGATCGGCGGTCGCGCTGAGAACCTTCTCGACCGTTTGCCAACGCAGGTGCGGGGGGGGCTGGAGCAGGCAACGGAACGGGCCTTGCAGCATGCGGTCAAGGCAGCGCATGAGAGCCGTGCGGTGGTGCCGGACCAGAAGGGATGGCTGAATTCCGCCGTTGGGGCGGCGATGGGGGCCGTTGGCGGCATGGGAGGCCTGCCGACCGCCTTGGCCGAGTTGCCAGTGACCACAACCTTGCTCCTGCGGGTCATTCAGGGCGTGGCAAAGGAACATGGGTTCGACCCGTCGGAGCAGAACGTCCAATTCGACTGCATCCGCGTGTTTTCCTCCGCGGGCCCCTTGGAAGCGGACGATGGTGCCGACTTGGGGTTCATTTCGGCCCGTGTCACGCTGACAGGCGCTGCCGTGCACGGGCTTATGGCCCGTGTTGCGCCTCGGCTTGCAACGGTTCTTGGCCAGAAGCTTGCGGCGCAAACGGTACCGGTGCTGGGGGCGGTTGCGGGGGCTGCGACAAACTACGCCTACACCAGCTATTACCAGGAGATCGCACATGTGCACTTCGGCCTGAGACGTCTGGCGGTGGAGGCGGATCAGCCGGTCGAGCAATTGGTCGAGCAACTGCGGAACCGGCTGACGGAGAGGTCTGTGGCATGATGCCAATCGCTCAGCAGAACGCAAAATATTGTGTTAACCAAGGCTTAACAAACCTCTATTAGTGTCCGCCGACGGGTTGTCGTTGGCAATTGACATAGAATTATGCATAATTGATAGGACGGTCGGAACGGATTTAGATGTAATGAGTACCCACCAGAGGAATATTTTGGAGCAACTCCCCATTTCGCTTTCGGGGCGACACAAGACGGATTTGCGATCGCAGTTTGGGGCTTTGTGTTATAGGGTGCGCAAAGATGAGAAGGTCGAAGTCCTGTTGATCACGTCACGGTCGTCCGGCCGCTGGATCATCCCGAAAGGCTGGCCAATCGATGGAAAAACGCCCGCGGATACCGCTGCTGTCGAGGCTTGGGAAGAAGCTGGCGCACGCGGAGTTTCCGACGGGCGGTGTGTGGGCATATTCTCTTACCGTAAATCAACCGAAGACATGGGGACGTTGCCTTGTGTCGCAATGGTCTTTGCCATCGAAGTCGTTGACCTTGAAATGGATTTTCCAGAATCCGAGCAGAGAGAGCGGAAATGGGTGACACGCAAACAAGCGGCAAAACTTGTGGATGAGCCGGAACTGGCACGCATTATTCGCGATTTCGAACCGGGACTGCGCGGTTAAGCCCGCTTGACGTTTCGTGATCGAAGGCCCACTTCCCACGATGTCCTTTATAGCGAGCGGCCATTGTGAATGTTGAAGTATGCTTTGATATGTGACGACGGACACCGGTTTGAAAGCTGGTTCAAGTCCGCCTCAGCCTTTGAAGCGCTGGAAAAGGCGGGGCATCTTTCCTGTGCGATCTGTGGTGGCAGCAAGGTAAAGAAGGCTGTGATGGCGCCTCGCGTCGCCAAAAATCGGGCCGAGAAGGATGCAACGCCGCTGTCGAAACCTGGCTCGGATGTTGAGGTTGCGATGACTGCACTGCGAAAACATGTGGAGGAAAACGCAGATTACGTTGGTGGCCGCTTTGCTGAAGAAGCGCGTTCCATGTATCTTGGTGCAACGCCTGAACGGGCGATCTATGGCGAGGCCAACGGGGCCGAGGCCAAAGCCCTGATAGAGGAGGGGGTGCCTGTGGCACCGCTTCCCTTCGTGCCTAATCGAAAATCCAACTGATCTAACGGGTTTTCGCTTTCGTCGCAGAGAAATCACCCGAGTCGCTTGTGTGTCGCTGGCAGAGCGCGTAAACCCGCCGCGACTGAAACAAGGGGCACGCGGATGGCGGTTCTGGTAATGAAATTCGGTGGTACGTCTGTCGCGACACCGGATCGGATAAGACGGGCGGCCAAACGCGTTGGCGTCGAGGTCGCGAAGGGCTATGACGTGATCGTCATCGTCTCGGCCATGTCGGGCAAGACGAATGAACTGGTGGGCTGGGTGAGTGAGACGTCCCCGCTCTATGACGCGCGTGAATATGATGCGGTTGTTTCCTCAGGCGAAAACGTGACCGCCGGGCTGATGGCGCTGACCTTGCAGGAAATGGATGTCCCGGCGCGCAGTTGGCAAGGCTGGCAAGTGCCGGTGCGCACCACCAGTGCCCATTCCTCCGCGCGGATCGAAGAGATTCCGACCCAGAACATCAACGCGAAATTCGACGAAGGCATGAAAGTTGCTGTTGTCGCGGGGTTTCAGGGCGTCAGCCCGGAAGGCAGGATCACGACACTGGGCCGCGGTGGGTCCGACACAACCGCGGTTGCATTTGCCGCGGCCTTTGAAGCGGAGCGGTGTGACATCTACACGGATGTGGATGGGGTCTACACAACCGATCCACGGGTCAGCACCAAGGCCCGCAAACTCGAAAAGATCGCCTTCGAGGAAATGCTGGAGCTTGCGTCGCTCGGGGCGAAGGTCCTGCAAACCCGCTCTGTCGAGCTTGCGATGCGTTACAAGGTCAAACTGCGGGTGCTGAGCAGTTTCGAAGAGCAATCTGATACAGCGGGAACGCTGGTCTGCGATGAGGAAGAAATCATGGAAAGCAAAGTTGTAGCCGGTGTGGCCTTCAGCCGGGACGAAGCCAAGATGACCCTGGTCAGTGTTGCTGACCGTCCCGGGATTGCTGCGCGCATCTTTACCGCGCTCAGCGACGCTGGTGTGAACGTCGATATGATCGTGCAGAACATCGCGGAAGAGGGCCGGACGGATATGACATGGTCTTGCCCGACCGATCAGGTTGCACGCGCCCAGAAGGCGATTGAAGATGCAAAGGCCGACGGGACGATCAATTTCCATGAGGTAATTGCAGACAAGGAAGTCGCCAAGGTCTCGGTTGTGGGGATCGGGATGCGCAGTCACACCGGGGTGGCCGCACGGATGTTCCAGGTGCTCAGCGCGGAAGGCATCAACATCAAGGTCATTACAACATCGGAAATCAAGATTTCAGTGTTGATCGACAGGAAATACATGGAACTTGCCGTGCAAGCCTTGCATGATGCCTTCGAATTGGAGAAGGCCGCCTGACGCCGTTTGACGCGCAGGTGTTACCGGTCTGGGAGGAGAGCACCTTTGGCTGAGCGTCCCGAAAGTGAATCACGAAAACTGCTTGGCCGGTTGCGTGATGCCATGGCAGGCCACGCTGCCGGTCAGGAAAGACTGGACGAAATCACGACGCTCATCGCCGGGAGCATGGGGTGTGAGGTCTGCTCCATCTACCTCTTTCGTGACGCCGAAACGCTGGAGCTTTGCGCGACGGAAGGCCTGAACAAGGAGGCCGTGCACCAGACGCGCATGAAGTTGGGCGAAGGCCTTGTTGGTCGTGTTGCCAAACAGCGGACCACGATCAACACACCAAACGCCCCAAAGTCCAGGGGTTTTCGTTACATGGCGGAAACCGGTGAGGAAATCTATTCGAGTTTTCTGGGGATCCCGATCCAGCGTCTGGGAGAGGCGCTGGGCGTTCTGGTGGTGCAGTCCAAGGCGGCACGGGAGTTCTCTGCTGATGAGGTCTATGCGCTGGAAGTCGTTGCCATGGTGCTGGCCGAAATGACGGAGCTGGGCGCCTTTGTCGGCGAGGGGGCGGCGATGTCGGCGTTGCACTCGCAACCCGTCATGACCCGTGGCACGGTGGGCCAGGAGGGCGCGGCGGAAGGCCATGTCTGGCTGCATGAGCCGCGCGTTGTCGTCACGAACCCCATCGCGGATGACCCGCTGCGCGAGACAGAGCGCCTGCGCGACGCGGTGGAGCAGTTGCGGGTGGGTGTCGACAAGATGCTCGACATTGCAGGGCGGCAGGATAAGGACCAGATGCAGGTTCTTGAGGCCTATCGCATGTTCGCGAACTCCAAAGGCTGGATGCGCCGCATGGAAGAGGACATCACAAACGGTCTGTCCGCTGAAGCAGCGGTCGAAAAGGAGCAATCAACCGCGCGGGCGCGGATGTCGCAAGTCACCGACAGCTACCTGCGGGAACGACTGAGCGATCTTGACGATTTGTCAAACCGGCTGTTGCGCATCCTGACCGGGCAGGGCCAAGACACCGGCGCTGAGTTGCCGGCGGACCCCATTCTTGTGGCCCGAAATATCGGTCCGGCCGAACTGCTTGAATATGGACGCAGTCTCAAGGGGATCGTTCTGGAGGAAGGGTCAGTCGGTAGCCATGCCGCGATTGTGGCCCGAGCCCTGGCTATTCCACTGGTGGTCCATGCCAGCCGGATCACCACCGAAGCGCTGAACGGCGATCATATCATGGTCGATGGCGAGCAGGGCATCGTACATCTGCGACCGGACGAGACAGTCGTCTCTGCGTTCCAGGACAAGATCGCGATGCTGGCCGCCGCTCAGGAGCGCTATGCGTCCATTCGGGACAAGCCCGCCGTGACGCGGGACGGCAAGAAGATCGGGCTTTACATGAATGCCGGTCTCATGGCGGACCTGCCGTCGTTGCCTTCTTCCGGCGCTGAGGGGGTGGGGCTCTTTCGGACCGAACTACAGTTTCTGGTCCGCAACCAGATGCCACGGCGGTCGGATCTGGTCGCACTTTACGGGCGGGTGCTGGATTCCGCGCAAGGCAAACGCGTGGTCTTTCGAACGCTCGACATCGGCTCCGACAAGGTCCTGCCCTATATGAAACCCAATGATGAGCCGAACCCGGCACTGGGCTGGCGGGCGATCCGGGTGGGGCTGGACAAACCGGGCATCATGCGCATGCAGCTGCAAGCGCTCATCCGGGCCGCGAATGGTCGCCCCTTGACGGTCATGTTTCCCTTTGTGGCACAGATGGAGGAATATACCGAGGCCCGGCGGCTGCTGGACAAGACCCTGGCCGCCGAAGAACGGCTCGGCCATGTGTTGCCAAGGAAGGTCGAAGCGGGCGCCATGCTCGAAACGCCCAGCCTTGGCTTCGCGCCCCTGAAGTTCTTTGAAAACGTTGATTTCCTGTCGATTGGCGGCAATGATCTGAAACAGTTCTTTTTTGCCGCAGACCGCGAAAACGAGCGCGTGCGGCGGCGCTATGACACCCTCAACGTCTCTTTCTTGACCTTCGTGGAACGGATTGTCGAGCGATGCGATGCCACCGGAACGCCCGTTTCCTTTTGCGGTGAAGATGCAGGACGACCGGTAGAGGCTCTGTGCTTCAGCGCTATGGGCCTGCGCCATCTGTCCATGCGTCCCGCGTCGATTGGCCCGGTAAAGAGCCTGTTGCGCCGGTGCGATCTGGGCGAGGTGCGCAAGGTCATCTCGGATTCACGCCATCGCGGCGAAATGTCCGTGAGACCGGCCGTGATGGAGTGGCTCAAGCACAACGGTTGATGGCGCCGGCCACACCCGTGCAAGCCCTGGATCTTGGCACCTTGCA
This sequence comes from Pseudomonadota bacterium, assembly GCA_039196345.1. Classification (GTDB taxonomy): domain Bacteria; phylum Pseudomonadota; class Alphaproteobacteria; order Rhodobacterales; family Rhodobacteraceae; genus Roseobacter. Next base: position 75,128 of record JBCCUU010000007.1, on the reverse strand, counting down.
GACAAAGAATGGCTCTCATTCAGAGCCTGCGTCGCGGCGCAGGTCGTCAAGGAGTCGCAGCGCGTCCCGTTCCCGCCCGACGGGCACAAATAGATGGTCGTGGTAAAAACCTGCAACGGGATTGACGCCCATGCCCGCATCGGCAAGCACCGTTGCAATTCTTGCGATGAAGCCGACGGCTTCCAGTGACGAATGCACGTCCAGAGTAATCATGCGACAGCGAAACGCGTAAGGAAGCGCATGTGACTTTGCCGCGGCTTCGGTGAGGATCAACGTGGTGCCTTCCGTTTCCTGAAAGCGCATTATCTCCCCCAGTCCGTCCGGCACCTCGCGATCGGCGAGGGTCGCGAACACAAAGACCTCATCGTGCAATTTGCACGAAAGCGAGTTCAGCAACACCGACAGGTTGGTTTCTCCGCTCATGACCGTCTTTTCCTCATTTTCAAACAGTTCCGGGTTTTTCGCGCGATCCACCCCATGGGGACCCGGCTCTAATGTTCCTGCTCCGGCATGTCCCAGGGTTGGGCCGCGTCAGCATAGATTGAACGGCTGGGGGTGTATTGGCGAGGGTCGTCAAGGGAAGCGGCATGGACATAGATCCGGTCCGCCATTCTCTCACTGCGGCGGGTAAGCGGCGACCCGCAGGCCGAACAGAAGCTGCTCCAGGTAGATCGTCCTGACCGCCCTTTCATCCGATATACCGTTGGTGTGCCTTCGACCTCAAACGTCCCTGCAACCAGCGGCATCATCTCTGAATGCCCGGTCCCGATCAGCTGTTGGCAATCCCGGCAGTAACATCTGAACATCGGCACGTCTGTGCGCTCGCCCGTGTAGCGGATCGCCCCGCACTTGCATCCGCCTGAGATTTTCTCTTCCACTTCATGCCTCCCCAGCCCCGCCGATCCACCATAGAATGCGAGCGCCACCCGCGCAAACACCGACCCAAAGGTGAATCGAGCAGGGGGGGGAGCATTCGGTGTCTCAGGCGAAAAAGCTGTCCGCAGGAAGAAACGGTTTTGTCGGATTTCATTCAACCGATCTGCGCGCCCCTGGTCCCGACCGTAGAAACGAGCACATGTCCGCCGGAATAGAGGGGCTTATTCAAAGAACTTGGAGATTTCAGTTTGCGGCAGCGGTTGAGAGAAATGATACCCCTGGCCAAAAGTTACGTTGAGATTGGCCATCATTCTTGCCTGCTCTTCGTTTTCGATCCCTTCCACACAAATCTGGGCTTCCAGCGTATGTGCCAGAACGCAGATCATCTTAATCATCGAGTGCTTGCGCGGGTCCGTTTCCACATCATCCACAAAGGCCTTGTCGATCTTTATCAAATCGAAGGAGAGTTGATTGAGGTACTCAAGCGAAGAATACCCGGTGCCAAAATCATCCAAGGCGATCTGAACGCCCAAGGCGCGAAGCTCGGCGATTTTCTTGGCGGTTGCGCCGAAGTTGCCGACCATGGAGCTTTCGACAATCTCGATCTTCAGATTTGACGGCGTGATATGGCGCGCTTCAAGCTTGTCCCTGAGGATCTTGATGAAGCCGGGCACCATGATCTGATGCGCTTCGAGGTTGACGGTGATGAAAAGCTCGGATTGCGTGCCTTTCCCTCCGCTCCAGGTGCCAAGTTGCTCAAGCGCTTTTTCCAGCATGAGCAGGCTGATTTCATCCATCACACCGATATCTTCGGCGACCGGGATAAAGCGCCCCGGCGACAAAACGCCCTGTTCGGGATGGAGCATACGGCAAAGGACCTCAAAGCCCATAACCTTGTGGGTTTTGAGATCGACGATCGGCTGGAAGAAAGGAACAAACCAATCCCGCTCCAGCCCGCGGCGCACCTCTTGCTGCATCATCGTTGTGTCTCTGGCTTCCTGCGCCTGTTTTTCCGTAAGGATATTGCTGCGCCTGTCGTCCGCCCGCGCGCATCGGTAAGCGGTCCACGCGTCCTTCATCAAGTCAGAGGCGGATTGGTTCGAACTCACGGTCGGCATGGTGACGCCAAGCGCGAGGTCCAGACCCACAGCGCGCCCGTCAACGCGAAACGGGCGTTCGAAGGATTGCAACAACGGGCCCAGCACAGTGCGCTGTAACTCCGCGTCGGACCGTCGGCCGGGAAGGACAGCTGCAAAGAAATCTCCGGAGAGATGCGACACACCTGCCGAAAACGGAAGCGACGCAGAGATCCGTTGTGCGATGGCCCGGCGCAGTGTCGAGAGTTTGTCGGACGCCAGGTCCACTTTCATCGAGACAACGCGCGGCACGCCGATGATCATCACCCGAATTTCCAGTCCCTGGTCGACAAAATCCTCGATACTCGCGACGAAAGCCTGCTCGTTGGGCAAGCCGGTAGAACTGTCGAGCGACCGCAACTGGTGCACGTCAGTCTGCGTTCCGGCCATCAGAACGGGTTTCCCTGTATCGTCCCGCAGGCAGCGCCCCCGACACCAGACCCACCGGTAGGTCCCGTCGGCATGCCGGATCCGGTAATCCTCATGCAGGAAAAGCGTTGATCCCTGAAGGTGGGCGCGAATGGCCGAGCGAAGCCGTTCCTGATCTTCGGGGTGAACGCGCGAAAGCCAATCTTCGATCCTGGTCAGGCTTTCGTTGTCGAGCCCCATAAGCTGGCGCCATCGCGGCGAGTACTCGACGCTGTCACTTTGGATGTTCCACAACCATACCCCGTCGTTTGAGCTTTGCACGATGAGGTCAAGTTTCTGCGTGCGTTCCTTGACCTTTGTCTCGAGGTCGTTTGCGAGGTCGGACAGCGAACCGATGCTGCGGCGCACGTTCTCGAGCAACGAGTTGATAAGCACCGTCAGTTTTTGAACCTGCAGCGACTCGGTGCCGCAAACAGGATCTACCTTGACGCGGAAATCATAATTGTCATCGACAATGGCGCAGAGCTGATCTGCAATCGAGGCGACCATCGCGTCCGTGGCACTTTGAGGCTGTGCAAGGGCCTTGATCCGCAAGGCCGGGCCTGTCTCGTCCTGCGCCTTCAGCCCGGTTGCGTGCGGTTCCGTCACTTCCGGCTCAGCCGCTTTGGGCTTTTTCTGGCCTTTACCCATAGCGCATCTGTCCGGGCGGGCTTTGAGGCGCAGTTGGATGGAACCGCGTTGGCTGTCCTGCGATGGAGGTCCATTTGACGTGAATCTTGCAGAACTCAGCCCCCTCATGCGCGCATTCGCTGTGCTCGATCAGGACCGTGTCGCCAAAGAGATCAGCCGCATAGCCCACAAGTGTCTGGTAGAGACCGCAGAGTTGGAGCTCCGATTGATACCGCACGGCGATTTCGTTGGGTCCACGGTCTTCAAGTTGAAATTTATCCGTCGACTTGTTGCTTTCGCCCGGTTTGCGGCCGCCCGCCGCGATGAGCGCATGGATCTTGGCCTGCTTGCGCACGAGATCTTCCGAGGTCTTTGACATGCGCAGAAATTCCGGGAAGACGTCCTCCACGACTTCGAAAAACACCTTGGCAAAGAGCTCGAAAAGCTGCTCCGGGGTCAGACCGGTCACTTTCAGGACCGCGTTGATGAGCCTGCCGGTTTCGCCATCGGGGTAATGTCGGTCCATTCGGTAGACCCGGTCGGGCGGGATATTTGCCGCAAAGAAAACATCCTGCACAAGTTCCTGGTCGCCGACCTCGAGAAGGCAATCAACCACAGTCTTTTCGATAACACCGATCACTTGGCAACTCCAAACAAACACGCGACCATAGCAGTAGGTGGTGAAAATTAATTTTTGGTGCGTTGAATAAGACTCTGGTTCGGACGCTTCAGTAGCGGCGCGTCCCGACCAAGACACCAGATGGCCTGCGCTGATCGAATGAGCGGCGTGTTCAGCCCTTTCTGTTTTCGGGGCGCGAAGCCGTCAGGCTGATCCTGAGACCCGATCAAACGCGCAAGTGCTTCGATGAAAAACCAAAGATCGCGTGCGCGCTTAATCAAGCTTATGCACTCAGGACCAAGTGTACCATGCAGCATTGTTTGCATCCCGTCCGCTCCGGCGCAGTCAACAAAGCTGTTTCTGCACCTTGGCGAAACGTCGGGAGCTTCACTTTTTTTGCGTCGCGACGGCGACCTGACCGAAAACACGAAAATACCTCTTGAACCTCTAGTAACTAGAGGCATTATCCTCTGCCCGACATGGAATGAATGAGGCTGGGCATGGCTGGATGTTGCGGACAAGACGCCAAGTTCGATGGCGTATCGGATGACTACAAGCGGCGGCTCTGGATCGTGATCGCGCTCAACGCGGCGATGTTCACGGTTGAGATGACAGCGGGGCAGATTGCGCAGTCGCAGGCGCTCAAGGCTGATGCGCTGGACTTCCTGGGGGATGCGCTGACCTATGGCATTTCACTCGCCGTGATCGGTGCTTCGATACGCGTGCGGACAACCGCGGCACTGGCAAAGGGCATCAGCCTGCTGCTCATGGGGCTTTGGGTCTTTGGCTCGACGGTGTATCGCGTGTTCTACGTCGGCGTTCCGGAGGCCGAGATCATGGGTGTCGTCGGCTTTCTTGCGCTCTTGACCAACCTTGTGAGCGTTCTGTTGCTGGTACGCTACAAGGACGGTGACGCGAATGTGCGTTCTGTTTGGCTCTGCTCTCGCAATGATGCGATCGGCAACGTGGCAGTCATGATCGCGGCCCTGGGCGTCTGGGGGACGGCGACCGGTTGGCCTGACCTGATCGTTGCCGCCATCATGGCGAGCTTGTTCCTGTCCTCGTCGTTTCAGATCATGCGTCAGGCGCTTGAGGAACGGCGCGCGGAGATTCGGCACCAGCAGAGCATTGCCCAGACAGGTGCGCCCATGTGACAGCCGGTGACGTTTGCGCCCTGAGGCATGGGCGGTAATCATCCCCTCACCTCGCTTGTCCCCGCTCGACAGCATGCATCGCAGACAGAGAACAAGGCAGAATGAAAGAGGCTGAACATGACCGATACTCTTCTCTCCGAAACGGCTTTGCTCGATTTTCGCGCGCCCGAGATACAAGCCCTGATCCAGAACAGGGGATGGCGTGACGTGCCGGTCTACGACCGGATCGGGGCGGCCTACGATTTCGTCCAGAACGACATCCTGTTCGGCTACAACGCGAAGGACGCATTGCCGGCATCTCGGGTGCTTCAGGACGGTTATGGGCAATGCAATACGAAGACCACGCTTCTGATGGCGCTCCTGCGTGCACTCGATGTGCGTTGCCGCCTTCACGGCTTTACCGTTCACAAGAGGATTCAGCGGGGAGTTGTGCCGGAAGTGATCTACCGGATCGCACCATCGAGGGTTCTTCACTCCTGGGTTGAGGTACACTACGAGGACCATTGGGTGACGCTGGAGGGCTTTATCCTCGACAGGGCTGCTGTCACGGCTTTGCAAGATGCTTTTCCCGAACGAACGAGCCTGTGTGCCTACGGCGCGGGGACAGACTGTCTGCGATCCCCCAAGATCGATTGGCAAGGAAGCGACACATTTATCCAAAGCTCAGGCATTGAAAGCGACCTCGGTGTCTTTGACGCACCGGATGATTTTTTCGCGGCATACTCTCAACTCACTGGCTTTCAGGGTGTCCTCTACCGCTACGCGATCCGGCATTGGATGAACCGCCGTGTGGCGATGATCCGTGGCGGTCGAGTCCCGCACATCCCCGGGGGAGAACGCGCCTTGGACCCTCACGTGCGCCGGTCCGAAAATACCGCCGACAGTGCGGTGGCCACGCGGCGCGAAAGCTATGGCCCGTAATTGCGACCAGGGTAAGGCGGACAGTCTGCATGCCAACACAGCGCGACCGGCAAGAATGGGCTGATCTATCGCGTGCGACATATATTGGGCTTCCCGCTAGGCGAGAATTTGTAGTAAACTGCCTTCAGAGGTATTTGAGGGACATATTTTTGGAGGTAACCATCTTGTTTAGTTTTTTGGACAAAATCAGATTTTCCCGGTCACACTGCGGTGACATCTCGTTACTCGGTATCATATCGCTGCTGGCGGTGGTGCAAATCCTTGGCTGCTTGACCTTCTCTCGAATCGCAGGTGTGAGAATGCACCCGTCGGAGCCGCATTACTGGATCAGCGCCTTCAATCACTTTATGAGCGTATCGATCCTGGCCGTGGTGTTTTTCGCTTGGCTGCGACCGCTGCAACAGGACATCGGCGCTGTTTCGAAGAAACTCGATGCAAGCCGGCGGAAAAACGCAGAGATCGGTGAAGTGCTGCGGGGTCACATCGGCTGGCAATTCGAGAGTTGGGGTTTGACCTCGGCCGAGCGCGACGTTGCCACGCTGTCCTTGAAGGGGCTTAAGATCAGCGAGATCGCGGAATACCGCGGGTCGCGCGAGGGGACGGTCAAGGCACATCTGAATTCGATCTTCACGAAGGCGGGTGTGTCGTCACGGACGGAGCTTTTGGCGACCTGTCTTGACAGCTTCATCGACCTGGGTTGTACGGCGACCAGCCCTTACCCTGCCACAGCGCGTGATCGCACTGTGATCAGAAACGCCGTGGCGCTACAGCCCGAGTTGAACGCATCCACGTGATCAGGTCGGGAATGATATAAATTCAACGACCATGCGCGCCGCTCTTGACGAAAGAGGGCGGTGCGTTTCCTTTGCCGGTTCAACGCGCCCTGCTCGGTCTACCCGACAGCCAAGACTGACGCCGCTCTCCCTTTGCGAAGTGCGGAGCCGACGCTTGCGCTGTGTGGAAGACGCCAGCGCAAGGACTGCGCACTCAAAGCAGGCACTGACATGCATGATGTTCCTGTCTTGTACCAGCTGAGCCCCCGAAAGCACCGGCCCGAAAACCTGAACCGCCGCCCTTACCGAGTGTACCCGGCCGGCACCGCCGGCCAGCCCCGGTCCCTCCCCCCGGGAGGGGGCCTCACCCCCCCCAGGTCCGGGGGCTGGTCTCAGTTGCAAGGGGTCGCGTTGTAGGTGAAACGGATGCCGCTCTAAACCTTAGTTCAATACTCGGAAAACCCGACGGAAGTTCAATTTTCTGCGGCGCAGAACCCTTCCATACTGAGCGCACACCTATCGTCCATTCGGGGTCTGGCCACATTTTCCCGAGACGTTGCGACCATTTTAGAGCCAAGGACCAAACAAGTGATTGAACTCGTAAGCAAGATGATTGGCGGCACCGATCTCATCCGTCTCGCAAATGGAGCTGTCCCTCAGCTCTTTGCCCTGTCAGATGAAGACCTCGCCGCACTTCAATTTGAAATGATCAAACGCAGTTACGCGTATCATTTTGAGACCAACCCCTTTTACCGCGATCTGGCGGAATGTGCGGGCCTTCGGCCTGAAGACCTGCGCACGGAGGCTGATCTGGCACGGGTTCCGCTCATTCCCGTCTCTGCCTACAAGGGGCAGGACAGCCACAGACTGCTATCGGTCGGGCTTGCGGCGGTAGAGCACGAAATGCGTTCAACCGGAACATCGGGCGTGCCAAGTGTCGCGCGCCGGTGCACGACGACCGTGGATGGCGGCGTCCAGTCTGTCTATGGCATGTACCGCGAGTTTCTGGGCATCTCGAAGGGGGCTGGCCTTTACCTTTGTCCGTCCACCGAAGAGATCCCGGAGATGGGCATGATCAAGGCCCTGAACATGCTTGCCGGTCTTCTGGATACCCACCGCTTCATGGTGCGCAACGAGCAGATGGTGCCGGAGGATGCAGTGGCCCAGCTCAAGGAATGGGATACCTTCACGCGGCACATCATCGGCCCGCCCTTCCTGATCCATCGCTTCATCGCCTTTCTGAAAGCAACCAATACCAAGCTGAAACTGGATCCTGACAGTCTGGTCATCACCCTGGGCGGCTGGAAGCGTTTCAGCGGCGCGATGATCTCCCGTGTGGAGTTCAATCAGGAATGCGAGGAATGGCTGGGTGTACCATCGCAGAACATCCGCGACATCTATGCGCTGGTGGAATCCAATATCGTTGCGATCGAGGATGAGCGCGGCGTCAAGCATGTCTCGCCTACCGCGCGCATCTCGGTACGCGATCAGGACGATCTGTCCCGCGAAGTCCCCATCGGCAAACCGGGGCAGCTGGCCATCTATGACCCGACCAACCTGACGGTGCCCGGCTTTTTGCTGACAGAAGATATCGTCGTCCAGGAGCCGAAGCGCGCGGATGACACCCGCGCGGGCCAGAGGATCAAATACATCATGCGCGCCCCGGTCTCGACCGAGTTCGGTTGCTGTGCCGTCAATCTCGAAAAGAAAATGGACGCGCAACAAGACGCCTGAGCGATGAGGAACGCCAATGTTTAGCGAACGAATTGCCGAGAATTTCACCAATCCTACCCATGGCGGAGAGATCCAAGACCCGCAGATCGTTCTTGAGAACAAGGACCCGGTGTGCGGGGATCAGATCCGCATTACCCTCGCTGTTGATGCCGGTGTGATTTCTGCTGCACGGTTTCGGGCCTGGGGCTGTGCGACCTCGCTGGCGACGGCCAACATCCTGTGCAAATGGATGGAGGGAAAATCGCTGGCCGTCTGTGCCGCTGCAACGGGCGACACCCTGGCCGAACAACTTGGCACGCTCACGCCTGAGCAGAAGCATTGCCATGTGATCGCCGTCAATCTGGTCGCACAGCTTGATCAGGAGGCGCCGGCATGAGCATCGGCGGCTACTTCGACTATAATGCGACAACGCCTCTGTCGGATGGGGTGAAGGCTGCCATGGTCGAAGCGATGGAGCAGTTCGAAAACCCCTCCGCGGTCTATGCTAAAGAGGATGGGGCCAAGCGGCTCTTGGCAGAGGCGCGGGCTGACGTCGCGGCGTTGATCGGCGCCGCGCCGGAACAAATCGTGTTCACCTCCGGCGCGACGGAAAGCAACAACTGGGTCATCCGCTCGATTCTGGAGCAGAAGGATCGCGACGGGGCCTTTGTCACCTCCGCCATCGAGCACGATGCAACGCTTGCGGCGGGGCAGGTGATTTGTCACGCCCAGCAGCGCGAGATGCGCATCGTGCCGCCGGATGGTGATGGCATCGTGTCAGCGACAGACGTGAAAGAGGCCTGTGCAAATCAGGTGGCCTTGATATCGATCATGTTGGCCAACAACGAAACCGGAGCGATCCAGCCGATCCGCGAGATCTCCAAGGTCGCGCAGGACACCGGTGCGTTCTTTCACGTTGATGCCGTTCAGGCCGCGGGCAAGATGCCCTTGAACGTCTCCGATCTGAACTGCGACAGCCTGTCCCTTTCGGCGCATAAATTCCACGGCCCGAAGGGAGTGGGGGTACTCTACCTCAGAGAGCCCGACAAAATGGCGCCGATGATCGTGGGTGGCGGTCAGGAAGGCGGGCATCGGGCGGGGACGGAGAATATCGTGGGGATCGCGGGCATGGGTGCCGCGGCCGCCGAGGCGAAAAATGCCCTCGCGGACCGCACCGCGCATGTGCGGGCTCTGCGCACGGCACTTCTGAGCGCGCTTCGGGCGTGCGATCTGTACTTTGAGATAAACGGGCCGACAGAGGACAAACACGTTGTGCCCAACACGCTGAACCTGTCGTTCCCCGGCATCCGTGCAGAGGCGCTGGCGATGCGCCTGGGGCTTTGTGATGGCATCAAGGTATCGCTGAGCAGCGCTTGCAGCACCAACAAGGACCGACGCCACTCGCACGTTCTACAGGCCATGGGGCTGGACGAGACCCGTCTCGTCGGCGCGCTGCGGATCAGTTTTGGCCAGTACACAACCCAGGACGAAATTCGCCATCTGGCCAGCGCTTTGGCCAATGGCGTGCGGGTCATCAGCAATCTGGCAGCGGCGGAGTAGATGGCGATGAAACAAGTCCCCACCTGTTTCCCGACCATACTCCACGCGCTCGATTATCACGCCGAGGTCAGCGCCGATGCCATCGTTCTGCGTCGGCTCGGCTTTCGCGGGAAGGCGCACGATCTGTTCAGCTTTGCGCAGTTGCGCGCGGACGCTTTGCGGTTCGCTCACGCAATTAGCAGTATGACATCGCCCTATGATCGCGTCCTGCTGGCGTACCCGTCCTGCAACGACTTCGTGGTGGCCTTTCTGGGGTGCCTCTATGCAGGCAGGATCGCCGTGCCGGTAAGCCTGGGGACAACAGGGCGTAGCGGCGCGCGGATCGCCGCGATCATGAAGGACTGCACGGCAGGCGTTCTTGTGACACATGAGGCACCCAATCAATCCCTTGTCGAGGCGGTGCCTGACGGATGCCAGTTGATGGCGCATGCGGCGTTGACCAGTCAGGACATTCAGAACGACCTGCCACGACCGTCGGCAAGTGACATCAGCTTCTTGCAGTACACCAGCGGCTCTACCGGGCACCCGAAAGGTGTGATCGTGAGCCATGGCAATCTGGCCGTCAATTTGACGCAGATCCTGCATGCGATAGGTCATACCCATCAGCGCATCGTAAGCTGGCTGCCTCAGTTTCACGACATGGGCCTGATCGGCACGATGCTCCTGCCGGTCTATGCGGGCATGCAAACAACCTACATGTCACCGCTGGAGTTTGTGCAGCGCCCGATCAGATGGGCGCAGGCGCTGTCCGAGTTTCGCGCACACGGATCGGTTGCCCCGAACTTTGGCTTTTCCTATCTGCTCGAACGTTTGCGCCCCGGCGATCTTGACGGCCTCGACCTCACGTCGGTCAGAACGCTGATGTGCGGGTCAGAGCCGATCAATGCCGCCGTCCTTCAGCGTTTTGTCAAACGCCTGAGACCTCATGGTCTGGCCGAGAACGTGCTGATGCCGACCTATGGGCTGGCCGAGGCAACGCTGATGGTCACGGCGCACCCGCGCGGCGCGCGTGTTCGAACCCGCCTGCGCGGTGCCAGTTCCAAAACCTCCCCCCTCGTTGCCTGCGGGTATCCCGCTGCCGGGCTTGATCTGGTGATCCGGAACACCGAAGGTGTCGTCTGTCCGGAAGGGGTCGAGGGCGAGATCACGATATCGGGACCCAATGTCTGCGCCGGCTATTGGGGTCATGCCCCCCACGCGGGCCCTGTCGCGACCGGCGATCTTGGGTTCATGTGCGATGGCGAGCTGTTTGTCACGGGCCGCAAAAAGGACATCATCATCGTCCGTGGCCGCAATTTCTATCCAAGCGACATCGAGGCTATCAGCGAAGCCTGCACGCCCCGCGCTGGCGCCAACTCAAGTGCCGCGATCGGTGTCGAAGTCGCTGACGGTTCAGAGAGCGTCATGATTGCGCAGGAAGTGCCAGGTGCCGCGATGCGCGATCTTGATGCCGATTCTCTGCGCCGGAAGATCAGTGATGACATCCTCGCGAACCTTGGTATCGCGCCCGCCCGGGTGTTGCTGTTGCGAAGCAATGCTCTGCCCCGAACAACCAGCGGCAAGATTTCCCGCTTCGGGCTGAAAACTGCGCTGTCCCGTGGGGAAATTACTGATGCCTTCTTATCACCGACAGAGCCGGAGGGAACATTGCATGCCTGAGAAGATAAACCGGGCCAAGTTGGCAGACCTGCTCAGCGAGGCAATCGCAGAAACCGTGGAGAAAACGACCGGCCACCGCCCGCAAACGGTCGACAGGGACGCGTCGCTGACGTCCTTCGGGCTCGACTCCCTTGAAATGGTCAATCTCGTGGCCCGGATGGAGGAAGCCCTGGGCATCGAGCTCGAACCCGAGCTCGCCTTCAACTACCCCACCATCAACGCACTGGCAGATCACATCAGTCAATCTCAGGAGACCGAAAATGCGTCGTGACCCGCGAATTCTGGATTGTATCATCATCGGCGCGGGTCAGGCCGGGCTGTCTGCCGGAAGGTTGGCGCAGGGTGCGGGTCTTGACTTCCTGATCGTGGAGAAGGGCGAGGCAGCAGGACAGGCATGGACAGAGCGCGCCCCTGACCACCTGCTTTTCACACCAAGAGCGATATCGAAACTGCCTGGCCTGCTTATGTCAGAAGGGCCGCAAACCGGGTATCCGACAAATGCCGAGATGGCGCGTTACTTTGACAGTTACGCGCGCATCTTTGACCTGCCGCTGCGCACCAACTGCCCGGTCGTCCGGCTGTCCCGCGTGTCCGGCATTTTCGAGATCGCTTTGGAAGACGGCACAATGCTGTCCGCCCGCACCGTTGTTCTAGCCAATGGGTCAAACCAATCGCCCCATGTGCCAGCAGCACTTGCTGAGCCCATCGCGCATTGCACCACACAGACGAATGCGAGGGATTTCTGGCAGTCAAAGCCCAAACCCGGGGCAAGGGTGCTGGTCGTCGGAGACGGGGCGAGCGGACGGCAGACGGCGCTCGATCACGCGGCACAAGGGTTTGATACGCAACTGGCCGGTATCGGTCGGCGCCTCGCGCCCGCTCGGATCATGGGCAAGAGCATCTTTGAATGGCTCCTGGCCCTACGCCTGCTACAAGCTGACAAAGACACGGCACGGGCGCGGCTTTTGCGCCACCTCAATCCCGTGCCTAGCAAAAAAGCGCTCGGGAATAATGCCCTGCGCGATGCGGGCGTTGAGCTGCGTCCCAAGCTGGTCAGCACCATGCCCGCTCTGGATACGACCGGTACGACCTGTGGGCAGGCCACCTTTTCGGACGGTACCGTGAAGTTCTGCGATCACATCGTCTGGTGCGTTGGCTATCAGGAGGAGAGCCCCTTCAATGAAGCCGCAATCGACAAACCGGAGGACTGGTACACCAAAGGCCGGGGCCTTACTGATCTGCCAGGTCTTTTCGTTACCGGTCGTGTCTGGCTCACAAGCCGGATGTCCGAGCTTATCCTCGGCGCACCTGTTGATGCGGAACGCGCGATGAACGGTGTCATCCGACACCTGGCGCAGCGCGCGTCCGCGAAAGTCGGATCATCAGCGCCCCAAACCTTCAAAGAACAGCACCATGCCTAACACAAACCCATTCCACATGGTGGTTTCGCATCCACGCAGCGTGATTGGCGCTGTTCTGGTCTTCGTGGCCCTTGCGGTTGCCGGACTTCAGTACCTCGCGATGAGCCCGGACCTGCGGGTCTTTTTCTGCGACGACAATCCCGACAAGATCGCACTCGATACTTACGAAAACACCTTTGTGCGTGAAGACAGCGGGATCATCGCCATCGCCCCCAAATCCGGAGAGGTCTTCTCCCCCGAAACGGTCAGAGCGATCCATGCCGTTGTCGAGCGCGCCTGGTATCTTCCTTATGTCCGGCGCATTGACTCTATTGTCACGTTCCAGGACTCCAGAGCCGAAGACGATGCGGTTCTGGTCGGCGATCTGATCCCGGATCCGCTCGCGGCGACGCAAGCCGAACTGGACACAGCCCGCGACCGGGCCCTTGGTCGGCCCGAGATTGTGGGCAGTCTTCTCAATCCCGATGCAAGTGTGACGCAGGTCCGGGTGCTCTTCCTGCTGCCCGGCATTGATCTGCGCAATGAAGCACCCGAAGCCTACCGCGCGATGCTCGCGTTGCAGCAGGAAGTCGAGGCTGAATTTCCGGAGGTCGACCTCTATGTTTCGGGGACAGCGGCAATGAACGCCTCCTTCACCCTCGCCGCAAGACAGGACCTCAAGACGCTGCTGCCGGCGATGGTCGCGGTCACCATCCTGATTATCGGCCTGTCGCTGCGATCCGGACGCGGTGCCGTGATTGCAATGACGACATCGTTGATTTCCGGCCTGTCCGGCATATCGGTATTGTGCTGGGCGGGTGTGCCGCTCAACACGGCCACGGTGATGTCGCCCTTGATCATCCTCACGCTGTCGGTCGCGGGGGCCACCCATCTTTTGTCTGCGACTTCCGCCGTGCTGGAGCACGTGCCGACCTCAGACGTGGCACAACGGCGCGAAGCGGTCGCTGCGGCGACACGCAGGCTTGCGCCCTCAATCACCATGTCGCTGCTCACGACAATGATCGGCTTTCTGGCGCTGAACTACTCCATCTCGCCGCCCTTCTGGCAATTGGGCAACGCCGTCGCAGCGGGCCTTGCGGTCGCGCTGGTGCTGATCCTGACACTTGTCCCGGCCTTGGTGGTCATCTGGCCTCCACGCGCCGCGCATGCGGCATTCCATAACCGGGGTTTGACCCTTCTGACGCAATGGGTGCTGCGCCGGAAGCTGGTCGTTCTGACAGTTTTCGCGCTCCTGCTGGGCGGTCTTGTTCCGGGGATCGGGAAACTGCAGTTCGAAGATGACTTTGTCGCCTACTTCGACCACAGCTTTCAGTTCCGCCGGGACACTGACCAGATCGAGGAAACCCTGACAGGCCTGCGTACACTGGAGTATCCCTTCTCTGCCGGGGAGGCGGAGGGCGTTTATGAGCCTGCCTTCCTGGAACAGGTCGACCGGTTCGTCGCCTGGGCACGCGCGCAACCGCATGTCGTCTCGGTACAATCCGTGACCGACACGATCAAGCAACTGTCCATGAACATGAGCGATGACGACCCCGACGCCTATCGACTGCCAAGTGAACGTGCAGATGCAGCACAGTTCGTGCTGCTCTATGAGATGTCCTTGGGCTACGGCATGGACCTTTCGGACCGGCTGTCACTGGACAAGAGCGCGCTCAGGGTCACTGTTGTTCTTCAGAACGTCTCAACAGTCGATACCCGCGCGTTCGAGACGAAGGCAGCGGGCTGGATCGAGGCGAATGCGCCGCTCCTGGAAGCTGAACCCACAGGGATCGCGCATGTGTTCACGCTGATTGCCTTCCGCGATGCCAAGGCGATGGTCGGCGGGACCCTCATGGCGCTCATACTGGTGTCTGCGGGGATGGCCTTCTTGTTGCGCGACATACGGTTGGCGGCCATCAGCCTTTTGCCAAACCTTCTGCCCGCAGCGCTTGCCTTCGGATTGTGGGGATTTCTGAGCGGTCAGGTCACGCTGGCGATCTCGGTCGTGGCGGCGATGACCTTCGGCATCGTTGTCGACGATACCATCCACATGATGATGGCTTTCAGCCGAAACCGTCGTGAAAAGCGCTCGGTTGATGCGGCCGTTGTCGCAACGGTTGCTGAAGTCGGTCGGCCCGTCATCATCACGTCCCTCAGCCTTATCGCTGGGTTCCTCGTCATGTCGTTTTCCGGCTTTGCACTCAACAGTGACATGGCCTTGCTTACCGCCTGTACGGTGGGTTTTGCGATGCTGGCCGACATATTCCTTCTACCCATCTTGCTGAGCAGCTTGAGTTCTCAGGGCAAGGTGGCGCAAAACAGCACGTTCGAATATCTGGGAGAGAAGTCATGAAACGCATCAATCCAAGCATCTTAAGACCTTTTGGATTCGGCCTGTTGGCTGTCGGCCTGGCGCTCACATTTTCCGGACCGCTGGCCGCCGCAGATGCAGCGAAGGGTCTGCGCATCATGCAGGAACAGGATCGCTCGGACGCGGGCTGGCGCACCGTGCGCGTGAACGGTGAGATGATCCTGATGAACGGATCGAACGTTGCCGCGTCGCGTGCCTTTGAACTGATCCGTGCCGAACGGCCCAACCGCGCGAAAGGCGATAGTTCACGCATGACCTTTTCGACCCCGGCTGATGTGAAAGGCACCGTCCTGCTCACCCATGGCAACATCGAACCAAAAGACGATCATCAATGGCTTTATCTGCCGGCAACGCGGAAAGCGCGCAGGATATCCTCCGGCAACCGGTCCGGAAAGTTCCTGTCGTCTGAGTTCAGCTACGAGGACATGGGCGGCAGTGAACTGGAAGACAATACCTACAGCTGGCTGCGTGACGAGGCTTGCCCCAATGGCGGTGGTCTGACGTGCCATGTGGTCGCCGCCTTTCCGAAAAACCGCAAATCCGGCTACAAGCAACGCACGATCTGGCTCGATACTGCGGAGTACCGTGTTTTTCAGACCGAGTACTACAACCGTCAGGGCCGTCTTGAGAAACGCATGAACAGCAGTGGCTACAAGAACTACAAGGGACATTGGCGCCCTGCCAAGCTCGACATGGTCAATCTGCAAACCGGCAAACGCACGATCCTCCGCTGGTCGGACTTCAGGTTCGGAGCAAAGGTCACCAGTGCAGAGCTGTCTCCGCAAAGGCTTGATCGGTGACAGGTTTCGCATGCTGCCTGTTGGCTGTAGTGACATTCATGGTCGGCACGCATGCGGCGGTCGCTCAAACGGACTTTCGGGCGACGCTACGCGCGGAAGCCTACGCCTTTGACGGGGACCCCCTGAGCCCGGAGCAGGACCAGTCACCCTCCCGCGTGGCACTGGATCTGGATGTCACATTTGACCTGTCCGATGCGATTTCCTTTACCTACGACGGCACGGTGGGGCGGGCGGACTTCGGATACAGCAGGATCAATCGTCTCGGGTTCGATGTTCAGGTCGGCGCGTCTTTGTTCAGCCTGGGTTATGACACTGTCCTGTGGTCAAAGAGCGAATTTGCCCTTTTGTCGAACGTCATAAACCCGCGCGATTTCCGCTTTGACCCCACGGGAGAGACAACGCTAGGGCAACCGATGCTGCGGTGGGAGCTTCCCCTGCCCAGCGGCGTGCTGACATCGCTTGTCATCCCAAAGCCGCTGCCCTCCAAGTTTCCGGGGACCGCGGCCCGGTTGCGCACACGTCTGCCGCTCAGCGCGGAGGCGCAATTCGAACGGGATCAGAACACACCGGCCTTCGCCCTGCGCTATGAACTCAGCACGGGTGTCGCCGATCTTGGGTTCTACGGATACGTGGGCCCCTCCCGAGAGGCTGCAATCCTTCCCCTAGGCGAGGTGGCAGCACCGTTTTATGCGTGGGTGGATCAGCTCGGGGTCGATGCGCAGTTTACCTTCGGCGCGACGGTCGCCAAGTTTGAACTGCGCCATACTCAAAACCAGCTGGATCGAACCGGCTCTCAGGGGGATGGGTTTGCTGCATCAATTGGTGGGGAGTACACCTTCTACGGGGTTTTCGGCACGCCGGGCGATATCGCCTTGGCCGCCGAGTATGCCTGGGACGAGCGTGGGACCGCTTCGTGGCAGAACAACCAGAATGACTTGTTTCTTGGGCTTCGGTGGAGCTTGCAGAACACCGCCGATACACGCTTTGAAATCGGGCTTCAGCAGGATCTTGACTTTGATACCGAGGCCCTACGCTTTGGTTTCGAGCATCGCATCCTCGACGGTCTGGTTGTAAAATCGGAGCTGGTGACATGGCTCGACAGTGACCCGCGGGACCTCGCCTTCGGTTTCAGCCAGGACAGCTACCTGCGCGTTTCAATAGAAAAGAGCTTCTGATCGCTCACCCGCAAATGTGGAAGCTTGCAAAGCCCGCGCAGGCCTGTCCGCCCGTGCGGCGGGCATGCGGCTTCGGCTCAGGGCAAACCGGCACCGCTGAACGGCTGGCTTGATGGCAGTGACTAAGGTGCGGCGAGAGAGAGGCCGGACCCGCGCAAGACGGTGCCGCAGCGTATTCCAGCACAGACATTTGACGATACTCAAGTCCCTGCACAGGGTCAGACCGAATGCGCGCCATCCGCCAGGGATTTGACGAAAGCGAGGACGTTTTCCGTGCTTTCACCGGCGGCGATCCTGCTCACGATGGCGGAGCCTACGACGACGCCGTCCGCGACTTCGGCAATGGCGCGCGATTTCTCGGGCGTGTTCACGCCAAAGCCCACGATCACCGGCAAACCGCCTGCCGCCTTGATCCGCGCCACTTCCGGCCCGACGTCACCGGCCTGTGCTTCGGCGGCACCTGTGATGCCGGTGATCGATACGTAGTAGACAAAGCCTGAGGTGTTCTGAAGCACGCGGGGCAGGCGCTTGTCATCGGTCGTCGGGGTGGCAAGGCGGATGAAGTTCAGACCGGCCTCTTGTGCCGGGATGCAAAGCTCCGCGTCTTCTTCGGGGGGCAGGTCCACGACGATCAGGCCATCGATGCCCGCATCCTTTGCCTCTGCCAGGAAGGCTTCGACCCCGCAACTGTAGATCGGATTGTAATACCCCATGAGCACAATCGGTGTCGTCTGATCGGTTTCGCGAAAGGCGCGCGCCAGATCGAGTGTTTTCCGCAGTGTCATCCCGCCTTCCAGCGCCCGCTGACCGGCAAGCTGAATGGTCGGGCCGTCCGCCATCGGGTCGGTAAAGGGCAGGCCCAGCTCGATAATATCCACCCCCGCAGCGGGCAGTCCTTTGACGATCTCAAGGGATGTGTCGAAATCGGGATCACCGGCCATAATATACGAGACGAAGGCCTTCTTGCCGGATTGGGCGAGGCTTGCGAATTTGTCATCAATGCGGGTCATGGGGCACCTTTCAGTCGTCGCGTTCCACATGCCCAAATCAGCCGGGGAAATCAATGCACCATTCGCTGGTTTGCAGCCTTGCCGTCCCGGGGGCACGATTTGACGTTTTTTCCCCCTCGCATTGGGCACCTGCCATCCCCATGTCTCATGTATGAATTATATCCTTGCAATACTGCTCCCGCCGCTCTCGATCCTGCTGACCGGGCGTCCGTTTCTGGCCATCATCGTGTTCCTGATCTGGATCCCCGCCTTGTTCTTCTCGGGCGGATTGACCCATCCGATGTTCATCCTCCTGGCCTGGGCTTTGATCTTTCACGCCCGCGAAGACCGCCGCCAGCGGTACTGAGCCACCTCAGACCTTGTGCCTCTCGCCCATTCGCTCTAGGGGATGCGGCAAAACGAGAGGGACGCTGATATGGGTTTCAAGATGGGAATCGTGGGTCTGCCGAATGTCGGCAAATCCACCTTGTTCAACGCGCTGACGCGCACCGCCGCCGCACAGGCCGCGAATTTTCCGTTTTGCACCATTGAGCCCAATGTGGGTGAGGTGGCCGTGCCGGACGCGCGGCTCGATAAACTGGCGGCAATCGCCAAGTCCAAACAGGTTATCCCGACCCGCATGACCTTTGTCGATATCGCGGGGCTTGTGAAAGGTGCCTCAAAAGGAGAGGGGCTGGGCAATCAGTTCCTTGCGAACATCCGCGAAGTCGATGCGATAGCGCATGTTCTGCGCTGCTTTGAGGATGGCGATGTCACGCATGTCGAAGGGCGTGTCGATCCGGTGGCGGATGCAGAAACCATCGAGACCGAGCTGATGCTGGCGGACCTCGAAAGCATTGAAAAGCGTTTGCAGAACATCGTGCGCAAGGTGCGCGGTGGCGACAAGGAGGCTGTGCAGCAGCAACGCCTCATGGAGGCCGCGAAGGCAGCCCTTGAGGAGGGCAAGCCCGCCCGTGTCGTCGAGGTCGACGATGAAGATGCCAAAGCCTGGAAGATGCTGCAACTTCTGACCACCAAGCCGGTACTCTACGTCTGTAATGTCGGAGAGGCCGAGGCCGCAACGGGCAACGCGCATGCAGAACGTGTGGCCGAGATGGCCTCTGCCCAGGGCAACGCGCATGTGATTATCTCCGCTCAGATCGAAGAAGAGATCAGCCAGCTTGAGCCGGACGAAGCGGAGATGTTTCTTGAGGAGATGGGGCTGAAAGAGGCCGGGCTCGACCGCTTGATCGTGGCGGGCTATGACCTCTTGCATCTGGAGACTTACTTTACGGTGGGTCCCAAAGAGGCGCGCGCCTGGACCATCAGAGAAGGCACCTCAGCGCCCAAAGCCGCCGGGGTGATCCACGGTGATTTCGAAAAAGGGTTCATTCGGGCGGAAACCATTGCCTATGACGACTTTGTGGCTCTGGGCGGGGAACAGCCCGCGAAAGAAGCGGGCAAGATGCGGGCCGAAGGCAAGGGATACATCGTGAAAGACGGCGATGTCCTTCACTTCCTGTTCAATACCTAGTCTTCACCGGCGAGCCGATCCGCTTTCTTGCGCACCAACACGCTGCGCAGGTCATGCATCGCAAGCAGCAGTTGATCCGTGATCGCCTCAAGCTCGTCTTCGGAGGCCTTGGATTGCGCCCATTGCGTTGTCAGGTTGAGGTGATCGACGGTGCGGCCGATATCGTCCAGCGTCCGCGCGCTGAGCAGTTTTGCGCGCTCGTCCATCCAGTCGCGGATCGCTGAAAGATCCGCATCCGAAAGCGTCCGGTCGCCCTGCGGTCTGATCTCTCCCTTGCGGAGATTCACAACCGCGATCTGGTCCATGTCGATGCGCCTGTGGCGGTTCTCCGTATCAACACGAAACACCGCCGCGCCGTTTTCGCGCACTCTGAAATAGTAGTCTGGCAGCTCGGTCATCTGGCCCCCGCCTTTGCTAGGTCAGTCCCGCGCAGAATTTCTGGATGCGGCTGCAAGCCTCCTTGAGCGCTTCGTCCGACGTCGCATAGCTGACGCGGAAATTTGGGCTGAGGCCGAAGGCCGCGCCAAAAACCACGGCCACGCCCGTCTCTTCCAGCAGCGCGGTCGCAAAGGCCTCATCCGTGTCAATGAGCGCGCCACCCTCTGATGTCTTGCCAATCAGTCCCGCGATTGATGGGTAAACATAGAACGCTCCATCAGGCACCGGACAGCGGATGCCTTCTGCCGCGTTGAGCATCTCCACAACCAGATTACGGCGCCTAACGAACATCTCGTTATTTGGTGCAATGAAATCCTGCGTGCCGTTCAAGGCCTCAACCGCGGCCCATTGACTGACCGAGCAGGGGTTCGAGGTCGATTGCGACTGCACTTTGCGCATGGCCTTGATGAGAGTTTCGGGCCCTGCCGCGTAGCCGATCCGCCAGCCCGTCATCGCATAGGCCTTGGAGACGCCGTTGACCGTCAACGTCCGTTCGTAAAGCCCCGGTTCGACCTGTGCAGGCGTGCAGAACTTGAAATCATCATAGACCAGGTGCTCGTACATATCGTCGGTCATCACCCAGACATGCGGGTGCCGCATCAGCACATCGGTCAGCTGTTTCAACTCGTCCCAGGTGTAGCCCGCGCCGGTGGGGTTGGATGGCGAGTTGAAAATCAGCCACTTTGTCTTGTCGGTGATCGCCGCTTCAAGCTGGTCCGGCGTCAGCTTGAACCCGGTCTGCAAGGAGGCTTCGGCGATCACAGGCGTGCCGCCGGCCAATAGCACCATATCTGGGTAGCTGACCCAGTAGGGCGCGGGTATGACGACCTCATCCCCTTCGTTCAGCGTTGCCATCAGTGCGTTGTAAAGGATTTGTTTACCACCCGTGCCCACACTGACCTGTGCGGGGGTGTAGTTTAGATCGTTGTCGCGTTTCAATTTGTCGCAGATGGCCTGTTTCAGTTCGGGAATGCCGTCTACGGGCGTGTATTTTGTCTTGCCTTCGGTTATGGCTGCAACTGCCGCATCCTTGATGTTCTGCGGTGTGTCGAAATCCGGCTCGCCCGCGCCGAGGCCGATGACATCGCGGCCGGCGGCCTTCAATTCCCCGGCCTTCGTGGTTACAGCGATGGTCGGAGACGGTTTGACACGTGCGAGTGTCGTAGACAGGAAATCCATGGAAGCCTCGGTTTGTTAGAACTCAGGGCGTTCATAGGGGCCGATGACGCCCCGATCAAGCGCGATGGCGCGTAAGGAGCAGTAAGAATGGAAGACATCAACAACTGGTACGGACCGGACACCGCAACCTTTGGGGATCGCTTGTCCGCCGCGCGGGAAATGGCGGATATGACCCAGGCGGAACTGGCCCGCCGGTTGGGGGTGCGTGTGGCGACCCTGCGGTCATGGGAAGAAGACCTGAGCGAACCCAGAGCCAACCGACTGTCTATCATGGCGGGACTGCTCAATGTCTCGATGATGTGGTTGATAAATGGTCAGGGCGAGGGGCTCGATGCCCCGGTAGAGGAGGCCACGCTGCCCGCCTCTGCGAGTGACATTCTGAATGAAATGCGCCAGTTGCGCACCGATATGATGCAACGGGCCGAGCAATTGGGGCGGCTTGAAAAGAAGCTGCGCATGGCTCTGCGGGAAGAGGCCGATGATCGAGTCGCATGAGCACCGAATAAAACGGTTGAAAATGCGGTCGATGCGGCGCGGGATCAAGGAAATGGACCTGATCCTGCAACGCTTCGCCGATGGGCATCTGGACGCGATGAGCGACACCGAGCTTACCTTGTATGATGGCATGCTCAATGAAAACGATCATGACCTTTACCAATGGGTCACGGGGCAATCCAGCCCACCGGAAACATACAGGGACCTGATTGCCAGAATCATCGCAAACCTGCCTGAAACGAGCGGCTGAAATCCGACGTACGCATCTTTTTTTTATTTTTAACGAAATATTGGCCTTTCAAACGCACAGTCCCGTCAATCACGTAATGACGGAGCGCGTATGAGTATTCTGGATCCTATAAAACAGGAAAAAATAGAAGCCGGTCAGAATCATGGCTTCATGGTCAACTATCTTGAGGCGTTGTCGCTGGTCGAACGGTTGCACCGCCTGCTGCTGGATGTCATCAAGGATGAGTTCGAGAGGGTAGGGGTCCTGGAGATCAACGCTGTACAGGCCCTCTTGCTGTTCAACATCGGCGACAACGAAGTCACCGCCGGTGAATTGAAGAGCCGCGGCTATTACCAGGGCAGCAATGTGAGCTACAACCTGAAGAAGCTTGTCGAGATGGGCTTCATGCATCACCAAAGGTGCGAGATTGATCGCCGGTCAGTTCGCGTGAAACTGACGGACAAGGGCCGCAAGATCCGCGATGTCGTAGCAGAGCTTTTCGCGCGCCATGCGGATGGTCTGCAACACAAGGGCGTGTTGGGGCCGGACGGCATTGATGACATTACCCATTCGCTGAAACGGATGGAGCGCTACTGGACAGATCAGATCCGCTATATCTACTGAAGCGCGCCGATCACATCGCCTTCGAGCTCTCGTTTGAGTTTTTGGGCCATGGCATCGGCGTAGTCTTCAAATCCCAGTGCGGTTTGCACAAAGGCGTCCGGGCCTGCGATGACTTCGGCCTGGAAATAAGACGAAAGCTCGCCAATCTCGATCTGGCGCCTTTCCCCGGATGCCGGGGCATCTGAACCGATGACAAGTGCGTTGACCGTGATGCCACGGGACGCGATCGCGTCTTTCACATGGCGGGGGCGGGGACCGAGGTTCGACTTTCCGTCCCCCGAGATATCCAGCGTGCGCTTCCAGCATTGCTTTCGGGCATCCAGAAAAGCGGCACCGACCTGCATGGCTTCGCCCAATGCAGTGCCCGGTGTCGCCTGCCGCCTCTGGGTGGCAGCGAGCTGCGCGCTGACCTTGGCGAGGCTGTCTGGTCCGAGAACTTCGGTCCAGGGCACCAGAACAATCTGATCGTCAGGCCCGCTCCACTCGAACACCATCAGGGAGACAGGCGCGCTGGGTGCGGACAAAAGCATGCGGACCACCTCGGGATCATTCAAGGCGCTGACCAGCCCGTCGACTTGCAAGCGGTACTCCCGTAAGTCCACCGATCCCGACACATCCAGACCAATGGCGAGTGCCTGACGACACTCCGCCGCGCTCATCCCGGGCAGGAACACCAATGGGAGTGCCAGCACATGTCTCAGAAAGGGGGTCACCCGTCCGCCCCGGCGGACTGGGGCACAAAACCAATGACCGGTGGCGTCAGCTCCCGTTCCAGCTTGCGGCGCATGGCGCGTTCATAGTCATCGAATCCTTGCGCGATTTCAACGAATGCCCCGGGCCCACGGATCACCTGCCCCTTGTAGAAAGCGATCAACCCGGTCTCCGCCTCGAAATCGGCCCCATTTACCACAAGCCCGTTGACGGTCACCCCGTCAAACGGGAATTCGGCATAGGCCTGCGCGGGCGAGAACCCTTCGTTGTTCTGCCCGTCACCGGCCACATCTAGGGTCTGGTACAAACACCTCGGCCCGCTGTCCAACATGCCTGCGCCAAATCCCAGCGCGTATCCCATTGCGGTTGGAAAATCATTGTGGCTACGCTTGCTCTCGGCCACCGTCTTAGCCACGTGCAACAGGGTCGCGGGGCTGTCGATGACCGTCCAATCCACCAGAATCTCCTGATTGTAGCGCCCTGACCATTCGTAGATGGCCAGAGCGACATGCTGTTCGCTGGCAAAGAATGCCGCCGCGACTTCGGGCGCGGTCAGGGCGGCAACCAGTCCGCCCCGTTGAAGTTGATCTTCTTCTGCGTCAACGGAACTGGAAACATCCATGGCCAGCAGCAACGCAAGCCTGCACTGGCTCGCCGATGCGTAGGGCGCAGCCAGGCAGAGCGCGACCACGAGAAGCTTAGCTCTCACCAATGCCCGGTGTTCTCCATGCTGGCCCACGGCTCAGCCGGGGGCAGGCTATCGCCCTCCTGCAACAATTCGATCGAGATATTGTCCGGCGACCGGACAAAGGCCATATGCCCGTCGCGCGGCGGGCGGTTGATCGTGACGCCATTCTCCATCAGGTGTTGGCAGACATCGTAGATATTGCCGACGCGGTAGGCCAGATGCCCGAAATGACGGCTGTCACTGGGCAGCGCGTCGTCCCCATCCCAGTTGTAGGTAAGCTCGACCGGGCATTCCTCCTGACCGGGCGGGGCCATGAAAACCAGCGTGAAGCGCCCCCCTTCACTGTCCATGCGTCGCGTTTCCTTAAGGCCAAGCAGCTCATAGAACGCGATGGATTTCTCCAGATCTTTGACGCGGACCATTGTGTGCAGATATTTGAGGCTCATTTGAATTCTCCAGTCTTGCCGAACAGGGGGGAACCTAGCACAGCTTCGGGCGGGGGCCAGCACCCTCATGCGCTTGTGAAGCGGGCCGGGGAATCGGACAAATACATGATATAGCTGTTCCGCCTTGTGATGCTGCCAGATATAGTAAGCGGCGACTCACTCCCTTGGAAAGGACATCCGATGCCTCTGACCCCGGAGCAACAAGCCGAAATCGACGCGTTGCGCGCTGATCCGACCCCCACCCTCCGCGCGGTCGCTCCGGGCATGGAGCAGCATCTTTACAAGGCGCAGCAGGTGCTGGATCACGGCTTTGTCAGGGTAATCGACTACATGGGCGATGACGCGGCGATTTGTCAGGCGGCGCGTGTGTCTTACGGCAAGGGCACAAAGTCCGTCCAGAATGACGAAGGTCTGATAAGGTATCTGATGCGGCACTGGCACTCGACTCCTTTCGAGATGTGCGAGGTCAAGCTGCACGTCAAACTCCCCGTATTTGTCGCACGGCAATGGATCCGGCACCGGACGGCCAATGTGAACGAGTATTCAGCGCGGTATTCAATCCTCGACCGGGAGTTCTATATCCCCGCGCCGGAGCACATCAACGCGCAATCGCAGGTGAACAACCAGGGGCGTGGCGGTGTGCTGGAGGGAGAAGAAGCGGCCCGGGTGCTCGAAATTCTCAAGGCCGATTCAACGCGGTGCTACGACAACTACGAGGCGATGATTAGCCAGGACGGGCAGGACGGTCTGGCGCGAGAACTTGCGCGGATGAATCTGCCCGCCAATGTCTATACGCAGTGGTATTGGAAAG
Organism: Pseudomonadota bacterium; assembly: GCA_039196345.1. GTDB lineage: Bacteria > Pseudomonadota > Alphaproteobacteria > Rhodobacterales > Rhodobacteraceae > Roseobacter. The sequence continues at coordinate 49,789 of JBCCUU010000007.1, read as the reverse complement.
TGGATCTGCACAACCTCTTTCATTTCCTGCGGCTCCGGGCTGACAACCACGCGCAATATGAAATCCGCGTCTATGCCGACGCCATATGTGCGATGGTGGCAGATTGGGTGCCGGCAGCATATCGAGCGTTCGAAGATTACCGCCTCGGCGGCGCAACCCTGTCGGGCAGAGCGCTCGATTGCGTTAGGCGTATGCTGGCGGGTGAACAGGTTTCACAAGAGACGTCGGGCATGAGCAAGGGCGAGTGGCGCGAATTCGAGGGGCTTTTGAAATAACTGACGCGCCTTTGGCCGAAGGACAAAACTGTCTAGCCAGCAGTTACAAAACGCGCCGTTAAGGCCCAAGTGGATGGTGACCCTCGGCAAAGTAAATGCACGTCCTGGCGGCATTCCAGTAAAGCACGCCGCACAGGTGGATTTTAGGTCAACTCAAGCTGTGGCAGGACACCTGCACCTGCAGCAGGCGCGGCAGATCACAGGAGTTTTAGGTCGCTCGCCATCTGGCGGCCATCGCGCCCTTCGGCCAGTTCAAAACTGACCTTCTGGTCGTCTGCAAGACCCGTCAGCCCGGATCTTTCAACGGCGGAGATATGGACAAAAACGTCTGATCCGCCGCCTTCTGGTGCTATGAAGCCATAGCCTTTGGTCGTGTTAAACCACTTCACGGTGCCGGTTGGCATGTTCCCCGTGCCTCCTTCTGAATTAACTCGCTCCCCGTTCAGGAAACGTCTTTCTCCCCGTCGAAATGCGTACCGCCGGGCCTTTCTACACAATAACAGATTGTCCTTTGCCCGCGAAAATCAAGCTAAAGGCGATGTATCCCCCTCAAAAATCCGTTAGGGGATTGTCCAGATGGAGAAAAACTATGCAACTATTCGGATTGAAGACTTGCGATACCTGCCGCAAGGCCCTGAAGGCATTGCCCGAGGCACAATTTGTCGATGTGCGCGCTGAGGGGGTGCCGAATGAGGTTCTCGTCGCAGCAATGGACGCATTTGGTTTGAATCTCGTCAACACCCGATCAACCACCTGGCGAGGCCTGACGGAAGAGGAACGCCGGAAGGACCCGCTTGCGCTGCTCACAGCCCACCCCGCCTTGATGAAGCGCCCGCTCATCGTGGACGGAGCGCAGATGCACCTCGGTTGGACCGCTGACGTGAGGGGCGCGTTGGGCGTGAGTTGACCCGGTTTACTCCGGACTACGGGCGAGGCGGGACAGGGCGCGGTCCAGCGACAGGGGCCCTGCGCCTTTCACCACCAGCACGATCAGAAGGAAAATCCAGAACGCCCGCTGATCCATGATGACGCTGTCTGGGAAACGGTCAAACCAGGCTCCGAAGGTCTCTGCGTGCTCCAACCCGCCGTGGCCGATAAGATCGGTGAGGGATTGCACGACCACGAACCCGATCATGCCGAGCGCGGAAAGGCGGGTGAAGAGCCCCACGACAATCAGCGCGGGCAGAATGAACTCCGCCCAGGTCCCTGCGACAACCACCGCCCAGTGGAACATGGTAAGCTGCGAGACGTCATAGGTGACAGCCTCCATCGCCTTGGGGAAGATCTGGGCGTAAGCGCCCACGGACGGCTGGAAGATGCCCAGAATACCATCGCCCAGCTTGGTGAGCCCGGAGACCCAGAAATACAGCAGAAGCGTTCCGGCAAAGACGGCCCTTGCCAACGTCGACAGAAGCCAATCGGCGCGAGATATTCCATCGGAGACGGCGTTGTAGAGGGTAATCATTCAGCGTTCCTTTGTAGTGTGGTCTGTCAAGGCATGTGTGGTAAGGGCAAGCGTCAAGGCTTTTGCAAGGTCAAAGTCCGGATGGGACGACAGCACCCAATCGGTGGCGTCGCCGATTGTCGCGCCCTCATCCAAAAGCGCCAACCAGTCAATTGTCCCGGCGGGGACAAGCGTGGGCTGGGGGTCAAATTCCGGCCGGGTCACCATGATGTCCTGCGCAACGGCGCGCGGCTTTGGGGCACCGGGCTCCATGTTGAACCGCCAGATGTCGTAGAGCGGCCATTCCGAGCGTAGCAATCGCGTTGCGGGCGCAAGCCGGGCGCGGGCCGCGAGGCCAGCGTCGCCGCCTTGCAAGACCGACGCGTCAAAAGGCAGCGCATCCGCCGCATGATAGGATTGCCGGAAGGCCAGGTCGAGCCGCGCGCAATCGGGCAAGTAGCCGATATGTTGGAGGGGTTCAAAACTCCGCAAGAAGTCCGGCAGCGCGTCGCCGTAGAACATGATCAGCGGTGAAGTTGGCGGGTGCGCCCGTACAAAGACTGCGGCCAGCTGGGCGAAGGCCTCTGCGCCCAGCAGCTTGCGGACCAGCGGGAATGCGGTCTTGAGCGCCTCGGAGAGTGAGACGACGACGTTGTTGCGGTAGACGGAAAAGCGGGCACCGGCCGGTCCACCCTCCGCATTGCTAAGACCCGGCGGCACGGGCCTTTCTGCATCCAGAAGGGCCTCTCGAAAGGTGTTTTGGGAGACGGTCATTGCACGGGCTGCAGGGCTTTTTCGGCACGCTCTGCTTCGGCGCGCAGCACGGGCCAGTCCGGCACATCGGTGTCCCATTCCACAAGGACCGGGCGCGGGCCGCTCTTGGTCAGGCAATAGTCCAGAAGGGACCAGACCGGATCGACCACGGGTTTTCCATGGCTGTCGATCAGCAGCGGCGCGCCCTGGTCGTCGGTGTCTTCATCGTGCCCGCCCACATGGATTTCACCAACCGCATGCAGGGGGTAGGCGTCTATGTAACTCTGGGGCGAATAGCCAAGGTTTGTTGCCGAAATAAAGACGTTGTTCACATCCAGCAGCAAGCCGCAGCCGGTGCGTTTGACCAACTCAGTAAGGAAGTCCGTTTCGCTCCACGTGCTTTCGTCAAAGGCGAGGTAGCTTGACGGGTTTTCCAGCAGCATCTGCCGGCCAAGCTTGTCCTGCACCTGGGTGATATGCGACGCCACATGGTCCAGCGTGGAATTGGTGTAGGGCAGCGGCAGCAGATCGTTCAGGAACTCAGCGCCATGGGTTGACCAGGCGAGGTGCTCGGAAAAACTTGCAGGTGAGGTGCGCGCAACGAGCGTGTGCAACCGGTCCAGATGATCGAGGTCCAAAGGTTGCTGGCCGCCGATGCTCAGACCCACGCCATGCACGGAAAGCGCAAATCGCTCTTGCAGGGCGCGCAGCTGCGCATGAGGCCTGCCGCCGTCCCCCATGTAATTCTCGGCGTGGATTTCGATCCAGGCAACCGGGCCGGGGTCCCGCATGAGATCGTTGAAGTGTTGTGGCTTGTAGCCCACGCCCGGCGCGGAGGGGAGGCGATCGTTCTGTCGCGAGGTGTCAAGCATGGGGCTCTCCGAAGGTTGCGGTCAGCCGGGTAGGGTGAACTGCGCCCGGCCAGGGATGCCGGGCGCTGTCATCAGATGCCTTATGCAGGCAGATCGCGGTCAAGCTCTTCAAGCGAGCCCTGACGCGGTGTGCCGTCGGCCATTGCGGGCAACTCGATCTCGGCACATGTGCCCTTGTCAACCAGGGTCCAGGCGTTGCCCTGATAGTCAACGGTGGAGGTGCCGGCGCAGGTCGTGCCGGGGCCCGCCGCGCAGTCATTCGCGCCAGCCAGTGATACACCGTAGCATTTCTCTTTCGCGGCGGCTTCTACAGTTGTTGTTTGTGCAGCGAAGGCCGCTGCAACAGCGCTCGCAAGGGCGACGGATTTCATCGTGTTCGACATAAGATACTTCCTCTTTTGCGGGCCTGTCGGCCACCTGTGACAAGCCTTTCGGCTCTCGGTGGGTTATATGTAACAAAGCCTGCTCAACATACCATTCACGAGCCTGTGTGTCACATCCGCGTCAGGTTTGGGTGACATTTCAGGGCGGAATCGAGGAAAAATCCCGCTGAATTGTTTCAATTCCGGCGGGATTGCAACGATTTCCATCCGCAAGGACGGGATTTGTTACAGCAGGTCAGGGGGCGTGGCCTCACGCGCCAGCGCTTGTGTTACAAGATCAAGGGCCTCAACGGTGGTTCTTTTTTCACCCAGACGCCGGATTGTGACGGTGCGCTCCTCGACCTCGCGGGCGCCGACAGCCAGAATGACGGGCACTTTTCCGACCGAGTGTTCACGGACCTTGTAGTTGATCTTTTCATTGCGCAAATCCGCTTCGGCACGCACACCCGCTGCCTTGAGGGCCTCCACGACTTCCATCACGTAGTCATCCGCGTCCGAGATGATCGAGGCCACGACAACCTGCCGCGGGGCCAACCAGAACGGCAGCTTGCCCGCCGAGTTCTCGATCAGGATGCCGATAAAGCGCTCAAACGACCCAAGGCAGGCGCGATGCAGCATGTAGGGGCGGTGCTTTGCACCGTCTTCACCGATGAATGTGGCTTCCAGCCGTTCGGGCAGGTTCGGGTCCACCTGGAAGGTGCCGCACTGCCATTCCCGACCGATGGCATCGGTGAGCTTGAAGTCGAGCTTTGGCCCGTAGAACGCCCCTTCGCCCGCGTCGAGCGTATAGGGGTGGCCGGTGGCCTTGATCGCATTCTCAAGGGCTGCTTCGACGTGATCCCAGCTTTCCTCCGAGCCAACCCGCTTTTCGGGCCGCGTGGCGAACATGATCTCGAACTTGTCAAATCCAAGGTCTTTATAGACCGACGACAGGTAGGTGATGAAGGCCGCGCATTCCGCCTCGATCTGATCCTCGCGGCAGAAGATATGACCATCATCCTGCGTAAACCCGCGCACCCGCATGATCCCATGGAGCGCGCCCGAGGGTTCATACCTGTTGCACGATCCGAATTCCGCGAGGCGCAAGGGCAAATCGCGGTAGGATTTCAGGCCCTGGTTGAAGATCTGCACGTGGCAGGGGCAGTTCATCGGCTTCAGGGCGTTGATCGACTTTTCGCGGGCGTGGTCCTCGTCCACTTCGACAATGAACATGTGCTCCTGGTATTTGTCCCAGTGGCCCGAGGCCACCCAAAGCTTTCGGTCCACAACCTGCGGCGTATTGACTTCCTGATAGCCCGCGGCGCGCTGTTTGCGGCGCATGTAATCCTGCAAGGTGGTATAGATCGACCAGCCGTTGGGGTGCCAGAAGACCTGCCCGGGGGCTTCTTCCTGCATGTGGAACAGGTCCATTTCGCGGCCCAGCTTGCGATGATCGCGTTTTGCGGCCTCTTCCAGCATGTTGAGGTGAGCGCGCAGTTTTTCCTTGCCGGTGAAGGCCACGCCATAAATCCGCTGGAGCATGGCGCGGTCGCTGTCGCCACGCCAATAGGCCCCCGCAATCGACATCAGCTTGAAGGCATCGCCGGGGACCTGACCTGTGTGCTGCAAGTGCGGGCCCCGGCACAGGTCCTGCCAGTCCCCGTGCCAATACATGCGCAACGGCTCATCGCCCGGGATCGCCTCGATCAGTTCGACCTTGTAGGGCTCGTTGTTGTCCTCATAGTGTTTGATCGCGCGCGCGCGGTCCCAGACCTCGGTGGTGACCGGGTCGCGTTTGTTGATGATTTCTTTCATCTTTTTTTCGATGAGGCCGAGGTCTTCGGGGGTAAACGGCTCCGCGCGGTCAAAGTCGTAGTACCAGCCGTCCTTGATGACAGGGCCGATGGTAACCTTGGTCTCGGGCCAGATCTCCTGCACGGCACGCGCCATGATGTGCGCGAGGTCATGGCGCACCAACTCGTTGGCCTGTTCCTCGTCCTGCATGGTGTGGATGGCGATGCTGGCATCTTCTTCGATGGGCCAGGCCAGATCATGATGTGCGCCATTCACGGTCGCGCTGATCGCCTTCTTGCGCAGGGAGGTTGAGATGCTCGCGGCGACATCGCCAGCGGTCACCCCGGCATTGAAACTGCGGGCATTGCCATCGGGAAAGGTAAGAGAGATTTGGGCCATCTGGGGCGCTCCTCGTCGGTTTGGCGCCTACGAGACGCCCGGTTGCGGGTTTGGTGCGCCGCTGATGAACCCATGGGCCTATGCTGTCAAGGCCGCTCGAAATGTATACCGAAGAATACGTTGACTGCGACATGTTTCGTGATAAATCCGACATGTTTCCAATCGGAAACTGCAACGATGAAAGGGTCAGACATGCCGCGTTATAACAGGACTTTCGAACTCAGCATTCACGATGTCGAATTCATCGAAGAGGCACTGCGCGCGAGGGGGCGTGAGCTTTGCCGCATGCGCCGGGCGCTCTCGAATGAAAACCCCGCCCATCTGGAATCTATCAGCGTGATCGAAGAGGATCAGCGCGAGAACGAAGAGCTGCTGGGACGGTTGCACAACCAGAAGACATTCTATCGTCCATTGGCACAGCCCTACGTCAGCGGCTGATAGGGCTCAGCCTGACAAGGCGGCGTAGGCCATCAGCAGGCAGCAAACATAGCCGCCGAGAAAAATCATCGGGCGCACAGGAAACCTTGCCGTGCCCGAGATCATCCCGACCGCATGCGCGATGCGCAGGACAAGAAAAGCGATCGCCGCCCAGAGCGTGAGGCTCGAATAGGCACCTAGCCGGTCCACAATCAGCACGAGGATGCCAAAGGGTAAAAGCTGTTCGAGCAGGTTGAGATGCGCCCGATGCGCCCTGTGAACCCAGTCGGGAAAACCTGAAAGCGCCGGAGGCCGGGCGAAAGGGTCAATCCCTTCCTGCGGGTGGCGGTTCACCCCGACGATGTAGGGGATCCACAGCGACGCCGCCAAAAGACACAGGCTGGCAAGGATGATGAGCTCGAAAGCTATTGGTTGATCTTGCATATTCAACCCTCCATTTCGGGGTCAGCGAAGCGCACAGTTTGACCGGTTTCGAGCCAGGATTTCAGCCCGGCGCACCAGCGCGCCCAGCCGTCTGCGACACCTTCGCCGGGCACCACCGGGAAGGTGAGCTCAAAGTGTTCAATCGTGAGCTTGCAGTGATCTCCCTCCGGCTCGATGCGATAAATCACCCGACTGGGAGCACCTCCACCTTCCCAATGCGGCTCGAAGGTGCATTCCATCAGTGATTTTGGCTCCGCCCGGATCAGTCGATTGGTCAACATCGGAGTGCCGTCGGGGAAACGGAGATGGATGGTGTCGCCTTCTCGGACGCCTGCAACGTTCATGAAATGGTAGTTGATAACGGAGCTTTCGTCTTCAAGCGCGGCCCAGAGCGTATCCTGTGTGCAGCGGATGTATGTCTGCATCATGAAATCAGGTTTGGTCATATCGTGTTTTCCTTCGAGTTGTGATTTGAGGTCCAACACCGCTCGCGCCGCCGGTTTTTCGAGCAAGGGCTCCATCCAGCGATCCATGGCTTCCTGTAAGGGCAGGGTGTTCAGATAGTGGTATTTGAACCGCCCCTTTTTATGGGTGACCACCAGTTTGGCGTCTTCGAGCACGCCGAGGTGTTTCATCACCCCAAACCGTGACATCTCCAATTGGCCCTGCAGGTCTCGCAGGCTTTGCCCCGGCGTTGCGCGCAAGCTGTCGAGCAGGCTGCGGCGGGTCGGGTCCGCCATGGCTTTGAAGATCGAATCCATAACTCTTTATAGGTTACTAAATAGTCACGTGACAATATGGTAACGTTATAAATATCAGATTCGGCCCAGATCGGGGATTGAAGCCGGGCTCGGCACCGGCGCATCATCACGCGCAAAAAAGAGGAGCCGTCATGTCCGAGCCGCAGTTTTTCCAAAGCCCGCAGGGGCGTCAGCTTGCCTATCATCTGACCGCAGGGACCGGTCCAACCGTCGTTTTTCTGGGCGGGCTGAAATCTGACATGGAAGGGACCAAAGCCGTGCATCTGGAGGCATGGGCAAAACAGTCCGGTCGCGCCTTTCTTCGGTTTGATTATTCCGGCCACGGGCAGTCTTCGGGCCGGTTCGAAGACGGGTGCATCGGTGATTGGGCGGAGGACACCCGGGCGATTGTCACCGCGCTGACCGATGGGCCGATTGTGCCAGTCGGATCGTCCATGGGCGGCTGGCAGGCGCTTTTGCTGGCCAGGTCCTTGCCGGATCGCATCGCGGGGATGGTCACAATCGCCGCCGCGCCCGATTTTACCGAAGACGGTTATTGGGAAAATTTCACGGATGACCAGAAAGAGCAGCTGGAAGAGACCGGCCAGGTGGCCCTGCCGTCAGACTATATGGAGCCCTACATCATCACCAAACGCATGATCGAGGATGGGCGAGAGCAGTTAGTGCTGCGCAGCCCCCTTGCGCTGAATTTCCCGGTGCGGTGTCTGCAAGGCACGGCGGACACCGCCGTCAGCACCGAAACCGCCGTGCGCCTCTTGGAACATGCCACAAGCCCGGATATGCGACTGATGCTGGTCAAGGACGCGGATCATCGCTTTTCCGACGGTCCCTGTCTGGGGTTGATCGAGGCCGCCGTCGAAGAGGTCCTTGCGCGGGCGGGCTAGGATGGCAAAAATCTGCGGGTTCGTGAGCCAGCTTACTTGCGGTTCCGGCGTATGGTGTTCACAAGTCGGGTGAAGCCCTTATTGGCCAGAAAAGATAGATCGACTGCGGAGGAGATGAGCAGAATGGCCGAACCGCTGGTGCTGTTGCCGGGCATGATGTGTGACGCGCGGCTTTTTGGTCCCCAGATTGCAGAGCTGTCGGCGGATATGGCTATCACCGTGGCGCCCATCACGCAGGGCGAACGCATCGAGGAGATCGCGTCGGGCTTGCTGGACCTATTGCCGCAACGATTTGCGCTGGCCGGTCTCAGCATGGGCGGTATCGTCGCGATGGAAATACTGCGCCGTGCGCCTGACAGGATCACACGTATCGCGCTCATGGATACCAACCCGCTGGCAGAGACCCCGCAGAAAGCCGCCGACCGCGAGCCACAGATTGTTGCGGCCAGAGCGGGGCGCATGCTGGACGTGATACGGGATGAGATGAAGCCGAACTACCTCGCCCCCGGCGATCACCAGACAGCGGTACTGGATCTGGTCATGGATATGGCCGATGCGCTGGGGCCGGAAGTGTTTGTGCGGCAGTCCCGGGCGCTGCAACGCCGTCCCGATCAGCAGACGACCTTGCGCAAATGCAAACTGCCCGCGCTGGTCCTGTGCGGTGCGCATGATGCGCTTTGCCCGGTGAAACGGCATGAGTTCATGGCGGAACTCATCCCCAATGCCACGCTGAAGGTGTTGGACCGCTCAGGCCATTTGCCCCCCTTGGAGCAACCTGCCGAGACAACCCGGGCCTTGCGGGAGTGGATGGCCCAACCGCTTGTTCTGTCGTAGCGTTTGGGCCCCGGCGTTACGCGGCGGCGTTCTTGTTGGCCGCTTTCTCGGTCTTTGAGCGCCCACCGGTCTTGGTCGGCACCGGCCCGTCGCTGTTGGCGTCGATGAAATCGAGCACCAGCGGCCGGATGTTCCTGCGCCAGCTTTTGCCCGCAAAGATACCGTAGTGCCCGGCACCTTCCTCAAGGTGGCTCGCCTTCTTGCTGTCGGGTAGCCCGGTACAGAGATCCAGCGCCGCGACACACTGGCCGGGTGCGGAGATGTCGTCTTTGGATCCTTCGACAGTCTTGACAGCGACGGTCGTGATCTTGCCCAGATCGACCTTCTTGCCCGCGACGACAAATTCGTTCTTGGCGATCTCAAGGTTCTTGAAGATGCGCTCGACGGTCGAGAGGTAGAATTCCGCGGTCATGTCCATCACGGCGAGGTATTCGTCATAGAAGCGGTTGTGCTTGTCATGCTCCTGCGCTTCGCCCTGTGCCACGCGGGTGACCTGATTGATGAAGGCCTTGGCATGGGTTTCCATGTTCATGGAAATAAAAGAAGTCAGTTGCAGAAGGCCCGGATAGACCATCCGGCCCACGCCGGGATATTTGAAGCCAACCCGCTGGATCATCATCTCTTCGAGTTGTCCCATGCCGACGCGGCGGCCAAAGTCGGTCACATCCGTCGGCGTGGCATCGGGGTCAACCGGCCCGCCGATCAGCGTGAGGCTGCGCGGCTGGGCATCGGGGTCTTCCTCAGCGAGATAGGCCGTGGCAGCAAGCGCCAGTGGGGCGGGCTGACAGATCGCGATCACATGGGTGTCTGGCCCGAGTTCACGCAGGAACTCGACAAGATACAGTGTGTAGTCCTCAATATCGAACTTGCCGGCGCTGACCGGAATATCGCGCGCGTTGTGCCAGTCGGTGATATACAGCTCTGCATCCGGCAAAAGGCTGATGACGGTGGAGCGCAGCAGGGTCGCGTAATGCCCGGACATCGGCGCGACCAGCAATACCTTGCGTTTCTGAGGGGCGCGATCCGCGACAACAAAATGCAACAGGTCGCCAAAATCCTTCTGAACCACGATCTCGGTCGACACCAGATGGTCCTGCCCGTCCATCGAGGGCACCGGCGGGATGTTCCAGTCCGGTTTTACGATCATGCGTTGAAAGCTGCGTTCCGTGACCTCGCCCCAGGCGGTCATCCAGCTGAAGGTCGGGTTTGGTATCAGCGCAAAGGCAGGGTATGATCCCATCGCGAGCGCCGAAGCACCCAGCCACTGGTTGGTGTTCCGGATTGTTTCCATCAGGTCGTATGTGGCCATGTAGCGCATAGGGGTCTCCTTAGTCAAAATGCCCGGGTTACCGAGACAGTCAGTCGCATCGCCCCCTGAAAGCCAACGACGTAATGCTGCACCTGCAAACATAAGAGGGAAAGGTTCAGATGACAACAGAAAGTGACGAGAGCACTTTGCCAAATGCAGAGATGCTTGAAAAAATGACCCATAACCTCAAAAAAGTCGAAGAGTTGTCGGAGCGCTTGCAGCGCGTTCTTTTGAACCGGCAGGGGCATCACCCCGCGCTCGACGGACCGAATCAAGAGCTCTTCGGGCGCGCGGCACAGGCCTATTGGGCCGAGATGGTTCAGAACCCGGCCAAGCTGGTCGAACACCAGATGTCCTATTGGTCCGAGACGATGAAACACTTCGTCGCAGCACAGCAGACGCTGGCAAAAGGCAAGCTTTCTGCGCCCGAGAATTCCGGGCGGTCGGATCGCCGCTTCTCCAACCCCCTTTGGGACACGCATCCTTATTTCAACTACGTCAAGCAGCAATACCTCATCAACGCGGACGCTCTTTCCAGGGCCGTGCAGGAGACGACCGACCTGACGCCGCTGGAAAAAAACCGGTTGGACTACTTTGCCAAGCAGATCATCGACATGATGTCGCCGACAAACTTTCTGGCGACGAACCCCGATGCGTTGGAAAAAGCCGTCGAGACCGAGGGCCAGAGCCTTGTGCAGGGGCTGGAGAACCTGATCAGCGATCTCGAAGCGAACAATGGCGAGATGGTCGTCAAGCTGGCGGATGAAAACGCGTTCACCCTCGGTGAGAACATCGCGACCACGCCCGGCAAGGTGGTCTTTCGCAATCGCATGATGGAGTTGATCCAGTACACGCCGGTCACGGAAGAGGTCCACAAGACGCCTGTCGTGATCTATCCGCCCTGGATCAACAAATACTACATTCTCGATCTGAAGCCGCAAAACAGCCTTGTGAAGTGGCTGGTTGAACAGGGCCACACCGTATTCGTCGTGTCCTGGATCAACCCGGACCCGACCTACCACGACGTCGGCATGGAGGATTACATTCAGGACGGCTACCTCGCCGCGATGCAGGAGGTGAAGTCGATCACCGGTGAAAAGCAGATCAACGCGGTCGGCTATTGTATTGCCGGCACCACGCTGGCGTTGACCCTGTCCTTGCTCAAACAGAAAGGGGACAAGTCGGTCAAATCGGCGACCTTCTTCACCGCGCTCACGGATTTCTCGGATCAGGGGGAGTTCACGCCGTTTCTCACAGACGACTTCATCGACGGCATTGAAGCGGAGATCGAGGACAAGGGTGTGTTGCCGTCGGTCATCATGGCACGCACGTTTTCTTTCCTGCGGTCCAACGACCTGATCTATGGTCCCGCGATCAAGAGCTACATGATGGGGCAATCCCCGCCCGCCTTCGACTTGCTCTACTGGAACGGCGATGGCGCGAATCTGCCGGGCAAGATGGCGATGCAGTATCTGCGGGGCCTCTGCCAGCGCGACGAACTGGCGAATGACGGGTTCGAGCTTCTGGGCCATAAACTGAAACTCTCAGACGTGACCGTCCCGCTCTGCGCGATCGCGTGCGAAACGGATCACATCGCCGCCTGGAAAGACAGCTACCGGGGGATCCAGCAAATGGGCTCGCGGGACAAGACCTTTGTCATGGCGCAGTCCGGGCACATCGCCGGGATCGTGAATCCACCAAGCAAGAACAAGTATGGTCACTATCTGAACCCGGACATGAAGCTCGACTACACCGACTGGCGGGAGGGCGCGGATTTCCACGAAGGCTCATGGTGGCCCTATTGGGGCACCTGGCTGAAGAAGCGCGCGGGCGCCAAGGTAAAGGCAAGAGTCCCCGGTGATTCGACGCACCCAGTGCTCTGTGATGCGCCGGGAACCTATGTCGCAAAGAAGGCAAGGCTCTGAAATTCTGAGCAATTCTGCATCGCGGCATTTTTTCATGCTGCGATGCAGAAAAAAGCTTGCAATGCCGCAGTGCAGCATCTATATTCTTTTCAGACGCAAGAAACCGGGGTGTTCTCGGAGCGCGACGAAAGGAAAGAACGATGACAAAGACTCCTGATCTTACAGCTGTATTCAAAGACGTACTTGGTGCATTCCCTGTTGACGCAACCGCTTTTGAAGATGCCTTCAAGACATCCGCTTCCCTGAACGAGAAACTGTCCGCAGTTGCTCTGACAGCCGCCGAGAAGTCCACAGACATCTCAAACAAATGGGCTCAAGACACATTCGCCAAACTGTCCGAAATGTCGAAAGCAAAAGCCGAACCTGCCGACTACGCAAAAGCGATGACAGACTTCGCTTCCGCATACTCCGAATCCGCGGCAGAACACATGGCCGCCTTCGCAGAAGTTGCGAAAAAAGCGCAGATGGACACTGTTGAACTGATGATGGCCGCAGGCAAAGACATCAGCGAAGACGCTCAAGCAGCCGTCAAGCAGGCCACCAAAGAGGTGACTGCTGCTGCGAAGAAAGCTGCAAAAGCCAGCTAAGTTAAGCTTCAGATTTGCGCCGGATCCTCCCTGACAGGCGCAATGATGCGGGGCGAGCTTGAAAAAGCTCGCCCTTTCTTTTTATGCCACAGTGCCTTAAGCTGCGGTGCAGCGCTGGAATGAGGGAGATATCCTGTGGCGGAAAAACAAACACCTTTGCTGATTAAGCGCTACGCCAGTCGCAGGTTGTACAATACCGAAACAAGCGACTACGTCACGTTGGAAGACATCGCAGGGTTCATCCGCGAAGGTCGCGAGGTCCAGATCGTTGACCTTAAATCCGGGGATGACCTGACACGTCAGTACCTGCTTCAAATCATTGCCGAACATGAAAGCCGGGGCGAAAATGTCCTGCCGGTGGATGTGCTCAATGATCTGGTGCGCAGCTACATGTCGCCCGGGGCAAGCGTGGTGCCGCAGTTTCTGCAGGCGTCCTTTGAGATGCTGCGCAATGGTCAAAGCCAGATGATGGATCAGATGACCGCCATGAACCCGATGGCCAAGATGCCGGGGTTCGAGCTGATGCAGGCGCAGCAAAAGGCCTTCATGCAAGCGATGACAGGCGGATTGTCGGGCAACGCGGCCTGGCCTGCGGCAGCGGAAGCAACCGAAGAGCAGGCGGACAGCGAAAAGGGCGAAGACCTCGACGCGATCAAGCAGCAACTGTCGGACCTGCAGGACAAGCTTTCAAAGCTGAAGTGACGCGTCAAAGACCAAGCCGATCCCGCAGCGCGTACCAGGTCATCGCAAGCACCAACAGCGGTGTGCGCAGGGCACCGCCTCCGGGGAATGCCGGGGTCGGGATGCTGGCCATCGTGTCAAACCCATCATCCTGACCCATGATCGCCTGCGCCATCAGGAAACCGGCGTGGGTTGCGGTGCCGACACCATGACCGGAATACCCTGATGCGGACAAGACATTCGGGGCGATCCGGGCAAGATAGGGAAAACGCTTCATCGTGATGCCCAGCGTGCCCCCCCAGGCATAGTCGACGCGCACATCTTTCAGGTCTGGAAACACTACCGACATTGGTTTGCGGACAATGGCGGCAATGTCTTGCGGGAACCGGTAGCCGTAGCTTTCCCCGCCCCCGAACAGCAACCGCCCGTCATGGGAGAGCCGGAAGTAATTCACGACAAAGCGGCTGTCCGCGACGGCGATATCCTTGGTCAGCACCTCTTTGCTGCGCGTGCCCAGGGGTTCGGTTGCCACGATGAAGTTGTTGATCGGCATCACACGGGCGGTCACGTCGGGGGCAAGCCCTGACAAGTAGCCATTGCAGGCCAGAATAACGTGATCCGCCAGAACCGCCCCATGCTCTGTCTGGACGCGGGCCCGCGCGCCGTGGTCGATCTTCGTGACACGGGTGCCTTCATGAAGGATCGCCCCGGCGTCCTGTGCTGCACGTGCCAACCCCAATGCATAGGCCAGAGGGTGCAGATGCGCCGCGCCCCAGTCGATGATCCCACCCTTGTAGTCGGGGGAGGGGCAGACCGCATGACAGGCCTCGGCATCAAGTGTTTCGAGGTGGTCGTACCCATAGAACGCCCGGAGATGATCCGCATAGCCGTGCAGTTCTGAGACGTCTTTGGCGCTGGATCCTGTCCAGGCGACACCGGGTTTGAGATGGCAGTCGATCTCATGCTGGGCGATCAGGGTCTTGACCAACGCCTTCGCGTCTTCACCCAACTGCCAGAGCATCTGCGCGCGGTCCCTGCCAACCATCCCTTCGAGCGCGATCTGGTCGACGCGCTGTCCGCTGCCCAACTGCCCGCCATTGCGACCTGACGCACCAAACCCCACGCGCTGCGCCTCCAGCACGACGACGCGCCGGCCCGCTCTCGCAAGATGCAGCGCAGCCGAGAGCCCGGTGTATCCCGCACCCACGATGCAGACATCGGCAGTGGTGTCTTCGCGCAAGTCGGCAAATGGCGGCAAATGCGGCGTGGTCGCGGCGTACCAGCTTTTCGGGTACGCGCCCCGCTGATCGTTGGCGTAGAGCAGGTCCATCAGGTGTGGCCTCAGACGTTGAGCAGAAGGTGCTCACGCTCCCATGGCGAAATCACCTGCAGGAATTCATCGTATTCGGCGCGTTTCACGATGGAATAGACGCGCGCGAACTCTGGCCCCAGAACGGTGTGGAGATCGTCCGCCGCTTCAAACAGATCAAGCGCCTGCCCAAGCACCTGCGGGATGTCGCCATCTCCTTCGTAAGCATCCCCCTTGAACTGCTTTGCCGGGCGGGTTTCGTTGGTCATGCCGAGATAGCCACAGGCCAGCGAGGCCGCGATGGCAAGGTAAGGGTTGCAGTCCATCCCGGCGATGCGATTCTCGACCCGGCGCGAGTCCGGCCCGGACAAGGGCACGCGAATGCCCGTCGTGCGGTTGTCGCGCGCCCATTCCAGGTTGATCGGGGCGGCGTGATCTTTGACGAACCGTCTGTAGGAGTTCACATAAGGGGCCATGACCGCCAATGCCGCTGGCATGTGGCTCTGCAAACCGCCGATGAAATGATAGAAGGCGTCCGTCTCGCCCCCGCCCGGGCCCGAAAAGAGGTTCGTGCCCTTCTGGATATCCACGAGGGAGTGATGGATATGCATGGCTGAGCCCGGTTCATCCATGATCGGTTTGGCCATGAAAGTCGCAAAGCATTCATGACGCAATGCGGCCTCGCGGATCAACCGTTTGAAATAAAAGACCTCATCGGCCAGCTTGACCGGATCGCCGTGGCGGAGATTGATTTCCAACTGGCCAGCGCCGCCTTCCTGCGTGATCCCGTCAATCTCGAAGCCTTGGGCTTCGGCAAAATCATAGATGTCGTCGATCACCGGGCCAAATTCATCAACGGCTGTCATCGAGTAGGCCTGCCGGGCGGCGGCAGGGCGGCCTGAGCGTCCCATCATGGGTTTGATGTCCTGCGCGGGATCCAGATTGCGCGCGACCAGAAAGAACTCCATCTCCGGGGCGACAATCGGTTTCCAGCCTTTCTTGCGATAAAGCGCGCAGACATGCTTCAGAACATTTCGCGGCGAAAAGGGGACGGGCACCCCTTCACGGTCAAAGGCGTCGTGAATGACCTGCAAGGTCCAGTCGCCGGTCCAGGGGGCGGCGGTGGCCGTGCTGAGGTCAGGGCGCAGGATCATGTCCCGTTCGATGAAACCATCCGCCCCCGCGGCTTCGCCCCAGCCGCCCGTGATGGTCTGGTAGAAGATGCTGTCGGGCAGGTGGAAATAGTCCTGCCTGTCGAATTTGGAGGCAGGCACGGCCTTGCCGCGCGCGATGCCGGGCAGGTCCGAGATGATGCATTCCACCTCATCGAGGCGGCGGCCTTCCAGATAGCTCTGCGCCGCTTGCGGGGTTTTCTCGGTCCAGCCGGCCATCAGGCCCTCTCTTTCCTGAAGAAGTCCACCATAATCTGTGCCACCTCCATCGCGTCGCTTGGATGCGCAAGCTTGGCCTTCGCTTCCGCCAGAAGGGTTTCGGGCACAGCATCCTTGCCGCGTGTCTCGATCAGACCGCCGATGAAGTCCGAGCTGTATTCCGGATGCGGTTGGAGCGTCCAGATGCGGTCCCCGTAAAGCAGGCCGGCATATTTGCAGAAATCCGTCCTCGCAAAGACCTGCGCGCCTTCCGGCACCCCGATCACCTGATCCTGATGCCAGGCGTTGATTACATAGGAGCGGCCGTTCATTTCGTAGTCGGTCAGCCCCACGGACCAACCCTTGTCAAACTTTTCGACCTTGCCGCCCATGGCCTGCGCAATGATCTGGTGCCCAAAGCAGATACCGACCATGGGGATGGCTGCCGCATAGGCCTGCCGTATGAAGTCTTCGAGCGGCGGTATCCAGTCGTGCGGCTCATATGCGCCATGTCTGGACCCGGTGATGAGCCAGCCGTCAGCATCCTCAACGGAGGATGGGAAAACGCCATCCACAACGGGCCAGCCTTGGAAGGTGAATCCGTGGCCGTCAAGAAGGCGTTCGAAGTAGGTGTCATACCCCCCACGATCCGACAGCTCCTCGGGCGGATGGCCTGTAATCAGAATTCCGATCTTCATGTCTATACCGCGTCCAGGTAAAGCGCCGTCTGTTCGGCTGATGTCAGTTCTTCCATATAGGCTAGTTCCTGCCTTTTCGTCAGGACGAAATTCCGGATCAGGTCCGGATGGAAAATGCGCCTGACCTGCGGGTCGCTTTCAAAAACGTCGATGGCTGATTTCCAGTCGCCGGGGATTTGCGGCAGTTCGGCTGCATAGGCGTTGCCGGTGATCGGCGCGGGGGGCAGGTCTGCGTCTTCGATGCCATTGAGCGCCGCGCCCAGAACGGCGGCGAGCATAAGATAGGGGTTCACGTCCCCGCCCGCGACGCGATGCTCAATCCGCCGCGCGGCCGGGTTTCCGGAAGGCACCCGGATCGCTGCGGTGCGGTTTTCATAGGCCCAGCTGATCCCCGTCGGCGCGTGGCTGCCCGGCACCATCCGGTCAAAACTGTTGGCATGGGGGGCGAACACCAGCGCGGAGCCGGGCATCGCTTTCAGGCACCCGGCGATCGCATGGCGCATGAGGTCAGTGCCATCCTCCGCGCCGTTGTCAAAGATATTTTTGCCGTCCTTATCGAGAACCGAGAAATGCACGTGCAAACCCGATCCTGCATAATCCTCGTAAGGCTTGGCCATGAAACTGGCTGCAAACCCATGTTTGCGGGCCATGCCTTTGACCAGCATCTTGAAGAGCCAGGCGTCATCGGCGGCGCGCATCGCGTCGTCGCCATGCATCAGGTTGATCTCGAATTGCCCAAGGCCCGCTTCCGAGATGGCCGTGTCTGCGGGAATGTCCATCTCTTCGCAGGCGTCATAGAGATCGGTGAAGAAGACATCGAACTGATCCAGCGCCCGCAAGGACAGAATCTCGCCCGCAACGCGGCGTTTGCCGGAGCGGGGCGAGGGCGGGACCTGAAGGTCGCTGCCGGAATCGTCGATCAGAAAGAACTCCAGTTCCACCGCACAGACCGGGGTGAGCCCCCGTGCCCGGTACCGCTCCAGCACCGCGTGCAACCCATGGCGGGGATCGCCGGCAAAGGGGCGCCCGTCTTCATGGTACATCCAGATGGGCAGCAAGGCCGTCGGTGCATCGAGCCAGGGCATCGGCATGAACCCGCGCTCGGTCGGCTTCAGCACACCGTCTCTGTCCCCCGTTTCATAGACCAGCGGGCTGTCGTGAATGTCTTCGCCCCGGATGTCCAGATTGAGCACCGACATGGGAAAGCGGGTTCCATCCTCGACCACCTTGTCGGCAAAGCGGGATGGCACGCGTTTGCCGCGCGCCTGGCCGTTCAGATCAGCGGCGGCCACGCGGATCGTGCGGACCTGGGGGTTCTTGCGAAGCCAGTTCTTCATATTGCACCAGTCATTGAGGTTGGCCATGGACGTGATGTGAAGTCCCTTCCGCAGCCAGCGCCACGGATAATTTGATCAAATTACGGATACTACCGGATGATGTTGGGACGCAACCTCAATTTGCGGCGGGCATCCTGCGGCAGGTGACGGTTCAACCTCGCGTTCACGATCCCGAAGATGCTTACGATCACCAGCGTCAGCAGAATGAAATAGAAGGCAAGGATCGGGTAAGGGACAAAGGGGTTGAACGTCTTGTCTGCAAAGTAATTCGCGTAATAGAGTGCGTCCCCGCGCTGCTGCCATGCCGGAAAACCGGAGAAAAAGACAAGTGCGGTGGCATGAAACAGGAAAATCGCCTCGTTGGTGTAGGCAGGCCAGGCCAGCCTGAGCATCGTTGGCCAGATCACCCGGCGAAAGCGGGGCCATCCGGTCATCCCGTAGGCGTCCGCGGCCTCCACATCTCCTTTCGGGATGGATTGCAGCGCGCCGTAGAAAATCTCGCCCGAATAGGCGGCAGTGTTCAGGAAAAGGACAATCAGTGCGCCAAGCCAGGCCGCGGTAAAGGGGTCAAAGAACGGGTAGACCGACTTCAGGCTGAGAAAGAGAAAATAGCCAAAGAAGAACTGGATAAAGAGCGGCGAGCCCCGGAAGACAAAGATGAACCATTCCGAAGGTTTTCGAAGCAACCGGTTGGGGGAAGCCTTGCCGACGGCAAGCGCGGTGGCGAAGACGAACCCGAAAACCAGGGCGAAGACGCCGAAATAGATGTTCCAGATCATGCCGGAGCCGATCAGGGTGAACTGCTGGCAAAGCGTGAAATCCTCGCGTGGCAGCAACCGTTCACCGATGCCGATCGCGCGCAGGCCGTAGTCCTGGATGGTTTGCAGGCAGCTCATGCGGCGGCTTTCCGTTGGGCTTCACCACCCGCTGTTGCCTGACCATGGGTGAGGCGCTTCATCAGGCGGTCCAGGACGATCTCGGAGACCCGCGTGAAAATCAGGTAGAAGACAAGCAGTGCGAGGAAATACCACATGCGCCAGTCACCGTGGGGGTAATCGGTGAAACGCGAGGTTTTGGTCCCGCCCAATTCACGCGCCCAATAGACGATGTCCTCGACACCGAGCAGGAACAGAAGCGGTGTGGCCTTGATAAGCACCATCCAGAGGTTGCTGAGCCCGGGCAGGGCAAAGACCCACATCTGCGGCACCAGAACGCGCCAGAAGGTCTGGCGCTGAGTCATGCCATAGGCTTCGGCGGTCTCCAACTGGGCGCGGGGCACGGCGCGCATGGCCCCAAAGAGGACGTTCGCAGCAAAGGCCCCAAAGACAATCGCGAAGGTCAGAACGGCAAGGAAGAACCCGTAGGTTTCATGTACCCATTGCGGCGCATCGCCCAAGGGCATCTTGGCCGCCTGACAGACGACGAAGTCGTTGCCCTGCCGCACGGGCTCCGTCCAGTCGCGACAAAGCACCTTGTGCCGCAGATACTCGATCCCCTGATCCAGCGCGATCACGAAGAACAGAAAAAAGGCGATGTCGGGAACGCCCCGTACAATCGCGATGTAGGATTTTCCGAACCAACGCAGCGGCGCGAATGAAGATCGGGCGGCGGTCGCGCCGCCAAACCCGAAGGCCAGCGCCACAGGGGCCGTGATCGCCAGCAACAACAGCACTGTAAAGACCGAGTAGTAGATCGACATGTGCTTGCCGGTCGTGAGGTAGCAAGCCATCCACGACCAATCGGACAACACGCTCGGGTCTGTGCAGAAACTGAAGATAACGGGGCCTCTTGCTGGCGGGCGGTCAGGTCAGAAAAAGGGGGCTGACATCGCAGCCCCCGAAGTGTCACGGATCAGAAGGAGCCGTTGATTTCCCATTTGTCCAGCAGCGCGTTGAGCGAGCCATCGTCCTTCATGGACTGGATCGCCGCGTCAAACTTGGCGCGCAACTCGCCGTCGCTTTCGCGCAGGCCCATGCCGATGCCGCCACCGATCAGCTCTTCCTGCTCAAGGAAGAGCAGATCGGGATCATCGGCCTCAATCGGCGCAAGGAAAGCCTTGTCCGCCAGAACCGCGTCCGCTTCACCGTTCTTCACGGCGGCGATGGTTTCCTCTGGTGTCGCGAACTCCACCAGGGTCGCACCGGACTCAGCGATAAAGGCCGCTTGAATCGTGTTGGTCTGTGCCGCGACAACGCCGTTCGCCACATCGGCATCGGAGGAGGTGGCAAGGTAGGCTGACGGATCAGGCAAGGTGTAATTCTGTGTGAAGTCAATGACTTCGTCACGCTCATCGGTGATCGACATGCCCGCGATGATGGTGTCGTAGTTGCCGGATACGAGGTTGGGGATGATGCTGTCCCATTCGTTGGTGACCCATTCACAGGTCAGTTCCGCACGCTTGCAGAGTTCATCGCCCAATTCGCGCTCAAAGCCGTCAACTTCGCCCGCATCATTGATGAAGTTATACGGAGGGTAGGCACCCTCGGTGCCCATGCGGACCGTCTTGCCGTGGCCATCGGCCAGGGCAAATGTGGCGGTCATGGCGATTGCCGCTGTTGTCAGGAAAAGTGTTTTCATGGTGATACTCCCGTTTGCTTTTCTTATTGGGGTTACGCTGCCTGGGTTGCTGATAGAAACCCGCGCAGGCGTTCTGATTTGGGCGCGCCAAAGAGCGTCTCTGGCGGCCCCTGTTCTTCGATCAGGCCCTGATGCAGGAACACAACGTGATCCGATACATCAGCGGCCAGTTTCATGTCATGGGTCACGATCATCATGGTGCGGCCCTCAGCAGCAAGGTCCTTGATGACCCGGACAACCTCCTGCTCCAACTCCGGATCGAGCGCGGAGGTCGGTTCGTCAAAGAGCAGCGCCTCGGGCTCCATGCAGAGCCCGCGGGCAATGGCGGCGCGCTGCTGTTGCCCGCCCGAAAGCTGGGCCGGGTACACATCGCATTTGTCACCGATCCCCACCTTGTCGAGATAGTTGCGGGCGGCCTCTTCCACCTGCGCGCGATCCCGTTTCAGGACGGTGACCGGCGCTTCCATTACGTTTTGCAGGATGGTCATATGGGACCAGAGGTTAAATTGCTGGAAGACCATGCTGAGGTTTGTCCGGATGCGCAGCACCTGCTCAGGCTCTGCGGGCCTGCGCCCATGACCGCTGCCCTGCCACAGAACCGGCTCGCCCTTGAAAATGATCTCGCCCTGCTGGCTGTCCTCAAGGAGGTTGCAGCATCGCAAGAGCGTTGATTTGCCGGAGCCCGACGATCCGATGAGCGAGACGACGTGCCCTTTCGGGGCGGTGATGTCGACACCCTTGAGCACTTCGAGCGCGCCGTAGGCTTTGTGCAGGTTCTTGATCGCGATGACCGGCGCCTGAGTGTTCACGAAGAAGCTCTTTAACTGTTGTCCGCTGCGTATAAGGGGGCAATTTTTCGTGGTTTGCAACTTCGAATGCGGAAAAAGAGGGGTTCCGCAGGGTCAGCTTGCCGCAATTTCGGTTCAGAGAGCCGATTGCTTCGGCAGGGGGATTTACAGAGACGCGCTTGGTGGGATGAACACGAGGCCTGTCAGTTGAAGGCGGTTGCGGTCTTCCGCCGACAGAGTGATGCTCGTCTGTTTGGTGGCGTCAAAATGCGCGGGTTCCCTTTCCTTCTTACTCGTAACGAACGGGAACGCCGGCGTCGGGCGCGCTAAAGCGGCCTCCGTTCAATCTGCAACACGACGCCTTAAAACTGAGTCCAGCCCCCGACCCTGGGTGGGGGTGAAGCCCGCTCCCGGGGGGAGGGTCGGGGGCTGGCCGGCAAAGCCGGCCGGGTACGCTTGGAAAGGACGGTGAGTCGGATTTTCAGGCCGGTGCTCCAGGTCTCGGGCAGGGCTGTCACCTGGTTGAGCGTATCCGGTCCGCGTCTGTAACTCTTTCAGATTGCTTGCCAGAACCTGTCCCTTGCCGGAGCCGCCCATGGCGTGTCTTACACCGGCAAGCTTGCGATCATGCGCCGCGAGAGATGTCCTGCCGGGCCAGCGCGCTGTCGCGGTCGCTGATGCCTAGGAAATTCGCCGCCATGCGCACAAGCGCGTCTTCTTCCTGCGCCCGCGCACCGTCAGCGAGCACCACTTCCCAGAGCGCCTTGACCACCGACAGACGATCCTCATATGGAACCGCATCCTTGATGGCACGGGTAAAGCGGACGGTATCGGGGGCCTGTGCTTCCAACGCCTCGGCCTCTTCACGAAGGGCGCCAACCGCACCGGGCCCAAGTTTGTAGCGGCGTGCATTGATGCGGTCTATGCGCTTTTTCTCATCGGCGCTGTAGTCATTGTCGGCACGCGCGATCCGCACCAGCAAGGCGGTCAGCGCCAGACGCGCGTCCTCATCTGGCAAGGCTTCGCTTTCGGGCTGGGTCAGGCGTTTGAGCAATTCTGCGAACATGAGAGCGATATAGTGACCTTTGCCAGCGCTGCCAATCTCAATCGCGCGGCAGGGCAGTTTGACGCGCCATGGCGATGTCCTCCGCGCTCAGGCCAAGCGCGTTTTCGATGTCGTGCAGCATCTGCTCTTCGAGATCATCCCGGTCCCCATCGGCCAGCGCAACGGACCACATCGCATCCGCCAGCGATTTGCGATCGCCATAGGCGACCTCGTCCCTGAGTATCCTCGCAAACTCCGGCGTGCCGGGTGCGTGGCGTTCCAGTGCCTCGCAAGTCGCGCGCAGCTTTGCCGCTTCAAGCGGTTTCAACCCGAAGGTCGCTGACAGGATGCGATCGATCTGCCTTACTTCAGAAGCGCGGTAGTGCTTGTCGGCAAGGGCCACCCGCACCAGAAGCGCGCCCAGGGCAAGCTGTGCGTTGGGCTGTGGAAGCGGTTCGGGCGTTGGCGCGCGGCGCGGAAAGAGACGTTCAAACATGGATCGGATCTAACTCAGGTCGGGGCTCTTGCCAAACCGCAGATTGTCCAGAGCGAGCCCTTGCGGATCGGTGTTGGTGATCACGATCCCGGCAATATCGGCGACGCCATTGGCGCGGATGAAACCGTAGTGATGCTCTCCCGTCGGTGGCAGTGCGAGGGTGGCAAGGGCCGTGCCGTCACGCGAGAAGAACACCGCCTGCGCCTCGCCCGCTTCACCGCCCCGGATCTGAAAGGACAGCGCGGATTGGTCTTCGTCAAAGAGGAAGGAAATTGCACCTTCCCCCTGAGCGTGACGTTTGGGATAGCCCGCAACCCCATATCCGTTCAGCACGTTGTTGCCGTCAAAATAGACAATCGAGAGGTTCTGACCGCTTGCGCCGGGCATGACTGTCAGCGGTTTCAGCGCGGCACCGGTAATGCGGTCATGATCCCCCCGGGCTTCCACCGACTGGCCCGCGAACCGTTCGCCAAAAACGGCACCATCCATCACCAGCACATTCGGGATCTGGCGGCCGGGGCCGCGGGTGGAATGGGTCTCTTCGAAGGTGATGATCCGCGTGAGGGCAAGCGCCTCGGGATCAGCAAGGCAAACCCCCTGATCGCAGGCGAGGGCGGAAGCGCTGCTCAGAAACACGCATATGACCCATCCGAAACGCATGAAAACAGTCTGACATTTTTCGGGTCAGGATCAAAGCCCCGAGCGATCACGTCGCCATGCGCTGGAACATGCCGCTGATTTTCGCGGCACTTTCGGCCAGCCCATAGGGTGTGTTGATGAAAAACATGCCCGATCCGACCATGCCATGGCCGTCCCGAGCCGGTGGAAACCGGACCTCGCTGCGGAAGGTGTCGGCGTTGTTTTTCTCGAGCGTTGCCAGCATCTTGTCATGCGCACGCGCTTTCAGAAGCGGATACCACAGCGCAATGATCCCCACATTCCAGGCCCTGGTGATTTTCGCGATATGGCGTGGAATGGCGTCGTAGTCGGATTTGATCTCCCAGCTTGGATCAATCACCATCAATCCCCGCCGGGGCGTCGGGGGACAGAGCGAATGGGCAAGCGCAAACCCATCCTGAAGGTGACAGCTTGCCGAAAAAGGAGACAAGTTGGTCCGCAAAGCTTCGTTTTCGCGAGGATGCAACTCGGCCAGATGGATGCAGTCGTCTGGACGCAACAGCGATGCCGCAAGCAGTGGCGAGCCCGGATAGGCAGCAGGCCCGAACTGCTTGCGGATGTCGCTGAGAGCCTTCGTGTAGGGATGACTGTCGTCCAGCATGGGGCGCATTTTCTCGATGCCTGCGGCTGCTTCGCCGGTTTTCTGCGCAGCGCTGTCCGACAGATCGTATAACCCGCGCCCGGCATG
The DNA here is from genome assembly GCA_039196345.1 of Pseudomonadota bacterium. Taxonomy (GTDB): domain Bacteria; phylum Pseudomonadota; class Alphaproteobacteria; order Rhodobacterales; family Rhodobacteraceae; genus Roseobacter. Next base: position 25,062 of record JBCCUU010000007.1, on the reverse strand, counting down.
GGTTTCGATATAGGTCAGGGGTTTGTCTTTGCGGGTGAGATACCCCAGCACCGATGCCAGCAAAAAATGCTTGTGCACGTCGGCGAGGTTTCCCGCGTGGTAGATATGCTGGTAGCTGAGCATCTTTCAGGGGGTCTTGTCTCTTGCGGCGTTGTCGACCGGCAAAGCGCGGCCAGTGAATTCATGCAGCGCGTCTACCGGAGGGCCGTGTCGCCCCCTTCCAGCCAGGCGCGTTCTTCGGGTGAGGTCAATTCGGAGATACGTTTGTCGTAGGCGGAGATTTCAGCATCACTCAGTCGCCCGACCCATTTGTTGCTTGTCCCGCTGTCAAAGAACTTTTGCTCCAGACGCGTAAGGCCCGAGCTTGCCGTTGATGAGATCTTTCTGGTCGTGGCTTTCATCGCCCTGAAGGATGCCGCCTGCGCGATCTCCCCTACAAGGGCGCCCGACGGGGGCAGGCCGATAGCTTCCCCATAACGACGAATGCAGGCGGGAAGATCCCGCGAGAGGTCGGCATAGTGAAAGAGATGCACATTTGGCAAATGAGCCCATCTTGCAAAGCTGCGGTAGTGCAGCAGCAGCGAACCCAGCGTCAGATCGTCCGTCCCGGTGTCGTTTGCAGGCACCTCCAGAAAGCGTCTGAAAGCGGCACCGGGTTCGGGTGGTGACAAGAAGTCGAGAAGATCGGACTCCATATTCTCCACATGTTTCATCATCGAAAAATGAACGTCGATGGGATGCCGGTAGACGGCCAGATAGACGATATGCGGATCGAACGGGATGCCATCAAACGGTGTATGAGATTTGATGCAGCGTATGTGCTCTTGCTCTTTGAGGTTTTTAATCTGATCGTCGTGGTTGCGAAACGCACAGTCCAGCCAGACACTGTCGCGCCAGACCATCCGATCCGTAATGGCAGCATCGTGGATCAGCATCATCACGATGGCCTGGCTCCACGTGGTGCCGCATTTTGGCGGCGTGCTCAGGATCACATCGTCGGGGCGGAGGTCAAAGTCATCCCAGATCGCTGTATCGGTTACCGGTCCTTTGTAGCTGTGGCTGCGCACGGGATGGTCTTGCATCTTGCTGTCTCCCAAAACCTTTTTGGAGCGTCTGACGAAATACCTGAAACATCAAGCATCACGTAACGCGCCCCAATCTTTGATTTCAGGCAGCGTTACGTGATTCAGGTTTTTCGCATGACGCTTTAGCGGCCCGCCCCCGGTCCGACATCAGCTTATAGAGGTTTCATACCAGACGCGAGATTTCCTTCGCGGCCCGGATAAAATCCGCAAAAAGCGGATGCGGATCAAACGGCTTTGATTTCAGTTCGGGATGAAACTGCACCCCGATGAACCACGGATGCTCCGGCCATTCCACGATCTCGGGCAGCTTGCCGTCAGGTGACATGCCCGAGAAAACAAGGCCCGCCTCCTCCAACTGCTCGCGATATTTGATGTCGACCTCATAGCGATGCCTGTGGCGTTCATCGATCGCCGTGGTGCCATAGACCTCCGCGACCCGGGTGCCCGTCGTCAAGGTGGCATCGTAAGCGCCAAGCCGCATTGTCCCGCCTTTGTCGTCGCCCACCTTGCGGGAGACCTTGGCGTTACCCTGGACCCATTCCTTGAGGTGATAGACCACGGGCTCGAAACGCTTCTTGCCCGCTTCGTGGTCAAATTCCTCTGAGCCGGCGGTCTTGATGTTCGCCACGTTGCGCGCCGCTTCAATGACCGCCATCTGCATGCCGAGGCAAATGCCTAGATAGGGCACGTTGTTCTCACGCGCATATTGCGCGGCCTTGATCTTGCCTTCTGTTCCCCGTTCACCAAAACCACCGGGGACGAGGATCGCGTGGAACCCTTCGAGATGAGGCGCCACATCTTCGGTGTCGAAGATTTCCGCATCGACCCATTCCACCTTCACCTTGACCCGGTTCGCCATCCCGCCATGGGTGAGCGCTTCGGCAATGGACTTATAGGCGTCTTCCAACTGCGTGTATTTGCCGACGATGGCGACTTTGACTTCACCTTCCGGATTATGGACGCGATCAGAGACGTCTTGCCAGATGCTCAGGTCGGGTTTCGGGGCAGGGGAGATGCTGAAGGCGTCAAGCACCGCCTGGTCCAGGCCCTGCGCGTGATAGGCCAGAGGCGCGTCGTAGATGCTCTTGAGATCGTAGGCCGCCACCACGTCTTCCTTGCGTACATTGCAGAAGAGCGCGATTTTCTCGCGTTCTTTTTCCGGGATCGGCTGCTCGGACCGACAGACCAGAATGTCGGGCGCAATGCCGATGGATTGCAACTCCTTGACCGAGTGCTGCGTGGGTTTTGTTTTCAGCTCACCCGAGGCTGCAAGGTAAGGCAGCAGCGTCAGATGCATGAAGATGCACTGACCGCGCGGCTTGTCGTGGGTAAACTGCCGGATCGCCTCGAAGAACGGCAAGCCCTCGATGTCCCCAACCGTCCCGCCGATTTCGCACAGCATGAAATCCACTTCGTCATCGCCGATGCCAATGAAGTCCTTGATCTCGTTTGTGACGTGCGGGATCACCTGAATGGTCTTGCCCAGATAATCCCCGCGCCGCTCTTTTTCGAGCACGGTGGAATAGATGCGACCGGAGGAAACGGAATCGGTGTTGCGGGCAGCCACGCCGGTAAAGCGTTCGTAATGACCCAGATCCAGATCGGTTTCCGCGCCGTCATCGGTCACGAAAACCTCGCCATGTTCAAACGGTGACATCGTGCCGGGATCAACGTTGAGGTAAGGATCCAGCTTGCGCAGGCGCACGGAAAACCCCCGGGCCTGCAAAAGCGCGCCAAGGGCGGCCGATGCCAGCCCCTTGCCCAGAGAGGACACCACGCCACCGGTGATGAAGATATAACGTGCCATTGCTCGGTCAGCTCCCGTGTCGACGCGGTTTTTCGTGAAAGCCGCCCTGTCAGGCTGTGAAACGTCACAGCACCACGGGATTTAAGGCTATCAGGATTCGGCGGGTCAAGGCAAGGGTGTCCGCAACATCATGTTGCAAAAAACGACTTTGCCTCAAGGTGTTGTGGGTGTCGTTAGTCCAGTGTCGGAACCAACGGGGCATTTTCGCCCGGCGAAGGGGGTAACAGGTCTTCGCCGCCGGGCACCGCTGGTGTCGGGCTGTCGCTTGCCGCTGGCGGGGTGACGCCCAAGCGGTCAATCACCGAGGACCCGGAGGCGTTTTCGGCGGCAAAGATGGTCAGGGTGATCGAGGTGCAGATAAAGGCAATCGCCAAAAGCCATGTCAGCTTGCCAAGCGCTGTGGCCGCCGCGCGCCCGGTCATGGCACCGCCACCGCCGCCGCCCATGCCCAATCCACCGCCCTCGGAGCGCTGAAGCAGCACAACGGCGATAAGGCCGAGCGCGAGGAGAAGGTGGACGATCAGGACGACGTTTTCCATGTAGGACCTGTAAGGTTCGATCTAACTGGGGGGTATCTAGGCAAGTTTGCCATCGCTCGCAAGGGAGGATTCCAGCCGACGGCGTTCTGCCTCGATGAAAAAGGGGGAAGTCCCCTTGGTGTCTGCCCCGCGCAGCCTGTGACGCGGCGATGAACCGATGGCTGTGCAGGGTCGAAGCGTCTTGGACATCAGCGTTTGCAAACAACACCTTTCGCAGGCAAAACCGCCACGCGAGGCGCGGCGGTTTGTCAAAGCATCTATGGCTCGCGCATGCTCTAAGAGGGAAATCCTGGAATTGAGGCGCTGCAGTCGTGCTTTAGGGAACTATACCACATTTTAGTAAAATGCGCGCCAAGTTGTTTTCCTTTGTTCCGGCGGGGTTAGCGCGCAACCTGGGGTTGGTTCGGGGCAGCAAGCCGTTCTGGCGCGACTCAACTAGGCAGTTTTTACCGATGCTGGACAATTGACCGGCATCCGGAGCATGCTTTCCCCATGCCCCACGATCACGACGACCACCCGCACAGCCTTTTACCCCCGGAGCCCGCGTTGCGTGTCAAAGCGCTTGAGACGCTTCTGACGCGCAAAGGCCTTGTTCAGCCGGATGCGCTTGATGCCATCATCGACACTTATGAAAATAAGATCGGTCCGCGCAACGGGGCGCATGTCGTGGCCAAGGCCTGGACTGATCCGGGCTTCAAGGCTGCCCTGCTGGAGGATGCAACGGCGGTGGTGTCCGAGCTTGGCTACTACGGGCGTCAAGGGGAGCATATGGTCGCGGTCGAGAATACCGAGACCCTGCACAACATTGTCGTCTGTACCCTGTGCAGCTGTTACCCGTGGCCGCTTCTTGGCATACCGCCCGGCTGGTATAAATCCGATGCCTACCGCGCACGTGCAGTGCGGGAGCCGCGCAAGGTCCTCGCCGAATTCGGCGTGAGCCTGCCCGAGGCTGTTGCGGTCCGTGTCTGGGACAGCACGGCAGAGGTGCGCTATCTGGTGATCCCGCAGCGCCCGGCGGGCACCGAAGGGTGGCGCGAGGAAGCGCTCATGCAACTCGTGTCGCGCAACAGCATGATCGGGACGGGACTGGCTTTGTCGCCGGATGAGGTGGCTGAATGACCCGCCCGCATGATATGGGGGGCCGGTTTGGTGACGGCCCCGTGGTTGAAAGACCGGACGAGCCGGTATTCCCGCAAGAGTGGCATGCGCGTGTGCTGGCCGTCACGCTTGCCGCAGGCAGCCTTGGTCAGTGGAATATAGATATGTCGCGCCATGCGCGCGAACGGCTCTGCCCGAAGGACTATGCCCGGTTCTCCTACTACGAAAAATGGCTTGCCGCTCTGACGGATCTTCTCGTTGAGAAGGGCATCGTGACCCGCGATGAACTCAGCGGGGCCGCGCCCGTTCCAAGCCTGCTGGCGGAGCGTGCACTGCGGGCAGATCGTGTGCCGAGAGTGTTGTCAGCCGGTGGTCCTGCGGACCGGTCCAGCGACGTCGCGCCCTTGTTTCGGGTGGGCGATGCGGTCGTGACCAGACGCATCGCATCGAACAGGTTGATCGACGGCGGTCATACCCGCCTGCCGAATTACGCCGCTGGCGCGCGGGGTAGCGTGGTCAGATGCCATGGCGCGCATGTTCTGCCGGACAGTGCCGCGCATGGGCTTGGCGAGGCCCCGGAACCGCTCTTTGCCGTGGCTTTCCCGGCATCCGAGCTTTGGGCGCACCCGGAGCATCCCCGGGATGAAGTGGTCCTTGATCTCTGGCAAAGCTATCTGGAGCCCGGAGAATGACGGTCACCGAGCCTGTTTTTTCCGAACCCTGGCATGCCCAGGTCTTTGCCCTCACCGTCCATTTGAACGAGACCGGACGTCTCGCGTGGCCGGACTGGGCGGCCCGCTTTGGCGCGACGCTCAAACGTCATGGTTTGGCGCGCGATCTGGATGGCGGCGATGACTATTTCGCGGCCTGGCTCGAAACACTGGAAGCGTTGCTGGTGCAAGAAGGCCTTGCCGGGCCGGAGGAACTCGCGGCCCTCAAGGCCGCGTGGGAGACCGCGTACCTCACGACCCCGCACGGTGCCCCGGTCGCGCCTGCAGAATAGCATTTGGTGTCTAGTCGTCCACATCGTCCACATCTGTCTGCCCGGTGAGGGCGCGTCGCACGTGGCTCCAGCCCAGACCGACTCCCAGCACAACCGACAGGGCAAAAATGCCCAGCCAGACGTTCAGGCTCTCATTGTCGAGGCGCAGGATACCGATGTCATAGAACACCCAGACAGCGGCGCCGACAATCGCCAGCACCAATGCCATCCCGAAAGGACCGATCGACCGCAGTGTCGCGCGCAGGAAGATGATGTATCCCACCGCCAAGAGCAATCCGACCAGTACCGCGATGGACAGGTTCGCGCTGCCGTGATCCTGAAGCCAGGACAGGTAGTTGTACTGCGTCGGGTTGAAGGTCACGGTCAGCAACGCAAAAGCTGCCAGCCATCTGGTGAAAATACCCATACTGAAGCCTCAAGGTTCATCGGTTCCTCCGGGAGATATCCCCGCTGTTGGTGCAATGTCCATGGTCCGGGCGCGCTGGCATGACAGCGCTTGAATTTTTGTGGTTTCGCCCCAAGCCCTGCCTCGCTATACCGGCGCGGGTTTCAACCGAATGCAGAAGGACCAGACATGGCTAACGTCGTCGTTGTCGGCGCCCAATGGGGTGATGAAGGAAAAGGCAAGATCGTGGACTGGCTGTCCGAGCGGGCGGATGTGATCGCACGGTTTCAGGGCGGGCACAATGCGGGCCATACACTTGTCATCGACGGGGCAGTCTACAAGCTGAACGCCTTGCCTTCAGGGGTTGTGCGCGGCGGCAAACTGTCCGTGATCGGCAACGGCGTGGTGCTGGACCCCTGGCACCTGGTCAAGGAGATCGGGACCATCCGGGCACAGGGCGTCGAGATTTCTCCTGAGACCTTCATGATCGCCGAGAATACGCCGCTGATCTTGCCGATCCATGGCGAGCTTGATCGGGCGCGCGAAGAAGCCGCCCGCAAGGGCACCAAGATCGGCACAACCGGGCGCGGGATTGGTCCCGCCTATGAAGACAAGGTCGGCAGGCGGTCCGTGCGTGTGGCGGACCTCGCAGATCCTGCGACGCTTGAGGCGCGGGTGGATCGCGCTCTGCAACACCATGACCCCCTGCGCAAGGGGTTGGGCATTGCCGCGGTTGATCGTGATGGCCTGATCGCGAAGCTGCGGGAGATCGCGCCGGAGATCCTGCGTTATGCGGCACCGGTCTGGAAAGTGCTCAACGAGAAACGGCGCGCGGGCAAGCGCATCCTGTTTGAAGGGGCCCAGGGCGCCTTGCTGGATATTGATTTCGGCACCTACCCCTTTGTGACCTCGTCCAACGTCATTGCCGGGCAGGCCGCGACAGGGGTCGGTATCGGCCCGGGGTCCATCGATTATGTCCTGGGGATCGTAAAAGCCTACACGACCCGGGTGGGCGAAGGCCCATTCCCGGCGGAGCTTGACGATGATGACGGGCAGCGCCTGGGGGAGCGAGGCCATGAGTTCGGCACCGTCACCGGGCGCAAGCGGCGCTGCGGGTGGTTTGACGCCGTTCTGGTGCGCCAGACCTGTGCGACATCGGGTGTGAACGGTATTGCTTTCACCAAGCTGGACGTGCTGGACGGGTTTGAAACGCTCAAGATCTGTGTCGGCTACGAGATGGACGGCCAGCGCATGGACTACCTGCCGACGGCCGCAGATCATCAGGGGCGCTGCAAACCGATCTACGAAGAAATGCCGGGATGGTCCGAAAGCACCGAGGGCGCGCGTAGTTGGGCGGAATTGCCTGCAAACGCCATCAAATACGTGCGCCGTGTGGAAGAGTTGATTGAGTGCCCGGTCGCGCTACTTTCCACCTCGCCGGAGCGGGAAGACACCATTCTTGTGACGGACCCTTTTGCTGACTGACAGGAGCCGCATGTCCCTGAGTTACAAATCCCGTCGCCGATTGGCCCTGCTGATCCTCTTGATCGGCTTGCCCGCGTATATCGTGCTGTCGATCACGGTCATTAACTGGCTGGAACGCCCTTCGATCTGGGTCGAACTGCTTGTCTATCTTGCGCTGGGCGTGCTGTGGGCCTTTCCGTTCAAGTTCGTTTTCAAGGGCGTCGGGCAGGCTGACCCGGATCACCGCGAGCCTTGAAGCTCTCTGGCACGAAAGATAGCAACCCGCGCAGGGGCCTGAAGCTAACCGGCGGCGCGATGGTCCGGTCTGAAGCCGACCGCTTCGGAGACGGTAAAGCGCCCCCCACTGATCTTCTCGATCTTGCCGGAGCGTAACAGCTGACCGAAGGCGCGCAGCCCGTCTTCGCGGGTGAACTCGCCGCCATTTGCCTGACGCACGCGCGACATCAGCTGAGGGCGGGAAAACTGCTCATGCCCTTCCACCAACGAAAGATAGGCCGCAGCCGCCTCCAGAAGCTCGGTCAGGCTTTCGGCACCGCGCTCTTGGGCATAGTTGGAAAAGCCCGTATCTTCGGATGGAGCTTTATCGTGGTCGTCCGCTGCCGCCACGCGGCGTGGTGCCACCGGGCCGCGTTGCATGCCGGGGTCTGGATCGACGCGCTGCGCCGAAACCAGTTTGAGCGGACCGGGGCGCGCATCCGGTTGGCTGTCGGTGCGTGACTTTGTAATCGGTCGACGTGGTTTGACCGCCTCCGCAAGGTCATTGCGGAAGGCCTCTGTCGTTTCCTCGGTTGCCGCGTCAGGGTCGTTGATCGAATGGTCTGCCACGCGTGCTGCGACCGCCGCGCGCAAATGCGCAAATGCGTTGCGCCGTGTTTTGCTCTCCGGTTCCTGCATCTGACGGTCGACCTTTGCCATCAGGCGGGAGAATTCCTGGCCAGGATCGGAGTCGATCTTGGACTGGTTTTCCCGGGTAGGGGGTTCCGGCATCTCTGCGGTGACATTCCCCGTCACCTCCATTTCCTGTGACAACAGCAGCTTGTCTTCATCGGCAAAGACCGACACGGCAGGGGCGTCAACGTCCTGAAGATCCCCCGCTTCCAATGCAGCTTCAAGATCGGCGCGGTTGACCTTCAAGACCCGCCCGTGAACGCCAGGCTCCTCTTCAGGCGGGTTCTCCCGCTGGTCCACTGCGGCGACGCTGTTTTCTACCGGCTCCAAGCCTTCCTCGAATCCGTGGTCGGACCCAACAGGCTCTGCATCTTCTACTGTCTCATCTTCTGCCTCGATTTGGCGCAACAAGGCGTCCAGTTCGTCTTCCTCGCCGGCGGCTTCCTTGACCTCTCCTGGTTCGGGTACGACCGATGAATCCTCAGCCGCTTCTTCCGCCATGACCTCCTCTTCCGCACCGGTTACGGAGGGTTCCGCCATCGCCTCCTGACAATCGTCAGGCACGTTGACGCGGTCGGGCGTTTCTGTCCCGTCAACGTTTTCAGCAACTTCTGACGTCTCCATCCGCTCCGATACAACCGCCCGGATCCGTTGCAGCCGCTCGTCAATGCTGTCGTTCCCGAAGGTCGGGTGCGGGGTTTCATTGTCTTCGATTTCGAACCTTTCGACCGCACCGGGGCTCTTCTCAGCTTGAGACGTCGGGACGGCCCGCTGGGTTTCGGAGATGTCCTCCCCTACTTCCGCCAACTGGCGACGGGAATGGAACGGAGCCACGTTGCCCGTTTCACCTTCTGAAGCGGTTTCCTGCTGAGCTTCCGTGAGAGCACTCACGGCAACCGGAGTGTCGTCAGAATGTGGCGGATTGCCTTTCAAGAGGGACTCGTCCCTGTCAGTCCCGATGTAGGTGCATACGCGGTTACGCTGCTTCAAGTCCACTCCGTCTGGGGTTTCCGGCAGATCTACCCCCGCGCCCTCGTCGCTCCCCCGGTGCGCGGGGTCCGACCGTGCGGCATGGTTTCTCGAGACCTCTGCTCTTTCCCGTGCCGGGTCAGACATGCCTTCGGCGATCACGGCCGGAGCGCCCGGGTCCTGACGGGCTTTCAGCATGATCCGGCCTTCATGCTCTCGCGCGTCCACCCGACGGGCGGCCTCGCGCTCGGCAATTCGTGCCAGCAGATCGGCATCCGGTTGCGGTGGTTCCGCACCGAAATAACGATCATCTGCTGCGAGATCTCGGAAATATTCGGCAATCGCCTTCATGGCGCCAAAGGAATCGTCAAACCCTTCCAGCGTACAGGAAAATGCACCATAAGAGACGGTGAGAATCTTGTTGCTCTTATCCATCGGATGCTTGTCCTCTGCGCCATATCAACAAGATGTGTAACATTTTAGCCAAGTCCAAAGGGTCCGATTCCGTGGTTTTTTTCGTATCATTCCATGGCAGAAATATGTCTTGTTAAGGGCATGGGCGTTAAACTTCGGTGAATCATCTTGATATTGACACATCTGAACCCGTCACATTGATTGGCGGCGGCGAGGCTACGCGGGAAGACTTGGAGATCGCGCGGGGCATTGGCCCTGCCTGTGTCGCCGCTGACGGCGGGGCGCAGCTGGCGCTGGATCAGGGCATCCCGCTGGAGGCCGTGATCGGTGACATGGACTCGATCTCGGGTGCGGCGCGTGCGCGCATACCGGCCGAGCGGTTTCACCCTGTCGCGGAACAGGACAGCACCGATTTTGACAAGGCGCTGCGCCATATCCGCGCGCCCCTGATTGTCGCAGTGGGCTTTACCGGGGGACAGATCGACCATTCACTTGCTGCGCTGAACACTTTGGTCCGGCGCTGCGAAAGGATGGTCATTTTGCTCGGCCAGCAGGATGTGGTGTTTCTGTGTCCCAGGGTCATCGACCTTCCCATGCCTGCGGGCACGCGGGTATCCCTTTTTCCAATGGGGCCGGTCCGGGGGTGTTCAAACGGGCTCAAATGGCCCATCGACGGGATCGAATTTGCGCCGGGTGGGCGGTCAGGGACGTCGAACCAGTCTCTCGGTGATGTTCACTTGGAGATGTCGTCTGCTGAAATGCTCTGCATCCTGCCGCGACCCTTCATGCACCTGGCTGCGGCTCAGTTGTTGAGCGTGCCGGCGCACGCGCGATGGCCCGCTCGCGCAGAATGATGTAAAGACCTGCAGCCACCGTAGTCGCAATCCCCGCTGTCGCCATTCCATTGGGCAGATCGCCGAAAATGAGAAACCCCAGCAGGGTGGCAAAAGGTATCTCCAGATACTGCATGGGGGCCAAGGTCGTGGAAGGCGCATAGCGCAAGGACCAGGTCATCAGCAGATGTGCCACGGTGCCGATCACGCCGATTGTCAGCAGCAGACTCCAGTCGAAGGTCGACACCGCGATGATCTGAAGTTGCGCGAAAGCCCCTCCCTGAAAAACCAGCAAAGCGGGGATCATAACGCCCACGGCCATGATACCGCTGACCGCCTGCAGCTCGATCGGGTCGGTCTCTTTCGCAATCTGCCGTGTCACGAGCATGAAACACGCAAAGACCAGAGCCACGGCGACCGGCAACAGGGCAGGCCAGCCGACTTCGGCGAAACTGGGCTGGATGATGAGCAATGTGCCGAGAAAACCCACGGCACAGGCCAGGATGCGGCGCACGCCCACTTCTTCGTTCAGGGCAAATTTGCCGAGGATCAACATGATGAACGGCATCACAAAGGCGATTGCAATGGCATCTGCCAGCGGCAGGAATTTGAGCGCGGTCACCATGGTACCGATGCCCGCGATGTGCAGCAGGGTACGGATAAAGGTCAAAAGCAAGACCCGCGGGGTCATGCACCAGACCCGTCCCGTGGCCCAGACCAGGGGCACCAGCACCGCTGCCTGAACAGCAAAGCGCACCAGCACAAGCTGCGCGACCGGCACGGTTTGTCCAAGGATTTTGGCAATTGCATCGCCCACCGGTGCAAGCACACAGAACCCCAGCATCAACATGATGCCGAGCAGAGGGCGGTCTGTTGTCATACCCAAAGCCTAGGCGCGGGCAAAAGGCTTTGCAAGCGAAGGTTGTGCAACACGTCAGCAGTTCGGGACATTGACGGCCAACCCGCCCAAGGAGGTCTCCTTGTATTTCTCGGACATGTCCACCCCGGTTTGCCGCATCGTTTCAATGCAGGCATCCAGTGGCACAAGGTGCTTTCCATCGCCTCGAAGCGACAGGGAAGCCGCCGACACCGCCTTGATTGCGCCCAGCCCATTGCGTTCGATGCAAGGCACCTGCACCAGCCCTTTCACCGGGTCGCAGGTCATGCCCAGATGATGCTCCAGCGCGATCTCTGCCGCGTTCTCAACCTGTTCGGGCGTGCCGCCCATCACCGCGCACAGACCCGCGGCTGCCATGGCTGAGGCCGATCCTACCTCGGCCTGACAGCCCGCCTCCGCGCCGGAGATGGAGGCATTGAACTTCACCAGCCCGCCGATGGCGGCGGCTGTGAGCAAAAAATCCTCGATATGCGCTTCGGATGCGCCGGGCACGTGATCGAGATAGTAGCGCAGCGTTGCAGGCAGCACACCAGACGCCCCATTGGTGGGCGCGGTAACCACCTGACCGCCGCCGGCGTTCTCTTCGTTGACCGCCATGGCGTAGACGCTCATCCAGTCATTGATCGTGTGCGGCGCATTCAGGTTCATCCCGCGCTCTGCCATCAGCGCATCATGGATGCCCTTTGCGCGACGCTTGACCTTCAGTCCACCCGGCAGTTCCCCTTCCGTGGACAGCCCCCGCTCGATACAATCATTCATCACCTGCCAAAGCCGTTTTGTCCCCTTGGACAGGTTTTCGATGCCACAGCGCGCCGCCTCGTTGGCGCGTTTCATATCCGCGATGGATTTGCCGGATTGCGCGGCCATTTCGAGCATTTGTGCTGCGGATTTGAACGGGAAGGGTATCGGCGCGCCTTCCTCCTCCGTGTCCTTGCCCGCAGCCAGTTCGGCTTCGGTCATCACGAACCCGCCGCCGATGGAATAGAAGACCTCGCTGAGCATGACGTCCCCCTGCGCATCGGTCGCCAGCAGTTTCATGCCGTTGGCATGACCGGGCAGCGGCGTCTCATAGTCAAAGATGAGATCAGTGGCGGGGTCGAAGTGCAGGGGCGGCAAACCGGCGGGCTCAATCTTCTTGCTGCTCCTGATTTCGGTCAGCGCGGCCTCGGCTTCCTGTGCATCATAGGTATCGGGTGTGAAACCGGCCAATCCCAGTATCGTCGCACGGTCCGTTGCGTGGCCGACCCCGGTAAAGGCAAGCGAGCCATGCAGCGAGGCGCGCAGCCCATGAAACTCAAACGGCGAAGCCCGCATCATCTCGAGAAAGCGCGCGGCGGCCACCATCGGCCCCATGGTATGCGAGGAGGAGGGGCCGATGCCCACCTTGAACATATCGAATACAGAGAGAAACATCAGGTCGGGCTTCCTTCCGGAGGCGTTGCAGGCTGGGGTTTGGTAAAGGGGTTCTCGCCGAGACCTTCTGCACGAAAGGCGGATTGGAGGGAAGGGCGATCCTCCAGAGCACGCGCGGCGCGAAAAAGCGCGGGATAGCTACGCAGATCAAACCAACTGGTGTCGCTTTGGGCCGGGTAGAGGGCAAGCCAGCGCACCATCGGACCGAGATAAATGTCGAGGATCAACCCGCAGCGGTCACTTTCGAAACGGGTGTTCAGCACAGCCAAATGGTCCTTTATCGCGCGACGGCTGGCGGCGTTCAGATGGCTTTGGATCCCGCTGTCCGCCCCCACATAGAGTTCGGGGTAAAACAGGCGCCGCAGGGCCGGGTGCAGCGTGTTCGAGAGGAAAAACAGCCATTTCAGGCAATCCCCCCGATCCGGACTGGTCGGGATGGGCGCAAGACCGCCGTGCCGATCTGCCAGCCAAAGCAGGATTGCTGCGGTCTCAAACAAAGGGCCTTCTGGCGTCTCAAGCACCGGGATCAGCCCATTGGGATTGAGCGCCAAATAGGCGGGGTTCTTCTGTCCTTTGCGTTGCCGGTCGACAAGCGAGGTTTCATACTCCAGCTTGAGTTCTTCCAGCGCCAGCCGGACAACCAGCGACGCATTGTCGGGCGCATAATGCAGAATGTAGTCTGGCTTGCTCATGCGGGTTCCATACCGCATCGCCCATCGGACACCCTTCAAAAAACGACCATGTTGCGGGAAAAACGCGACTTTCAGGGCGCGAGCCCGGGGGCCAAAGCGGAGGCGCACGTGAAATTGCGCAGAATCAGTCTCGCACCTTTGTCACTTGTTTTCTATAAGGCGGTCGAGCAGCGCCAGGAGCCTTTGATGCCAACAGACCTTTCCGCCACCGACAATGCCAAATTCGCTTGCGCCGAACGGGCCGCGCAGATGGTGGAAAACGGCATGCGGGTCGGGCTGGGGACGGGGTCAACGGCGGCCTTTCTGGTCCGTTGCCTCGGTGAGCGCATCCGGGATGAAGGGCTGCGCATTCAGGGGGTGCCGACCTCCACCCGAACCGCGGATTTGGCGAAAGAGGTTGGCATTGAGGTCATCACGCTTGACGAGGCCGGATGGCTTGATCTGACGATCGACGGGGCAGATGAATTCGACGGCGAGATGACACTGATAAAGGGCGGTGGCGGTGCCCTCTTGCAGGAGAAAATCGTTGCAACCGCCTCTGACCGGATGGTCGTGATCGCGGATGACGGGAAGAAGGTCGGCACGCTGGGGGCCTTTCCCTTACCGGTGGAGGTGATCCCCTTCGGTTGGCAAACCACGCAGAGACTTGTTGGCAAATTGCTGGCCTCGATGGACGTCGCGGGGCGTGACGTCAGCCTGCGCATGGCAGGTGATGCGCCTTATGTGACGGATGAGGGCAATCACATCATCGATCTGCACCTGAAACGCATCGGCAATCCACGCCAGCTTGCCATCGCGTTGAACCAGACGCCGGGTGTGGTCGAGAACGGGCTCTTTATCGATATCTGTGATTGCGTGGTGTTGGGCCATGAGGATGGCAATGTGGAGGTGCTTGAAGCCTAGGGCGGCATCCGCTGCCAGCGCGCAGGAAGATGCGCCGGGCGGCGGGGACGGATTGCGGTTTTGCAGAAACACAAGGTGGTGATTCCTCTGGCGTGCCGCATTCGGGCATGTTCGTTTGCCATAGCTGCCTGATTGAAATGAACGAAGGACAAAGCCATGAGCGCATTTGACTATGATCTGTTTGTGATTGGAGGCGGGTCCGGTGGCGTGCGCGCCGCACGGGTGGCCGCAGGAGAGGCTGGTGCAAAAGTTGCACTGGCGGAGGCAGACCGCTATGGCGGCACCTGCGTGATCCGGGGCTGCGTGCCCAAGAAGCTGATGGTTTTTGCCTCTGAATATGCCGGTGTATCTGCCGAGGCTGCGGGCTACGGCTGGGATAAGGCGCCGGGAGAATTCGATTGGTCTGCGTTTCGCACCCGTTTGCACGCAGAGCTGGACAGGCTTGAAAATGTCTACCGGAACCTGCTGTCGGGCTCGAATGTCGAGACCTTTGATGCCCGGGCACGGATCACGGGCGCCCATGAGGTGACTTTGTCCACCGGAGAGGTCAAGACCGCCAAGCACATCCTCGTCGCAACGGGAGGCAGGCCGGTGCGCCCCGATCTGCCGAACGCCCATCTTGGCATTGTCTCGGACGACATCTTTCACCTGGAGAAACTGCCAAAGTCCATCCTGATCGTGGGCGGCGGTTATATCGCCTGCGAATTCGCCTGCATTCTCAATGGGCTGGGCGTCGAGGTCACCCAATACTACCGGGGCGCACAGGTCCTGCGCGGCTTTGATGACGAAGCGCGCGGGCTTGTGGCGGAGCAGATGCGCGAAAGCGGTATCAACCTGCATCTTGGCACCAATATTCTGGAGATGGCCCCGGCCGACAGACGCGACGCGTCCGGCGAGACCGGTGCCATGGGCGGATCAGCGCAAGAGCGGGTGGAGCTCAGCCAGATGAACGAAGTCGACGATGCCGCTGCTGGCCCTGTGTGGGTGAAATCGACAGCGGGCAGCGAAGGTGTCTTTGATCTGGTTTTCTTTGCGACAGGCCGCGACCCGAACAGCGATGATATGGGGCTGCAAGAGGTCGGTGTCCGGCTGGGGCGTCGCGGCGAAATCGAGGTCGACGAATACAGCCAGACCGCTGTTCCGTCGATTTATGCCATCGGGGACGTCACCAACCGTGTGAACCTGACGCCGGTTGCGATCCGCGAAGGCATGGCCTTTGTCGAAACCGTCTTCAAGGGCAACCCGACAGCGGTGGATCACGAGTTGATCCCAAGTGCCATTTTCACGCAGCCCGAGATGGGAACGGTTGGTCTTTCCGAAGAAGAGGCGCGCGAGCAAGAACCCGTCGAGATCTATTGCACTTCATTCCGGCCGATGCAGACAGCTTTTGCCGGAAAGTCCGACCGGGTTTTGATGAAACTCGTCGTGTCTCAGGCGACCCGGACGGTGCTGGGATGCCATATTGTCGCGCCGAATGCAGGCGAGATGATCCAGCTTGCCGGCATCGCCGTCAAAATGGGTGCAACAAAAGAGGATTTCGACCGCACGGTTGCGGTTCATCCCACAATGTCGGAAGAGATCGTGACGATGCGTTCTCCCATGAGAACGGCTTGAATTCCGGGCGGGGAAACGTACCTATGCAATGCTTATCGTGAAGTGACGCGGTTTAGAAGGGAAAGAACTTAATGGCTGGCAACAATGGCGGCCCCTGGGGGGGCGGCGGAAACTCGGGCGGTGATCGACCAAACGGCGGCTCGGGCGGTGGTAATCGTGGATCGGGCGGGGGCGGCGGTGGCCGTGGCCCGGGTGGCGAAGGACCGCAAATCCCCGAAATCGACGAGCTGGTCAAAAAGGGTCAGGAACGTCTGCGCGTTCTGATGGGCGGCAAGGACGGCGGCGGGGGCGCGCGCGGTGGCGGCAGCGGCAGCGGGGGTCCGGCGTTTTCACGCGGTACCATCGGGCTGATCGCCCTAGGTGCCGTGGGTGCATGGCTCTTCGCCAGTTTCTATACCGTCGCGCCTGAAGAACAATCCGTTGAACTCTTTCTCGGTGAATACTCTTCGACGGGCAATCCCGGCCTGAACTTTGCGCCGTGGCCCGTTGTGACGG
This sequence comes from Pseudomonadota bacterium, assembly GCA_039196345.1. Lineage (GTDB taxonomy): Bacteria > Pseudomonadota > Alphaproteobacteria > Rhodobacterales > Rhodobacteraceae > Roseobacter. The sequence continues at coordinate 8,541 of JBCCUU010000007.1, read as the reverse complement.
CCGAGGTCCTGCCGGTCACGCGGGAACAGACCGAAGATATCGGGACGCGCACCGACAGTGGCCTGATGCTGACCACGGATGAGAACATCATCGACATTGACTTCCAGGTGGTCTGGAACATCAATGATCCAGCGAAATTCCTGTTCAACCTCGCTGAGCCGCGAGAGACGATCAGTGCGGTGTCTGAATCAGCCATGCGCGAAGTCATTGCCCGCAGTGAGCTTGCGCCGATCCTGAACCGAGACCGTCAGGTGATTGCCGACGAGGCACAGCAGCTCATTCAGGGCACACTTGACGCCTATGACGCCGGTGTGAACATCGTGCGTCTCAACCTCGACAAGGCCGACCCGCCGCGCGAGGTGATCGACAGCTTCCGCGAAGTGCAGGCGGCGGAACAGGAACGTGACCGGCTGGAACGGCAGGCGGATGCCTATGCAAACCGCGTCACCGCAGGCGCGCGTGGTGAAGCAGCCAGCCAGTTGGAACAGGCCGAGGCCTACCGTGCCCAGCAGGTGAACGAAGCGCAGGGTGAGGCGGCGCGCTTTACCTCTGTTTTGGAGGAATACGCCAAGGCACCGGAAGTCACGCGCAAACGTCTCTATCTTGAGACGATGGAGCGTGTGTTGGGCGATGTCGACAAGATCATCCTTGAAAGCGACCTTGGCGGTGGCGGCGGGGGACAGGGCGTTGTCCCTTACCTTCCCCTGAATGAATTGCGCCGCAGCGCGGGAGGAACCAACTGATGAAAGCGACGAAGTTTCTTATTCCGCTCGTTGTTTTGGGCGTGGTGGGTGTTTTGAGTTCCGTGTTCATCGTGGATGAGCGCGAAAAGGCACTGGTCTTGCAGTTTGGCCAGATCAAATCCGTCAAGGAAGAACCGGGGCTGGCTTTCAAGATCCCCTTCATTCAGGACGTGGTGCGTTATGACGACCGCATTCTGTCGCTGGATACGCAACAGACAGAGGTCACGCCTTCCGATGATCGCCGTCTGGTCGTCGATGCCTTTGCGCGCTACCGGATCTCGGACGTGGTTCAGTTCCGCCAGGCCGTTGGCGTCGGCGGGCTGCGCGCCGCCGAGGACCGTCTCGAAGGCATCCTGAACCCGACCATTCGCGCGGTGCTTGGTTCTGATGGTGTGACGTCGAACACCATTCTGTCGGCGGATCGTGCGGAACTGATGGCCCGGATCACCAGCCAGGCCCGTCAACGGGCCTTGCCGCTGGGGCTTGAGGTGGTTGACGTGCGTCTGAAGCAGACCAACCTGCCGGACCAGAACCTTGATGCGACCTTTGCCCGGATGCGCGCGGAACGGGAACGTGAAGCGGCGGACGAGATCGCCCGCGGGGAGGAAGCGGCTCAGCGGGTGCGCGCCTTGGCGGATCGGACGGTGGTCGAATTGACCTCCGACGCGACACGCGAGGCGGACATCATTCGCGGTCAGGCCGATGCCGAACGCAATGCCATCTTTGCCGAGGCCTTCGGGCGCGATCCGGAATTCTTCGAATTCTATCGCTCCCTGACGGCCTACGAGCGCGCCTTGAGAGGCAACAACTCCAGCATGGTGCTGTCGCCGGATTCCGAATTCTTCAACTACCTGCGCAGCGATCAGGGCGCACGGTCGGTAGAGGGTGAGCGGTGAGCACGCTCCTTCTGGCCCTTGGGTTGGTGATGATTGTGGAGGGGCTGGCCTATGCGCTGGCCCCTTCGCTTGTGGAGCGGATGCTGGAGATGCTGAGGTCGCTGCCGGAAAATGCCGTGCGCCAGATCGGCTGGCTCGTTGTCGTCACCGGTGCCATTCTGGTCTGGGCAGCCTGGCAGTTGGGCGGGCCCTGACCGGTTTTGTGTCATCGGCGCTGTCGTTTACACTTTGGTAACGATGAGTTGAAACCTTAGCAACAAAGCCCATCTTTGAACTTGTAGGGAAACCGCCCTATCTGCACTGTATGCAAGTGAGCGCGGGATCGCCTGCGCTCCTGCCCGGAGAGGCCAAACGAATTTCAGGAGACGACGCATGAAACCCAACGCGGTAACCATGTCCAGACCTTTTTGCTTACATCGGCAAATGAAACTGCTGGCGGCGGCACTATTGACGCTGGCATTTGCACTGGCGATTCCGATGGTGGCAAGCGCCCAACCGGCAAGCCTTGCGCCGCTGGCCGAGAAAATCAGCCCCTCGGTTGTGAATATCACGACCTCGACCACGGTGTCGCGCCGGACGGGGCCTCAGGGCATCGTGCCGGAAGGGTCGCCCTTTGAAGATTTCTTCCGCGATCGCAACAACGGGCCGGAAGGCTCCCCACGACGGTCTTCGGCGCTGGGGTCAGGATTTGTGATTTCGGAAGACGGTTATGTGGTGACAAATAACCACGTCATTGATGGTGCGGATGAGATTCTGATCGAGTTTTTCAATGGCGAGGAATTGAGCGCGGAAGTCGTTGGAACCGACCCCAATACGGACATCGCGCTGCTGAAGGTCGAAACCGATGAACCTTTGCCGTTCGTGCCTTTTGGCGACAGCGACGAGGCGCGTGTGGGGGACTGGGTGATTGCCATGGGCAATCCGCTTGGTCAGGGTTTCTCGGTCTCTGCGGGGATCGTTTCTGCGCGCAACCGTGAGCTCAGCGGACGTTATGACGACTACATCCAGACCGACGCGGCCATCAACCGGGGCAACTCCGGCGGTCCGCTCTTTAACATGGAAGGGGAAGTGATCGGGGTGAATACCGCGATCCTGTCGCCCACCGGCGGGTCCATCGGTTTGGGCTTTTCCATGGCGTCGAATGTCGTGACGCGGGTGGTGGACCAGCTTCAGGAGTTTGGCGAAACACGGCGCGGCTGGCTTGGGGTACAGATCCAGGACGTCTCGGACGATATGGCCGAGGCCATGGGGCTTGCATCCACGGATGGTGCTGCGGTGAACGGTGTGCTTGACGGACCCGCAATGGAAGCCGGGATCGAGATTGGCGATGTCATCATCACTTTCGACGGCAAGGACGTGGAAGACACCCGCGATCTGGTGCGTCAGGTGGGCAACACGCCGGTTGGGGAAGCGGTGCGTGTTGTGGTGCGGCGCGGTGAGGAGACCAAGACGCTGCTCGTGACCCTGGGCCGCCGCGAAGAGGCAGAGGGTGCGGTGCCGGCCGTGGCGCAAGGACCGGACGCGGATGAGCCGGTCACCACGGAAATGCTGGGCATGACGCTCAGTGTGCTTAACGACGAGTTGCGCAGTGACCTGGGTCTTGACGAAAAGACCTTGGGCCTCGTGGTGACGGAGGTTGATGACGCCTCGGAGGCCTTTGAGAAGGGTCTGCGCGCGGGTGACGTGATCACCGAGGCAGGCCAGCAGAAGATCGACAGCATCAGCGATCTGGAAGCGCGGGTGGATGCCGCCCGTGAGGCCGGCCGGAAGTCGCTGCTGTTGCTTGTACGCCGGGCAGGGGACCCGCGCTTTGTGGCGCTTTCCCTGGCGGAATGATCTTTTGAATTCCTTGAAAAAGGGCGCTTTCGGGCGCCCTTTTTTATGGAGGGCGGTCGCTGGGTGGTGAGCCCCCTAACCTCGGGTGGCCGGGTGTTGGCGCCGGTCGGACCACAAGCCCGTGCGCAAAAAGGATTTCTATCGACAGTGTATTGCAGAAGCGTAGGGCGATCGATGACAGGTCCTTCGGAAGCGGGCCAAAAATTTGGGCATTGACGTCGAATTGCATTGACGGCACAGAAGGGTCGCAAAACGGGCTGGCGCGCTCTATATGCCCCGGCAGAAAGAGCGGAAGACATCAGGAAGGAAGTTACGGAAGTGGCTAAGATCACCTATATCGAACATGGCGGTAAAGAACATGTTGTGGACGTCGCAAATGGCCTGACAGTGATGGAAGGTGCGCGGGACAACAACATTCCGGGTATCGAGGCGGACTGCGGCGGTGCCTGCGCCTGTTCCACCTGCCACGTCTACGTCGATCCGGCCTGGGTCGAAAAGCTGCCCGCCAAAGACGATATGGAAGAAGACATGCTGGATTTTGCCTATGAGCCTGATCCCGCACGGTCGCGGCTGACCTGTCAGCTGAAAGTGACAGACGCGCTGGATGGCCTGATCGTTCAGATGCCGGAAAAGCAGATTTGATCCCAAAGGGGGCGCGGCGTCTGCCGTTCCGCCGCTGGCACGCGCTCGCCCGCCGCGCGCTGCTGGCGGTGTGCCTGTGGCATATGGCGCTTAGCGCAAGCGGTGATACGATCCTTGACGCGCGCTATGAAGCGCCGACCGATCGCTATGCGCATGGTGTTCTTGGTGACGCGATCGAATACGGCACGCTTGCCCTTACCCTTGAGGGCGGCGTGACGCGGCGCTTCAGCCTGCCGGAAACGGCTGTTTTCGAAGATACTGCCCCCCGGCTGGTCGATCTGTATGGGGATGCCCGCCCCGAAGTGATTGTCGTTGAAAGTGACCAGCGCCGGGGCGCGCGGCTTGCGATCTATACCAGCGAGGGACGTTTGACCGCGACCCCCTATATCGGGACGCGCTTTCGCTGGTTGGCGCCTGTGGGGGCGGCGGATCTTGATCAGGATGGGAGCGTTGAGATCGCCTATGTGGATCGACCGCATCTGGCCAAGACGCTGCGCATCTGGCGTTTTGATGCTGGCGGCCTGACTGAGGTCGCTTCGCTTCCGGGTGTAACGAACCACCGGATCGGTGAAGAAGACATCGCGGGCGGCCTGCGCGACTGCGGGGGTGGGCAGGAGATGATCCTGGCGGATGCGACCTGGCGATCCTTGCTGGCGCTGCGGTTTGACGGCGCTGACATCACGCTGCGCGAGATCGGCACGGATACCAGCCGCCCTGTGTTTGCCTCCGCTATGGCCTGCGAGGCCCCTTAGGCTCAGAGCGCGCGCCATCCGATGTCTTTGCGACAGAATCCATCTGGCCAGTTGATCTGTGCCACCATCCGGTAGGCCTTGTCCCGAGCCTCTGCGAGGCTTCCGGCGCGTGCCGTAACAGCGAGCACCCGACCACCATTCGCGACAAACTGCCCGTCGCGCCGGGCAGTGCCTGCGTGAAACACCATGTGATGGCTGTCCTCCGGCAAGGCTTCCAGGCCTTCGATCACGGTGCCTTTCTCGTAGGCCCCCGGATAGCCGTTTGCTGCCATGACAACGCTGAGCGCATGATCCTCCGCCCAGTTCACGCGCGCCTGATCCAGCCGCCCTTCCGCCGTCGCCTGCATGAGGTCCAGCGCCTGAGCGCCCAGACGCATCATCAGGACCTGACACTCCGGATCGCCAAAACGGACGTTATACTCAACAAGGCGGGGCGCGTCATTCTGGATCATGAGGCCCACAAAGAGAATGCCCTGAAAGGGCGTTCCGCGCCGGGTCATCTCCGCCATGGTCGGTCGCACGATATCGTTGAGTGCGGCATCGGTGACACTCTCCGTCATCACCGGGGCCGGGGAATAGGCGCCCATGCCACCCGTGTTGGGGCCGGTGTCCCCGTCGCCCACGCGTTTGTGGTCCTGCGCGGTGCCAATCGGCAAGACCGTTTCACCGTCGCAGAGCACGAAGAACGAGGCCTCTTCGCCCTCCATGAATTCCTCGATCACGACCTCCGCGCCTGCTGTCCCGAAGCCGCCGCCGAACATGTCATCGAGCGCTGCATGTGCCTCGGCCAGGGTTTCGGCGATGATGACACCCTTGCCTGCCGCGAGGCCATCAGCCTTGATGACGATCGGTGCACCCTGTGCGTCAACATAAGCCTTCGCCGCATCAAGGTCGGTGAAATGCGCATAGGCTGCGGTGGGCGCGCCTGCGGCATCACAGATCATTTTGGTGAATGACTTTGAGGCTTCGAGCCTTGCCGCCGCTTCCGAGGGCCCGAAGACAAGGATGCCCGCATCTCGCAACCGGTCCGCAACCCCGGCGGCAAGCGGTGCTTCGGGGCCTACGATCACAAAGTCGATGGCATTCTCATCCGCAAAGGTCGCCACCGTACCACCGTTTTCGATGTCGAGCCCGGCGCATTCGGCGATCTCGGCGATGCCCGCATTTCCCGGGGCCACGATCAGACGGTCGCATTTCGGGTTCTGTTTGACGGCCCAGGCCAGACTGTGCTCGCGCCCGCCACTGCCAAGGATAAGAATGTTCATGTGGCGCCCCCGATCTGCTTGGCCTTTTTGGTCACGGCGTTTTAAGCTGGTGCTCACCTCGTGACAACAGCAAGAGCGCGCCATGGACCTGCTAGACGATCCGACACCGGGACAAAACACGCCGGAATACACGGTGAGCGAAATCTCGGGGGCCGTGAAGAAGACCCTTGAGGGCGAGTTTGGGCGCATTCGGGTACGCGGCGAGGTGGGCCGCGTGATGCGCGCGCGCTCCGGGCATATGTATTATGACGTCAAGGACGACCGCAACACGCTGGCCTGCACGACCTGGAAAGGGCAGGTGGCGGGGCTTTCCGTGCTGCCCGAGGAAGGGCTGGAGGTTGTCGTCACAGGCAGGCTCACCGCCTATGGCGCGCAGTCGAAGTACAACATGAACGTTGATGACGTGGCGGTCGCGGGCAAAGGCGCGCTGATGGCGCTCTTGGAGAAGCGAAAGCAGCAGCTTCAGGCCGAAGGGCTTTTCGAGGTGGCCCGGAAGAAACCTCTGCCCTATCTGCCGGAGGTGATCGGTGTCGTCACCTCCCCCACCGGGGCGGTCATCCGGGATATTCTGCACCGGCTGCGGGATCGCTTTCCCCGCAAGGTGCTGATCTGGCCCGTGGCGGTGCAGGGCGAACGCTGCGCGCCCGAGGTGACACGCGCAATCAACGGCTTCAACGCCCTGACGCCGGGGGGCGCACTGCCGCGCCCGGACCTGCTGATCGTGGCACGCGGTGGCGGCTCTGTCGAAGACCTCTGGGGGTTCAACGAAGAAAGCGTCGCCCGCGCGGCCGCCGCTTCGGGTATTCCGCTGATCTCTGCCGTGGGTCATGAGACCGATACCACCCTGATCGACTTTGTTTCGGACAAACGGGCGCCCACTCCGACGGCAGCGGCAGAGCTTGCCGTGCCGGTCAGACATGAGCTGATCGCCTGGCTTGAGGGTCAGGATGCGCGGATGCGTCAGGCCCTGAGCCAGGGTTTGACCCGGCGCGATCAGCGCCTGCGGGATATGTCCCGCGCCTTGCCACGCCCCGATAGCCTGCTGGAAACGCCGCGCCAGATGCTCGACACCCGTGTTACGCGCCTTGGACCTGCGCTCATGACCGGTGTGCAGCGCCGCAAGGTCAGGCTGGCGGATGTGAGCGGCAGTCTGAGACCGGCGACGTTAAAGCGCGCCGTTGAAACGGAAAAGCGCCGCTTTGAGGAAAGAGCTAGGCAGCTGGCACCAGCCCTGGACCGGGCGGTTGCCGCCAAAAGGGAAAGACTGGCGACCCAGTCGCAGCGATATCGCCCTGACGTGCTGGCGCTGGAGTTTCGTCGGAAGGCCGACCGTTTCGAGGACGTCGTGAGACGTCTGGCGGACACCGGGCGGCGAAACCTTCAGCAACTGACGCTGAATGTCGACGCCATGGGTCGCCTGAACGAGACGTTGAGTTACAAGGCAACGCTGGAGCGTGGCTTTGCCGTGGTGCGGGCCGAAGGGCAGGTTGTGACGGATACCAAGGCTGCCAAGGCTGCCGCCAGCCTCGAAATCCAGTTCTCGGACGGGCGTATCACGGTCGGGTCAAAACCGGGTGCATCAGCGCGCAAGACACCGCCCAAACCGCCGGAACAAGGCTCACTCTTCTAGGATCACACGCCCAGATTGGGGGCGAGGCAGACCATCTCTTCGCCGATATCTTCGGCCTCATAAAGCTCGGTCGCGCCGGGTTCGTTTTCGAAACGCGCCGTGAGCCTGCCGTTTCTTTTTGAAAAGGCCCAGCATTGCGGGTCGGGGTTGTCCTCATAGACAAAACAGATCTGATCCGCTTGTTCGTACCAGAAGCCGTCCTTGCACGCGCCGTCGAGAAACGACCAGCGGACCTTGCGGTCCTCAAGGTAGATTTCGGCCCCATAGGCCTGACCGTTCTGACCATAAAAGAGCGTCTTGCCCCGGGTATAGGCGTCAAAGGCCGCACCATCCATGGGCTCTGCCGCGCCACAGGCTCCTGCGGCCCCGAGAGCCAGCAAGATCATCGCGGAAGTTGTCACGGGATTGACGTATCTGGCATGCATGGTGAACAGTCTCTATCCTCATTACTGGTCATCGTTACTTTAGTGTGATTGTCGCCTTAAAGGCCACATGTTTCGGATCGGACGATGATGTGTCGTTTCTGGTCTCAATTGAGGGTGTTTTTGACGGTATCGTGGTGGTGCGCAGCTTGACAAATCCGGGTGCGGCAAGGCTATTCCGCATCAGCCGCGGTGAGGATGGGGAGAACGATGAATGGCGCTTGATGATCGTGAGGGCATTTGGAAGTCTGGGCGTGGCAGGGGGCGTCGTTTTACGAAGGGGCGTCAGCTTGATGACGCGGCGATGTCGGAGGTGCGCGCGCTATTGGGGGATGCGCCGCGGCGTAGGGATCTG
>JBCCUU010000006.1:0-146476 GCA_039196345.1 Pseudomonadota bacterium | reverse complement strand
GTGGTCAGCGGACCAGGGGTCAGCAAATAAGGCTCCCCAAGCCGCGGGGCCTCCAGGTCTTCCGTCTCAACGCGCATCTCCGAACTCCTCCCGGGTACGATAACACCCTCCCCTCTAGACCACCAAAATCTATTTGAAAAATTGCTAATTCGGATGGTATCAAAAGCCCAACCTATGGATAAACACCAAAAACATGAACTACAGCCAAATCAGAGCATTCCACCACGTCGCTCTCACAAAGGGCTTCTCCAGCGCCGCCGAGATGTTGTCATTAACGCAGCCCGCAGTCTCCGAACAGGTGCGCAAGCTGGAGAGCGATCACGACATTCTGCTGTTCAACCGCGAACGTAAGCAGATCAGCCTCACGCCGCTTGCCGAGGAGCTTTTCCTGACCACCAAGCAGTTTTTTGAAGTTGAACAGCGCATCAACGAATTGCTGTCTGAAAACCGGTCCTCCCTCGAAGGGCATCTGAGGATCATGGTCGACAGCGCCTTCCACCTCTCTGACCGGTTGGTGCGGTTTCACCGGAAATTCCCCAATATGTCGATCTCGGTCCAGACCGGAAACAGCGAGGAAATCGTGGCGCGCCTGCGCAGCTATGATGTGGAAATCGGAGTCGTGGGCAGCCAGGCGCCCGGCAACGACATGCACGTCCATAGCCTTGGCGAATCCTCCATTGTCGCCGTCGCCGCAAAGTCCTTTCTGGCAGAGACTGTCGAGAGCCTTGGGCTTGAGGACCTGCACAGCTTCCCGCTGGTTTTGCGCGAAAAGGGGTCAAAAACGCGGCAGAAGCTCGAGCAGCGGGCGATCGAAAAGGGCATCAACCTCAACCCCACCGTTGTTGCGGACGGGCGCGAAGCCATGCTCGAAATCATCGCGTCAGGCATCGGGGTGGGCTTTGTCTCGGACACCGAGTTCGGCCATGACCCAAGACTGGTCAGAATACCGCTCGATGACCCGGACCTGAAGATGTCCGAAAGCCTCATCTATCTCAAACAGCGCGAAGACCTCAGGATCATCAGAGCCTTCATAAACGCGTAAGGCAAATCGCTGCGGTCTCCCGGCAGGGCTACCTGATTTGATTAATCGTTTAATTAATTGTTGACAGCCGGCAACCCCGCTGCTTAAACGTTAAATCGGGGGCAGTTTTGGTCAATCTCAAAGAAATAGCGGGCGATATCGGCGTATCAGTGGCAACTGTGTCGAATGCGTTGACGGGCAAAGGGCGCGTCTCGCAGGAGCTGGTTGCCCGCATTCGCACCCGGGCCGATGAGCTTGGCTACCGTCCGAGCAACGCTGCAAGGGCGCTCAAGACCGGGCAGACCGGCATCCTGGGCCTCGTCATGCCAGACCTGACCAACCCGCTTTTCCCGCGCATCGCGCAGATGCTGTCCATTGCGGCTGAAAATGCCGGTCTGGGCATCCTGATTGCAGATTCGCGTGGCAGCCCGGAAGAACAGCGCGAGGCGATACGGCGTCTTCTGGGACGCGGCGTGGACGGGATTATTGTTGTCCCGCAAAAAGGAACGACACCCGATCCCGGGCAGGTCCCGACAGCGGTCATCAATACCGCTGCTGATCCGAAAAATTCAGTCTCAGCGGATCACACGGGCGGCGGTGCGCTGGTCGCCTCCCATATTCTCGACATCGGACACAAAGACGTGGTGATCCTGGGTGGCGACCCGGTCTCGGAGGTGCAGCGTGATCGCATCCGGGGCATGACGGAAGTGCTGGGGGACGCGCTGAGCGCGGTGTTCTGGGGCGACGCAGGCCCCGAACAGGTCATTGCCGCTGTCAGTTCAGGGGCGACGGCCATCCTCACAACATCCGACCTTCTGGCCTTGCGCGTGCGCAGCGCACTTATCGAGGCCGATCTTTCGGTGCCGGATCATGTCAGCCTGACGGGCTTTGACGACATGTCTTTTGCACCGGTGATGTCCCCTGCCCTGACCACGGTCGCGCAGGACGTCGATGAAATCGCCTCCCGGGCGATTGACATCATGACGGCAAAGATACGTGGTGAACGGCACCCGCTTGACGGGCAAACCGTTCCGATGCGGCTTGTCATTCGCAACTCAACATCCATTGCAAATCAGTCTGCCAAAAGGAGACACTCTAAATGACCCGACACCTTCCCCTTCTCGCGCTTGGCGCGACGCTGGCCGCCACAAGTGCGATGGCTCAGGACAGGCTGACAATCTCGGTCTATTCCTTCGCGCAGGACGCCTACAAGGAAGCGCTCTACGATCCGTTCGAGGAAATCTGCAACTGCGAGCTTGTCATCGAGACCGGCAACAGTGTCGAGCGCATGGCCAAGATCGAAGCGAATGCGGACGACCCGGTGATCGACCTCGCCGTAATCTCATCCCACGACGCGCTGAGCCTCGCACAGAAAGGCCTGTTGCAGCCGATTGATACCTCCAAGATCGCGGCATTTGACCGGCTCTACCCGGCCGCTCAGGATCCCATCGGGGGCAACATGGCGGTCGGCTATACGTTCTATGCCAGTTCAATCGTCTACCGCAAAGATCTCGTGGAGATCGAAAGCTGGGCGGACCTTTTGGGCGATGATCTGAAAGGCAATGTGGCGCTGCCGAATATCACCGGCACGCAAGGGCCCCTGACGCTGATGATGCTGGACAAGGCGTCCGGCGGCGATGCGAGCGATTTTTCCGGCACGATCTCGGCCATCGGGTCCCATGCGGATGACATCGTGACGTTCTATTCCCGCTCCTCCGAACTGGCGCAGCTGATGAACCAGGAAGAAGTCATCGCCGCCCCCGTGGGCCGCTTTGCCTGGAGCCGGTTCAAAAGCTCGCCCCTGCCCTTTGCCTGGGCTGACCCGGCCGAAGGACAAGCCGGCGGCATGAACGTGATGATCGTGACCAAGGGCAACGGCAACGAAGAGCTGGCCCACAAGCTGATGGATTACTGGCTGTCGGCGGACGTGCAAACCCGCATTGCAGAAGCGCTGATCGACAGCCCCGCCAATATGGACGTGGTTGTGAGCGACGAGGTGGCTGAAAACCTGACCTACGGGGCCGAGCTTATCAACGCGCTGAACATCCTCGATCCGGCGGCGATTATCGCCAACCGCGACGGCTGGGTGGAACAGTGGAACACTGAAGTCATCAGATAACCTCTGCCCGGGTCCGCTCCCTCCGGGGCGGCCCGGCGACACCACCGGAAAACCACCATGTTTCTCAACAAAAAAGAAGGGCTGGCCCTGGCGCTTCCAGCGGCTCTGTTCACCTTTCTGGTGTTCCTTTTGCCGGTGGGCATCCTGCTGTCGATCGCCTTTCAGACCGACGCTGGTGGCTGGAGCCTTCAGGGGTATATCGACTTTTTCTCGAAGCCGCTGAACCAGACCGTCTTTTTCCGCACGCTGAAGCTGGGGATGCTGGTTGCAGGTGTGTCGGCGGTAATCGGGTATGCGGCGGCCTTCTGCATCGTCAACCTGCCCGCCACGTCCCGGGGCCGCATCTTTGGCCTTGTGGTCCTGCCCTTGATGATTTCGCCCGTGGCACGAACCTATGCATGGATCGTCATTCTGGGGCGGACCGGTATCGTCAACGACACGTTGGTCGGGCTTGGCCTCACAGACACACCGGTGCGCATTCTCTTCACCGAAACCGCCGTTTTCATCGGGCTTTTGCAGTTGTTCCTGCCGCTGATGATTATCTCGCTGGTCTCCGCGATGGAGAACATCCCCCGCGACGTGATTCCGGCGGCGCGCGTTTTGGGTGCCAGTTGGTTTCAGGTCTTCTTCCGGGTCATCCTGCCGCTTACCAAAGAGGGGCTGGTGGTGGGTGGTACACTGGTCTTCACCGGCGCGCTCACGGCCTATATCACGCCCGCGATCCTGGGCGGCTCGAAGGTGCTGATGCTTGAGACGCTGCTCTATCAACGGGTGAACGTGTCAAACGATTTCGTCTCGGCCAGTGTCATCGCGATGATCCTGATCGTCATGTCTTTTTCAGCCAATCTCTTGCTGAAACGAATTGCCACGGCGCGGAGGTAGCCCATGTCACGTCTCGCCATTTGGACCATCCTCGGGCTCACCCTCACCTTCCTGATCGGCCCTTTCCTGATCGTGATCCTCGCAGGGGCGTCCGCCGGAGAATCCCTCGCCTTCCCGCCGCAGGGGTTGTCCCTGAAGTGGTACGCCAAGGTCTTCACCGTCGAGAGCTTCCGGGCCAGCTTTGCCCTGTCGATGTTTCTGGCCGTGTTCGGAACGCTTGCGGCGCTCTTGCTGGGCATACCTGCTGCCTACGCGCTGCACCGGTACGACCTGCCGGGGGCGGAGACCATTCGCACCATCGTGGCGGCACCGATCATCGTGCCGGGCATCATCGTGGGTCTGGCCTTGCTGCGCTACTTCGTCGTGCCGCTGGACATCACGATCACCATGGCGCTCTTCGTGACGCATACGGCACTGGTGATGCCCTATGCGGTGCGGGTTGTGTCCTCCAGCCTCAACAACCTGCGCGCCGATATGGAGGAGGCTGCTGTCATTCTGGGCTGCACGCGCCTTCAGGCCTTTACCAAGGTGGTGCTGCCGAACATTCGGGGCGGTATTCTGGCAGCCTTCATCCTGGGATTCGTGGCCAGTTTCAATGAAGTGCCCGCCTCCCTGTTCTTGTCGGGACCCGGGGTGCGCACCCTTCCCATCGACATGTTGTCCTATATGGAGATCACTTTCGATCCCTCCGTTGCCGCATTGTCGGCGCTTCTGGCCTTCATGTCGGTCGCTATTGTTTTTATCGCCGAACGGCTTTTGGGGTTTTCTCGCTATGTCTGATGCCTTCGTCTCTCTGGAAGATGTGACGCTGTCCTATGGGCAGACCGTTGCTGTCCCCAAGCTCAACCTGAACATCAGGAGAGGCGAACTCATCGCGCTGCTGGGGCCTTCGGGCTGCGGCAAGACGACGAGTATGCGGGCCATCGCGGGGCTTCTGGACCCGACCGCCGGTCGCATCCTGATCGACGGCGCGGATGTCACACGCACACCCGCCAACAAACGGGGCATCGGGCTTGTGTTCCAGTCCTACGCCCTCTTTCCGCATCTGAGCGCTTTTGAGAACGTGGCCTTCGGGCTGCGGCTCAAACGCCTGCCGGAGGCGGAGATTCGCACCAAAGCCGAGGCGGGCATGGCCACGGTGGGCCTCACCGGTTTCGAGAGCCGCAAACCCGGTGAGATGTCTGGGGGCCAGCAACAACGTCTGGCCTTGGCCCGGTCGCTGGTGATGGAACCGAAAGTCCTGCTTCTGGATGAGCCTCTGTCCAACCTCGATGCACGGCTGCGCCTTGAAATGCGCAACGAATTGCAGCGGGTCCAGAAAGATACCGGCATCACGATGGTGTTTGTCACCCACGACCAGTCCGAAGCGCTGGCCCTCGCAGACCGGATCGTCCTGATGAAAGACGGCGAGATCGAACAGCTTGGCACACCGGCGGAGCTCTACGCCGAACCCGTCACGGCCTTCGCCGCCGAGTTCATGGGGTTCGAGAACATCTTCCGGACCGAAGGCGCGGCACTTGTGTCGGATCGCGGCAGGCTGCCGCTTGATTTCGATGCGCCTGCCGGGCTTCTGGCCTGGCGGCCCAGCGGGGTCGCGGTCGGGGACGGTCGTCACAAGGGTCAGGTCGTGGCCAGCAGCTTTGCGGGCGGGCACAGGGAATATGTGCTGGACAGCCCGCTTGGTCAGATCAAGGCGGAAGCGCCAATTGAAACGCCCGAGTTTGCCATTGGCGAGAGCGTCGCGTTCGACTTGCCGCAATCCACTGCAAGGCCGCTTGCCGCGTGACAGAGGTTTGGGTCGATACCGACTTCGGGTTTGACGATCTGTGGGCGCTTCTGCTGCTGCGACACCTCGGCTGCGATGTGGCAGGCGTCTCGCTTGTCGCCGGGAACGCCCCCCTGCCCCAGGTGGTTGCAAATGCGGTGGCGGCCAAGGCAGCCTATGGATTTGACTGGCCCCTCTGGCAGGGCACGTCCCGCCCCCTTGTGCGAACGGCTGAAACGGCGGTTCGTATCCTCGGGCCAACCGGGATGCGCAGCCGGGGCCGGCAGCTTGACCCCACGGGGCGCGCACTGCCGCCCGAGGGCGCTGTACAGGCTCTGGCCGCGTGGCTGGGGGCACACCCCAGCACTCAAAAGAACATCCTCGCCCTGGGTCCGATGACCAATATCGCGCATTTGCTGAAAGACTTCCCCGATCTGTCGAGGCGCATCAGCCGCCTTGTCTGGATGGGAGGCAGCGCGGGCGCAGGCAATCACACCCCACATGCGGAATACAATGCCTTCGCGGATGCCGAAGCCCTCGACATTGTCGTCAATGCCGGTGTTCCCCTGGACGTCGTGGACCTTACCTTTTGCCGCAAAGTGACCTTTGGAGCCGACGATCTGCCCGACAGCGACCCGCTGACACTGGACCTTTTGGGCGGCTACCTTGACATCGGGCTGGAGCGCGGACGGCCCGGGATGGCGATTTACGACCCCCTCGCCGCCCTCGCCCTGGCGCGCCCGGAAACCACCATCTTCGATCCCTGCACCCTCAGCGTCGAAACGGGCGACAGCGACACTTACGGCGCGACGCGGATTGCTGACGCGTCCCGTTCCCGGACAAGAGTATCGGTCGAGGCGACAGCCGATCTGGCGCGCCTCTGCCTTGACGCATTGAAAAGAGAGGCCGCCCATGGAGATTGATTTGAATGCGCCCGACCTGCGCGCCCGTGCTGTGAAGGCCGCGAGGGGTCAGGTGCCCTTTGACGTCTTGATCGTGAACGGCACGCTGCTCGATATGGTGACAGGCGCGCTGCGCTCCGCCGATGTCGGTATCGTGGGCGGGTTGATCGCCAGCGTCCATGCGCCCGACCCGACGCGAGAGGCCGCAACGCGGCTGGAGGCCGAGGGCTGCGTCATCACCCCGGGGCTGATCGACACCCATATGCACGTGGAAAGCTCGATGGTCACGCCAGCGGAATACGCCGCCTCCGTGGTGCCGCGGGGTGTCACGACAGCGGTCTGGGACCCACATGAATTTGCCAATGCCTGTGGTGTCGCGGGTGTCGACTACGCGGTCGAGGCCGGGCGCGGCCTGCCGTTGCGCCTGCTGACGCTGGCCCCGACCTGCGTCCCCTCCGCCCCCGGGTATGAGGCCAGCGGTGGCGACTTCGGGCCGGATGAGCTGGCAGCCCTGCTGGCGCGCGACGACATCCACGGTGCGGCGGAGATGATGACCATGCAGCCGCTGCTCGACGGCGACCGCCGGGTGACCGGCATTGTCAACGCAGGGCTGGCCCGTGGCAAACGGGTTTGCGGCCACGCGCGGGGGCTGCAGGGAGGTGATCTTGCCGCCTATTGCGCCGCCGGGGTCGAGACAGATCACGAGCTGACATCCGGCGCGGACCTTCTCGCGCGGCTCGAAGCGGGGATGACCGTCGAGTTGCGCGGATCGCATGGCCACCTGCTGCCGGAATTTGCCGAGGTTCTGCTTGACCTCGGGCATCTTCCGCAAACTGTGACGCTCTGCACCGATGACGTCTTCCCGGATGATCTGCACACCCACGGCGGGCTGGATCATGTGGTCCGCCGCCTGATCGACTGCGGGCTGCCGCCCGCCTGGGCCTATCGCGCCGCAACGCTGAACGCGGCCACGCGGATCGGACGGCCCGATCTTGGGCTGATCGCTCCGGGAAAACGCGCCGATATCGCCGTGTTCAAGGACCTCAAGGGCGTCGTTGCCAAAGCTGTGATCGCCAATGGCATTGTGGTCTCCGAGGGGTCGCGCCTCATGACCGCCGCAAACGCGATGACGCCGCCTCCCGCACTGACGTCATCCGTCAGATTGGATGAAGTTTCGGCTACGGACTTCGAGATCAAGGCTTCAGGGCAGACCGCCCGCATTGCCACCCTGTCAAAACCGCGTTTCCCGGAATGGGGTGAGAGAACAGTTGCCGTGCAAGACGGAAATCTCCTCCTGCCCGATGACATGATCCGGATGGCGGTCGTTAACAGATACGGGCGCGGCACACCCGTGCGGGTTGCGTTTCTCGAAAACTGGGGCACCTGGCGCGGGGCCTTTGCGACGACCGTTTCCCATGACAGCCATAATGTGACCGTATTTGGCCGCGATCCTGTTGACATGGCCGTCGCCGCCAACGCCCTCCGCGCCACCGGCGGCGGCATCTGCGTGGTCGCGGGCGGAGATATCGCAGCCCGGATCAGCCTGCCTCTCGCGGGTCTCGTGAGCGATGCGCCGCTGAGCGAGGTTGCCGAGGGTTTCACATCCATCCGCACGGCAATGGATCAGCTTGTTGACTGGGAACCACCCTATCTGGTGCTCAAAGCGCTCTTCGGTGCGTCCCTTGTCTGCAATGCCGGACCAAGGTTGAGCGACTTCGGGATTGTCGATGTCTTTGATGAAAAGCGGCTTGAAACGCCGGTTTTGTGAAAGACGCCGGGTTGGCAGGTTCAGCCCGAGTGTGGCTACTGGCTTGCAATCCCGAACACCTCGGGACGTCGCCACGGATCGCCCGTTTTCGACACTGTCTGGTGGCACAAAACACGCTTGTCGGGCATTACGATGTCGCGGCCGACGTCAGGGCCCGTGACGATGACGAACCTGCTGAAACGAAAGGGCAGATCGGGCCCTGCACTTGGCTCCGACATCATAGATCCGTCGCAGGCACATCGATGTTGTCGATCAACCGCACGCCGGCGAGCCATGCGGCGGCAAAGAGACGGGCGGGTTCGGATGGCCGCTCCAGCAGGCTGAGGTCCGCGCAAGCGCGCAGTTCAAAGTAGTCGACACGGGAAAAACCGGCCAGATCGAGCTTTGCCAATGCATCCGCCTGCACATCGGAAAAGGCAGCGCCCTGCGTCAATTGACCGGCAACCTCTGCCATCACCTCCGACAGACGCGGCGCCTTCACACGGGCACGATCCGACAGCAGCAGGTTGCGCGAGGACATGGCCAGCCCGTCTTCCTCGCGGATCGTGGGGCAGCCCACAACCTCAACCGGAATGTCGAGATCCCGTGCAAGACGGGTCACCACCAGCAACTGCTGGAAATCCTTCTCCCCGAAATAGGCCTTATCTGCCGAGGTTTGGGTGAAGAGCTTGGTCACCACCGTGGCGACTCCATCAAAATGCCCCGGCCGATGAGCCCCGCAAAGCACGTCCGTCATGCCTGTTACCGCGACACTGGTGGAGAATCCGTCAGGGTAGATTTGATCCACTTCGGGGGCATAGATCGCGTCTACCGCGAAACGCTCCAGCTTGCGGGCGTCGTCCTTTTCCGTGCGCGGATAGTTGTCCAGATCAGAGGGCTGATTGAACTGTTTGGGGTTCACGAAGATCGTGACAATCACCCGGTCACACCCCGCCTTGGCCGCTGCAACCAGACTGAGATGCCCGTCGTGCAGCGCGCCCATCGTGGGCACCACGCCGATGGTCTCGCCTGCCCTGTGCCACGCCCGCGTCGCCGCCCGAAGCTCCGGCAATGTCCGAATGATGGGTATTGTCATTGTGCAGCAGTCGCCTTGGGCGGGGCGTCGGAAAAGACATGCTCAGAGCCGGGAAAACGCCGCGCGCGCACATCATCAGCATAAGCGGCAATCGCGGCCTCCCCCGCTGCGCCGAGGTCCGCATAGCGTTTCACAAATTTCGCCTGAAAGGCTGTAAAGAGACCCAGCATGTCATCGACCACGAGGATCTGGCCGTCACACCCCGGGGACGCACCGATGCCAATCGTCGGAATATCCACCGCGACCGTGATGCGGTCCGAAAGGCCCTGCGGTATCTTCTCAAGCACAACCGCAAACGCGCCCGCCCCGGCGACCGCCTCCGCATCCGCCATCAGAATGTCCGCCTCTGCCCCCCGACCCTGCACGCGGTAGCCCCCAAGGGTGTTGACCGACTGTGGCGTCAGCCCGATATGCGCCATGACGGGAATCCCGCGTTTCACGAGAAAGTCGATGGTCGGCGCCATATGGAGCCCGCCCTCAAGCTTGACCGCACCCGCCCCCGTTTCCCGCATCAGCCGGGCGGCACTGTCAAAAGCCTGCTCGGGGCCTTGTTCATAACTGCCAAAGGGCATGTCGATAACCATCATCGCCTGGCTCAGGCCCCGCGAGACGGCGCGACCATGCAGGATCATCATCTCCATCGTGACTTCAAGCGTTGACGGCAGGCCATGCAGCACCATGCCGACGCTGTCGCCCACCAGCACGAAATCGCAATGCGCGTCCATCATCCGGGCCATGGGCGTCGTGTAGGCCGTCAGGCTCACAAGGGGCTCGCCCCCCTTGCGGGCCTTGATGTCGACAGGCATGGGGGCTGTCTTTCTGGCGGTCGCACTCATCCGCGCCTCTCCCACTATGTTCCGAAGTTCCATAACAGCGCGCGCGCCAAAAATCCACGTCCATCCGGTCGCAGACTATTGATTGACGGCACGTTTCTGACGACACTCCCCCCATACACAGAACGGGGACCCCATATGCTGACGCTCAAACGCACGCTTCTTGCCACTGCCCTTTCCGCCATCGCCGCGACCGCAGCACAGGCACAAAGCGACATCACCGTCGCCCTGCAACTGGAACCACCGCATCTCGATCCGACCTCTGCCGCTGCCGGCGCGATTGACTCCGTGCTCTATTCCAACGTCTTCGAAGGGTTGACCCGTTTCATGGCCGATGGCTCTGTTGTGCCGGGACTGGCTGAAAGCTGGGAGATTTCCGACGACGGGCTGACCTACACCTTCACGCTGCGCGAGGGCGTCACCTTTCATGACGGCACGTCGATGGATGCCGAAGACGTGAAATTCTCGCTCGACCGTATCCTGGCCGAGGACAGCGCCAACGCTCAGAAAGCGCTCTACTCCGCGATTTCCAACGTCGAAGTCGTGGACCCCGCCACCGTTCGGCTGACCCTTTCTGAACCAAACGGCAATATGCTTTTCAACCTCGCCTGGGGTGATGCGGTGATCGTGGCGCCTGAGAGCATCGAAAATATCAAGCAGCAGCCCATCGGCACCGGCGCCTTCAAATTCGCGGAATGGGTCCAGTCCGACCGGATCGAACTGGTGCGCAACGATGCCTATTGGGGCACGCCCGCAGTGCTGGAAGCGGCCACGTTCAAATTCATCTCCGACCCGACGGCGGCTTTCGCCGCGCTGATGGCGGAAGACATTGACTATTTCAGCAATTTCCCCGCGCCCGAGAACCTGCCACAGTTTGAGGCAGACCCCCGCTTTCAGGTACTCGTCGGTTCCACCGAGGGGGAGACGATCCTGTCGACCAACAACAAGATGCCACCATTCGACAACTTCCTTGTGCGGCAGGCGCTGGCCCATGCCATTGATCGCTCCGCCATCATCGACGGGGCGATGTTCGGCTATGGCACCCCCATCGGTACGCATTTTGCACCGCACCACCCGGCCTATGTGGATTTGACCGGCCAATCGGCTTTTGATCCGGACAAGTCTCGCGCGCTGCTGGCCCAGGCAGGGCTGGCGGATGGGTTTGAGACAACGCTCTACCTGCCGCCCCCGTCCTACGCGCGCCGGGGCGGGGAGATCATCGCCGCCCAACTGGCGCAGGTCGGGATCAAGGCCGAGATCATCAATGTGGAATGGGCGCAATGGCTGGAGTCGGTCTTTCGCGGCAAGGACTTCGGCCTGACCATTGTCAGCCATACCGAACCGATGGACATCGGCATTTACGCCAACCCCGACTATTATTTCCAGTATGACAATCCTGACTTCCAGGCCTTGATGTCTGTCCTGAACGCCACAACGGACCCCGAGACCCGCACCCGTTTGCTGATGCAGGCACAGCGCATGATTGCGGGTGACTACGTCAATGGGTTCCTCTTCCAGCTGGCAAATACCTCGGTTGCCAGGGCCGGGCTTCAGGGGCTCTGGGCCAATGCGCCCACACAAGCCACCGACCTGACCGCCGTCAGCTGGTCAAAGTAAATCTGCCCTGCGCAGAATCAGCGGGTTTCCGCCTGCCCTGACGGGCGGGACCTCCCCCGCGCGGGGCGTCCTCTTTCTGCACCGTGATGCGCGTCCGCAGAAAAGATTGGCGGTCTTCTGCCTATCCCTTGATTAGGAATGACATTCGCCATTCGCCTGCGTAGTTTTTAACCTTTCGCCCAATTGTTGTACAGCTTGTTTCAACTATGGCGTGAATATTTCGCGTGAGTGTGGTATTATAAGAAACTGTTACTGCATGATGGTTGAATGCAGGCAAACGAGGTCGCAGGGACCGGTTTTGCCGCCCAAATACCGAAGTTGTGCAAGGGGAGAGATCAATGAACGAATTGAAAATGCAAGCCGCGGAACTGGTGGAACGTGCCGAGGCTGCGTCCCACGCGGAACGATTAAGATTGCAACCGCTGATAGATCGCGTGGTCACGACATTGGCGCTTCAGGGTCATGCGGTGCCCCGGCGCCTGAAAAACATCAACAACGCGCTCAAGGACGAGGCGCTCGACGACATGTTCGACAACATGCCTGTGTGAGGGGCATGCTATCCGGCACAGCGCACCCGACTCTGACCGCTCGGATCAGGAGCAAACCGTTTTACACCGATGCACTCGCGTGAGCCGAAATCCGCGCCCCCACCCGCGCAAATTCGCACGGACGCTGGACGCGGTCTCACATCGGCCTGAGCCAAGTGTTGTTCTCACCGATTATCGAGTTGTGATCGCACGGACTGCACGCCAAGGCGTGTTGCCTGATAAGGCCTGCCATTCCTGGACCGGATGAAACGCCGCTTCCTGAGCCGTTCAAAGAGCGGGAGCGAGCAATCAGACAGCACGTGACCGTCACGTGTAAAGCAGGTCACAGATTGCACTTTGCCATTGGGGCCGCGTTCAAAGTGGATCGCGCCACCCTGTGCCAACGCGTGCAAAACGCGTTGTTCAAGTTTCGAGATGTTCATAGGAGTACCGAGTGTATAACAACAGAACAGCCCCACCGGCATCACGCGCGGGCGGGCTGAGTGCTCATCGGTCCTGATTGTGGGACCTTAACGGCGGGCCACAAGCTCTGTCATAAAAACTCCATCGGCCGGACAGGTATCCCGGCAGCATCATATAGGACGCGTTTCGGGCTGAGGCAAGACGGCTAGAGCAGCATCCGTTTCAACTGCAACAAGACCCCTTGCAACTGAGACCAGCCCCCTCCCGAGGGTCGGGTACACTCGGCAAGGTAAGTGATTAGGATTTCCAGGCGGATGCTCTAGCTTGGAACCGTCTCGGCCAGAGCGCCAAAGATCGTCTGCGCATGATCCCGCAGGTAGATTCGTAGCCAGGGCGTGAACCGGTCTGGATACTGCTCGACCTCGGACAGAAGGTCGGCAAACCGCATCCACCGCACCGCCATGACCTCCTCCGCGTTGGGCGCAAGCGGCATTTCATCCTTTGCTTCGGCGACAAAGACATCAACGATTTCGTGTTCCGTCAGCCCCCCGCCCACATCGGCGCGGTACTCCAGATGATGGCGGTGCAGCGGTATCAGCCCGGTGACGCCCAACTCTTCGTTCAGACGCCGCACGGCACAGTCCAGCGGGTCCTCTTCCCATTCGGGATGGGTACAGCAGGTGTTCGTCCACAGCCCCGGCGTGTGGTATTTGCCGAGCGCGCGTTGCTGCATCAACACGACATCGCCCTTCAGGACAAAGACCGAGACAGCCTTGTGCTTCAGGCCTCGTATATGGGCGTCGAGTTTTTCGACCGGTGTCAGCGTGCCATTAACCCAGGCCGGGATCATGATCGTCATACGCGTGTCGTTGCCACAAGGCCGGTGAGATGCGCAAGGTTCTTGATGCCGATTTTCAGATGCGCCATGGGACGGGCGCGGACAAGTTTCTTGTTCATGTAAGCCTCGAATGTCAGGCGTTGCACGTCGATGTCATGGCAGAGCGACACGAACCGTTCGCGCCTTTCGTCGCTGCGGTAATAGGCGTTCTGCATCGATCCCAGCACGCGGAAGACCATCTTGTGCTCTTTCATGAAAAGCTGCCGCGCGAGCCGCAAATCCTTAACCCGCCCCGAGGCCAGAGTTGCTGCACAGGCGGTGGCGGCCACCCTGCCCCCGACCATCGCATAGAAGATGCCTTCGCCGGAACTGGGGGCCACCACGCCCGCCGCATCCCCCGCCAGCACCACGTCCTTGCCGTTGTCCCAGCGGTCCATGGGGCGCAGCGGAATGGGCGCGCCTTCCTTGCGGATCGTCTCACAATCCGCCAGCCCCGAGGCCTGACGCAGTGCCGCCGTGGCCTCCTTGAGGTTGACCGAGGCGATTTCCGTGCCCATGCCGACGCTGGCACTGTCCCCATGCGGGAAAACCCAGCCGTAGAAATCGGGCGAGATCGCGCCGTCATAGATCACGTCACAGCGCTCCGGGTCATAGATATCTGTCTTGGGCGGTGCCTTGATGATCTCGTGGTAGGCAAAGACCAGCGGGATCTTATCCGCGTCCTTCACCTCCGCGAGGCCCACGCGGGATTTCGCGCCATCCGCCCCGATCACCAGCTTTGCGGGCAGTTCGCGTTCTTCCTGGGTCGCCTTGTCGCGGTAGATCACCACCGGCGTGCCGTTGGGCCGCTCGATCCGCACGAAGGTGCCGGTGAAATAGGCCGCGCCCGCATCCGCTGCGCGCTGGCGCAGGAAGGGGTCGAAGTCCTTGCGGTCGACCATGCCGACAAAGCCGTTTTCGATGGGAATATCCACGTGGCGACCCGTGGGAGAGATCATCCGCGCCGTGTTCACCTTGGCCAGAAGCTGGTCTTCGGTCACGTGGAATTCCCGCATCAGCGCGGGCGGGATCGCCCCGCCGCAGGGCTTGATCCGCCCTTCCCGGTCCAGCAGCGCAACCTTATGGCCCGACTGCACCAGATCCAGCGCGGCTGTCGCCCCGCAAGGGCCCCCGCCAACAACAACCACATCATACATATTCTATTCTCCCGGCATCATGGCGGGGCGCACATCCGCCGCCGCATTCGGTGAAGTGAGCCGCAGGGCGAGGATCGCCGCGACCAGAAAGACCATGCCTTCGACGGCAAACACGGTGCCGTAGGCCAGCGCGTCCTGCGTCGTCATCAGCCGCATGACATCCACAAGCGCCGTGCCCGCAAAGGACCCCAGCCCGAAAGCGATGGCCTGTGCTGCGCCAAAGAGGCCCATGCGCAGCCCTTCGCGCCCGTCCTTGCCTTCGCGCGCGAGTCCCATCATCGCGCCGATGGCCGCCACCGCGAAGGCGCCATTGGCCAGACCGAGGCAGAAGATGTTGAGGCCCAGCGGCCAGCTGTCGGCCCGGGTTCCACCATAGGCCATGCCCACGAGCGACAGGCCCGACAAAAGGCAGCCGCCCACAACCCAGACCCGCAGAGGGACAGTCACCCAGCGCGCCAGCACCGTCCCGCCCAACAGCACGGCGAGCATGCCCATCAGCGCACCACCGTGATGCATGCCGCCAAGCTTGGTGCTTTCGCCGACCGTCATGCCAAAGACATGACCGGCGAAGGGTTCGAGGATCAGGTCCTGCAAGTTATACGCCAGCATCGACGCAAAGACGAAGATCGTGAAGACGCGCACCCGCGGGTCTGCCCACAACTCCCTAAGTACCAGCCGGAAATCACCGTCCTTTTTCTCGACCGCGCGGGTCTCGCCACGCTCTTGCCCCCAGACGCCCAGCGTGCTGAGCAGAAGGGCCACGGCTGAGACCCCAAGCGTCACCTTCACGAGCCGCGCGTGGCTATAGGGGTCCAGCAACTGCCCCGCCGTGATACCCGTGACAGCCAGCCCGAAGATCATCATGATCCACACCAGGCTACCCGCTGGGGCCTGACGTTCAGCACTCACCCGCACCGAAAGAAGTGCCAGCAGGTTGGTGCCCGCAGCCCCGATCCCCAGACCGATCAGCAGGAAGGAGGGGACGGCAGCAGCAATCCCGGCCCAGGCGAGACGCTCCATCAGGCCAACAGACAAGGCAGCCCCAATCGCTCCAGCCGCGAGCAAGGCGACGCCGCCCAGAATCCACGGGGTCCGATGCCCGCCCTGATCGGCGCCATGACCAAAGCGCGGGCGCAGGAATTGCGTGCCGTAGTAGAGAGAGACCAGCAGACCCGGCAGGATCGCGGGCATGGCCAGTTCCACCACCATCACCCGGTTCATCGTGGCCGTGGTCAGCACGACAATCGCACCAAGCGACATCTGCACCAGCCCAAGGCGCGCGATACCGGCCCAGCTCAGCATCAGCCTAGCCCCCGCAGCGCGAAGGCCGTGACCATCATGCCGCTGATGTAAAGCAGAACGCCGGTGCCATTATACCAGGGCGCTTTGGCCTTGGGGTCCTTGAACATCACTGTCATGGCCCAGAATTGCAGGCCGAGCACCGCGCAGACGCCAAGGGCGTGCAGCGGTTTGTCCCAGAGGAACAGCAGCGCCGCAACCACCACTTGCGGGATTGTCATGACAATACAGGCAACCTGTGCCGCCCGTTTCGGGCCAAGCGTCACAGGCAGCGAATTCACGCCCATCTCCCGGTCGCCCTCCAGCGCCTTGAAATCATTGAGCGTCATGATGCCATGCGCCCCAATCCCGTAAAGCACCGCCACGAGGATCACTTCCCAACGGGGCGCGCCCGCGCTCAACACAGCCGCCCCGGTGAACCACGGCAGGCTTTCATAGCTCAGCCCAACCAGCCCCGGCCCCCACCAGCCGGATCGCTTGAGGCGTACAGGTTCCGCGGAATAGGCCCAGGCGGCCAGCACACCCACAACGGTCGCACCAAAGCCCCAGGGCCCCAGCTGCCAGCCGACAAAGAGCGACAGCGCCGACATCGCCAGCGCAATCCAGAGCCCCCACCGGCCCGGGATACGGCCCGAGGGTATCGGCCGGTTCGGTTCGTTGATCGCATCCACATGCCGGTCACACCAGTCGTTCGCGGCCTGGCTCATGCCGCAGACAATCGGACCGGCGAGAATGACACCCAGAATGACCAGACCCCACTGCCCCGAGGGTGCAGCGCCGGAGGACACCACACCACAAAGATAGGCCCACATGGGGGGGAACCAGGTAATCGGTTTGATGAGTTTCAGCGCCGCCACAGGTTCGGGGAATCGACGCGTGTGTATGACTTCCGTGACAGACATGTGTAAACTATGCCTGACACATTGAGTCGGCGCAACAGAAACCGGTCGCTGAAATCAGCCGTTTTTGCTCAGCAGCCCGTATTTGCGCAGTTTGACGTAGAGACTTTGGCGCGACAGCCCCAGCATCTCCGCCGCCGCGACGCGATTGTTGCTGGTCAGCTCGACGGCGGTCTCGATGCACATCTTTTCGACGACGTCCGTTGTCTCCGCCACGATGTCCTTCAAAGAGGCTGACCCCACCAGATCCATGACGTTGCGCGCGGGCTCCGCCGGAACATGGGACACCATCGGTGCTGTGCCGCCGCCCGCCCGGGCGGTCTCGGTCCGGCTGACATCGCGAATGATGCAGCCGATCGCGGGGGATTCCTCATCCGACAGATGCGTGGCTGAGATTTCAACCGCAAGCCGCGTGCCCAGATCATTCACCAGACGCGTCGCGTAGATGCGCATATGGCCTGAACGCTGCGGTTGTTCGGTCAGAACCGACAGGTCGATCTGTCCGCGCCCCAGAAAATCACCAAGGCTGCGCCCCACCACATCGGAAAGATGCGCGGCCCCGACCAGATCGAGGAAACTCTCATTCACGGAAATGATATCGCCCTTGGGCGACATGAAGAGCATCGCGTCACTGCCCGACCGGAAGAGCGCCAGCGCGTGATTGGCCGCCGTGTCGGGGGCGGCACTGACACGGGCTTCCGTCGCCATGCGGCACATCAGGACCCGTTGGCCCCCTGCCCGGAAAACCACGGGATGCACGATGATCTTTGTCTTGGTGCGCGTCGTGTTCAGCGTGACGCGGCCTTCCTCCTCGGCCAACGTCGCGTTCATCAGGCTCTCGGTCAGTTCCACGTTCGAGCGGTCGTTGAAATGCTGCGCGAAAGAACTGCCCCGCAAGGCATCCACGCTCAGCCCCAGCAGCGCGGCCGCCGCCTCATTGGAGTCTTCGACCCGCCCGGTCTGAACGGAGACAAAGGCCACGGCCTGGCTGACATTTGACATCAGGACCCGGTAGCGGGCGTCAAATTCCCGGCGCGCCTCATAGCCCTGCTCTAGTGCTATCTGCGCCTGCACAAGCTGCTGCTGCGTTTCCGCGATGGGCCGCAGATCCCGCCCCAGCAGCAAGGCGGCATTTTCGTGACCGAAGCGGTGGAAGGTATAGCGGACGGGATACTGCCAGACCGCATTGTCGTTGTGGTTCAGCTCCAGCTGCTTTTTCGGAACCTCACCGATCAGGTAGGCGGCATGGGCCTTTTCGAACTTGGGCACGGAGTCGCGCGTGAGAAACTCGGTCAAAGCCCGTCCTTCCCAGTGCCGCAGGTTTCCAAAGGATTCGCTGAAGGAATTCACAACCACCGACAGTATCGTGCCTTGCGCGGATACCACGATGGCGATATCCGATGCCGCCGCGATGATACTGCTGAGGAACTCGGGCTCAATCAGCGGGACAGACCCGCTGGACCAGAACGAATTGCCGTCGGTTGTCATCTTGCGCCTTGCGGCTTAGCACGCGTGGCGCAGAGCGCTACTGCCTCCTCGGCAACATTTGTCACAATATCCACACCCGTCATTTTTATGACGTCTTCTTTTTTCATTTCAATTGCGCCGCCAAGCGCCAGCACAGGACACTCCGAAACGGCGTTCCGGATTATCTGCACCGTATTGGTGACAGTTTCAAGGGTCTCGCGTCGCGCGCAGGTAATCAGGATGATGTCGGGGACACAGTGCATCAGCCGCGCCGTCAGTGTTCCCATGTCCTCATCATAGGACATATCCACATCACAGCCCATGCGCCGGATCTGACTGGCAACGACGCTTGCGCCCAGGAAATGCTGCTCGCCCTGCGGCACCAGCACCAGCGCATGCACGAAAGGCGCGTTTGCCCCGGCATCGGTCCGCGTCGCAGAGGAAGCCTCGGCCAGCAGCGATTGAAGGCGCATTGACCCGATGGTGACATCCGCAAAGCTGATCTTGTCCCGGATCCATTGCTCGCCCAGCATACGCGCCACATGCGGAACATACTGATCGATGATTGAATCCACCGTGAGCCGGTATCCGCGCAGCTCTGCCAGCAGACGGTCCGCCGAATAGGTGCCGTGCCCCAGAACCGCGCGCATCATGTGATCCAGAACGAATTGACGCAAACCGTCAAAAGACACGACCTGCCGCCCCCGCAGGACCGATATCACGGTTGAGGCGAACGCATCCACTGTCTCTGGCCGGTTGCGCTGAGCGCCGCGCGGCTGTGTTTGGTCATCCGTCGACATGGCACTTTCCCGGTGACTCTTCTCTTGAGGCACGAAGACGGGGGTCCCCGCAGAGCCAACATGGCAAAAAGGCTCTACCCTTGACAGGCAAATGTCAAACAAAATTGACAGATTTTCCGAATCTGACACAAATTCAATGTGAAGCGCACTACATTAACGTCATGATTTACTGGCAATTGGCGATTTCGCCTTAAAAAGCAGCAAGAATCGAAATGTAAACCTGGCACATTAACGGTGTAAGTTTTAGTTGACACTTTTCTTGAAAAGCCGCTACTTTCGAGAGAGGTGGCAAGAAAGGTGACTCCCCAGATGCATGGAAATGCGCTAGGAAAATCGGTTCCGGCGGGCCTCTACACGCCTGAGGAACGGGCGCGCCGCGATGCGACCGTCTGGACCACCATTCAGGGGGTGCTGGCCCCTTTCCAGTTTGTCGTCTTTCTGATCTCCCTGGCGCTTGTCATTCGCTACCTCTGGACGGATGCCGGCTACCTGGCGGCGACCTGGTCCATCGTCATCAAGACGCTGGTGCTCTACACCATCATGGTTACCGGGGCGATCTGGGAAAAAATCGTTTTCGGCCAATATCTTTTCGCCCCTGCCTTCTTCTGGGAAGACGTCTTTTCATTCGCGGTCATCGCCCTGCACACAGCCTACCTGTGGGCGCTGTTCACCGGCGCGATGGACCCTGTTTCGCTCATGTGGCTCGCGCTTGCCGCCTATGGCGCCTATGTCATCAATGCGGTGCAGTTTGTGCTCAAGCTGCGCGCCGCGCGATTGCAGGCCGCGACCCCTTCCGCCCCCCCTTCGGAGGTCACCGTATGACGGAGCTGCCCCGCATCCCCACAAGCGGCGGTTGCCGCGAGGAACCGATTCTCAAGCAGCGCGGGCAGCGGGAGGTGTTTTGCGGCCTGACGGGAATCATCTGGCTGCACCGCAAGATGCAGGATGCCTTCTTTCTGGTGATCGGCAGCCGCACCTGCGCGCATCTGCTGCAATCCGCCGCCGGGGTGATGATCTTTGCCGAGCCGCGCTTTGGCACGGCGATCCTCGAAGAGACCGATCTGGCCGGGCTGGCTGACGCGCAGGAAGAGCTCGACAAGGTGGTCGACCAACTGCTGGCGCGGCGCACCGACATCAAACAGCTGTTCCTCGTGGGTTCCTGCCCGTCTGAAGTCATCAAGCTCGATCTCAACCGCGCCGCGGAACGGATGACCGAGAAATACGCGCCCTCCGTGCGCGTGCTGAACTTCTCCGGTTCGGGGATTGAGACGACCTTCACGCAGGGCGAAGACGCATGCCTCGCGGCCATGGTGCCCGTCCTGCCGAAAACCGACACGCGGCAGTTGCTGCTGGTCGGTGCGCTGCCGGATGTGGTCGAGGAACAGGCGGTCTCACTGCTCGAACAGATGGGCATCGGCCCGATCAAGGTGCTGCCAGCGCCACGGGCAGACAGCGACCTGGGCATTGGTGAAAACACCGTCTTTGCCCTGACCCAGCCGTTCCTCGGTGACACACATGGGGCGCTGGAACGGCGCGGGGCCCGGCACCTTTCTGCGTCCTTCCCCTTTGGCGAAGAGGGCACAACCGCCTGGCTGCGCGCCATCGCCGATGCGTTCGGCGTGGATGCCGAAACCTTTGACCGCGTCACCGCCGCCCCCCGCGCCCGGGCACGCAAGGCCATCGCCCAAGCCTCCGAAGCGCTGCGGAACAAAACGGTCTTCTTCTTCCCCGACAGCCAGTTGGAGATTCCGCTGGCGCGCTTTCTGACCCGCGAATGCGGGATGGAGGCGGTCGAGGTGGGAGCGCCTTTCGTGCACAAGGGTATCGTCGGGCCAGATCTCGACATGCTGGCCAAAGGCCCGGTGATCTCCGAAGGACAAGACGTCGACCTGCAACTGGACCGTTGCCGCGCCGCACAGCCTGATCTGACCGTCTGCGGGCTTGGGCTGGCCAATCCGCTGGAGGCCGAGGGCCACGCCACCAAATGGGCCATCGAGCTGGTCTTCACCCCGGTGCATTTCTACGAACAGGCCGGTGATCTGGCCGGGCTCTTCTCGCGCCCCGTGCGCCGCGCGGACCTGCTGAAGCTGGAGCAATCAGGTTCTGCCAACGGGACGCGCGAGGTCGCGCGATGAAGCTCACCGTCTGGACATATGAAGGCCCGCCCCATGTGGGGGCCATGCGTGTGGCGACCGGCATGAAAGGCCTGCACTACGTGTTGCACGCCCCGCAAGGCGACACCTACGCCGATCTGCTCTTCACGATGATCGAGCGGCGCGACCACCGCCCGCCCGTCACCTACACCACCTTTCAGGCGCGCGATCTGGGGTCAGATACCGCTGACCTCTTCAAGCAGGCACTGCAAGATGCTTATGACCGCTTCGCGCCGCAAGCGCTGATCGTCGGGGCCTCCTGCACCGCCGAGCTTATTCAGGACGATCCCGGCGGCATGTCGGAGACGATGGGCATTCCCGTGCCCGTGATCCCGCTGGAACTGCCCAGTTACCAGCGCAAGGAAAACTACGGCGCGGATGAGACCTTCTTCCAGATCGTGCGCGCCTTGGCCAAACCGATGGCGCGGACCGAACGCGTGACCTGCAACCTCATTGGCCCCACGGCTTTGGGTTTCCGGCACCGCGATGACATCACCGAAATCACCGGCCTGCTGGCGGATATGGGCATCGAGGTGAATGTGGTGGCCCCGATGACCGCCACGCCCGCCGATATTGCCCGCCTGGGCCAGGCGCATTTCAACGTGCTCATGTACCCCGAAACCGCTGAGTCCGCCGCCCGCTGGATGGAGCGGGAGTTGGAGCAGCCCTACACCAAGACCGTCCCCATCGGCGTCGGCGCGACACGTGATTTCGTGGCAGAGGTTGCCAGGATCACAGGCCTTGCGCCCTACCTCGATGACAGCCGCTTGCGCCTGCCCTGGTACTCCAAATCCGTGGACAGCACTTACCTGACAGGCAAACGGGTGTTCCTGTTCGGCGATGGCACCCATGTGGTCGCCGCCGCGCGCATTGCCCGGGACGAGATGGGCTTCGAGGTGGTGGGCCTCGGCTGCTACAACCGCGAGATGGCCCGCGCCGTGCGCGCCACCGCCCGCGACATGGGGGTCGAGGCGCTCATCACCGATGACTACCTCGAAGTTGAACGCCGCATCGAGGCGCTTCAGCCCGAGATGATCCTCGGCACGCAGATGGAGCGGCACATCGGCAAGCGTCTGGGCATTCCCTGCGCCGTGATCTCCGCCCCTGTCCACGTGCAGGACTTCCCCGCGCGCTATTCCCCGCAGATGGGGATCGAGGGGGCAAACGTCATTTTCGACACCTGGGTGCATCCGCTGGTCATGGGGCTGGAAGAGCACCTGCTGCACATGTTCCGCGATGATTTCGAGTTCCACGATGCGGCTGGCCCCTCGCACCATGGCGGCCACGCGCCCAAGCCGCAGGGCGAGACCCCCGCGCCCGCCGGGGAAACAGCCCCCATCACCTCAACGGTCGAGGTTGTCTGGCTCGCAGATGCGGAACGTGAGCTGAAGAAGATCCCCTTCTTCGTGCGCGGCAAAGCCCGGCGCAACACCGAGACCTTCGCGTCCGAGCGCGGCGTGGCGGAGATTTCCGTCGATACACTCTACGAGGCCAAAGCCCATTATGCGCGATGACGCGGCCATAAACGGGCGTCTGCCCGGCTATCGCGTCGTGATTGTGACGCTGGACAGCCATGCGGCGGGCCCGGCCATGCGCGCCGCCGACCGGATGTCCAACGACTACCCGGGCCTGAGCATTTCGATCCACGCCGCCGCCGAATGGGGCGAGACACCGGGTGCTTTCGAAGCAGCGCGCGACGCCATCGAACAGGGCGACATCATCATCTCGAACCTGCTTTTCCTCGAAGAGCATGTGGCCCGCATCCTGCCCCACCTTGAGGCCCGCCGCGATCATTGTGACGCGATGATCGGCGTGATTGCCGACGCCGCGGTCGTGAAACTGACCCGCATGGGGGCGCTCGACATGATGGCCCCGCAGTCTGGCGCCATGAAGCTGATGAAAAAGCTGCGCGGGTCCTCCAAACCCTCCAGTTCTTCGGGCGCGGACAAGATGGCGCTTTTGCGTCGCCTGCCCAAAATCCTGCGCTTCATTCCGGGCAAGAGCCAGGATTTGCGCGCGTGGTTCCTGACCATGCAGTACTGGCTGGGCGGCTCTGACGACAATGTCGAAGCGATGATGCGCTTTCTGCTCAATCGCTATGCGACGGGTACCGGCTGGGCTGCGGCTCCCGAAGCCGCCGCCCCCATCGAATACCCCGATGCGGGTCTCTATCATCCGGACATTCCCGGCCGTATCACCGTTGACCCGGCGGAACTGCCAAAGCCCGCAAACGCAACTGCCACCGTGGGCCTGCTGATGATGCGCTCCTATGTGCTGTCGTCGGACACGGCGCATTACGACGCAGTGATCCGCGCCTTTGAAGCACGCGGCATTGCAGTGCGCGCGGCCTTTGCCGGGGGCCTCGACGGTCGCCCCGCGATTGACGGTTTCTTCCGCGACGAGACGGACGTGCATATCGACGCCCTGGTCTCGCTGACCGGGTTCTCGCTGGTGGGCGGACCGGCCTACAACGACAATGACGCGGCCATCGAGGTGCTCAAGGGGCTGGATATCCCCTATGTGGCCGCGCACCCTCTTGAGTTTCAGACGCTGGAGCAATGGGCAGCGTCCCCGCAAGGCCTGGGACCCATTGAGACAACCATGCTGATCGCGCTGCCCGAGCTTGACGGGGCGACAAACCCCACCGTCTTTGCGGGCCGTCATGGGCAGGTCCCCTGCGAAGGCTGCCGGCATCAATGCACGACCGCCTCGGACGCCAAGGCCATGGCCCCCTGTCCGGAACGCATCGACAGCCTCGTTGAAAAGACCATCCGGCTGACACAGCTGCGTCAGAAAGCCAATGCCGACAAGACGCTGGGCATCGTGCTCTTTGGCTTCCCGCCCAATGCGGGTGCCGTGGGCACCGCCGCTTACCTTTCCGTTTTTGAAAGCCTTTTCAACACGTTGTACCGCCTCAAGGCAGACGGCTACGACGTTGAGCTACCCGTCTCTGTGGACGACCTGCGCGACAAGGTGCTCAAGGGCAACGCGGCGCAATACGGGCAAGAGGCCAATGTGGCCGACCACGTGACTGCGGACACCATCGTCAAGACCACCCCACCGCTGGCGGCCATCGAAGCGGTCTGGGGCCCTGCCCCCGGGCGCATCCAATCGGACGGGCGCGGGGTTTTTGTGCTGGGCGCGCATTTCGGCAAGGTGTTTGTCGGCGTCCAGCCCGCCTTTGGCTACGAAGGCGACCCGATGCGGCTCCTGTTCGAGAAGGGCTTTGCGCCGACCCATGCCTTCACCACCTTCTATCTCTGGCTCCGGAATACGTTGAAGGCCGATGCGCTTTTGCATTTCGGCATGCACGGCGCGCTGGAGTTCATGCCCGGCAAGCAGGCGGGGCTGGGGGCCACGGACTGGCCGGACCGGCTGATCGGCGAAATACCCAACGTCTATCTTTATGCGTCGAACAACCCCTCCGAGGCGTCGCTTGCCAAACGCCGTTCCGGCGCGGTCACGATCACCCATCTGACGCCGCCGCTGGCGGCTTCCGGGCTCTACAAGGGGCTGCTGGAGCTCAAGGACAGCCTCACGCGCTGGCGCGCCATGGCCGGGGATGCGCCTGAACGCCCCGAGCTTGAGGACCTGATCGCGTCCCAGGCCGAAGCGGTGGATATGGGCGGCTTTGCCCCCGATGCGCTCTGGCTCAAACTGCTGGAGACCGAGGATGCGCTGATCCCCGACGGGCTGCATGTCGTCGGGCAACCGATCAGTGACGCGGCCCGCGCCGAATACCTCAAGGTGATGGATCACGCGGATGCGGAGACACGGGCAAGGGTCGATGCATTGCTGAAGGAAGATACCGAGCTTGAGGCCATCAGCCGCGCGCTCTCGGCCCGTTTCATCGAACCGGTTCCGGGCGGCGATCTGATCCGCTCGGCGGATATTCTGCCCACGGGCCGCAACATCCACGCCTTCGATCCCTTCCGCATGCCCACCGCCTTTGCCTGCCAGGACGGGGCGAAACAGGCGCGGCTTTTGCTTGAAACCCACGACACCCTGCCGCGCACCGTGGCGCTGGTGCTCTGGGGCAGCGACAACATCAAATCCGACGGCGGCCCGATTGCGCAGGCGCTGGCGCTGATGGGCTGCACCCCGCGCTTTGACAGTTTCGGACGGCTCAGCGGGGCCGATCTGATCCCGCTTGAGGACCTCGGTCGCCCCCGCATCGACGTCATCATGACGCTCTCGGGCATCTTCCGCGATCTGCTGCCCCTGCAGACCCGGATGCTGGCCGAAGCCGCGCAGAAATGCGCGCTCGCCGAGGAACCGCTTGAGATGAATTTCATCCGCGCCCATGCGCTGGCCTATGCGGAGAAAACCGGCTGCGACATGGCAGAGGCCTCGCTGCGGGTCTTCTCCAACGCCGAAGGGGCCTACGGCTCCAACGTCAATCAACTGGTCGACAGTTCCGCCTTTGGGGACGAAGACGAGTTGGCCGACGCCTATGAGGCCCGCAAGAGCTTTGCCTATGGCACCGACGGAAAGGCGGCTGCGAATGCCGCGCTCTTGCAGGCACAACTGGCCGAAGTCGATGTGGCCTACCAGAACCTCGAAAGCGTCGAGCTGGGTGTGACAACCGTCGATCACTACTTCGACACGCTGGGCGGCATCGCCCGCGCGGTAAAGCGCGCCAAGGGCACCGATGCGGCTGTCTATATCGGCGATCAGACGCGCGGCTCCGGCAAAGTCCGCACGCTCAAGGAGCAAGTGGCGCTGGAAACACGCTCGCGCAGCCTC
Source organism: Pseudomonadota bacterium (assembly GCA_039196345.1). Taxonomy (GTDB): domain Bacteria; phylum Pseudomonadota; class Alphaproteobacteria; order Rhodobacterales; family Rhodobacteraceae; genus Roseobacter. Next base: position 120,146 of record JBCCUU010000006.1, on the reverse strand, counting down.
AACCCGAAGTTCTTCGAAGGGCTTCTGAAACATGGCGCCGAAGGTGTGCGCCAGATCGAGGCGCATGTGACCAACACGCTGGGCTGGTCCGCCACCACCGGTCAGGTCGATCCTTGGGTCTACCAGCGCATCTCGGAAACCTTTGTGCTGGATGACGAGATGCGCCAACGCCTCGCAGATCTCAACCCCACCGCCTCCAGCCGCATGGCCAACCGCCTGCTGGAAGCCAATGACCGCAACTACTGGAGCCCCGACGCCGACACGCTGGCCGCCTTGCAGGACGCCGCTGACGCGCTTGAGGACCAACTGGAAGGGATCGCCGCGCAATGACCCTTCACCGCAAAGATGAAACCCCAAGGGGAGTGCGCCCCTTTGAAAGGACAACACCATGAGCCCACTTGACAGAACACCTCCCTCCCTGCGCGGGCAGGACGGCGAAGGATCGGTGCAGGTGCATCAGGACGAAAGCGCCCGCATCGAAGGGGCCAAGGTCTTTTCGGTCTACGGCAAGGGGGGGATCGGCAAATCCACCACCTCCAGCAACCTCTCGGCGGCGTTTTCGATGCTGGGCAAACGGGTGCTGCAAATCGGCTGCGACCCCAAGCATGACAGCACCTTCACCCTGACGGGCTCGCTTGTTCCCACGGTGATCGACATCCTCAAGGAGGTGGATTTCCACCCCGAGGAACTGCGTGCGGAAGACTTTGTTTTTGATGGCTTCAACGGCGTGAAGTGTGTCGAGGCGGGCGGACCCCCGGCGGGCACCGGCTGTGGCGGCTATGTCGTGGGCCAGACGGTGAAACTGCTCAAGCAGCACCACCTGCTCGATGACACGGATGTGGTGATCTTTGACGTGTTGGGTGACGTGGTCTGCGGCGGTTTCGCGGCCCCCTTGCAGCACGCGGATCGCGCCCTGATCGTGACTGCCAATGACTTTGACAGCATCTACGCGATGAACCGGATCATTGCCGCCGTGCAGGCCAAGTCGAACAACTACAAGGTACGGCTTGCGGGCTGTGTCGCCAATCGCTCGCGCGAAACCGACGAGGTGGATCGCTACTGCAAGACCGTGGGTTTCAACCGCATCGCCCATATGCCGGATCTCGATGCCATTCGCCGTTCGCGGCTCAAGAAGAAGACCCTCTTCGAGATGCCCGATGACGAGGAGATCGTGCAGGTCCGCAAAGAATACGTGCGCCTCGCCGAGACGCTCTGGAACGGGACGGAGCCGCTGGCCCCCGCCCCCCTGCCCGACCGCGAAATCTTCGAGCTTCTGGGGTTTGATTGATGCGTGATGACGTGACCCTTTCCGACACGGCCCTGACCGCGTCCGCGCGGCCCGGATACCGTGCGACCCGCGAAAGGGTGGAGACCTATTTCGACAAGACCGCCACCCGCACGTGGGAACGGCTGACCTCAGACGCGCCGGTGTCGAAAATCCGCCAGACCGTGCGCGAGGGGCGCGACCGGATGCGCGATCTGATGCTGAGCCGCCTGCCGGCCGATCTGACCGGGCACCGGGTGCTCGATGCGGGCTGCGGGGCCGGGCAGATGACCGTTGAGCTGGCCCGGCGCGGGGCGCAGGTTCTCGCCACCGATATCTCCCCCTCTCTGGTGCAGATCGCCGAGGCCCGCCTGCCCGATGACCTGCGCCCACAGGTGCAGTTTGCCGCCGGGGACATGCTCTGCCCGACCTTGGGCCATTTCGACCACGTGATCGCCATGGACAGCCTGATCTATTATGACGCCGCCGATATTGGCCGCGCGCTGAGGAGGCTTGAAGCCCGCACCAGCGGCAACATCGTCTTCACCGTCGCCCCGCGCACCCGGGCGCTCATGGCCATGTGGTACGCGGGCAAGCTCTTTCCCCGGTCCGACCGCAGCCCGGTGATGATCCCGCATGATGCGGGCAAACTGGCCCATGCCGCCCGCGCCGAAGGCGTCAGCCGCAGGGTTCAGCCGGTCGACCGCGTGACCTCCGGCTTCTACATCTCCCAACTGATGGAGGTGCGCCCATGAAGGCAGCGGGCCTCAAACGTCTGTCCTTGAAGGCGATGCCCTTCTCGGATGCGGCCAGCGCGGACCTGCCGCTGGGCCAGTTGTTGCGCCTGTCTCTCTTTCAGGTCTCTGTGGGCATGGCCGCCGTCATGTTGCTGGGCACGCTCAACCGCGTGATGATCGTGGAGCTTTCGGTGCCTGCGATGATCGTCGCCGTGATGATCGCCCTGCCCGTGCTGATCGCGCCCTTCCGCACACTGTTGGGTTTTAAATCAGACACTTACCGATCCGCCATCGGCTGGAAACGCGTGCCTTACATCTGGTTCGGCACGCTCTGGCAGTTTGGCGGGCTGGCGATCATGCCCTCCTGCCTCTTGGTGCTGGGCGGTGACGTCACCTACGCGCTGCCCTACGCGGGCGAGGTGCTCGCGGCCCTGGCCTTCCTGATGACCGGGCTGGGCATGCATATGACGCAGACCGCCGGGCTGGCGCTCGCCTCGGACCGCGCGACGGATGAAACCCGGCCCCGCGTGGTCGCGCTGCTTTACGTGATGTTCCTTGTGGGCATGGGGATTTCCTCGCTCATCATCGGGTTCCTTTTGCGCGATTTCACCCCGCTGAAGCTTATCCAGATCGTGCAGGCCACCGCCGTGGTGACCGCCGTTCTGAACCTCATCGCGCTCTGGAAACAGGAAAGCGTCCGGCCCATGAGCCGCGCCGAGCGTGAGGCCCCCGCCCCGAAATTCCGCGACGCCTGGGATGATTTCATCTCCGGCGGTCAGGCCGGGCGGCTCCTGGCCTGTATCTTCGTGGGCACCATGGCCTTCAACATGCAGGACGTGCTGCTGGAGCCTTACGGCGGCGAAATCCTCGGACTGTCGGTCTCTTCCACCACGCTGCTCACGGCGCTCTGGTCCGTGGGCGCGCTTTTGGGCTTTGCCTGGGCCGGGCAGCGGCTCTCGGCGGGCTCCAACCCCTATCGGCTTGCGGGCGCGGGTATCCTCGCGGGCATCTGGGCCTTTTCCACCGTGATCTTTGCCGCGCCGCTGAATTCACCTGTGCTGTTCTTTGCCGGGGCCACGCTCATCGGCTTTGGTGGCGGGCTCTTTGCCGTCTCCACCCTCACCGCCTGCATGACCCTGCCCGAAAGCGGGCGCGCCGGGCGCGGGCTGGCACTGGGGGCCTGGGGCGCTGCACAGGCCACGGCGGCCGGGCTGTCGATTGCGCTGGGTGGGACCATCCGCGACTGGACCGGCGCCATCGCCATGTCCGGCGTCTGGGGCGAAGGCATGGTCAGCCCCGCTGTCGGTTACTCCTTTGTCTATCACATCGAGATTGGCCTGCTCTTTGTCACTCTCATCATCCTGGGACCGCTCGTGCGCCAAAGCGGTTCTCTCACCCCAAGGGACACCGGTACCCGCCCGCTCGGGCTGGCCGATTTCCCGACTTGACCCGTTTCAGGAGGAAACAAAATGACTGAAACATTCTTTGGCGAAGTCGATCTGGCGAGTGTATCTCTCTGGCTCTTCTATATTTTCTTTGCCGGGCTGGTGATCTGGATCCAGCGCGAAAACATGCGCGAGGGCTATCCGCTGGAAGACGACGAAGGCAACCCGTCGTCCAATCCCAGCATGTGGCCCCTGCCCGCGGACAAGACCTTCAAGCTGCCCCATGGCCATGGGGAAATCACCGTGCCCTCGGGCCAGACCCCGGAACGGGCCGATATCGCGCTGAAACGCGTAGGCCCCGGCAACGGCTACCCGCTGGAACCCACGGGCGATCCGATGCTGGACGGTGTCGGCCCCGCCTCGTGGGCGCCCCGCGCCGACCGGCCAGAGCTTGACGGCCACGGCCACCCCAAGATCGTGCCGATGTCCGCTGCCGAGGGCTTCCACGTGGCCGCAAGTCGCGACCCGCGCGGCCTGCCCGTCATCTCCGGTGATGGCGAGATCGTGGGCAAGATCACCGATCTCTGGATTGATGAGCCGGAACAACTGGTCCGCTATCTGGAAATGGAACTGGACAGCAAATGGGGCGCTGGCACCCGGCTGATGCCCATCACCTTTGCCAAGATCAAATCGGACCGGGTCCATGTGCATGCGCTTCACGGCAAGCATTTTGCGACCATCCCGACAATCGCAAGCCCGCGTCAGGTGACGCTGCTCGAAGAAGACAAGATCTCCGGCTACTACGGCGGCGGCAAGCTTTATGCCGGTGACCGTCAGGAACCGAGGCTCTGAACCGATGACGCAAAGGGGCGGGCATAAGCAACCATCACAGGATGCAACACTGCCCGCCCCATCGCTCAACCGCTGAAAGGGAGATACTCGCCATGTCTCAGTTGAAAATCGAGAAAGTCCACGATGACTTCGAAATAGAGCCCGTTGAGGGGCTCCCCGAACAGCCGCCGCAAGGTGAGCGCATTCTCTGGCAGGGCCGCCCCGACTGGTGGCAGCTGGCCGTTGAATCGCTCAACGTGAAGTGGGTTGCGGGGTATTTCGTATTGCTCTCGGTCTGGCGGTTTGTCTCGCAGCTTGATCTTCTGCCGCTGGGTCAGGCCATCGGCGCGGCGGTCCCTTTCCTGCTGCTGGGTGTCGTGACCTGCGGGTTGCTGACGCTGGTTGCCGTGGCGCAGGCCCGGGCCACGGTCTACACCGTGACCGATGCGCGGGTCGTGATGCGGATCGGGGCCGCGCTGACGCTCACGCTCAACATCCCCTACACGCAGGTGGCCAATGCGATGCTCGACCTGCGCAAGAACGGCAAAGGCACCATCGCGCTGGAAACCATGGGCGAGACGCGGCTGTCCTACCTGACCTGCTGGCCCCACGTGCGGCCCTGGCATTTCCGCGCCGCTCAGCCTGCACTGCGCTGCATCCCCGGGGCCGAGCACGTTGCAGGGCTGCTGGCCGATGCGGCTGAGGCACGCGTCTCAACGCCGGTGGTGGCCCGCGTGACCCCTGCCCCCCAGACCAGCACAGTTGCAGCGGAGTAGACCCATGGCCACCCAGACCCAACCCCGCATTCACGCCCGCGAAGAGGAACTCGTCCCCCGCATCATGGTGCGGATCATGTTCGGCCTTGTGCTCACCGTGCTGGTGATCGTCACCGTGGCAACGCTCACGGGGCGCGAGCCACAGAACCAGCCGCCGCAAGGGGCGCTGATCTCGGAACGTGCCATCTACCTCTCCGGCAATGCCTCGGGCGCGGCACTGGTGCTCGATGCCAATGGCACGGTGCTTGCCGATTTCCCCGCCGACAAGGGCGGCTTTGTTGCGGGGATAGAGCGCGTGATCGCCCGCGAACGCGGCCTGCGCGGCCTCGACATGAGCCAGCCCGTGCTGTTGCAACTCCGGGAAGGCAACCGCCTTTCCCTCACCGACCCCGCCACCGGGTGGTCCGCCGAGCTCATGGGCTTTGGCGCCACCAATTCCCGCACCTTCGCCAGGTTGCTGGACCAACCCTAGACCCTCGAAAGGAAGCCACCTTATGGGACTACTGACAAAAGACTTCGAGCGTGCCCCCTGCACGGTTGAAATCAGCCACAAATTCGAAAGCCTGCACGCCCATGTGCGCTTTGACAACGGTGCCGTGATCTATCCCGGCGACGAAGTGAAAGTGCATGGCGAGGAAATCATGGCCCCCTTCGGCGAGATCGTCACCGAGAAGCGCGAAGCCACGATCATCCGCGCCAGCAAGCTCGAACGCCTCTGGACCCGCCTCACCGGTGATCTGGAAGTCATGGAACTATGCGAATTTTCCTTCTCAGAGGAGGTCACGCTGTGAATATTCAGAACCCCGACCAATACGAAGGCAAGCACACCGCCGACGCCACCACCGTCGAAGAGGGTCTCGCCATTCAGGAAGAACAGGCGAAATACGACGATGATTTTGCCACCGAAACGGCGATGGCCAACACGCTGCTGACACCGCGTTTCTACACCACGGATTTCGATGAACTGGACTCGATCGACGTCTCCTCCGTCCGCGAGGACTGGGACAAGCTCATCGACCAGATGGTCTCTGACCCCAACAAGGGTCACTTCAAGAAAAACGAAGACTGGGACCACGTGGATTGGGAGGGCATGGAACCGCAACTGAAGAAGGAATTCATCGACTTCCTGATCTCAAGCTGCACGGCGGAATTCTCCGGCTGCGTGCTCTACAAGGAGATGAAACGCCGCGGCAACAATGACGACATCACGCAGCTTTTCCAACTGATGGCACGGGACGAGGCGCGGCATGCAGGCTTCATCAACGATGCGCTGCGCGAGGCCGGGCTGCGCGTGAACCTCGGGTTTCTCACGCAGAAGAAGAAATACACCTACTTCCGGCCCAAGTTCATCTACTACGCCACCTACCTCTCCGAAAAGATCGGCTACGCGCGATACATCACGATCTTCCGCCATCTGGAGGCCAACCCGGAGCATCGCTTCCACCCGATCTTCAAGTGGTTCGAAGAGTGGTGCAATGACGAGTTCAGCCACGGCGAGGCTTTCGCGCTGCTGATGAAGACCGACCCCAAGCTGACGCAAGGCAAGAACGTGCTCTGGATCAAGTTCTTCCTCACGGCGGTCTATTCCACGATGTATGTGCGCGACCACCAGCGCCCGGCCTTCCACAAGGCCCTTGGGGTGGACCCGGACTGGTACGCCCATGAGGTCTTTACCAAGACCAGCAAACTCAGCGAGCAGATCTTCCCGATCACGCTCGACATCGACCACCCGCGCTGGCAGCCGCAGCTTGAGAAGATGCAGAAAGCCAATGCGGATCTGGCGGTGGCCAAGGAACAGGGGAGGTTCTTTGCCAAGCTGGGCGCACAGATCCGGGCGGTAAGCGCCTTTGTCTCGCTCATCACCATTCCGGCGAAGAAGCACAAAGTGCCGGAAAACACCCGTCTGGAGCCAGCCTACTGATGCGCAGCCGTCGCCACATATCTTACGCCCGGCTGCGAGGCCGGGCCGCGACCGACCTCCCCCCGGAGGTCGCGTTTGGAGATGTCTGGCGTAGAATGCGCGACGCGCGGGCTTTCATGCATATTCACCGCAGATCGGGTGCACATGCGACCTCCAGGTCGGTCGCGGCCCTCAACCCAAAGGCTGCCGCATGACCGTCCTGTCCGCCTCCCTTCTCGCCCTCTTCGTCTGGTGGTTCTCCACCGGGGCGATCCTCTGGGTCGTGAAGACAGCGGACAGGAAAGGCGCGGGCGCGGGCCTGCGCGCCACGCTCTGGGGCCTGCCCATGGCGGGGCTCGGTATCTGGGGGTTCTGGAGCACGCTGGGTGATCCTTCGGTCCTTGGGGCCTGCCTTGCGTTCCTCTCGGCGCTTTGCATCTGGGGCTGGATCGAGCTTGCCTTCCTCACCGGCGTCATCACCGGCCCCAACACCTATCCGCTGCCCGAGGACACACCGGAATTCGGGCGCTTCATCCGCGCCTGGGGCACGCTGGCCTATCACGAGATGCTGCTGGTCGGCACGCTGATCTGCCTTGCGCTGATCGGACAGGATGCCGTCAACATCTTTGGCGTGTGGACCTTTGCGGTGCTCTTCTTTGCGCGGCTTTCGGCCAAGCTGAACCTCTATCTGGGCGTGCCGCGGATCAATGTGGATTTCCTGCCTTCCGCCCTGACGCATCTGGCAACCTATTTCCGGAACCGGGCCCTGAACTGGCTGTTTCCGATCTCCGTGACCGCGCTCACCTTCGCCACGGCCTGCTGGCTGGAAAGGCTCTACAGCGCACCGACCGACGGCCAGCTCATCGGCTTTGCCCTGCTGACCGCCATCACGGCGCTGGCACTTCTCGAACACTGGGTGATGGTGCTGCCGATCCCGGATGAAAAACTGTGGCGCTGGATGCTTCCCGCGACCACCCAACCAACAGCAAAGACACCGACACTCAAAGGGGGACATCATGGACTTTGATGCACTGTTCCAATCGCAACTGGACACATTGAAGGAAGATGGCAACTACCGCATCTTCGCTGAACTGGAACGGCAGGCGGGCAAGTTCCCGCAAGCCCGATGCCATGACGAAGAAGCCCCCGATCAGGTGACCGTCTGGTGCTCCAACGACTACTTGGGCATGGGCCAGAACCCGACGGTGATCAACGCCATGAAAGGTGCCATCGACGCCTATGGCGCAGGTGCCGGCGGCACGCGCAACATCTCCGGCACCAACCACGCCCACAAGCTGCTGGAGGCGGAACTCGCCGATCTGCACCACAAGGAAGACGCGCTGCTCTTCACCTCCGGCTATGTGTCGAACTGGGCGGCGCTATCGACCCTCGGGGCCCGGCTGCACGACGCTGTGATCCTCAGCGATGAGCTCAACCACGCCTCCATGATCGAAGGCATCCGCCATTCCCGCGCCAACAAGGTGCTCTGGCGGCACAACGACCCCGAAGACCTCGACCGCAAGCTCTCTGCCCTGCCCGCCAACTGCCCGAAGATCGTGGCGTTCGAGAGCGTCTATTCCATGGATGGCGACATCTGCCCGATGCAGGAAATCGTCGAAGTGGCCGAGAAGCACGGCGCCATGACCTACCTTGACGAGGTGCACGCGGTGGGCCTCTACGGGCCACGCGGCGGCGGCATTTCAGAACGCGAGGGGCTGTCCGACCGTATCACCCTGATCGAAGGCACCCTGGGCAAGGCCTATGGCGTCGTGGGCGGCTATATCACCGGCTCCGAGGCGCTCTGCGACTTCATCCGCTCCTTTGCCTCCGGGTTCATCTTCACCACCGCCCTGCCGCCTGCTGTGGCCACGGCGGCGCAAGCGTCTATCCGGCACCTCAAGCAGTCCGATCAGGAGCGGCTGCTGCAACGGGAACGCGTGGCCTACCTGCGCAAACGGCTCGACCAGGAAGGCATCCCGCATCTCGACAACCCCAGCCACATCATCCCGGTGATGATCAAGGACCCGGTGAAATGCCGGATGATCGCGGATTACCTGATGCAGCAATACGGCATCTACGTGCAGCCCATCAACTACCCCACCGTGCCCAAGGGCACCGAGCGTCTGCGCTTTACCCCCGGGCCGCTGCACAGCATCGACGACATCGAACATCTGGTGCTGGCGCTGAAAGAGCTCTGGAAGCAATGCGCGATTTCCCACGCGGTTGCCTGATGTCGCAGAAATGTGACTGTTGACTCTGGCTGGGAACCTCTACGTTATCGTTTGGTAACTAAGGGAGACTACAATGACTAGGACACTCGCAGCCCTCTTCGCCACGTGTATCGCCGCAGCCCCTGCCTTCGCAGACGGCCATGGTGGTCCTGGTGACGCCGCAGCAGGCGAAAAGACCTTCAACAAGTGCAAATCCTGCCACATGATCGTTTCCGACGCCGGGGACGAGATCGTCAAGGGCGGCAGGACCGGCCCGAACCTCTATGGCGTCATCGGCCGTCAGGCGGGCAGTGCCGACTTTCGCTACGGTGACGATCTGGTCGCCGCGGGCGAGGCCGGACTGGTCTGGGATGCCGCAAATCTCGCGGAATATGTCGCCGATCCCCGCGCTTTCCTGCGCACCTATCTCGACGACAGCAAGGCGAAATCCAAGATGACCTACAAGCTCAAGAAGGGCGGCGAAGACGTCGCGGCCTATCTTGCCTCCGTTGCCCCCGCACCGGAAAGCTGATCGCCCGACAGAGCAAAAACAAGACGCCGCTTCTGGCAGAAGCGGCGTTTTTTCGTCGAAGCCTTCCGAGAATTGAAAAGCCCTTTCAACGTGCGTCCGCTATGAGCCCAACCTTGCCGTTGGTTAGCTTGCAGCGAATGTCTGTTATGAATAAGCGGCGCGCTTCCGTTTATTGCAAGAAGTTGCAAGTCGAGAGTTACGGGTGCTGACTTAAGGCAATGCCAAATGGTGGGCTCATTGACGGCAACCTTGCCAGTCTTGAAGTTCCAGGTTGCGCCTAACGTCGTTGAAAAATCTGGTTGAGCTCCAATAGGTTTCGTCAGGTATCAATGATTGTGCAGGACTGGAAAACGGATACGGGAATGCCCCGGTTTGAGACACCAACCAAACAGTGTCAGCGTGGCATGCTTTTTGCTCTTGTGCCTCGCAAAGCGCTTCGCAAAAGAGTACGAGAGGCTGCAATTCTGGCAAACTTTGGACCGCCATCGAGAGCGCTGTGAGGCCATCTGGCTGCGTTGGAACAGCAACCTTCCCACCGCCAAGAGGAAACAGACCACTATAGGCAAACTGGTGGATGTCTTGTCGTAACCAATGAACAAATGACCGCGCCTGATCAGCGGTCTCAATGTCGGTGGGCAGAGGCGGTTGTTTACCGTCTTGCACCATTGACAAGATAACAAAGCCCAGAAAATCACGCCCTGCTGCCCCAAATTGAGCGTCGTTTTCAAGCAGGGCACGCGCTGCGACATCCTCTTGGCCAAACTTCCAAGTCTCAATGAAATAACGGAGCAAGAATTTCGTTTCTCCAAAGGAAACCAACGTAGGAACGATGGTTTCAAAATCAGGAACGCCTGGAGGAGCATAAGACTGAGCTTTCCACATAGCACGAGCAAGTTCATTTTCGTCCGAGGCGCTGGCCAGCCAGTCCCGACCAGACAAGCCCTTGGGCTCACGAAACAGAGCGATCCTATCTTTGCGGTTCAGTGTCTGTGAAATATGCACGCTGAACCAAGGCGCATCGGCAATGCGCGAGACCAGAATTTTTGCAGCAAGGTGGCCTTCATTGGCGAGGGACGAAAGCTCCATGAGTGCCTCAAGCTCATCGCCATTTAACCACTCGTCAGTAGCCATCGTAAATCGCGGGTCTTGCGATCCGGACACAGAGTTTTGCGCCAACGTCCCGTTTGCGAAGACAGACAGAAAAATGGCGAAGGCGATCCGAAACATAAGTATCCTATTGAATAATTTGTGGGTACCTTGCCATCTGTCTTGGCGTACAAGCAAGGTTTCGTCTGTGTCTTTTCGAAACTGACGTTCTGAGCGAGCATGTGCGAAACAAATGTAGATAGTCGATCATTCCCTTCTGTACTGAAAAAGGTGAAACGCGTTTTTTGACCTTTGGAATGCTGCCGTTGGCGCAGACGCTGCGAACGGCTCCAAGGTCCCGCACAAGCGCCGTTCGGAGGCCCGCTGGGGGCTGCGTGGCGGCGCTTCAGGCGGTGGGTGCAGAACTGCCAAAAGGGGGTCGGTGCGGATAGCCGTTGCATCCCTCTGCCCTTTTGAGGCACCACTAGGGAACGGTTTTGCCGGAGGCCCTATGGAACATCGCAAGCTCACCTCCCTTTTCGAAGTGACCGGGTCGGTCTCGGCCATGGTCTATGCGGTGCTGATCGCGTCGAACACGGGCAATGAAATCCTGGGCTTTTCGCTGCTCCTGCTCTCTGCCAGCCTCTTTGCCGCCTGGGCGGTGATCGACCGGCGATGGACCTTCCTGCTGCTGCAGGCGTTTTACGGCGGCTCCGCCATTCTCGGTCTGATCCGGTGGGGCTGATCTGCAACAGGCTGAGCGGTGCTCCGCTCGCACGGCCCGGCAAAAACTTGCACCAAAGACATACCTGCCTATCCTGACGGGCCGGGGAGATAAGGGGACACGGGCCACGTGTTGAACGAAACCATCGCAATCAACTGGGTCGACGGTCTGAGCTATCTGGGCTCGGCCCTGCTGGTGCTGTCCTTTTCGATGAAGACCATCCTGCCCCTGCGCCTGGCAGCCCTCGCCGCCAGCGCGGTGTTCCTGCTCTATGCCTTCAGCAAGGGCCTCTGGGTCCTGCTGGCCCTGCATACGGTGCTGCTGCTGCTCAACCTCTACCGGATCGGAGACCACCGCAGGGCGCTGCGGCGCGTGCAAAGCACCGCTGACAGCAGCGTACAGGTCGAAACGCTTGTGCCGCTCATGCAGCACCTGCACTGCCCCTCCGGCACGGTGCTCTTTCTCAAGGGCGACAAGGCGGAACGGATCTATTACCTGGGTGACGGGGCCGTCGACATCCCCGAGGTCGGCAAGACACTGGGGCCCGGTACGCTCTTTGGCGAGGTCGGGCTCTTCACGCCGGATCAGACGCGCACCGCTTCCGCCGTTTGTGCCGAGGATTGCGATCTGATGGTCATCAGCGACCGTGACATCGTGCGCCACTGCATGAAGGACCCCGCCTTTGGCCTTTACCTCACGAAACTGATCGCAGGCCGCATGGCCGAAAATCAGGGGTGACTGGCCGCGAAGGGATCACGCGATGATCCGCAGTTCCGAAACCTCGCCATCGACCTCGCGGCAGGCTGCCAGCAGGCGGGCGGCAAGGTGGGTTTGCACATAGGCCGCGTGAAACCGGGACGGGGCCTTCAGGGTCAGGCGTCCCCCTGCCCGCTCGGCGCGCTGTAAGGCTGCGATCCACGCGCCGAACACCGCCGGGTCCTCACCGTGCAACACCGCCTGAGCCAGCGCCCACTCAGTGCCGGGAGACACATCCGGCGCAGGCACCCCTCCCCCGGGACGCAGCGGCACGACGTTGGGCGTCTCCTCCACACCCATACGCAGCTCAAAATCCGGCCCGACGCTGGACCATTGCGGCGCGGTATCCGCGAGGATCTGCTCGATCCCCAACCGGTATTGCGTGACCCGCCCGCGCGCGCCTTGCCGATGCACGACCAGCCACCCCCGCCCGCGCAACAGCGCCATCTCGCGTTTGACCGTGCGTTCATCGACCGACCAAAGCTGCGCGATCTCGCGCTGGCCCACTGCCAGTTCATCGCGCGCCCAATTGTATCTCGCCGTGATGAGGGTCATCAGCCGCAGCACGCGTCTCTGATCATACTTGTCCCGGGCCAAGGCATAGGCCCCCATTGCTGTCAGAAGATCATATTTGCGTGCAGCAGCCCCACGACCCACCGGTTTCGTGGAAAGCATGTTCTGCCCTTTGTCGTCTTGTGCCTGACGCCGCTCTGCGTCAGGCTGCCTCGTGGTGCGAGCTGATCCATCAGCTTCTTGGTCGGGTCCTCCGGCGCTTTCCCGCCGTTTTTCCGAACCCTCCCCCGATTTGCGTCCTAAACGCCGATTCTGTCAAGAGCTTGGTTTGATTTGTGCCGTTTTTGCCGGTTCTGAAGCGCATTTCAAAAGAAAAATATCGGTTAAAAGGTATTAGGGGACATCATGCCTGTCCCCTAATCGGGCGGCTTTGTCCCCCAATCCATTGCGCTGCAGGATTTCTGTCCCCCAATATTCTGGTCCTGCCCATAGGCAGTGCGGCGAGCGGGAGGTTAGAACCACCTCCACACTTCAAAGCAAGGCACGCAGGGGGGTGTCCGCTCACAGACTGCCATTTGGGAAGAATATTCTCTTTTGCGTTTTTCAGCAAATCAGCGTAAATCTGGGGAAAAGCGGCATTAGCGTCCCCGCGGGGACAGAACCCGCAAAATGAAAACGCAGAAGACAGGCACCGCATGTTCACTCATAAAGATCTCGCGCAGCTTCAGGCGCAATCGCTCAAGATGCAGGGTTTTATCCGGCAGCAGACCTACAGCCCGCAGAATGAAAAGACCCTGCGGCGGTTCTCAAGCTGGGAGGTGGCGGAGCTGATCTTCAAGGTCAACCAGTCCACCATGCGCGGACGGCTCGCGGCGGACCCGTCCCTGCCCCAGGGCCAGGTCGAGGAAGACGGACGTCAGCGCTGGTACACGCTCGACGAGATCAACGCGCTGCGCCGCCGCCTGAAGGTGAACCGGCAATCGCTGATGCCCTACCGTCCGGCGGGCAAGCGGGCGATCCGCGCGGCGATTGCCAACTTCAAGGGGGGCGCGGGGAAATCCACCGTAGCGCTGCATTTCGCCCATGCGGCAGCGCTTGATGGCTACCGGGTGCTCTGTGTGGATTTCGACCCGCAGGCGACGCTCAGCCATTCCATGGGGCTTTCCGACGTGGCGGAGGAATATACCGTCTGGGGGATCATGGCGCGGGATTTGGCGGCAGAGACGGAGCGGATGAACCGCGCCTCGCAGGGTGCCGAAAGCGGCACCACCCTGCCCCAGCGCCGCCTGCCCGCCAGCATCACCGAGATGGGCCTCGCGGATCTGCGGCTCACGGATTTCATCAAGCCCACGAACTGGCCCACCATCGACATCGTGCCCTCCTGCGCCAATGCCGCCTTCGTGGAGTTCGCCTCCGCCCAGTACCGGCACATGAACCCCGAATGGTCGTTCTTTGCCGCCGTGTCGCGGTTTCTCGACGGGCTGCCGGCGGATGCTTATGACCTTGTGCTTTTCGATTGCCCGCCCGCCATCGGCTATCAGTCGATGAACGCGGTCTTCGCGGCCGATGTGCTCTATATCCCTTCCGGCCCGGGCTATTGGGAATACGATTCCACCACGTCGTTTATCGGTCAGCTGTCCGAGGCGCTGGAGGATCTCAGCCGGTTTTCCGGCCTTGTCCCCGCGGGGACAATGACCCTGCCCAAGGCCTTTCTCGACCTGCGCTTCCTGCTGACACGGTTCGAGCCCAACAACGATCTGCACCGCGCGATGCAGTCAGCCTTTCAAAAGGTCTGGGGGGATAGGGTGACCACCCACCCCATCGAGATGACCCGCGCGGTGGAGCAATCCGGGCGCTTCCTGTCGTCCATTTACGAGATCGACTACCGCGACATGACGCGCGAGACATGGCGTCGCGCGCGGGCGAGTTTCGATCAGGCCTATACCGAATTCCGCACCCATCTGGGCGCGGCCTGGGACCAGCTGGAGGACGCCTCATGAGCAAGCGCCGCGTATTCGACATCGACTTTGACGACACCTCTGTCCCCGCGGGGACAGACGAGGCCCCTGCCCCGGAACCGCGGCGCGGGCCCATGGCCGCCGCCATCTCGGAAAACGCCGAAGCCCTGGGCGAACGCCAAGAGGCCGAGGCCGCGATCCGGGCCGAAAACGACCGGTTGGCCCATGAATATGTGGCGCTCAAAAAGAACGGCCAGATCGTGGGGCTGGTGGACGTGCAGGCGATCCGGACGGACAAGCTGATCCGCGACCGCACAGCGCAGCGGGACCCCGAGCTTGATGAGCTCAAGGCCTCGATCAAGGCGGTGGGGTTGTCCAATCCGATCCGGGTGGAGGAGGTCGAAGGCGGCTTTGAACTTATCCAGGGCTATCGTCGCCTCTCCGCCTACCGCGAGCTTTTTGCCGAGACGGGGGATGCCGCATACGCCCGCATCCCGGCGACGCTGGAGGCGCGCGGCGCGCAGGTCGAGACGCTCTACCGCCGGATGGTGGATGAAAACCTCGTGCGGCGCGACATCTCCTTTGCCGAGATGGCACAGCTGGCGATGTCCTATGGCGCGCGCACGGGCCAGACCATCGGCTATGCAGGCGACCCGGTGGACCTGCTCTTTGCCTCCGCCGGGCGGCAGAAACGCAGCTACATTCGCCATTTTGCCCAGTTGCTGCGCGAGGTGGGCGATACGCTGAAACACCCCGAGGGGATCCCCCGCGCGACAGGTCTGGGGCTGGTCAAGCTGCTCGATGCGCAGCCGCGATTTGCGGGCCAGCTGCGGGCGCTGTTGAAAGGGCATCCGGACCGGGATGCGCAGACCGAATTGTCCCTGCTCCGGCAGGCGCTGGCCAGTGGAGTGTCAAAGCCCAGGAAAGCCAAAGCCCCCGCCCCCAAGTCTTCGGCGCGCACGACCATCAAGCTGAACCGCCCCGAGGGGACAGCGCGCTGCACCGCATCGTCGGGCAAGTTCGAAGTGCTGCTGGACCGGGACTTCGGCGCGGTCGACCCACGCCGGCTGGAGCTTGCGGCGCGGGCGTTTCTCGATGCGTTGAAGGACTAGCCGTGCAGGAAGTCGAGGATCAGGGCTGCGACCGCCTCCGGGGCTTCCTCATGGGCCAGATGCCCCGTTCTTGGCAGCGTGGCGCGCGTCGCTTGGGGCATCCGCCCTGCGGCCTTGTCTGAGACCTCTGGCGGCACGGTCGCGTCCCTGTCGCCGGTGATGAACAGGGTCCGCGTTTCGATCTCGGGCAGGTCGTGCAGCAGGTCGTCCAGCGCCCATTGCGCCATCATCATGAGCGTGGCGTCCGCGTGATCCCGGTCGCGGATCAGGCGGTGGTAGTAGGACAGTCCATCAGTGTCTAATTCAGAGCCTGTGCTGCGTATCAGAGACTGAATCCGCGCGGGGTTCGACGCGCTTGCAGAGAAGACCTGAGCGGTAAAGGGGACGGCGGCCAGCAGCTTGGCCAGCACCGGGAACAGCACCCCCGCCAGCCCCTTGAAGTTGTCCAAAGCGGGATTGATCCCCACCACGTCCGGGGTCTGTCCCCGCGGGGACAGCAGACGTTCAGACAGCCGCAATGCCAGCGCGCCCCCGGCTGAATGACCCACCAGCGCGCGCGGCGTCCAGCCTTCCTGCGCACAGAGAGCCCCGATGTCCTTTGCGGTATCCTGCAAGCCCGACCGGTGCCGCGCGCCAAGCTGGGTGAACCCCTGCCCCGGCAGGTCGAGCGCGATGACCCGAAACCTCCCCGCCAGCAAGGGCATCAGGGCACGAAACGAATGGGTGCTCCCTCCTGCCCCATGCAGCAGGATCAGCGTCTCCCCCTGCCCCATCTCCTGCACATGCCAGCGGTGGGGGCGGCAATAGACCTGGCGGGAGGTCTCCGCATGAGGCCAATCGTTGGGTGGCGGCCAGCGCACGGCTTACCCGCCCAGAGCGGCGCTGACAGCCCCTGTGAGCCGTTCTGCGTCCGCGCGGGGCATTGCCACATAAGGGGCGCGCAGCAGTGCTGAGAGCGCCCTGAGCGGCTCCTGCGGGCGGTTCGACATGTCGATCACCAGCGACGCGATGTTCTGGGCCGTCATCAGGCGCGCCATTTGCTCGGCATCGGTTTGTGCCGCAGCGCGATCCGCACGGCCATCAAGCGCGATATTCGCCCGTCCGTCGGTGAGCACCACAACGGTCGGGCTGAGGCCTCTGGATCGGCTTTGTTCAGCCAGCAGCGCCGCGTCCCGCAGGCCTGCTGCCAGTGGGGTGCCACCACCGCCCGGCAGGGCCGCGAGACGCCGCTTGGTCTGCACCAGCGACCGTGTGGGCGGCAGCAGCAGTTCCGCGCCCTCGCCGCGAAAGGCAATGAGCGCCACGTGATCGCGCGCCGCATAGGCCTGGGCGAGCAGAAGCTCCACCGCGCCCTTGGCCTCGTTCAGCCGGGCCATCGCGGCGGAGCCCGACGCATCGACGGTAAAGATCAGCAGGCGGTCCGAATGCTCCTCATAGCGCTTCAGCCGGATGTCAGGGGGGCGGATCAGCAACCCTGTCCCCGCGGGGACAGACTGCCGCCGGAGCGGTTGCCAGGGTGCTGCGGCGCGCAAGGTTGCCACCAGATCAATGCGGGCGCGCCCATCAAGCCGCCCGGGGCGCGGCGGCAGGGGGCGTCCGCGCCGGTTGCCTTTGCGCCGCTGCCCGGCCCCGGCCCCGCTTGATCCGCGCGTTGTCCCCGCGGGGACAAGCCCGGCGAGAAGGTCCGGCGGCAGGAGCGCTTTCACGGCTTCCACCAGCATGTCACCCTCCGGCAGATCCAGCGATTGGGTCTCTCCGTCGCCCTCTTGATCGGGCGTGTCTTCGGGCGGGGCGGGGGGCTCTTCTGCGGCCTCGGGGTCTTGCGGCACGCGGGTGGCACGGTGCGGGTAGGTCAGTTCGGCGGCGGCGTTCAGATCGTCTTCGGTCACGGTCGGTCGGCCATGCAGCGCGGCGTGCGCCCGCGCCACCCGCAGCGCCAGCCAGGGCGCGCGCAGACTGTCGATGCCAAAGACCGCAGCGAGGGTGGTGAGCGTTTCGATATCCTGATCCGAGACGGTGACCTTGCGGGCCGAAACCGGGTCTGTCCCCGCGGGGACAAAGGGCCAGCCTAGTGGCATCCGCCCTTCCGGTTCGATGTGCAGGGCGAGCCGTTCCGAGAGGGCAGGGGGGACGGCCTCATCCGGTTCTGCCCCCTCATCCAGCGCGATGATGAGATGGCTCTGATCCCGGTCGAGCTCCTGCGCGAGTTTCGCGGCGAGATCTGTCCCGCAGCGCTCCGCCATGGTCAGGATCGCATTGGGTTTATCGTAAAAAAATGATTTATTTACAATGAGTTGAGAGCGCTCCAGCGTGGCCGTGAGGTCAAGCCCGCCTAAGAGTTGATCATCGCTGATCGTGGGGTGCATCTTGCGCGCGCCCAGGGGTTTGATCTGCGCCAGAACCGCGTCGCGGGCAGGGCTGGCGCGCATCCGGATAACCGCCCCGCCCAAGCCTGCGTCCCGGACCAGCAAGAGCCGGAGCGCCAGCGCGGCCCGGTCCCAGCTGCTGGCGGGGTCGCTCACCCCAGGACCTCGTCTAGGATACGTTTGACCCGTGCGCCGGAGCCTGCCTCATCGAGCGGGTCGCGGCGCAGGCGGTGCGAGAGGGCAGAGGGTGCGATGGCCTTGAGGTGGTCGCGCTTGAGGGTGCGTGCGCCCTCGTAAGCGGCCAGTGCGCGGGCGGTGCGCAGCAGCGTCAACTCCCCCCGCAGCCCGTCCGAGCCAAGCGCGATGCAGAGCGCCGCGCAGTCCTCCAGCAAGGTGTCGGGGGTCTTGATCTTGGGCAGGCGCCGGCGCGCCTTGAGGATGGTGTCGCGGACCTTGGCGTCTTCGGCGGCGTAATGCGTCATGAAGGCGTCGAAATCGCTTTCGAAGGCATCGCGGCGCTTGATGACCTCGACCCGTTCGGCCACGTCATCTGGCGAGCGCACCTCCACCGAGAGACCAAAGCGATCCAGCAGTTGCGGGCGCAACTCGCCTTCTTCGGGGTTGCCGGAGCCCACCAGCACAAAGCGGGCAGGGTGACGGATCGAGAGCCCCTCGCGTTCGACCACATTCTCGCCCGATTGCGCCACGTCGAGAAGCAGGTCGACGATGTGATCTTCGAGCAGGTTGACCTCGTCGATGTAAAGATAGCCCCGGTTGGCGCGGGCCAGAAGGCCCGGTTCAAAGGCCTTTTCGCCGCGCGTCAGGGCGCGTTCGATGTCAAGCGCACCGACCACGCGGTCCTCTGTCGCGCCCAGCGGCAGGTCGATCACCGGGGTGGGGCGCTTTATGCGCCTTTTCGAGCCCAATTCCGCCCACTCGGGGCAGTCGGCACTGCTGGCGGAGTTGACCGGGCAGCTTTCGACCACGGTGATCTGGGGCAGCAGGGCGGCCAGCGCGCGCACGGCGGTGGATTTGCCCGTGCCGCGGTCGCCAAAGACCAGCACGCCACCGATGCCGGGGTCGACAGCGGTGAGGATCATGGCCTGTTTCATCTCGTGCTGGCCCACGATGGCGGAGAAAGGGAAGGGGGTCTTCATGCAGTCAGTTCCAGTCTGTCGAGGGGGCTTGCGCCGCCCCATGAGCCCGCGTCCCCGAGGATGGCGAAACGGGCGTAGAGTTCTTCGGCAAACCAGTTGCCGTCGCGCACAGCGGTGATGGCGTCGGCGTGGGGGCCGCTGCGCCGGGCAAACGCGGCCATGGTCGAGGTGTCGGGCCAGATCGAAAAGGTCACCTGATGCAGCAGGGGCATTTCGCCGATGCCGATCTTGAACACCACATTGGGGTCGCCGTCGATCAGCTTGTTCACATTCGGCGCCTGCTCCCAGAACTTCAGGGCGCGGGAGGGTTTCACGGTGGCGCGGGTGAGGGCGGCCAGCGGTCCGCGTTCCTCTTTGCGGGAAGCAGAGAAGGGCGAAGTGCCGGACCAGACACCGCGCGCGGAGGTGGTTTCGAGAAAGATCGTCCAGCTTTCACTGGCGCGGACGCGATAGCGGTTGAAAATGCCCGCGCTTTCGGTTTGCCGGCGCGCGGTGGCCTCATCCGGCCAGCTGCACAGAATCGCGAAAACCTCGGGCACGGCCTGCGGGGTGAACCCTTCGTTCTTGCCCGAGCCGCAGAGCTTCCAGAACCCGATGCCCGGCACACGCGGCAGCGACAGGCGCGCCTGGCCCATCATCCACATCGCCCAGGCACGGCTGGCCCGTGTTTTCATGCGGAAAAAACTGATGGAAACGATGGGTGTTTCGGTCATTGCGCGCTGTTTCGGTCAAAGTGTCAACTAAGTCTGACACTAATTCCGCCAAAATGGAAGATGACAATTGTCAAGTCAACTGGACACATCTACTGTATTTGCATGATGACACGTGTCGATCCAATCGAATCTGTAGAGACGGCAACGGCGCGCGGCGCGCGGGCCATTGTGATCGGGGCCGGACTTGGCGGGCTGGCGGCGGCGATGCGGCTGGGGGCCAAGGGCTACCGGGTGACGGTCATTGACAAGCTCGATGTGCCGGGCGGGCGCGGTTCCGCGATCTGGCAGGACGGGCACCGGTTCGATCTGGGACCCACCATTGTCACCGTGCCGCAGCTTTACCGCGCGCTGTGGGAGGCCTGCGGGCGCGACTTTGACGCCGATGTCACCTTGCAGGCGCTGGACCCGTTTTACGAGATACGCTGGCCCGATGGCACGAAATTCGTGGCCCAGCAGGACACCGAGAAGCTGCGGGCGGAAGTGGCCAGACTGTCGCCGGGCGATGTGGCGGGTTTTGACAAGTTCCTGACCGACAGTGCCAAACGGTATTGGTTCGGGTTCGAGGATCTGGGCCGCCGGTCGATGCATGAACTGTGGGAACTCATCAAGGTCCTGCCGACCTTTGCTTGGTTGCGCGCGGACCGGTCGGTCTATGCCCATGCGGCCAGCCGGGTAAAGGACGAAAAACTGCGCATGGCGCTGTCGTTTCATCCGCTTTTCATCGGCGGCGACCCGCTTCATGTGACCTCGATGTATATCCTTGTGGCTTACCTCGAAAAGGAATTCGGCGTGCATTACGCCATGGGTGGGCTGGCGGCGATGGCACGGGCCATGGGGCGCGTGATCGAGGATCAGGGCGGTACCCTGCTGATGGACACCGAAGTCGACGAGATCGTCGTGCGGGAGGGTGCGGTCTCCGGCGTCAAGCTCGCCTCCGGGCTGGAGATGGGCGCGGATGTGGTCGTCTCCAACGCGGATTCCGGCCATACCTACACGCGGCTTTTGCGCAACCACAAGAAACGCCGCTGGACGCCGGAAAAGCTGAAACGCACGCGCTATTCCATGAGCCTCTTCGTGTGGTACTTCGGCACCAAGGGCACGGCGGACATGTGGCCCGATGTGGGGCATCACACCATCCTGAACGGGCCACGCTATAAAGGGTTGCTGAAGGATATCTTCATCAGGGGCAAGCTCTGCGATGACATGAGCCTTTACGTCCATCGCCCGTCGGTGACGGACCCGAGCGTGGCGCCCGGCGGAGATGATACGTTTTATGTCCTGAGCCCCGTGCCGCATCTGGGCCATGACAATGGGGTCGACTGGTCGGTCGAAGAACCAAAATACAAAGCCAAGATGCTCAAGGTGCTGGAAGAGCAGATGCTGCCGGGGCTGGGAGAGAAGATCAGCACCGAGGTTGTCTTTACGCCCGAGACCTTCCGCGACCGTTATCTCAGCCCGATGGGGGCGGGGTTCTCCATCGAGCCGCGCATCCTGCAATCGGCCTGGTTCCGCCCGCATAACGTCTCCGAAGAGGTCAAGGGGCTCTACCTGGTGGGCGCGGGCACGCATCCCGGGGCAGGGGTGCCGGGGGTCATTTCCACCGCCGAGGTGCTGAGCACGCTGGTGCCCGACGCGGAGGTGGTCCGGTGATCCGGCCCGATGATATGGAGCACTGCCGGGAGGCGATCCGGCACGGATCATTGTCCTTTCATGCGGCTTCAAAACTCTTGCCCGCCAATGTGCGCGACCCGGCGCTGGCGCTTTATGCGTTCTGCCGTCTGGCGGATGACGAGGTGGATCTGAAACAGGACAAGGTAGCTTCCGTACTGCGCCTGCGGGACCGGCTGGATCAGGTCTATGCCGGGCGGCCCAAGGATGCACCGACCGACCGCGCCTTTGCCGCGATTGTCGAGGATTTCGAGATGCCGCGCGCGTTGCCCGATGCGTTGCTCGAAGGTCTGGCCTGGGATGCAGACGAGCGGCGCTATGCGACCCTCTCGGGCGTCAAATCCTATTCCGCCCGCGTGGCCTCTGCCGTAGGGGCGATGATGTGCGTGCTGATGCGGGTGCGCGACGCGGATGCGCTGGCGCGCGCCTGTGATCTGGGTGTGGCGATGCAGTTGACCAACATCGCCCGCGATGTGGGCGAAGATGCCGCCGAGCGCCGCATCTACCTGCCGCTCGACTGGCTGGAGGCGGCGGGCATCGAGCCGGAGGCCTTCTTTGCCGACCCCCGCCCGAACAAGGCGGTGCGCTCCATGGTGCGGCGGCTGGTGATGGAAGCGAACCGGCTCTACATCCGTTCCGAGGCGGGAATCGGCGCGCTGCCCGTGGCCTGCCGGCCCGGCATTTTTGCCGCGCGCTTCATCTATGCGGGCATTGGCCGTCAACTCACGGGCATGGGGTATGATTCCATCTCTGCCCGGGCGCGCACGAGCAAGGTGCAAAAGATCGGCTGGCTGGGTGGGTCCATGTTGCGCGCGGCAGGCTCGCTGGTCATGCCGCGCAACCCGGTTATCTATGCGCAGCCGCTGGAAGAGGTCGCCTTTCTGGTGGAAGCAACCGCCCAGGGGGCACCCCAAAGGTCGCGCAGTGATGCGCTGATTTCCGTGCTCTCCACGCTGGAGGCGCAGGCGCGCGCGCAGCGGGCCGAGTTGACAGGTCATCGCCCCAGCGCTACCTGAGCGCCATGTTCTGGCTCCTGTTCGGTATATTTCTTGTGGCCTGCGTTGGCGCGGGTCTGACCGGGGGATTGTTCCCGCCGGGGCCCTGGTATCGCGGGTTGAACAAGCCCCGGTTCACGCCCCCCGACTGGGTGTTTCCCGTCACCTGGACGGTGCTTTACCTCTGCATCGCCTTTGCTGGCGCGCGCATCGCGCTGGCGGACAACAACAGTCTGGCCATGGCCTTCTGGACCTTGCAGATCGCTTTCAACGGCTTGTGGACGCCGGTGTTTTTCGGGATCAAGAACATCCGTCTGGGCATGGCGGTGGTCTCATTCCTCTGGCTGGCCGTGCTGGGGGGCATCATCACCATGTGGCCGGTTGACCCAGTCGCGGCGCTGCTCTTTGTGCCCTACCTGGTCTGGGTCACCATCGCGGCGGCGCTCAACGCAGGTGTCTGGCGGCTGAACCCCGATATGGCGCGCAACCCGCCGGAGATCGCGCATTAGCGTGGCCCCCCGTTTCATCCGCAACATGACCCCTGACAGCTGAAGCCAGCCCCCGAGCCTGGGTGGGTGGCCGGCCGGTGGTGCCTGCCGGGTGCAGCCGATAAGGGCGGTGATTCAGATTTTCAGGCCGATGCTCTGGGGCTGCGCCGGCCTTCAAGTTGATCGGTAAGCCGCGCGCGCCTAAGCTGGCAGAGCCCGCCCGAAGGAGAGCGCCATGTCCAGAGACACCAAACTGATCCTTTGCCCCATCAACCTGCGTCACATGAAACTGGACGACAGCGCCTATCAGGAGGCGGTGGACATGGCCCGGCGGCGCGGCGCGAAACTGCTGGTCGCGACCGTCGCCCCGGAGATGGAGCGCAATCTGAACATCCACGATTCCGAGGCGTTCTGGAGCAAGGCCCTGGAGAAGTTCGTCGCGGCCTTTCCCGCCGACGGCGTGGAGGTCGAAACGGTGGTCCCGCTGGGCGCGGTGCACCGGCAGATCGTGAAACTGGCGGCCAGACGCAATGTCGATGTGATCGTCATGGGCTCGGCCAACCCGCGCATCAAGGATTACATCCTCGGCACAACCGCCAGCCACGTGGTCGCCCACGCCCCCTGCTCGGTCTATGTGGTGCGAAAATAGCAGGCCGTTCGCAGCGCACGCATCACATAGGGAGTGGTGCTGACTGAGAACGGCGGCTGTGAGCCCATCTCGACCAATGCTGCGCTATGCTCGAACGGCCGGCTAGGCGTTTGAACCAAACGCAATTCTTTCGATGCTAGAGTCTGACTTTGTCGCAGAAAATGCGCTCAGCGATTTGAAACCGTTCTGCTTCCGATAGGAAGGGCCACGGTGAGTCAAAGTCTGCCAGAACCCATCTGGGCCGAATGTTGCGAACGTTCACTACCGCGATTTCTATCTCGATCTCTTCAGGAAAGGCGTGAGTTAACCCTTGGAAACTGTGCGAGTGCGTTCGCACCTCATTCGGACGGAGGGACAAAGGATCAAATTCAAACACGAACCAACTTCCAGAAAAGTGCTCCTCGGCTAGTGGACCCAAAGGCACTACCATCACGCCAGTAATTGTAATGTCCCAAACATTCCTGATGTCGACTTCGATGACGTTTTCGTCCCCGCTGGGCTTTATTATCGCTGTCTTGGCGAAGCCATGGGTAGCGATGCAGTCCTGAAGCACTCTCAATGCTTCTTGGCGTCCTAGGCTAAAAAGCACTGACGGTGTCCAAGATGAAACAAGGGCGGCAAACAAAGCCAATGGAACGCAGATTTTCCGCATGAATGAACTCAGCCAATCTCAGAACGACTAGTGCACCAACTTTTTGTCGCCGTCCAGTCGGTCGCTCGAACTCAAAAAGGAACCAACAGAAGTGTTTTCTATGGCATTGATTTTTGCAAAGCGGCCATTGGCGCAGTCGCAGCGAATTGGCGCTTTTGTCCGCAAAGCCGCCACGGCGAGCCGACGCCAGTTCACCGGGACGGGCAGGCGTTGGGTCGGTGCCTTGGGCTTCGGTCCGGGCTTTTCCGGGCAGTGAACCGTTATCCGCACCACGGACCTTTCATGCGGTCGCGTCAGTCCCAGCGCCAGTTGCGGCGTCGGGGGACGCGGACGGCGAGCATGGGTTTCAGCAGGGGGGAGCGGAAGCGGGTGAGGTCAAGCGCTTCGTGCACGCCGGTGGTTTCCTCGCCATTGATGCAGGTGCGCACGGCGGAGCGGGAATAGAAGGGCGCATCGAGCATGTTCATGGCCTGCCGGGGCTGGTAGCCGTTCTCCGCCCTTGTTTCGCGTTTCACGGCCCAGAGACTGCGGCGAAAGCGCTTCTTGGGGGGCAGGGCGATCCGGCGGGCGGACCCGTCGCGCCCGAAGGCGAAGCCCGCGGCCAGTTCCGACCCGTCCCGCCGGGTGGCGTCGTAGAAGCAGGTGGCACCCTGGGCCGTGGGAAAGCGCCCCCAGGTCCAGTAGCTGAAATCCTCTTCCAGCGCGCGGGTGCCGAAATTGGCGTCAAAGTAGCCCTCGCCCTGCCATTGCCAGCCCTTGCGGTCGATATCGACCTCGATCCGCGCGGCGGGGGCGAAGGGCCGCCAGATATGAGCATTGTCCGGGGTCAGCGGCAGTTCGACGCCGGTGATGGCGGTGGGGATGACCCGGATTCGCCCCATGATGCGGCTGATGAGGGGCGGGCTGGAGACCTCGTCAATCTCGATCACCAGCTGGTCGCCGTCCCAGCGCATCATTGAGGGGCCGACCTCCAGCCGGGAGGCGGTCTGGCGCAGGGCGCCGCGCCCTCGGTCGGTCATGGTGAAGCGCCCACCCGGCCCGTAGGTGGCCACGTTGATGCAGACGTGGTTCTGCGGGCATTTGCGGCCCGACCAGCGATACCACGGCGAGAACACCGAGCCGATGAAACCGATGACCGACACCGCGCGGGTGCCGCAATCGCTCAGCCCGTCGACATACCACCAGGCGTAGCCATTGGGGCCGACGTCCAGGTTGAAGTTCGGGCGCGCAAGATCGCCTCTGCCGCGTGCCGGGCGGAGAGTGTCGCCATGGGCACACCCGCACCCGGGTGCGTGCCGCCCCCCGCGAGCCACAGCCCCGCAACCTTCGTCGTGGCAGTCGGGCGTTGCAGGCTCGCCGTCAGCCCGTGTGGCGTCTGGCCGTAGAGCGCGCCCAGCGTTTCCGGGAACATCTCGGCGAAGTGTCGTGGTGTCGTGATCGTCCGGGCTGTCGGCGTCGGGCTGAAAGTCACGCCCATATCCGCCATCCGTTGCATGATCTGATGATGCCATTGGTCAAGCTCCTTTTCCGGAGTTTTCGCGTCCGATGCAGGCGCGTTCGAGATCATCTCGAACCGCTCAAGCGTCGAGGGTTGCGCGCTCTGGCCGCGATCTTCGGCGCAGAGGTAAAGGGTGGGGTCGGCAGGGATACGCCCGGCCTGGAGGTCGGTGAATTCGCTGTCTGGATCATCCGCGAAGAACACGTTGTGATGCGCCAGAGCGCGGCCCGCCGGTGTGGCGGCAAAACTGTGCACGCGCGCGGAGTAGGACCGGGGCAGGGTGGCCGTTTGCGGGGCGACCTGCTTGAGGTCTTTGCCCAAGCTGCCCGTGGCAAGCGCGCGCGGGTCGCCGGCATAGAGGATGGCGTCGGCCTCCAGCAGGTAGCGCCCGTCAATCTCCACCCCCGTGGCGCGGCCCTTGGTCACCACGATCCGGTCCACATGGGTGTTGTAGCGGATGTCCACGCCATGCTGGCGCGCCAGTTTTGCCACCGCCTGGGCCAGTTTGTGCATGCCGCCTTCCACGACCCAGACGCCCGAGGCCTCGGCCTGCCAGATCAGCGCCAGCAGGGCTGGGCTGAAGTGCGGCGCGCCGCCCACATAGGTAGCGTAGCGGCCAAAGAGCTGCGCAAGGCGCGGGTCGCTGAAGCTGCGCTTGAGCGACGCCCGCAGGGTCGAGAGCGGTGCCATCGCCGGGATCAGCCGGGGGTGCCGCAGCACATGGGGGACAAGCTCGCTCAGGCGCGGCGTGGCGGCCTGCATCATGGGCGCGTCGAAGGCCTCGAAAAGCGCGGCGGTGCGTTTGTGAAACCGGTCAAAGTCGCGCGCGGCCCGCGACCCGGCGAAGGCTGCGATCGCGTCGTGGCTCTGCAGAGGGTCGGCAAAGAGATCGAGACTGCTGCCGTCGGGCCAGAAATGCCGGGCGAGGATGTGCTGCGGGTGCAGTGTCACATGGTCTTTCAGCCGCGTCCCGGCGAGGGCAAAGAGATCGTCGAAGACGTGCCGCATCGTCAGCACCGTGGGTCCTGCATCGACCGGCCCGGCGGCGCTTGGGAGCGTCCTGATCTTGCCGCCCGGGTGGTTGTGACGCTCCAGCAGCGTGACCTGCATGCCGCTTGCCGCCAGCCTCAAGGCTGCCGCCAGCCCGGCGATGCCCGCGCCAATCACAATGGTGCGGGGCCGGTCCGGGCGCAGAGGGGCGGTCGACAGGTGCATACTGAATTGTTGACTCGAATTGGGAAACTGTCCAGTATGATTTACACTTTGGTGTCGCGTTGATCTGACACTTTTCGCCGAAAGGACATCCTCATGGGCATGAACGCGCGTATTGAAACCGCTATTTCCAAGGCTGTTGCCGTCGGGCAGGGCCGGGGCGCGGTGCCGCCACGGTTGTCTTCTGCCCTGGGCTATGCGACGGCGCCGGGCGGCGCGCGCATACGTCCGACGATTCTGACCTCTGTCGCCATGGCCTGCGGCGATGACCGGCCCACGCTGACCGATGCCGCCGCTTCGGCGCTGGAGATGATCCACTGTGCGAGCCTCGTGCATGACGATCTGCCGTGCTTTGACGATGCGGACGTTCGGCGCGGCAAACCGTCGGTGCACAAGGCTTATTCGGAACCGCTGGCGGTTCTGACGGGCGACAGCCTGATCGTGCTGGCCTTCGAGACGCTGGCGCGGCAATCAGGCCTTGCGCCCGAGCGGGTGGCGCAAATTATAATGATCCTTGCGCAGCGGACCGGCATGCCGGGGGGTATTTGCGCGGGGCAGGGCTGGGAGAGCGAAGCGGAGATCGACCTTTCCGCCTACCACCAGGCCAAGACCGGTGCGCTCTTTATCGCGGCGACGCAGATGGGTGCGGTTGCCGCCGGGCAGGAGGCTGAGCCCTGGTTCGAGCTGGGCGCACGCATCGGCGAGGCCTTTCAGGTGGCCGACGATCTGCGCGATGCGCTTTACGATGAAGATACGCTGGGCAAACCCGCCGGGCAGGATGATCTGCACGGGCGGCCCAATGCGGTGACGCTGCTGGGCGTGCAAGGGGCGATCTCACGGCTCAAGGATATTCTGGGCGGGGCTATCGCTTCGATCCCGTCGTGTCCGGGAGAGGCGCAATTGGCGGCAATGGTGCGCATGTATGCGGAGCGCCTGACGCCGGTTGCCCCCAACATCGCTGCTGCCGAGTAATGTCGGACATCACACAGGAGGTGCCGGACTGGCGCGGGGGCTGGCTCAACCGGCTGGTGGCGCGCCCCGGATTTCAACGCTGGGCAAGCCGTTTCCCCCTGACACGGGGTCAGGCGCGGCGCGACGGGGCGTTGCTCTTTGACGTGGTGCAGGGGTTCGTGCAGAGCCAGGTGCTGATGGCTGTGGTGGAACTGGACCTGCTGCGCCGGTTGCGCGGCGGGCCGGTCTCGCCCGAGATGCTGGGGCGGGCCACGGGGATCGCGCCGGATCGCATGCGCATCCTGCTTCAGGCCGCTGCCGCGCTGAAGCTGATCCGGCGCAAGCGATCGGGGGACTATGTGCTCGCCCGCAAAGGGGCTGCGTTGATGGGCGTGCCGGGGCTGGAGGCGATGATCCGTCACCACCGGGCGTTTTACGCGGACCTGGCGGACCCCGTTGCCTTGCTGCGGGGACCCGAGGAAACGGAGCTGTCGCAATTCTGGCCCTATGTCTTTGGCGCGAAGGGCGAGATTGATCCGGGCGTGGCCGAGACCTATTCCGACCTCATGGCGCAGAGCCAGCTTCTGGTGGCGGAGGATACGCTGCGTACGGTTTCGTTCAAGGGCGTGCGCCATCTGCTGGACGTGGGCGGCGGCACGGGGGCCTTTCTCGAAGCCGTGGGGCGGGCCTATCCGGACCTCCGCCTGAGCCTTTTCGATCTGCCGCAGGTGGTGCCGGGTGCCACCAGCCGCTTTGACGCGGCGGGCATGATGGACCGTGTGACGCTGTCGCCGGGGTCCTTCCGCGATGATCCCCTGCCAGACGGCGCAGATGCGGTCTCGCTCATCCGGGTGCTTTACGATCATGCGGATGAGACCGTGGCTGATCTGCTGGCCAGTGTTTACGCGGCGCTGCCCGCAGGCGGGCGGCTGGTGATTTCCGAGCCGATGGGCGGCGGTGCGCAGCCGGATCGTGCGGGCGATGTCTATTTCGCCTTCTACACCATGGCGATGCAGACCGGCCGGACACGGTCAGCAGAAGAGATTGCAGCGCTTTGCGCAACCGCCGGATTTAGCAACATTCGCTGCCCGCACCCGGCGCGAAACTATGTGACGCGGGTTGTGACGGCGCAAAAGCCAGGTTCGCCATCGCAATGTGTCAATTCTAGTTGACACAAAATTATGTAAGCTTAAACTTACAGGTAACGAAGTCAGAATCCGTTGAGTCTTTTGCCCTGTGCGTTGACCGGGATTCGCCACGAAGGAGCCAGAACCGTGGAGACCACCGCCGTTCTTCTGAAAGGTCCCAAGGATCTTGACGTGGATACCCTGTCGCTGACCGCGCCGGGCGAGGATGATCTGGTCATCGACATTGAGCATTCCGGCATCTCCACGGGCACCGAAAAGCTCTTTTGGTCCGGTGAGATGCCGCCCTTTCCCGGCATGGGCTATCCGCTGGTGCCGGGCTACGAGGCCGTGGGCGAGATTGTCGACGCCTCGCCAACCTCGGGCTTCAAGGTGGGTGAGCGTGTCTTTGTGCCCGGGGCCAATTGCTATGATGGGGCTTTCGGGCTCTTTGGCGGGGCGGCGTCCCGTGTGATCTCCGCGCCGGACCGTGTCACGCGCATCGATTCGGGATACGGCGCTTCGGGGGCCTTGCTTGCGCTGGCGGCAACCGCGCGTCACGCGATGGCGGGTCTGAACAAATCCGTGCCGGACCTGATTGTCGGTCACGGCGTGCTGGGGCGTTTGCTGGCACGGCTGACCATCGCCGCCGGTGCGCCTGCACCAACGGTCTGGGAGATTGACGCCAGTCGCCGCGAGGGCGCGGCGGGTTACGAGGTGATCGCGCCCGAGGATGACCCGCGCCGCGACTACACATCTGTCTATGATGCCTCAGGCTCTGTCGAGGTGCTGAATGATCTGGTCGGACGTCTGGCCAAGGGCGGGGAGGTTGTCCTCGCCGGTTTCTACACCACCAACATCAGTTTCGCTTTCCCGCCCGCCTTCATGAAGGAGGCGCGGTTCCGGGTGGCCGCGGAATGGACCCATGACGATCTGGCCGCCACGCGGGCGCTGGTTGAAAGCGGGCTTCTGAGCCTGGAGGACCTGATTACCCATCAGGTCAGCCACCGCGAT
This sequence comes from Pseudomonadota bacterium, assembly GCA_039196345.1. Taxonomy (GTDB): domain Bacteria; phylum Pseudomonadota; class Alphaproteobacteria; order Rhodobacterales; family Rhodobacteraceae; genus Roseobacter. The sequence continues at coordinate 89,875 of JBCCUU010000006.1, read as the reverse complement.
GCGCGCAGTGCTTACCATCAGGCCTTTACCGACCCCGACTGCCTGAAAATGATTTTGAACTGGAAGGACGTGGCGTGAAAGACGAAGTACCGAACCTGAAGGATTACGATACGCGTCTGAAGGATGAGGCTGCCGAGGCCACGCTGGAAGTGCCGCAAAGCGAGCCGACCTCCAAGACCCAGATCATCGCGATCTACGGCAAGGGCGGCATCGGCAAGAGCTTCACGCTCGCCAACCTCAGCCACATGATGGCCGAGCAGGGCAAACGCGTGCTGCTCATTGGCTGCGACCCCAAGTCTGACACGACCTCGTTGCTCTTCGGCGGCAAGGCCTGCCCCACGATCATCGAGACCTCCACCCGCAAGAAGCTGGCGGGCGAGGAGGTGAAGATCGGGGATGTCTGTTTCAAGCGCGGCGGCGTCTTTGCGATGGAGCTTGGCGGGCCGGAGGTTGGTCGTGGCTGCGGCGGGCGTGGGATCATCCACGGGTTCGAGCTGCTCGAAAAGCTGGGCTTCCATGACTGGGACTTCGATTACGTCCTGCTCGATTTCCTGGGCGACGTGGTCTGCGGCGGCTTTGGCCTGCCGATTGCGCGGGACATGGCGCAGAAGGTGATCCTTGTGGCCTCCAACGACTTGCAGTCGCTTTACGTGGCCAACAACGTCTGTTCGGCGGTGGAGTATTTCCGCAAGCTCGGCGGCAATGTCGGCGTCGCGGGGCTGGTCATCAACAAGGATGACGGCACCGGTGAAGCGGCGGCCTTTGCCGAAGCGGTGGACATTCCGATCCTCGCGGCGATCCCGCAGGATGACGACCTGCGCAAGAAATCCGCGAACTACCAGATTGTCGGCACGCAGAAATCCCAATGGGGCGATCTTTTTGCCGAGCTTGGCGAGAACGTGGCCGAGGCCCCGCCGATGCGGCCCACGCCGCTGGATCAGGATGGGCTGCTGGGATTGTTCGATGCCTCCGAGACCGGCGGTGATGTGGTGCTGGAGCCTGCCACCGATGAGGACATGCGCGGCAAGAACGCAGCGCCCAAGCCGTCTCTGGAGGTGGTCTATGACGAAGCCTGAGCGCTTGCCGGACACGAAGGTACTTGCTGAACGCGCCAAGAGCCATGGGGCGGAGTCGCTGCACATGTATGAGGCAGCACAGCGCGCCATTGAGGATACGCGAAAGCTGCTCATCCAGGTCACGCAGGACATGCACCGCTTCGAGGGACGGCCCGAGTGAAGAACGAAGTGACATATGACGATGCCGCCGAGGTCGAGGTGATAAAGGGTCACCCGCATGGTGATGTCACCCGTGTGGCCGAGGGTGCCCCGGCAGATGCCATGGGCTGTCATTCCGGTGCCGATATGGCGGAGGCCGCGCGGGCGGCGGGGCAGTCCGACCTGCTGGACAAGTTCAAGGCCGATTACCCGATGGGCCCGCATGACAAACCGCAGTCGATGTGCCCGGCCTTTGGGTCGCTGCGGGTCGGTCTGCGGATGAAGCGTGTGGCGACGGTGCTTTCCGGCTCGGCCTGCTGTGTCTACGGCCTGACCTTCGTGAGCCATTTCTACGGCGCGCGCCGGTCCGTTGGCTATGTGCCCTTCAATTCTGAATCCCTTGTCACCGGCAAGCTTTATGAAGACATCCGCGACAGCGTTCACGAGTTGGCGGACCCGGATCGTTATGACGCGATCGTGGTGACAAACCTTTGTGTGCCGACCGCGAGCGGGGTGCCGCTGCGTCTGTTGCCGAAGGAAATCAATGGTGTCCGGATCGTCGGGATCGACGTGCCCGGATTTGGGGTTCCCACCCATGCAGAGGCCAAGGACGTTCTGGCCGGTGCCATGCTGAACTATGCCCGCGCCGAAGCGATGGCGGGGCCGGTGGCAGCACCCGTGGGTGGGAAATCAACACGGCCCACCGTGGCGCTGCTGGGGGAGATGTTCCCGGCTGACCCGATGATGATCGGTCAGATGCTGGCACCGATGGGTCTGGCGGCGGGGCCGGTTCTGCCGTGCCGCGAGTGGCGCGAGCTTTACGCCGCCCTCGATTGTTCGGTGGTGGCTGCAATCCATCCCTTCTATGTGGACACGGTCCGTGAGTTCAAAGCGGCCGGGCGGCCCGTGGTGGGCTCTGCCCCCGTGGGTCATGACGGCACCGCGGGCTGGCTCAAGGCAATCGGCGAGACCTATGGCGTGTCGGCGGATCAGATTGCAGCGGCTCAGAACGCGGTGCTGCCCGCGATCAAGGGCGCGCTTGCCGCGACGCCGATTGACGGGACGATCACGCTTTCGGGCTATGAAGGCTCTGAACTGCTGGTGGCACGCCTGCTGATCGAGAGCGGTGCGAAGGTGCCCTACGTTGGCACCGCCTGTGCCAATTCGCCATGGTCTGCCGAGGATGCGGCCTGGCTCGAAGCCAAGGGCACCACGGTGAAATACCGCGCGTCGCTCGAAGACGACTGCGCGGCGATGGAGGCGATCCAGCCGGATTTGGCCATCGGCACGACGCCGGTTGTGCAAAAGGCCAAAGAGCTGGGCATTCCGGGGCTCTACTTCACCAACCTGATTTCCGCGCGGCCCCTGATGGGTGTCGCGGGGGCAGGCTCTCTGGCCACGGTTATCAATGCGGCCATCGGCAACAAGGACCGCATGGGCAAGATGAAAGCCTTCTTCGAGGACGTGGGCGAAGGCGACACCGCCGGTGTCTGGGAAGGCGCGCCGAACCTGCGGCCCGACTTCCGCGCGCAGCACCAGAAGAAGCTGGAAAAACAGGCGAGGGCGGCGAAGGCCGCGCAGATGGTATAGTGCGTGTTTGTCTTCATAAACGCGCACCGCGCGAGGCAGCGTTGCACGCAGTGCGGCGCGTTCGCGCCCATTGGATCAAGGCGGCACCAGCCCAGGCAGCAGGCCGGGCATGCCCGCACCGCCCCCATGGGGCGGGCATTCTGCCCACCCTTCGGCGCGGGCTTGCCCTCGCATCCTGCTTGAAGGAGGTGCGCTGATGCTCGTCACCGACCATGATCGCGCGGGCGGATACTGGGGGGCGGTTTATGCCTTCTGTGCCGTCAAGGGCCTGCAAGTGGTGATCGACGGGCCCGTGGGTTGCGAGAACCTGCCGGTGACCTCCGTGCTGCACTACACCGATGCGCTTCCCCCCCATGAATTGCCCATCGTGGTGACGGGGCTGGGCGAAGGCGAGATGGGCGCTGGCACCGAGGACTCCATGAAACGCGCCTGGGACACGCTGGATGCAGCGCTTCCCGCCGTGGTCGTGACCGGGTCCATCGCCGAAATGATCGGCGGCGGCGTCACACCGCAAGGCACCAACATTCAGAGATTCCTGCCGCGCACCATTGACGAGGATCAGTGGGAAGCGGCGGATCGGGCGATGACCTGGATCTTTACCGAATTCGGTATGACCAAGGGTCGGATGCCGCCCGAGAAGAAACGCGAGGAAGGTGCGCGTCCTCGCGTCAATATCCTCGGTCCGATGTATGGCACGTTCAACATGCCATCCGATCTGGCCGAGATCCGGCGGCTGGTCGAAGGGATCGGCTGCGAGGTCAACATGGTGATGCCCTTGGGCGCCCATGTGGCCGAAATGCGTAATCTGGTAAATGCGGATGTGAACATCTGCATGTACCGTGAGTTCGGGCGCGGGTTGAGCGAGCTTCTTGCCAAGCCGTATCTACAAGCCCCGATAGGGGTCGAGAGCACCACCAAGTTCCTGCGCGCACTGGGGAACCTGGTTGGCCTCGACCCCGAACCCTTTATCGCGCGGGAGAAACACTCGACCATCAAGCCGGTCTGGGATCTCTGGCGCTCCGTCACGCAGGATTTCTTTGCCACTGCGAGCTTTGCGATTGTGGCCAATGAAACCTATTCCCGCGGCATCCGGCTGTTCCTCGAGGACGACCTCGGACTACCATGCGCCTTTGCGGTCGCCCGTGTGGCGGGCAAGAAGACCAACAACGAGGAAGTGCGCGCCCTGATGGGGCAGAAGCGGCCTCTGATCGTGATGGGGTCGATCAACGAGAAGATGTATCTGGCCGAGCTCAAGGGCGGGCATGGGCCGCAACCGGCCTTCATTCCCGCGAGTTTCCCCGGTGCCGCGATCCGGCGGCATACCGGCACGCCCTTCATGGGGTATGCAGGGGCCACCTATCTGGTGCAGGAAATCTGCAACGGGCTTTTCGATGCGCTGTTCCACATCCTGCCACTGGGCACGGAGATGGATGCGACAGATGCCACCCTGACCCCGCTGCGCCGCGATTTCCCCTGGGACGAGGACGCGCAGGCGATGCTCGACAAGATCGTCGAGACGCACCCCATACTGACACGAATTTCAGCCGCCAAATCCCTGCGGGACGCGGCGGAGAAGGCGGCCTTGGCCGCAGGAGATGAACGCGTGGTGCTCGACACCGTGCGGGCTTTGGACCCGGTTTCCGCCGGGAATGATCGGGAGGATCAGACATGACTGACATGACAACCGACTTCGTGGATGAGGGTGAAGCGCAAGCGCCACATACCCATGTGCGGCGCAAGGGGCAGACCGAATTCGCGGTCTACTTCGTCATCATCTTCATCGCGACCCTGCCGCTGGCCACGCTGACCTGGGCCATGCAGGCGATCAAGACCCGCAGCTTTACGGACAAAGGCCCGATGGCCCGCGCTTGGACCCAGGCCCGCATCATCACCCCGATGATCTTTTCGGCCTACTGATAAGGATTTCCCGGGGGGACCGCCGGCAAGGGCGGCCCTCTGGGACCCGAATTCTCGACCGATGTGCGCCTGTCGAGTGCAGAGACTGGAGACCCGGATCACCCGGGTGACCAGACCCCGAGGGGGGAAACTCCCAAAGGACCCGGCCGCGGGGAGCGCGGCGTCAGCATAACGTTCCGGAGGAATTTTTATGGCTGATAACACCGACCTGTCCTTCACAGGTCTCACAGACGAACAGGCGCAAGAACTGCACTCTGTCTACATGAGCGGCCTCTGGCTGTTCTCGGCAGTTGCTGTGGTCGCTCACTTGGCGACCTTTATCTGGCGTCCGTGGTTCTAGAGGAGAGTTGATATGGCAAAGTTCTACAAGATCTGGCTCATTTTTGACCCCCGTCGCGTATTCGTGGCGCAGGGCGTATTTCTCTTCCTCCTGGCTGCAATGATCCACCTGGTGGTTCTGAGCAGTGGGCTGAACTGGTTCGAGGCAGCGGCAGCTGCCGGCGGTTGATTGCCGGAGGGCGTGCCTGACGGCGCACCTTTTGACAGTTGATCCAACAAAAGATGCTGCGGGCGGTCTCAAGTGTGCGCCGCCCGCCCGCGGCGAACTCGCAAACGAACAAAAATGACGGCCTCCGCCTTGGATGCTGGTCGATGGAAACCCGCAAAGGGTGCCGCTGGGGCACCTAGGGTCCGATCGACTGTTCCGGATCAGGCGTGCCGCACAGATGCGGAGAATAGAAGATGGCGTTGCTCAGCTTCGAGAGAAAATATCGCGTCCGCGGAGGGACGCTGATCGGGGGCGATCTGTTCGACTTCTGGGTGGGGCCATTCTATGTGGGCTTCTTCGGGGTCACGACCGCCTTTTTCGCCCTCTTGGGCACCATTCTGATCTTTTGGGGCGCGAGCCAGCAGGGGACCTTCAACCCCTGGCTCATCAACATCGCCCCGCCGGACCTGAGCTACGGTCTGGGATTGGCCCCGCTGATGGAAGGCGGGCTGTGGCAGATCATCACGATCTGTGCGACGGGCGCTTTCCTGAGCTGGGCGCTGCGCGAGGTGGAGATTTGCCGCAAGCTGGGCATGGGCTATCACGTGCCCTTCGGTTTCATGGCGGCGGTGATTGCCTATATGACGCTGGTGATCTTCCGCCCGCTCCTGATGGGTGCCTGGGGGCATGGTTTCCCATATGGCATTTTCAGCCACCTCGACTGGGTGAGCAACACGGGCTACGCCTATCTGCACTTCCACTACAACCCGGCCCACATGCTGGCGGTGACGCTGTTCTTCACCACCACGCTGGCGCTGGCCCTGCATGGCGGTCTGATCCTGTCGGCCTGTAACCCTGAAGAGGGCGAGGAGTGCAAGACGCCGGATCACGAAGACACCTTCTTCCGGGACTACATCGGCTACTCCATCGGGACGCTCGGCATTCACCGGCTGGGCTATCTGCTGGCGATCAATGCCGGTCTGTGGTCCGCCGTCTGTATCATTATCTCCGGTCCGGTCTGGACCGCCGGTTGGCCCGAGTGGTGGAACTGGTGGCTCGATCTGCCGATCTGGGGTGAACCTATCGCCGTGGGAGGAATGTAATCATGTCATTTCCTGACTATCAGAACATCTTCACGCAGGTGCAGGTCCAGGGCACGCCCGAGATGGGCATGGATGACACCGGCAACAACATGATGGAGGAGCGGGTCGGCAAGCCCTTCTTCAACACGCTCGCCGGTCTTTTCGGGAACGGTCAGATCGGGCCCTACTACTGGGGCTGGACGACAACGGTTGCCTTCGGCACCGGAATCGCCTGGTTCGTGATTGTGGGGTTCAACATGCTGGCGCAGGTCGGCTGGTCGATCCCGCAGTTCATCCGGCAACTCTTCTGGCTGGCGCTTGAGCCGCCCTCACCGGAATACGGGCTGTCCATCCCACCCTTGCAGGATGGCGGCTGGTACATCATCGCGAGCTTCTTTCTGCTCGTGTCGGTGATGACCTGGCTCCTCAGGGCCTACCTGCTGGCGGAGCAGCACAAGATGGGCAAACACATCTTCTGGGGCTTTGCCGCCGCGGTCTGGCTGTTCCTCGTGCTGGGTCTCTTCCGTCCGATCCTGATGGGGTCCTGGTCGGAGGCGGTGCCCTACGGCATCTTCCCGCACCTTGACTGGACGACGGCCTTCTCCATTCGCTACGGCAATCTTTACTACAACCCCTTCCACTGTCTGAGCATCGTATTCCTCTATGGCTCTGTGTTGCTCTTCTGCATGCATGGCGGCACCATTCTGGCGGTCACACGCTACGGCGGCGACCGCGAGCTGGAGCAAATCTACGACCGGGGCACCGCCACCGAGCGTGCGGCCTTGTTCTGGCGCTGGACCATGGGCTTCAACGCCACCATGGAGGGTATTCACCGCTGGGCCTGGTGGTTTGCGGTGCTGACCCCGATTACCGGCGGCATCGGCATCCTGCTCACCGGCACGGTTGTGGACAACTGGTTCATCTGGGCGCAGGAACACCATTTCGCGCCGATGTATGACGGCTCGTATGGCTATGCGGATTACGGCTCCTACGAAGCCTTTATCGGGAAGGAGAACTGATCATGCTGCCCAAGTGGTTTGATAAATGGAACGCCGACAACCCGACCAATATCTTCGGCCCGGCGATCCTCGTCGGCGCGCTGGGTAGCGCCGTCTTCGCCGCCGTTGTCATCGTGGGGATAGGAAACCCGCTGCAAACGGCAAGCATGCAGACCGGCCCGCGCGGCACAGGCATGCATGTGCCGGAGTTCAACGTGGCCCGGTTCGCGCCGGATCCTACGATTGAAGCCTACTACACGGAGGAGCCTTACGTTCCCGAAGGCGGTGAAGACCTCGCCAAGGACATCTACCAGAACGTTCAGGTTCTGGGCGATCTGACCGAAGACAACTTCAACCGCGTGATGACGGCCATGACGCAGTGGGTGGCTCCTGATGAGGGCTGCGCTTACTGTCACGGGGACGTCGATCTGGAAGAATACGGCGAGGATAATCTCTACACCAAGGTTGTCGCGCGCCGCATGATCCAGATGACCCAGAACATCAACGAGAACTGGGACGGCCACGTGAATGCAAACGGTGAGGTGGGCGTCAATTGCTACACCTGTCACCGGGGCCAGAATGTTCCTTCAGAGATCTGGTTCAATATCACGCCGGTGACAAAGGCGACCGAAGGCTGGGCCTCTGTCCAGAACCGGGCCACATCGCTCAGCCAGTCGACCTCGCTGCCATCCAACGCGCTGGAGGTCTATCTCACCGACTATGAGGCGGTGAACGTGCATGACCTTGAAAGCCGGGTGGCGGGTGTGCCCAACGATGTGGAGGTCGCCTCGATCCAGAAGACCGAGATGACCTACTCGCTGATGAACTACTTCTCCAACAGCCTCGGGGTGAACTGCGTGTTCTGTCACAACAGTCGCGCCTTCTATGACCCTGAGCAGGTGACGCCGCAATGGGCCACAGCACTACTGGGGCGTCAGATGGTGATCGAGATGAATCAGGAATACCTGATCCCTCTGGAAGCCGACTACCCGGCTGAGCGCCTCGGCCCGGTCTATGCGGATGCGCCAAAGGCCGCCTGCAAGACCTGCCACAAAGGCTATCAGCAACCCATGCAAGGCATGAATGCCATTGCGGACTGGCCGGAACTCGCGACCACGGAAGCGCCAGTCTACGAATAGGGGGCAGGGCGGCCCTGCGGTCGCCCGTCTCTTAGCCCAGCACGGACCATCGGCTTCCTTGGTCCGGGCGCGGGGTCTCAACACCCCGGTTCCCTTCCTGTTGGCTACAGGAACCTGGGGTCGCAGCGGGCATGACCTGGTGCGACCCCTTTTCTTCCCGGCGGCGGGACACGGGGCTTTGGCAAGGGCCCCCCGCCGTTGAACTGGCAAGGAGATGTGCGCCATGACGACACCGAACACACCGACACTGGACCGCGTTGCAGGCCCCGCCGATTTGCGCGGGATGAGCGACCGGGAGCTTTCCACCCTCGCGGGTGAGCTGCGCGCCGAGGTCATCTCGGCGGTGAGCCAAACCGGCGGACACCTGGGCTCAAGCCTGGGCGTGGTGGAGATGAGCGTGGCGATCCACGCGGTTTTTGATACGCCCCGCGACAAGCTGATCTGGGATGTGGGGCACCAATGCTATCCGCACAAGATCCTCACAGGCCGCCGCGCGCAGATGTCCGGATTGCGGCAGGGCGGGGGGATCAGCGGGTTCACCAAACGGTCGGAATCCGACTACGACCCGTTTGGTGCCGCGCATTCCAGCACCTCGATCTCTGCCGCTTTGGGGTTCACCGTCGGGCGCGACATGGGGCAGGCCACCGGGGATGCGGTCGCTGTCATCGGCGATGGCTCGATCAGCGCGGGCATGGCCTATGAGGCGCTGAACAACGCGGGTCACGAAGGCCGGCGGTTGTTCGTGATCCTTAACGACAACGAGATGAGCATCGCCCCGCCCGTGGGCGCGATGTCCGCCTATCTGTCGAGCCTCTCTGACCTCTCCAAAGCTGGCCCCTTTGGCGGGCTGGTCGCCATGGCCGAAGGGATGGAGCAGATGGCCCCGAAACCGGTGCGCGAAGGGGCGCGGCGTGCCCGCGAACTCGTGACCGGGCTGGAGAGCCGCGGCACCTTCTTCGAAGAGCTTGGGTTTGATTATATCGGCCCCATTGACGGGCACGACATGGACCAGCTTCTGAGCGTCTTGCGCGGCGCCAAGGCCCGCGCCACCGGGCCGGTTCTGATCCATTGCTGTACGGTCAAGGGCAAGGGGTACGGGCCAGCGGAAGGCTCCGCTGACAAATACCACGGCGTGTCGAAATTCGATGTGGGCACGGGCGTTCAGGCCAAGGCCAAGGCAAACGCGCCCAGCTACACCGGCGTTTTCGGGGACGCCCTGACCGCGGCGGCGGCAGAGGATTCCAGTATTGTTGCGGTCACGGCGGCGATGCCCTCGGGCACCGGTGTGGACCGCATGGCCAAGCGGTTCCCGAACCGGGTCTTTGACGTGGGCATTGCCGAACAGCACGGTGTCACCTTTGCAGCGGGCATGGCGGCGTCGGGCCTCAAACCCTTCTGCGCAATCTATTCGACCTTCCTGCAACGCGGCTATGACCAGGTGGTGCATGACGTGGCCTTGCAAGGGCTGCCGGTACGCTTTGCCATCGACCGTGCGGGGCTTGTGGGTGCCGATGGCGCGACCCACGCAGGGGCGTTTGACATCGGCTACCTTGGCGCCTTGCCCGGCATGGTCGTGATGGCCGCCGCCGATGAGGCGGAACTGGTGCATATGGTCAGCACCGCCGTGGCCCATGACAGCGGCCCGATTGCCTTCCGCTACCCGCGCGGCAACGGGACGGGCGTTGCGCTGCCCGACCGGGGCGAGGTGCTGGAGATCGGCAAGGGGCGCATGATCCGCGAAGGCTCGGGCGAGGTGGCGCTTTTGTCGTTGGGAACCTTGCTGGGTGACTGTGAAGCGGCGGCGACGAGCCTTGCCGCGCAGGGTATTGACGTCACGCTTGCAGATGCCCGGTTTGCCAAACCGCTGGATATGGAGCTGATCGCGCGGCTGGTGCAGAACCACAAGGCGTTGATTACCGTTGAACAGGGGGCCATGGGCGGGTTTGGTGCGATGGTCTTGCAGGCGATGGCCCGCGAAGGGCTGCTTGATCTGGGATGCAAGGTGCGGACCATGTGCCTGCCGGATCGGTTTATCGACCAGGCCTCCCCGGCGGAGATGTACCGCGAAGCGGGGCTTGATACCTCCGGCATCGTGGCAGAGGTCTGCCGGGTTCTGGGCCGGGACCCCAAGGTTGTCGACCTGCATGCGGCCCGCCGTTAGCCGTTGAGCGTCTTCCAGCAGGGCAGCTTGTCGCCGGGGGTTTCCCGCGCGCAAAAGACCGCGCGGGCAATGGCGCGTGACAGGCAGAGGGCGGCGGCGTGGCCGACCATCAGCGGGTCCGCCTCTTTGGCACCGTAGGAAAGACCAAACACGATATCACCGTCCAGCGGGGTGTGAGCGGGCACACAGGCGCGCGCAATCCCGTCATGGGCGGCGGTCGCCATGCGGTGGCATTGGGCCTTGGTCAGCCTGGCATCTGTCGCCACAATGGCGATGACGGTGTTCTGAGCAACGCGCGCGACCTTGGCCTTGCGGCTTTCCAGGGTCAATCCGTGAGCGCCATTTGGATCGGGACCCAGCCCGCCGAATTCGCCGTCGATCTCAAACGGTGCAGCATAGAAATGCCGGTCGCCGGGCGTTGTCACGCTGCCCACCGGGTTGGCGGCGACAAGCGCGCCGACCATCGCACCCCCGTCGATTTGCAGTGACGCGGACCCCAACCCCCCCTTGAGCATGGCCGAGAGCGCCCCGGTGCCGGCACCTTCTGTCCCCAGCGCAAAATCCTCCGACGCCCCATCGAAGGCCGCAGCGCCCATGGCCGCGTAGGGGTTCTGCGTCCAGCCTTTCTCCTGCCCATCGAAGAGATCAAAGAGGATGGCGCCCGGCACAATGGGCACCCGCGCCTTGCTGGCCGCATACCCGCGCCCCTCTGCGCGCAACCTCTCGGCCACGCCCGAGCAGGCGTCCAGCCCAAAGGCGGAGCCGCCCGAGAGCACCAGCGCGTTAATGGCGTCAACGGTCTTGTCGGGGGCCAACAGATCCGTCTCGCGCGTGCCGGGCGCGCCGCCCATGACGTGACAGGATGCGATGAAGGGGCTGTCCGCTGTCACAACGGTCGTGCCGGTTTTCAGTGCCTCATCCCGGGCGTTTCCGACGCGCAGGCCCGGGACATCAGTGATCAGGTTGCGCGGGCCGGGCCGCATCACAGGCGGGGTTTCCTTGCCGCCGTCGCGGGATCGCCGGTGTTGGGCTCGCCCTTTGGCTCGATCAACAGCACCTGACATTCCTGATCGGCGCGGGGCCTGTGGGTCACGCCCTTGGGCACGACGAACAACTCACCTGCCCTGACCACATGTGACGCGTCTTCTAGGTCCATGACCATCTCACCTTTCAGCACCAGAAAGAAATCATCCGTGGTTTCATGCAGATGGTAGGGAAACTCCCCCTGAAACTTGACGACCATGACCTCGTTATCGTTGTAATCCGCGATGACATGCGGGTCCCAGTGCGAGGTGAACTGCGCCAGCTTCTCGGCGAGGTTGACGGGGGTCATATGCAGCGGCCCCCGTCGACTTCCATGGCGACGCCGGTGATCATCGAGGCCTCATCCGAGCAGAGATAACAGGCGGCGTTGCCCATGTCCTCGGGCGTAGAGAACCGGCCCAGCGGGATGGTGGAGAGGAACTTGGCACGCATTTCAGGCGTGTCCTCCCCCATGAACGACTTCAGCAGCGGCGTCTCCCCCGCCACGGGGTTGAGCGCATTGACCCGGATACCCTCCGGGGCGAGTTCCACCGCCATGGCCTTGGTGGCGGTGATAAGCCAGCCCTTGGAGGCGTTGTACCAGTTGAGCCGGGGCCGCGGCGAGACACCCGCCGTGGAGGCGATATTGAGGATGCACCCTTTGCCGCGCGCCTTCATCAGCGGCACAAGCGCGCGGGAGGTCAGGTAGATCGCCTTCATGTTGACGGCCACCACGCGGTCGAAGTCCGCTTCGCTGACTTCTTCAAGGGGGCTGGGCAGGTGGGTGACGCCTGCGTTGTTGACCATGATGTCGATCCGGCCAAAGGTGTCCTGCGCCGCCCCTATCATGGCCTCGACCTCCGTGCCCCGGCTGACATCGGCCTGAAACGGGATGGCGCGATCCCCTAGCGATGTCGCCATGAAGGTGGCTTTGTCCCCGTTCACATCCGCAACCATGACATGGGCGCCTTCGGTGACGAACTTGCGCGCGATCCCCGCGCCAAACCCCTGCGCCCCCCCGGTGATGATCGCGGTTTTTCCGTTCAGTCGCATGGCACCCCCTTGTCAAACCTGATGGTTCAGCACCGGCATCCGAGGTGCTGCCGCCAGCAGTGTTCTGGTATAGGGGTGTTGCGGGTTGGAAAAGACGCTTTCGGTCTCTCCCTGTTCCACAATCTCCCCCGCCTGCATAATCAGTACCCGATCCGTGACCGAGCGCACAACCGTGAGATCATGCGAGATGAAGAGATAGGTCAGCCCGTGGCTGCGGCAGAGCGCGGCGAGCAGGTCGAGGATTTGCGCCCGCACCGAGACATCAAGCGCCGAAACCGCCTCGTCAAAGATGATAAGGTCCGGCTTGAGGATCAGCGCGCGCGCGATGGCGATCCGCTGGCGTTGCCCGCCTGAAAACTCGTGGATGAAGCGATCCGCATCCTCCGCGCGCAGCCCGACGGCCTCCAGCGCCTCGGCCACTGCACGGGTGCGTTCTGCGCCGGTTGGCTGGCGCGCCAGCAAATGGAGCGGTTCGGTAATCAGACGTGACACCCTGTGACGCGGATTGAAGCTGCCGAAGGGATCCTGGAACACGACCTGCATGCGGCGGCGTGCCTCCAGCATGGCCTTGCCGTCCGCGCGCACTTCCGCGCCAGCAAGCGTGATGCGCCCCGCCTGCAGAGGCTCCAGACCCAGAAGGGCGCGGGTCAGGGTCGATTTTCCGCAGCCGCTTTCACCGACCAGACCCACGCGCTCTCCCTTCAGGATCGAAAAGCTCACGTCCTTCACAGCGATGAATCGCGCCCGTTCCTGAAACAGGTGGCGGCGGGCAACCGGGTAGCTGCGGGTGAGGTTCTCGGCCACCAGCAGCGGTTCAGCCGGGGGTATCTCCGGCAGGGCGACCTGATGAGTAGAGGCCTTGAACAGCATCTTCGTGTAGGGGTGCTGCATCTGGTGCAACAGGTCTTGGGTGCGGGCCGTCTCGACCACCTTACCGTGCTGCATGACCGCGATGCGGTCGGCGTGTTGGGCGACCACCGCAAGGTCATGGGTGATGAGGATCATCCCCATGCCATCCTCGCGGGTCAGCCGCACCAGCAGCTTGAGAATCTGCGCCTGCGTGGTGACGTCGAGCGCCGTGGTCGGCTCGTCCGCGATCAGCAGCTTCGGGCGCAGGGCGATGGCCAATGCGATCACCACCCTTTGCCGTTGCCCGCCGGAAAGCTCATGCGGATAACGCTCCGGCGGAAACTTCTCAGGGGGCAGGCCCACCCGCTCGAGTGTCGCCAACGCCTGACGCCGCGCCTCGGCAGGGGAGGCACCGGTGTGAATGCGGATGGTTTCCGCGACCTGCCGCCCGATGCTGTGCACCGGGTTCAGGGCGGTCATGGGTTCCTGGAACACCATGCCCATATCCCGCCCCCGGCGCGCGCAAAGCGCGGGCTCGGACAGGGCGGTGAGATCTTCGCCGTCAAGCCGGATCGTGCCCGAGAGCGCCGCGCCATGGGGCAGGAGGTGCATCGTGGCAAAAGAGGTCATGGATTTGCCCGACCCGCTTTCCCCCGTGATGGCGAGGATTTCACCGGGAGCGACCGACAGCGATACCCCCTCCACAACGGGTTTGCCATTGATGCGGATCGTGAGGTTCTGGATGTCCAGCAGGCTCATGCGGTGCGTTTCCGCAGCCGCGGGTCAAGCGTGTCGCGCAAGCCGTCCCCCAGCAGGTTCAGCCCCAGCACGATCAGGATGATTGCGACCCCCGGCACGATGGCCAGATGCGGGGCGAGGGTCACCAGCGTCTGCGCATCCGCGAGCATCCTTCCAAGCGAAGGGGTGGGCGGCTGCACGCCAAGCCCCACGAAGCTGAGCGCCGCCTCGACCTGTATGCCAAGCGCGAACTGTATGGTGCCCTGTACGATCAGCAGGTTCATCACGTTGGGCAGGATATGTTCGACCGAGATACGCGGCGCGCCCTTGCCCGCGACCCGGGCCGCCATGATGAACTCACGCTCCCAGAGCGGCAGGGCGGCCCCCCGGGTCACGCGGGCAAAGACAGGGATGTTGAAAAGCCCGAAGGCGATGATTGCATTGACGGCGGAAGGACCAAATACAGCGGTAATCAGGATCGCCATGACCAGCAGCGGAAAGGCAAAGATGATGTCATTGCCGCGCATGATGACCTCATCGAGCCAACTGCCCTTGCGTGCGGCTGCCGCCAATCCCAGCGGCACGCCAAAGGCCAGGCCCACCGCAAGCGCCACCAGCGCCACCGCGATGGAGGTGCGGGTGCCAACCATCACCATGCTCAGAATATCGCGCCCCAGATGGTCGGTGCCCAGAAGATGCGTGCCCCCGGGGGTTTGCAGTTTGCCGGGGATGTTCAGGATCGTGTGATCGTAGGGGGTCCAGACCAGCGACAGCAGCGCCATGACGACAAAAGCGGCCGAAAGCACCGCACCAAGGATCAGCGGGCGGCTCATGTGCGGTCCCGCAGGCGCGGGTCGACGGCGGCATAGGCCAGATCGACCACGAAGTTGATGAGGATCACACCAAAGACCACCAGCATCACGACGCTTTCCACCACGATCAGGTCCCGCGCAGAGATCGACTGGAAGATCAGCCGCCCCAACCCTGGCAGGTAGAAGACCTGCTCGATGATGATCGTGCCCGCGAAGAGGAAGGAGAATTGCAGCCCAACGATGGTCAGCACCGGGATCATCGCGTTGCGCAGCCCGTGCCGCCAGAGGGTCTGCCGTGCGGTCAGACCCTTGGCGCGGGCGGTCCGCATGTAATCCTCGCCCAGCACATCGAGCAGGGACGACCGCATCACGCGGGTCAGGATCGCTGCCTGCGGCAGGGCGAGCGCAATGGCGGGCAGGGTCAGCGCCTTCAGACCTGCCGCAAGGCCCGCATCCCAACCGGGGAACCCGCCCGCCGGAAAGAGCCGCCACTGGATCGCAAAGACCAGCACCAGCATCATGGCAAACCAGAAATTCGGGATCGCGACCCCCATCTGCGTGGCCCCCAGCACGGCCAGATCCGGCGCTGTGCCGCGACGGGCGGCAGCAAGGACACCCGCCGGAATGGCAATGAGGATCGACAGGGTGAGCGCGTAGAGCGCAAGGGGGATCGACACGCCGATACGGTCTGCCACCATCTCCGAAACCGGGGTGCGGTAGGTATAGGAGGTGCCGAAATCTCCGGTCAGCATGCCGCCTACCCAGGTAAAGTACCGCTGCAGCTTCGACTGATCCAACCCCAGCTCAGCCCGCAGCGCGGCGAGCGTTTCGGGCTGCGCGTTGATCCCCAGCATGAAGGAGGCGGGGTCACCGGGTGCGATTTCGATCACCGTGAAAATCACCAGCGACGCCACAAAGAGGCTGAGGACCAGGGAGCCGAAGCGTTTGAGAACGTAGCGCTGCATCGCGGTCACGTTAGGCGGGGGGCCGCGCAGGGTCCAGAGGGGTTGTGAAGCGGGCCACCTGCGTTACATCGGGCCTATGGACATGCCGCGCCTCATCGGAGCAGAGATCTTTCGTCATTCCAGCTATGGGCGCTGGCATCCGCTGCGCGTGCCGCGTGTTTCCACCGTGATGGATCTGTCGCGCGCGCTGGGGTGGCTGCCGCCCGCGCAGTTCATCGCTGCGCCGCGCGCCAAAGCCAAGGCGCTGCATGCCTGGCACACCCCTGACTATATCGCGGCGCTGGAGCGGGTGGAGCAGACCCAGATCGCAACCGCTGAGGACACGGCGCGCCACGATATCGGGTCGGTGACCAACCCGGTCTTTCCGGAGATTTTCCGCAGACCGGCTACGGCGGCGGGCGGCTCCCTGCTGGCGGGCGAACTGTTGCGCGACGGCGGCATCCTCTACAACCCGCCGGGCGGGACGCATCATGGGATGCCCGACCGCGCCAACGGGTTCTGTTATCTCAACGATCCGGTGCTTGCGATGCTCAGCCTTCGCCGCAACAATGCCCGGCGGATCGCCTATGTCGATATTGATGCGCATCATTGCGATGGCGTGGCCCTCGGCTTTCGTGGCGATCCGGACTGCCTGATGATCTCGGTGCATGAGGAACGGCTCTGGCCGCGGACCGGCCTGATCGAAGATGACGCGGGCGGCTCTGCGATCAACCTGCCTGTGCCGCGCGGCCTCAATGACAGCGAAATGGCTTACATCCGGGATCATCTGATCCTGCCGCAGGTCGAGGCTTTCCGCCCCGACGCGGTGGTTCTGCTTTGCGGCGCGGATGGGGTGGTGGAGGACCCGCTGGCGCATCTTGCGCTCAGCAACAACGCGCATTGGGCGGTCACGCGGGCGCTGATGGGTATGGCACCACGTTTGCTCGTGCTGGGCGGTGGCGGCTACAACCCGTGGTCGGTGGGCCGCCTCTGGACCGGCGTCTGGGCCACGTTGAACGGCCATGAGATACCGGACCGTCTGCCCGCCGCGGCGGAGGAGGTCTTGCGGGCCTTGAGATGGGAAAACACCCGGCGCGGGCGCAACCCGCCCGACCACTGGTTCACAACGCTGCGGGATGATCCCCGTCCGGGGCCTGTGCGCGCCGAGATCGAGAGCCGCGTCAGCCACCTGAACGAAAGGCAAGGCAAAAAGAACCTGTTTGGGTAGAGCGGACGGTGCCCCGTGAAGGTCGGGCACTCCGGTTCATTCACAGCCAGGGTGCCGCTTGGTCATCTGGTGCGTGCGATGCGCTTTACCGCAACACCGGCGAGGAAAATGGCAGCCGCCAGCAGCACAATGTCCTTGGGCAGGAACTGGCCAGGCACAACCGAGAGGGCCGGGAAGCCGCCGAGGCCGGGTTCGGTTATCGGCGCGGTCAACAGGAAGCTTGCCCTCACATGGAACGTCGCCAATGCGCCAATCGCGCCGAGCAGGGCCGCCTTGGGGAACTTCGCACCCAGAAGGAGCAGAGCGGCCGTCGCGATCTCGGCGATGCCGATCAGGTTCGATGCCCCTTGCAGGCTGAACACGCTGTAGAGCCAATTGGTCAGCGGGCTGGACGCAACAAGCCCTTCGATGGCACCTGCCTCACAGGCTGTGAACTTCATCGACCTTGCCGTTTTCGTCCCATGTGCAAATGGGTGTCAAACCGCGTCGCTGCTGACCGTCGCCGGGATAGAACCGAAACCTCTGCCGGGCGCCCTTTGCCACACCTCGCGCAACTGCCGCGAGAGCTTGCGACCGCTGGTCAATGTTCGCCCTGGCACAACCCGTGATCCGCCAATGACGCGAGAACATAGCAGTCTTCGGAAACGCCTTCGCCGTCACACCCTTTCAGGATCCGGACCAATTCCTTTTCGAGTGCCCTGAGACGTCTGATCTTCGCGCGCACTTCGGAGAGCTGCGAGACCGCGATATCGTTGGCAACCTGGCAGGAACGATCCGGATGGCCCTGCAGTTCGATGAGCTCTGAAATTGCTTCGATGGAAAAGCCCAGGTCACGCGCGTGCCTGATGAAGCTCAGACGCTCCAGCCCTGCCACGTCGTAGCGACGTTGATTACCCTCGGTGCGTTCAGGTGCGCTGAGCAGCCCCATTTCTTCATAGTAACGGATGGTGGGAATCTTGACCTTGGTGCGCTTTGAGAGCTCTCCGATCGAGAACATGAGATTACCTCCTGAATCTCTAGTTAATGGAGACATTATACCGTTCCCGGGGGAGAAGCAAAGACGGTCACTTACGGCGACGCCGTTTTGTCTGCCGCATGCCGGATCGTGCGGCAGGGATTGGCAGAATGGTGCGCACCGTTCTTGCTGCCATCCCATGGGCTCGGAACAACTGAGCAATGAAGGGTTGCTTTATCTGACTTTTTTTGTCAAGTAAGGTGCACCCAGTCAATTTGCATGCAAATCCGCCCGGCAGTTTTGAAATCCCAATTCCTGTTGCAACGGGGCGGAACCTGCATGACACATTCCCAACACCACAAACCGAAACATTGCCTGCGTCAGCTGACCGAACAGGAAAGCCTGGTGATCCACGCGGATTTTGATCCTGACGAAATGGGCTGCCTGCTTGTGATCCGAAAGTTCTGCCAGAGCTTCGCGCCCCAGACCACGGACGCCTGGACTCACGGTTTCTTCACTGCGGAGAGCATCTGGGGCGAGGTGAATGGCCCCATGATCGCCCATCGCCTGATGCATGTGCTGCAAGCCATGCGCGCAAGCCGGCTTTCGGTGTTTTCCTTCAGCACACCCGATTGCCCGGTCTGTTCGCAGGTGCTGACCGAGCATGAGCGCAGGCTGATCACCGCGATCCGTTTTGTCCGGCAGGGGCGGCCCGAACAGGCGGCGCTACAGCTCCTGTTGCTGTGTGAGGGGAACCCGACGGAGGTCGTGATGGAGCGTCTTCAGGACCTGAGCACAGCATTCACCTTTGCCCGCGAGCTGGCCTGTCCAGGCGATCTGGCACAGGCGGCCTATCAATGAACACGCTGCTGTCCCTTCTTGCGCTTGATGCCATCGCCTGCCGCGCGGGCTGTGGTCTGAAACCGGAACTGCGCCGCGCGATCGAGGCGCAGACCCGCTTTCCCTCCGTCGCGGCGGGCCCGACGCTCAGCGCAGAACTGTCCGACGACGCGCTGCCCGAAAGCGTCACGCGCTTGCGTCCGATCACCACCAGATGCAACCGGAAAACCGCATGACCCCGCATCCCAATCTGCTGCGCGTGAACCAATTGCCCTGTGACGCCTTTGAACGGGCGTTGCTGCCCGTGTTGCGCCATCACTTGAACGACTATGCGGACCCGCGACTTGCAAGCGGGCATCGGGCCTTTGTCGTCGCCGTCGAGAGGTGGGGCGAGCCCATTGGCCTGAGCGTGGCCTTTCATCTGCAAAAACTGGTCCGCGCGATCCTGCAGTGCCGGCCAGAGGGCTTGGAATTCCACGATCCGCTTTGCCTCGACAGCAAGGAGGCCGTGACCGATGACGAACGTCTGTTGATCGACATGCTGCACCACATGCGCCGGGATCAGACCGCCCGGGCGCGGGATCGTGTGTACCAGATCACCGACGGGCGGATGGACCCGGATGTGATCCGCACGGGGTTGCAATTTGCCCAAAGGTTCGCGTGCGGGGTGTCGGGTGAGATGCGCCCGAGGGCTGCCAAACCAATTCTGAAGGTGGTGCGCTGACCCGGCCATCGGCTCAGCGCAGGTTTGCTCAGGCCTCTGCCGGTGTCAGGTAGCCGGCGTCTTCCGCCTCCGCCCAAAGCTCCTCGAAGACGGCTTTGGACCGGCCCCGCTGTTTGACGGCCTTGGCTGCGTCAAGATTGTCCAGCATCCCGTCACCCTCGACAAAGATCAGCCCAACCATGCCCATTGCGGCATGTGGGGTGCAGCGATAACCATAAACGCCGGGCATATCGAACGTCACTTCGACATCCTTGCTGATCTTGCTGTTCCAGGCCTCCGCGCCATCGGGGATCATTCCGTCAATGGATTGCGCGTTGTGACCTTTGTCGACGCTTTTGAACATGACGGTATCACCCGCCTGAACTTTCAGTAAACGGGGCGAAAATACCATGCGCAGCTTCTTGTCGGTCGGATGTTTGTTGAGCATCTCGACCACATGTGTTGCCCCGCTTGCGGCCCGCGCGCCAAATGTGGGCAAGGTGATGAAGGCGGCCGAACCGGCCAGAACTGTACGACGATTGATGGACATGGCCACAACCCTTTCGTGTTGATGAAAAGATATGGCTGGGCCGTCACCTTGCTCTCACGGTGCTAAGGTAATGTCATTTTTGCGCAAGTCTATCAGAATAGTCAGTAATCGGTCATCGCGCGGGGCCGTTTCCTAAGAGTGTCTCGCGGCAAAATCCTCGAAGGTGGATTTGACCTCCGATCCCGGTCTACATCAGAGGGCTGACGCCAATCACAAGGGGATGCAGCCCTATCAAGGCGAGGTATATCAGAACGGCACAGCAGATCCGCACCACATCCGGTTTTCGAAAAGACCTCAGTGCCGGTTTCAGCGGTTGCCCCTGTACCTCTTCGACAAGTGCATCCCAACGGGGGCCAAGTTCACGCCTTTTGCGGCGGTCGACCAACCGCCCCCCTGAGAGAGCAAAAATGGCGAAGACGCCAAACAGAAGAACATGCGCGAGGTCGCCGTTCACAAAGAGGTGCGCTATTGCCCAAAGGCCAAGAGCCAGCAACAAGGGATGTCTGCCTAGCCGGATGATGCCGGGCTTTGCCGCGTCAAAACGATGGTTCTGTGCGCTGCCGAAGGAAAACGGGTTCGGGCGGCCCAGGCTGAGCGCAATGATGAGGCAGGCTAGGAACATCAGGCCAAGCGCAAGATGGGTCTGCCAGGGTGCCCAGTTCCAGACAGGCACAAAGGGCGCGCGCCCCGCCGCGCCAACGAGCCAGATGAGGACCGCAAGCGAGAGAGCCGAATAACAACAGCTGAAACCGAACCTCCCGATCCGGCGCACCAGCGCCTCTTTCACTCCGGGTCGGACCGGAACCGAATGGCTGACGAAAAAGACCAAAAAGGCCAGGATGAATTCAGCCCATGCCACGGTTCACCCCGCCGCTGCGCGTTTCGGAACGCCCGGGCCATGAACGCGGACAAATCCGTCGACGGCGAGCCATTCTGCCATTTTGCATAGCATGTGAACGTGCTTTGCGAGCGCCGCTATAACAGGGAATACAGCCTTGGTGCGACCGCATCGGAGAGTGATGCCGCGCATGACCAGTCTGCGGGACTTTACGGCGATGCCCGTGTTGCTGCGGGCCGCGACCGTCTTGCCAAGGTGAATGTCCGGTCCTGAGACTCCATCTGCCAAACTTGCAGTTGAGAAGGCGCGCTGGGTCTCAGAGGCCCAGCGGAGGCAGGCTCGTAGGCCCAACATGGCAAATCGCGTCAGGTTCATCTGGATATCTGAGTATTTTGATCAAGATCAAGGTTCACTGATGCGTGCCGTTCTAATTGGTCTTGCACTTGCCTAGTGCAGCATCCCATCGCGGCAGACCATGACACAGATCAATTGCCCCCGGTCCCGATCCTACCGCGTCTTTTGGAGCGCGGCAGGCTGCCTCGCCGTTGGCCTCGGCGCGGTTGGCGCGGCGCTGCCGATCCTGCCAACGACACCGTTTATCATTTTGGGGGCTTTCTGTTTTGCGAAAGGATCCCCAGGACTGTCGCGCGCGCTCCGGCACCATAGCGTCTTTGGCCCGATTATCGCAGAGTGGCACCAGCATCGGGCGATCGCCCCACGCTACAAGATCATCGCGCATGTTATGATGGCTGCTGCGCTGATGCTGTCTGTATTGATGGGTGTCTCAACCTGGATACTGCTGATCCAGGTGCTCTCAATGGCTGCGGCCAGCACTTATATTCTCAGCCGCCCGAACCGCGGCCATGCCAATGCAGAGCGAGGAAACAGAGGCGCACGGGCCAAGTCACAAATGGCTGGGGATACCAACTGAAGACCAAAGCAATTCCAGTCCTGATCTTTATCCGCGCCCCTTGATTGAAATCTGGTAAGACCTGCGTGCGCCCTTTGGCGGCGCGGGGCAGGGGCCCGCGCGGGAGATGATCTGGAGGGCAGCCCGGTCGAGGCGCGCGTCGCCGGAGCTTCTCGCCAGGCGGACGTCATCGACCCGACCGTTGGCCGCCACTGAAAACGCCACGAGCGCTTTCCCCCGCGTGCTCACCCGCGGGCGCCCCACACGAGAGATGCAGCGCATGACACGTCCGGGGTAGTTGCTGGCAGCAGCATTTCCGGCAGCGGCGGCTTGGCCGGTCTTGGTTGATTGCGGCGATGCTGCGGCCTGGTTGCTGCCGGTTTCGCTGCCCGCCACTGCGTTTTCCTGCGCGTTGCCCTGTTGCACGCGCCGGGTCGGTTGCTGCTGCTCGGCCTCCTGTTCAATGCGTTTCGGCCGGAGAGTTGGGCGGCGCGACACCTGCACGCCATCTTCCGGGAGCGCCTCGAGGGTTTCCGGCGGGGGCGCCTCGGCAGTGATGGTCGGTTGAGGGGTGGGTTCCAAAGGTGTGACAGGCAGCGGAGCAGCAAGATCAGCGCGGCTCGGGTTTGTCACCGGCGGAGCCAGCGCGAGCGCTGTTGCAGGGGGTGTGGCCTCGGTTGGCAGGTCTGGCGCCACAAGCGCCTCGGTTGGCGCTTCCGCATCGATTTCCTGCGCATGAACCGCTTCAGGCTTTGTCACTTCGGTGACGTCTTGCGCGTCGGTCTGCTCAATCGGAGTTTCCGGCGCGATGAGTTCAACAGGATCGTCTGGTTCGACCGCTTCCAAAGTGTCGGGGTTTTCGGGATCCAGTGTCCCGGCAACCATATCGGCAAAGCTGTTGCCAAGCTGCGCCTGCACGGCACCCTCGGCCCCCCCCTCGATCCTTATGTCGGGCGCGCCCCACAGCATAAGAGCGGCAAAGCCATGCAGCCCGACGGAGGCCAGCCCCACACCCAATTTGCCCGCACGCGACGACCAGATCATTGCAGCGCCCGCTCTGTGACGATGACGACTTCCTGCGCACCCGCTGCCCGCAAGGCGCGGGAGACCTCAACGAGGGCATCCGCTTCGGCCTCCCGATCTGGAACGATGCGGACCTCGTTCAGGTCTTCGTCCTCTTTGCCCGACAGGAACACCGACACATCCGCCTGCGTCTCCCCCCGGTAGCTGAGCCGCCCATCCGCATGCAGCACCAGCGCATCGGGCGGCTCACGCCCTTCAAGATCACTGGTCTCGATGAGTTGGAGTTCCCGGTCCAAAGGTTGGGCCAGCGTTCCCGCCACAAGAAAGAAGATCAACATCAGGAAGACGATATTGATGAGCGCAATCGTTGGCTCGCCTTTTGTCCTGCGGGCAATCCTGCGCATCAGCTTGAACCCAGGACGGAAACGGTGAGCTGCGGAAAATGGCGCAGCGCGACCAGCACGTCGGTCAATCGCTGCGCCGTCACGCCCGGCCGTAGGGAAACCAGCAGGGCCTGACCTTCTTGAGGTTCCAGGTCAAGCGCATCAAGACTGCGCGTCTGGCCGTTTACCGTCAGCCGGTTTTCAAAAAGCTGCAGAAAGATCGGGGCCGGCCCAGCGGCGTCTCCCCCTGCGGAGGCCGCACTGAGCGTGACTTCGGCGAACTTCGAAAAGGTCGAGGTGAGCATGAAGAAGAGCAGCAGGAGAAATATGACATCCACCAGAGATGTCATGGAAATCGACTTTTTCCTGCGCGCGCGTTTAAGCATGTTGCGGCACACCCGCCATCTCGACAGCAGCCTTACGTGTCCCCTGCGGGCGCAGCACCGTCTGGATCGCGTGATCTGCAATGCCGCGCTCTTCATCCATCCGTGCTTCCAGCCAGGAATGGATCAGCGAGGCTGGCATGGCGACGGCAAGCCCTGCTGCCGTGGTCATCAGCGCGACCCATATGCCGCCTGCGAGGATCGACGGGTCCACCTGGCTGCCTGCCTCCTGCAAGGCCTGAAAGGCCTGGATCATGCCCAGCACGGTGCCGAAAAGGCCAAGAAGGGGGGCAAGCTGGGCTACATTCTCAATCGACCGCAACCCGCGCTCCAGCTTGGCAAAGCAACGCTCTGCTTCGGTCACCAGCCGGTCATTGTCTTCGCGGGCGGCGCGGAACGCCATCTCGATCACCGGGACCAGATAGCTTTGAGACCGCTGGAGGTTCGAAGCAGCCGCTGCCCTGTCCCCCGCATCCCACGCGCCTACTGCCTCCTGCAGCGCCTTGTGACGCCCGACCCCGGCCACGCGGAACTGCAGGATCTTGTAGAGCGCAACCGCCAGCACATAGACCGAGGCGGCGATCAGGATCAGGATCACCGGCCCCCCCAGATCTGCAATCTGCCGCATCAGTTCAAAAATTTCGGTCATCCGATCAACTCCACTTCTGTGCGGGACGAGACTGTAAGCCCAGCCTGGCACGTGCTTTCATCAAATCCGGGCACCGAACAGGTTGTCACTCCGTTTATCAGAATGCTGCCCAGTCCCGCACAGTTTTGCCGCGGGATGACGAACTGACGTACCCGTGGGCGTCCGGGCGGCAAGGTCCCGAAGTCAAACAACGTCAAAAGTGTCACAGCGCCCTCCGCGTCAAAGAGCACCGTCTCGAATACCACCTTTTCAACACCTTGCGCATACCCAGCTGACGTCAGGAACGTCAGCTGGCATCCGGTCTCGACCTGGGACAGGGTGTTGAGTTCAAGCGATATTCCGGCCTCCGCCGCGCCGTCGCTTGCATGGACCTGCGTGCCCGACAGCATCAGGCATGCTGCGGTGACGACATGTTTCATGTTCAATCTCCCCAATCGCTTCCAAAGACCTTTCCCGGTGGGCCAGTCCTATGACGTGAATGCAGGTGATCGGGACACGCTTGATCGTGGAGGCGTCGCCATTCCATGGTGCCTACCCCTCAAAACCGCATCGTTGCGGAGACACCAACGGTCAGAGGTGCTGCGACCGCCTCAACGCCACGTGCCGCCAGGTTCGGATCGGTCGACAAGATGATCGTCTCATCGAAGAGGTTTTCAACGAAGCCCTCGATCCGAAGGTCATTTCCGCCAATTGTCGTATTGTAGCCCGCACGCAGATTGACCTTGGTGTAGTCCGGGAGCGGGTTTGAGCCGCCAAAGCCTGCCCGATCCGCCACATGCTGCACGTTGATCCCGACATCCCAGCCGGCGGGCGAGACGTACTGGTATCCGATCGAATAAGTCTCACCGACAGTTTCCGGCAAGCTCTTGCCCAGAAAGGCTGCGCCGCCCGGTGCGTTGCCAACGTCGGTGATCTCTGTTTCTGTCAAACCTATCGAGGCAAAGAGCCGCGCGTTTTCCGACAGCGCAAGGTCGCCCGAAATCTCCAGCCCGTAACCTTTCGCCTCCGGCAGGTTGGCAATGAGCCGTCCGCCGCCTGCGCCGGGGATTTGTGCATCGTCCAGATCGTAGTAGAAGATCGCGGAATTCAGGTTAAACCGATCAGATGGATCGTTGTAACGCATCCACGCCTCATGCTGGCGCAACGTTTCGCCGTCAAAGACGTTTACGCCCGGCACGGGCGGCAGCAGGTTGACATCGACCGAACCGGGGCGGAACCCTTCGCTGTACTGATACCCCATGACCAGCGCCTCGCTGGCTTCATAGCGCAGCCCGATCCGCGGGGTGAAGCGCTGGTCCTCCGTGGTGGAGACGCCCGACTGCGAAGCCCCGAAGAACGTCAGATCAACGTCACGCTTGATGTCCTGCTCTTCATAGCGCCCGCCAACAAAACCGTAGAGGTTCGGTGCGAGGCCAAACTCGACCTCCCCAAAAACGGATTTGTTGGTAATGTCGCCGTTGGCGAGAAATACAAATGGAGACGGCGCCGGAAAGAGCGTGTCATTCGCACCCTTTTCGTCCTGATCCTCATACGCAATCCCGATCACGCCCGCGCGCACAAAACCTGACCCATTGTAGCGGGTCAGGACTTCGAACTGGGTGTTTTCAAAGTTCTGTGTCAGATCGAACGCCGAATTCGTTGGCGGAATGCGGGTCTCAAGATCCTGATAGGACAGTCGGCCCTCGACGCTCCAGGACGGGTTGACCTCATAGCGCGCGCGCAATGCGTAGATGTGCTGATCGACACGGGCTTCATTCGAAGTATTCGTGAAATCGGTCAGATCAAAGCTGTTGGAACCGACATCGCGGGAGGCAAAGCCCAGTTGATCCTTTTTCTCGCGTTCGTAGGATAACAGCACCTCAAGGCCGGGGATGCTCTGTGGTGCATAGAGGAGCTTGGCACGGAATGTCCCGTTGTCGATGTCCTCGATCTCATCCCGGTCTGACCGAACCTGCGGGTTTGGATCGGTCACATTTATGAACTCTTCGCCATAGTCGCCATCAAAGGTGAAGCGGGCAGCGAAGTCATCACCCAGCGCCGTGTTATGCATGGCCGAGAGGCCAAAAACCGGTTTCGAGTTGCGCGTCGCAAACGAAAACCGCAAAGCGCTTTCTGTCTCAAACACCGGATCATTGGTGACGACGTTGATGGCCCCGGCCACCGAAGAGCGCCCGCCCAGCGTTGTTTGCGGGCCGCGTGCCACCTCAACCTGTTGCACATCCCAACCCGATGCGAACGCGCCCAAAGCGCCATTGGTGGAGGAGATGCGGCTGACGCCGTCAACCACCACATTGACGCGCGGGTTGGCGCCGGTGGCAAATTGCGACGCACCGATTGCGCCGCCGGTGCCATCGAGACCGCGAATGACGGGGAGCTGATAGCCGCGCTGAACATCAATGTTGGGCAAGCCGTCGAGCGCATCAATCACGCTGTCATTTTGTGCCGCATCGACGGTTTCAGGCCCCAGAACCGTATTTGCCGCGGAGGTGTCGCGCACATCCCGGCCAAGGTTGTCCCACTCCAGAATGAGCGTGCCCAAGTCGAACGATTCCTCTTGCGCCGTAGCGGGCACAGCGGAAAGCAGGGTCAGGGCGGATAAAATAGTGGTGCTGGCGCGCAGCGCAGCCTTTGTCGTTCGCGCAGACATTCATGGGTCCTTTGATATGGAGACCACGTGCCTGACGGAGGAGCTGGGTAGCGGCAGTTCAGTGTGCACGCCAAGAGGCGCTTGTTCACCTGTTCGCATATCGGAGCCCGCCAATAGCGTCAATGCCGTAACGTCAAAGGCACAATTAGGTTAAGGTTGTGTTATCAAAATGCGTCGGGTTGAGACTTCTTTCACGCAAGTACCGGTCGGCTGCATTCTCACTGGCTGGCTGCTTCGCGAAACAAGGCGAGTTTTCAATATCCGTGCGCATTTGGTCACATTGAAAACCTTTGTGATCTTGGTTAATCAGAGACATTCCCAGGTCGCGTTCCGCGCTCTCCCAGGCATGGCAGGCAGATTGTTGCCTGTGAATGACTCTACGGACTTGTCGGGGTATGCTCTCCACTCTCCTGACAGTCTGGCATCCGGGAGACGTGTCGTGGCAGGTGAAACCAGGAAAATCCACGCCCGCCCTTTCACGGTTGGTGGCTGCGATAAAGCGGCCACTGATCCTGGCCTGCGCCGTGCAAGCAGTGCCGCGCCGGGTGCTCTCGTTGCGAGACACGGGCGGTTCGTGGTTTCTGCGCCCCGATAGATGCGAGGATTATCAATAAGATGGACAAGGGCGCTATGCGATGAACGCCATTCTGATACCCTACCTCATCATGTCTGCCACGGGTGTTGCAGCCTATTGGCGTGATGCGCCTTATGCCTGGATCGAGATTCTTTTGCTCATGGTGGCATGGTACACCGTGCGGGCCTGCCTGACACTTGGTGAGGAAAAACCCGTCAAGGAAGAAAAAGATGCGCTGCGCGAGCGGATTCTTGCGGGGCTCGTGGGGGTCGGCATGGTGTTTGTGCCAATCCTGACTCTGGCTTTGCCGGTCTTTGACTTTGCCCGCTATGCCGCATTCCCGGGGCAAGTGATGCTGGGACTGACGACAGGTGTGCTCGGAACCTGGGTTTTTTGGTGTGCGCACCGCGATCTTGGCAAGAACTGGTCTGCCCATCTGGAAGTCAGGGAAGACCATCGTCTTGTCACGAAAGGTATTTATCGTCGGGTTCGGCATCCAATGTATACGGCGATTTTTCTGATCTGCCTGGCGCAGGCGATAGTGCTGGCCAACTGGCTCGCCGGGCCCGCGGGGCTGATCTTTTTTACGCTGTTGTATGTGACGCGGATTGGCCCTGAAGAGGCGATGATGCGGACGCAATTCGGAGAGGCATGGGATGAATATGCGGGCAGGACGCCGCGTCTGGTTCCTAGGGTCGGATGAGCCTCAAGACCACGCCGCGCCCTCGGCTCTCTTCGCTCAACCGCGTCGTTCGAAGGTTCCAGATGTCGCTTTATCGCTGGATTGATGGCCTTTGAGAGCCAGCAGGACAATACCTAAAGCCGCGAGTGCCAGCACTACCGGAGTAAGGAAGACCGGTCGCGGCCCGGCCGCACCTATGCTCCGGTCCTCGGGATGCAGGAGCTTGATCGCCAGCGCATCAACGGCCACATCCTGAGTGGAAATGGCGAAGACTGCCACTGTCAGAACGATCACCATGGGCAGGAGTGCACCGGAGGGATCGCAAATCGCCAGAACAATGATGGAGAAGACGTGTGTGACCGAAAGCGCCGCGATCCAACCTGTGTAGTGCCGTGGGCCGGGGGACCAGCGATCCACCAATGGGGCCCAGAGGAAATTCAAGAGATAGGGCATTGCCGTCAGTTGAACGAGGCCGATCACCGTTGCCGATTGGCCCTCCTGACGCAGCACGATGGGAACAGCCATCCTTGCAAGAATCAAGGGGATGTATTGCGTGATGTTTATGCGCCGATAACCGCAAGGACCCTGCGCCGTGGTGCTGTGTCAGCTCGTGCCGCGCCTTGCGCTAGAGCGTCCATTCCGTGATCGCCTGATAGTTGTCCCAGAGCGCCCGGTAAAGCGGCGCGTCGGACATCAATTGCGCGTGGGTTCCCTTGGCCACAATGCGCCCCTCATCAAGCAGCAAGATCTGGTCCGCATCGACAATCGTTGAAAGCCTGTGCGCGATGACAAAAACCGTTTTGTCCTTTGCCAGGGCTTCGAAGGCGAGCTGGATCTCACGCTCGTTTTCCGGATCAAGGGCGGATGTGGCCTCATCCAGAATGACGACATCGGCGTCCTTCAGGATCGCGCGGGCGATCGTCACCCGCTGACGTTCTCCACCCGAAAGCGTTTGCCCGCCCGGACCAACCTTGGTGTCGTATCCCATGGGTAGGGCCATGATGGTATCGTGAACCTGCGCCGCTTTCGCTGCGGCGACCACCTCGTCTTCGGTCGCGTCAGGTCTGCCAATACGAATGTTCGCCGAGACAGTGTCGCGCAGAAGCATGGTTTCCTGAAAGACCGGCGCGAAACGGTTGGCCAGACTGCGGACGGTGTAGTCTCGGATATCACGTGTATTGTAAGTGATTTTTCCCGCATCACGTTCCCAGAACCGCAGCAGAAGACTGGCAAGTGTTGTCTTGCCCGACCCCGAGCGGCCGACAATTGCTGTGACCGTCCCCGGCGGCGTCTCGAAACTGATGTCGCTGAGGGCAGCGCGTTCCCCGTCGTATGAAAACGAAACGCCTTGGAATGTGATGTGGGCCGGGCCGGGCAGCGCCTCGACGTCTCCCTCCTGCACCGTTTCCAGTGCCTCAATTTCGTTTACATTCTGCTCGGCGGTGATGGCCAATTGCCGGATCATGCCCGAGATGATGATCGCGCGGGCGGGGATCAGAGTTGCCGTCAGAAGGCCAATGGCCCCCAGGGCCCGAAGAGCACCGGATTCGGGCAGGGTGAAGATGGTCACCAGGGCACCAAGGCCCACCGCTGCCATTGACAGACCCTGCGCGAGGATGGCCACCGGCGTGTTGCGCGCGATCCCTTTGCGGAACCCTTCGCGCATGATCTCGATCCACTTGGAGTAATCCCGGCGCGCGGCCTCTGTATCACCGAATGCGCGCACGACCTGAATGCCTTCGGCGTATTCCATGAAGTGTCGCGCGGCTTCGGCGATCCCGTCTGACCTGAACCGAAATCCGGTCGCCAGGTTCCGGGCCAGTTTGCGCAAGACCAGAAGGCCTGCGCACCAGACAAACACGGTCACGACGGCGGCGGGCCAGTGCAGCACGGCAGTGCCGGTCAGAAGGATAGCCAAGGTCGCGACCTCGGCCCGTGCCATCGGCCCGAAGTATGACGTGTTGTTTTCCAACCACATCAGGTCTTCGGATAATGTGTGGGCGACCTTGCCCGGATGCAATTTGTAGAACGCTCCCAAGGGCAAACGCACCAGACGGCGCAGCAACCTGTGTCGCAGCGCCGTGCCGCCCTCAAAGGTCAACGGGTACGTGGCCCGAATGGCCATCGCGCCCGCCGCGTAGCGCAACGCCATCAAGGCAATCGTCACCGTAATCAGCGCGGCAATCAGCCAATCGGGTGCGGTCCCGCTGGCGGCCCAGATCACGGACCCGAAAGCAACAAGCATCACGCTCCCGGCAAGGATGCCGTCGAAGATTTTCCAGCGCACCCCGCGTGAGAACCGGCGTTGGGCCTGTGTCGAAAGCGGGGCAATCAGCATCGGAAGGGTCATGTCAGTTCCTCAACTTGAAAGAACGTGCATCGGCATGGGCGTGCCATTGCGCGGCATAAAGCCCGTTCTCGGCGATCAATGCGTCATGCGAGCCGATCTCGGCGACCTCTCCGTCCTTAATGAAAGCAATGGCATCTGCATGCTGGATGGTAGAGAGGCGATGGGCGATCACGATCAGCGTCTTGTCCCGGGTCAATTCCGTGAGCGCCAATTGCACCTCCCGTTCATTTTCGGGATCGGCAAAAGCCGTGGCCTCGTCGAGCACAAGGACCGGCGCGTCACGCAGAATGGCCCGCGCAATGGAAAGGCGCTGTTTCTGACCAAGCGACAAGCCGAGCTTGGCACCGATCACCGTGTCATATCCGTCGGGAAGCGCCTTGATGAACGCATGAGCCCGTGCGGCCTTTGACGCCGCGACGATTTCGTCGTCGGTGGCATCCGGTTTCCCGATCCGCAGATTGTCGGCAACCGAACGGCTGAACAGGAAGACGTCCTGGAAGACAAATGACAGGTGGCCTGCCAGCACGTCCGGCGGGATCTCGCGAATATCGACACCTCCGACCAATATGCGCCCGTCGCTCGCATCCCAGAACCGTGCCAGAAGCCGCGCGAGGGTGCTCTTGCCCGACCCGCTGGGCCCGACCAGGGCCAGTGAACTGCCCGCCGGCACGTGCAGATCCAGCCCGTGGATCACCGCTTGATCTTCATAGGCGAAGGTTACCTGCTCGAACCGGACATCAGCCCCTTGCGGGCTGGGGCCTTCGGTCACGATCGGAAGCTCAGGTTGGCCCTGCAGCGCGAGCCACCGCGCAACAACCCCTTCCTGATTGCGCATGCGTGTCGTCACGCCGAAGAGGCCCGATAGCAGCAGCGCAAGCGACATGGCCCCGAGATGGAAGAAGACAACCTCTGGCAGGGCCACGATGCCGCGTCCCATCATCCACAAGGACAGGGGCGTGATAAGGATCAGGTTTGACGTGGCCAGCAGGAAGAACCAGTTCGACGGTACCACGGACCATTCGATGAAACTGTCCACAACCGCCTGAAACCGGTCGACGGCGCGATCCGCGCGGGACAGCGCGGCGTCGCCTTCGTTAAACGTCTTGACCACAGGGATTGCCTTGACGACCTCGCCCATGGTGGCCGCGATACCGGCCTGGGCTGCATTGAATTCATTGTTGGGTTCCACGCCCTTTTTCATGATCGATGACATAATCAGGAAACCGGCAATCGTTGGCAGGGCAGCCGCCAGGCCAAGTCGCCAGTCAATGACCATCATCACCAGAAGCAAGGCCAGTGGTCCCACGAAGGCCGCAGTGAGCTCGGGGATCAGGTGAGCGATCCCGTCTTCGACCTTTTCGATATCATCGACCAGGATGCGCCGCAGTTCGACCGGCGACAGCTTTGAGAACAGGCCGAGGGGAACCCGCCTGAGTTTGTCGCCGATGGCTTCCCGCTGGTCCCGTTGCGCATCCGCCGCGATGTAATGGGACACGGTGGTCGACAGCCCGAATAGAGCGGTTGATCCAAGTGCCGCCACAAGCATCGCGACCGCCCACAAAACGGCAACGCGCTGATTGTCTTCCAGCAGGGCCGCTATGATGCCCCCGGCTGCAAAAGGCGGCACGATCTGCAGCAACGCCGAGCCAATACCCAGGGCAATGGCCAGCCACATCCGACCGCGATAGACGGAGATCATCCGCCAGATGACAATCAGAACGTTACCACCCATCGCGCCGGTCGCATCCTTGTGCTCCCACACCGCTTCAGAAATCTCGTTTTCCGATGTCGCCCTGATCTGCGACTCATAAATGGCAGCCATGATTACTCTCTCCGAACTGCTCCCGCTGCTGAGGGGAGGAACCCCCCTCTGGACCGAAGAATGAGTATCAACGACGCGCATAGCCGAGTGGGCCAAAGATGGCCCGTTCAACGCATCAGGTATCAGGCGGAGCTCTGGTTCCGCATGACATCATCTGTGACAAATCATTTCCGGTTTAGGTCGCTGTGCGATGGCCAGACATGGTTTTCTTCATGCCTGTTCGTAGGCTGCCGTGAGATAAGACTATAGAAGGCTCGAAGGCGGTGTTAAAGGGCTTTCATCCTCTTGATCTCGCTCAAAAGTGGCTGCTTGGCTCTGGCCCGCAGAAATTGACGCGGACTCATGGGAGTCGGGACAGCCGCAAAGGTCAGAATGACGATGGGCTGATCCGCACCAATCAACGTAGGGCACAGGTGAGGCCTGAAAATGATCGCAGGGCGCCTGTGCCTGCCGTTGCCGCTAGGGTTGACGCAACGGATCCGAAAGCGCGGGCAGAATAGCGTAGATCATGGCCATAGCGCTTCCATAGCTGGACGATGCGGCTTCATCGCGGGGCAAGAAGAGAACACGCCCCTCCCGGCAGTCGCGCAGCAGGTCGCACCACCCGGGAAACACGCGTTCCATCTGGGCGACAGTATCCGCCGGACGCTGGCCTGCATCATTGCGATAGGTCAGGAAAAACCAGTCAGCGTCGAACTCCGGCAGGTTCTCTGCGGAAAACAGCCGGCTTTCGCCTTCTGGGATGGCGTCGATGATCGGGGCAAAGGCAAACCCGGCCTCGCGCAGGATATACCCCAGCGTGCCCCATGTGTGTTCGGCAAAGATCTGGCCATCCTCGGGCAGAAAGACACTGACGCGCGTGTTTTCCGGATTCGACAGCTTTTTGAGCTGTGCCATTTGTGCCTCCAAGCGTGTGGACAGTCGGCTCGGTTCGGCCGTCTGCCCGGTGGCATCGGCCAACGACAGGTGGATGGCCCCCGGCGGGCGGTCAAAGCTGCGGTAGGCGATCACAGGGGCGATGGCCGACAGCATATCGACGGTAATCCCGGTATAGGCTTCGACTTCGACCGAATGCAGTATCAGGTCTGGTTTCAGGGCGGCGAAGGCTTCAAGATCGACCTGCCGCATGCCCAGAAACCGGATGTCGTCGGTGTCGAAGTCAATGCCTGTTGTCACCCGGTTGCCACGCAGGGCAGCGGTCTGCCCCTGATGCAACATGCCATGCGATCCGATCGGGAGGATGCCCAGTTCGATCAGCGGCACGGCCAGCGACTGGCTTTCGGTGGTGACAATGCGTTTGGGTTGTGCGGGCACTTTGACGGTCCGGCCTAGATCGTCGGTCACTTGCCGGGTCTCGGCGGTCAGCGGCGTGGCGAGGGTCAAGAGAAAGCTCAGCAAGAGGGCGACGATCTGGGGCATGGGGTCTCCTTTCATGTGGGGCGTCGTATCAGAAGCAGAACAAATACCGGCACGCCCAACAGGGCAGTCGGCAGTCCGGCATGGATTTGCACCGGGGCCAGCGCGGTACGGCCAATGAGGTCGGCCAGGGTGGTCATCAACGCGCCGGTCAGCGCGGACAAGGCCAGGGCCAGCATGGGCAGCGTAAGCCCCGTCAGGACGCCCAACCACGTTACCTGTGTCCAGGTTGCGCAGGCTACCCGACAGCCAGCGCTGACCCCGCCAGCGCCGCATAGATCGCCCTTGGCAGGCGCAGATCCCACAGGATGCGGTGCTCGAAATTGGTTGGGTCATAAGCGGTCAACGCCTGCCAGATTGCGGGGAGGGGCAGGTGCCGCGCGCCCATGGCCAGATGCAAGAGGAACGCCGACGCCAGCGCAAGCAGGCTGAGCCGGAACACCGGCCTTGGTCTTGTGGTTGGCCCGGTCACAACGAAGCCCCTTGCCGGGCGTCACGGTGTGGCAGGCAGACGGGACGGCCCGTGTCCGGGTGAGCGATCACCCGCGCATTCAGATCGAACGCGTCCCGGAGCCGGTCCGGACTCAGCATGTCAACGGGTGCGCCGCTGTGCAGGACCTGCCCCGATTCCATCATCACAATCGTATCGGCAAAGGCGGCAGCAAGGTTCAGTTCATGCAGAACCATGACAATGCTGCGCCCGTCCTCGGCGCGAATATGCGACAAAAGCGCCATCAGATCCCAGTGGGCGACCAGATCGAGGAAAGTCGTCGGCTCGTCCGGCAGCAGAACCGGCGTGTCCTGTGCCAGGATCATCGCGATCCAGCATCGCTGCAATTGTCCACCGGACAGGCTGGCGGCAGGGCGATGGGCCAGGTCGGTCAGGTGGCAGGTCTGCAAAGCGCGATCAATCGCGTCCAGATCAATCCGCGCCAGCCCGCGCACTGCCGCCGATGTGGCAAACGGCCCTGTACGATCAGATCGCGCACACTTAATCCTTCCGGCACCAGCGGGCGTTACGGCAACAGTGCCATGTGCCGGGCCACGTCGCGCAAGGGCCAGTCTGGCAAGGCGCGGCCCTCAAGCATGATCCGACCCGACGCGGCGGGCACCGCCCCCGCCAACGCCATCAGGAGGGAGGATTTCCCGCTGCCATTGGGGCCGACCAGAACCGTCATCGCCCCCCGCTGCAGCGACACCCGATCCAATGCCCGAAATGCACCATAGTCGACCAAAAGCTCGCAGGCCTGCAATGCCGGATCAGGGCCGGTCATTGCAGGCCCGTTGACAAAGAGGCGCCAGCGAATGCGCGTGGCGCTGGCGCCGCGTTCAGCATCAAGGGGTCAGAGGGCACGGGGATCAGAGCGTCAGCTCCAGCCCAAGCCCAACCTCGCGCGGGGTTGTCACCTGCGCACCCAGTTGCCCACCGTTGTCGAAGATCAGCGTCGGCGACAGCCGATCAAACACGTTGTTGGCATAGGCATAGATCCGCGCCCGGTCGTTGATCTGGTAGTTCACGCTCAGATCGACAGCGACAAAACTGCTGACCTTGGTATTGACCGCGTTCACATCGTCACTGAAATAGCTGCCGGTATGGCGGACCCTGGCCCCCGGTTTCAGGTCTTTCACCGCTTCCCGGTCAATACCGATCGAAGCAGTCACATTCGGCGCCTGGGCAAATTCGTTTCCGGCAAGATCGTCCGTCGATTGGGTGAACTCTTCAAACTCGGTATGCAACAGACCCAGAGCGCCGGTCAGATAGAGCTGGCCAGTAGCCCTGAAAGCGGCAGACAGTTCCAGACCGTAACTTTTGGCGCTCTCGGCGTTGCGCACCAGCGTGTCGACCGTGCCACCCGGCAGCACCGTGCTGGTGGCGCGCTGTGCATTTCAAAATCGGTATAGAAAGCGTTGGCATTGACGGTCAGCCGATCCTGAAGAAATCGACCCCGGGCAAAGACTTCGTAGTTCCACAAGGTCTCTTCTTCGAAATCGACAAAGGAGTTTGCAGCGCTGCCCAGCCGCGCGAAGCTGAGATTTGTGCCGCCGGGGTTGAACGTTTTGGAGACCAGCGCCCCGATGCGCAGATCGTCGCTGACGTCATATACGATCGACAGTTTGGGCTAGATCGCGTCAAAGGTTTTTTCGTAATCCAGTTCAGAGGCAAAGGGCGCGCCGCCCAGCACCGTGCCACTGCGCTTCTGAGTGTCACGCTGATACCGCAGCCCCAAGGGTCGCGTCCAGGCGGCTGGTGACGTCATAGGTCCATTCGGTGAAGACTCCGATCGCTTTCGAAATCGGACAGGTAGAATTTGTTGCTCAGGGCAAAGGACGGGCTGAATTCGTAAGAGATGTCATGGATCAGCGTGTCGCTTTTGTTGGTAAAGGGCGGCGGAACGGGGTTCGAGGTGCGGGTCAGTTTCTTGAACGGCTGGTCGATATTTTCGGTCTGCGGTGCCCTGGAATCGGTGCGCGAATACGTCAGCTTTGTCGACAGGCCGGGAAGCCAAGCCGGTTCCCACAGCAGTTTGACGCGCCCGGTGAATTGTTCCAGCTCACTCAGGTCGGGGATCAATTGCTGACCGGGAGAGTTGAAACTCACAAAGCTGTCACGCGTCTGATAGTCCAGTGCGACCCGCACCGCCAGTTCGTCCTCGATCAGTTGGGTGTTGTACATCGCCGAAATCTGCCGCCCGCCAAGGTTGCCCGCACTGAAACGCAGTTTGCCTTTGGTAGAGAACGCCGGGTCATTGGTGCGCAGATAGAACGCGCCCGCGATACTGTTGGCCCCCTGAGACGTGGTCTGCGGGCCGCGGAATATCTCGAAGGTGTCCACATCCCACACCGAACCCAAGCAGAACGTGTATTCGTTGAACGGAAGTCGGCGGCCATCCACGGTCAGGGTTGCACGCGGGGTCGTGCCCGAGAAAAACGCCTGTTCGCTGACCAGTGGACCGACGGATTGCTGACCTCGGATGCTGGGCGCATCGTTGCCCTGACCAAACGTGGTGACGTTGGGAATGCCGGCCAGCACATCCTGCACATCGCTTGCGCCCGGGTTGGCGTCAATCTCTGAGCCACTGACCGCCCGGACCGAGGCGGCGGTGTCGAAGACTGAGCGGCTGAACCGTTCGCCCTCAACTACGATCGTGCCCAGGTGCAGGCCGTCGTCCTCCGCTGCGCCTTTGGCTACGAGTTGGGGGGTGCGGATGACATAGCTGCCGCCGGTCAACGATCCGACCGTCAGGCCGGTGCGCTGATCTGCTGGCCGGTTTGGGCGGCCAGTTGCGCCAGCGCATCGCTTAGCGGTTGGGCGGGAATGTTCAATGGCCTGTTTTGTGCTATTGCCGTGCCTGTCAAAACAAGCATCAGCCCGAGCGCTGAAACCGTCCCGGTCAGGAAAGTCGTTCGTGTCATGTCATCTTCAATCCGCCGTGCATGCGGCGCGGTTTGTAGAAGAAACGCGTGACCGTGACCGCTATGTAGGCCTGCATGAAAATCTTTCGGAGCAGGTCTAGGTGTTTGCTCCCGGCATCCGTTTAACCTGCAACACGACCCCGTAGAGGTGAGCCCAGCCCCGGAGCCTCGGTGGGAGTGAAACCCTTTCCCGGGGGAGGGCCGGGTACACTCGGTAGGGGCGGTGTTTCGGGTTTTCAGGGCGATGCTCTCGTTTCGAAGGATCAGCACACCCAGCAGCTGCACCGATACTACCAGCGCGCCAGCAGCGGCGGCCAGAAACCGCAGCGCGGTTTCCGGGGTGGTCAGATTAACGCCGCCGCTCAGCCCTGTCTCTGCCAGTGCACGCCCCAGGATCGTGACCGGGCCGGGGCGCCGCCGGTCCAGAATGGCGGCTGCCTGACCCGAGAGAGTCAAGACCTCGCCTGCGTCAAGCCGCCAGCGTTCCGTCCCACGCGTCACCTGCACGGCGCCTTTCAGCACCGCAGCAGTCTGGCCCTGCCGGGTCAGGGCCGTTTCAAAGAGGGTGCCCAACGTCTGAACACGGATGTCGCCCAGTTCCACGATGAAAGGACGATCCTGTTTGTCCACATCGAAATACGCCGTGCCACGCAGTACAACCGCGCCGCGCCGGGTCGGGGTGGTGGCGTCGCGCAGGGCGGACCCGGCATCGGCGATCACCACATCACCCGAGCCCAGCAAATCCTGCACTGGCGCATAGGCCCCGCTCAGATCCGCTGTCAGCGCGATACGCAGCGGTTCGGCCGCGAAATACCCGCCCAGCCTCAGCCCTTGCACGATCACCAGCGCCACCACCATCCGTTGCGAACTTCGGGGCTTGGGCGGATGTGCGCCGGCCCAAACCCTCGCCGCCTTGGCATAGGCGCGTTGCGCCTTCGGGCCCTGGGCCAGAAAGGTGGCGCGACGTGTCAGTAGGGCAGGATCGTCGGGCGTTTCGCCGATCAGCATGAAAATCTCGGCGGCCTCGTCAAAGAGGTTCTGTTTGTCTGCGTCAGTCATGTGGACGTCCTGAAACCTGCTGTCATGACCAGAACGCGCGAGGGCAGGAAAGGTCTGCAGGCCGTTTGCGGGGTCGGTGCGCGTGGTCTGGCTGCCGGTGTCTTCCAGCGCCATCGCCGCGCGGGCCAGGGCCCGTGTCATCAATTGAAAGGCGCGGGCGTGGCTGAGGTCCATGGCTGCCCCGATCGGTCGAAAGGTCAGCCCATCGAACCGGTGCAGTTTCAGAGCCCAAAGCATGTTGGGCGGCAAGGTCTGCAAGGCCGCAACCACCTGGCGCAGATCCTGCCGGGCAATCAGCGTTGTTTCCCCATGCCGCCAATCCGCCGTGTCCGGCGCATAGGTCTTGAGCAGCGTCGCTTGCCGTTTCTCCTTGCGGCACCAATCCCGCGCGAGGTTCTGCGCGATCTTGCGCAGCAGCGGCTTCGCCGCGTTGGTCGGATAGCTGTGACCTTGCCAGCGGATCCAGCTGTCCTGAACCACGTCTTCAGCGATATCGGGGCGTCCGACAATTGAACAGGCCAACGCGACAAGGGATTCGCGATGTTCTGAGAATACATCCGGAGAAGAAAGAGAGGTCATGTCGCCTAGCCACCACGATCAAAGAGAATCACTCTTCGACCTGGCGGGTACGGCTTGGTCCGTTCCGTCCTGGAAAACTGACGGGTCAACCTTCAATTGGTCTGTTTATGGTCTGTTAACGGATGTGCGCCCCTGTACCGACCAACGCATTTGTTCATTCGCCAGCGAAAGTGGATTCTCCGGCGTCTCGTCTAAATGTGAAGCGTTGAAAGCTGCGGGAAATAGCTCAACAGGACAAGCACGAGGGCGACCGCAACAAGAAAAGGCCAAAGCGTCTTCAGTATGGTGCCTGGTCTGGTCCCGCTCATGGATGACGCGATGTAGAGACCGATGCCGACCGGTGGTGTGAGCAATCCCAGGACCAGGTTCAGGCAGGCAACAACGCCAAATTGATACGGGCTGATGTCATATGATCCGGTGGCAATCGGAAGCAGGATCGGCGTGATCAGGATAATGGCGGCGATCCCGTCGATGATCATGCCAATCAGCAATAGCGCCAAATTGACGATCAACAGGAACAGGAAGGGGTTGGACGTGATCGCGGTGATCAGCCCGGCGAGCTTCTGGGGCAGTTCTTCGTAGATAATGACCCAGCCGAAGACGCTGGCCGCCGCGATCATGAAGAGGATCATGGAGGCATTCACGGCCGTACGCTTGAACATATCGCCCAGTTTGCGGGGGTCGAGGTCGCGGTAGAACAACCAGCCGACCAGAAACGCGATAAGCGAGGCCACCGCGGCAGATTCTGTTGGTGTCGCGACACCGAAGAGGATGCCGCCAATGATTGCCACCGGAACCAGCATGGCGGGAATGGCATCGAGAGACGCGCGCAAGGCTTCTCCACGCGACATCCATGCACCCTTTGGAAACTCCTGCGACCAGCCAATCAGGGTAATGACAAGGGCAAAGGACAAGGCCAGGATGAACCCGGGTATAATCCCGGCGATGAACATGTCTCCGATCGGAACCTGTGCCAGTACGCCAAAGATAACAAACATCATTGAAGGCGGAATGACTGGTGCCAGCAAGCCTCCGGCGGCAGTGGTTGCCGCAGCAAAGCCCTCATCATAGCCCTCGTCCTTCATGACGGGGACCATGGCGCGAGACATCACCGCGATCTGCGCTGTTGCAGACCCGATGATAGCTGCCATGAACATATTGGCCAACAGGTTGATATAGGCGAGGCCGCCTCGGAACCCGCCGACAAACACGCGTGCCAGCCCAACGAGGCGGCGTGTCATGCCGCCTTCATTCATCAACTCGCCGGTCAGCATGAACAATGGGATCGCCAGCAGGCCATAATTCTCAAGCCCGCTGAACATCTTCAGGGCAAAACTGTCAAAGAGGATGACATTGCCGCTTTGCCAGATATACCAGATCGCCGTCACCGCCAGCACCACGGCCACGGGTACCGAGATCAACAAAGCGACCAGGAAGACGACAGCGCTCATTCGTTGGTATCTTTCGAGAACAGATGCATGGCGGCGTGCAGAGTGATCCCGAAGGAGAACATCCACATGACCAGCCAGAACAGAAACTTCGGGACGCCAAGCGTCGTTGTGGGCTCTGCATATATGAAGTTGAACGTCGCCCCCTGAAACGCCTCGGCGTCGAACCCGGCCCGCGCGATGTCAAACGGCAAGAACCAGCGCCAGCAGAACCACAGCATTGCCAATGCAAAGCCGAACACGATCACATCGACACCTTTCAAGAGCACGTTTCTGACCGATGGGGACACCGCATCTGTAACCAAGGTGATGGAAACGGCATTCCGATGGTGCGACGCGGCAGAGGCTCCCAGAAAGGTCATCCAGACCATGGTGTAGATGGCGAGTTCGTCCACCCAGAACAGGGCTGCTCCGAAATAGCGGGTGACAATGTTGAGAAGGATCAGGACGGTCACGCAAAGCGCCAGCAAAGCCGCCAACCAGAGCTCGAACCGCGCCACGCCGGCGGAAAGACGTCTCAGCATGGTGCGGTCATCTGCTGGGCGGCCATGGCGATCACGGGCATGTCAGTGTCAACGGCATCCGTCTTGTACGACGTGGTTGCCATGAGCACGGCCTTTGTGTGCTCATCGTGCCCTGCCGCCCGGATGTTGTCACGTCTGGGCCGAACGGCAGGGGCAATGCCGCGTCTCTTTTTCGTGCCCGCGTCAGGCCTGCGGATGGCTACGTCAGAGAAGAGACCGGTGACACAACATGGACGAACTGTCATGGGACCATTCTTCCCTGATTGATTTCGAGAGATCAAGTGATCTGCCTCATCAGGGGCCACCCGCAAGACTGCGTCACTCAGCTGTCTGTGCGGCGACCTCGCGAAGCCCCTCGAGAGCTGCCGATTTCTCAGACCATTTCGCGTTCCAGGTTTCAGCAATGTCGCCGAAAAAGCTGGCATCGACTTTGGTGTAGGTCTTGCCCGTTCCCTTGATCTGATCGATCCAGACAGGTTCCTTTTCCACGTAGGAGTCGACGACCGTGCCAAGGTGTTTGTTCATCAATTCGGAGATCATTGCACGATCATCATCCGACAACCCGGCCCAGACCCTGGCCGAGACCAGACCCACCATCGGGAACATCATATGGTTCGATTCAATGATCGTGTCAGCGTGCTCATAGTATTTCAACACCCAGATCAGTTCGCTGTCCATGTCGATGGCATCGACCTGACCATTGGCAAGCGCTTCGTACACGGCAGGAAGCGGCATGGGGGTGGGGGCGGCGCCAAGCGCGGTGTAGAAGTCGAGAATGGGCTCAAATGGCGTGATCCGCAGTTTCTTTCCGGCGAGGTCCTCGGCAGAGGTGACATTGCCGCGCGAAACGATCTGACGCAGACCTGCCATCCCATACCCAATCCCGACAACGCCCGCTTTTCCGGGCAGTTGATCCAACATGTCGCGGGCGTAGTCTGACTGGATGATACGGGCCGCGTGGCCGATATCATCGGCTAGGAAAGGCGCGTAGAAGGCGCCGAAGTCAGGGGCCCGGTTCGAGACTTCGGCCACCGTCAGGAAGGCCATGTCCAACGCACCGGTCTGCAATTGCTGCAACATTTCGGCTTCGTTGCCCAGTTGGCGTGCCGGAAAAACAGAAACACTATGCGCCCCATCCGAGGCGTCTGCCAGCTCTGCCCCAAAAGCTTCAGCAGCCTTTGTCCAGATATGGGGCGGTGGTGTAATCAACCCCAAGCGGAATTCCTCGGCTTGAGCAGCAAAGCTTGAAACAGCCACAAGAGCAGCGGAAGCGATGAGTTTGGTGAAGTGTTTCATGATTTCTCCCTGATTATTCCTGCGCCATTTTGTCAGTCACGCGCAGCTTCGATGATTTTTTCTGCCAGAAGACCGGGATTCGTGAAACAGGTTTCGTGCCCACCCGGCATTTGCACAAGGCGGCACAGGCCCAGCCGCGCCGGAAAGCGCGGCACCCAGGCATAATCGCCCGGCGGCATGGCGATGTCTTCGGTGCAATTGATGTAGGATCTTGGGATGTCCAGACCGAAGAAGCTCTTGAGTTCGACCTTGTCCGTCAAGGTCCGAATAGGGTGCGGCGTTGTCAACTCATAGGTTTTTTGAGCCAGATCGAGATCCGCATCATTCATGAAAGCCTCGCGCCATACAGGAAACGGCAGCTTCACGGCGCCTTCGCCATACACTCCAGAGGCCACGATGCCATCCATCATCTCCTTGTAGGGCGGCGGGCTGAGATCTTCGATGCTCTCGCCATCCTGCAGGACGAAGGCATTCCAGTAGATCAGACGGCGGATGCGTTCGGGCATGGCCTCTGCAACCTTGGAAATGATCGAACCGCCGTAGGAATGACCCAAGAGGACAAAGTCGGAAAGCTCGTGGTGATTGAGATAGTCAACAGCGGATTGCACGGCCTCGCGGTGGCCTATGGTGCGGTCGACCTCAACGCCGGGCGGTGCATTTCCGGCAAGCGTCGGTGTGTGGACTTCATGACCTGCTGCGCGCAATGGTTGTGCGACCTCTTTCCAAAGGTCTCCGTTGTGCCAGGCACCATGGATCAGGACGATTTTCATGTTTTTCTTCCCTAACTATAGTTGCACCCAACCCTCAGGTGGCTCTTTACCCGGATGGACGGCTGCGCAGTTCGGGCAGGTGCGATCCTCCTCGGAGGCGTAGAATCTCTCGTAGACGGGGGGCAGGTCCTTGACGATGGATTCAAGCTGCATCTCCGCGCGGTGTACCAGGTGGTTGCATTCAAAGCAGTACCACTCGATCGCGTCAAATTCGCCAATCTGGCGTTTTGGCTCGATCACCAGACCGACAGAACCTTCCTGCGGGCGTTGCGGGGAGTGCCGCACATGGGGTGGCAACAGGAAGATCTCGCCTTCGCGTATCGGCACATCGTAGAATTCCGTTCCGTCATAGAGCTTGAGGAGCATGTCGCCCTCAAGTTGGTAAAAGAACTCCTCGACAGGATCGTCGTGATAATCCGTTCGCTTGTTGGGCCCGCCCACGACCGTGACCATGAGATCGGAATCTTCAAAGATCATCTTGTTGCCCACGGGAGGCTTGAGCAGATGGCGATGCTCATCAATCCAGGATTTGAAGTTGAATGCTGCTAATCTGGACATGGACCGTCTCCCTTTTTCAAAAAGTTTCTGCGACACTTGCGTTTCCTGCAAAGGAATTGTCGGTATGTAGATATCAGATTTGCTTATATCAGAGGTTCAGCCCGCATTCCTCGAAACCACGGCGGATAATCTCTTTTTCTGCTTCGGTCAGCTCCAGCATGGGCGCGCGCACGCGGCCGCCTGTCTGGCCCAGAAGCTCTTGCCAGTATTTGCCAAAGGCTGTTGGCTTGCCCGCCGGCTTTGTCCGTTTCATCGCATCGCGCACCGGGTTGAGGCTGTCGAACACGCGGCGCGCCTCATCGGCTTTGCCTTCAAAGGCGAGGCGGGTGTAGTCGTTCATTCGCTGATCGGCTCCGGTCTGCAACTGATAGGGCGGGGAGGAGCACAAGTAGAGCTTCCAGTCGAGTTCGAGGATATTGTCGAGCCACTCGTGCTCGGCAGAGGTCGAGACATGGATCTGATCGCCGACCATGTGGGTCAGGCGCACATACATCTCGCGCGGGACAGAGTACTTGATCGCGACGATATTGGGCAGTTCGGCGATGCGGGCACATTCCTCGGGCTGCATCAGGTAGCCGCTGTCCGGATGGCTCCACATGGCGATGCCGATGTCCAGCGCGTCGCAGAAGCGCTTGTAATACTGGTACAA
Organism: Pseudomonadota bacterium; assembly: GCA_039196345.1. Lineage (GTDB taxonomy): Bacteria > Pseudomonadota > Alphaproteobacteria > Rhodobacterales > Rhodobacteraceae > Roseobacter. The sequence continues at coordinate 45,618 of JBCCUU010000006.1, read as the reverse complement.
AATCTCGCCCCGATCCTGACAGAAGCTGAGCATTGGCGCATGCACGACAACATAATCCGCGCCGCACTCCTGCGCGTGGCGGCCAAGCTCCAGCGCGGTGTCCATGTTCTGGTCCGAGATCGACATGATGGTCCCGGCGGTGCCTTTGCATTCGTCGGCCGCGATGGTCATGTTACGCTTGCGCTCTTCAAGACTCATTGACCAGAACTCGCCCTGCTTGCCCGCGACGAACAGCCCCTGGATGCCGAGGTCATCGACCCAGTGCCGGATGTTTGCGCGCAGGCCCTCCTCATCAAGCGACAGGTCGTCCTTGAAAGGATTGAGAGCCGCCGCCCAGATGCCGCGCATGTTCTCGCGTGCGTAGGCTTTTGCTTCGTTCTTGGTGTAATTCATGGGAGCCGACCTTTCGCAGTTGATGCCAGAAAACCTGAATTTGCCTGCGCCGTCCAAATCGAAGGCGGCATATGGATATCAAAAAAACGGATACCAGGGTCTTTGCAATTCCCGATACCGGTGCTTTGGTCTAGGGTTGCGGCATGAAAGTTGGTTTAATCGGCAAAGGCGCTATTGCGCGATACGTGGCAGACGCCCTGGCCGCACGCGGGCATGAGCTGAGCGCAGTGCTGGTGCGCCCGGACAGAACGGCAAGGAGTTTGCATGTCAGCACGGTCGAGGCGCTTCCTGATGATCTGGACCTGATGATTGAATGCGCCGGACATGAAGCGCTCAGAACCTATGGGCCGCAGATATTGGCGCGTGGGCTGAGCCTCATCACGGTTTCAATCGGGGCCTTGGCCAACGCCGGAACCGAAGCGGCCCTGCACGATGCGGCAAGGGCTGGTGCAGCAAAACTTCACCTCGCCAGCGGTGCTATCGGTGCGCTGGACTGTCTGGCGGCGGCGCGCGTGGGCACGTTGACGGCCGTGACGTACACCGGGCGCAAACCGCCACTGGGCTGGAAAGGCTCGCCGGCCGATACCAGGTTTGATCTGGAAGACCTCACGAGGGGCGCCCATGTTCATTTTGAAGGCAGCGCCCGCGAGGCTGCAATGGCATACCCAAAGAATGCCAATGTGGCCGCGGCCGTGGCCCTTGCGGGCCTTGGATTTGATGACACCAAAGTGCGGCTGATCGCAGATGCGGAGGTCAGCCAGAATGTTCACGAAGTCACCGCCGAAGGTGACTTTGGGCAGCTTCAGTTCCAGATCAGTGGCAACGCCCTGCCCGAAAACCCGCGCTCTTCGGCACTGGCGGCGATGAGTGTGCTCAGCAAGCTTGACCAGCTTTCGGCACGCGTTGCGCTATGATCGATCGCCACGCCAGGATCGTTGATCGCGCCCTGACCCGGCTCAAATTGCGGCAACTGCGCCTTCTTGTGGCTGTGGGCGCTCATGGGAACATCCAGAATGCAGCGCGCTCCTTGGGCATATCCCAGCCGGCTGCCACAAAGATGATCCAGGATCTGGAACTGGACTTCGAGGTCAGGCTTTTCGACCGGACCAATCGGGGGGTTGTCCCGACGGTCTTTGGCGAAACCCTGATCCGCCACGGCAAGCTGATCTTTGCGCAGATATCCAATGCCGCGCAGGAACTGGACGATCTGAGCGAAGGCAATGCCGGTCGCGTTGTGGTCGGCACCCTGCTTGCGGCGTCAACCAGCCTGCTGCCCAAAGCCATCGAAATCCTGCTGGCGGAGCGGCCCAATGTGGCGATCAAGGTCAGCGAGGGGACAAATGAGGTTCTGATGCCGGGGCTTCTGTCGGGCGAGATCGACATGGTGGTGGGTCGCCTGCCGTCGCAAAGGCATCGGGAAAAGCTGCGCCAGGAAAAACTGCTTGAAGACCGGGTTCTGGCGGTGGTCGGGCCAGAACACCCTCTTGCGGCAAGAAAGTCCATCAGCTTTGCCCAGACCAAACCCTTTGGCTGGATCCTTCCGCCGCTGGAGACAACGCTCAGGCGTCAGGTGGACCAGTTCTTCGTGAAACAGCAGCAATACGTGCCGGACGTGGCCATCGAGAGTGTATCCTACCTGACCAACCGTGCGCTTTTGCAATCGCGCGATTTGATCGGCCTGATGCCTGCTGCGGTGGTGTCGTGTGACATTGGCAACAGGCATCTTGTGGAACTCGATTGGAAGGTCCCCTTCGGCCACGGCCCGATTGGTGTCTCCCTGCGTGTCGGGGATGATCTGTCGCCTGCGGGGCGTGCGTTCAAATTGGCTTTGCATGCGGCAGCGCGGCTCCTGTCCGCTTAGCAGCCGGGTCCTGATATTCCTCAATCCGATATCAGTATTCCTCCAATTTCCTTGATGGAGGGGCCGGTGAAAGTTGATCTTGGGCAAGGAAAACTGGAGGCGCACGCGGATGTATCCTGATCTGAATCTGTTCATTGGCGGGGAATGGCGAAAGACGGGATCGGATATGGCGGTGGTCAACCCGGCCACCGAGGAAGAGATCGGGCGTCTGCCCTGCGCCTCTGTGGCCGATCTGGACGCTGCCCTGGACGCAGCTGGTAAAGGGTTCGAGATCTGGCGCAGGACCTCCCCCCGCGACCGGGCGGACACGATCCTGCGGGCCGCTGCGCTGATGCGCGAACGGCAGGAGGAGATCGCAACCTCGATCACGCTGGAGCATGGCAAGCCGCTGGCCCAGGCCCGGCTGGAGGTCATTCGCGGTGCCGAGTTCTTTGAGTGGGACGCAGGCGAGGCCATGCGCACCTACGGACGCGTCATTCCTGCCGCACGGGGGCACAAGATGACCGTCCATCATCACCCCGTGGGTATCGTAGCGGCGTTTTCGCCCTGGAATTTCCCGATGAGCCAGCCCGCGCGGAAGATCGCCGGGGCGCTGGCCTCTGGCTGCTCGATCATCCTGAAAGCGGCCGAGGAGACCCCGGCGGGTGCCATCCACATCGCCAAGGCCTTTGCGGACGCGGGGTTGCCGGCGGGTGTTCTGAACCTCGTCTTCGGAAACCCCGCCGAGATCTCAGGGTATCTCATCTCCAGGAAACAGGTCCGTCTTGTGGCCTTCACGGGCTCCACGACCGTGGGTCGGCATCTGACCACCCTGGCCGCACAAAACGACACGCGGGTGCTGATGGAACTGGGCGGGCACGCGCCCGTCATCGTCTGCGAAGATACAGATGTTGCGGCGGCGGCGGTCTCAGGCGCCACTCGCAAGATGCGCAACGCGGGCCAGGTCTGCACCTCTCCGACCCGGTTCTTTGCCCATGAGAGCATCTTTGACGATTACGCCGCCCGCTTTGTCGCACGCGCGGCAGAGACGGTTGTCGGCAATGGCATGGAAAACGGCGTCGAGATGGGCCCGACGGCCAATGAGCGCCGTGTCCCGATCCTGACTGAACTGGTCGAAGATGCGGTTGCCCAGGGCGCCACCGTGGCCACAGGTGGCGCCCGCCACGGCAACACGGGTTATTTCTTTCAGCCAACCGTATTGCTGAACGTGCCCGACGCGGCCCGGATCATGCAGGAAGAACCGTTCGGACCGGTCGCTGTCATCAATCCGGTCGCATCGCTGGATCAGGCCATCGCGCAAGCCAACGCAGTACCCTATGGTCTCGCGGGCTACGCCTTTACAAACCGCGCTGATTACATTGATCGCCTGACGGACGAGGTCGAGGTCGGAAACCTCTCCATCAACACCCTCGAAGCCTCCATGCCCGAAACGCCATTCGGCGGCATCAAATCCAGCGGCTACGGCCGCGAAGGCGGCACCGAAGGGCTCGAAAACTACATGAACGTCAAAAACACGTGGCACAAAGCCGACATCGACTAGGGCGTCTGACGAAATACCTGAAACATCAAGCATCACGTAACGCGTTGAAATCTTAGATTTCAGGCAGCGTTGCGTGATTCAGGTTTTTCGCATGACGCTTTAAGTCGGAGATCGCTGCCGATCGATCAGCAGGGTCATGATTTCGAGAACGATTTTCAAAACGCCTTGGTGCAGATCAAAGCGTTTTCGCTCCAGAGGATTAGGGTCCTGCCAAGGTTTTTGCCCGATCAATCTGGCAAAAGGGCGGATCACGGTCAAAAGCGCAACTCAGGGACTTATCTGGCGGATTCTATCAGCACATCGTGGACGTTGCTCGCCAGGAAACCGGCAATGAACTCCACGCGGGTGTCAGTTGATTCCTCATCTGGGCTTTCAACCGTGACAGATTCCGACCAAATATTTGCGCCGGTCTCCACGTCGATCAACTCTGCCACGATATCTATGGCGTCATCAGCGACCTTTATCTGCCCTGCGAGCACATAGTCGACTTCCAACTCGGTACCGAACTGCCGCATGTCCATTTCACGGCCCCGGTATTGATGGGTTGCACCATGTGAGACAACGCTCAGCCCTCTGTCTTGGGTCAGGTTCACGATTGTGGCAACGCTGAGCTCTTCTGCCGTTTCCTGCGCTATTTCATCTGTGCCGCCCGCGTTGAATGGAAAGACGGCCAGAGTGGTCTTTTCTGTTATGACGCCCGTGGCCGTGCCACTGCTCGTGGCCTGAGAGCCCTGTGCAATGCGCGGCATTTCGACCGTCATGTGGTACACACCATATATCAGCATCAGCGCCACCGCGCCGACCGACGTCCAGGTTAAAATGCCAGGCCGCTTTCTGGGGGTGCCGATATCCGGCTTCGGCGTATTGGAGTCCCACTTCGCGCGAATTCTCTCTGGATGTGGAACAGAGGACTTTGCGGTGTCGCGCAGCTGAACCTGATACGTGCGATAGCGCCGAGCACGGTTTTTTGAAACCTGATACCCGGCAAATGAAATCTCGATCGATGGGCGCCGGTTCAGCTGCTCATGGACGCTGCCGGTCAGCCGGATGCCATTCCGGCCGGCCAGGTCCGCCATCGCAGAGGCTTCTTCGACCGCCGGACCCCAGGGGATGCCGCCCCAATCATGCACTTCATTGATGTCCAGACCCACTTTGGCAAATGCAATTTCCGTGCGTTGTAATGCGCTGTTTCGGTCCTTCACCAACTGCTGAACGGCAATGGCGGCTGAAAGCGCGGTTTCCGCGCTGTCAAAAAGGGCAAGCAGGCACCCTTCGTAAAAGCCGCGAATGACGCCCGAGTTCGACGTTATGGGTTCCTTCAAGATCGTGCGGAACAGATCCGACTCCTCGATATCAACCAGGACGTCGGTATCATCGCGGTGCGAGGCCGGTGAAACGATCTCGAGCGCCAGTACCGCGATGATACGGGTGTTGTATTGGCGGATGCGGTCTTTCGACAGGCCGTTGAAATACTCATGCGCGACATCAAGGCGATTTGCGTTGTCGACCGCTTCTCCGTTTTGACGGTACCGAAAGACCGGCACGTAAGACCCCTTGGGTATTTCGATACGCACGTCGTCATGCGGGCTGTCCAGATAGTATTGTTCAAGGCGCTGCCTTAACCGGTTCGCTTCCACACGGACGATCGAGCTTTCCTTTGGATCGAAGTCAATGCCGCGCTGAAAAACGTCCTGGGCGAGCGAATATTCCTTTATGCTGTCTGCGCGCCCGGCGAGGGTTTCCTCGACCACGTAGCGAAGGAAATGCGCGACCCGCGATGAGCCTTTGAAAAAATCACTCTCCAGAATCCTGTCCAATTGCCGACTGATGTCAGTTTCAGTGAACTTGTCCTCTTCGTCGCCATCGGCTTCTGGCGAGTTGTACCTAGTCATAACCCATCACGAATCATCCAGCCTCTGCAGAAGGGGTGTAACAGTTACATGTAACCCCGGCAAAGCCCTCAAACCCCACGAAACATCGAATTGATCGCGGTTTCTGAAATGGCGTTTTATTTCGGATTGGCACGGTTCCCCTGCGGCCTAACAGTTTTGCAACCTGTGCAACGCTTCCTGAAACCCGGATTCCTGATCCACTTGTATCAAGGCTGGAGGTCAACCCGTCCGGCAAAAAATAAATGTGAAAGATGCCGAGTGCATCCAAGGAGACAAAATGGCTACGAACGAAAAGTTTCCCGGCGCTGATGCCGTGAAGGAAGAATTGAAACTCGATACCTTGACCCAAGGGGATATCGGCAAGGCCAACGAACATGACTGGATCAAAGTCACGCTGCCTTCAAAGGGTCAGCTGTGGGTCTCTGGTGCGTCGACCGGGAATGGCACCTTGGTCGATCCGACAGTGGACGTCTACTCAGCCGATGGCAAAATGCTAAAGAGTATCACCCGAGGGAATTTCGGCGTTGGCAAGAACGAAGCGCTCTCGTTGTTTGATGCGGGCACATATTATGTGCGCATCAAGAGCGCAGATCCCAAGGCGACTGGCACCTACTCCGTTGTTGCACGGACATTCGAATTAGATGGTGACCTCGCCAATGTCTCCCGCTTGGAACGGAACCGCAATACAAAGCGGGTGCTGAAAGACGGCCAGACTGCACATGATCGTTCGGACCTCAGCTATGACGTTGATCCGTACAAGGTAGAGCTTGTAGCAGGACGCCGCTACACCTTCACCTCTACCCCGGACGCGTCCAAGGGGGCGGCAATGTTTGGTTCGACCCTGATGCTTTACAATGACAAAGATGAAAAGCTTGCAGGAGAAACCAACGGCGAAATCTCGGACACCCTGACTTTCGAGGCTAAGGAATCAGGCACCTACTACCTCACTGTCGCATCCGGTCTCTACCGTTTCGGTGACTACAAGGTCTCGATGTCCTCCGTGGGTCCGGCCCCGAAGGACGATTTTGCTGGCGACGCCACGACCAAGCGCGCCGCGAAGATGGGCGAAGTCATTTCCGGGAACATCGAAACCGCTGGCGATCAGGACTGGGTCAAGGTCCAACTGGAGCGCGGCAAACAGTACCAGGTTGTGGCTGCGGGCGTCGGTTCCGGCGTGGGCACGCTCGCCGATCCGGACATCGAGGTCGTCGATGCCAACGGCAAGCCTGTTCAATTCTTTTCGAGCAGAGCCGATTGGGGCCAGGGCCAGGATGAACTCAAGCGCTACATGCACATAGGCGTGGAAAGCGGCGAATATTTTGTCCGTGTCAAAAGCGGCAGCGCCGATGGCACCGGGACCTACAAGTTCGCCATTCGCGAACGTTCCACTCAGGATGATGGCGATGCCACGGTCAACAACCACAAAAACTTGCTGGAGGAAGGCGGGACCGCCAAGGGCAGCCTGATCTTCGCCGATTCCGATCAGTATCAGGCCTATCTGACCAAGGGGCGGCAATACAGCTTTACCCTTGAGGCGGACAACTCCGGCGCCGCCGGGATCGCTCGCCGCCCGAACATCCAGGTTCTGGACGGGCTCGGCAACACCATCGACGCCAAGCTGACCAATGCCGATGGCAAGACTACGGTGACATTCACCGCGTCGGAAACGGACTATGCCTATTTCAAGTTCAACAACCCGACCTACCTCGATGGTGGCGACTACATCGTCAGCCTGACCGGCAAGGAGGCCCCTGCACCCAAGCCGCAGTCGCTGCGCTCTGTGTCGCAATCGCTCTCTGCGGCCGGTCAGGCTCCCGCGGCAGAGCGTGCCGAACCGTCAGCAGATGCCATCGTCGCGGCAGGTGCTTCGGCCCCTGCACCCGAGGCGGCACCCTCCGCTGGGTTGACAAACGTGGCTGCCGGTCTCGGAGCGAGCAACTCTGCTCCGAGCGCGGGGAGCTGCGATTCGCGTCGCCTGAACGGCGCGGCCGGATTGGCATCGGCTTGATCCGGAACGGGGTGTCATAGGTTGCATGCCACCCGGCGTGCACGCTCATTGAACACGGCACCCCCAATGCCAGGCAAGGTCAGATTTGCCTGGCCCCCGTTCCCGGCTGGTTCTGGATCAAGGACCAGTCAGGATCTTTTCCCGGGCGGTGATACCCCACTTCCCCCACCACATCGCCCGGGAACTGCAAGTCCAAACCTCAACGTCACAGGCGAGATGTGAAGTCATGACCCAGACCCAGCCAACTCCCGAAACCGGTTCGCACCAAACCGTCCAGGGCCACGCCAAGTCCGCGCGTTTTCCGGCACTTGAGTGTTTCGTGACCCTTGCACGCGAATTTGGCCTCAGGCTGAATGTCGACCGACTGGTGCATGAATATGGCCTCACGTCCACGGGACTGAGGACCGGCAAACTCTTGCAGATCATGCGTCAGAGCGGGTGTTCTGCACGTCAGATAAGCACATCCTTCAAGAAGCTTCCCGACTTGTCCGGCGCTCTCCCGGCTTTGGTGCCTATGGCCGACGGCGGGTGCATCATTCTCTTGGGAACCGAGCCGGACGATGCGCCCGACAAGGGGCTGCGTGTCGTCGTCTACGACCCGCTGAGCGCCGGGGGCGAGATTGAAGCGCTCTCCCGACATGATTTTGAATCCCTCTGGACCGGCAAGTTGATCCTAGTGAAGCGTCGTCACAAGATGATGGACGACGACCGCCCCTTCGACCTGTTGTGGTTCCTGCCCGAATTGTGGCGCGAGAAGGGTGCGTTCCGCGACGTGCTGGTTGCCGCGGCGATGCTTGTTCTTGTCAGTCTCGCGACGCCGATCTTCTTCCAGTTGGTTGTCGACAAGGTCTTGGTGCACCAAAGCGTGTCAACACTGATGGTTCTTACCATCGGGGTCGCCATCGCCATCCTGTTCGAAGCGACCTTTACCTTTATTCGCCAGTATATCCTGCTGTTTGCAACGCAAAAGATCGACGTGCGCATCACCATGCGCGCCTTCACCCACCTGCTGAAGCTGCCGATCGACTTCTTTGAACAGCAATCGGCGGGCGTGCTGACCAAACACATGCAACAGCTTGATGTGATCCGGCAGTTTCTGACCGGGCGGCTTCTGGTCAGCGCCATCGACGTGCTGTCGCTCATCGTCTTCCTGCCCGCGCTGATCTTCTACAGCGGCAAGCTGACCCTGCTGGTTCTGGGATTTGGAGGTCTGACCGCGCTCTTTATCTTCTGTATGCTCGGGCCATTCCGTACCCGCCTGCAAAAACTCTATGCCGCCGAAGGCGAGCGCCAATCGCTGCTTGTCGAAACCATCCATGGGATGCAGACCGTCAAGGCCCTGTCGCTGGAGCCGCAGCGCCGCAACAACTGGGAAAGCACCGCTGTCAACGCAGTCGAGACCAGTGTGAACGTGGGCAAGATGTCGGCAGCGCTGCAATTTGTCATCCAGATCCTGCAAAAGCTGATGCTTGTTGCCATCATCGCGCTTGGGGCCTTCGATGTCTTCTCCGGCGCAATGACGGTCGGTTCGCTGATCGCCTTCCAGATGCTTGCCGGTCGTGTTGCCGAACCGCTGATCCAACTGGTCAGCCTGCTGCACGAGTATCAGGAAACCTCGCTGTCCGTCCGCATGCTGGGCAACATCATGAACCATCCAAAAGAGGCGCAGGCCGTTGGTGGTGCTCAGGTTGCCGTCAAGGGCGAGATCGAATTCGACAACGTGACGTTCCGCTATCCGCGCAGCCCGCAGCCCTCGCTGGATGGTCTGAGCTTCAAGGTCGAGGCGGGCAAGATGATCGGTCTGGTCGGGCGCTCGGGTTCCGGCAAGACGACCGTCACCAAGCTGTTGCAGGGCATGCACCAGCCGCAATCTGGATCAATCCGCATCGACGGCGTCGACAGCCGCGAGTTGGACATTGCCCACCTGCGCCGCAATATCGGTGTGGTCTTGCAGGAAAGCTTCCTGTTTCGCGGCACCATCCGCGACAATATCTGCATCAGCGCCCCCACGGCGACGGATCAGCAAATCTTCAACGCTGCCAGACTGGCTGGTGCCGATGAGTTCATTCAGCGACTGACCAAGGGATATGAAACCGAGCTGGACGAAGGTGCCCCCAACCTTTCAGGCGGCCAGAAACAGCGTCTGTCCATTGCCCGCGCCCTGTTGACGGATCCCAAGATCCTGATCCTCGATGAAGCGACCTCGGCACTGGATCCCGAAAGCGAGACGATCCTGCAGGAAAACCTGGAATTGATCCGCGAAGGCCGGACTGTCGTTGTCGTGTCGCACCGGCTTGCCTCGATGGTCAAATGCGACGAGATCCTCGTGCTTGACCAGGGCAAGGCATCGGGGCTCGGTCCTCACTCGACCCTTCTGGAGACCAGCCCGATCTACTGGGGCCTCTGGACACGCCAGAACGGTTTTATCAACGCCGCTGAGTAAATCTCAACCATCTCACGCCAATCGGAGAAGCAAGATGCCTTCCCAGACCTCCCTCAAAGGACCCGCACCAGCCGAGGCCGTCGAATTCCTGCAAGACGCGGACCGTATCGAACAGCGCCGCATGCCTTTTCTGGCCCGCAGCGTCATGTACCTTATCGCAACACTGATCGTTGTCCTGGTCCTCTGGGCGTCGTTCAGCACAATCGACAGCTACGTGACCGCCCGCGGCAAGATCATCACCAAGGGCTCTCATGTGGTTCTGCAACCGCTCGAAACATCGATCATCCGAGAAATGAACGTGCGCAAGGGCCAGCTCGTTGAAAAGGGTGACATTCTTGTCAGATTCGATCCGACTTTCACCGGCTCGGACGAGACCCAACTGCGCGCCGAATATGATATGCTCACGGCTCGGGTCGCCCGCCTTGAGGCTGAAGTCGCGGGGCGGGAGTTTGTCCCCACCGGCGCCACGCAGTACGATATTCAGGAACAGGCATTGTTTCGACGCGGTCGGGGCGAGCGCGATGCGCAGATCAGCGAACTCGAAGCCCAACGCGATGCCCTCAAGACGACCGTTGCCCGGCTGACAATGCGAAGTGAAGAACTGGTCGAGCAATTGAATGTACTCCACGAACTGGAAGCGATGAAAGAGACGCTGACGACAAGCGGCGCCGCCAGTCGCGCCTCTTACCTGACAGAGCACTTCAAGACGTTGACGTTTGAGCGCGAACTGACAGACACAAGGCAGCAGATCGCGGAGATCGAAGACCAGATCGAAACCACATCCAGAGCCATTGTGAGCTATGAGGCCGGCTGGCAGCGAGAGGTCTTGCAGGCCCTCATCGACAACCGCGCGAAACGTGACGAAACACATGAAATGCTCAGAAAGGCCGAACGGCGGACGGCATCCACCTCTATTGTCGCACCTTTTGAGGGCTTCGTGCTGGAGGTCGCTGACAGAAACACCGGATCAGTCGTTGGAGCGGCGGAAGCGGTGGTGACTCTGGTCCCGACCGAAAAGGACCTGCTCGCCGAAATCTGGATTCCTGCCCGCGAGATCGGCAAGATTGCGGTCGGAGATCAGGTTCGCATCAAGGTGGAATCGTTCCCTTTCCAGCGCCACGGTGTGGTTGAAGGAAAAATCGAGTCGCTGAGCGGGGACAGCTTTGTCGGCGCGCGCGACGGCAACAGCGCCGTGGCTCCGGGCGAAGTGCACTACCTTGCGCGGGTCTCGATTCCGCCGATTGACGAGGCTCTGGACAACCTGCCTTCCGGCTTTCGGGCCTTGCCCGGCATGACGTTGACGGCCGAAGTGCAGGTTGGTCAACGCCAGGTCATCTCATATTTTCTCTATCCGGTTTTTCGCATGCTCGATGAGAGCATCCGCGAAAGCTGACCGCAGGACGCATCATGCGTGTCGAGCGATCTTCGGGACAACAATATGACTGCTTTCGCCATCCTCGTGTTCTTCGTATCGGTTCTCTCGGCCCTTGGATCCGTTCTGTTTCTCTGCATGTGCATCATCGGTTCCCGCGCCGAGCGCGGATTCAGGGACCGCGACCGCCAACCCCACGCTCCGTCAGAGGATTGCTGAATGGAACCCACGGGCTTCCATCAGGCTCTGACCAGCGATGCGCTGGCCATGGCCCGCAACGTTCTTTGGGTCGTCCACTTCGTCGGGCTGGCTGTGGGTGTCGGAGCGGCCACCATTCTCGACCTTGTGATCCTTAGGCTTTTCATGGTGGGTCGTATCACGCGGCAAAACTGTGATCTGATGCGGGTCTGTTCAAGAATTGTCATCGTCGGACTGGGCCTTCTGTGGTGCAGCGGCATGGGGTTGCTCGCCCTTCATGCCATCGCCGATCCGGACAAGCTCACCAACGACAGGGTCTGGGCCAAAATGGCTATTGTTCTGATCCTGACCATAAATGCGCTACTGGTTCACACGCGCATCCTCCCATTCCTGATCCATCAAACAGGCAAGACGCCTCTCCAAGACCTGTCGCTGATCCGCCGCCATGTCTACCTCACGTCAGGAGTGGTGTCGGTCGTGTCATGGAACGCACCGGTTGTCATCGCCAACCTGACCCATCTCAGCTTTGAGGTGCCGATGCTGCAAATCCTCCAAGTATATGTGATGGTTTTGGTTGGCATGCTTACCCTGTCACACATGACCTTTGCGGCGAGGTCGCCCAGAACGAAGGCGCGGAGCAAACCGAACCTGTATGAACCACGCGTCGTCGCGCCGCTCTTCCCAAGGGCGCGCGACTGATCCACACATCGGGTCAGACTGTGACGTCACATCAGCGGCCCGCTGAGTGATCGGCGGTGCGTTTTGATTTAGCGGAGTCTGCTTTGAAAATACCTGAAAGGAAGGGCTGTCGAAAGGTGATCTCCTGATGGGCGGGGAACGTCGCACCGTAAACGCAAATCGCATGGTGTCACATTGCGAACGATCCGTGCGGATCGCCCCCCGGTTCTCGCGGGCTTTTGGTCTGCCGGTATGGGATGGCAAACGCTCCGCCGCTTATCGTCCTCTACCCGCGTCCAGCCTGATATCCTGGGTATTCACGACCGGGCCGCTTTCGCGGCATCGCGCATCTGGCTGAGCGTCTGGCGCGGGGTGAGCGCCTCGGGCGAGATGTTGAGATCCAGTACCGCCCCGGTCCCGGATGCCAGCGCGCGCTCGAAGGCGGCTTCGAAATCCTCCGTCGTCTCGACCCGCTCGGCATGAAAGCCATAAGACCGGGCCAGCATCACAAAGTCCGGGTTTTCCAGTGTCGTGCCGGAAACACGCTCGGGGTAATTCTTCTCCTGATGCATGCGGATCGTGCCGTAGGTGCCGTTGTTGAGGATCAACACGATGGGCTGGGCACCGGCCTGCATGGCGGTGCCTAGTTCGGGGCAGTTCATCTGGAAATCCCCGTCGCCCGCGAAACAGACAACCGTGCGTTCCGGGTAGACCACCTTGGCGGCAACCGCGGCAGGTAACCCATAGCCCATCGCACCGGACTGCGGGGCCAGCAATCGTTGGTCGGGACCGTATTTGATGAACTTGTTCGGCCAGGCGGTGAAGTTGCCCGCGCCATTGGTCACGATGGCATCAGCAGGCAAGCGTGCGCGCAGATAAGCGGAGACCTTGCCCATGTCGACGGGGCTGGGCAGGTCGGGCAGGTCAAAGCCCGCCTCATAGGCCGCGCGCGCATCGCTGCGCCATGCCGCCCAATCCCCCCGAACGGGTGTCAGGGCTTCGGCAAACGTGTTTGGTCCGGCATGAATGGCCAGTTCCGGCACATAGACCTTGCCCAATTCGCGATCCGAGCCGTGCACATGGATGATCCTTTGGCGCGGCTGCGGCACCTCCAGAAGCGCGTAGCCCAGTGTCGAGTTCTCGCCAAAGCGCGCATTCACGGCAAGGATCACGTCCGCCTCCCGCAGCATCTTTTGTATGGGTGGTGTCATGCCCACGCCTGCCTCACCGCAGAACGTGGGGGAATGGTTGTCAAACTGGTCCTGATAGCGAAAGACCGACAGTACGGGGATGTCGCTCTGCTCGGCAAAGGCCTGCAACGCCTTGCTGCCACGGGCTGTCCAGTTACACCCGCCGTAAAGGATCACGGGGCGCTTGGCGCTCGACAGGATCTCTTGCGCCCCGGTCATGGCTTGGGCTGTGGGGGCAGGCGCGCTCTGCCGCGTCGGGCCGGTCAGCGGTGCTGCAGAGGTCAGGCTGGTCAGCATGTCCTCTGGGAGGGCCACAACGACCGGGCCGGGGCGGCCCGTGATGGCCGTATGCCAGGCGCGCGCGATCATTTCAGGGATCCGGCCCACCTGATCGATCTCTGTCACCCACTTCGCAACCGTTCCGAAATAGGCGCGGTAATTGACTTCCTGGAATGCCTCACGCTCGACCATATCGGTGCCAACCTGCCCGACAAACAGGATCATCGGCGCGCTGTCCTGCATCGCCGTGTGCACCCCGATCGAGGCGTTTGTGGCCCCCGGACCGCGGGTCACGAAGCACAGTCCCGGCAGACCGGTCAATTTGCCATAGGCCGCTGCCATGAAACCCGCTCCGCCCTCGTTGCGGCACAGGGTAAAATCCAGTGCGCCCTGCGTATCATGCAAGGCATCCAGAACTGCCAGATAACTCTCGCCGGGTACACCAAAACCGTGCCGTGCCCCAAGTGCCAGCAAGCACTCAACCAGAAGCGTCCCGCCATTTCGTTCAGTCATTTCAAACCGTCTCCTGGTGTTTTCTTTCTGTGCCCGAACAAATCCTGCGGATCAGGGGCCGGCGGTGCGGAATTTCTTGTGATCGCAACGAAATTCTACATAGGTCCGCACGAGATGATCCCCGCGTGAGGCTTGCGGGCAAGGGGCTCGTCCACGCAGTTGCGCATCGTGGTAATACCAGCCCGCCAGCCTGTGATCCTGTTTACGAAGCGCACTTGCAGCAGACTGGAGGCAAAGACCGGAATGTCAAGCGCCGCCGCAACTTCATTTTGGAGCAGCGCGGTAAAGCCGGTTTCTTGACTTTGGTTAAGGCAAATACAGCAGCGCGGTTTCATGGTTTTTCCGAGAGGTTCTCGGAATGCGATGTATCAGATCCCTAGCTGCAGCGCTCTGCACATTTGTTGCGGTTGCATTGCTGCTGGGAAGTGCGACCACGGCAGAGACTTTGGCGAGTTTCCTGCCTGAACTTTCAGCGACCGATTTTGCTGCCGATGCGGACGGGTTCGGAGAGATCGACCCGGATACGCAGGTTGCCCCGGTGCTGCGGGGTGGCGAACCCTTGGGGTATGTGTTTCTCACGTCCGATTTCGTTGGCACCACAGGATACTCGGGCAAGCCAATCCACGTGGTGGCGGGGATTGATCTGGAGGCGCAGATCATGGCGGCGCATCTGGTCAGACACTCCGAACCCATTGTTCTCATTGGCATCCCGGATCGCAAGATCGTCGCTCTGACAGAAGGATACCGCGCGCTGGACCTCAAGCGGGAGGTGGAGACCGGTGGCGCGGGGCATGAATTGGACATCATCTCCGGGGCAACTGTGACCATAATGGTCATCGACGACAGCATCGTGCGGGCGGGGATCAAGGTGGCCCGGATGCTGTCGCTGGGCGGCCTTGCGCCCGAAGTCGCGGCCCCCAGACGCGAGATTGATCGCTCCGGCACGGCCATATCAGACTGGGCCACCCTGACCGGGGACGGATCGGTGCGGATGCTGGCGCTGGATCTGGGTCAGGTGAACCGGGCCTTTGACGCCGCGGGCGACCCGGACGCGATCGTCCGCCCCGAGAAAGGCGCGCCGGAGGAGACCTTCATCGAGATGACGGCGGCCCTTGTCAGCATCCCGGAGATTGGCCGGACGCTGCTGGGAGAGGCTGAGTTCGCGAACCTGCAAAACTGGCTGGAAGAAGGAGAAGAGGCCATTCTGGTCACCGGGCGCGGTCGCTATTCCTTCAAGGGGTCCGGTTATGTGCGGGGCGGCATTTTTGATCGCATCCAGCTTATCCAGGGCGACCGCGCGGTGCGTTTCTTTGACCGGGACCACAAGCGCCTTGGCCGGATCGCGGCAGAGGATGCGCCCGCCTACACGGAACTTGATCTTTTCAAGATCTCGGCAGATGCGGAGTTCGACCCCGCCCAGCCATGGCGTCTGCAATTGCTGGTACAGCGGGCGACGGGCGCGGTCTCCAAAGCCTTCATCACGGCGGACCTCGGCTACCAGTTGCCGGACCGTTTCATCAAGCCCGCGCCGGTGGTTCATCCGGTTGTCGAGGATGAGGCCGCCGCCAAGACCGCGCTTTGGCAGCGGGTGTGGCGTGACAAACAGATCGAGATTGGCGTGCTTTGTGCGATGCTGGCCGTGCTGACCGGGATCTTCTTTTTCCAGAAACAGGTCACGCGGAATGCCCGCGTGTTCCACTGGGTCCGGGTGGGGTTCCTGACGCTTTCGCTGGTGTTCCTGGGGTGGATGACCAATGCGCAGCTTTCCGTGGTCAATATCCTTGCGCTTGGGGGCGCGCTGCGGTCCGGTTTCAGCTGGGACGCGTTTCTGCTCGACCCGCTGGTCTTCATCCAGTGGTTTGCCATTGCCGCGGCGCTGCTTTTCTGGGGCAGGGGGGCTTACTGCGGATGGCTCTGCCCCTTTGGCGCTTTGCAGGAACTTTCCAACAAGATCGCGCGGGCCGTGAAGCTCCCGCAGGTTGAGCTGCCGTGGGGCCTGCACGAACGGCTTTGGCCCGCGAAATACATGATATTCCTGGTGATCTTCGCCGTATCGCTCACATCCTTGCCGCGCGCGGAAGCGCTGGCGGAGGTCGAGCCCTTCAAAACGGCGATCATTCTGAAGTTTGTGCGTGACTGGCCTTTCGTGGTCTTTGCGCTGGCGATGCTGGGCATCGGGCTTTTTATCGAGCGGTTCTATTGCCGCTATGTCTGCCCGCTGGGCGCGGCGTTGGCGATCCCGGCGCGGATCCGCATGTTCGACTGGCTCAAACGCTACCGCGAGTGCGGCAACCCCTGTCATACCTGTGCCAACGAATGCCCGGTGCAGGCGATCCACCCCACGGGCGAGATCAACCCCAACGAATGCGTCAACTGCCTGCACTGTCAGGTGCTCTACCAGTCGGACGCAAAATGCCCGGTCATCATCAAGCAGATCAGACGCCGGGCGAAAGCCAGCGCCAGCACAGACGCGCTGGAGGCATTTTCAAGCAAGCCAAGGGTTTTGGAAAAGACGTAAACGAGAAGGAGAGGGACTATGTCTGAAGAAGAACGCAAGGAACGCATGCGCCTCAATCGGCGCCAGTTGATGGGTGCGACAGCCGGCGGGGCCGCCTTGGCTGCTGCGGGCGGGGCGGGTCTGCTGGGCAGCGCGTCCAAGGCGCAGGCGGCAGAGGGCGCGTTCAATCTCGCCCCCGGTGAGCTGGACGAATACTACGGTTTCTGGTCTTCGGGCCAGACGGGCGAAGTGCGCATCCTGGGCTTTCCGTCCATGCGGGAGTTGATGCGCATTCCGGTCTTTAACCGCTGCTCCGCCACGGGCTGGGGCCAGACCAACGAAAGCCTTCAGGTGCTGACCGAAGGGTTGTTGCCCGAGACAAAGGAGATGCTGGCCAAGCGCGGCATGAAGACCTATGACAACGGCGATTTGCACCACCCGCATATGAGCTTCACCGACGGCACCTATGACGGGCGCTATATTTTCGCCAATGACAAGGCCAACACGCGGGTCGCGCGCATCCGCTGTGACGTGATGAAATGCGACAAGATCATCGAGATCCCCAACGCGCAGGACATCCACGGCATGCGGCCGCAGAAGTACCCGCGCACGGGCTACGTCTTTGCCAATGGCGAGCATGAAGCACCGCTGGTCAACGATGGCTCGGTGCTGGATAAGCCCGAGGAATACGTCAACATCTTCACGGCCATCGACGGCGATGAGATGAAGGTGGCCTGGCAGGTGATCGTCTCGGGCAACCTCGACAACTGCGATGCGGATTATCAGGGCAAATATGCTTTCGCGACGTCGTATAACTCCGAAATGGGGATGAACCTTGCAGAGATGACGTCGAATGAGACGGATCACTGCGTCGTCTTCAACATTGCCGCGATCGAGGCGGCGGTTGCGGCGGGTGAAGGGCAGATGCTCAACGGCGTGCGGGTGCTCGATGGGCGCAAGGGGGCGGCCAACGACCAGTTGACGAAATACATCCCGATCCCGAACAGCCCGCATGGCTGTAACGCGGCCCCCGACAAGCAGCACATCGTCATCAACGGCAAGCTGTCGCCCACGGTGTCCGTCATCGACGTGACATTGGTCGATGCGGTCTTTGGCGGGGCCGATCCGCGCTCCTGCATCGTGGCGGAGCCTGAGCTGGGCCTTGGGCCGCTCCACACTGCCTTTGACGGCAAGGGCAACTGCTTTACCACGCTGTTCCTCGATTCCCAAGTGGCCAAGTGGAACATGGAAAAGGCCATTGCCGCCTATAACGGCGAGGACGTGGACCCGATCATCTCCAAGGTCGATGTGCATTACCAGCCGGGGCACAACTCCACCTCCATGGGGGAAACGGCGGAGGCCGATGGCAAATGGCTCATCTCGATGAACAAGTTCTCCAAGGACCGCTTCCTCAACACCGGGCCGCTGAAGCCCGAGAACGAGCAGCTCATCGACATCTCTAGCGACGAGATGAAAGTGGTGCATGACGGGCCGACCTTTGCGGAGCCGCATGACAGTATCATCGTGCATGCCTCCAAGGTGAACCCGGTGAACGTCTACAGCCGCGATGACCTCAGTTGGGAAGCTGCCCGCCAGCAGGCGGCGGCAGACGGCGTGAGCCTTGAGGACGGGCATCCCGAACCCATTCGGGACGGCAACAAGGTGCGTGTCTACATGTATTCGATCGCGCCCGAGTTCAGCCTTGAGAAGTTCACCGTGCAGCAGGGGGACGAGGTCACGATCTATGTCACCAACCTCGATGACATCGACGATGTGACCCACGGGTTCTGTCTGTCGAACCATGGTGTCGCGATGGAGATCGGGCCCCAGGCCACGGCCTCGGTCACGTTTACGGCGGACCGCCCCGGGGTGCACTGGTTCTATTGCCAGTGGTTCTGCCATGCGCTCCACATGGAGATGCGCGGCCGCATGTTTGTCGAACCGCGGGCGACCTGATCCATGCGGTTTGCACTGGCGCTTTTGTTCCTTCTGTTTCCGGCGGGGCTTGCCCTCGCCGGAGGCGCGCCATTGCAGCCGCTTGTGGACGCCACGGCACCGGGCGCGGTGTTGCGGCTGGCACCGGGCCTTTATGCGGGCCCGGTGCGTCTTACACGACCTCTTACCCTGATCGGTGAGCCGGGCGTTCATCTTGAAGGGGACGGGCAGGGCAGTGTCCTTACCGTCGAGGCCGGCGCCGTGCGGGTCGAGGGGCTGCGGATCACTGGCTCCGGCGACAGTCACGAGACCAAGGACGCAGGCATCACCCTGACCAAAGTCGCCACCGGCGCGGTGATTACGGGCAACCTGTTGCAAGGCAACCTCTATGGCATCGACGTGCATGGCGCGCGCGATGCGGTGATTTCGGGCAATGTCATCGAAGGTCGGCAGGGTCACCGGATGAACCAGCGCGGCAACGGTGTCTATGTCTGGAACGCACCCGGCACGGTCGTGGAGGGCAACGACATCCGCTGGGGCCGCGACGGGATTTTCGTGAATACCTCCAAGCGCAATATCTTCCGGGGCAACCGCTTTCGTGATCTGCGTTTCGCGGTGCATTACATGTACGCCAATGACAGCGAGGTCAGCGGCAACCTGTCGATGGGCAATCACCTTGGCTTTGCGGTGATGTATTCCAAGAAGGTCCGGGTGCTGGATAACGTCTCCATCGGGGATCGGGATCACGGGGTGATGCTGAACTTCACCAACATGTCGCGCGTGGAGGGCAACTATGTCCGGGACGGTGCCAGGAAGTGCCTGTTTGTCTACAACGCCCACAAGAATGACATCGCGGGAAACCGGTTTGAACGCTGCGGCATCGGCATCCATTTCACCGCCGGGTCAGAGCGGAACGACGTCACCGGCAATGCCTTTATCGGCAACCGGTCGCAGGTCAAATATGTCTCGACCAAATGGCTTGATTGGGCAGCCGACGGTCGGGGCAACTACTGGTCGGATCATGTGGCCACCGATCTCGATGGCAACGGGATCGCGGATGGCATCTACCGACCCAATGACAGCATCGACCGGGTGCTCTGGCAACAACCGGCGGCGCGGCTCTTGCTTGGCGCGCCAGCGGTGCAGCTTGTGCAATGGGCACAATCGGCTTTTCCGGCGCTGACACCGGGTGGGGTGGTCGACAGCGCGCCGTTGATGCAGCCGGTAGAAATCGCGGTGCCATCCTGGGGGGCTGGGTATGACGGATAAAGCGGTCCTGACGGTGCAGGCGCTGACACGGCGTTTCAAGGGTGGCGGCGGTGTCACCGATATCTCTCTGCAAGTGGCGGCAGGGGAGCGCGTCGCGCTGTTGGGGCACAATGGGGCGGGCAAATCGACCCTGATGAAGGGGATTCTGGGGCTGCTGCCCACAGACAGTGGCACCGTGATGATCGCAGGCCACGCGGTTGGCACCGCGGCAGCACGGGCAGCGGTCGCCTATCTGCCCGAAGCTGTCGCCTTTCATCCCGCCCTGACCGGGCGCGAGCAGTTGCGGCTTTTCGCGAAGCTGGCGGGGGTGCCCCGGGCAGAGGCGGACGACCTGCTGGATCAGGTCGGGCTGACCCATGCCGCCGACCGCCGCATTGGCACCTACTCCAAGGGCATGCGGCAGCGGCTGGGCATGGCGCAGGTGTTTCTGGGCAAACCGGCACTGGCGCTGCTGGATGAGCCGACCAGCGGGCTTGATCCCATCGCCCGCCATGAGCTTTACCAATTGATTGACGCGCTGGCGGCACAAGGGACGGGCGTGATGATCGCCAGCCACGCCTTGACCGAGATCGAGGCCCGCACCGACCGCATCGCCATTCTGCGGGAAGGACGGTTGCAGGCGGATGCCCCGCTGGAAACGCTCTACGCGCGGGCGGGCCTGCCCATCCGTATCAGGGTGCAGGCTGAAAGCGACGCGGGCGCGCTCTATGCCCGGTTCGGCGGGCAAAGGATCAACGGCGCTAAGGTCGAGTTTGCAGTACCGCCGGGGGCCAAGATGGCCTGTCTTGCCGACATCGCCGCACTGGGGTCTGCTGTCAGCGATGTTGAGATCATCCCGCCATCGCTCGAAGACCTCTATCGCCACTATTCGCAAGTGGAGGGCACCACATGACATTGATCTGGGCCATCGCGGGCACCGAATTCCGCATCCTGCGCCGCAACCGCTGGCTCCTCATCGCCACGGCCCTGCTGGCCAGTTTTGCACTTGCGCTAACGCTGGCGGGTGCCACGACCTCCGGCGCGTTGGGCGTTGACCTGCTGACAGTTTCGGTCGCCTCGATGACCACGCTCGCGGTCTATCTGGTGCCGCTGGTGGCGCTGTTGATGTCGTTTGAAGCCATCGCGGGGGAGGCCGAGCGCGGGTCGCTGGCGCTGGT
Source organism: Pseudomonadota bacterium (assembly GCA_039196345.1). Taxonomy (GTDB): domain Bacteria; phylum Pseudomonadota; class Alphaproteobacteria; order Rhodobacterales; family Rhodobacteraceae; genus Roseobacter. Next base: position 24,393 of record JBCCUU010000006.1, on the reverse strand, counting down.
GCTCACCTATCCGGTGTCGCGGGGCGCGCTGCTGGCCGGCAAATTCGCCGCAGATCTGGCAGGACTGGCGATTGCCGTAAGCTTGGGTTTCGGGCTTGCGGGTGTGATGGCCTTTGCGCTTGGCGGGGCAGGGGCCGCGAGCCTGATGGCGCTGGCGCGTCTCATTGCCGGGTCGATCCTGCTGGGGGCATCCTTTCTGGCCTTTGGCTACGTGATCTCCAGCCTCAGTCGCTCGGTTGCCTCGGCGGCGGGGGGTGCGGGGTTTGTCTGGCTGACCCTCGTGGTGCTTTATGATCTGGTGCTGCTGGCGCTGGTGGTCTGGGACGATGGCGGCATCTTCAGCCGCGAGGTCTTTCCCTGGGTGCTGGCCGCGAACCCGGCGGATGCGCTGCGGCTTTTCAGCGTCACAAGCTCTGCCGAGCAGGCGCTGGCCACGGGCATGGGCGCGGCAGCCGCCGCCTTGCCGAAGGGGGCGGGCCTTGCGTCGCTGCTGCTCTGGCCACTTGCCGGGCTTGCGCTCGCCCGGTTTGTATTCGGGAGGAAAACCCCATGAGACTGCTGACGCTACTGGTCGTGTTGGCCCTTGCCGCCTGTCGCGAGGACGTGGCGCAAGCGCCCGACCCGCAGCCGCTCACGGCAGAGAACATCGCGCATTACTGCATGATGAACATCTCCGAGCACCCCGGACCCAAGGCACAGGTATTCCTTGAAGGGCTGCCTGATCCGATCTTCTTTGCGCAGGTCAGGGACGCCTTCACCTATCTCAGGAGCGCCGATCAGGAGGGCTATGTGGCGGCGGTCTATGTCAATGACATGTCCGTGGCTCCCTGGCACGCGCCGGGGGCGGAGAACTGGATGAACGCGGATGAGGCCCATTACGTGGTCGGCTCGGACAAGGCGGGGGGCATGGGCGCACCAGAGCTTGTGCCGTTTTCCAAGCCAGACAGCGCGGCCCGCTTTGCCGCCCGCTACGGCGGGCGGATCTACCCCATGCAGGAGGTGCCGGAGGAGGCGTTTCTGGCCCCTGTGGAATTGAGTTTCGACGAGGAGGACACGGGATGACACAGCATCAGGTCAGCCGCAGGAGGTTTTTGCGCATCACTGCCGCCCTGCCCCTTGCCGGGCTCAGTCCCCGGGCGATGGCCGCGCAACCGGTCTCCCATTGGCAGGGGCGGGCGCTGGGGGCGGAGGCGCGGATCATCCTGTCAGGGCTGGATCAGGGCGCTGCATCCCCTTTCTTTGCGCAGGTGCGGGACGAGATTGCCCGCCTTGAAGGGGTCTTCAGTCTCTACCAGCCGCAATCGGATATCTGTCGCCTCAATGATGCCAAGCTCTTGCTGGCGCCCGCCCCGGAGATGCTGGAGGTGCTGAGCCTGTCGCGCGCGGTCTGGAACGCCTCGCAGGGAGCCTTTGACCCTACCGTTCAGCCGCTCTGGCTGGCGCGGGCCAGGGGTGGTCCTGCGCCGATGAAATGGGATGACTTTGGAGACGTGGATTTCTCGACGGAAGCGGTGCGTCTGAAAGCGGGTGCGGCGCTGACGCTGAACGGGATTGCGCAGGGATACATCACCGACCGGATTGCCGAGATGCTGAGGGCCGCTGGCCTGACCGATCTGGTGGTGGACGCAGGCGAGCAGCGCGCCCTTGGCAACCGGCCACAGGGCGGCGGCTGGCAGGTGGGCGTTGCCGACCCGATGGGAAGCATCCTGACGCGCCTTAGCTTAAGCGAACGCGCGCTTGCGACCTCCTCGCCCCAAGGGACTTTACTGGCCGAGAAGCAAGGGCATATCATCGACGGGCGCACGGGCGATCTGGCCGCCGGGTGCAATACCGTTAGCATCAGCCATGCGCGGGCGGCGGTGGCGGATGCGCTCTCGACCGCCGCCTGCTGCCTAACAGTGCCGGAGATGGACGCGATGTTGATGGGGTTCGAAGACGCCAAGGTCGTCTGCCGCGTGTAGCCTCAGTTCTTGGTCAGCATATCCGACAGCACATTGGTGTTCGCGATCACGGCCATTCTACCGTCGACCTGTACGCCGAATTCCTGCAATTCGGTGAACGTACGGGACAGCTGCTGCGGGCTGGTCCCCAGCTTGGCAGCGATCAGCGACTTACTATAGGGCAGCTGGATCCGCGTGTTCGGTGCGTCGTCCCGCACCTGTTCCAGCAGGAACTTGGCGAGCCGCTCGCGGATGGTGCGCGATTTCAGCCACTCCACGTCGTCGACAAGCCCGTGCAGCTTGTGAAAGAGCGATGCCAGTGTCTGGGAAAGCACCTGGCGGTTGTTTTGCATGATGTCGAGCAAATTGGCCCCGTTGACCGACAGCACCCGCAAATCCGTCATGGCCTGCGCCGAGGCCGGGTAGGGTTTGCCCAGGAAGGCGGCCACTTCGGCCAGGCTGTCGCCCTTGTGAAACGTCGCAATCAGGGTTTGCGATCCGTCCCGTTCCTCGCGGGTGATCTGGGCCCAGCCGCTGAGGATCAGATAGAGGTTCCGCGACATGTCGCCCTGCTCAAAGATATAGTCGGACTTTCGGTACGAGCTCACGGTACCACTGGCCAGGATTTCTGCCTGGTCGTCTTCACTCATGGCGGAACACAATATGGATTGCCGAATGGTCTCCCGGTCCTGGTAGGAAAGAAATGCAGTGTCCATGGCGCACCCAAAAGTAGAGTTGAGCGGATCATAAATGCCTGAGTGCCGCCGCGCCTTAATCTCAATCAATTGAGCGGCAAATGATTTTAACTTTTCTTGCCCCGGTTTTGAGAATTCTCAAGGACAGAAATGTCCTGCAACCTATCCTAGGCGCGGGGTGACTATACCCACCAATGCGGGATTCGCCGCGCCAGTCGACCATAGCCAGGTCGTGGCAGGGATGAGGGAAGCCGAAGCATGCACAGCATGTATGAAGCGGCCAGACAGGCCGTGATCTTTCAACGCGTAAAGAAAGAAAACGTTGACAAGCTCTTGAGGAGATCCTCGGTTCGCACCTTGCACCGGGGCGCATCGATCTACTTGCAGGGCGAGGCGGCGCACAGTCTGTTCATCATCGTCGATGGATGGATCAAGACCTATCGCATGACCCCTTGCGGCAATGAAGCGGTTGTCGGGGTTTACAAGAAGTGCGACAGCTTTGGCGACGAGGCCGTGTTGCACGACCAAAGCTACATGTCGGGGGCCGAGGCTGTGTCGGACGCGGCAGTGGTGCAGATTGACGCCTGTTTTCTGTCAGCAGCCTTGTCCGAGGATCTGGAGCTTTGCCAGTCCGTGTTGTCGGGCACCATCGAACACCACAGATCGCTTGTGCACCATGTGGAGCAGTTGAAATCTCACACCGCCGGCCAGCGGATCGCTGATTTCCTGCTGTCGCTCTGCGGCGACAAGACCGGCAACTGCACGGTGATCCTGCCCTATGACAAGGTGTTGATCGCGGCCTGGCTGGGGATGAAGCCTGAATCCCTCTCGCGCGCGTTCCGGCGGCTCAAGGCGTTTGATGTGACAATCAAGAAAGACCATGCGATCATAGGATCAGTGGAAAGGCTGGCATCCTATGCAGATGATGATCCGGCAGAAGCATGGAGCATGCGACAGTGAGTGAAAAACTGCAAACGGTGTTGGACGCGATAGATGCCGCCAACAAATATGACCCTACGCTGGACAGCGATGATGCGGGCGCGCCACAGCCCGAAGCCTATCTCTACGGGGTGCGCATGACGTCGGAACTGGAGCGCCTCTTTGGTGACGAAGCGTCGGATGTCCTGCGGATTGCGGCGCGGGGGCAACATATCGAACGCTGGCTGCTCAAGCGCGCCGACTACCCGGAGGGCCGTGCGGGCTATCTGAAATGGCGGCGCGATCAGGGGCAGGCCCATGGCGCGCGGCTTGCCGGTCTTATGGCCGATGCCGGTTACGCGCCCGAGGCATGCGACAGGGTTGGTGTGCTACTGCGCAAAGAGGGCATCAAACGCGATGCCGAAGTCCAGCAACTGGAAGATGTGATCTGCTTTACCTTCCTCAAATGGTATTTTGCCCCCTTTGCCGCCAAACACCCGGAGGAGAAGGTGCTGGACATCGTCGCCAAAACCGCGCGGAAGATGTCACCCGAGGCGCGGGCCCGGGTCCTGCGGGAGTTCGATCTGCCTGACCCACTGGAAAACGCCGTCAAGGCCGCAGCCTAATTGTCGCAAACCCCTGGTCGGACTCACGCGGCGCTGCCAACGAGTTGGCGGTAGATCGCGGGAAGGGTGGTCGTGAGATGTTCTGGCTGGGCAATCACCACAAACCCGCCGGGGCCAAAAAGGCGCGGAAACCAGCTCTGCCCCTTCGGGTCCACCGTGATGCCAAAGACCGATTGCCCGCGGCGCCGCGCCTCGCGGATGGCGATCCGCGTGTCCTCGATGCCGTGGCGGCCTTCATAGTGGTCGATGTCATTGGGTTTTCCATCGGTCAGGATCAGCAGCAGCCGCGACGCCTGCGGGGCTTTTTGCAGATGCGCCGAAGTACGGCGGATCGCCGCGCCCAGACGGGTGTAGAAACCGGGGCGCAAGCTGGCAAGTTTGCGCTCCACCAGTTCTCCCATCGGGTCGGAGAAATCCTTGCAGCATTCCACGTAGACCCGATCACGGCGCAGCGACGAGAACCCGTGGATCGCCAGCGGATCGCCGCAGCCGTGCAAGCCCCAGGCCAGTGCCGTCAGCGCCTCCCGTTCGATGTCGATGACCGCGCGCCCGGTTACGGCGCTTTCGGTGCTGCGGGAGGTGTCGATCAGGATGGAGACCGCGAGATCGCGTGCGGTGGGTCGGGTCTGGCACCAGAGCCTGTCCTCTGCGCTGCCCGTCGCCGCCAGATCGGCCCGCGCCCGGATCACCGCCGACAGATCAAGCGTGTCCCCGTCAGGCTGACCCTTAAGCGTGACGGGACGGGGGCGAAAGGCTTCGAACTGCCGCCGCACCGTGCGAATGCGGCGCGCCGCGGCGGCATCCTGCGCGGCCGGGGCCTCCGCCGGGTCGGTCAGGGAGGCAAAAACCCGGCAGTGATCTTTCAGATAGCTTTGGCTGCGCGTGTCCCATTCATCATAGGTGTGCTCGCCCGAGACGGCTTCGCGATTCACATCCGATGCCGCAAGATCCAGGTTCAGCTTGAACCGCGTGGCAGGCGCCTTGGAGATGTCGGTGAGCGATAGTTCCTCCAGATCATCAAGCGCTTTCTTGGCGGCGTCCGGGTCGTCATCCTCGGTCCGGCGGTTGAGGTTCAGGAAATCGGTAAAGCTCAGGATCGCTTCGAATTTATGCAGGATCAGGCTGTCGCGCCGGTCGGTCTGATCTGATGCTTTTCGGGTGGCTTTCTTCGTGCTTTCCAGTGTCTCGCTTGTTGATGTGGCTTCGGGATACGAAGGGTCATCGGTGGCGGAAAGGCGGCTTTCCTGCGGCGGCACAAGCCGGGGCCAGAAGGGGAAGGGGCGCAGCGGGCGATAGCGCGACGGGGCCGCACCGGTTGGAACACGGGGTTCCGCGCCACCCTCAAGCAGATACCGGGCAATCGCTTCGACATCTGCCTCGGGCGCGGGCAGCGCGTGGCGCGGGCGTGCGGCCAGATGTGCGTCCTTCAGCCTCCTATAGACGGGTGCAAGACCGGGGCAGTCCTCCAGCGCCCGCAAGCACATCTCATGTCCGGCCTGAATATAGGCGAGATCAGCGGCCAGCGGATCGGCGGGCCGGGTCGGTATCTGCCGCACCGGGGCGACACAGGCCACCAGCCAGGTGTAGAGCGCGCGGTTCAGGCTGGCATCGGCAAAGAGGTCCAGCGTGGCAGGCAAGCGCAGGATTTCACCGTCAAAGCTGGCTTGTGGGACCAGTTCGGCCCATGTCCCCAGCTTGCGTCGCCAACTCAGGCGGTGGTGGCTGGCCCCTGCCGAGATGGGGCGCAGCTCAACCGACTGGTCCCCTCCCAGACCGCGAAAAAGCACGGCCAACCGCCCGATTTCATCCTCAAGCAGAACGGCGGCTTCCGGATGCTGCGCCTCGGGCGCGTCAAAGCGGCTGGCCCAGCGGTGCCAGATCTTGCCGATGGTTTCTTCCGGCTCCCAAGGTTCCAGCGCGTCGGACATAGGTCAGCCGAAGACGGTCATGACGATATCGCGCAACCCCTGCTGGACGTCCTCATCATCAGAGAGCGGTTCGATCATCGCCACATGGATCGCCTGTTCCACGCCCATGCCACGCTGAATGAGCGTGGCAGCATAGATCACCAGACGGGTCGAGACACCTTCTTCCAGATCCTGCCCTTTGAGCGCGCGGAACTTGCCCGCGAGGCGCACGAGGTTGCGGCAGCGCGCATCGTCCAGCCCGCTTTCCTGCACGACAATCGCCGTTTCCTGATCCGCCGGGGGGAAATCGAAACTGACGGAGAGAAACCGCTGCCGGGTGGAGGGTTTGAGCGTCTTGAGGATGTTCTGATAGCCGGGGTTGTAGGAGGCCACGAGCATGAAGCCTTCTGCCGCTTCCAGCGTTTCTCCGGTACGGTCGATGGGCAGGATGCGCCGGTCGTCGGTCAGCGGGTGCAGCACGACCGTCACGTCCTTGCGCGCTTCCACCACCTCATCGAGATAGCAGATCGCCCCTTCGCGCACCGCGCGGGTGAGTGGCCCGTCGGCCCAGACGGTATCCCCGCCCTTGAGCAGATAGCGCCCGATCAGATCAGCGGCGGAGAGATCATCATGGCAGGCTACCGTATAGAGCGGCTTGCCCAGACGGGCGGCCATGTGGGTGACAAACCGTGTCTTGCCACAGCCTGTCGGCCCTTTGAGCAGGAGCGGCATCCGGTTGGCAAAAGCTGCCTCGAAAACCTCGCATTCAGCGCCTTGCGCCATGTAAAAGGGGGCGTCCGCCGCCCCCTCCTTTACCGGTGTGTGCTGCATGTTCATTCTGCCGCCACCGGTTGTTTCTCACTGGGGTCGATCAACTCCTTGCGCGGGATCGCCACGGCGTAGATGAACAGCAACGCCCCGATCACAACCGCGACGCCGGAGCCAAAGCGCATCCAGTAGAAGACCGAAATGGCGTCCTGCACGTCCATGAAATATTCGCCCTGCACGCGCTGTGCATGGGTCTGCACGGTGCCTGCAAAGGTCAGAACGAAGGTCATGAAGGTCATACCGCCCGCCATCAGCCAGAAAGACGCCATGTTGAGCACCTGGTTATAGGGATCGCGCTGGCGCAGGATCGGGATCGCATAGCTGAAGATCGCGAGGTTCAGCGATACATAGGCCCCGAAGAACGCCAGGTGCCCGTGGGCTGCTGTGATCTGCGTGCCGTGGGTATAGTAGTTGATCCCGTGCAACGTATGCAGGAAGCCCCAGACGCCCGCGCCAAAGAAGGCAAGCGTGGCACAGCCCAGCGACCACAGTAGCGCGGCCTTGTTGGGGTGATCGCGACGGCCCTTCCAGACCATCACGAAGGCAAATGCCATCATGCCGAAGAAGGGCACGACTTCGAGGCTTGAGAAGATCGACCCGATCCACTGCCAGTAGCCCGGCGTGCCGATCCAGTAGTAGTGGTGCCCGGTGCCGAGGATGCCCGAAAAGAGCGCCGTGGCGACGATGAGGTAGAGCCATTTTTCGACGATTTCCCGGTCAACGCCGGTCAGTTTCAGCATCAGGAAAGCAAGGATCGAGGCCATGACCAGTTCCCACGTGCCTTCCACCCAGAGGTGGACAACATACCACCAGTATTGCTTGTCGAGCGCCAGATTGGATGGATTGTAGAAGGCGAAAAGAAAGAGCAGCACCAACCCCCAAAGACCCAGCAGCAACACGTTGGTGATCGCGGTCTTGCGCCCTTTCAGCACGGTCATGGTCACGTTGAACATAAAGATCAAGGCCGCAACGACGATCCCCATCTTCACCCACATGGGTTGTTCGAGGAATTCGCGCCCTTCCTTACCCAAAAGCCAATTGCCTTCAAAGAGGTTGAAAACATAGGTCACGACGACCCCGAGCGTGCCGAGCACCAGAATGGCCAGTTGCACATAGGCCAGAAACGGCGAGTGAATCTCGCACTCCGCTTCCTCGGGGATCAGGAAGTAGGCCGCCCCCATGAACCCCAGGAGCAGCCAGACGATCAGCGAGTTCGTGTGCAGCATGCGCACGATGTTGAAGGGCAAAAGCTCCGACAGGAAGTTCGGGCTGACGTAGATCCAGCCTGCCAGCAGACCGCCCAGCACCTGAATGGCAAAGAGCGCAAGGGCGACGGCAAAATAGACCAATGCGATGGATTGAGATTGATATTTCATGTCTGTTCCCCCTTAGCCTGCATCATTTGGTGGCCAGTCCTGCGTGCGGATCTTGTTGGTCCAGAGCAGGAATTCGCTGAGTGCGCGGTATTCTTCATCCGACAGGTCGAAGTTCGGCATCTGCCGCCGCCCTTCGATGCCCGTGGGCATGGCGTCCATCCAGGCCTTGAGCGTCTCGAAAGCAGCTTCGGAGTCGTCTTCAACGCCCCAGCGTGTCATCACATTGCCCAGCTCAGGTGCGAAATACGCGCCTTCGCCCAGGATCGTGTGACAGTTGATGCAGGCGTTGTGCTCCCAGATGCGCTTGCCATGGGCGACCTCTTCCGTCAGCCCCGCCGTGTCGGTGGATGTCGTGACGATGTAGCGATGCGAATGCACCGACAGTCCGACAAAGATGAGTATAAAAAATATCGACCCGCCATAGAAGATGTTGCGGGCCATGGAAGTCGTGAGAACATCACGCATCCTATCCTCCTTTTCTTACAGGGCCGTTGGGACAAGCATGGTCAAGGTCGCGGGTGGCGACCTTGACGAAAGTCAAGCGCTTCAGTTGAAGGTCGCCAGATAGGCGATGACATTGGCCACGTCGTCTTCCTTGCGCAGGCCCGCAAAGCTCATCTTGGTCTTTGGCATGAACTCTTTGGGTTTGGTCAGAAACGCCGCCATATTGGCCTCATCCCAGACCAGACCGCCTTCGGCCATTTCGGTGAGCGCGTCGGAGTATTTGAAATCAGGGTTTGCCCCGGCAGGTGCACCGATGATGCCGTTCAGGGCCGGGCCAACCTTGTTCTTTGCGCCTTCGCCCACAGCGTGGCAGGCTTTGCATTTGCGAAAGACTTTTTCGCCTTTCTCTGCATCGCCTGCCGCAAAGGCGGGCGCCGCGAGAGCGAGTGTCAAAAGGCCGATTGCTAGGGGTTTCATGGCTACAGTTTCCTTTCTTTCAGGGTCAGGCCGCGCGGTTGCGGCGTTTGAGAACCGTACAGATGTGCGGCTCGTGGAAGATCATCTGACATCGCAGACAGAGGATGCATTCGTTGGGGTTGATGCGGCCCAGCGGGTCAATTGCGCCAACCGTGCAGTTTTGTTCACACAAGCGGCATTCGCGCCCGCATTGGGGGCGGCGGCGCAGCCAGTCGAAGATTTTCAGCTTGGCAGGGATCGCCAGTGCGGCACCCAAAGGGCAGAGATAGCGGCAGTAGAACCGCTCGATAAAGAGCCCGGCAAAAAGCAGCAGACCGACAAAAAGCAGAAATGGCCAGGCGCGCATGAAGCGCAGAGAGATGGCGGTTTTGAAGGGTTCGACCTCGGCCTGGATCAGCGCCTCTTTCATCGAATAGAAGGAGAGGCCGAGGATGGCGAGGAAGAGGGAATATTTGATGACCCACAACCGCTCGTGCACCGCGTTGGGCACCGCGATCTGCTTGACACCCAGCTTGCGTGCGGCCTGATTGGTGAGTTCCTGCAAGGCTCCGAATGGACAGAGCCAGCCGCAGAACACGCCCCGGCCCCAGAAAAGCAGGCCAAGCGCCGTAAACCCCCAGAGCACGAAGATCAGCGGCTCCAGCAGGAAAACCTCCCATTTGAACCCGTCAAGCAGCGAATGCAGAAAGGCCACCACCTGCACCACGGATAGCTGTGCACCCAGCGCCAGCCCGAGCCACAGGAAGGTGGTCAGCAGGAAGACGGTGCGCCCCCAGAGCCAGAGGCGCGGGCGTTTCACGAACTGGTCCTGAAAAAAGAGGATCAGGGACAGGATGCTCAGCATGATGGCGAGTGTCGCCAGCTGAAAGCGTTTCTCCTGCCAGGCCAGACGCCACGCAGGATCGGGGGCGATGACCGGGGGGGCTTCACGCAGGAACGCCTCGCCCAGAGCAAGGGGCAGCGAGATGTCATGGCGCAGATCACCACGCGTCGCCGTGATGGTCACGGTGAAGGGCCGCGACAGGTCGATCTGATCGCGCGGGATCGAAAAGAGGCTTGCCTCCTTGATCTCCGGCGCGCCCTCCGCCTCGAAGGCACCCAGCCGTTGATAACCGTCCGAGACGGGCACAAAGGTCTTGTCGTCCTGCTCCAGCGTCACGCGTTCAAAGATGCCCGAGCGCCGCCAGGCCGTGCCCCGGTGCGACATCAACCCACGACTGGCGACAAGCAGCGCATCATGCCCGGCAGTCTGCGCCGCGATGGCCCGTCTGAATGCTGCCGGGCCCAGCAGGTTCTGGCCGATGGTGGGCGGGTCCAGGACGCTCACCCAAAGCTCGATGAAACTGCCGTCCTTGTCGGGAACAGGGGGCCTGGCCTCTGGCCAGAGCGCGCGCATCTCCCGCAGGGAAACACCAGTCGACGAGATCGCCCCCATCCGCTCCAGCACGGCCCAGCTTGCCGGTTGATACGTTGCCCGATCCAGCCGGCCCTGCCCCGTGTGGGACAGGATACGCGCGGTGTGCAGAATCGAATCACGAATGACACCGGTGGAGACAGTCGCCCGGCTGATGACATCCGGAATATCGCGCGACAGGCCCTGCGCGTCCGCTGTCAGACCGGCAAAGCCGCTGACATAGTGCGCGATGTCACGATCCGAGATACCCAGCGTCAGTATGGGCTCGGCATGCGCGATCAGTTCCGCCCCGGTGATGGTGCCGGAGGTATCTACCGCGACAAGGATATCGAGGGGTTTGCCGGAATACCCGGTCGCGCTGAGCAATTCCCAGGTCGACCCGATTTGCCCCAGGGGTTGCAGGGTGTCAGCCGCGCGCAGCTGCCATTTGGGCAGCGGATCATTTTCCCGTTCGATCAGAATACCTTCAGGTGGCACCCCCAGCAGAGCCGACGCCCGTTCGACGCCCAGAGCGACCTGCGCCGTGACAGGCGCGGCGCCGGAAATGGCCAATGCGGCAATAAGCGCCAGCATGATTTTTTTGAACGTTTTCACCTTGCTTGAGAACATGCAGCGCCCGTCGCAAGGCCGTCTTGACCAAAGTCAAGGCTGCAAGCGGGTCGTCTCGCTCAGCCTATGCGGTATCGGATTTAACGCAGTTGGAGCCACGGATATGTCCATTTCATCACTCACTCGTTCGGTCGCTGTCGGGGCTTTGTTGTCTCTGTCAGCCAGTTTTGCGGTTGCACAGGAAAAACCCGCTGACCACGGCGACGACGCCGCGGCGGCCTACCAACCCTCGCTGACGACGCTGGGGCAGATACAGGTCGAGATACCGGGCCGCAAACCCGGCGATCCGGTCATGACGCCGAGCGAATACCAATCCTCGAACCAGATCTACTTTCAGCGCTGCGCCGGGTGCCACGGGGTGCTGCGCAAAGGGGCGACGGGTAAGGCCCTTACCACGGACATTACCCGCGAAAACGGGTTTGAGTACCTGCGCGACTTCATCACCTATGGCTCGCCTGCTGGCATGCCGAACTGGGGCACCTCCGGCGACATGACCGAAGAGCAGGTCGATGCCATGGCGCGCTATCTGCTGCTGGAACCGGCGGTACCACCTGAGTGGGGCATGGCAGAGATGCGCGAGAGTTGGGAGCTTATCATCCCGCCCGAGGATCGCCCCACGGAGAAGATGAACGACATCGACATCGACAATCTCTTCTCCGTCACCTTGCGGGATGCGGGGCAGGTCGCGCTGATTGACGGTGCCAGCTACGAAATCAAGGCCGTGATCGACACAGGCTACGCGGTGCACATCAGCCGGATTTCCGCCTCCGGCCGCTATCTCTTCGTGATCGGTCGCGATGCGCTGGTCAACATGATTGATCTCTGGATGGCCGAGCCTGACACGGTCGCCAAGATCAAGGTCGGCTCCGAGGCGCGGTCGGTCGAGACCTCCAAGATGGCGGGCTGGGAGGACAAATACGCCATCGCGGGCAGCTACTGGCCGCCGCAGTACGTCATCATGGATGGTGACACGCTGGAGCCGCTCAAGATCAAGTCGACGCGCGGCATGATCTTTGACACGCAGGAATTCCACCCCGAACCGCGCGTTGCGGCGATTGTGGCCTCGCACTACCGGCCCGAATTCATCGTGAACGTGAAGGAAACGGGCAAGATCCTGCTGGTGGATTATTCCGACATCAAGAACCTCAAGGTGACGGAGATCGAAGCCGAACGCTTCCTGCATGACGGCGGGTTTGACAGCACCAAACGCTACTTCCTGACAGCAGCCAACGCACGCGGGAAGATCGCGGTGATCGACACCAAGGAAGGCGAGTTGACGGCCTTGCTTGAAAGTGAAGGCGAGACACCGCACCCAGGTCGTGGGGCCAACCTGAACCACCCGGTCTACGGGCCGGTCTGGGCGACCTCGCACCTTGGCGATGACACCGTGGCGCTGATCGGGACGGACCCCGAAGGCAATCCGGATCATGCGTGGAAGATGGTGCAGCAGCTTTATGCGCTGGGGGGCGGGTCGCTCTTTGTGAAGTCCCACCCGACGTCCAACCACCTCTACGTGGATGCGCCGCTGAACCCGGATGCTGAAATCTCGGCCTCGGTTGCGGTCTTCAAGGTCGATGAGCTCGATCAGGAAGAGCCTGAGTACACGGTCCTGCCGATTGGCGAATGGGCCGGGATCGCCGAAGGCCAACCACGTGTTGTTCAGGGCGAGTTCAATCAGGAAGGCAACGAGATATGGTTCTCCGTCTGGAACGGCGCCAATCTGGAAAGCGCCATCGTGGTGGTCGATGACAAGACGCTTGAGATGAAGCACGTCATCAAGGACGAACGGCTGGTGACGCCAACCGGCAAGTTCAACGTCTTCAACACCCGCAGCGACGTCTACTGACGCGCCAGTGAAACAGGTGTGGCCGGGTCTTGTCGGCCGCACCTTTTTGTCTTTTTCGATGATCCAGCCAACCGAAGTTTAGGACCGCAAGATGATGAACTACGCGAAAAAGGGAGAGGTGTTCCTGATCGGGGCCGGTCCCGGTGATCCCGAGTTTTTGACCCTGAAGGCCTTGCGGATGCTGCAAACGGCAGAAGTTGTGGTGCATGACCGGCTGGTGTCGCAGGACATCCTCGACCTGATCCCGGACCATGTCCAGCGGATGAATGTCGGCAAGCAGCCCAATTACCACCCGGTCCCGCAGGATGAGATCAATGCGCTGTTGCTGCGGCTGGCAAAGCGCGGCGCGATTGTGGCGCGCCTGAAAGGCGGCGATCCGATGATCTTCGGGCGCGGGTCGGAAGAAGCCGCGTTCCTGCGCGCGGGCGGCGTCAATGTGACCTATGCGCCGGGGATCACGGCGGCTCAGGGCGTATCGGCAGCCACGGGCGTGCCGCTGACGCACCGGGGTCTTGCGACGGGCGTGCGATTTGTCACCGGCCATTGTCAGGCCAACCGCCCCCTCGATCTGGATTGGGAGGGGTTGGCGGACCCGCAAACAACGCTGGTTGTCTACATGGGGCTTGCCAATATTCAGCAGATCGCCGGAGAACTGATTTCCTACGGCATGCCCGCCACCCATCCTGTTTTGGTGGTTGCCAACGGCACCCGCGCGAATGAACACCGCCTTGTGACAACGCTGGAGGCGCTTGCGCTGAAGGCTCCGAAACTCGCGGCGCGCGGGCCGGTTCTGTTTATCATCGGGGCGGTGGTGACGCTGATGGCGGAAAAACCGGTGTCCGCGATTGAAAACGTCTTGCAGCTGCCGGAACTTGGCGAGGTGCTGCATGGGTAAAGCCCTGTTGGTCGCCTGTTTGCTGATGCCCGCCGCGCCCGTGCTGGCGCAGGCCCTATCGACGGCAGAGCAGGACCGGCTGACCCATCTTGTCGTGCAGGATTGCGGCTCCTGCCACGGGCTGAAGCTTACCGGCGGGCTGGGCAGCCCGATCACGGCAGAGGCACTGGACGGCCACACGGTCGAAGGGCTTCAGGGGATCATTCTGGACGGTATCCCCGGGACCGCAATGCCGCCCTGGCGGCCGCTGCTCTCGGAGGCCGAAGCGGCATGGATCGCAGCTTATCTACTGGAGGTCGATGAATGAAACGGGTTCTGCTTGCCCTCGCTGTTCTTGTCTCGCTCGCGCGTATCGCCAGCGCCGAGACAGAGGTACATGCCACTGGCGACATGGGCATCGTGATCGAGCGTACGACAGGTTCGGTGCTGATCGTGGATCAGTCGGACATGGCGGTGCTGGCCCGGGTCGAAGGGTTTGGAGACCTGTCCCACGCCAGCGCCGTCTTCTCGCCCGATCAACGCTTTGCCTATGTGTTTGGGCGTGATGGCGGGCTGACCAAGCTTGACCTCGTGACGCAACAGATCACGGGGCAGGTGATACAGGCCGGCAATGCCATCGGCGGCGCGATCTCCGACGACGGGCGGCTGGTGGCGGTCTCCAACTATGAACCCGGCGGTGTCCGGGTTTTCGATGCACAGACGCTCGCCCCGGTCGCGGATTTCCCGACAGGCTCCAAGACCATTGGCCTCGTGGATGCGCCAGGCGGGCGGTTCGTCTTTTCCATGTGGGACACGGGCGAGACCTGGATTGCCGATATGTCAGGGAGCCAGCCGTCAGTCGCGAAGATCGGCGGCATGGGATCAAACCCCTATGACGCCCTGATCACCGGGGACGGGCGGCGCTATATCGTTGGCCTTTTTGGAGAGGACGGGTTGAGCACGCTGGATCTGTGGTCCGACACCCCCAGCGTGCAGCGTATTCTGCCGGGGTATGGCCGGGGGGAGGAGCCTTTGCCGGTCTACAAGATGCCGCATCTGGAAGGCTGGGCGCTGGCTGGCGACCGTTTTGCCCTGCCCGCTGTCGGGCGGCATGAGGTCCTGTGGCTCGATGCAAACCGCCTGACCGAACTGGGCCGCACAAAGACCCATGGCCAGCCTGTCTTTGCGGTGGCGCGCCCCGATGGACGCCACGTCTGGGTCAACTACGCGCACCCAAATAACGACACGATCGAGGTGATCGACACGCTCTCGGGTGAGGTGCTGCGCAAGCTGACCCCCGGTCCGGCTGTGTTGCACATGGAGTTTACGGCGCGGGGGCATCAGGTCTGGGTCTCCGTGCGGGACGCCGACCGCGTCGACATCTTTGACACGCAGACATTCGAGAAGATCGGAGAGATTCCCGCACAGACCCCCTCGGGGATTTTCTTTACGGCAAGGGCCCACCGCATTGGGCTTTGAGAGGGCAGAGATGACGCTCGACGAGCTGGACTGGCGACTGATGAACGATTGGCAGCGGGCCCTGCCGCTGGTGCCGCGCCCGTTTCGGGTCATGGCGGACGCCCTGCGCGTCAGTGAGGATCAGGTGGTTGAGCGGCTCCGCAAGCTTTTGAAATCGGGCGCGATTTCGCGCGTGGGCGGCACTTGTCGGCCCAACACCCTGGCTGCCAGCACACTGGCGGCTGTGGCGGCTCCCGATACACGCATCGAAGAAGTGGCCGCGATCATCAACGCCCAGGAGGGGGTCAACCATTCCTATCTGCGCGAAAACACCTGGAATATCTGGTTTGTGGCCACGGGACCCTCGCGGCAGTTTGTCGATGATGCGCTTGATGCGATCAGCGCCCGGACCGGCTTGCGCGTGCTCGACCTGCGCTTGCGCCGCCCCTTCAACGTTGATCTGGGCTTCGCGCTTGATGGGACGAATAAACTGCCGAAGGCGCGCAGCCTCGACGAGGGCTTCGTGATCGAAAGCAAGGATCGCGCGATCATGCAGGCGCTTTCCGAAGGCCTGTCGCCGACCATCTGCCCCTTTGCCGATCTGGCAGCGCGTCTGGGAGAGAGTGAAACGCAGGTGATCGAACGGGTGCGGCGGCTGGCGGCCTCGGGCATCCTGTCGCGGATCGGCGTGATTGTGCGGCACCGCGCCCTTGGCTGGCGGGCCAATGCCATGTGCGTCTTTGTGGTCCCGCCAGAGCAGATCGAGGCCTGCGGCAAGGCGTTGACCGGGGTGCAGGGGGTGACGCTCTGCTACGAACGGCGGCCAGTGCCGGATGTCTGGCCCTACACGCTTTATTGCATGATCCACGGGCGCAGCCGCGCCGAGACGCTGGATGTCCTGAGCCAGGCGCGCGTCGAAGCACAGCTTGTGCCCTATGAATACAAGGTTCTCTTCAGCTCGCGGTGTTTTCGCCAGCAGGGCGCGTTGATCGAGACCAAAGCCGGAGGTTCCAATGACACTTGACGAGCGTGACCGCGCGATCATCAACAGCCTGCAATCGGGCTTTCCCATCTCGGCCCGGCCCTTTCAGCAGGCGGCCGAAGACCTGGGGCTGACAGAAGGCGATCTGATCGCCCGGATTGCACGGATGCGGGAGGCCGGGGTCATTACCCGCTTTGGCCCCTTTCTCGATGCGGCCCTGATGGGCGGGGCCTTCTGCCTCTGCGCCATTGAAGTGCCCAAGGCGCGGTTTGATGAGGTCACGGAGATCGTGAACGGCTTTGACGAGGTCGCGCATAACTACGCCCGCGATCACCGGTTGAACATGTGGTTCGTGCTGGCGACCGAAACGCCGGACGGCATCGGGGCCACCGCCGCTGCGATTGAAGCGGCGACGGGGCTGACGGTCTTCCAGTTCCCCAAGCTCAAGGAATTCTTCATCGGCTTCCGGGTGGCGGCATGAGACTGTCGGAACAGGACCGCGCCATCATCCACGCCTGCCAGTCCGGCCTGCCGCTTGAGCCCGACCCCTATGGCAGGATTGCCGCGCAGCTGGGGCTGGATGCCGAAGCGGTGATGGATCGTCTGGAGGCTTTTCTGGCGCAGGGGATCGTGCGGCGCATCGGCATCGCCCCCAACCACTACAAACTGGGCATGGCGGCAAATGGCATGACTGTCTGGGACATTGACGACAGCGAGGCCGAAGAACTGGGCGCGCTGGTGGGCGCGATGGAGGATGTCACCCACTGCTATCTGCGCCCGCGCAAACGGCCGGTCTGGCCCTACAATCTCTTTGCCATGCTGCACGGTGCGACCCGCGACGAGGTCGAGGAAAAACGCGCCCGCCTCGCCGCGTTTCTGGGCCCGGCAGTGCGCGCGCATGACGTGCTCTATTCCACGAAGATCCTGAAAAAGACCGGCCTGCGGCTCACAAGAAAAGGGGCAAGCTGATGTTTCGACTGACGCAATACATGGAACAGCTTCTGACGCCCACGCCGCCGCGTACCCGGCGCGGACCGGTGCGCCCGGTGGTGATCTGGAACCTCACCCGGCGGTGCAACCTGCGCTGCCGGCATTGCTATACCACATCGTCCGACAACATCTTTCCCGGCGAGCTTTCGACCGAGCAGGCGCTTGGGGTGATCGATGATCTGGCTGGGTTCAACATCCCGGCGCTGATCCTGTCGGGGGGAGAGCCTCTGTCGCGGCCTGATCTTTTTGAGCTGGCGCAATACGCCCGCAAGAAAGTCCGCTATCTGGCGCTCTCCACCAACGGAACCCGCATTGACGCCGAGGCTGTGAAGAGGATCGACGCCATCGGGTTCAACTACGTGGGCATCAGCATCGACGGGCTGGGGGCCACGAACGACTGGTTTCGCGGGCAGGAGGGCGCATTCGACGAAGCTCTGGCGGGCGCGCGGCTCTGCAAGGCGCATGGCATCAAGGTCGGGCTGCGGTTCACGCCCACCGAAGACAATGCCGAACAACTGCCTGCAATCCTTGATCTTTGCGAGGCGGAAGGCATCGACAAATTCTACATGTCGCATCTGGTCTACGCCGGGCGCGGCAACAAGAACCGCGGCGAAGATGCCGGGCACACCCGTGCCCGCGCTTGTGTAGACTTGTTGCTGGACAGGGCCTGGGGGGCCTTGCAGGAGGGGCGGCATTTTGAGGTTGTCACCGGCAACAACGATGCGGATGCGGTGCATTTCCTGAACTGGGCGGCGGCGCGTTTCCCGGAAGAGAAAATCGCACACCTGACCCGGCACCTTGAAGCCTGGGGCGGCAACTCCTCGGGTGTCGGGGTCGCCAATATTGATCCCACCGGCAAGGTGCACCCGGATACCTATTGGTCCGACTATACCATCGGCAACGTCAAGGAGACAAAGTTCACCGACCTCTGGACCGGGTCAAACGAGATGCTGGCAATGCTGCGCACCCGGCCCCGGCCGCTCAAGGGCCGTTGCGGGGCCTGCGCGCATCAGGCGGTGTGCGGCGGCAACACCCGCATTCGCGCGCTGCAACTGACCGGTGACCCCTGGGAGGAAGACCCCGCCTGCTATCTCAGCGATGCCGAGATCGGGTTGGAGGTCGACGCCCCGCGCGTCGCCCTGCGCAAGTTCACCGGGAGGCGACATGATCCGGCGCATAATTTCACTTAGTCTGCTGGCGTTGATGCCCTTTGGGGCCATGGCCGACCCGGCGGTGCTCTATGCCACCCATTGCGCGGTATGCCATGGGGATGACCGGCTGGGCAGTCTGGGGCCTGCGCTGATCCCCGAGAGCCTGCGTCGCCTCAAGGGCGAGCGGCTGGAAGCGGTGATCGCCAAGGGACGCACCAGCACGCAGATGCCGGGGTTCGAGGAACAGATTAATCCGGACGATATTGCGACGCTGGCCGCCTACCTGCACACGCCCTTGCCGGAAGTACCGGTCTGGGATGCGGCGCGCATTGCCGAGACGCTGGAGGTGAACCCCGACTATACCGCGCCGGATGCTCTGCAGCATCAGGCCGACCCCATGAACCTCTTTGTGGTGGTGGAAACCGGCGATCACCATATCAGCATCGTGGACGGAGACGGCTTTGACGTACTGGCGCGGCTGCCCACGCCGCTGGCCGTGCACGGGGGGCCGAAGTTCACGCCCGACGGGCGGTTCGTCTTCGTGATGTCGCGCGATGGTTGGGTGCAGAAGATTGACCTCTGGTCCATGCAGGAGGTCGCGCGCCTGCGCGCAGGGGTCAACAGCCGCAACATCGCCATGTCGAGGGATGGCAAATTCCTCGCGGTGGCCAATTACCTGCCGCACAGCCTGACGATCCTGTCCACGGCTGATCTGTCGGTGCAGAAGATTTTTGACGTGAAAGGCAAGGACGGGAGCAGCTCCCGCGTGTCGGCAGTCTATCAGGCCCCCCAGCGGGACAGTTTCATCCTGGCGCTGAAGGACATCCCCGAAATCTGGGAAATTGCCACAGACCCCGATGCCGAGCCGGTCTATGAGGGGTTCGTGCACAGCCGCGAAAAGGCGATGGTCGAGGGGTTGGCCTCGTCCGAGGGCCTGTTCGCGCGCCGCCGGATCGAGGTCTCCGAGCCGCTGGATGATTTCTTTTTCACGCCGGACTACCGCTTTCTGATCGGGGCTGCCCGCGAAAGCGACCGGGGCGTTGTCGTCAACCTCAACGTGGGGCGCGAGACCCACGAGTTGCCGCTGGCGGGCCTGCCGCATCTGGGGTCGGGAATCTCTTGGATTCATCAGGGCCGCCGGGTGATGGCAACACCGCATCTGCGCGAAGCGATGCTCTCGGTAATCGACATCGAGACCTGGGAAGTCCTGACCCGGATCGAAACCATGGGGCCGGGGTTTTTCCTGCGCAGCCATGAAAACTCCGACTTTCTCTGGGCCGACGTGTTCTTCGGCCCCAATCGCGACGTGATGCATGTGATTGACAAGAACAGCTTGCAGATCGTCAAATCGCTCCGCCCGGTGCCCGGCAAGACGCTGGCCCATGTGGAGTTCGACCGCGAAGGGCGCCACGCCTTGGTGAGCCTTTGGGAAGAAGACGGTGCCGTGATCGTCTATGACGCAAAGACCCTGGAAGAGGTCAAACGGCTCCCCATGAGCAAACCATCAGGGAAGTACAATGTATTTAACAAGATCACCTTTTCCGATGGCACCAGCCATTGACCGCCCCGTCCTACTGGTCTCGCACGGGTGGCCCTCGCACCCGATGCAGCAAGAGGAGGCGGTCGGCAAACTAGCGGCCCGGTTGCAAACGCTACTGCCGGACACTTCGGTTTCGGGCGCAACGCTCGCGGCTGAGGGCGCGTTGGACGACGCGGTGCGCGGGCTGGAAAACCCCATCATCTGCCCCTGGTTCATGTCGGACGGCTGGTTCGTGAAGACCCATCTGCCCAAACGGCTGCGTGCAGCGGGGCTCAAGCGGTGGGATACCACCGCGCCTCTGGGGATGATGCCGGGGATCAGCAAGTTGATGAGCGACCAGCTGAAGGCCTATCTGGCGATCAGCGGCTGGCAAACGGCAGAGACGACGCTCATCCTTGCCGCCCATGGCTCGCCCTCTAGCGCGCAACCACGCCTTGCAACCGAAGCCGCAGCGCTTGCCATCGCCTCGCATCTGCGGCTCAAGGCGATCCGGCCCTGCTATGTCGATGAGGCCCCCACCATCCGCGACGGCGCGCGGGGTCCGGCGCAGGCGATTGTCCTGCCGTTCTTTGCCGCCCGTGCGGGGCATGTGATCGAGGACCTGCCGGAAGAACTTGAAGAGGCGGGCTTTACCGGCCCGGTGCTGGACCCGGTCGGTCTGTGGCCCGAGACCCCGGCGCTGGCCATTGCCGCAATAGAAGCGGTGTTGCAGGCGCAATACATATGAGCGACAGCAGCCCCTGGCCGATCTGGAAGCTCGCGGTGCTGCTCTATCCCTTTGCGGCGGGGGCGGTGGCCATCAACCTCTTTCTGGTGGGCTTGCTGGGGCCGGTTTTGGGTTTGCCGGCCCTGACCCCTTGGCAGGCGCTGATCGCGTCGATGTTTCTGGGCGTACCTGCGGCCTGGGGTTTCGCACGCTGGGTCCGCGGCCTTATCGACGAGGCAGAGCGCTAGAGCGGCATCCGTTAATCTGCAACACGACTCCTTACGACTGAGGCCAGTCCCCTCCCGGGGCAAGGGTCGGGGGCTGGCCGGCCGGGTCCACCCGGGAGGGCAACAATTCAGATTTTCAGGCCGATGCTCTAGACTTGACCAAGGTCAAGGAGCGTGGCGATCAGGCAGGATTTGATGCCTGATAGCGAGGGAGTGAACCGCATGAATTACGACGCGTTTTTTGAACGGGAACTTGCACAGCTGCGCGCGGAGGGAAACTATCGCGTCTTTGCCGAGCTGGAGCGGGATGCGGTGAAAGCCCCCAATGCCACGCTGAAGCAGGGCGGGCAGAACCGCCCCGTGACGGTCTGGTGTTCGAATGACTACCTCGGCATGGGCAAGGCGGATTTCGTGCGCCGGGCCGTGGCGGATGCGGCACTGCAGGACGGAGCCGGGGCAGGCGGCACCCGCAATATCTCGGGCACCGCAACCCAGCACGTGGCACTCGAGGCCGAACTGGCGGACCTGCACGGCAAAGAGGCGGCCTTGCTCTTTACGTCGGGCTACGTGTCAAACTGGGCGAGCCTCAGCACGTTGGGCGCACGCCTGCCCAACTGCACCATCCTGTCGGACGAAATGAACCATGCCAGCATGATCGAAGGCATACGCCATTCGCGCGCGGGCAAGATGCTTTGGAAGCACAACAATCCCGAAGACCTCGACCGCAAACTGTCAGAATTGCCACGGGACAGCGCGAAAATCGTTGCCTTTGAATCCGTCTATTCGATGGATGGCGATATCGCGCCCCTGGCCGAGATTGTGGAGGTGGCAGAGGCCCACGGCGCGCTGACCTACCTGGATGAGGTCCATGCCGTAGGGCTCTACGGCCCGCAAGGCGGCGGCATTGCCGAGCGAGAGGGGCTGGCACATCGCCTCTCCCTGATCGAGGGCACGCTGGGCAAGGCCTTCGGGGTGATGGGCGGCTATATCACCGGCTCAGCGGCGCTGTGTGATTTCGTGCGTTCTTTCGCCAGCGGCCTCATTTTTACGACCGCCTTGCCACCGGCTCTGGCCGCAGGGGCACTTGCCTCGATCCGCCATCTGCGCCGCAGCGATCTCGAACGTCGTCGCCAGCAGGCCAGTGTCGCCGCCTTGCGGGCCCGGCTGGATGCGCTACGCATTCCGCATATGGACAACCCCAGCCATATCGTGCCGGTCATGGTGGGTGATCCGTTCAAGGCGAAATTCCTCAGCGACACGCTGCTGGAAAACTACGGGATTTACGTGCAACCGATCAACTATCCCACTGTGCCCAAGGGGACCGAGCGTTTGCGGATCACCCCCTCGCCACTGCATACGCCGGGAGATCTGGAGCATCTGGTGGGCGCGCTCTCACATCTATGGTCACAATGCGCCCTGAGCCGGGCGGTTGCCTGATCCATCATAATCCTGTTTATGTAAAATATATGGGGGGCCGCGTGTCAGGGGTCGTTTGCGGTACGGGGCGAACTGACACTCTAAGCGCCTTCACGATGCCGTTTGACGATGCTGAGCACGGTATTCTTGCTGATACCGAGGTCGCGCGCAATCCAGCGATAGCTACGACCTTCTTCAACCGCGGCAAGAACATCCGGTGCAAGTTTATTTGATTTTGGACGCTGCCCCGGCTGACGTCCAAGTTTTTTGCCACGCGCTCTGGCGGCAGCCAAGCCAGATTTTACACGCTCGCTGATCAGGTCTCGCTCAAACTGCGCGATCCCGGCCAGCATCGTTGCCATCATGCTCCCGTGTGGCGTGTCTAATTCGAAAGTCATACCGGACATTGCAACGACCGAGACTTTCCAAGCCGAGAGCTTACTGAGGGTATCGAGCAAGTCTTGAGTAGAGCGTCCCCAGCGGGATAGTTCGGTGACCAGCACGGCGTCGATTTTCCGGGCTTGGGCCAGTTCCATGACTTTTAATCGCTGCGCGCGGTTCGACTTGGAGCCAGACGCGGTTTCCTTGAAAACGCCCATCACTTCATAACCGCCACGTTCCGCAAATTCGGCCAGCTCACGCAATTGGCGTTCGCAGGACTGATCGGAAGTCGAAACCCGTGCATAGATCGCTGCGCGCTGTCCCATTTGAATCCCTCCAGATTTTCGCCTTGCAAGTCATTGAATCTGCTGACGTGACTATTGTCATAAACAGACACTTGTTCAATAGGTACATATTTCATGCCCCGCCGCAAAATTCTGACCGACCGACAACGCGCAGCACTATTTGATCTGCCCTCTGATGAATCCTCGCTTCTGCGGCACTACACTTTGTCCGATGAAGATCTGGACCACGTCAATCAACGCCGCCGTCCGGAGAACAGACTGGGTTTTGCGCTTCAGCTTTGCGCACTGAGATATCCAGGCCGAGCACTTACTCCCGGCGAACTGATCCCGCACGGTGTGCTTGCCTTCATAGGAGCTCAGTTGGGCCTCACCGGTGACGCGTTGCTTTCATACGCTGCTCGACGGCAAACCCGACAGGAACACATGCAGGCGTTGCGTAGCGTGTACGGTTATCGTGCATTTTCAGGTCGCAGAGCGCGTGATCTTAAGGCCTGGCTTGATAAGGAAGCAGAATCCTCAATATCCAATGAGGACATCGCGCGCCGATTTATCGAGGAATGCCGCAGGACGCAAACGATCCTGCCCGCGATCACGACAGTCGAACGGCTATGTGCAGATGCGTTGGTTGCGGCCGAACGGAGAATCGAGACCCGGATTGCCAGTCGATTGTCGGAACAACTACGCGAACAACTTGATGTTCTCCTGTCTGAGCATATCGACGAGCGGCTCACGCGGTTCGTGTGGCTGCGCCAGTTTGAAGTGGGCAACACTTCGGCAGGAGCAAACCGGTTGCTGGATCGGCTGGAATTTCTACAACGTATCAACCTGCCCTCAGATTTGGTTGATTGCGTGCCGGAACATCGTGTCACTCGCCTCCACCGTCAAGGTGAACGGTATTTCGCAGACGGCCTTCGCGATTTGCCCAATGATCGTCGGTTGGCCATCCTGGCTGTCTGTGCTCTGGTGATCCTCCCCCACAGAAGTGGTCCGCCCCTATAGTTAGGAAACGGAGGATCAAACATGGGAATCAAGCGGCACAAACCAGAAGAGATTGTCACGAAGTTACGGCAGGTTGAGGTGCTGTGTCGGCAGGGAATGGCACGCGTCGACGCCATCCGGCAGGTGCAGATAACCGAACAGGGATTCTATCGCTGGCGCAAGCAATATGGCGGCATGGGGACCGACCAACTTAAAGAGTAGAAGCGACTTCAGAAGGAGAATGACCGGCTGCGTCGAGCCGTGTCGGATCTGACGCTGGACAAGCTCATCCTTTCGGAAGCTGC
>JBCCUU010000005.1:0-152747 GCA_039196345.1 Pseudomonadota bacterium | reverse complement strand
TGACAACGCGGTCGCCGAGAGCTTCTTTCAGCTCCTAAAGCGGGAGAAAGTCAGACGACGGAAATATCGGACCCGCGAAGAAGCCAGACGCGACGTCTTTGAGTACATTGAGCTGTTCTACAACCCGAAACGCAAGCACACGAACAACGGCATGCTGTCACCCGTTGACTTCGAAGAACGAAAGCTCAAACTGGAAAAGGCTGGTGTCTAGAAAACTAGGGGCACCTCAGTCTTTTGGAAAGCATCTGAACAGAATTCTCAGCGGAACCAATTCTGCACACCGACCACCATTCAATGGGGGCAATTCTCCACGCCGTTTCAAAGTTTCTGCCGTTCTTCGAATTTTGACCCTTGAAAGGCGTCACCAAATCCTTGCCATGAGCGCGTTTGGGGGCACGAGGCGCGACCAAGCTGACGACCTTGAGACCCAATCAAGGTGCATGTCCCATCGCTGGCACGCTCTGCCGAGGCGCTTCAACAGTTCCCCTTGAGCGGCACCTTCCCATCCTGCATCCCAGTTTTTCACTGTTGGCGGAAGCGCACGCATCCGGTCGTCTGGCTCACTCTCCACGGGACCAATTGGGTTTCCGGCTTCAGTCCAGTTCGAAAGTCAAACCTAGGGTAAAGAGCGCGTCCAGTGAGTCTCCGTCCGCCGGGATGAATTGCACGAAGACGTTTTTGTACCGCGCCTGTAGCCCCGCCAAGGGCACGACGTCACCAAGTGCGTGACTGAATTCGTCCCCGTCGCCCGGATAGAGCGCGAGCGCAAGAAATGCACCAAGATCAAGGTCTTCCGCCACTTCCCAGTCATATCCGACCGAAACGATGGGAGAGACTTCCTCATAGCTGTTGTAATAAAGTCCGACGCTGTAGTTGAACTGGCGCTCCCAGGTCAAAAAGACGCCCGGGTTGAATTCCTGAAAATCGCGGGTCGCGTTCACATGTTCAGAGCCAAGCAAGAAGGAAATTCTGTCGGGCCCCGCAACCCCTGTTGTCGGGGCCAGAAAAGCACATGCCATCGCAAGACCCAAAACCCAGACTTTCATATGACTTTCCCTTCCTGTCCATTGGTGACGCGCTGTCATGCTCTCACCAAACCTAAAGAAGCTGTGTTAAAACTTGTTTACGATTGCAGCACCCCGCGATGGTCCTCTCTCAGGTTTCGCTTGAGCACTTTGCCGGTCGCATTGCGGGGCAACGCATCAACGAAAACCACCGCATCAGGCACCTGCCATGACGCAACCTTGCCGTCGTAAATCTCAAGAATCTCCTCTGCGCTGACGTCTGTCTGTGCCGCCCTCACGGCAACAAGAACCGGCCGCTCGTCCCACTTCGGGTGCGGCACTCCGATGACTGCGGCGTCTGCCACATCCGGATGCGCGATGGCGATGTTCTCCAACTCCACCGAACTGATCCATTCGCCACCCGATTTGATGATGTCCTTCGCACGGTCCTTGATGCTCAGGTAGCCGTCTGGATCAATGCTGGCCACATCGCCGGTGTTGAACCAGCCGCCGTCCAGCGTTTCATCGCTGCTCATGTGCAGGTACGCATCAAGCGTAAAATGCCCGCGCACCAAAAGCTCGCCGGTTGTCTTGCCGTCCTCCGAAAGCACGTTCCCCGCGGCGTCAACGATCTTCATCTCAACCCCCCAGACCGGGCGGCCTTGCAACTCTCTCAGGCGGTGCTGGTCTTCAATCGGCAAGGTGCTGTGTCGTGCCAAAGGTTGGTTGACGGTGCCCACCGGCGACATTTCCGTCATGCCCCAGGCGTGTATGGTCTCGACGCCGAATTCTTCCCGGAATGCTGTTATCATCGAGGGTGGGCAGGCTGATCCACCGACAATTGTCCGTTGCAGAGTCTTCAGGACGCGTCCCGACGCACGCAACTCGTTCAAGAGCCCCAGCCAGATCGTCGGGACGCCAAGCGCTACCGAGACATCGTAGGCCTCGATGAGGTCCAGCAGTGATGCGCCGTCAAGATTGGGGCCCGGCAGGACCATCTGTGCCCCGACCATGGCGCAGGCGTAAGGCGACCCCCAGGCATTGACGTGGAACATCGGCACAACCGGCAGCACGACATCCATCGCAGAGAACGCGCCCGCATCCTTCAGGTTCAGCGCCAGACTGTGCAGGACGGTCGAACGGTGGCTGAAAAGCACGCCCTTGGGATTGCCGGTTGTGCCGGAAGTATAACACAGGCTGGAAGCGGTCTGCTCATCGAATTGCGGCCAATCATAGGCGGCGTCCCCACCCTGCAACAATGCATCATAGGCGATGATCCCCGGCAATGCTTCAGCCGCATCGTCGACCGATGCCTCCAGCAGTACGAGATGCTTGACCGTTGTCAGCTGGTCCCGGATCGCAGCGATCAGCGGCACGAAGGTCCGGTCGAGAAAGATCACTTCGTCTTCCGCGTGATTGATGATGTAGACCAACTGTTCGGGGAACAGCCGGGGGTTGATCGTATGGCAGACAAAACCGCCGCCGGAAGTGCCGAAGTAGATCTCAAGATGCCGTCGGTTGTTCCAGGCGATGGTGGCGCAGCGGGCCTGCGGTTTGAGGCCGAGGCCATGCAAAGCGGACGCGAGCCTGCGGGCGTTGCGCCCAACCTCCCCCCAGCTTGTCACTTCTCGCCCTTCGGTCGTATTGACCGAGACGATTTTCGTGGCGCCGTGATAACGCTCAGCATGCGCGATCAGAGACGAAATCAGTAGCGGTGCCGTCATCATCTGACCAAGCATGCGCAACTCCCCTTTCTGCTCCAAGGTGCAACGGGAGGCCCTGTGACGCAAGGCTTGGAATTGTCGGGGCTTCGCGCTAGGCACGTGCCATGACCCTGCCCTATCACACGCCGCTCTCCGCCGATCAGCAATCAAGTCTCGGGATTGATCCCCCAGCCCCTTTTGCGATGGCCGACAAGGTTCGGTTTTCCGAGCTGGATGTGCTCAACCACGTGAATAATGCGGTTTATTTCGAGTGGTTCGAGCGGGTGCGGGTGCTCTATACCCAGCATTTCGGGCTTTCGCGGAGCTTTGAAACGGCAGATGGCCCGCGCATCGTGATCCGTTCGGGCGCGATCCACTACAGGCAGGAAATGCTGCTGCATGAGGATTACGTGGTCACCTGCGGCTGTACTGCGTACCGCAAAACCTCCTTCACCATGCATCAGGAGATTTGGGCAGGCGGCACGCAACGGGCAAGCTTTGATTGCGTGGTGGTGCTGCTGCACCCTGACGGCAGCGGTCGCTGCCCGATCCCCGAAGAGGTCCGCGCGCGGTTTGACACGGTCGATGGTGCGCGCTTTGAGGGCTGACCCTACTCCCGGTGCCTGAGCACAAATTCGACCAGTTGCGCGGTTGAGCCGTCTTTGCCCGTCGCTGACGCCGTGCCTTCGACCACGGGTTGCAGGGAGGTGGCGAGCTCCTTGCCAAGCTCCACGCCCCATTGATCAAACGAATTGATCCCCAAGACAACGCCTTCCACAAAGACCCGGTGCTCATAAAGCGCGATGATCTGCCCAAGGGTAAACGGATCAAGCTTGGTATAAATAAGCGTTGTCGAGGGTCGGTTGCCGGCAAACACGCGGTGACGGGCCTGGCGGTCCAGTTCATCGCCGCTGAACCCGGCTTTTTCCATCCGTGCGCGCGCTTCCTCATAGGTGCGCCCGCGCATCAGGGCCTCGGATTGTGCCAGGCAATTGGCTACGAGCAGCTTGTGGTGATGCGCCAGGTCAGGTTCATGACCTTCTGCTGCGACCATGAACTCACAGGGGACCACCCGAGTGCCCTGGTGCAGAAGCTGGTAGAAGGCATGCTGGCCGTTGGTGCCCGCAGCCCCCCAGACGATGGGGCCGCTGTCGACCTCGACGGAGGCGCCGCCCATCTGGACACTCTTGCCGTTGGACTCCATTTCCAGTTGCTGGAAGTAATCCGGCAGACGTGCGAGTCGCTGGTCATAAGGCAACACCGCGCGGCTGGCATAGCCGCAGACTTGTGCGTGCCAAATGCCGACGAGGGCCAAAAGCGCGGGTAGGTTCTCACTCCACTCTGTCGCCTGGAAATGCCGGTCCATCGCCTGCCCGCCCCGCAGAAACGCATCGAAGGCCTGCGGCCCGATCGCGATCATCAGGGACAGTCCAATCGGCCCCCACATGGAGTAGCGCCCGCCGACCCAATCCTCAAAGCCAAAGACGCGTTCGGCGGGGATTCCAAAGTCGGCCGTCAGATCATCGGCGGTGGACAGGGCCGCAAACTGCGCGCCCGGATCGCCGCCATGATCCATCATCCAGGCCCTGGCCGTCCGGGCGTTGGTCATGGTCTCGATGGTGGTGAAGGTCTTGGAAGCAACGATTACCAGCGTGGTCTTTGCATCAAGTCCCCGCAGCGTATCCGCGATGTGGGCCCCATCGACATTGGAGACGAAATGACAGTTTGGTCCGTCGTGATAAGGCGCCAAAGCCGCCACGGCCATCGCCGGGCCCAGATCAGACCCACCGATCCCGATATTCACCACATCGGTGATTGCGCTGTCGCGCACGGCCTTCGCGAAATCGCGCATTCGCTGCAAGGTGGCGCGGACGCCCGGGATCACGTCCTGCCCGCCCACAAGGACCGGCCCGCCATCCAGATTGCGCAAGGCGGTATGCAGGACCGCGCGGCCTTCGGTGTCGTTGATGGGCTCTCCCACGAACATCGCGTCCCGCTTCTGGGCCACACCTGCTGCATCGAGCAGGGCCATCAGCGCCGCCAGAGTCTCTTCGTCAATGTTGGTCTTGGAATAGTCAAACAGCAAGTCGCCGGTTTGCGCTGAGAAGGCCGTGGCACGGCCCGGTGCCTCAAAGAGCGACAAAAGCGTGCGATCCCGGGTTTCGGCGTGTCTTTGGCTGAGATTATCCCAATGGTCCTTTAAGGTGCCCAATGCACGGTCCCTCCCTGCATGACTGCGGAGATGGGGGCATCTTCTGGCGCGCGCCCCTTGGCGTTTTCCAAGGCGGCTTTCTTGTCGTCCCCAAAGATCACCAGATGTTTCTCCAACGCACCGTTGAGCACCGGCGCGCTGAGGGTGATCCGCGGCTCCGGCTGGCTGTCCGTTGAAATGGCACATACCGCCGGCGCATCGGGCCTGAGCGCGGCGTCCAGCCCATCCGCCCCTGGAAACAAGGAGGCAGTGTGCATATCCGCCCCCATCCCGAGAACCAGCAGCGATAACGGAAAATATGGCGCGAACTCCGTTGAAAGCTGCGCGCAGGCCTCAGGCACTGTCATCCCGGTGCGGTAATACGGCAGAAACCGCGCCTCGGCTGCGCGGTTCTGCAGGAGCCGGGCGCGGATCAGCCCCGCGTTCGATCGTTCGTGGTCCTCCGGCACCCAGCGTTCGTCCGTCAGCAAAACGGTCACCCAGTCCCATGCCAGATCTGCCGCGCTCAGAATGTCAAACACGGGTCCGGGCGTGGTGCCGCCCGGCACGGCGAGGCTCGCGGTCTCGTGCGTCAGCAGGCTGTTTTTCAGCGCGCTTGCCATGGCATCCGCCAACCCCATGGCGGCAAGATCGCGGTCGGCGTAGTCGATGAACTGCATTATCCCACCTTTTGCCATTCACGGTTATCGCGACGCATCAACTGTAGCGCCGCATCGGGGCCATCGCTACCATGGTCGTAGGGTTTCGGCACATCCCCGCGCGTCATCCATCCGTCGATGATCGGGTCGGTCCAGGCCCAGGCGGCTTCGACCTCGTCACCCCGCATGAAGAGCGTCTGGTTCCCCCGGATCACATCCATGATAAGTCGCTCATAAGCATCGACCGTTTCGCCGCCATCAGGCCCCAGGGCCTCCGCAAAAGTCATATCGAGCGGCACGTCAATCAGGCGCATCCCCCCTGGCCCGGGTTCCTTGATCGTGACGCCAAGGGTGATGCCTTCGTTCGGCTGCAACCGGATCGACAGGACATTCCGATGTCGTCCCGCGTCCTCCGCAAAGATCGAATGGGGTGTGTCCTTGAAGACAACCGCGATTTCGCTGGCCCGGGCCCGCATCCGTTTGCCGGTGCGCAGGTAAATGGGCGTGCCAGCCCACCGCCAATTCGCCACATGGGTCTTGAGCGCGACAAAGCTCTCGGTTGTGGACCGCGGGTTGCCAACGGCGGTGCGGTAATCGGGGAAGGCCGTGCTATCCGCAGGGTCTTCACCGTATTGACCGCGCGCGACGTGATGGGGCTCCACCGGCCCCAGCGCGCGGATCACCTTCAGCTTCTCGTCCCGCACCGCATCCGGATCAAACCGCGCGGGCGGCTCCATCGCGATCAGGCACAAAAGCTGCATCAGGTGGTTCTGGATCATATCCCGCATCGCACCGGACTTGTCGTAGTATTCGCCCCGCCCGCCAACGCCGACGGTTTCCGCGACAGTGATCTGGATGTGGTCGACAAACTGGCTGTTCCAGAGCGGCTCAAAAAGCATATTGCCAAAGCGCACGGCCATCAGGTTCTGGACCGTTTCCTTCCCCAGATAATGGTCGATCCGGTAAATCTGGTTTTCATCGAAGTAGCGCGCCAGGGTCACGTTGAGATCACGGGCTGTTTCGAGGTCCCGGCCAAAGGGCTTTTCAACGACAATGCGCGCGTTCCTGTCCGCGAGGCCATGGCTTTGCAGCCGCTCTGCCAGAGGGCCAAAAAGCGAAGGTGCAACAGAGAAGTAATAGGCCTCGACCCGATCAACGGAGACAACCTTTTCAGTCAGCTCTTTCCAGCCTGCCTCACCTGTTGCATCGATCTTGACGTAGTGCAAACAGCCCAGAAACCGCTTCAACGTGCCGTCTTCGCAGGGCTTTCCGGGGCTGAATTCCCGGACCGCCTCTTCCACCAGCGCGCGATAGCCATCGTCATTCATTGCGGAGCGGGCAGCGCCAATGATGCGCGCATTCTTCGGCATCTGGCCTGCGCTGTAGCGGCGGAACAGAGCGGGGAGGATCTTGCGACGCGCGAGGTCGCCCGTGCCCCCAAAAATCACCAGATCAAATGGATCAACAGGAATGACGCGTGAAACCATGTCAGTCTCCTAGAATAGCGCGCCGGAATCGGCTGCGCGGGTGTCTGTTAGCGCAAACATAAGACACAGGTAAAGCGTTCACGACACTGTGCTTGCAAATAAGCGGCAGATTTCTTGCCTTCTATCAGAGTGTGACGCAAATACTGATCGGGTAGCAAGGAGCAGACCGGAATGAGAGATCAGATTGAGGCCAACATCGGGAAGTTTCAGCATCCCGACGTGACCGCAAAAGGTGAGCCCCGCGCACGTGTAAATCTCTCAAACCCGAATACGCTTTGGTTCAATACCGGGACGCTCTGCAACATCGAATGCGTAAACTGCTATATCGAAAGCAGCCCGACGAATGATGCACTTGTCTATATGACCGCCGCTGAGGTGCGGGAGTATCTCGATCAGATCGAGACCCGTGGCTGGCCGGTCACGGAAATCGGTTTCACCGGGGGTGAGCCCTTCATGAACTCGCAAATGATCGAGATGACCCGCGCAGCGCTTGAGCGGGGGTATGATGTGCTGATCCTGACCAACGCGATGCGGCCAATGATGCGCAAAACGATGCAGCAGGGGCTGATAGCGTTGAATGAGGCTTTCCCCGGAAAGCTCACCCTGCGTGTCTCTCTGGATCACTACAGCGCCGGCCACCACGACGCCGAACGGGGCACCGGGGCCTTTGAAAAAACCCTTCGAGGCATGGTCTGGTTGCGCGACAATGGCATTCGCATGGCGGTTGCCGGGCGGTCCATCATGGCCGACAGTGATGCGGAAAGCCGCGCGGGCTACGCCCGGTTTTTCGAGAAATACGAGTTTGATATTGATGCAACGGACCCTTCGATGACCGTCCTTTTCCCGGAGATGGACCTACGTGTCGAAGTACCAGAGATCACCACAAGTTGCTGGGGCATCCTTGGCAAATCGCCCGACGCGCTGATGTGCGCCTCCGCCCGCATGGTCGTGAAGCGCAAAGGTGCAAAGAAACCATCAGTGCTCGCCTGCACGTTGTTGCCCTACGAGCAGGAGTTCGAATTGGGCACGACGCTTGAAGACGCCGAGGTCGACGTGGCGCTGAACCATCCGCATTGCGCCAAGTTCTGCGTCCTTGGCGGTGCCAGCTGCTCGGGCTAAAAGCCGTCAGTGCAGCGTGAACTCACCGGTCACGTTACGCCATTCACCAGGGCTTACCAACTTGCGGTGGGAAAACCGGACCGAGTGCAGCGGGCCATCCAGTTCGGATTGCCAGAACTCGATAAACTTGAACAGTTTCGGGTGGTCCGGGGCGAGATCGTAATCCTGCCAGATATAGCTGTTCAGAACATGGGTGTAATCGGGCATGTGATAGAAAAACTCGGCCGTTGTCAGGCCATATCCCTTGAGCATCAATTCAGTTTCCGATTGGGGCATATTTACCTCTTTTCTGCTTTAACCTTTCCAGCATGCCACAGAAAATTTACTTTTCAATGAAAACAATATGTTGTCACTTTAATCGGGTGGCTGCTAGGGCCGTGTGAACTCAAGGATTGCACCTTATATGTCCCCTCTGATAAGATCAGCACACAAGATATAGACCCTGCGGAAAAATTTGGCGTTTTACGTGAGCGACACACCACAACCTCCTGAAAATGATGATGAAATGATGCCGGAACGCCCCGTATTCGACGGGCCCTCTGTCAGCATCGAACACGAGATGCGCACGTCCTATCTGGACTATGCGATGTCGGTCATTGTCAGCCGTGCGATCCCGGATCTGCGAGACGGTCTCAAGCCCGTCCACCGGCGCATTCTCTTTGCCATGCATGAAACCGGCAACACCCACGACAAGCCCTACCGCAAATCGGCACGTCCCGTGGGGGATGTGATGGGTCAGTATCACCCGCATGGTGATAGTGCCATCTACGACGCGCTGGTGCGCATGGCGCAGGATTTCTCCATGTCGCTGCCTTTGCTGGATGGTCAGGGCAACTTTGGCTCGATGGACGGCGATAACCCGGCGGCGATGCGCTATACCGAAGTGCGCATGGACAAACCCGCCGCCTACCTGCTGGCCGATATCGACAAGGAAACTGTCGATTTTCAGGACAACTATGACGGCAAACAGCAAGAACCGACGGTCCTGCCCGCGCGGTTCCCGAATATGCTCGTCAATGGCGCGGGTGGTATCGCTGTCGGCATGGCCACCAATATTCCGCCGCACAACCTTGGTGAAGTGGTGGATGCGACGCTGGCGCTGATTGAAGACCCCGATCTGACATCCGAACAGCTCATCGAATATGTACCGGGACCGGATTTTCCGACCGGGGGCATCATGCTCGGACGGTCCGGCGCGCGCAAAGCCTATCTGGAGGGGCGCGGGTCGGTCATTATCCGGGCCAAGACGCGCACCGAAGAGATACGCAAGGACCGTTGGGCCATCGTCGTGGATGAAATTCCCTATCAGGTGAACAAGGCCTCGATGATCGAAAAGATCGCCGAACAGGTCCGCGAGAAGAAGATCGAAGGCGTCGCCCATGTGCAGGACGAATCCGACCGCAACGGCGTGCGGGTGGTGATCGAGTTGAAGCGTGATGCCGTACCGGATGTGGTGATGAACCAGCTTTATCGTTTCACACCGATGCAGACTTCTTTCGGATGCAACATGCTGGCGCTGAACGGCGGGCGACCAGAGCAGCTTACCCTGCGCAAGTTCCTGACATCCTTCATTGATTTCCGCGAAGACGTGGTGGCCCGGCGCACGGCGTATCTGTTGCGCAAGGCGCGGGATCGCAGCCATATCCTCTGTGGTCTCGCGGTTGCGGTCACGAACATCGACGAAGTGGTCAACACCATCCGCTCCTCCGCTGATGCGGCGGAGGCGCGCGAAAAGCTGATGACCCGGCGCTGGCCTGCCGGGGATATTCTGGACTACATCGCCCTCATCGACGATCCGACGCACACGGCCAATGACGATGGCACCTACAACCTGTCGGAAACGCAGGCCCGCGCCATCCTCGATCTGCGGTTGCAGCGTCTGACGCAGATCGGCGTCCGGGAAGTCACCGACGAGCTGGAAGAACTCGCCAGCAAGATCAAGGAATACCTCGAAATCCTGGGCTCGCGTGATCGCATCATGGGGATCATCGCGGATGAGTTGCGCGAAGTGCGCGAGCTTTTTGCTGTCGACCGCCGCACAGAGATCGTCGACTGGTCCGGCGACATGGAAGACGAGGACCTGATCGCGCGCGAGGATATGGTCGTGACGGTGACGTCGGGCGGCTATATCAAGCGCACCCCTCTGGCCGACTTTCGCAGCCAGCGCCGTGGCGGCAAGGGTCTGGCCGGCATGCAGACCAAGGAAGAGGACGTGGTCACCACGCTCTTTGTGGCCAACACGCACACGCAGCTTTTGTTCTTCACCACCGATGGCATGGCCTACAAGCTAAAGACCTGGCGGTTGCCGCAGGGCGGGCGCACGTCCAAGGGCAAGGCCATCGTCAACATCCTGCCGATCCCGCCCGGCGTGTCGATTGCCGCGATCCTGCCGATTGACCGCGATGAGGAAGACTGGTCAGAACTCCAGATTGTCTTTGCGACCTCGGCAGGCACGGTGCGCCGCAATGCGCTCAGCGACTTCACCAATGTGAAATCCAACGGCAAGATCGCGATGAAGTTCGAGGACGAACATGCGGATACCACGCTCATCAATGCCCGTATTGCCTCGCCCGAGGATGATGTGATGCTGGTCACGGCATCAGGCCGGGCGATCCGCTTCCCTTCCTCAGACGTGCGCGTTTTCAATTCACGCTCTTCGGTTGGCGTGCGCGGCGTGAAACTTTCGGCAGAGGACAAGGTGGTTTCCATGTCGGTGATCCGGCACTTCAATGCCTCGCCCGATGAGCGGGCGGCCTATTTGAAACAGCGCAGGCTGATGGCAGGCGTGACCGAGGAGCCGGAAGCCGAAGAGGAGGACGTTGCACCCGGAAACCTGTCTCCCGACCGCTACGCGGAAATGTCGGCTGCGGAAAACCTGATCCTGACGATTACCGCAAAGGGCGCGGGCAAGCTCTCTTCCAGCCATGATTATCCGGTCCGCGGTCGCGGCGGTATGGGCGTGACCGCTTGGGAAAAACGCATGCAGACCGGGCCGGTGATCGCCTCCTTCCCGGTGGAGATGGACGACCAGATCATGTTGGCGACCTCCAAGGGGCAGTCGATCCGTGTGCCGGTTGAAGGCATCTCGTTCCGGTCCCGTTCCGCGGGCGGGGTCAAGGTCTTCAACACCGGGGCGGGTGAGGAAGTCGTCAGTGTCGCCTGGATTGCCGATCAGGCCGAAGACGGCGATGCGGAAGAAGGGTCAGACGGCTGAGACCTACAGATCGTAGAGATCGCTGAACTTGCGGCGCAGATAGGCCAGCAGTGGCGCCTCGGATGGCTCGGTTCCGCTGGCCCGGGCTATGACCTCGCGCGGCTCGTAAAGCCCGCCATGCTGCTGGATGTTCTCCCTCAGCCAGCCGGTGGCCCCGCTGGTGTCGCCTTCGGCCAATTGGCTGTCGAGGTCCGGCACCGCCTGGCGCAGCGCGTCATAGAGGCACCCGGCGTAGACGTTGCCCAG
Source organism: Pseudomonadota bacterium (assembly GCA_039196345.1). GTDB lineage: Bacteria > Pseudomonadota > Alphaproteobacteria > Rhodobacterales > Rhodobacteraceae > Roseobacter. Next base: position 141,124 of record JBCCUU010000005.1, on the reverse strand, counting down.
ACTGTAGGTGGGGAAGTAGCCAAAGAGCCCGACCGACCAATGCACATCCTGCAACACGCCGTTTGAAGGTCTATCGACGGCAAAGCCAAAGTCAGCCAGAAAGCGGTCGTTCCACGCGGTTTCGAGGTCCGCGACCACCAGATCGCCGGACATCAGGGCACGCTCAAGGTCGAACCGCAACAGCACATGCAGGTTATATTGCAACTCATCCGCTTCGGTGCGGATATAGCCGTCTGAGACGCGATTGACGCAGGCGTAGAATGCCTCTTCATCGGGGATGCCGAAATCGCCAAAGGCATCGCGCATCTCCCGGTAGAGCCATCCCGTAAAGGCGCGGCTGCGCCCGATCTGGTTTTCATAGATGCGGCTCTGGCTTTCGTGCACGCCCATGGAGACCCCCTGCCCGACCGGAGTCAGCAGAAAGCGGCGGTCAATGTTCTGCTCATAGGCGGCGTGCCCCACCTCGTGAATGGTAGAATAGAAACAGTTGAAAGGATCCTTGGGGTTGGTGCGTGTGGTGATCCGCACATCCAGACCAGAGCCTGAGCTGAACGGATGCACGGCCTTGTCGACCCGCCCGCGCCGCATGTCATAGCCGAAGGTTGTGGCCAGTTTGCGCGTCAGCTTCATCTGCGCGGGTTCTTTGAAGGTGCCGTTCAGACGTTGGGGCGGCGTTGCCTCCAACACCGCTGCGCGCAGATGCGCCAACTCGGGCCGCAAGGCACCAAACATGGCTGCGATTTCCGCACCGGTTGTCCCGGGTTCATAGTCTTGCAACATCGCGTCGTAGACGTCTCCACCGGCGGCCAGTGCCTGCCCTTCCTCGCGTTTGAGCGCGATCACCTGCTCCAGCGTCGGGGCAAAGGCTGCGAAGTCATCCGCCGCGCGCGCATCCGCCCAGACGCCCTGCGCCTCCGACGTGAGGCGGGCAACCTCGGCCGCCAGTTTGCCCGGGACCTTTGAAGCACGCTCGAAGCTGCGCTTGATGTGCCGGACCTGTGCGCGCGCATCGGTGTCCAGCTCTACGTTTTCCAGTGCGTCCAGCCAATCCCCGACACGAGGGTCCGTGCGCCGTGCATGCAGAACCGATTCCAGCGCCGCCACCTCCTGACCCCGTTGGGGGGCGGCCCCTTTCGGCATCATCGTCTCCTGATCCCAGTCAAGCCGCCCGGCAATGGACGCCAGCGCCTCTGTGTCGCGCGCAAAGCTCAGCAGGTCATCATATGTGTCGGACATCAGGAGGCTCCTCTGACGGATGTGGCGATGGGATAGCCGCTGAGGAAGCGGGCACGCAGAATGAGGACCCAGACGATCACCGCCAGAGACTGATGCACGATGGCGATATGGGCCGGGGCTGCGTAAAGAACGGTGATGATCCCCAGCAGGATCTGAAGGCTCATGGCACTCAGCACCGCGTTGAAGGCAAACCGCGTGCGCGGGTGAGCCGATTTCCTGCCCCGCAACCAGACGACGATCGTGAAGATCAGCAACAGGTATCCCGTCACACGGTGCATGAATTGAACAAGCCCGGGGCTTTCGAAGAAATTGCGCCAGAGGGGTTCAAGGTTCAGGGCCGATGCCGGGAACCACGCGCCGCCCATCATCGGCCAATCGGTATAGCTGCGCCCCGCGTCAATGCCCGCCACAAGCGCGCCCAGCAGAATCTGCAGGAAGGTGAAATGCAAAAGGCCGGTCGACAGCCCCCATTGCTTTATCTCACGGGCACGCCGCGCTTGCAGCAGGTCGGGTGCCTTGCGCCCCAATTCCATGATGTACCAGCTAATGAATCCCAGGATCACGAAGGCAAGCCCAAGATGCGTGGCGAGCCGGTAGCTCGCGACATCCGTCACGCCTTCGCCCTGCGTGACGCCGGAGGCCACCATCCACCATCCAATGGCACCCTGCGCGCCGCCAAGCACACCCAGAAGAAAGAGCTTGCCGTACCACCCGGCAGGCACTTGCCTGCGCAGCGCGAAGTATCCAAAACCCAGCGCCCAGACGACGCCAATGACCCGGCCCAATTGCCGGTGGCCCCATTCCCACCAATAGATGATCTTGAAGTCTGCCAGTTCCATCCATTGGTTTTGGACGCGGAACTCGTCAATCTGCTGGTATTTCTCGAACTCCGACTGCCATTCCGCCGCGTTCATGGGGGGCAGCGCGCCGGTGATCGGACGCCATTCGGTGATGCTGAGCCCGCTGTCGGTCAGACGGGTGAGACCGCCGACCGCGATCATGATGAAGACCAGCGCAAAGAGGATTTGCAGCCAGACCCGTATGGCACGGCGCGCACCGCCGCTCTTGCGATCAATCAGTCCAGGCTGGGCCACTGGTTTTGCCGCGTCCGGGCTGCCAACCTCTTCAAACAACTTGCGTTTGTTGCTCATCCGATATCCTCAGGTAGTCAAGCCACGCGACCCTAGGCGCATGCGCTGGCAAGGTCCAGCGTGACAGCGCGTCGCGTGCGGCGGATTTCACTTGTCGTTACGCCCGGCCCATCGCACCACCTGGCGCATCACGCCGTGCATCATCTGGACATCGGCCCGCGTCAGGGGCATCCGGCTCCAGAAGTTGCGCAGGTTAAGCCGCATCGATTGGGACTTATGCGGCGGGAAGAAGAACCCCATCTCATCCAAACGGTCCTCATAGTGGGAGGCCAGATGTTCAACCTCTTGCTGCTCTGCCCAGACGGTTCCGGCCATCTCGACCGTTTCAGAGGGGACCTCGCCGGTTGCCCGCATCCACTCATAGCCCACCAGCAGCACGCATTGCGCGAGGTTGAGCGACGGAAAGGCAGGGTTCACCGGCACCGATATGATCGCATTTGCGCGCGCGATATCGTCATTTTCCAGGCCAGCCCTTTCCGGCCCGAAGAGGACCGCGACCCGTTCACCCTCGGCGATTTTGAGAGCAGCCGTCTTCATCGCCTCCTCCGGGCTGAACACAGGTTTGGTCAAATCCCGCGTGCGGGCGGTGGTGGCAAAGACAAAGGTGCAATCCTTGATCCCGTCGGCCAGATCAGGGCTGAGCCGCGCCTCATCCAGAAGCCGCCCGGCACCGCTAGCGAGCGCGACCGCCGCCGGATTAGGCCAGCCGTCCCGCGGGGCCACAACGCGCATCCGGTCCAGCCCGAAATTCCACATCGCCCGGGCCGCAGCCCCGATGTTTTCGCCCATTTGCGGGCGCACCAGAACAAAGGCCGGTGTCGTCGGGTTTTCCACAGGGTCACTCATGGGGGCCTCTTACTGCCCTTCCCGCCGCACTGCAACGGCAAGCCTCCACGGATCAAAGCGCTCTGCTGTCGCAATTCCGTTTTCATTTCCCGGCACTTGCGCTACTGCTGCCGGTCAAAAGACCCGGAGGTTCCCGACGATGGATATGCCAGAAGCGCCGCAGCTCTACCTTGTGACCCCATCCGATTTCGAGTTGAGCAGTTTTCCCGAGGTTCTTGCCCGGGTGCTGGATGCGCATCCTGTCGCCTGCGTTCGGCTCGACCTTGCCACACGGGAAGAGGACCGACTGGCGCGTGCGGCCGATGCCCTGCGGGAAGTGACCCACGCCCGTGATGTGGCGATGGTGATTTCAGACCACACGGCGCTGGCGGATCGTCTGGGGCTCGATGGTGTGCATCTGTCTGATTCCGCCCGCTCGGTCCGGACGGCCCGCAAGGCCCTTGGGCCTGACGCGATTGTCGGCAGCTTCTGCGGGGCCTCGCGCCATGAAGGGATGTCAGCCGGTGAAGCCGGTGCCGACTACATCTGCTTTGGGCCGGTCACGGCGACCGATCTGGGCGACGGGAGCCATGCGGAACAGGATATCTTTGAATGGTGGTCCGAAATGATCGAGGTGCCGGTTGTGGCCGAAGGCGGCCTTGATGCGGCGAAGATCGCGCAACTTGCCCCCTTTACGGATTTCTTTGCCTTTGGCGAGGAAATCTGGCAATCGGATGACCCCGCCGCGCGTCTGGGGCAGTTGATCGAGGCGATGGGCTGAGGCTCAGAAGAACACGCGTTCAACGCACCAGTATGCCCCCACCAGCGCGATGATGAGCGAGCCGGGGATGGACACCGCGCGGAACATCACCGCGTAGGTGCCGACGGGCGCTTCGGCTTCCGACAAATCGGATCGTTGCGCCAGTTTCGTGCACCCGAAAAGCACGATGGCGGCAAGCGCAATCACCGTCAGTTGTCCCAGTTCGACACCCACATTGAAGCTGATCAGTGCGGGGATGAACTGCGCATCCGGCAGGCCGAACTCCCCCAGCACAGAGGCAAACCCCAGCCCGTGCAGGAGCCCGAAGCCGAATATGATGAACGGTCGCCAGCGGGTCAGTCCGCGCTGGAAGAGATTCTCGACCGCGACATAGACGATGGAGGCCGCGATCAGCGGCTCCACGATGCTGCCGGGGATGTTGACCCACCCCAGCGCCCCAAGCGCCAACGTCACCGTGTGTGCCAGCGTGAAGGCGCTGACCTGCCACAGCAGCGGGCCCCAGCGGGTGCTAAGGAAAAACAGACCCAGTACAAAGAGAATATGGTCGAGCCCCTTGGGCAGAATGTGATCGAAACCAACCGGAATATAGCTCAGGAAAGCGGCGGCCGGCGTCTGCGCATCCCCGCCCGCCACTGCGATGGCGGGGCTCGCATCCCCGCCGTTGAGATAGCCGGTATAGGGGGCCTCAACACCTTGCTGGCGGACGACCAATGCCCCGGCACCGGTTGGCCAGTTGACCGTGATGGCGGTTGCACCCTCCGGCAGTTGCCCGGTCAGTGAGAGCTCCGAGATGCGCGGCAGTTCGAAGTCAATATCATCGGGGATGGTCAGAGCGTCCTGTGTCAGCGCGACCGGTGTGCCCGCTTCCAAGAGGGGTTGGTCATTCCAGAGGTCAATCACCTCGCCCACCCGCTGGGCAATCTCCGACCCGGGCGAGGCCCTCAGCGCATCATATGCCTCTGACGCCACATCGGCGTCCGTATCGTCGACCGCATCCAGATTGATCCCGGCCAGAAAGGCTTCGATGTTGACCTGCATGTCCAATTGGACCTCACCGCTCTCTGAAACAGTCAGGTCCGCGATGGTGGGGACAACCTCGTGCGCCGCAGCGCGGTCTGCTGCCATCAGCAGAAACAACGTTGACACCACGGCCAAAACACTCACCTTCAACGGCATCAGCAAAGCGGGGGTCTTCATGGGGTTGATACGCCTCTTGGTCGTTCTCATCGGGTTTGCGGGGATGCCCACACTTGCCCATGAGTTTTGGATTGAACCGGAACAATATCAAGTTGAAACGGACGCGCCACTGGCAGCAAGCCTCCGGAACGGTGAAAACTTCAAAGGCACCTCGCTGGGGTGGTTCGAAGGCCGGTTTTCCCGTTTTGAGATGGTGCTGGGAGACAAGGTGATGCCCGTCGGTGGCCGGATGGGCGACACCCCTGCCCTTCAGACGGCAGCACCTTCGGACGAAGGGTTGCTGGTGATTCTGCACGAAACCACCCCCTCCAGACTGACCTACCGCGACTGGGAAAAGTTCCTCAAATTCGCCGCTCACAAGGATTTTCCCACCGCCGCCGATTTCCATGCGGAGATGGGCTGGCCGCGGGAAGGCTTTCGCGAAAGCTATACACGCCACGTGAAGGCTCTTGTCGCTGTGGGGGATGGTGTCGGGTCGGATCGCGCCTTTGGTATGAAGACGGAGTTTGTGGCTTTGACCAACCCCTATGAGCCGGGGTTTGAAGGGGTAATGCGGGTGCAGGTCAATATGGATGATGCTCCACGCGCGGATGCGCAGGTCGAAGTCTTTGAGCGCAGACCGGACGGCACGGTGGACATAACGCTGCACCGGACCGACGCAGATGGTCAGGTCGGCATTCCGGTCAACGCAGGCTCAGACTACCTCTTTGACGCCGTCGTTCTGCGCCCCAACCCAGAGGCCGGCAGCGAAGAGAACGCGCCCCTCTGGCGCACCTTCTGGGCGGCGCTGACCTTTGCGGTGCCTGCGCGGTAGCGGCGTGAAACGGGCTTGATCCCCATCTGCATCCCGGTCACAAGGCGGCTATGACACAAAAGCCTGATATACTTTGCATCGGGTCGGTCCTCTGGGATGTGATCGGCCGGTCGGCAAGCGCCATGCGGCAAGGCTCCGACGTGCCCGGGCGGATCACGCGGCTGCCGGGGGGCGTGGCGATGAACATTGCCATGACCCTGGCACGGTTCGGGCTGCGTCCTGCGCTGCTGACCGCCATTGGCCGCGATGCTGAAGGCGACGAGCTTGTGACCGCCTGTTCAGATCGGGGTTTGATGACAGAGCTCATCTATCGGTCAGAGGATTTGCCGACCGACCGCTACATGGCGGTTGAGGGCGCAAACGGTCTGATCGCGGCCATTGCGGACGCCCATTCGCTCGAAGCGGCGGGGGCCAAGATCCTCGCCCCGCTTGAGGACGGTCGTCTTGGAAACGAAGCGGCACCCTTTGCCGGGGCCATCGCGCTCGACGGTAACCTGACCCTTGCACTGCTCAGCCGCATTGCGCAAAGCCCGTTGTTTTCAAAAGCGGATCTGCGCGTCGCCCCCGCTTCACCGGGCAAAGCCGAACGGTTGGCGCCCTTCATCGCGGCGCAACGGGGCACGCTCTACGTCAATCTTGAGGAAGCCGGGCTGCTCTGTCGGCGCAAGTTCGACACCTCGCGTGAGGCGGCGGTTGGTCTGCTGGACAAAGGGGCTGCACGGGTTTTGGTCACGGATGGCGGTGCCGATGCCGCCGAAGGCCGTTCGGAGGGCGTGCTCTCCCAGACTCCGCCACAGGTGCTTGTGACCCGCGTGACCGGTGCCGGGGACACTTTCATGGCCGCCCATATCGCCTCGGAAGCGGGTGGCATGGGACCGGCGGACGCTTTGGACGCCGCTTTGAAAGCCGCCGCAACCTATGTTTCCGGAGAAACACCCCTATGACCGACCTGCCGATGATCCATTCTACCGAGGTGGCTGCCGCCAAGGCGGCGGGGCGTCCCATCGTCGCTCTTGAGAGCACGATCATCACCCACGGTATGCCCTATCCGCAAAACATCGAAGTGGCCCGGCAGGTTGAAGATGATCTGCGCGGGCTTGGTGTCACCCCGGCCACCATCGCCGTCATCAAGGGCACGCTGCATATCGGGTTGGAACCGGACCAGCTCGACACATTGGCGCAGGCAAAGGGTGTGGCGAAACTTTCCCGCGCGGATATGGCCGCCTGCATGGCCACAAAGGGAACCGGGGCCACAACCGTTGCCGCCACCATGATCGCCGCGCATCTGGCGGGGGTTTCGGTTTTTGCGACCGGCGGCATTGGGGGTGTGCATCGTGGAGCAGAAAACAGTTTTGACATCTCAGCCGACCTGATGGAACTGGCGCAAACCCCTGTCACGGTTGTCGCCGCCGGTGCCAAGGCGATCCTCGATGTGGAGAAGACGCTCGAAGTGCTGGAGACACAGGGCGTGCCGGTTATTGCCTTTGGCCAGGAACGTTTCCCGGCGTTCTGGAGCGCGTCCTCGCCCTTGAAGGCCCCTCTGCGCATGGATACCGCAGAGCACATTGCCAATGCGCATGACATGCGGGCGCGGCTTGGGTTGCCGGGCGGGCAATTGGTGGCAAACCCGATCCCCACGGGCGATGAAATACCCGCCGAAATGCTCGCGCCGATCATCGCACAGGCGCAGGCAGATGCGGAAGCCCACGGGATCAAGGGCAAGGACGTCACGCCCTATTTACTGCAACGGATCTTCGAACTGACAGAGGGGCGGTCGCTCACGGCGAATATCGCCTTGGTGCGCAACAACGCCCGCTTGGCGGGTGCAATTGCCAAGGCCTTGAGCGCCATTTCCCGCTAGAGGAGAATGTTGGCGACTCTGACCCATCAAGCCATTGTAGTGCGTTGTCAAACCGCTTACTTACGCTGGGTGCGCAGTGAAGACGGACAGTAAATGAACACCCCATTCGACCCCGATTTACATCCCCCCAGAAGAAGTCTCTTTACCCGGCTGCGCGCCAATTTCCTGACCGGGCTTGTGGTGATCGCGCCGGTTGGGCTGACGATCTGGCTGATCTGGTCGGTTGTGGGGTGGATTGACGGATTCGTCCTGCCGCTGGTGCCGAACAGATACCAGCCCGATCATGTGTTGCAGAACCTGCTGGGGCTTGATCCATCCTTACAGATCAACGTGCGCGGTATCGGCGTTGTCATCTTCCTGATCTTCACGGTGATTGTCGGGTGGATGGCCAAGGGGTTGATCGGGCGCTCCATGATCGCCTTCGCCGAAGGCCTGGTGGAGCGGACACCTGTTGTCCGGTCGATCTATTCCGGCATCAAGCAGATCTCGGAAACCGTCTTTGCGCAATCCGAGCGGTCGTTCGAGAAAGCCTGCATCATCGAATACCCGCGCAAGGGCATCTGGGCCATCGGCTTCATTTCGACCAATACCAAGGGCGAGATCGCCAAACGCGGCCATGTCGGCAAACCGATGCTCAGCATCTTCCTGCCCACCACCCCCAACCCGACATCGGGTTTTCTGCTCTTTGTGCCCGAGGAAGACGTGACCATCCTCGATATGACCGTCGAAGAGGCCGCCAAACTGGTGATCTCCGCCGGGCTAGTTTACCCCAACGGCAAGGACGAGCCCGAGCAGATCGCCCCCAAGTAGTTACTGGAACATCTCGACCAGATCGGCTGAACTGCGTTCGTTGATATCCTGTTTATGCGCGCTCAGGAAATCATCCGCCGCCTTTTGACCCGCCGCCTTCAGGCGCGCGAGAGTATAGGGTGTCGGGATCAGCTTGGTCGCAACGGACAACTCGTTCATCAACGCATCATCCGCGATCATATGCACGAGCACGCGGCGCATCTCGCCTTTCTGAACCTTGCCCTCCCGGATCAGCCGTTGCACGAACTCGATCGCGCGCAACTCGCGCAGCAGCGATGAATTGAAGCTGATTTCATTGATACGGTTCTGGATCGCCTGCGCCGTGCGTGGCGTTTCATGCCGGTCCAGCGGGTTGATGTTCACCACCACAATGTCCTCGGGCAAGGGATCGTTGAACAAGGGGAACAGCGCCGGGTTGCCGGTATAGCCGCCATCCCAGTAATCTTCGGTCAGACCGCTCTCCGGGTCCGTCACGGGAACCGCCTGAAAGATCGTGGGCAAGCAGGCCGAGGCCAGAATCGCATCCGTCGAGATTTCGCTGTCCTTGAAGACACGGACCTTGCCGCTGCGCACCTTCGTGGCGCAGACAAAGAGACAAGGCCCATCGCTATCTTCCGCACAGACATTGTCGAAGTTGAATTGCTCGACAATCGGCCGGATCGGATTGGTATAAAACGGCCCGTAGGAATAGGGAGAGAAGACCCGAGACCAGTTGTCCACTGCCAGAAACGGCCAGGAAAACTCAAGCGCCTTCGAAAACCCCGACAGGGAAAAGGGCGTCATCCATTCGGGGATTTTCATGTCGGGGTGCGCGCCCACTTCTTCCCATAGCCAGTCGAGCCGCGCCCGCGCGCCCTCTTTGCCGCCCTCGACCATACCGGCCTTCAGCGCGGCCCCATTGAGCGCACCGGCACTTGTGCCCGAGATCGCTGCAATTTCGAGGTCATCCTCACTCAGCAGCCGGTCCAGCACCCCCCAGGTGAAAGCCCCATGCGCGCCACCACCCTGTAGCGCCAGATTGATCCGCTTTGTCCCGGCCATTGTCCCATATCCCTTTCTTCAGACCCTCATTGGTCAGTTGATCCGTCTCTGATCTGGAAACTAGCCCCCTCGGGGCAGGAAATCGTTACAGCGCCGTCCAGCCGCCATCCACGCTTATGGTCGTTCCGGTGATCTGGGCAGCGGCATCAGAGCACAGAAAAACCGTGGTGCCCCCAAGCTGTTCGACCGTCGCGAACTCCTTGGAGGGCTGGCGTTCGAGGATGACCTTCTTTTTCACTTCTTCCTCAGACATATCATATTTCTTGGCGGTATCGGGAATCTGTGCCTCAACCAGCGGTGTGAGCACGTAGCCCGGGCAGATCGCATTGGCGGTGATCGGCTCCTGCGCGGTTTCCAAAGCGACGGTCTTGGTCATGCCGACGACCCCGTGTTTCGCGGCGATATAGGCCGATTTGAAGGGCGATGCCGTCAGACCATGAGCCGAGGCGATATTGACCACCCGCCCCCAGCCTGCGGCACGCATCATCGGCAAAGCGGCGGCGGTGGTGTGGAAGGCCGAGCTCATGTTGATCGCGATGATGGCGTCCCATTTCTCCACCGGAAACTCATCAATGGGCGCGACATGCTGTATCCCGGCGTTATTGATGAGGATATCGCAGGCACCTGCTTTCTCAACAAGCGCCCGGCACTGATCGCCCTTGGACATGTCGGCCTGAATATAGCGGGCGGTGACTCCGGTCTCACCTGCGATTTCCGCAGCCAGCGCGTGGTCTTCTTCCTTGTCGGTGAAGGAGTTGAGCACAACATCCGCCCCGGCGCGCGCAAGCTCCCAGGCAATGCCAAGACCAATGCCGGAGTTTGAGCCGGTGATAATGGCAGTCTTGCCGGAAAGAGACACTTCAAAACTCATCGCGGATTCCTTTGCTTGTTGCACATGCAGCATTGCGCGCATCATGCCGTGCTGCAACCGCAAAGAAAACGCTAAAATCGAAGCAATACGCGACCAGGAACACCTTTGGCTGCATGTGATCGCCGGTAAACCTGCTGACCAAAAAAAACGCCTGCACGAGGCAGGCGTTAAGTTATTGAGGCAGGTTTCATACAGGCAAGAAACCTATCGAGCAGTAGGTCCTTTATAAGCAATCTGCCGCGCAGAGTCCAAGCTAAAAGTTTGATAAGACGGAAATACCCCGGTAGGCTCAGCCTCAATAAAACAAGGGCAGAGGATGATTGTCTCCAAAATGGGCACTGTTTTTTTCCACAGGTATTTCAGGAAATCCGCCATCTGCGGAGCGATTCTCGGCGCTGGAATCGCACAAGCCGAACCGATGCACGGGATATCTATGTACGGCGCACCTGCCCTTCCACCGGATTTTGTGTCTCGACCCTACGTGCAAGCGGACGCGCCCAAAGGCGGCAGCATCACTTTGGGCAATACGGGTGGTTTTGACAGCCTCAACCCATACGTGCGCAAAGGGACAGTCCCCTGGCAACTCAGATTTTTCACCCATGAGGCGCTCATGGGGCGCTCCTGGGACGAGCCGTTTACGCTCTACGGGCTTTTGGCCGAATCGGTAGAAGTCCCCGATGATCGCGCATGGGTCGAATTCACGCTGCGTGAGGGCGCGCGTTTTTCGGATGGAAGCCCTGTTACCGTCGAAGACGTCATCTTTTCCTATGAGCTGCTGGGCACCGAAGGGCACCCCAGATACCTTAGCCTCTTCAAGCAAATAGAGCGGATCGAACAGACCGGAGAGCGCTCGCTCCGGATCACCTTCAATGCCGACAACCGGGAACTGGCGCTCCTGGCGGGCATGCGTCCAATCCTCAGCAAGGCGCAATGGGATGGCAAGGACTTCGCCAATGCGCCGCTGGAGGAAATTCCGCTCGGATCAGGCCCCTATGTCATCAGCGGCTATGAGGCGGGCCGTTTTGTGCAGCTAACCCGCAACCCCGACTACTGGGGCGAGGATCTCCCGTTCCGGCGTGGCACCAACAATTTTGATGAGATCAAGCTCGATTTCTATGGGGATGCAACGGTCCTGTTTGAGGCCTTCAAGGCTGGCGATATCTCTGCGGTGCGGGAATTCAATGCCGAGAAATGGGCCACGCAATATGACTTTCCGGCCATCCTGAGTGGTGAGGTGGTCAAATCGGAAATACCTCATGGTAAACCTTCGGGCATGACCGGCTTTGTCATGAACACCCGCAAGGCACCCTTTGATGATTGGCGGGTGCGCGAGGCCATGATCCTCGCGTTCAATTTCGAATATATCAACGATACGCTGACCGGTGGCGCGCAGCCCCGGATCACGTCCTATTTCTCGAACTCCCAACTCGCCTTCCAGCCCGGCCCCGCAGGTGAGGACGTCAAGGCGCTGCTGGCCCCCTATGCGTCCGACTTGCCGCCGGACACGCTGGAAGGCTACACCTTGCCGCAAACCGATGGCAGCCTGCGAAATCGCCGGGGGATCCGGCAGGCGCTGGCGCTCTTGCAGGAGGCGGGTTGGAGCACAGATGCAAATGGCGTGATGCGGGATGGGGATGGCAACGCCCTGTCCTTCACGATCCTGCTGGCCCAAGACAGCAGCGAAAACAAGGCAATCGCCGACCTCTACGTGGTGGCCCTCGAACGGTTGGGCGTGCAGGTTGCAATCGAGACAACCGACAGCGCCCAATATGTGGAGCGCACGAACGCCTTTGACTTTGACATGACCTACTACCGGCGGGCGCTGTCGCTTTCACCGGGGAATGAGCAGCGTTTCTACTGGGGGTCTGATGCGGCGGATCAGGAAGGCTCGCGCAACCTGATGGGCGTCAAGTCACCGGCGGTTGACGGGATGATCGACGCCATGCTCTCGGCCCGGTCGCAAGAAGGGTTTGTCGCGGCAGTCCGCGCGCTGGATCGGGTCCTGACCGCCGGGCGGTACGTGGTGCCCTTCTGGCAATTCACGACGGGGCGCATCGCGCATGATGCCAGCATGAAGTTTCCAGATCAGCTTCCGATCTACGGAGACGGGCCGAATTTCATGCCCGAATTGTGGTGGTACGACCCCTCCTGACGCCAGAAAGCGAGATCGCCATCAAACCAGTGAGGTCACCCAGAGAATGTTCGCATCCTCAGCACTGACCGAAACCACATTATGCCCCATGGTCGCGTCGTAATAGGCGCTGTCACCCCGTCGCATCTCGATCGGTTCATAGAATTCGGTGTAAAGCGTGATGACCCCGGTCAGCACATAAAGGAACTCTTCACCATCGTGGCGGACCCAGCCGTCAAATTCCGTGATCTCGCGTGCGCGCACCCGCGCGCGATACGGCAGCATGCGCTTTTTCGTCAAGGTGTCAGCCAGAAGTTCGTGTTCATAGGTTACCGTCGCCTGCGCGGACCCCTCGCCTGATTTGGTGACTGCCAGACGACCGTTGATCTTTTCGGCCTGCGGCGGCGTGAAAAGCTGGGGGATGGAAATCTCCAGACCAACCGCGAGCTTCTTCAACGCGTCATAAGTCGGCGACATCTGGCCGTTTTCGATCTTGCTGAGGGTTGAGCGCGCAAGCCCGGCCTGCGTTGCCGCCTGCTCAAGCGTCCAGTCGCGCGCCTTGCGCAACTCGCGCACCCGCACGCCCAGATCAAGCGGCGTTGCGTCTTCGTCGTGCCCATCATTGCGGGCAATTCGGATCAGGGTCTTCGGGTCAGATTTCGTCATGTGGCGCGTTTTAGGCGCTTGTCGTGTGGCTTGCAACGCCGTGCGGTGCGGGCTAGCACGCGGGCATGCTCTCTGTTTACGACCAAGGCAGGTTTCCGCCCTGCCCCCGACCATTCAACATGACCGCGCATGTGCTGGCAGCCGGGCTCAAGTCGCCCGACAAGGACGCGCTTTTGGTCGTGTCGCCCGGCTCTGCCCGTAACTGGAGCTATGCGGAACTGCGCAGCGCCGTGCTCGGGACCGCCACGGGGCTGCTGGATTACGGACTGGTGCCGGGGGATATCGTCCTGATGCGGCTGGGCAACACGGTGGATTTCCCCATCGCCTATCTCGCCGCGCTGGCCGCCGGGCTGGTGCCGGTCCCGACCTCTTCGGCGCTGACCGAAACGGAGACGGCATTCCTCATCAGGACCGTGTCGCCCGCCGTTGTTCTGCGCGACCCGGACATCGCCTGCCCGGATTTTGCCCACACGATTGACCTTGATACATTGCGGGGTTTCCAAAGCCTGCCCCCGGCTCCTTTCCACATGGATGATCCCAATCGCCTCGGGTACATCATCTTCACCTCCGGCACGTCAGCTGCGCCCCGGGCCGTGGCCCATGCCCATCGGGCGATATGGGCGCGCCAGATGATGTTTGACGATTGGTACGGGTTGAAGCGTGAGGACCGGGTCCTGCACGCGGGCGCTTTCAACTGGACCTACACGATGGGCACCGGGCTGATGGACCCTTGGGCCATCGGCGCCACGGCGGTGATCCCGGCCCCCGGCGTGACAGCAAAGCAGATACCAACGCTGCTGACTGAACATGAGACAACAATTTTTGCTTCTTCACCCGGGGCTTACAGGCAGATTCTGAACCATCACACTAACCTGGTACTCCCTCATCTGAGACACGGGCTGAGCGCGGGCGAAAAGCTCCCCACCGCCACTGCCGCGCGCTGGCACGCGGCCACGGGACGTGCCATCTATGAGGCCTTTGGCATGTCCGAATGCTCCACCTTTATCTCGCAACGCCCCACCGAGCCACCGGACGCCTCAACCCTTGGGCGGCCCCAACAGGGAAGGCGTATCGCGATTCTGAAAGACGGCGCGCCGGTTCCCATCGGCACCGAAGGCACGATTGCAGTTGATCGCCATGACCCTGGTCTGATGCTGGAATATCTCAATGCGCCAGAGGCAACCAGGGCAAGACAATGCGGTGATTGGTTCCTGACCGGAGACCAGGCGATCATGCACGCCGATGGCACGATCAGCTACAAAGGGCGGGATGACGATATGATGAACGCGGGCGGTTTCCGGGTCTCGCCGCTGGAGGTGGAGGCGGCACTGGCAGGCTTTCCCGGCATTTCAGCGGTCGCAGCCGCCACCGTTCCCGTCAAAGAGGACGTCGACGTGATCGCCGCTTTTTATACGGGCCCGGCGGCTCTGGACGAACGGGACCTGCATACCTATGTTGCCCGAACACTTGCGCGCTACAAACAACCGCGACTCTATTTTCACGTGCCAGAGCTGCCGATGGGCGCCAACGGCAAAATACTGCGGCGCGTGTTGCGTGCGCGCTTTGAAAGGCCTCAATGACCAAGACCGTTAAACTCGACATCCTGTCCGATCCGATCTGCCCATGGTGCTATATCGGCAAGGCGCACCTCGATCTGGTGTTGGGCGAAATACCGGACCATCCCTTCGTCATTGAATGGCACCCGTTCCAGCTCAATCCGGAGATGCCAGCAGAGGGTATGGACCGCCGCGATTACCTCGAAGGCAAGTTTGGCGGGCAGGAGGGCGCGGCCCGCGCCTACGCCCCTGTTGTCGAGCATGCAGAATCGGCGGGGCTTACGATCCACCTGGAGAAAATGAAACGCACCCCCAATACGCTCGATGCGCACCGTCTCATCCACTGGGCCGGTATCGAGGATCGACAGACGGCGGCGGTGTCGGCGCTCTTTCAGGCCTATTTTGTCGAGGGTCGCGATATCGGTGACCTGGAGGTTCTGGCAGATATCGCGGACATGATCGAAATGGACGCGGCAGTGGTTACCAAGCTGTTGAAATCAGACGCAGATCGGCAGGAAATCAAGGACCGGGATGCACATAGCCGCAAGATGGGCGTGACTTCCGTGCCGACGTTTATCGTCGCCGGTCAGCACGCTGTTCCCGGCGCGCAACCGCCAGACCTGTGGCGGAAGGTGATCGACGAACTCTCCACTGATGCATAGGTCAAATGTGCGCGAAAGCACGTAGAGTTGACGCGTGTACGGATTGCACAGGATGCAACTCTGGGTTATCCCTGGCGCCAAGTCGCGCCATTCAGCGTTTTGGCGCCAGAGCACAAGGCAAACCATTTGACCATATCGCACAGCGCCTTCCCTATGGGCCGGGCAGAATTCATTGCCTTGATGGCGATGATGTTTGCGACCATCGCGTTTTCAATCGACGCGATGTTGCCTGCGCTGCCCGATATCACGACACAACTGACGCCGGATCAGCCGACCCATGCGCCGTGGATCCTGACGTCCTTCGTCCTTGGGATGGGGGTAGGCACATTTGTCGCGGGTCCGCTATCTGACGCCTATGGGCGGCGCACCGTGATGTTTTGCGGAGCGGTCCTCTATATCGGTTCAGCCGCTGTCGCATGGGCCAGCCAGTCCCTTGAGCTGATGTTGATCGCGCGGGTGTTTCAAGGTGTGGGTGCGGCGGGACCAAGGGTTGTCTGCATCGCCATCATCCGGGACCTTTTTACGGGTCGGGAAATGGCACGTATCCTCTCTTTCGTGATGATTACATTCACGATCTTTCCCGCTTTTGCGCCCGCGATCGGCGTCGTCATCATTCATTTCGCCGGATGGCGCAGCATCTTTCTGTCCTTCATCACCTTTTCGCTCATCACGGTGCTCTGGCTTGGTCTGCGGTTGCCGGAAACCTTGCCCGTCGAGAACAGACGCCCGCTGAAGATACCTCTTATTCTGGATGCGGTGCGCCAGATGCTTCATCATCCGGTCGTCCGTATATCGATCCTCGTGCAGACGCTGGCGATGGCGATCCTCTTTTCCCTGCTGGTGCTGATCCAGCCCGTCTATGAGCATGTCTTTGACAAGCTCGATACCTTCCCCTTCTGGTTCGGGCTGATTGCCTTGTCGTCGGCCCTGTCGAGCTTTCTCAATGCCATGCTTGTCGTCCGTTTCGGTATGCGCCGGCTTGTGACCATAGCACTTGGCCTGCAAATCCTGTTTTCAGGTGTCATGCTCGTGATGTACGGCGGTCTTGCGCCACCGCATTTCGCCGTCTTTGCGCTGTGGCAGGCTTTTGTCTTCTTTCAGGCCGGCCTGACCATCGGCAACCTGAATGCCATCGCGATGGAGCCAATGGGCCATATCGCCGGGATGGCGGCGAGCGTGATCGGGTCTATCTCGACGGTGCTTGCGGCGGTCATTGCCTCTCCGGCGGGGCTCTTGTTTGACGGCACGGTCAGACCCATCATTGGCACGGTCTTCGTGCTGGCGTGTCTGGCCTTCGGTTTCATGCTGCACATGGGGCGGATCGAAGCCCGCCAACCCGCAGAATAGCCTAGCCCGCTTTGGCCTTCTTGCGCTTCTTCTCGGCCACGACTTTTTCCGCGAGGTCCCGCGCGATGGCGAACGCACCTTTGATCTTGTCCGCATCCGCCTTCCAGTCGCGCCGCACGACAATCCTGTTGTCCTTGACCTTGGCCAACCCGCGCTGATCCTGAATGAACTCCACGAGCCCCTGCGGTGAGGCGAATTTATCGTTGTGAAACTGGATCGTGGCGCCCTTGGGGCCGCCGTCCAGCTTGGCGATGCCGGCCCGTTTGCACATCGCCTTGATGCGGACAACCAGCATCAGCGTGTTCACCTCACGCGGGAGTTTGCCGAACCGGTCGATGAGTTCGGCGGCGAACCCTTCCAGTTCCACCTTGGAGGTCAGGCTGCTGAGACGGCGGTAGAGGCCCAGACGCACGTCGAGATCGGGCACGTAATCCTCGGGGATCAGGACCGGCACGCCGAGGTTGATCTGCGGTGCCCATTGGTCGTCAGCCTCTGACAGGCCTTCCAACTCCCCTGCGCGAATCTTGGCAATCGCTTCCTCCAGCATCGACTGGTAAAGTTCAAACCCCACGTCCCGCATCTGGCCCGACTGCTCTTCGCCCAGCAGGTTACCCGCCCCGCGAATGTCGAGGTCCTGCGAGGCGAGCGTGAACCCGGCCCCCAGGGTATCAAGGCTCGACAGCACCCGCAGGCGCTTTTCAGCGGTTGCGGTCAGGCGGGCGCGCGGCTTGGTGGTGAGATAGGCATAGGCGCGGGTTTTGGAGCGCCCCACCCGTCCCCGGATCTGATAAAGCTGCGCCAGCCCGAACATATCCGCGCGGTGCACAACCATCGTATTCGCCGTCGGGATATCGAGGCCCGATTCCACGATGGTGGTGGCCAGCAGCACGTCGTATTTGCCGTCGTAGAAGGCATTCATCCGGTCATCCAACTCGCCCGCAGCCATCTGACCATGGGCTACAACGTAAGAAAGCTCCGGCAGTTGCTCCTTCAGGAATTCCTCGATCTCCGGCAGATCGGAGATGCGCGGCACCACGTAGAAAGACTGCCCGCCCCGGTAGTGTTCGCGCAAGAGCGCCTCGCGCAGGGTGACGGTGTCAAATTCGCTCACGTAGGTCCGGATCGCCAGCCGGTCCACCGGCGGCGTGCCGATGATGCTGAGATCGCGCACACCGGTCAGGCTGAGTTGCAGGGTGCGCGGGATCGGTGTGGCGGTCAGGGTCAGCACATGCACATCTGAACGCAGCTGCTTGAGGCGCTCCTTATGGGCCACGCCAAAATGCTGTTCCTCGTCAATCACCAGCAAGCCGAGGTTCTGAAACCGGATGCCCTTGGCAAGCAGCGCATGTGTGCCGATCACGATGTCAACGGTGCCCCGCGACAGGCCTTCGCGGGTTGCATTGGCCTCCTTGGTCGAGACGAACCGGCTGAGTTGCCGGACGTTGATCGGAAAGCCCCGGAAGCGATCGGCAAAGCTCTTGTAGTGCTGACGGGCCAGGAGCGTCGTGGGGGCAACAACTGCCACCTGAACGCCGGACATTGCGGCAACAAAGGCCGCGCGCATGGCCACTTCGGTCTTGCCGAACCCCACGTCGCCACAGACCAGACGATCCATCGGTTGGCCGGAGGTCAGATCGTCGATCACGTCGCCGATGGCGCGCAACTGGTCATCGGTCTCCTGATAGGGAAAACGCGCCGAGAAGGCATCCCACATACCCGGCGGCGGCTCCAGCACCGGTGCCTTGCGCAAGGCACGCTCCGCCGCGATCCGGATCAGCCGATCCGCCATCTCGCGGATGCGTTCCTTCAGGCGGGCCTTCTTGGCCTGCCAGGCCCCGCCGCCCAGCCGGTCCAGCAGCCCTTCTTCATGGCCGTATTTTGACAGCAGTTCGATGTTCTCTACCGGCAGATAGAGCTTTGATCCTTCCGCGTATTCCAGCAACAGGCATTCATGCGCGGCACCCGCCGCTGTGATAACCTCCAGCCCCTTGTAGCGACCAATGCCGTGATCCACATGCACGATCAGATCGCCGGGCGTCAGGGATTGCGTCTCCGTAAGAAAATTCTCCGCACGGCGTTTCTTGCGCGTGGTGCGGATCAACCGATCCCCCAGTACATCCTGTTCGGAAATGACGGTCAGCCCCGGGGCCTCAAACCCATGCTCTAGCGCCCAGACGGTCAGGTAAAGCCCGTGTTTGCCGACGCGCGATGCATCCGGGATGGGGATCGCCTCGCCAACCCCTTCATCTTCGATCAACCCCATGAGGCGCTCGCGCGCGCCGTCGGAGTAGCTTGCAACGACGACGGGTCCGTTCTGAAGTCTTACCTTAATATGATCCGCCAAAGCCCCAAAAAGGCTCAAGGATTCCTGCTGTCGTTCAGGTGCGAAATTGCGTCCGATCCGTGCGCCCGCGTCGATCACGTGAAGGCCGGTGGGCTGCGGCAAGGGCGCAAGGTGCAGGACCCGCCGCCCGCTCAACCGGCTTTCCCATGCAGCGCCGTCCAGATAAAGCCCGTCCGGCGGGCACGGCTTATAGACGCTGTCCATCTTTGACCGATGCGTCATCGCGTGACGTCGTGTCTCATATTGGTCCGCAATGCTGTCCCATCGCGCGGCCCGGGCCGCTTCGGTCTGGTCATCAAGCGAGATGGTAGCGCCGGGCAGATAGTCAAAAAGCGTCTCAAGCCCGTTATGGAAAAAGGGCAGCCAATGTTCGGCCCCCTGATGCTTTCGCCCCGCGCTGACGGCCTCATAGAGCGGGTCATCCGTGCCGGCCGCCCCGAATTCGATCCGGTAGTTCTGGCGAAACCGGGTAATTGCTGCCTCATCAAGAATAATCTCTGAGACGGGGGCCAGTTCCACCACATCGAGCTTTTCGGTCGTGCGTTGCGTTGCGGCATCAAACCGACGCGCCCCGTCCAGCGCATCGCCAAAAAGATCGAGCCGCACCGGGCCCAGATCACCCGGCGGGTAGATGTCAATGATCCCGCCGCGCACCGCGTAATCTCCGGGCTCCGTGACTGTCGGGCTTTGCACAAAGCCCATGCGCACAAGGAAGTCCCGCAGCGCTTTCTCGTCAATCCGGGAGCCTACCCGCGCGCTGAAGGCCGCATCCTTCAGCACGCTGCGGGCCGGGATTTTCTGGCAGGCGGCATTGAGCGTCGTGAGCAGAATGAACTGCTCTGGCATGCCGTGGATCAGCCCCGCCAGCGTCGCCATGCGGCGGGCCGAGATATCCGCGTTGGGGGAGACACGGTCGTAGGGCAAACAATCCCAGCCGGGAAAAACCACGACCGGCAAGGCAGGGGCAAAAAAGCGCAACGACGCCTGAACCGCCGCCAGTCTCTTGTCATCACGCGCGATGTGCAGCACCGGTCCGGCCTGCTTCTTGACCTCGTCGAGCAAAACCCGCGCGTCAAATCCTTCGGGGACGCCGGAAACGGTGATATGGGCTGCGTGTGACATGGGCTGCTTCAATTGGGCTTCAGGCCCCAAGTGTCAACCGCCCAAGGGCCCGATTGACAGGTTTTGGTACATTCCCCAAAGCGCGGTCACGAAGATTGAGACCACACCCGTCATCTGGACGTACAACCGGTGCCGGGTCAGGCGTTTGCGCAGATGCTCGCCGCTGGCGCCTTCCTGCTGGATCAGGTGGGCCGTCGAAATAGAAATCAGGCCGACAATCGACATGGGAAAACCAAGCAAAAACAACGCTTGCGCGATCTCAAGCCCATAGAGAAAGCCGAGGATCAGCAGACCTGACAGCAGAAAACAGGCCAGCCCGAGGATCCACAGACCAGACACGCGCGCGATAAAGAGAAGGCGGTTGGTATTGATGCGCACAAGGTCTTCGAGGTCCTGCTCGGTCTGGCCGCCATTGCGCCGGGCCCGCAGAACCATATCGTAAGGCACGCCCAGCACCCAATGACTGGCCGTGGACCACATCACGGCCAGGGCAATCCAGAACCAGAGGTTCGAAAAGGATCGCATGTCGATGAGTTCAAAGATACTGCTGTAGAGATCCACGACACGGGCTTTGTTATTGATATATCGGTTCTCTTAGCGAGCGAATGCGGCAATTCCTAGCCTTGGCTTGCGGAAAATTCCATGCCAAGCATGATCTGTAACTCAAAATGGACAGGCACCACATGCGACCCACCCAAGGCCCCTTCCCCGCGACCCGTCTGCGCCGTCTGCGGCAGAGCCCGCAGGTCCGCGCGCTGACCCGGCAGAACACGTTGACGGTGGATGATTTTATCTGGCCGGTTTTTGTGCGGGCAGGTGAAGGCATCAAAGAGCCGATCCCCTCCATGCCCGGCGTCTTCCGCCGCTCCGTGGACAAGATCGTCGAGGCGGCAAAGGAGGCGGCCGATCTCGGCATCCCGGCGATCTGCATCTTTCCCTACACCGGGCTGGAAGAACGGACGGAAGACTGCGCCAGGGCCTGGGACCCCGATAACCATGCCAACCGTGCCATTCGCGCGATCAAAAAGGAGGTGCCGGGCATTGCGGTGATGACTGACGTGGCGCTTGATACCTATAACATCAATGGCCATGACGGCTTTGTCGAAAACGGCGAGATCGTGAACGATCGCACGGTTGAGGCGCTCGTGAAGATGACCTTGGCGCAGGCGGATACCGGGGCGGACATCATCGGCCCGTCGGACATGATGGACGGGCGCATCGGGGCCATGCGGCAGGCGCTTGAGACGGCGGGCCATCAGAACGTGATGATCCTGAGTTATGCGGCCAAATATGCCTCCGCCTTTTACGGCCCGTTCCGCGACGCGGTCGGGGCGTCGGGGGCATTGACCGGCGACAAGAAGACCTACCAGATGGACCCCGGCAATTCGGATGAGGCCCTGCGCCTGATCGAACGTGATCTGCGTGAAGGCGCCGATATGGTGATGGTGAAACCGGGCTTGCCATACTTGGATATTTGCAGGCGCGTGAAAGAGGCCTTTGGCGCGCCGACCTACGCCTATCAGGTCTCGGGCGAATACGCGATGATCCAGGGGGCTGCGGCAAATGGCTGGATCGACGGGGAAAAAGTCATGATGGAGAGCCTGATGGCCTTTAAGCGCGCCGGGTGTGACGGCATTCTGACCTACTTTGCACCCGCCGCGGCCCGTCTGCTGAAGGGGTAGCAATTTCACGCTGAACGCAGCACTTGGGCGTGACTTTGGCCACCGATCAGCATAGTCTTGCGCAGAAGTCGGACCAACCGGCAGCAGAGCAACAAAATACAGGCAATGACATGAAACGTTCAGATCTTTCGCGGAGGGGCTTCACCCTCGGTGCACTCGCGGCCACTTCCGCCTTGGCGGCTTGCGGCAACGGCGTTGGCAATTCCAATGCAGATGTCCTTGATGCGCGCGTGGATGCGACTCTGGCCCAGATGTACCGGCTTTATCCCAATACGACGAGCCTTGCGGAAAAGGCCAGCGGCATGCTGGTCATGCCGGTCGTGACGGAGGCGGGATTTGGCTTTGGCGGTGCCTACGGGCAGGGCGCGCTGCGCATCCAGGGGGCGACCGTTGATTACTATTCCCTGACCGAAGGGTCGTGGGGGCTGCAGATCGGCGCGCAGCAGTATTCGCACGTGCTGTTCTTCATGACGGACGCGGCGCTCACCAGTTTCCGCCAGTCCCCGGGATGGGCCGTTGGTGCGGACATCAAATATGTGATTTCGGACATCGGCGACGGCGCTGCCGCCAATTCGGTCACGGCACTGACCCCGGTGCTTGCTGCCGTCTTCAACCGGGGTGGGCTTTACGCTGGCGCGGCCCTTGAGGGCAATAAGTACAACCGCATCATCCCGTGATGAGGGAGCAGCGGGGCGCGGGTCTCTGCGCCCCGGCTTTCGATCAAAGCGCTTGAAGTCTCTTGAAAAGGCTGGATGTATCCCAGCGTCCGCCGCCCATCTTCTGCACATCCTTGTAGAATTGATCCACCAGCGCCGTCACCGGCAGGCTGGCTCCAGTTTCATCGGCGGTCGCCAGGCATATCCCGAGGTCCTTGCGCATCCAGTCGGTGGCAAACCCGTGCTCGAAGTGATCGTCCAGCATGGTCTCGTACCGGTTTGACATCTGCCAGCTGCCCGCCGCGCCCTGGCTGATGACCTCCACCACCGCGCGGCCATCCAGCCCGGCCTTGTCGGCAAAATGCAAGGCTTCGCTGAGGCCCTGCACGAGCCCCGCAATCGCGATCTGGTTGCACATCTTGGTCATCTGACCCGCGCCGCTGTCGCCGATGCGCCTGCAAATCCTTGAATAGACCTCCAGGATCGGAAGGGCGCGGTCATATGCGCCCTGATCCCCGCCACACATGATCGACAGGACGCCATTTTCAGCCCCCGCCTGCCCGCCCGAAATCGGTGCGTCCACGAAACTGATCTGATGTGCGTTGGCGGCAGCGTAAAGTTCGCGCGTGACGGCGGCAGAGACCGTGGTGTGATCCACAAAAACCGATCCCGGCTGCATCCCGGCAAACGCGCCCTCCTCGCCCAGACAGACGGAGCGCAGGTCGTCATCATTGCCGACACAAGCCATGACAAAATCTGCCCCTTTGGCCGCCTTGGCTGGGGTGCGCGCCATCTCTCCGCCATGGGAACTGACCCAGTCTTCGGCCTTGGCGCTCGTGCGGTTGTAGACCGTCACCGCATGCCCTGCCTGTTGCAGGTGTCCTGCCATCGGCGCGCCCATGACGCCCATCCCCAGAAATGCCAGTTTGGCCATATTTCATCCCCTTTTGGGTGTTGCGTTACTCTCGCCATCTACCTAACAGTCAGAGGTCTAGGGTCAATTCAATCGGGCGATATTCCGCAAGGGGCAAAGCATGGGGCAGGTCTTTAGGTGGCTGTTGCGCATTGCCGGTGCCATGATCGTGCTGGTCGTGGCCGGTGTCGCGCTGGTCTACTACCTCGGGTCGCGGTCCCTGCCAGACTACAACGACGCGCTGGCCGTGCCGTTTCTAAAGGCGCCGGTAGAGATCGTGCGGGACAACGCGAATGTGCCGCATATCTTTGGTCAGACGGATGAGGATGTGTTCTACGCTCTGGGGTTCGCGCACGCGCAGGACCGTCTGTGGCAGATGACCACGATGCGACGGACGGCGCAGGGTCGGCTTTCCGAGGTCTTTGGTACTGCGACGGTGGATATCGACAAGCTGCTGCGGCGGCTCGATATCTATGCGCTGGCGGTGGCGTCACTGGATCATCTGGACGCGCGGACCATGGGCATTCTGCGCGCCTATGCCACCGGGGTGAACGCGCGCCTTGACCAGGTCAACGCCGACGCCCTTGGCCGCGGCGCGCCCGAGATGTTCCTTTTCAACGCACCGGTCGCGCCGTGGCGACCTGCGGATTCGGTAGCCATCGTCAAGCTCATGGGGTTGCGGCTTGCCGGGCATCTTGACAATGAGGTCATGCGCGCCCGCATGTCGCTGGCCCTGTCCGATCCGGCACGGATCAAGGATATCCTTCCCGATGCGCCGGGCACCGGGGTCGCGGCCTTGCCGGAATACTCACAGCTTTTCCCCGATGCACCGCGATACGCGCAGACGGAACCTGCAGCTGCACACCCGCTTTCGCCCTTTAACCCCGGTGTTTTTGCAGGGGCATCAAATGTTTGGGCCGCAGCCCCGGAGCGGTCCGCCGCTGGGGGCACCCTCTTGGCCAATGACCCGCACCTTGGCTTTGCCGCCCCGGGGTTCTGGTTTCTCGCCCGCTTGCAGCTCCAGTCTGGCGGGGTCATCGGCGGGACCATTCCGGGCATGCCCCTCGTAATGACCGGGCGCAGCGATGCCCTGGGCTGGGGTTTGACTTCCGCCTATCTGGATGACCAGGACCTCTATATCGAACAGCTTAACCCCGAAAACGCGGAAGAATACCTGACCCCTACCGGTTTCAAAGCCTTCGAGACGCGGAAATCCATCATCAACATCAAGGATGCGCCGCCCATTACGATCACCCTGCGGTGGACGGACAACGGGCCGGTCCTGCCCGGCACGCACTACAATCTGGCAAGCATAACGCCCCCCGGGCACGTGGCGGCCTTGTCTTGGACTGTGCTGAGCCCGCGCGATACGTCGATTGAAGCTGCCCTGAGGGTGATGGAAGCGAAATCCGTCCCGGATGCACTTGCCGCCGCCGAAACCTACGTGGCACCTGCGCAAAACCTGATGGTGGTGGATCGCGAGCAGATCGGCATGAAACTGATCGGCGCGATGCCCCGCCGCGACGCGCGCCATCAAAGCAAGGGCCGTCTGCCCAGCCCGGGCTGGACCCTGGCCAACCGCTGGCAGGGCCGCCTGCCCTATAGCGCCAATCCGGAGTTTCTCTCCCCCCCGGGCGGCATCCTCGGCAACACCAACAACAAGGTGGTGGAGCGCCCCTTCCCCAACCACGTGTCCTTTGAGTGGGGCGATACCCAGCGGGTCAAACGCTGGGAACGGTTGATGCAATCGCGCCAGGTCCATACCCGCGACAGCTTCATCGAAGCGCAGCTTGACGCGGTCAGCTACACCGCGCAATCGCTGCTTCCCCTGATCGGGGCAGAGTTGTGGTTCACTGGGGAAGCGGCACCGGAGGGTACCCCCCTGCGGCAGCGCCAACGTGCGCTCGACCTGCTGGGCCGGTGGTCGGGGGAAATGAACGAACATATGCCCGAACCGCTGATCTTTTCGGCCTGGCTGCGCCGGTTGCAACAGCGGATCGTGCAGGATGAACTGGGCCCGCTCGCCAGCGAGTTGACCCATGTCGAACCGCTCTTCATCGAACGGGTGTTCCGCGACATCGACGGTGCCGCCGTCTGGTGTGACGTCATCCAGTCCGCCCCAAAGGAAACCTGCGCGGACATGGCGCGGCTGGCGCTGGATGATGCGCTGATCTGGATCGAGGAGACATGGGGCCCCGCCCTGGAAAGCCTGCGGTGGGGCGATGCGCATCAGGCAACGCACGATCATCCGGTGCTGGGCGATGTGCCGGTCTTGCGCTATTTCGTCAACATCCGGCAATCGACCAATGGCGGTGACAACACCCTGCAACGCGGTCTGACCAAGGGCACCGAACCCAACCCGTTCTACAACGTGCATGGGGCGGGGTATCGTGGTGTATACGACTTCGCCGACCCGGACAGTTCGGTCTTTATCGCCTCCACCGGACAATCCGGCCACTTTCTGTCTCGCCACTATGATGACATGGCGCAGCTTTGGCGGCGGGGTGAATACGTTCCGATGTCGCTCGATGAGGATCTGGCGCGTGCGGGGGCGGTTGGCGTAACCGTGTTGCGCCCGTTGCAATAGATGGCGCGGGTCATTCTGTTCAACAAACCCTTCGGGGTGCTGTCGCAATTCACGGACAAAGGCACAGAGGGTTCGCCCCGCCCGACCCTGTCGAAATACATCGACGTGCCGGGGTTTTACCCGGCCGGACGGCTGGACCGGGACAGCGAGGGCTTGATGGTCCTGACCGATGATGGCCGCTTGCAAGCGCGGATTGCCAACCCCAAACACAAGATGTCCAAGACGTACCTTGTGCAGGTCGAGGGCATTCCGGGAGAGACCGAACTCAGCGCCTTGCGGGAAGGGGTGCGTCTGAAGGATGGGCTGACACGCCCGGCAAAGGCCGACATGATACCGCCACCCGAGCCGCTCTGGCCCCGTGATCCGCCGGTACGGTTTCGAAAGGCGGTGCCGGACAGCTGGATCAGGCTCACGATTTCGGAAGGACGCAATCGTCAGGTGCGGCGAATGACGGCCCATGTGGGATTGCCCTGCCTCCGGCTCATCCGGGTGCAGGTGGGGGACTGGGCGCTCAATGATCTTGTGCCGGGTGCCTGGCGGTTTGCAGCCGCCACAGGCCGCTAGTGCAAGGTCTGAAAACCTCAATCACCTACCTTGCCGACTATACCCGGCCGGCATCGCCGGCCAGCCCCCGCCCCCCCCACCCAGGCTCGGGGGCTGGCCCCCAGTTTTCAGGGGTCGTGTTGCAGATCAATACAATTTCCCTCTAATGCAAGGTCTGATACCGCGCTTCCTGCTGGGCGGTCCACCTGACGGTGATCTCAAATCCGGTATCGGTCTGGGTTTCGGACTGCACCAGATCCTGCGCGTACAACCAGGCGCGTTTCTTGCCATCGGCAAACCCCAGTGACAGCAGCGCTTCGCGTTTTGCCCCTTGCAGGGTTTCGGTGATCGCCGCCAGCAGCCCGTCGATCCCTTCGCCCGTCAGCGCGGAGATGGCAAAGACGCGTTCGTCTCGGTCAGCCCGGGTGCGCATGGCGTCAGCCTCCGCCTCTGGCAACACGTCGAGCTTGTTCCAGACCTCAAAGCTCGGGCGGTCCTCTTCCACACCGAGCGAGGCCATGATGGCTGCGACATCGCTTGATTGTTCCTCCGTCTCCGGATGCGAGATATCGCGCACATGGCAGATCACGTCGGCGGCCAGCACTTCTTCCAGCGTTGCGCGAAAGGCCGCCACAAGCTCCGTCGGCAGATCGGAGATAAACCCAACGGTATCAGAGAGAATCACCTCGGGCCCATCGGGCAGCTGCAACCGGCGCATGGTCGGGTCGAGTGTCGCAAAGAGCATGTCTTTGGCCATCACCTTCGCCCCGGTCAAGCGGTTGAAGAGCGTGGACTTGCCCGCATTGGTATAGCCCACAAGGGCCACAATCGGATAAGGCACCTTGGCGCGGGCGGCGCGGTGCAGCGTGCGGGTCTTCACGACCTTGTCGAGCTGGCGTCGCAATCTGGTAAGTTGCTCGTCAATCGCCCGACGGTCTGCCTCGATCTGCGTCTCACCGGGACCACCGACAAACCCAAGGCCTCCACGCTGGCGTTCCAGGTGCGTCCAGGCGCGCACCAGACGGGTCCGCTGGTAGCTGAGTGCCGCCATCTCGACCTGCAACACGCCTTCTCGCGTGGCCGCGCGGTCGCTGAAAATCTCCAGGATCAGACCTGTCCGGTCGAGCAGCTTGACCCCCCAGACTTTTTCAAGGTTGCGCTGCTGCACCG
This sequence comes from Pseudomonadota bacterium, assembly GCA_039196345.1. Lineage (GTDB taxonomy): Bacteria > Pseudomonadota > Alphaproteobacteria > Rhodobacterales > Rhodobacteraceae > Roseobacter. The sequence continues at coordinate 113,158 of JBCCUU010000005.1, read as the reverse complement.
GGCTGACCGGCCCGTCGACCAGCACCAGTTCGATCTCTTCATCATGCAGTCTGGCCTTGATCTCGTCGATCTTGCCCGAGCCAAAGAGCATGCCCGCGCGCGCTGTTTTCAGAGGCACGACTTCGGACCCCACGACCTCCAGTTCAGGGAGCGCACGCGCCAAAGACACCGCCTCTGCCAGCGCGTGGTCCGCCAGACGACGGTCCGGATTAGATTTGATCTCGGGGTGCAGCACCCAGGCGCGGGTCACGCGCGGGCTGCTTGTGTCATCAATTTGGAACGGCGGACGGCTCAACTAGCGTCTTCGCCCTCATAGAGGCTGATCGGCTGGCTGGGCATGATCGTGGAGATGGCATGCTTGTAGACCAGCTGCGACTGACCATCACGACGCAAGAGCACGCAGAAATTGTCAAACCACGTGATGACGCCTTGCAGCTTCACACCGTTGATGAGGAAGATCGTCACAGGGACTTTTGTCTTGCGCACATGGTTCAGGAACGCATCCTGAAGGTTCTGTCTGTCCGACGCCATTCTGGTCCTCGCCTTTTTTCTTGTATGCGTTCGCGGATCGAACGCGTCCCGCTTCCTAATTATGGAGCGCAGATGCGCGAGTTTCCACCCCTAAAAACAGTCCGTTACGGACCTATTGGCATGACCCTTCAACTGCGCCACAAATCTGGCGTGAAAAGCGCGATGATTGCAAGGGTTTCGAGGCGGCCAAGCACCATGGCTGCACAGAAAACCGCCTTGGCATAAGGGCCCATGTCCGCCAGAACAATAGGCGTTTCCGCGGCAAGCGAAATCAAGGGACCCGTGGTCGACAGCCCTGCGATGCTCAGTACAAGCGCGTTCTCGAAATCGACGCCCGAAAGCGCAAAGAGGATCGTCAGCGCCGCCATGGTCATGGCAAAGAGCATGAAGAATATCCAGGCGATGAAGGCTCCGTTGCGTTGCAACCGGCGACCCTCCTTGCCGACCCTGCTGATGGAGGACGGGTGCACGAGGCGTTCCAATTCGCGTTTGCCGTTCAGATAGAGCGCAAAGACCCGCAACAGCTTGACCCCGCCCGCAGTCGTGGCGACACCACCGCCGATCAGCGCCAGGCCCATCAGGATCAGGCCCGGTGTCTCTAGCCCGGACCAGGCTTGCGCTTCGGCCCAGTCCGCGCTGGCAAAACCGGTTGTTGTCAGGAAGGACATGACGGTAAAGAAGGATCCCCAAAGGGCGCGCAGCGCCTTCATGATATCGTCCTCGGCCGCCACGTCGAAGGCACCGATCCAATGCCTCAGAAACAGGATCAAGGGGACGGCGATGATAATGAACACGCCGACCCGGAACTCCGGATCATTCCTGATATTGCTTTGGGTCGCCGTGATGGTGTCTGACGAGAACGTCAGCCGCGACAAGGCAAACAGCATGAAGAGCATCATCAACGCCTCCCCCGTCAACCCGGCCCCACTGCCATCGAGCCCCCCCACGGGCGAAATGCCCGATGTCGACATGATGGACATGGCGTGGGTCAGCGCAACCAGCGACGGATCACCGCTAATCAGAAGCAAGACCCACAACAGCAAGGTCAGACCGACATAGATCGGGACAAGGGCCACGACGATCCGAAGCAGCCTCTCGCGGCGGTCCACCTGCCCGAAGCCATGGAATTTCCCTTCCCTCTGGCCCGGTTCCGCCTGCGCGGTGACTTCGAACCCGCCGAGGTTCATGGGCGCCAGCACAGCAGAGGCGGCAATCCACATAGTGATGCCACCCATCCACCCCACCTGCGCCCGCCACAGGTGCAAGGTGTTGTTCAGCCGCGCGGGATCATCGAAAATCGTGGCCCCGGTGGTGGTGATGGCGCTGACCATCTCCAGGTAGGCATTGAGATAACTCGTGGTTTGCAGGCTTTCGTAAAGCGGCAAGGCCAGAAAGACGGGCAGGAACACAAACGTCGAAAAGACGGACATCAGGTTGCCGACAGCGCCATGTCGGGGTGTGCGTCCGGATTGTGCGATCACGATCATGGAAAAGATGACCAGACCAAAGAGCCCGGTATAGAAAAAGGCGCGGGCCGTCTCCAGCGACCTTGTGGCCCCGCCATGCAACGCGGGAACCAGCATAGAGACGGAAGCCAGCCCGTAGATCAGCACAAAGAGCTGCTGGTTGAGCAGTGTCACCAGAACACCGGAACGTTGCGCGGTATGTGCCCGGGGCGCCATGTTCTAGAAGAAGTCGATGGATACTTGCATCAGTCGCTCGACCTCCGGCACGTCTTCTGCAAGTGCGAAAATTGCGACAACATCGCCCTCGTCGATCCGCGTACTGCCCATAGGGCGGATGATCTCATTGCCCTTGCGCACCGCCCCGACCAGGACGCCTTCGGGGAATTCGATGTCCGAGATGCGGCTGCCTGCCAGTGGCGAGGTCGAGAGCACTTCGGCCTCGATCACTTCGGCTTCGGCATCCCCGATGGAATAGACAGCGCGCACGCGGCCATGGCGGATGTGACGCAGGATCGAGCTTACGGTTGTGGCGCGCGGGTTGATGTAGGCGTCAATGCCCAAGGGTGTCATCAGCGGCACCAGCGTCGGATCATTGACCAGCGCGATCACATAGGCACAGCCTTCCGATTTCGCCCGGACGCAGGCCAGCATGTTTGTCTTGTCATCATCTGTCACAGCCAGCATGGCATCCGCGCGCGCGATCCCTGCCTCTGCCAGAAGGCCTGCATCCAGCCCGTCGCCGTTGAGCACGATTGTACGCTCCAGCGCTTCGGCGGCACGTTCCGCGCAGTGCCGGTTTTTTTCGATGACCTTGGTGCGGACACGGTGCTTGCGTTCCTCCATGGCCTGGGCGACGGCCAGCCCCACATTGCCACCACCAACAAGCACCACGCGTTCCTGCTTGGTCTGTGTCTTGCCGAAAATCTCCATCGTGCGCGAGATGTCATCGGCGTGGCAGAAGACATAGCAGTCGTCCCCGACAAAGAGCTGGTCTTTCGCCTCTGGCGCAAAGAGCGAGCCTTCGCGCCGCACGGCCACCACCGTTGCCCGCAGGGTCGAGAAAAGATCCGTCAGTTGCCGCAGCGGCGTGTTCACGACAGGGCATTCCTCTTCGATGGTGATGCCCAGCAGATGCGCCTGCCCGTCCATGAATCTCTCTGTGTCAAAGGCTGCGGGCGCAGAGAGGCGCTGCAGGGCGGCGGCGGCAACTTCACGTTCGGGGCTGATGACCACGTCGATGGGCATATGGTCCCGGCGGTAGAGGTCGGAATAGATCGCCTCAAGGTAGGATTGGCTGCGCACCCGCGCGATCTTGCGATTGACGCCAAAGACCGAATGGGCCACCTGGCAGGTCACCATGTTGACCTCGTCCGAGTAGGTCGCGGCGATCACCATCTCGGCATCCTGCGCCCCTGCCCGGTCGAGGGTTTCGGGATGGCTGGCAAATCCCGCAATGCCCTGCACATCAAGGGAATCCGTCGCCCGGCGCACCAGATCGGGATCGCTGTCAACCACGGTGACGTCATTCCGTTCGCCCGAAAGATGCCTGGCGATCTGCCAGCCCACCTGACCCGCGCCGCAGATGATGACCTTCATGTGTCCAGTCCCTCAGGTCGTTTGTCGGACCAATTGAATGGCAGATGCCCCTTGGGCGGTCAATTCAATTGTCTTGAGGGGCCTCAGACGGCAAACTGCATTCATGAAGCCCCTGACCCTTGTGATCCTGTCCTATCTGCTGCTGGCGGCCTGCGGCCCGGTGACAGTGTATCACAAGCAGGCAAGCAGCGTTTCGAGACTGAAGACCGACCTTTTGTCCTGTCAGGTGGATGCCTTGGCCAAAGCGCCGGTCGCCACGCAGGTCAGGCAACGTCCACCCTACTACGTTCCCAGCAGGCGGTATTGCCGATCAGATGGGGAGTGCTACAGCCGGGGTGGTTTCTTTGCGCCCGGTGAGATCTATTCGGTGGATGTGAATGCAAGGCTGCGCGACGATCTGGAAGAACAATGCATGTCTCGCAGTGGGTACCGCGCCGTCGCCTTGCCACGGTGTACTGCCGCAGCCTCTCCTGCGACGTCAGCGGACACCGCCAATACCGCACAAAAGCTGCCCGTCCTGTCCGAAACCAGTTGCGTTGCACGGGATGCGACGGGGGATTGGCAAATAATAACTCCAAAAGTCGATTAGTTGGTCGTTTTCAGGCTGGCAAGCAACAGCACGGCTTTCTAATCCTGTGCGCATGACAGCAATGATTCCCTTGCAAGGCCCCGACCTTTCCCATGCCAAATCCACCGCTCGCGCCTACGCCTCTGCGCTGGAGGATGCCAACGCGGAGACGGTGCAAGATATCCTGACGCATCATCTGGATCCCGCGTGTCTTTGGCGCGGTATGCACCCCTTTCATGAGCAAAAAGGCCCGGAGACCATTGCAAGGACGTTCTGGACACCCTTCCTGCAAAGCTTCGCCCGCGTGCAACGACGCGAAGACATCTTTTTTGCCGGTTTGAACGAGATCGACGGTTTCTCATCCACCTGGACATGCTCCATGGGCCATTTCATGGGGCTCTTTGATGCGCCTTTCCTGAACATCCCGGCCACCCGCAAGATCGCGATGATCCGCTACGCGGAGTTCAACAGGATCGACGATGGAAAGATCACGGAAAGCGCATTGTTCATCGACCTGTTGCACCTGATGGCGCAGGCCGGACTGAACCCGCTGAAAGCCCCCCAAACCGGAGCCCAGCTGATCCACCCGGGGCCCCGGACCCATGATGGGCTGGTTCTGACACCGCAGCCACTTGTCGAGAGCCAGAAGACACTCTCGCGGATCAACAACATGATCGGCTCCATCGACCATGCTAATGTAGCGGCGAAACCCCCGGCACCGGAAGATGAACTGGCGGTAGACTGGAAGGATGACATGATCTGGTGGGGTCCGACCGGTATCGGGGCCACCTACACCATCGACCGCTATATCGAGCAGCATCAGGGCCCCTTCCGCCGCGCCATGGAGGGTCGCGTGCTCAACGGGCACCTGTGCCGCATGGCCGAAGGGCACTACGGCGGGTTCTTCGGATGGCCCAATCTGACCCTGACCAACAGAAACGGGTTCATGGGTGTGCCGGGCAACGATATCCGGGCAGATATGCGCGTGGTCGATGTCTACCGCCGCGAGGGCGACAAACTGATCGAGAACTGGATTTTCATCGACATGCTGCATTTTCTCAAGATGCAGGGCGTCGATATTCTGGCAGAGATCAGCGCCTAGAGCGTCTGACGAAATACCTGAAACATCAAGCATCACGTAACGCGCCCCAATCTTTGATTTCAGGCAGCGTTACGTGATTGGGGGTTTTTCGCATGACGCTTTAGCCGACCGCCTCGACGTCCTCGTCAATATGGGCGACACGGGTGCCGGACTTTGCGGACGTCACCACACCGAGCGATTTCAGCTTGCGGTGCAGCGCACTGCGCTCCATGCCGACAAAATTCGCGGTCTTTGAGATATTCCCCCCGAACCGGTTGATTTGCGTCAGAAGATATTCGCGCTCAAAGGCCTCTCGTGCTTCACGCAGCGGCATGGTTGCGAGCGCCCCCGACAGCACGACGCGGCTTTCGCCGTCATCCGGGCTTTCTGATCCGGGCAATTCGCGTGTCTCTATGGGGCCGCTTTCCTCACCCAGGATCAAAACCCTCTCGATCAGGTTCTTGAGCTGGCGCACATTGCCCGGCCACTCCATCGTCTGCATCAGCGCGATTGCATCCGAACTGAGTTCGCGCAAGGGCAGACCCTGAGCGCCGTTCATCTCTGCAATGAAGTGTTTGGCCAATTCCGGAATGTCTTCACGCCGCTCTTCCAGGGACGGCACGGCGATCGGCACCACGTTCAGGCGGTGATAAAGCTCCTGCCGGAAGGTCCCGGCGGCGATTGCGGCTTCAAGATCGCGGTTTGTCGAGGAAATCACCCGCAAATCCACCCGCACCTTGTCATTGCCGCCCACCCGCTGGAACTGCTGATCCACCAGCACGCGCAGGATCTTTGACTGGCTGCCCACGGGCATATCCGCCACTTCATCGAAATAGATGATGCCGCCATGCGCCTCTTCCAGAAGGCCCGGTTCAACACCGCGTTCCGGTGTCTCGCGCCCGAACAACACTTCCTCCATGCGCTCAGGGGCGACACCTGCACAATTGACCGTCACGAAAGGCCCCGACGCCCGGTTGGAATTGGCATGAATGTAGCGCGCGGCCACCTCCTTGCCGCATCCCGCAGGGCCCGTCAGCATGACACGCCCGTTCGATTTGGTCACTTTGTCCAACTGTCCAACCAGCGTGCGGAAGGCCGCAGAAGACCCGATCATTTCAGACTGCGAGACATCGCGGCGGCGCAGGCTCTGGTTTTCGCGCCGCAGACGGGAGGTTTCCATCGCACGCCGGATCACGACGAGGAGTTGGTCGATGTTGAAGGGCTTCTCGATAAAGTCATAAGCCCCCTGTTTGATGGCCGCCACCGCGATCTCGATATTGCCATGCCCGGAAATGATCACGACCGGCACGTCCGGGTTGTCCCGCTTGACCGTCTTGAGGATGTCAATGCCATCCATGCGGCTGTCCTTGAGCCAGATGTCGAGGATAATCAGCGCGGGCGCTTCGGCGTTGATCGCGGACATTGCATCATCGGAGTTTCCGGCAAGCCGGGTTGCAAACCCCTCATCAATCAGGATGTCCGAGATCAACTCGCGAATATCGCGTTCGTCATCAACAATCAGGATGTCACTCATGGCTCACTAGTCCTTCCTTGGGGAGGGTTTCAGCTTCTGTTTGGGGAAGTATGGGCAGTGTAATGACGGCCATCGCGCCGAAATGGCTCTGGCCTTCGAAGAGCGGCGCATCTTCGAGCGTCAGCGTGCCGCCGTGCTCTTCGATGATTTTCTTGACAATAGGCAGGCCGAGGCCGGTGCCCTCGCTGCGGGTGGTCACGTAGGGTTCAAACAGGCGTGCCCGATCCTCGGGCAGCCCGATGCCATTGTCCGCAATGGTCAGATGGGCAAATTCGCCCTCTGTGCTCAGCGCAACATGGATGCTTGGAGTATGGCCTTCAGGAGCACCTTTTTCCAGAAGGGAATCAATAGCTTCTCCTGCGTTCTTGATTAAGTTTGTCAGCGCCTGACTGATCATGGTCGCGTCCAGATCGCTCGACACGGCATGATCCGGAAGACGGCTGGTAAACCGAACCTTTGGCTGGCCGGTCTTTTGCAGAAAAACAGCATCTTCGACCAGTTTTTTCAGGTCCAGCGGTTTGCGGTCCGGCTCGGGCATGCGCGCGAATTTCGAAAACTCATCGACGATGCGCCGCAGATCACCGGTCTGCCGTACGATCACGTCGGTCATTTGCTCAAGGGAATCGCTGTCCTCGCCCACCCGTGGCGAAAACTTGCGCTTGATCCGTTCCGCCGATAGCTGGATCGGCGTGAGCGGGTTCTTGATCTCATGGGCGATCCGCCGCGCCACATCGCCCCAGGCTGCCATACGCTGCGCGCTCACCAGATCGGTCACGTCATCAAAGGCGATCACGTAGCCTTCGAGATGCTGGTCTTCCGCACGCCTGGTCGCGATCCGCACCAGAAGGTTCTCGCGCCGACCTTGCCGCGTCACCTTGACTTCCCCCTGCAGGGTTTCCATGGGACTGCGCCGGATCGCGTCAAACAACTCGCCAAATTCAGGAACCGCGACACTTATGTCCAGCGATTGACGATCTTCGCGCCAGTCCAGCAGGCGTTCGGCGGACTTGTTGACAAAGGTCACCCGCCCTGCCGGATCGAGGCCAACCACACCGGATGTGACCGAACTCAACACGGAATCAAACAGCCGTCTGCGGCGCTCGATCTGTTGCGTGTTCTCGACCAGCGTATCGCGCTGTGCCTTGAGTTGTTTGGTCATCTGGTTGAAATACCGGCTCAGCATCGAAATCTCGTCATTGCCGGATTCTTCGCGCACCTGAACATTCAGGTCGCCCGCCCCGACCTGCTGCGCGGCCCCGGTCAGGCGGCCAACAGGCCCAGACAGCCGTTCGGCAAACCACAATCCCAGCCAGATCGCTGCCAGGATCAGGATCAGCGCAAAGGCGAGGTACAAGAGCCCGAACTCGAAAAGCAGGCGGCCCCGCTCGCTCTCCAACTGCTGATAAAGCCGGACCGTTTCCTGCGTTTCATCGAGCAGGGACAGGATCTTGCCGTCGACCTCGCGACTGACATAAAGGAACCTGTCCACGAAGGCTTCAAGCTGGATCAGGGCGCGATATTCATTGTTGGGCAGGTCTTCGATGACAACGATATCCCCGTCGAGCGCACGTGCCAGATGCTCGGGCGACGGCGCTTCGAAGTCGAAGAGGTAGGACCGGTCCCCTCGGGCGCGGATCTCGGCGGTTCCGTCGATCATATAGGCCTCGCGCAGCCCGCGCTGGATCTGGCGTTGCCCTTCGCCAAGCAACTCGCTGTCTGATATGATGACCCCGGCGGCGCGCGCCTGGTCGATGCTGCGCGCCAAGGCCCGCGCGTCTTCGGCTAGGTCCTCGCGCTGCTCGGCCTCGTAGGCTTGTGCGGCGGCCAGCGAGGACCCGACCACCTGCCGCACCCGATCCGAAAACCAACCCTCCAGGCCCACATTGATCGTCAGCCCCGCAAAGATCGCCACGGTGACGGTCGGAATAAGCGCCAGAAGCGCAAAAACGCCCGTCAAACGCAAGTGCAGCCTTGAACCCGCCGATTTCGCCCGTCGCGCCGCGATCAGGCGCGCGACCTGCGACAAGACCAGAGCCGCAACAACCAGAATATAGACAAGATCGGCCAGCAGGATCAGCCGCAGGCCAAGTGTATTACCCGCTTCCCCCAATGGCCCGAGAATGAGATAGGTGCTGAGTGCCAGCACCGGCCCCAGTACCACCAACCCAAGAGTGGCGGCGTTCCGAACACGCCTGATGCGACGCAAACGCCCCAGCTTTAGCCACAGTGCTCTGTCAACACGGGATGCCACCCGGGAACCTCACGTATGATGTGGCGCTTTACGCACCTACCGCTCTATCTTGTGGTCCTGATCGAAGTGTCCCTCGATGGCCACGGTTTGTGTGGCAGTTTTACATCAATTTGCGACGCCGTGTCACCTCAATATCGAGGTCGGTGATCTTTTTTCTCAGTGTATTGCGATTTATTCCAAGTAAATCAGCGCATTTTGCCTGATTGCCGCCTGTGGCCTCGAGCGAAATCTCGATCAGCGGGGCCTCAACTTCGCGCAATATGCGCGCATAAAGCCCCTCTGGCGGCAACATGTTTCCATGCAGGTCAAAGTACCTGCGCAGGTGTCGTTCGACCGACGCGCCAAGTTTTTCGGTATTGCCCGCAGTGCGCATTGGTTCCAGATCCGGCTGCGCCCCCAGCACCTGCTCGACTTCCGAGGCGGTGATTTCCGCCGCGCGGCTGGTCAGGCCAAGGCGTCGGATGGCGTTCTCCAACTGCCGCACGTTGCCGGGCCAACTGTAATTGCGAAAGATCTCCGCCGCCGTGGCCGACAGGCTGCGCGGCGCCGCGCCACTTGCCTCTGCCTTGGTGAGAAAATGCTCGGCAAGAAGGGGAATGTCGTCCACCCGCTCGCGCAATGACGGAACGGTCAGGGTGGCCCCGCTGAGCCGGTAATAGAGATCCTTGCGCACGCGGCCGGTTTCCATCGCGGCGTTCAGGTCCGTCTGACTCGTGGCCAGAAAACGCGGGCTGTATTCGCCCGGAGCATCCATCATCCGGACCAGCCGGGCCTGCAACTCTTCGGGCAGATCAGCGATTTCCTCCACCAGCAACGTGCCCCCCTTGACCCGCGCCAGAAGGCGCGCGGGTCCTTCCAGTTCCTCGAGGTCGACAGAAGTCGCGGTGACAAAGGGCAGGTTGCGGCGGTCGGAAAAATCGTGAATCGCCCGGGCGATCAGGGATTTTCCGGTCCCCGACTCCCCCCAGATCAAGACCGGAAGGTCGGTGTTCATGACCCGCGCGACAACGCGGTAGAGCGATTGCATCACCGCGGTCCGCCCCACCAGCGGCAAATCATCGGGGCGGTCGTCCGAGGGGGCGGGGGCGCGGCGGTTTTGCTGGCGCAGTTCCAGCGCGCGGGCCGTGCGTTTCATCAGATCCGGCAGGTCAAAAGGCTTTGGCAGATAGTCGTAGGCCTCCGCCTCGGCGGCCTGAATGGCGGTCATGATCGTGTTCTGGGCGGAGATAACGATGACCGGCAGCCCGGGACGGTCCTGCGCGATCTTTGGCAGCATCTCCAAGCCGTTGCCGTCCGGCATCATCACATCGGAGATGACCACATCACCCTTGCCCTCGCCCACCCACCGCAGCAGCGTCGTCAGGCTTGAGGTGGCATGCACCTTGCATCCCGCACGGGTCAGGGCCTGCGTCAGCACCGTTCGGATTGTCCGGTCATCATCTGCCACCAATATCGTGCCGTCCATGCCTTACCCTCCTAGGTTGCCGTTGCGACCGCGTCCTTGGGCGCGCGGGCCAGTGAAATGCGAAACACCGTCTGCCCCGGCACCGATGTGACCGAAATCCATCCGCTGTGGTCAGATATGATCTTGCTGACCAATGCGAGACCCAGCCCGGTGCCGTTTTCCTTGCCCGAGACAAACGGGTCGAACACGTCGCCCTTGATCGCTTCCGGCAGGCCCGGGCCATCATCTATCACTTCGATCTGCAACGGCAGGGACTGCCCCGATCCATCGGATCTGCGCAACCGGAAGGAATGCTCGAAATAACTGTGCAGCCGGATCGTGCCCGGTTTACCGCCAGTCGCCTCGGACGCGTTCTTGAGCAGATTGAGCACCACCTGCAATAATTGGTCAGGATCGCCATATGCCAGAGGCAGAGACGGGTCGTAGTCCTCGATGATCTTCATATGCGCGCCAAAGCCCAGCAGCGCGGACCGCCGCGCGCGGTCCAGAACATCGTGCACATTGACCGGTTGAAAGTCAGGCGAGGACAGGTTCCCGAACTGCTCCACCTGCTCAAGCAACTTTACGATGCGGCGGCTTTCCTCGACAATAAGGTCTGTCAATTCAAGGTCTTCTGGCTTGAGGTTCATGCTCAGAAGTTGTGCCGCACCGGTAATGCCCGCAAGCGGGTTCTTGATCTCATGGGCCAGCATTTCCGCCATTCCGATGGCGGATTTCGCCGCAGACTTCACCGTGTTGTTCTGGGTCATCCGACCGGCAAGTTCACGCGGGGAGATCATCAGGATCATATGCCCCGGCGACCCGCTGAGCGGGGCGACCTGCAAATCGGACTGCATGGGCGCGCGGCTGCCGCTGCCCACATCCACATCGTTGACAAAGAGCGGCGTCTGCGTCTCGCGGGCCCGTTCAAATGCGGATTCCAGCGGGTCGTTGATGGCAATCTGGTCCCAGACCGGCTCGCCCTGAACCGATCTGGCCGAGACGTTGAGGAACCCTTCACAGGCGGAATTGATGTCGACGATGCGATTGTCCGGGCCGATGACGACCGCCGGCACCGGCAAACTGGACCAGAGCGCGTTGTCTTCCAGCCTCATGCGGCCACCTGCATGTGGCTGCCACAGGCCTCATCCAGCAGTGCCTGCGTGCGTGCCACATCCGGGGCCGTCAGCACCGCCTTGCGCAGATCGGATGGGGTGGCACAGGTGTCGATGAACCAGCCGAGGTGTTTGCGCGCCACGCGGAGGCCGAGCTCCGCCCCGTAGAACCCAATCATCGCCTCGTAGTGCGCCTGAACCATCTGGGCGAAATCCTTGCCATAGGGGATCTGCGGCGCCGGGCTACCAAAGAGATCATGCGCCACCTGAGCCAGCAGCCAGGGTCGCCCCCGGGCCCCGCGCCCGATCATGATCCCATCGGCACCGGACTGTTGCAGCGCTTGGCGCGCGGACCCACTGCAAATGATGTCGCCATTCGCAATCACGGGGATGGACACCGCTGCCTTGACCTCGGCAATGGCGGCCCAATCGGCCTTTCCCTTGTAGAACTGGCAGCGGGTCCGGCCATGGATGGTAATCATGCGGATGCCCGCGCTCTCTGCCCGGCGGGCAATCTCGGGGGCATTTCGCATCGCGTCATCCCAGCCAAGGCGGGTCTTGAGCGTGACGGGAATATCGACCGCGCGCACCACGGCTTCGATCAGTGTCAGCGCGTGATCCGGGGTCCGCATCAGGGCCGAGCCGGAATAGCCTTGCGTGACCTTCTTTGCGGGGCAGCCCATGTTGATGTCGATGACCTGTGCACCCTGCCCTTCAACCATGCGGGCGGCTTCCGCCATCGGCGCGGCCTCCCGACCGGCGAGTTGCACGGCGGTGCCCACATCCCCCAGCCCCAGTTCCGCTTTTTCCCGGCTGCCGGGGCGGGCGTTCAGCATATCATGGCTCGCCACCATCTCCGACACGACGAGCCCCGCCCCGAAGGAGGCAACGAGATTTCGAAACGGCAGATCGGTGATTCCGGCCATTGGCGCAAGCAGCACCGGCGGCGACAAATCAACTGGGAACGGGTGATGGTTCAACTGCCTAATCCTTGAGCATCTTATTTCTCCTAGCAAGTTAGGGCTATTCACTCAATATTCCAAAGCGTTTCCTGAAGACACCTGACATGATGTGCCCAATTTTTAAGCACCGGTCCGGGGAATTGCGCCCCCCGCTGCAAAGTCCTAGACAGGGGGAATGACGAAGGATTTGGGATGATGCGGGTGGGGGCGATCATTGTCGCGGCCGGTCGCGGCGAACGGGCTGGTGGCGGGGTGCCAAAGCAGTGGCGCAAGCTGGCCGGGCGGCCTGTGGCGCAACATGCGATGCTGGCCTTTGCGACCCACCCTGCAGTGACCGAGCTTGTGTTGGTGCTGCATGAAGAGGACCGCGCGACAACGCTTTGGCCGCGTGACCCGGCTGCACATATCGTCACCGGCGGCGCAAGCCGGAGCGACTCTGTGTTCGCCGGATTGCGGGCTCTGGAGGGGCTGGTCGATCTTGTGCTGATCCACGACGCCGCCCGGCCTTGCGTGACCAGCGATGTGATTGACGCTGTTTTATCCGCGTTGAATTCGGCCAGTGCCGCCGCCCCGGCCGTGGCGGTTGTCGATGCGCTCTGGACGGGACAGGACGGCCGCGTGACCGGCACCGCAAATCGCGACGGGCTTTATCGTGCCCAGACCCCGCAGGGATTTCATTTCAAAGCCATCCTTGAGGCTCATCAACGCTTTCCCGATGGTGCTGCTGATGACGTTGAAATCGCCCGTCGCGCCGGGATCGAGGTTGCGATCACACAGGGCCACGAAGATAATCTGAAAATCACCACACCCGCCGATTTCGCGCGGGCCGAGGCAATTCTGAGAGCACGAGATGGATATTAGACTGGGGAACGGATTTGACGTGCACGCCTTCGGGCCGGGGGACAAGGTGACGCTCTGCGGTGTCGATATCGCACATACGCAAGGGCTGGTGGGGCACTCGGACGCGGATGTGGCCATGCATACCGTGACCGACGCGATCTATGGCGCGCTGGCGCAGGGTGACATCGGCCAGCACTTCCCGCCCAGCGACCCGCAATGGAAAGGCGCTGCCAGTGCCATCTTTCTCAAACATGCGGTCGAACTGGCGGGCGGCATGGGCTTTACGATCAGCAACGTTGATTGCACCCTGATCTGCGAGACGCCAAAGATCGGCCCCCATGCACCTGCCATGCGCGCCAGAATGGCAGACCTGATGGGGCTGGACGAGGCGCGCATCTCCGTCAAAGCAACCACGTCGGAAAAGCTCGGGTTCACGGGACGCGGCGAAGGTATAGCCTGTCTTGCGACCGCCGCGTTGGTGCGCAATTGATGACCCTCGCGAAACTGATCGCCACTGTCTTGGGGGTGGGCTACATTAGCCCGGCCCCCGGCACATGGGGCTCGCTCGTAGCGCTGCCCTGGGCATGGCTGGTCCATGTGATCGGCGGGTTCCCCCTGCTGGTGATCGGGGTGGTGGTGGCCTTTCTCAAGGGCTGGTGGGCCACAGCGGTCATGACCCGGGGTGCTGACGATCATGATCCGTCCGAGATCGTGATTGATGAGCTTGCCGGGCAATGGATTGCTCTCTTGCCGCTTTCTTATGCGGCATGGTCGATGGACCTGAACATTCTCATTATGTGGCCGGGCTGGATCGCGGCCTTTGTGCTGTTTCGACTCTTCGACATCTGGAAGCCCGGACCCATCGGTTGGGCCGACCGGCGCGGAGACGCGCTCGGTGTGATGCTGGATGACATCATCGCAGGGGTTTTCGCAGCCTGTGGCGTGCTTGCACTGGCCGCAGTATATCACGGGGTGATCGCGGCATGACGATACTGGCCGAGACCGTGTTGGAAGCCGCCATGGCGCGGGGTGTCATGATCGCAACCGCTGAAAGCTGTACGGGCGGCATGGTCGCAGCGGCGCTGACGGATATCGCGGGCTCCTCCGCCGTCGTCGAACGCGGGTTCGTGACCTACTCCAACGCGGCGAAATCCGAACTGCTGGGCGTCAAACAGACCACCCTGGAGGCGCATGGTGCCGTCTCGGAGGCTGTCGCAATCGAAATGGCTACGGGTGCCCTCAGCAATTCCGCCGCCGATCTTGCGGTTTCGATCACGGGGATCGCAGGCCCCGGAGGGTCAGAACACAAACCCGAAGGGCGCGTTTGTTTTGCCATCGCGGGACGTGATGTATCAGAGGCGGAGACCGTTGAGTTTGGCGCCTTGGGGCGCGCAAACGTCAGGGCGGCGGCGCGCGATCATGCCTTGGGCCTTCTGCTCAGGGCCATTGGCCAAAGCGTCATGCGAAAATCCTGAATCACGTAACACTGCCTGAAATCAAAGATTGGGGCGCGTTACGTGATGCCTGATGTTTCAGGTATTTCGTCAGACGCTCTAGGCGCTGGTTTGACCATAGAGCGCCTGGGCGCGGCTTTCGAACGCATGCACAATCCGTTGCATCGCCTCATTGAACACAACGCCGATCAGCTTTTGCAGCATGATGTTCCTGAACGCAAAATCGACAAAGAACTTGACTTCGCACCCGCCCGGGACATCCCGGAAGGACCAATTCGACTTCATGTATTTGAATGGCCCATCGAGGTATTCCGTATCGATCTTGCTGTCTTCTGGCATCAGGACAACCCGGCTCGTGAAACGCTCCCGAAAGACCTTGAAGCTGATGACAAGATCAGCTTCCATCACTTCGACTTTGCCCTGCGGCGTGACCGAACGGACGCGCGCCGCGGCACACCACGGCAAAAACTCCGGATATTTCGCGACATCCGCAACCAGATCGTACATTTCCTGTGCACTATACGGCAGCGTTCGCGTTTCAGAGTGAGTGGGCATTGATTTGTCGAACTCGTGTGGTTAGCCATCATGTCTTATGTCAGGCCCTTTAAATCAAGGTAAATCCCATGCCAACGCGTCCTTATGTCATAGATGAAATGATCTCGGCCAAAGAGATCGCTGCGCGGATAGAGGGGCTGTGCCGCGAGATACAAAAGGAATTTGCGGACACCGACAAACTGGTGGTCGTCGGGCTGCTGCGCGGCAGCTTTGTCTTTATCGCCGATCTGGTGCGCGAACTCGACCTGCCGATCGAGGTCGATTTCCTGGAGGCTTCCAGTTACGGTGACGGCATGGAAAGCAGCCGGGAGGTACGTATTCTCAAGGATTTGCGGGGCGCAATTGAAGCACGCGATGTGCTGGTGGTCGAGGATATCGTGGATACCGGGCACACGCTCAAACACGTGACCGGTCTACTCAAGAGCCGCCTGCCCGCACGGTTGAAATCCATCGCGCTGCTCGACAAGCCAAGCCGGCGTGAGGTCGATTTCAAGGCCGATTGGACGGGTTTTGAAATTCCTGATGCCTTCGTCGTCGGCTACGGGATTGACTATGCGCAACGCAACCGCAATCTGCCCTACATCGGCAAGGTGCGGTTTACGGATGCGGGCTGAGGATGCCCGGGCTCATCCGCCACAACACCCTACCCGATTGACGATCACATACGCTGGCGTAGGCAATCCTGATTTTTATGCGACTCCGCGATCTGTGTGTCACCATCTTGGTCATCACGCGCGACAATCGCGGCAATGGCGTCATCAATGTGAAAGGAGGCGACGTCATATCGGTCCGCGTCCAACGCATTCTTGATGTCCTTCAATGCGAAGACGGCCCAATGCTTATCTGTCATATCGTCAGGTCCAGGTAGGTTGGGGGTACAAGCAACTTCTTAACGGGTTCACAATAACTACCGCTTAAGTTGTGTAAAGAGGTTAACCAACCATCCGGAAGAACTGTATCATTTTAGCCCAGCCGCGCCTCGCGCGCGGCCCGCAACCGGGCGAAGTCATCCCCCGCGTGATAGGAAGAGCGCGTCAATGGCGTCGCGGAAACCATCAGGAACCCCTTGCCGTAGGCCGCCTTCTCATAGCCGGCAAACTCGTCCGGGTGCACAAAGCGGTCCACCCGGTGATGCTTTGGGGTTGGCTGGAGGTACTGGCCGATCGTGAGGAAATCGATATCCGCAGCGCGCATGTCTTCCATCACTTGCATTACCGCCTGACGGTCCTCGCCAAGACCCACCATGATACCGGATTTGGTAAAGATATGCGGGTCGAGCTCCTTCACTCTCTGCAGCAGACGCAGGGAGTGAAAATACCGCGCACCGGGGCGGACTTCCGGGTAGAGCCCCGGTACGGTTTCAAGGTTGTGGTTGAAGACGTCGGGGCGCGCTTCCACAACAACTTCAAGAACCGCCGGGTCGCATTTGAGGAAATCCGGTGTAAGTATCTCGATGGTTGTCGTGGGGCTGCGATGGCGTACGGCGCGGATGGTTTGCGCAAAGTGTTCTGCCCCGCCATCCTTGATGTCATCGCGGTCCACAGAAGTGATGACCACATGGTTTAGTCCGAGCTTTTCAACGGCATGCGCCACGCGACCGGGCTCAAACGCGTCGAGATCCTCCGGCGGCTTTCCGGTCGCGATGTTGCAGAAGGTGCAGGCGCGGGTGCAGACCTCGCCCATAATCATCATGGTGGCGTGCCCCTGGCTCCAGCATTCGCCGACGTTCGGGCATCCTGCCTCTTCGCACACGGTCACAAGGCGGTTGTCGCGCATGATGCGCGCAGTTTCCGCATAGCCCTTGCCGCCGGGAGCCTTAACGCGGATCCAATCCGGCTTCTTCGGTTGCGGGCTATCCGGACGCTTTTGCTTTTCGGGATGGCGCTGTTGTGGAATTTTCAGGTCGCGCATATCGGAGTGTCCATCCTTCGTTCGAATTAACGCCAATCTAAAGGCAACCCCGGTCAAGGGGAAGGTCCCGCGACGCATGGCCGCGTTGAGCGGAGCGAAACACTCTCAAGATCCGTGTTTCCCCGGCGGCCCGTGGCGGTGCGGTAGGTCCCCTTTGCCATAATGGTCGCTTTGACTGCGCGCAACCATGTTTTCCTGCTGCCCATCGTGCCCAAACGCAATAGGCGGGCCGGTGCGCGTTGCTCATGCAACATCCCGTCGTTCGCAATTCTGGCGCGCAAATCCTCGAAAAGGCGAAAAAGCGCGACGTTCGACAAAGGTCAAACGTCGCGCCCATGAGCCGCAAATTCCTAATTTTGTGAGATTTTCAGCCGATCAGGGGGCCGCCGGGGCCAACCGTTTCGTCATAGTGCCGTTTGAGCCGGAGCAGGGCGATCCGCAGCACGATCTTGCCGGATCGCGCGGACCAGCCAAGTTTTTTCTCGGCCGTTTCGAGGCCTTCAAGATAGCAGCAGCAACGCAGAGCGATGTCGGACAGACCAGGGCCCAGTTCGGTCAGGGCCGCGCTCACCCGGCTGCGCGCGTTTGACGGTGCGTCATTCACGCCGCTGTCAGGAATGTGAGTGCTCTGTCCACCGGTCAGGAACTGGTCCCAGTTCTGAGTGACCTTCTGACCCATTTGTGCGAGCTCGAAATCTTCGCGCAGGCGTTCCCCCGCGGTCACGAGATCGTCGGTCAGAAACAGGCTGCCGTCCTTATCCTTGCGCCGCGCCAGTGCGGTCAGCGGGCTTTCGGCCATGTTGTAGCGCATGCGACGCGGGCGTTCATTCTCAAGCGTGGCGGATGGCTCACTGGTTTTTCGGGGCTCAAAGCGAACCGGCGCTTCGGCGAACCCCGTTGCGGGCTCGGGATCGACTTGCCCCATCATGTTTTCCAGCGCCGAACGTCCCGCTGGCGTGATGGAATACCGGGTTATCTTTCCGTTCTGCTTTGCCGCAATCCAGTCGTTGAGTGCAAGTGCTTCGGCAAATTTCCGGTCCACGACGCCGGTCCGTGTGGCCATACCCGCCGCGTTGTCGCGCACGATAACGGCTTTTTCCATTTCAGCGGCAACCGCCAGAACGGCACCCGTTTCGCACAGTCGGCGCAAGACACGTGCCGCTTCCGCGTTGAATTGGGCCTGATCCGCGGGCGCGGCGGTCTTGTCGGGGGTGTCGATCTTGTCGTGGAAGCTCATCGTGACAGTGTCCTTTTCGATCGAATGGGCCTGCAATGAACAGGGTTTGAAATGGACCGACCCCAAGTTCCGCAGGGCTGCATCTACCAATGGGTCGTCACGTCGCGTCTCGATACGGCGGATCTGCCTCAGAATGGTGGAGGCGTGGCATCCTGCAGCCCGGGCAAGCGCGCGGATCGGAAACCCGGCCTCGGTGTGCGCAAGATACATCTGCGCGGCGGAGGGCACCCAATCAGGGAGGGACCGATGATCGGGCTGCGCGGGTGAATGGTAGAGGGTGTCGGTATCTTTCATCATAGGGTGACCAAGTTGCTCCACAATCAGAATTACACTTTTAAGTTGCATCAAACCCTGAGTCGAAATTGGTTACCCGTTTGTTAATTGCAGCTGATCTTGGGAGTATTGTATCGATTTTATAAACAGTATTTAAACCTGAGTGCGGTCTTTAGTGGTTTTGCGCAACAGTAGACCCCTAAACTCCTCATACCTACCTACCCGAAAAAAGGGTAAACAATCCCTGAACCACCCCGTGCGACAGAGTGCTGCGTCCGGCAACACCCCTCAAGGTTGTGTCATACATCCGCCATCGACCATCCGACTCCAGGACGGTCAGAAGGAAAGGACACACCAATGCAAGACATTCTCTCCATGCTGCACGCGCTGCGCCGCCCCACTCTCCTGATGCGCGCGGCGCGCATAGGTGCCGAAGACTATTCCCGCGCGACGCATCTGCCGCGTCTGTTGGGCTATGGTGTCCTGCCACGCCACGGCGCGGCTCTGATGCGGCTGATGGAAGTCGAGGCGGCCATGAACGAGCAACGCAAAAGCGGCGACACCAGCTACAGCCTCGTGAAACACGTGGACGTCCTGATCGCAATGGTTGGCGAAGCCCGCATCCTTCGGGCGTCGCATGCCGCTTGACTACATGAAGCTGTCGGGCATCTCGGACTTTTTGCGCGCAACATAATCCGACAGCGCTTCGGCGATGGCCGGATCCAGTGCCGGTTGCTGATAATCACTCAGCATCTTTTCGACGCGCAAGCTGGCAAGCGCCTGAGTATCCCGGGCGCCTTCATCTTCCCAGGTCTCAAAGGGCTTGTAATCCAGCAGGTCCGATTTCCAGAACGCGCTCTTGAAGTTGCGTTGCGTATGATCGCAGCCCAGGTAGTGACCTCCCGGCCCCACTTCCCGAATGGCATCAAGGGCCTGCGCATCGTCATCCATCGGCACGCCTTGCGCCAGATGATGCAGCGTCCCCAGTTGGTCGGCGTCCATCACGAACTTCTCGAAGGATGAGACCAGCCCCCCTTCAAGCCAGCCGCAGGAATGGAGCATGAAGTTCACGCCCGCAAGCAATCCCATGTTGAGGCTGTTTGCGGTCTCATAGGCCGCCTGCGCATCCGGCAGCTTGGAGCCACAGAACGATCCGGCAGAGCGGTAGGGCAACCCAAGCCTGCGCGCCAACTGCCCTGCCCCGTAGGTGATGTGGGCTGCTTCGGGTGTGCCGAACGTGGGCGCGCCGGAGTTCATGTCTATAGATGTCACGAACGCCCCCATGATGACCGGGGCCCCGGGCCGGATCAACTGGCTGTAGGCGATACCAGCAAGCACCTCTGCCATCACCTGGGTCAGTGTTCCTGCAACTGAAACCGGTGCCATGGCCCCGCCAACGATGAAGGGCGAGACGATGCAGGCCTGGTTGTTGCGCGCGTAAACCTCCAGCGCGCCCATCATCACATCGTCAAAGGTCATTGGAGAGTTGATGTTGATCAGCGACGTCATCACGGTGTTTTGCTGAACGAACTCCTCCCCAAAGAGGAGCCCGCACATGTCAACGCTGTCCTGCGCACGGCTGGGCTCGGTCACCGACCCCATGAAGGGTTTGTCGCTGAGCGTCATATGCGCGTGCAGCATGTCCAGATGCCGTTTGTTGACCGGCACATCCGTTGGCTCGCACACAGTGCCGCCGGAATGGTGCAGCCACTTGGACATATAGCCCAGTTTCACGAACTTGCGGAAATCTTCCATCGTCGCATAGCGCCGCCCCCCCAACGCATCACGGACAAAGGGCGGCCCATAGACCGGCGCAAGCACCAGGTTATTGCCGCCCACCACCACGGACCGCTCAGGGTTGCGGGCGTGCTGCGTAAAGCTGGAGGGCGCTGTTTGGCACAGCTTGCGGGCAAGACCGCGCGGGATTCGCACACGTTCGCCATTGATGTCCGCGCCCGCCGCGCGCCAACGCTCCAGGGCCGCCGGGTTCTCCACAAAGTTGACCCCGACCTCTTCGAGAATCGTTTCCGCGTTGGTCTCGATGATTTCCAGCGCTTCTTCGCTAAGGATTTCCAAGTTGGGGATATTCCGCTCGATGTATTTCGCTGTCTCGAACGACACCGCGCTGCGTGCCGCGCGCCGGGCTGCTCCGCCACCGCCCCGTCCACGCCTTCTCTCTGCAACTGCCATAACAACCCTCATGTTAGACCTTGCCACTGACCTATCTCATTCCGGTCATTCCGCTCTCTCCCAGAGCGTCCTTGCAGGGACAAAAGCGACATGGCCGACCAAGCGACGGGGACGAAAGCGAACACGCCTCAATCCGAGGCTTGCCAGCACCGGTCAACGCGCATAATCAGCGGGCATGAGCACCTCAGATCACGACCGCCTCCTCATCATTGATTTCGGTAGCCAGGTTACGCAGTTGATCGCCCGTCGGTTACGCGAACTGAACGTCTATTGCGAAATTCATCCCTTCAATCTCGTGGACGACGCCTTTCTTAGCGATTTCGCCCCCAAGGCCGTGATCTTTTCCGGCGGGCCATCTTCGGTCTTTGCGGAGGGCGCGCCAATGCCGCCCGTGTCAGTGTTTGAGCTTGGCGTGCCGATCCTGGGCATTTGCTATGGCCAGCAGGTGATGATGCACTGTCTGGGTGGCAAGGTGGAGCGCGGACATAAAACAGCAGAGTTTGGACGCGCCTTTGTGACCCCCACCACACAGAAGCTGGCCATTCTGGAGGGCTGGTTCGAGAGCGACCTTGACCGTGAACAGGTCTGGATGAGTCACGGGGATCATGTGAGCCAGATCGCACCGGGGTTCGAGGTCTACGGGACATCCCCCAACGCCCCCTTTGCGATCACCGCAGATACAGGCCGGCATTTTTATGCGGTGCAGTTTCACCCCGAAGTTCACCACACCCCCAACGGTGCCAAGCTCTATGAGAACTTCGTCAGGCTGGCGGGTTTTTCGGGCGACTGGACTATGGGCGCCTACCGCGACGAGGCGATCGCGCGGATCAGGGAACAGGTCGGGTCGGGCCGCGTCATCTGCGCGCTTTCCGGCGGCGTGGACAGTTCGGTTGCTGCCGTGCTGATCCACGAGGCCATCGGAGATCAATTGACCTGCGTCTATGTGGACCACGGGCTGATGCGGAAAGATGAGAGCGAGCAGGTCGTCGGCATGTTCCGCGAGCATTACAATCTGCCGCTGATCCACGCGGATGAATCCGATCTGTTCCTGGGCAAACTCGATGGCGTCAGCGACCCGGAGACGAAGCGGAAGATCATTGGCGGTCTCTTCATCGACGTCTTCGAGAAATACGCAGCAGAGATAGGCGGCGCGGATTTCCTGGCCCAAGGCACCCTCTATCCGGATGTGATCGAATCCGTCAGCTTTTCGGGCGGTCCGTCCGAGACCATCAAATCGCACCACAATGTGGGCGGCTTGCCTGAGCGCATGAATATGAAGCTGGTGGAACCGCTCCGGGAACTTTTCAAGGACGAGGTGCGCGCTCTGGGACGGGAGCTCGGCCTGCCTGAGAGTTTCATTGGCCGCCACCCCTTCCCCGGCCCCGGCCTTGCGATCCGTTGCCCCGGTGAGATTACCCGCGAAAAGCTGGTCATCCTGCGCGAAGCGGACGCGGTCTACATCGACCAGATCCGCAAGCACGGGCTTTATGACGAAATTTGGCAGGCCTTTGTGGCAATCCTGCCGGTGCGCACGGTGGGCGTCATGGGCGATGGGCGCACCTATGACTATGCCTGCGCGCTCAGGGCCGTGACCTCAGTCGATGGCATGACCGCTGACTACTATCCCTTCTCCCATGAGTTTCTGGGGGAAACCGCGACCCGGATCATCAACGAGGTGCCGGGGATCAATCGGGTCACCTACGACATTACCTCCAAACCCCCGGGCACCATCGAGTGGGAATAGTGCCACGGCCCCTTTCGAAAAGGCGCGCGATACGACCGGCAAATGAAAGCGTATCGGGATGAACACGACGTTCAAGGCCGCGCTTTGGATGACCGGCTCCATTGCCTCGTTTTCCTCCATGGCCGTGGCAGGGCGGGAGCTTTCCACCGAACTCGATACGTTCGAAATCATGATGTATCGCAGCCTCTTCGGCTTGCTGATCGTGGTCGGCATCGCTTGGGCGGTCGGCACCTTGTCGCAGGTCAATACCGAGAAGCTGGGCCTGCACGCGGTGCGCAACCTCGCCCATTTCACCGGGCAGAACCTGTGGTTCTACGCGGTGACCGTGATCCCCCTTGCGCAGGTTTTTGCCCTGGAATTCACGACCCCTCTGTGGGTCATCGCGCTGTCACCGCTGATCCTGGGCGAGCGTCTGACGCTGACGCGTGTCATCGCGGCGATCATGGGGTTCATCGGAATCATGGTGGTCGCGCGGCCGGACATGGCAGGGATCAATGCGGGCGTGTTGAGTGCAGCCGCCTCTGCAATCTTCTTCGCCCTGTCGATCATGTTCACCAAAAAGCTCACCCGGACCGCCAGCATCACCTGCATCCTGTTCTATCTGACAAGCATGCAACTTGTGTTCGGCATTATCGCAGCGGGCTATGATGGCGACATCGCCTTGCCTTCCGCAACAGGTCTCCCGCTGGTGCTATTGATCGGTGCCGCCGGGCTGATGGCTCACTTTTGTCTGACCAATGCGCTGGCCATCGCGCCTGCTACCGTGGTTGTGCCCATCGATTTTGTAAGGCTGCCCGCCATCGCTGTAGTGGGGATGCTCTTGTACAACGAGGCGCTCGATCTTTGGGTCTTTGCCGGAGCCGCTATCATTTTCGCGGGCAATTACTATAATATATGGTCCGAAACCCGTCGTGAAACCTGATTTCACGTAACGTCACAAGCAAAGCTTCCTTAGCGTCAATGATTGACCGAAAAGGTTTCCGTGCTTAATTGCCTACGCTTCTGTTTACAAAATCGTAGTGTTTGCGAGAGTGTCTTCCGGGGAGGAGAACAATGAAAAAGATTCTAACGAGCGTATCCGCGACCTGTTTGCTGGCAGGTGCGGCCCATGCGGGTGCCCTTGACCGAACAGGGCAGTCTGTCGATGTGCTTTTCGAGGAGGGCCGCTACATTGAGTTCAGCCTTGGGTCCGTCTCGCCCGACATAAGCGGCAACTCCGTATCCGTTCTGCCGAATGGTTCGGGTTCCGGCGATATCTCTCCGAGTTCGGTGAATTTCGGAGCAGCCTACAAGGCAGATATCAACGATCAGTGGTCTTATGCGTTTATCCTGGAGGAACCGTTCAAGGCGGAGGTCGACTATCCTGATGGCACGGGGTACTTCGCGGAAGGGTCCAACGCCGAATTCAATTCCATCGCCCTGACAGGTCTTCTGCAATACAATATGCAGAACGGCTTCTCCGTTTTCGGGGGCCTGCGCCTGCAGCGCACCGATGCAAACGCCGGCATCGCATTTGTGGGCGGCGGGTATGAAGTGAAAGCCGAGCAGGATTGGGGCGTGGGCTATGTTGCAGGCGTTGCCTACGAGCGACCAGACATCGCGCTGCGTGTCTCATTGACCTATAGCTCTGAAATCGCACATGAGAATGACGTATCGGAAACTTTTGCCGGTGCACCATTCCTTGACGCTGACAGCACCGCCGAGTTTGAAACGCCACAATCCGTCAACCTTGCTTTCCAGACCGGCATCGCGGCCGACACCCTGTTGTTTGGGGGGATTCGCTGGGTCGATTGGTCAGACTTTGATCTGTCGCCAAACGTATACTCAAGCAGCACGGTCACAGGGAGCCCGTTGCTGAGCTATGAAGAAGACGTGACGACCTACACGTTGGGTCTGGGGCGTCGTCTTTCAGACCAGTGGTCCGTCGCGGCATCCGTCGGATATGAAGAAAACACCGGCGCACTCTTCACAAACCTTGGTCCGGCGGATGGGCAGACCAGCCTTGGTCTTGCGGCGATCTACACGCACGGCAACATGCGCGTAACCACTGGCGTGCGGTATATCTGGATCGGCGATACCGAGACACGCGTGGGGTCACTTGAGCCCGGCGCGGAGTTCAAAGACAACGATGCTGTCGCCTTCGGCGTAAAGGTTGGCTACAACTTCTGACCTGGATCGCGATTTGAATATGGACGCCTGCGCTTTCTGCGCGGGCGTTTTTCTTTGCGCAGGATTCGGGTGGAGTTGGGATATGCGGGCAGCCTAATGTCTCGACCATGATCGTACAGAAATCCATATCCAGAACCGCTTGGGTCGCGCTCTTTGCTCTGGCCACGATCTGGGGCCTCAGCTTTGTCTCTATTCGCATTGCCCTGGACGAGATCGGCCCGCTGACAGCGGTCGCGCACCGCACGTTCTGGGCCATGCTGGTGCTCTGGGGCGTTGTGATCGCGATGCGCCTGCCCGTCCCGCGCGACCCACGGCTTTGGGGGGCATTTCTGGTGATGGGGCTGCTCAACAACGTAGTGCCGTTTTCACTCATGGCCTGGGGGCAGCTTCATATCGAAAGCGGGCTGACATCGATTCTGAATGCCGCCACGGCAATTTTTGGTGTCCTTGTCGCGGCCATGATCTTTGCGGATGAGCGGTTGACCCTGCGCAAAGGCATCGGTGTCTCCATCGGGTTTCTGGGGGTCGCTACGGCAATCGGGTTGGAGAACCTGCGCAGTTTCGACCTGCAATCGCTGGCGCAACTGGCGGTGATCGCGGGCACAATCTCTTACGCCTTTGCCAGCGCCTGGGCCAGAAAACTCCTGTCGCACCTCTCTCCGCAAGTGGCCGCTGCCGGGATGCTGACCGGTGCAACGCTGGTCACCCTGCCCGTCGCAATTGTGATCGAAGGTCCGATTTCACTTGCAATGCACCCCAGAACGGCTCTGGCGATCGGATACTACTCAATCATCGCAACCGCCGGTGCCTATCTGCTCTACTATTTCGTTCTCAGGCGCGCGGGCAGCGGCAACCTGATGCTGGTCACGCTCCTGGTGGCCCCTGTCGCGATCATCGCGGGGGCGTTGATGCTGGGGGAGAAACTGACGCCGAACGCCTATCTGGGCTTTGCCCTTCTGGCCGCGGGGTTGCTGATCCTCGACGGACGGGTGCTGCGCAGACGGCACCCGCAGCCCGAGGACTGATTGACGGGCTTTGCCTGCGCCGCTAGGAACGCCTGAGTATTTCTGGCCCGAAGGCACTGCTCATGCTCTATACTTCTGCCGCGGATTGGCGCGCGGCACCGCACAAGTCGGTGCTTGTCTTCGGGATGTCTGGCCTTGGCAAGACACACATGTCGAACCTCTTGCGGACCAGCGGCACGTGGTTTCACTATTCCATCGATTACCGGATCGGCACGCGGTACATGGGCGAATATATCGCCGACAACGCCAAGGCCGAAGCCATGAAGGTGCCGTTCCTCCGCGACCTTCTGATGAGCGACAGCATCTACATCGGCTCCAACATCACCTTCGATAACCTCTCCCCCGTGGCGACCTATCTGGGCAAGCCCGGTGATCCCGCCAAAGGGGGCTTGCCGATTGCCGAATACAGGCGCCGGCAGGAACAGTTCCGACAGGCGGAGATTGCCGCCTTGCGCGACACGGCGCACTTCGCCCAGCGGGCCGAGGCGCTTTACGGCTATCCGAACTTCACCTGTGATACAGGCGGCTCGATCTGCGAATGGGTCGATCCGGACAACCCGGACGACCCCTTGCTGAACGAGCTGTCGAAACACTGCCTGATGATGTGGATCAAGGGGGATACGGCCCACACGCAGGAACTCATCCGCCGTTTTGACCGTGCGCCAAAGCCCATGGCCTACCAACCGGCCTTCCTCGAAACCGTCTGGCAGCACTACCTGGCCGAAAAAGGGTGCTCTGAAGACGCAGTAGATCCCGATGATTTCATCCGCTTCACCTACGCCCGGGCACTGGCCCACCGGCAGCCGCGCTATGAGGCGATGTCGCGCTGGGGCATCACCGTCACAGCGGATCAGGTCGCGGCCTTGCGCACCGATGATGATTTTGATGCCATGGTGGAAGGCTGCCTCTGACCGCTCACCACGACGTGACCCCCGTCCCCTCTTGAGACCTGCGATCCAAACCGCTATCTCCCCAGTCTTACAAAAAAACGGACTGCTAAAATGCCGATCAAGATCCCCGCTGACCTGCCTGCCTACGATGTGCTCAAGCGCGAAGGTGTGTCGGTCATGGACCCCGATCAGGCGGCGCGGCAGGACATCCGGCCCTTGCGGATCGGGCTTTTGAACCTGATGCCCAAGAAGATCCAGACCGAGAACCAGTTTGCACGGCTGATTGGTGCCACGCCCTTGCAGATCGAGCTTGACCTGATCCGCATGTCCGAACACCGGACCCGCAATACCGCCGCCGCCCATATGGCGGAGTTCTACCGGCCCTTTCAGGACATCAAACACCTCAAGTATGACGGTCTCATCATCACCGGTGCCCCGATCGAGCATCTGGAATTTGATGCCGTCACCTATTGGGAAGAGCTTTGCGAAGTCATGGACTGGACACAGACCAATGTGCATTCCACCTTTGGCGTGTGCTGGGGCGGGATGGCCATGATTAACCACTTTCATGGCGTCCGGAAGCACATGCTGGAGGCGAAGGCCTTTGGCTGTTTCCGGCACCGCAATCTTGCCCCGGCGTCCCCTTACCTGCGCGGATTTTCCGACGATTGCGTGATCCCCGTGTCACGGTGGACAGAGATGAGGCAGGCAGAGATTGACGCGGTGCCCGGGCTGAAAACGCTGCTTGGCAGCGATCTGGTCGGGCCTTGCCTTGTCGAGGATGCGGGCCACCGCGCGCTCTATATCTTCAACCATTTCGAATATGACAGCGACACGCTGAAGCAGGAATATGACCGGGATGTGGCCGCTGGCACGCCGATCAATATCCCGATGAACTACTACCCTGATGACGATCCCAGTCAAAAGCCGCTGAATCGCTGGCGAAGCCATGCGCATCTTCTATATGGCAACTGGCTGACGGAAGTTTATCAGGACACGCCTTATGATATCGAAGCCATTGGCACTTAGCCTTTTTGTCGTTTTCCTTTTGGGCTTTGTTGCGCTGGTGCAGTGGCGTGCGGCGGCCCGCGAGGCATCCGTGGAGGCACAATATCCGCCCTCCGGCCAATTCATTGAGGTGGACGGGACCAGAATTCACCTGAAGATCACCGGCCAAGGCCCTGATATCGTGCTGATTCACGGGGCCAGTGGGAGCCTGCGGGATTTCACATTCGATCTTGTCGGGCGGCTCGAAGACAGCTACCGGGTGATCGCTGTCGACCGTCCCGGGCTTGGCTGGTCGGAACGCCCGCCCGGCTATGGCGGCGTGTTCAATACCGCAGCAGAACCACCGGCAATGCAGGCGCGACTCCTGCAAGCCGCGACGGATGCGGTTGGCGTGGAAAACCCGATTGTGCTGGGGCATTCCTTTGGCGGTGCCATTGCCCTTGCATGGGCGTTGGAGCGACCGGACCAGACCGCAGGTCTGGTGCTGACCGCCGCCGCCTCCAACCCGTGGGAAGGCGAGTTGGGGTGGCTTTATCGGGTCAACTCCCGCATCTTCGGGAGTGCGGTGGTCATTCCGCTCATCACCGCCTTCACGCCGCATGATTACATAGAGGAAACGGTTGCTGAAATCTTCGCGCCCCAGTCGCCGCCCAACGGCTATATGAAACACTTCGGGACGGACATGACGCTCCGCCGTGAAACGATGCGGGCCAATGCCCAGCAGGTCAATGCGCTCAAACCCTATGTGCGCGAGATGTCAAAACGCTATCCAACGCTGGATTTGCCGGTCGAGAGCGTGCACGGGACCGCTGACGACACCGTGCCCATAAAGGTCCACGCGGAGCCCTTGCTGAACCAGATCCCCGGCGCGCAACTGGACCGGCTTGAAGGTGTTGGGCATATGCCACACCACAGCAACACCGAAGCCGTATTGGCCGCAATTGACCGGGTCGCGGTGCGCGCGGGTTTGCGTTAAGGCGATTAACATTCCATATAGAACAGCAAAGACCCTCTCGGGAGGCACCATGGATCTGCCCTTTGATGGCGCAATCAGCGCTTATTTTGAAAACGATGCGCCTGCCGCGATACGCGATGCCATCAGGCGCAGCGAAAAAGGCGAAATCCTGTCCACGACCTACCCGCACCCTGAGCGCATGGCCCGCAAACCCTACGAGCGCGAGCTTGCAACCCTTCAGGTGGAACTGGTCAAACTGCAAGCCTGGGTCAAGCAAAGCGGCGCGCGGGTTGTCTGTGTTTTCGAGGGGCGAGACGGTGCCGGCAAGGGCGGGACGATCAGCCGGTTCCGGATGAACCTGAACCCGCGTGGTGCGCGGGTTGTGGCGCTGTCAAAACCCACCGAGGCGGAGCAGAGCCAATGGTACTTTCAACGCTACGTCCAGCATCTGCCAGCGGCGGGCGAGATCACCTTCTTTGACCGCAGCTGGTACAACCGGGGTGTGGTCGAGCATGTCTTTGACTTTTGCACCCCCGCGCAACGCGCGCATTTCTTCGATCAGGTCACGCCTTTCGAACATATGCTGGTCGAAGACAATGTTCACTTCTTCAAGTTCTGGCTGAATGTCGGGCGGGCCGAACAACTGCGTCGTATGCTCAAACGCGAATCGGACCCGCTGAAGCAATGGAAATTGAGCTGGATCGACGTTGAAGGCCTGAACCGCTGGGACGCCTATACCGACGCCATCGCCGAGACGCTTGAAAGAACCAACAGCGATCAGGCCCCGTGGACGGTGGTTCGATCCGATGACAAACGTCGTGCGCGCCTGAACGTGATCCGGACGGTTCTGCGGGCTTTGGACTACACGCATAAGGACAAGACTGCCATCGGCGCGCTCGACAGCACAATTTGCGGCGGCCTGGACGTGTGGGATGCCTAAGCGCGGCTATCATCACGGCAACCTGCGGCAGGCCCTGATTGATGCCGCTTTGGAACTGATTGAGGAGAAAGGCCCGACGGGGTTCACGCTGTCCGAGGCTGCCAAACAGGCCGGGGTCACTCCGGCGGCGGTCTACCGCCACTTTGAAGGGCGCGAAGACCTGATCGCCGAAGCGGCCTTGCAAGGCTACGAGATTTTTGCCGATCTGATGGAATATGCCTATCAGTCCGGCCAGCCCTCCGCACTGGCGGCGTTTGAGTCGACGGGCCGCGCCTATCTCGCTTTCGCCCGAAAACACCCCGGGCATTACATCGCGATGTTCGAAAGCGGCATTTCCGTCAACCGCACGCCGGAACTGGCCGCGATTGCCGGGCGTGCCAGCGGCGTGCTGGAGAAAGCCGCCGTCGATCTCAGCCAGCATATTCCCGAAGACAAACGCCCCCCGGCGTCCATGTTTTCCGCCCATATCTGGGCGTTAAGCCACGGGGTGGTCGAGCTTTTTGCCCGCAACTCGCCGGGCCGGGCATCGCCCTACCCGCCCGATGATCTGCTGGAAACCGGCATCGGCATCTACCTGCGCGGTCTGGGGCTCATCACACCGGACGACTAACGCGTCTGACGAAATACCCAAGACACCCAGTATCACGTAATGCGTTGAAATCTTCGATTTCAGGCAGCGTTGCGTGATTCAGGTTTTTCGCATGACGCTTTAGGTCAAAGACGCAGCTTTCGCGCGGCGTAGGCCAGCATCAGCAAAGACGCGGCTGCCGCAATCGCATAGGGCAGCTTCAGAGCCACGTCGCGGGCCATATGCGCCTCGGCCCAGGCGACGATGACCCCACCCATCAAGGCACCGATGGGCATCATGCCCCAGCCAAAGAACCGATAGAGCGAATTGACCCGCCCCAAAAGCGCGTCCGGTATACGTCTCTGCCGGTAGGACACGGTGACGATATTCCACATGAGTGCGGCAAAGACCTCGATGAACAAGGCGATCCCGGCGATGAAGGGGTCAGACGTCAGACACAGAATGCTGTAAGGCAGGATCATCAGGCAAAGCGCTACAAAAACGCCCGCCTGCGGCCCGATACGCGCGATGATCTTCGGCCCGACCAACCCGCCGATCACGCCACCCGCCGCACCCGCCGTCATCAAAAGGCCATGCTGCGCCGCTGTCAGTCCCAGCACCTCCTGCGAGAAGAGCACGAGGATCGTCATCGCCATGACGGAGACCGCATTGATGACCCCCAGCATCAGGGCAAGGCGCAGGATCGTCGCGTGCTCCCGCATCCATCGCCAGCCTTCCGCGATCTCCGGCCCGATCCGACGGCGCGGCGGTGCAGGCCGTCGTGGCAAGGCAATGCACCAGACCAGCCAAGCGGCGATCCCGAAGGTCAATGCATCCAACGTGAACGGCGCCGGCACAGCGAACGCAATCAGCACTCCAGCCAAAGGGGGCCCGACGAAAGAGCCCATGACCTGCTCGATGCTCCAGAGTTGCCCATTCGCCGTCTCAAGCTCGGACTTGGCGACCAGCGAGGGCAAAACGGTCTGAGCGGCATTGTCCCGTATGACCTCGGCGGTGCCCAAGAGCAGCCCGAATGCTGCCAGCACGAGGATGTAACTCAGCGCATCATCGGGGGGTGGAAATTCCGGCACCGAAAACACCAGCGCGATTACGCCACAGGTCAGGGCCAGCCGAAACAGATCCGCCCGGACCATCAGCATCCGCCGGTCATAGCGGTCGACAATCACGCCCGCGGGGATCGAAAACAGGAACCATGGCAGGCTGGTCGCAAAAGCAACCAGCGCGATCAGCATCGGATCGCGGGTGATGAGCGTTGCAAGCCATGGGAAAGCCAGTGCGGAGACCCCGTCCCCAAGGTTGGAAACCGCTGTCGCGGAGAAGAGGAGCCGAAACGGCCGGTTGGTCAGAAGCAAAGCCACAGGACGATAGAGCCCGCTGGTTTATGAATTGTCAAACCCGGGGAGCAGCCCTTGCGCGGCGACCAATTGCCAAGGGTGCGCTCAGTAGCCGTCGGCCTTGAACCCGTGGAAGACCTTGGTGATCGCATCTGTCACGTCCCAGGTGACGAGGCTACCATCCCGAATGAAGAGACTGTCACCCGGCTGCAGCAGCGCCTCGGTGCCCGCGGTGTGATTTGCAAGCCTGCACTTGCCCGACAAGACCGTCATCAGTTCATCGCCCTGTTCGATACACTGAAAACTACCGACCGTGCAGCGCCAGATGCCAAAGCGTGTCGTGTGGCCGGGGCCGCCCGCGTCGAAACGGCCAAAGGTCTTCGGGGCGCCGGCAATAATCCGATACCGGCTGGCGGGGTTGTCGAATGGCCAGTAGTCCAGCACGCCCACATCGCAGCCCGGTCTGTAAGAAATCATGACTCATGTCCTTGGCCAAGATGTGTGGGCGGTATGGCCCCTTCCGCGTTCACGAAACCGACAGCAGGCCATGCACCCTTTGGCAAAACCCCAACCGCTGCCTGCCAAAAAGATGCTTTAACTGCTGCGATTATGCTAAAATCGCCAACCTTAAACGTCAACGAAATCAGCATTCTGCTACCAATAAAAAACGCCCACTTTTGCAAGTGAGCGTTTGATTTTGTTGAACTTTTTTCTCGTCCGGCGTTAGCGCTTGGAGAACTGGAAGCTCTTGCGCGCCTTGGCCTTGCCGTATTTCTTACGCTCGACCACGCGGCTGTCGCGGGTCAGGAAGCCAGCAGCTTTCAACGCGCCGCGCAGGCTGGGATCGTAAAGCTGGAGTGCCTTTGAGATACCGTGCTTGACCGCACCCGCCTGGCCGGACAAACCGCCGCCCTTCACGGTTGCCACGACGTCAAACTGGCCTTCGGTGCCGGAGACGGAGAACGGCTGTGCAAGGATCATTTGCAGCACGGGGCGCGCAAAGTAGTCATTCTGCGGTTTGCCGTTCACGGTGACCTTGCCCGAGCCGGGCTTGATCCAGACACGGGCAACCGCGTCTTTACGTTTACCGGTGGCATAGGAACGACCCAGATCGTCACGGACGGGCTCACGCGGTGTTTCGACAACTTCCGGTGCCGCTTCAAGACCAGCAGCCTGGCCCAACTCTTCGAGTGTGTTGATTTCTTCAGCCATGCTCATGCGCTCCGGGTGTTTTTGCTGTTCATGGATTTCACGTCCAGAACTTCAGGGCTTTGCGCCTCGTGCGGGTGGTCACTGCCCGCATAAACGCGCAGGTTCGTCATGATCTGGCGGGACAGACGGTTGCCTGGCAACATGCGCTTGACCGCCAGGGTCACAACACGCTCCGGATGATCGCCTTCCAGGATTTGCGCCTTGGTGCGGGACTTGATGCCACCGGGGTGGCCTGTGTGCCAGTAGTGGTTCTCTTCACGCTTCTTGCCGGTCAGCTGGACCTTGTCCGCGTTGATGATGATGACATTGTCGCCGCAATCCATATGCGGCGTGAAGGATGGCTTGTGCTTGCCGCGCAGGCGGGTCGCTACAATCGACGCCAAACGACCCAAAACAACGCCTTCAGCGTCGATCAGGATCCATTTCTTGTCGATATCTGCGGGTGTTGCAGAGAAAGTTTTCATGGACGGTTCCCCGATTGAGGTTAGGACCTGCCAAAACCGACAGACCCGAATTCGATTGGGGCGTTATATCGAAGAAAAATGCAGGGTCAAGGCCGACAAGAGGTAATTAATATAATGATTCCATTATCTTATAAGATAGGTATTATTTTACCCCACACTCAAACGCCGATTTGGTCTGGTGGATTGTCCAGAAGGTCACGGATCCGCTGCATCGCGCCCTCGAACCGCTCCAGCGAAACACCCGCGTTCACGGCAATCCGCACCGCATGGGGCGCACGCGCATCGCGACAGACGAACTCCTCTGCGGATCTGATCTGTACGCCTGCTGCCTCCGCCGCCTGGCAAAAGGCCCCTGCCCGCCACCCAAGGGGCAGCCGCATCCACAGGAACGGAACGTCCGTACGCCAGACTACATCGTAGCCACCAAGGATGTTGACAGCGGCCTGAACATAGCTGTTCAGGACCTTGCGCGCCTCCTTCGCGAGACGGTCCACGTCCTCGTGGCTGAGCAAAGCCGCGCAAAGGTCAATCATCGGTGTGGCAAGACCGAAGCAATTGTACTCGGCGACCTTGCGTAAAGCGGGCGTCTTATCCTCTGGCGCAATCGCAAAACCGATCCGCAAGGCGGGGGTGAGCGTTTTGGCAAGGGAGGACACATACCATCCCCGTTCAGGCGCCAGCATGCGGTAGGTCGGGGCGCGGTTCACCTGCATCCGGTAGCAGTCGTCTTCAACGATCTGCAAATTGCACCGCCGGGCCACCGCCGCCAG
Source organism: Pseudomonadota bacterium (assembly GCA_039196345.1). Taxonomy (GTDB): domain Bacteria; phylum Pseudomonadota; class Alphaproteobacteria; order Rhodobacterales; family Rhodobacteraceae; genus Roseobacter. The sequence goes on along the minus strand of JBCCUU010000005.1, from coordinate 79,050 downwards.
GGCCTCGCGCCGGGCCACCGGCGTAAAGCCGCCCGTCGGGTTATGGACCTCTGGCGAGGTGCAGAAAAGCTGCGCCTCATGGGTGGATGCCGCCGCTTCAAGGGCTTCGGGAATAACACCCTCCGCATCCATCGCAACCGGGACCACATCCGCCCGCAATAGCTCCGCTGCGCGCCGGAACCCCGGGTAGGCCAGTTCTTCGATCAGCACTGTCGGCTTTCGCCCATGCAGGATGCTCTGAAAGATCAACTGCAAGCCATTTTGCCCCCCATGAGAGAGCACGATATCCCGCTCCGAAAACGCACCAAGCGGGGTGCCTGTCAGCCAGCGCACCACGGCCTCCCGCGCGGGGCGCGCACCTGACCGGCTGGGATAGTGCATGATCCCTGAGGGCGGATCCTGCGCGATCCTTGCCAGCAAACGGCGCGCCAGCAGGTCCTGCCCCACGGCGGGGAGATGGGGAGAGAACAGGTTGATGGAGTTTGTCTCCTCGGAATGATCTGTCCCATGGGGGACAGCATCAACCTCGATCGGCTTGTCCGCGAGCATTATGGGCGCCCGCTCCGCCACAAAGGTTCCGCGGCCAACCTCGGCCTTCAAGGCGCCACTTTCGGTCAGGATCGTGTAGGCGCGCGCCACCGTGCCCGGCGTGATCCCAAGCGTCCAGGCGAGTTCCCGGACCGGGGGGAGCTTTGCGCCCCTTGGCAGGGTCCCCGCCTCTATGCCTTCCTTGATGCTGGTGACGACAGCTTTGTACTTGGGCTTGATGTGCGCTGCCAGCGTGGGCTGCCAAATTGTATCCATTACAATATTTCCCTAGCGCCTTTGTACCTTTTATCGTATGCATAATGTGCAAGAGATTGCAATATTGTGTCAATACAATTTAGGAGTTTCCCATGACACGCACATCACCGCTTGCCCCCGACACGCTGGCTTACCTCACAGCCGCACGCAACGTGCCAACGCTTGCCTATGTCGCCGTGGAATTTGCGGCCTGCGTGTCGAAATGGGCCACGCGCCGTCAGACTAGACGCGCATTGAGACAGCTGGAAAACTGGCAGCTGGACGACGTGGGCATGACGCCTTTGGATGCACAACGCGAGGTGTCCAAAGCGTTCTGGCAGGCGTGACCTCCCCGGCACCCTGACAGATCTCTTCCTCTCGGCCGGGTTCGTCCCGGCCGCTTTTTTTGGGGTCCCGTCCCTAGGGCTTGGGTCCTGGCGGGATCGAATAAGTGAGCGATGCCCGAGCGACGGGTTTTTCCTGCCCTTCTGAATAAAGCAGGACGTCTGACACGGAAAGCGTGCGCCCCAGCTTGAGCAGCCTTACCTGCGCAATCAGATCGGTATTGGCCGCCGGCTTCCGCATGAAATCAATCGTGCAATTTGTTGTCACCGTCAGCGCTTCGGGCCCGATATGGGCGATGGTGATAAAATAGGCTGATACATCCGCCAGCGAGAACATCGACGGGCCGGAGATCGTCCCCCCGGGACGCAGGTGTTTTTCGGCAACATGCATGCGCACACGCATGCTGTCTTCCTCCAGCGCTTCGATGGTGAAGTCCCCCCGAACCTGCTCGAATACCTTCTCCACGAAGCCTGACACTTCTTCCTTGGTCATCTTTAAGGCCATCTGCGCTCCCCCCTTGTCGCGACTTTCTCAAATTTTCCTTTTCAGACAAGAAAGACCCTGCGTCATCCCGTAAAACCCGCTGAAACTTTGACTGTTTCCATTTCAGCACAGCAGCGTTTCAAACCGCGCTCTTTCAAATCAGGCAGGAAAATGGCAAAGGTCTGGCGTGCCGAGAGGCATATCGCGTTTTGGGCCGCCCGTCGCCGGAAGGTCCCTCCAGATCAGCGTCTCTCTGATCCGACATGCCCGCGGGGCGGCCCCAAAAGCGCAAACCCCCTCAAGATCAACACGGATTGACAGTGATGAGTTGCGCGCGTCGCTGCACTGCCCTACATGGCGCGCCATGACGGAAAAACTTCATATCGTGGGCGGCGGCATGGCCGGGTCCGAAGCGGCATGGCAGGCCGCCGGGATGGGCGTCGCGGTGGTGCTCCATGAAATGCGCCCCGAGGTCGGCACTTTTGCGCATCAGACGGGCCTTCTGGGGGAGATGGTCTGCTCCAACTCCTTCCGGTCTGACGATGACCAGCAGAACGCCGTGGGCCTGCTCCATTGGGAGATGCGCGCCGCAGGCGGGCTCATCATGCACACAGCCGACAAACACCGCCTGCCTGCCGGTGGCGCCCTGGCGGTGGATCGGGACCCCTTCGCGCAATCAGTTACGGAGGCGCTTAAGGCGCATCCGAATGTCTCGGTCTCTTACGGCGAGATCACTGAGTTGCCGAGCGACGGGCACTGGATCTTTGCAACGGGGCCCCTCACCTCATCCGGGCTGAGCACGGCCATCGCCGCGGAAACCGGCGCGGAGGCGCTGGCATTCTTCGATGCCATCGCCCCCATCGTCTATTTCGACAGCATCGACATGAGTCAGGCGTGGATGCAGTCACGTTATGACAAGGGTGAGACGGAGGAAGAACGCACCGCCTATCTCAATTGCCCGATGGACCGGGATCAGTACGAAGCCTTCATCGACGCGCTGCTCGCGGCGGACAAGACCCAGTTCAAGGAAGGCGAGACCGCCGGGTACTTTGACGGCTGCCTGCCGATTGAGGTGATGGCCGAGCGGGGGCGCGAAACACTGCGGTTCGGCCCGATGAAGCCCGTGGGTCTGACCAACCCGCACCAGCCGGAAAAGAAACCCTACGCCGTCGTGCAGTTGCGCCGGGACAACAAACTGGGCACGCTCTACAACATCGTGGGCTTTCAGACCAAGATGAAGTACGGTGCGCAAGCGGATGTTTTTAAGATGATTTCCGGTCTTGAAGATGCAAGTTTTGCCCGTCTGGGCGGCATCCACCGGAACACGTTCCTGAATTCCCCGACTCTGCTGGACGAGCAGATGCGCTTGCGGTCAAGACCGAACATCCGGTTTGCAGGACAGATCACGGGGGTAGAGGGCTACGTGGAATCAGCCGCGATGGGCTTGCTGGCCGGTCGCCTGGCGGCTGCGCAAATCCTCGGCCATCGCCTTCCCCCGCCCCCCGAAACCACCGCGACAGGCGCGTTGATGACCCACATCACCGGCGGGGCCGAAGCCAAGACCTTCCAGCCGATGAACGTGAATTTCGGCCTGTTCCCCCCGGTCCAAGGTCAGAAAGGGGGACGGCGCGGACGCAAGGATCGGTACAAGGCCTATACCGACCGCGCCAAATCGGACTGGCAGGCCTGGCTGACGACAGTGACGGCAACCGCCTGACGCTGGACAGGGGCGCGCTGATGGACTTACCATGACGCCATGGGAAATGGATTTCTGAGCGACGTGTACGATGCACGTGACGCAAACGCGACACGTGAGTTGTATGACGCATGGTCAAAGACCTATGAGGCGGAACTTGCAGAAAACGGCTATGCCACCCCTGGGCGATGCGCCGAAGCGCTGGCGGGCCATACCAGCGATCTCACGGCGCCCGTTCTGGATTTTGGCTGTGGTACAGGGCTTTCCGGTCTGGCGCTCAGGCTGGCGGGTTTTGAAACCATCGACGGGCTCGATCTCTCGGCGGAGATGCTGGAGCAGGCAAGGTCGAAAGGCATCTATCGCAATCTCGACATGATCGACGCCGACGCGCAGTTGCACCATGCACCCGGTGACTATGCGGCCATCGCGGCCATTGGCGTCATCGGCGCGGGTGCGGCGCCGGTCTCGGTGTTTCACCGTTTGGTCCGCTCTCTTGAGACTGGTGGAAAGCTGGTTTTTTCCTTTAACGATCATACGCTGCAGGAGCCCATATTCGAGGCGGCGGTATGTGAGTGGCTGGATTGTGGCGCGGTCACGCTCCTTTTCAAGGAGCATGGGCCCCACGTGCCAGGAATCGACCTTAAAGCAAACGTCTACGTTATTGAAAAGAAGTGATTTTCCGAACAAGATTTGCGCCATCGCCGACGGGTCCTTTGCATTTGGGACATGCCTATTCGGCGTTGGTCGCCCATGATCTTGCGCAGGAAAATGGCGGCGACTTCCTGCTGCGGATCGAAGACATCGACCAAAGCCGTGCAAAATCTGAGTGGGAACAGCAGATCTACGACGATCTGAACTGGCTGGGGCTGCGGTGGGAAACACCCGTTTTGCGGCAGTCTGAGCATCTTGCGTCTTATGGTGCCGCGCTCAAGGATCTCTGGGACCGGGGGCTGCTTTATCCCTGCTTTTGCAATCGCCGTGACATACTTGCAGCCGCGGCCGCGCCGCAGGAGGGCGCGCCCCTGCTGGGCCCCGACGGGATCATTTATCCCGGCACTTGCCGTCACCTGCCCCGCGACCCCGAAGCGCCGATACCCGAAAACACCGCCCTTCGGCTTGATCTGCAGGCTGCCAGTCAGGTCATTACGGGCCCGTTGGTTTTTCAAGAAACCGGTGGGGTGTCACGCGCGGACGCGATGTCCCCGCTTGATGTCTCCGACCTTAAAGAAACCGTTGGCGATGTGGTTGTCAGTCGCCGCGACATGGGCACTTCCTACCATTTGTCGGTTGTGCTGGATGATGCGCGCCAGCGCATAAGTCATGTGGTCCGCGGGCAGGACCTTTTTGAAGCCATGCCGATCCATGTGTTGCTGCAAAAGCTGCTGAACCTGCCGACCCCGTGTTATCATCATCACCGCCTGATCCGCGATGCGGCAGGCAAACGTCTGGCGAAACGGGATGATGCCAGGGCCTTGTCAAAGTATCGTGCCGAGGGCGCTTCGCCGGACGACATAAGGCGCATGGCCGGCCTCTTACCTTCTTAGGAAACAGGCTGCATCAATTCGACTTCCCGGCCATCGCGCACTGCGGTGTAGAAGCAGCTTCGCCGCCCGGTATGGCAGGCTGGGCCCGTCTGACGCACAAGGACAAGCAGGCAATCGCGGTCGCAGTCGACCCGCAGATCGACTAGTTCCTGCACATGGCCGCTGGTCTCTCCCTTGACCCAGAAGGATTGCCGCGATCGGCTCCAATAGGTCACCCGCCCGGTCGCCAACGTACGTTTGATGCTTTCCGCGTTCATCCAGGCCAGCATCAGCACCTCCGAGGTTTCGGCATCCTGAGCGATGACAGGCAGCAGTCCGGCTTCGTTATAGGTCAGCGTCGCCGGGTCAAACGCTGTTGTCTCATGTGCCATTGCTGAAAAACCTTTTTGCAACTCCCTCGCTATTCCCTATGTATGAAGCAGTATGAGAATACCAGTGCGGGACACATGCTCATGGCGACAGATACGGACCTGATCAAGCTTTATTCCGGACGCATACTGGAGTTGGCGGCCGATATCCCACACTTGGACCGGCTTGACGCCCCCATGGCCACCACAAAGAAGCGATCCCCCTTGTGCGGGTCGGCGGTCACAGTGGATGTCTGCGTGGATGACGGGCGCGTGACCGCATTCGGACAGGATGTCAAAGCCTGTGCGCTGGGTCAGGCTGCGGCGTCGGTTACGGGAGGTGCCGTGATCGGTCGCACCCTGCCCGAACTGCTTGAGGCCCGAGAAGCCCTGCGCGCGATGCTGAAAGACAATGGCCCGGTCCCGGCAGCCCCCTTTGACGGGTTCGAAGTTCTGGTCCCCGCGCGGGAGTACAAGAACCGGCACGCTTCGATCCTGCTGTGTATCGAGGCGACCTGTGATGCTGTTGAACAGGCCTTGCAGTCTCATTGCGCCTAACCACCTCCACCGGCGGTGGTGCGATTTAATCTGAAGACAAAAAGGCGCCGCGAGCCTTTGAAAGGTCGCGGCGCAGTCAAAGCGTTACTCATGTGGGGCCCGTAAATCCGCCATCAGAGAGGGGAACAGGCAGGTATGTCCTCTCAGCGTGCAGGTTTGGGGAAGCACGCGGGCGGCTACGGCATGAGAGCGCAGGCAGAAATCAGAAAAAGACGGGCAAATGCAGCCCAACCACTAAAATCACAAACAATGCGGAAGCACCGAGCAGATCCTGAACAAGCGTCTGTTGCGACCGGGCGGTTATCAACCTGAGTTGTGCAAGAGCTGTCATCATCGCCTCCATCTTTGTTGCCTCTTTGTTCTCATTTTGTGCCGCCCGTGTAAAGAACTTTTTAAGAACATTTAACAGATGGCTTCTAACCGACTGAAATTAAGCGAATAGATTCGTCACGCCGCATGAGCCACAGCAACAGGCGCGCCGCCTCGCCCCGCGCCGATTGCAATCCCGGGTCCGTATGCAGCAGTTTTCTCGCATCACTTTGCGCGATGGCCATGAGATTGGCCTGCCGCTCCAGATCCGCAATCTGAAACCGCGGCATTCCTGATTGCGCCGTACCGATCACATCGCCTGCCCCCCGCATCCGCAGATCGGTTTCCGCGATCACAAAGCCGTCTTCAGTCTCTCGAAGAACCTCCAGTCTGCGCCGACCAGTCTCCGACAACGGCGAGCGGTAGAGCAGAAGACAGGTAGAGGCGGCATCGCCTCTCCCTACCCGCCCACGCAATTGGTGCAACTGTGCGAGGCCGAAGATCTCCGCCCGTTCGATCACCATGATCGTCGCGTTGGGAACATTCACACCCACTTCAATGACGGTTGTGGCCACCAGAACCTTTGTCTCGCCGCTTTGAAATCGCGCCATTGCCGCATCCTTGTCCGCGACCGGCATCTGCCCATGCACGAGGCCTACAACGCCTTCCCCCAGAGCAGCGCGCAGGTGTTTGAAACGCTCTTCGGCGGCAGTGAAATCAACTGTTTCGCTTTCTTCAACCAGGGGGCAGACCCAGTAACACTGCCGTCCATCCGCGATAACCGCGCGCAGGCGTGCCACGACTTCGTCAATCCGTTCGGTGCTGATCAGGGCGGTTTTGATAGGTTTGCGCCCGGCGGGTTTTTCGTCCAGCACCGAAACATCCATGTCACCATATTGCGCGAGGGCCAGCGACCTCGGGATGGGCGTCGCGGTCATGACCAACACGTCCGGAGCAATGCCTTTGCGACCAAGCTTCAGGCGCTGGCCTACACCGAACCGGTGCTGCTCGTCGATAACCGCGAGACGCAGGTCCTTGAAATGCACGTCCTCCTGAAAAACGGCATGGGTCCCGACGAGGATGTTCAAGCGGCCGTCAGCCAGTGCGTCGAGCTTTGCCTGCCGGTCCTTGCCCTTGTCGCGCCCGGTGAGGATGTCGAGCCAGATGCCGACAGCCGCAGCAAGCGGCTGTAATCCTTCCAGATGTTGACGCGCCAGAATCTCCGTCGGGGCCATCAATACCCCCTGCCCGCCAGCCTCAACCGCCCGTAGCAGAGCCATGAGAGCCACAAGGGTTTTGCCTGATCCCACATCGCCCTGCAGCAACCTGTTCATGCGCCGGTCGCTGGCCATATCGGCATTGATCTCTGAAATCGCGCGTTCTTGCGCGGCGGTGGCGCGATAGGGCAAATGCTTTAGCACAGCTTGCTGCAATTGGCCGTCGCCTGCGCTGGGAACACCCGGCTTTCGTCTCTCTCGCGTGCGGGCCAGGGCCAGCGTCAACTGATGTGCCAGAAGCTCATCATAGGCCAGACGTTCCCGCGCAGGTGCTGTGGCAACCACATCCTCCGCGCTGCGCGGGGCGTGCGCTCGGGTCAGTGCCGCCCCGAACTCCGGCCAGCCGGCGGCTGTTTTTTGAGCCGGGTCAATCCATTCCGGCATGTCGGGCACCCGCTTCAAGGCGCTTTGCGTGGCTTTTGACATGAGTTTCTGGGTAACGCCTGCGGTGAGCGGATAGACCGGCTCGAACGTCGGTATCTTTTCGGCGTCCTCCACGGGCACGATGAAATCCGGGTGCACCATCTGCGGCACGCCATCAAAAAGCTCAACCTTGCCGGAAACAATTCTTTCGCTGCCTTCCGGAAGGGTCCGGCTCCAATACGAGCCACGGGCATGGAAAAACACCAGTTCAAAGGCGGTTTCGGCATCAGCGACCGGGACCCGGTAGGCCGCGCCCTTGCTGCGGGCGGGCCTGTGCTTTCCAATGCTCACCTGAACCGTCGTCACCGCAGGGTAGCTCAAACCCTCAATTGTCTCCCGGCGCCTCCGATCGATCACGGAATGAGGCAGTATGAACAGGAGATCTCTCGGGCTGTCGACATGCAACGCCGCCAGATGCTTGGCGGTCTTCGGCCCGACACCGTCGAGCGACTCCAGGGATGCAAACAGGCTGAATAACGCTTCAGGTCTGCCGCTCATGCGCCCTCGATAAGCTCAAGCCAGCCGTCTTCATCTATGGTTTCAATGCCCAACGCGCTGGCCTTCTTGGCTTTTGACCCCGCCCCGGGTCCCGCAACCAGCAGATCGGTTTTGGAAGAGACCGAACCTGACACCTTCGCACCCAGGCTTTCCGCACGGGCTTTCGCCTCGGCACGGGTCATCTTTTCAAGAGTACCGGTAAAGACAACGGTCTTGCCCGCAACCGGGCTACTTGTAGTGTCGGGTTTCACCGCCTCCTGAACGTCCAGCTGTTGGACCAGCCTGTCGATGGAGGCTTTCTCCGACGGCTGGGTCAGGGTCGTGACGAGGGATGTGGCCATGACCTCGCCGACTCCATCAATGCTGAGCAAATCTTCCCAGGCGTCACCGTGCAGATCCGACGCTGCGTCCATGGCCAGCTCAAGCGCCTCATAGGTCCCGTAGTGCCGCGCCAGCAGGTTCGAGGCGGCTTCGCCAACATGCCGAATGCCCAGCGAAAAAAGAAAACGCCCCAGGGGAACCTTCCGCTTTTCATCAATCGCGTCAAAGAGTTTGGCGGCGGATTTTTCGCCCCAGCCCTCCCGGTTCTTGAGCTGTTGCATGCCGGTGCCATAACGCTCGCGCAGCGTGAAGATATCTGCCGGTTCCGAAATCCACCCGTCCGCATAGAACTGTTCCACCTGTTTCGCCCCGAGCCCTTCGATGTCAAAGGCAGAACGGGACACAAAATGTTTCAGCTTCTCAACGGCTTGCGCAGGGCAAATCAGGCCTCCGGTGCAGCGTCGGACCGCATCGCCTGCATCGCGTACCGCGTCGCTCTGGCATTGCGGGCAGTTTTCGGGGAAGATGTAGCGCGTGGCGACTTCGGGACGTTTCGACAGGTCAACGTCCGCGATTTTGGGAATGACATCGCCCGCGCGGTAAACCTGAACCCAGTCGCCCACCCTGATGTCCTTGCCGTCACGGATCACATCTCCCTTGTTGTCCCGCCCCCCGATGTAGTCTTCATTGTGCAAGGTCGCGTTCGACACAACGACGCCCCCCACAGTCACAGGTGAAAGCCGGGCCACGGGGGACAACGCACCGGTCCGACCCACCTGGATGTCGATGGATTCAAGTCGGGTCCAGGCCAATTCGGCGGGGAATTTATGAGCGATCGCCCATCTCGGCGTCGTTGATCGAAAGCCAAGCCGCTCTTGTAGCGCAAGATCATCCACCTTGTAGACCACGCCGTCGATGTCGTAGCCCAGCGTGGCGCGTTGGGCTTCAATCTTTGCGTAATGGTCGAGCATGTCGTCCGGGCCGTGACATCTGATCGTCAACGGGTTGGTCTGAAATCCAAATGATTTCAGCTTGTTGATCGCCTGATACTGAGAGGTTGCAAAGGGCTCAGAGCGCGCGCCCCAAGCGTAGGCAAAAAAGCGCAAAGGTCGTGCGCGTGTGACCGCGCTGTCCAACTGTCGCAAGGATCCGGCGGCTGCGTTCCGGGGGTTTGCAAAGGTCTTGCCACCCGCCGCTGCCTGCCGCGCATTGAGCGCCTCAAAATCAGCGTGAGCCATGTAGACTTCACCCCGGACTTCAAGCAGTTCGGGCGCATCGGGTATTTTTCGAGGGATGTCGCCAACGGTTTCGGCATTCGCGGTGACGTTCTCTCCCACGCGCCCGTCGCCTCGTGTGGCGGCCTGCACCAGGACACCGTGTTCATACCTGAGCGATAATGAAAGACCATCGATCTTGGGCTCGGCCGTGTAGGACAGATCAGCCGTGTCCCCGAGGCCGAGATACTTGCGAATACGCTGGTCGAAGTCAAAGATATCCTGTGCGTCAAAAGCATTCGCCAGCGACAGCATGGAAATCTCGTGGGTGACCTTGGAAAACCCGTCCGATGGGGCTGCGCCGACATTGTCGGACGGGCTATCGGCACGTTTCAGGTTCGGAAAACGCGCTTCGATTGCCGCATTGCGCTGTTTGAGCGCATCGAATTCAGCGTCCGGCATGACAGGGGAATCGTCCCGATGATACGCGATATTGGCCTTGGCCAGCTTTGCGGCCAGTTCCGCAAGCTCCTTGCGCGCGGCCTCTTCATCAAGGGATTCTATGGAAGGGAAACGCATCTGACACATCATTCAGCCATCGATCAAAGGATAGATAGGCTGCAGGTGATGTCAGGTCCAGTCGAAATGGCGCGTTGAACGATAGGGGCTGCGACGCCCCTTGAACCAGGACGTCGGCAAGTGTTGGCGGGGCTACGCGCCGACAGCGATGCGCTGCGGATCATCCACTTGAGAAGGCTCCGGATCGCGAAGCACATATCCCCGCCCCCAAACCGTTTCGATGTAATTCTCGCCGCCCGTCGCGGTGCTGAGTTTCTTGCGCAGCTTACAGATGAAGACGTCGATGATCTTGAGTTCAGGCTCGTCCATGCCCCCATAAAGGTGATTGAGGAACATTTCCTTGGTCAAGGTCGTTCCCTTGCGCAGCGACAGCAATTCCAGCATCTGGTATTCCTTGCCTGTCAGGTGCACCGGCTTGTTTTCGACACTGACCGTCTTTGCATCGAGATTGACCGAGATCAGACCGGTGTCGATCACGGATTGTGAATGCCCTTTCGACCGGCGGATGATCGCGTGAATGCGCGCTACAAGCTCCTCACGGTGGAAGGGTTTCGTGAGATAGTCATCCGCCCCGAAGCCAAACCCCTTGATCTTGTTCTCGGTGTCATCCGCACCCGACAGGATCAGAATCGGCGTCTCGATCCGCGACAGCCGTAACTGCCTCAGGACCTCATGGCCGTTCATGTCCGGCAGGTCCAGGTCAAGCAGGATCAGGTCGTAATCGTAAAGCTTCGCCAGATCGATGCCCTCTTCTCCAAGGTCCGTCGCATAGACGTTGAGGTTGGCGTGCGTCAGCATAAGCTCTACACTTTTCGAGGTCGTCGGGTCATCTTCCACGAGCAATACGCGCATTTTTCTCTCCGCAAAGGGCCATCGTTTTCTTCGCATTAACCGTGAAGAATAAAGGTTAACTACACGTTACCGGTACGGGAAATAGTACAAAAACAACTCAAGGTTGTCTATATTTTTGTAAGGTCGTCGCCTTCAACGCATCCTCCCCATGCTCGGAGACAGCTTTGACCCATTCATGAAACTCATCTTCGCTGATCTGGTAACGTTTCAACGCCTCACCTTGCGCAATCAGACCGTAAGCAACCCCCCGCACCACCGCAGCCTTGCGGGAGGCGACCCAACGTCTTGTATTTGCTGGCGGAAGATCCGCCTGTGTCATCACCGATCCATCCGCAAGGGTGACGGAGCGCGGGCCGTCGACTTTCTTGAGATACATACTCTTACCCATAATCAATTCAGTGATCGAACCTTGACCAAACGACCTTAAGGACCCATGAAGCCGCCTCTTGAGAGTAATTAGGATTTTCCTATATTCGCTCAGAACCGTCGGAGTATCGCCATGCCCCTGGACCAACAACCGCCGCTGAATTCACTGGGATTCGCCAAGACACCCGCCGAGACCCGCGTCGTGGTCGCGATGTCCGGCGGCGTGGACAGTTCCGTCGTTGCCGCGATGCTCGCCCGGGAAGGCTACGATGTGGTGGGGGTCACGCTGCAGCTTTACGACCATGGCGCGGCTCTCGCCAAGAAAGGCGCGTGCTGTGCCGGTGTCGATATTCATGATGCCCGCCGTGTTTCCGAAAAGATGGGCTTCCCGCACTACGTGCTGGACTACGAGAACATCTTCAGGGATGCGGTGATCGACGAGTTTGCCGACAGCTATCTGGGCGGTGCCACACCCGTGCCTTGCATTCGCTGCAATGAACGGGTCAAGTTCAAGGACCTGCTGGAGACAGCGCGGGATCTGGAGGCGGATTGCATGGCGACCGGCCACTATATCCAGCGCAAGATGGGCCCAAATGGGCCAGAGCTTCACAGAGCCGCCGACGCGTCCCGCGATCAATCCTATTTCCTGTTCTCGACCACGCCCGAGCAACTGGCCTTTCTGCGGTTCCCGCTGGGCCACCTGCCGTCCAAGGACGACACACGCGCCCTCGCCGAAGAGCACGGCCTCAGCGTGGCAAACAAACCCGACAGCCAGGACATCTGCTTTGTACCAAATGGCGACTACGCCTCGGTCATCCGAAAGCTGCGCCCCGAGGCCGCCGCCCCCGGCGAAATCGTACATGCCGACGGGCGTGTGCTCGGACGACACGACGGCGTCGTAAATTACACCATCGGACAACGAAGGGGCCTCGGTATCGGAGGCCTCGCCGATCCGCTCTATGTGGTCAAGCTCGATCCGGAAACGCGCCAGGTGATCGTCGGCCCAAAGGCAATGCTCTCAACCCGCACCATCCCCGTAAAGGAGATCAACTGGCTGGGAGACAACGGTTTTTCCTCGCGAAATGAGTGGCTTGTTTCAGTCAAGGTCCGTTCCACGCGGCCTTCGACAGAAGCGATCGTGCGCCCCATCAACGCAACGACAGCCACCGTTGAACTGATTTCACCGGAGGAAGGCGTCTCGCCAGGGCAGGCATGCGTCTTCTATGATCCCGACAGCAGCCGGATCCTCGGTGGCGGCTGGATTCACAAAGGCTGAAGCAGCGCCAAATGGTTGCCCGGCAGGGCAACCGGGATCGTGTCACGCGAAGCGTGGCCGACGGATCACGTCAGAGCCGGGACAGGACCGCCTTTGCCGCCCGCAACCCCGGCTCTTCTCCGCCCTCGCCAAGCCGCGCCATGGTCACATTCATCGCGGCGATCTGTGCCTCGGGGTCATCCATGGTCCGCAGCAACGCAGCACCGATGGCGTCGGGCTGACATCTGGGCCCCAGAAACTCAGGGACCGCACGCGTGTCAGATACCAGGTTCACAAGTGTCACCGTATCAACCAGGGCCATCCGCTGTATGATCCCATAGCTCAACCAGTGCATACGGTAGGCAATCACCATGGGTGTACGCGCCGCTGCAAGTTCGAGCGATACCGTCCCGGAAGCTGCAAGTGCCACCTCCGCCGCCTTGAAGGCCGCACGTTTTTCTGCAGAGGCCTCGCCAAGAGACGCACCCCGCGGGTCGAGGATGATCGGCTCGACCGGCCAGGCCTTGACCGCAGTGGCTACAGTATCCGCGACAGATGCTGCCGCAGGCACCACGACCCGCAAGGACGGGTGTTTTGCCAGCACCGGTTTCACAGCTGATCCAAAGACTGCGCCCAACCTGCGCACCTCCCCGTCACGCGAACCGGGCAGAACCAGCAATATCGGCGCATCTCCGATTCGATGCGCGTCCCGAAAGGCCTGAACCTCTGCCGGACGCGCCTGGGGCTCAACCGCGACAGGGTGCCCGACAAAATCACAGGCCATGCCATGCGGGGTGAAAAAAGGCGGCTCAAATGGAAAAAGCGCAAGAAGGTGGTCGATATAGGCCGCGATTTTCCGTGCCCGTTTCGGACGCCATGCCCAGACCGTCGGCGCAACATAGTGGACTGTTCTAATGGAACTGACCGCTTTGACCTGCCGCGCGACCCGGAAAGAGAAGTCCGGCGAATCGATGGTGATGAGAAGATCCGGTTGCAGGGCAACCACCGCTTCGGCTGTCTCCTTGATACGTGCTTTCAGCGCGCGGTATTTGGGCAGGATTTCTGCAATGCCCATCACGCTGAGCTCAGACATCGGGAAGCGGCTGTTGAGACCTTGTGCGGTCATCAGCGCCCCCCCGACACCGTCGAATTCCACCTCCCCGCAAAGCTGCCGAAGCCCTGCCATCAAGGCCCCGCCCAGCTTGTCTCCCGACGGCTCCCCGGCGATGATGAAGACCCGCATCAGTCGCGCGCGCGGGACAGGAGCACCAGCCCGCTTGAATCCGCACGCCGCCGGGTCTCCTCCGGTTCAAGGAGAATAACCTCGCCCGCGTTAACGACGATTCCCGCCAATCCCGCCGCTGCGGCGGCGGTGATCGTTTCAGGGCCAATCGTGGGCAAATCCGCGCGCAAGTCCTGGTTACGCTTTGGCACCTTGACCAGAACCGCTGCCGCCTGTCGCACGCCCTCCGGCAGGCTGCCCAGCATATGATCGGTGCCGCCAATCGTCTCGATCCCCCAGACCTGCCCAGCCCCCACAACGCAACCCTGCCCCACGTCCAACGCACCCAATGCGTCCAGAACCTCATCCGCACGCTGGATGTCCGCCGCCATCCTGTCGCTGACATCCGCCCTGGAGAGCAAACCTGCCGGCGCGAGCACATCGGGTGCGATCTCATGCGCCGCTCTGATCCTGAAACCCTTGTCCTCGAAAAGAGCCATCACCGCGCGCAAGGCGGCATCATCGCCTGCCCCCATCGCCTTCATCATGATCGGGACCAACGGCAGCGTGGCGGTATCCAGGGCAGCGGGGTCCAAAGCAGGCCGTTCAATGCCCCCGCAGAAGCAGACCTCAACCACCCCGCGGTTGCCCAAATCAGACAGCAACGTCCCGAGATGCTCCAGCCGGAAGGTGATGTCCGCGTCAAGGCCCGTTGGCGCAAACCCTTCCAGCACGCAGACAAGCGGCGGTTTTGGCAACGCCCGGGCGACTTGCGCGGGCAGGCTCCCACGACCTGAGATGAGCGCCAGCATCAGCCCGGCGTCAGGAAGTGCCGGTCGCTGTCGGCAGTGATAAATTCGACGATTTCGCGCACGTAGTCGCTGCTCGTCTCGTCGCGCAGGCGTTTTGCCCTGTTCTGGAACGTCCCCTCGCCCTGCGCCAGCATCTGAAACGCCGCGCGCAATGCGGTGATGTCAGAGCGGTCCACACCGCGCCGCTTGAGGCCGACGAGGTTCAAACCATCCAACTCGCCGCGCGGCGCCTGAACGAGGCCGTAGGGGATCACATCGTTTGTCACCATCGTGACCGCCCCGATAATGGCACCCCGCCCGATGCGCACGAACTGATGCACCCCGGAGAGCCCGCCCACGATCACGTCGTCCTCCAGGATACAATGGCCTGCAATCGCTACCGAGTTCACCAGAATAACCCGGTTGCCGATCTGGGCATCATGCGCCACGTGGCAACCCGCCATGAAGAGCCCGTCATCCCCGATCCTTGTGACCCCGCCGCCCGCTTCGGTGCCGCTGTTCATCGTCACATGTTCCCGAATCCGGTTACGCTTCCCAATGACAAGCTGTGTCGCCTCGCCCTTGAACTTGAGGTCCTGTGGAATCTCGCCGATCACCGCAAAGGGAAAGACCAGCGTGCCCTCGCCGATGCTCGTCTGGCCGGTGACCACAACATGGCTCTTGAGCTCCACCCCCGGGCCGAGGCTGACATTGGCGCCGACGACACAAAAGGGACCGACCGTTGCCGACGGATCAACCTGCGCGCCCGGTTCAATCACCGCGGAAGGATGAATGCCCCCCATAGCTGTTCAGCCCACGTCAATCATGGCCGTTAGTTCGACCTCTGCCGCCGTTTCACCCTCTACCGATGCAAGGCCAGCAATCCGCCAAACCTTGCCGCCAGGCTTGCCACGCAGCGTGGTCAGACGCATATGCAGAACATCGCCAGGGACAACCTTGCGTCGGAACTTTGCCTTGTCGATGCCCATGAAATACACCTTCATATCCTTGTCGGCGAGGTCCAGCGTGACGCCAACCATCACCGCAGCAGTCTGTGCCATCGCCTCGACAATCGCGACTCCCGGCATGATCGGCAGGCCAGGGAAATGCCCTAGAAAGTATGGCTCGTTCATAGTCACATTCTTGATCCCGAGGGCCGATGAAGTGCCTTCGATCTCCACAACCTTGTCCACCAGCAAGAAGGGGTAGCGATGGGGCAGAATGCGCTGGATCAGTTGGATGTCCGCGCTTGTCTGGGACGTAGTCATTCCTGGGGTCCTTTGTCTCAAGGGCTGGGAGTTCTGCCTAGCAACTCCGCACGGCAGGAGCAAGTCAGAGCGATCGCTTCACTCTTTCGGCTCTGGCATATCCTCTGGGCTCAGCACATCGTTCAGGCGCTCAATCGCAATCAGGGTGATGTCCACCGCGTTCGAACTGATGAAGACGGAGCGCCGTTCCAGCACAACTGCTGCCCCTGCCTCGCGCATCAGTTGCTCAAGGACCGGTGCCGCAGCGTTCAGAAAAACGACGCGCCTTTCTTCCAGCTTGCTGTTCATAGCCCGGGACTTCGCGTCCTGCGTCCGCCGCGTTTCCGTGACCTTGGCGTCAAAGGCATCTGCGAGCGTGCGGAACTCCTCCGGGTTCATCGTCGGGCGCAGTTCGGTGAGTTCTCTTTCCTCGCGCGTCAGGTCTTCTTCGATCTGACGGTTTTCTGCCGATAGCGCCGCGCCAAGTTGCTCGATTTCCGCGATGATCTGACGCCCGAAGGCGCTGTCTTCGAACAGCCGGTCGGAATCGATTGTCAGGATCGGGCTCGCAACTGGCAGCCGGGCGCTTCCTTCGGCCATTGCACCATGGCCAAGGCTCGCGGCCACGAGGACAGCCGCCAGCGATGTACGCAGACGGCGCATCCGATCAGAAGGTGGTGCTGACGGTGACTTCAAAGCTCTGCTCGCGGTCGAAATCCTCTTTCTTGATCGCGTCAGAGAAATTGAACCGCAGCGGCCCGATCGGCGTGTCCCAAAGGATAGAGACGCCGATCACATGCCGGAAGGAGCCATTCTCGCCCACGACATCACCGCCAGAAAGGTTCACATCCGCCAAATCCCAAAGATTTCCGACATCGTAAAAGACACCCCCGGTGATCCCGTATTCTTCGGGCAGGCCCAAGGGGAACTCCGCTTCGAACCGGGCGACCACATAAAGATTACCGCCCAGCGGGTCTTTTCTGGTCTCGGTCAGGTCCCGTGGGCCAATACCCCCCGCCTCAAAGCCCCGGAACGTGTCGGAGTTGAGCAAGAAACGATCAACCGCGCGATTCGGACCACTTTGGAAACTCAGCGCGCCGCCTTCGAGCGATGCGCGGACCGTGACATCTTCATTAAAAAGCTTGCGCTCACCCACAACACGCGCTTCGCTGCGGATGAAGGTGTTATCACCGCCAACACCACCAAAATCCTGCCCAAATTCAAAGAGGTACCCGGAATTTGGGTCCAACCCGGATCTTCGCGTATCGAAGGTGTACTTATATCCGAGCGAACTGTTTGTCCGGTCCCCTTGTTCGATATCGCGCTGAATAATCGGACCATTTCTGCTGTTATTGCCGCGGTCCTTCATCTCAGAGTTTTCGTAGGCGTAATTCAGAGTGAACCGCGAGCTTTCCCCGATAGGGAAAACAAGGGAGGGCGAGAAACGCGCTCTCTCCGTGTCATAGGTGACCGTGCTGCTGGTGTTCTCCGAGATATCGAGGTTCAAACCAAACCCGACATCGCGCCCCAGAAACGCGGGCTCAAAAAAACTGAACCGGTAGAGCCTGTCGTCTTCGGCGGTGGACAAGCTCAAACCGATGTTTTGGCCCCGGCCCAGAAAGTTCGTCTCTCTGAACTGGATCGCAAATCCAAGCCCGTTGTTGGTCGAGAAGGACGCACCGAAGGAAAGTGAGCCGGTCGGTTTCTCTTCGACGTCGACATCCACGATCACCTGATCGGGCGATGACCCTTCACGGGCGTTGACTTCGGCCGTGGTGAAAAAGCCCAGGGCGCGGATACGATCTGCCGCCTCGCGAATCTCGCGGGGGTTGAACGGGTCGCCCTCCACGCTCTTGAATTGCCGCCGGATCACACGGTCCAGGGTCGTTGTGTTGCCTTCGACGTCAATGCGCTCGACAAAGACCCGCGGCCCTCTTGTCAGAACGTAATCGACATTGATCGTCAGGTTGCGTTCGTCGCGGGTCACGCGCGGTTCAACGCGCAAAAAGTCGACACCGTCCCGGATCGACTGACGCTCCATCCGCGCGATATCGTTCTCAAGCAATGTCGGAGAGTAGACCTGCCCCGTCTTGGCCGCCACGATCCCGCGGTAGACATCGCCGTCGACATTGGGCATCTCGCTGATGACATTGATGTCGCCAAGCCGAAACTGCTGGCCTTCCTGCACGTCAAACACGAGGAAATAGCCGTCCCGCTCTTCGGTCAGTTCAGCATTTACAGAATTGGTCCGGAAATCCACATACCCCCGGGAGAGATAGAAATCCCGCAGCACCTGCTTGTCGAACTCGATACGGTCCGCGATCAACGTGTCGGAGCGGACCAGCGCGCGGAAGACCCCCGCCTGTTTTGTTGCCAGCACACGGCGCAGGCGACGATCCGAATAGACCCGGTTGCCGGTAAAGCTGAGCCTTTCGATCTCGATATTGTCGCCCTCGAAAATCTCGAAGATCAGGTCAACACGGTTATCGGAACGGCGAATGATCGTTGGTGTTACGCGGGCGGCGACCCGCCCCTCCGTGGCGTAGGCTTCGGCGATCAGCGCGGCATCCCTCTCTGCCTGCGCGGGATTGAAGACACGCCGCTCGTTTGAATTGATCGCGGCGGCGAGGGTTTCATCGTTGATCCGGCGATTGCCCTCGAAGTTGATGCGGTTGATCGTCGGGTATTCCACCACCGTGATGTTGAGCGTGTTGCCGCGAGGGTCGAACTCAACTGTTTCGAACAATCCGGAGTCGACAAGGCGTTGATACCCCGCGTTCAGTTGACCTGCCGTGATCGTCTGGCCGGGGACGATTCCGGCCCGCGAAAGGATCGCGGCGTCGCCTATCCGGGCGTTCCCCTCGATATTGACCGCATTGATGGTGACTTGCTGCGCATAGGCCTGCTGGATTGGCCCCACCCAAGCCCCTGATAAGGCGGCGGAAAAAAATGCGACCTTCAGAATGTTCTTTGCTGCTTTGACGCGGTCGCGCGACGCGCGCTTACCGCTCAGTTTGCCCCGTGTCATGATCTGCCCCGATCCTCAGAGTTTTATTGTTTTCTGAGTACCGACTTACGCAGGTCTTGTCAAAACCATGTAGGTTATAGTGGCACAAATACTACATGCGGGCGCGCGCTGTCTTTTGCCTGATTTGGATGTGCCGTTTGGGGCGCAGCATGGGATTTGCGTCAGCCAAGCATTCCCGCAAGGACGGCCCCCGCCCCCAGGGCCAGCGTAATGGTCCCGATATAGAGCGCGCGATCCCAGTTCAAATCCATCAACAAGCTCAGCCCGCGATACCCTTTGTGTACGGTTTGCATGTCATTCTCTCCATCAGCTCACCCGGAGCTTCTAGCAAGAGAATGGGGCCCAATTTTGTCGAAAGATGGCCAATAATGGGCGATGTTTAGGGGCAGAAGATGTCATTCCCGAGCGCGAAGACCATCAACGTAAGCACCGTTGCGAGACCAAAGGTCATGAGCACCCGCAACGCCTTGTCGCTGGGCGGTTTGCCCGACACCGCCTCATAGGCGTAGAAAACAAGGTGCCCGCCGTCGAGCGCCGGGACGGGAAAAAGATTCAGAAGGCCGACGGCGGTGCTCAGCACGGCGATGAACCATATGAAGTTCTCGGCCCCCTGGCTGGCCATCGCGCCGGAGGTCTGGGCAATCCCGATGGGTCCGCTCAGGTTGCAGGTGCTGATCGCACCGGTAATCATATGGCCAAGGCCAGAGAGCGACCCGTTGATGATACGCCAGGTCTGCTGAACGCCACCGGTGAGCGCGTCTATCACGCCGGCGCTTTCCGTTGCGGGGTCAAAGGCCAGACCGCCCGCGATACCGATCCGCCATTGTGTCACAAACCCGCCGTCCGGCTGTGGTTCATCCACGCGCTTTGGTGTCAGCGACACATCGAGCGTCTCGCCATTGCGCCAGATCGTCAGGTTCAGCGTGGCCCCATTGCCCCCTTCAACCGCCGTCTTCAACTCATCAAAGGCGTAGATCGGGCGGCCATCAATTGCGATGATGACGTCCCCCTGTTCCATCCCGGCCCGAATGGCAGCGCTTTGAGGGCTCAAGGCATTTACCAGCGGAGGGAACATGTAGGGACCGTCCACGCTGATGATCCGGTCGCCGCGCCGCACGTCGTAGCTCAGCACCGGGTCGTGGGGCAGCGCATCGACAAATTCGCGATAGGCGACTTCGTCTTCCGTGCTGGGAAGTGTCCCGCCGTTGATCGACAGGATTTCATCCCCCGACTGCAACCCGCCGCTTGCAACAGGAAGCGGGCGCATTTCCCCCACGGTGAGCGGGTCTTTAGAGACGCCCGTGGTGAGCATCACCGCCGCGAATACAAGGATAGACAACGCGAAATTAAAGATCGGGCCCGCAGCCACGGTCGCCGTCCGCGCCCAAAGCGGCGCGCCGTGCATCGTCGCGCGCAATCGTGCCGGGTCATCCTGAACCTCCGCCATAGCCGCCGCATCCTTGCCCGAGGCCGCGTTCGCGTCGCCCGCGAATTTCACGTAGCCACCGAAAGGAAGGGCCGCGATTTGCCAGCGGGTGCCGCGCTTGTCATAGCGAGAATAGAGGACCGGGCCAAAGCCGATGGAAAAGACATCCGCGTGAATGCCCGACCAGCGACCGACGATGTAATGCCCGTACTCGTGGATCGCGACAATGATCGACAAGGCCAGAATAAACGCCGCAATTGTCCAGATCAGCCCGCCAAACTGCGGGATCAACGCCATGATATCCAAAACTACCCTGCTCTCCTGCTGATGACCGACTGCGCCTCTTGCCGGGCGAGATGGTCTATCCTGGCGACGTTATCAAGTGTCATGGTGGCATCAATATGACCCGGTTGGCCTGACAATTTCGTTAAGACCTCTTCGACAACGACCGCCATATCGGGAAAAACGATCTGACCGGCGATGAAACCGTCCAGCGCCGTTTCCTTTGCCGCGTTGAAAACCGCGCCCGACAATCCTCCCGCCTGCATGACTTCGCGCGCCAGTCGCAGCGCGGGCCAGCGGCTCTCATCAGGCTCCCGGAATGTCAGCTGACCGATCTGCGCCAGATCCAGCCGGTCGACAGGCAGCGCCCTGCGGTCAGGCCAGTGCAGGGCATAGCCGATGGCATGGCGCATATCGGGCGGTCCCACATGGGCCATCAGCGCGCCGTCCTTGAACCCCACCATGGCATGGATCAGCGATTCCGGATGGACAAGCGCTTCGATCTGGCCTGGCTTGACGCCGAAATACTCCTTTGTTTCAATGAGTTCCAACGCCTTGTTAAACATGGAAGCGGAATCGATCGTGATCCGCTGGCCCATGTCCCAGTTCGGGTGGCTGGAGGCCTGATCCAACGTCGCCTTCTTGAGGTCTTCGAGCGGCCAATCCCGGAAGGCCCCACCGCTGGCGGTAATGATAATGCGTTCCACGGCGGAGATATCTTCCCCCACAAGCGCCTGAAAAACCGCTGAGTGTTCGCTGTCGACCGGCAAAAGGCGCGCACCGTGCTGGCGGGCTGTCTGCAACATCAAAGCCCCCGCACAAACGAGCGATTCCTTGTTTGCCAATGCCAGCGTGCTGCCCTGCTCCAGCGCTTTGAGGCCCGGGGCGAGGCCAGCGGCCCCAACGATGGCCGACATCACCCAGTCCGCGGGGCGGGACGCAGCCTCCACCAGTGCCGCATCGCCTGCGGCGGCTTCCACCCCGCTCCCTTCCAAGGCCGATTTCAGGTCCTCAAGCAGGTGATCGTGTGCCGTGATTGCAATCTCGGCGCCCAGACGGCGTGCATCTGCGGCCAGCTGCGCGATATTGCCCGCGCCGGAGAGCGCCACGACGTCATACTCATGCGGTGCCCGCGCGATCAGGTCGATGGTGTTTTGTCCGATTGAGCCGGTTGCACCAAAAATGCTGACCCGTTTCATGACAGCCTCACGATACGCCGAAAGGTACCGCAAAGAGCGGCCCTGCAATCAGCAGAAACACCGAAGCCCCGAGCATCCCGTCGAAGCGGTCCAGCAAGCCGCCATGGCCGGGGATCAGGTTGGAGCTGTCCTTGACCCCCACACGGCGCTTCACCGCACTTTCCGCGATATCGCCCATCTGGCTGGCCATGGAGACCGCAATCGAAAACCCGATCAATTGCCACCCTACCGGGGTTGTTGCGGCAAAATAGGCCCCGATGATGCCAGCCCCCAGCCAGCCGAAAGCCGTGCCAGCCCATGTCTTCTTGGGGCTGACGCGCGGCCAGAACTTCGGCCCGCCAATCATCCGCCCGGCAAAATATCCCACGACATCCGTTGCCACCACCACCAGGACAAGCCAGAGCATCCATTGAAAGCCCATACCGTCCCTGACCGACATCATCCCGAACCCGGCAAGCAGGACCATGCCGGTAAACACCATGAAGATGACGCGATACCGTTTGAGTTGGCCAAACCCCACCAGGGCCGGGGCCAGGAGGATGGGCAAGGCAAAACCCGGCGGCAGATAAATCGCCGTGCCCGCCGCCACACCGGAGAGAAGGCCAAGCTGGATCGCAATGGCACGGTTGTCAGGCTCGAACATGCGCACAAGCTCCCACACCATCAACCCGCAAATCACCGCGATCATGCCATGAAAGAAATGGCCGCCCGCCCAGACACCGTAAAGCCCCAGCAGCACCATCACGGCCCCCGAACTCAGGCGGACCGCCAGATCAGACCATTTTTCGTTTTCCCCCGCCATGAGCCCCTTATGCCTTCACCCCGCCATAGCGACGGTCCCGCCCCCCGTAAGCGGTGCAAAGCTCTTCAAATTCGGCGCGGGTGAAATCCGGCCAGAGGGTGTCGATGAACTCATATTCGGAATAGGCCGATTGCCAGAGCAGGAAGTTTGAAATCCGCGCTTCTCCACTGGTGCGAATGACAAGGTCTGGATCAGGCAAGACATGGGTGTCGAGGTATCTGGGCAGGGTTTCTTCATCCACCTGCTCCGGCTTCAACTCGCCCGATGCCACATCCTGCGCGAGCCTGCGGGTGGCGCGGGCCACCTCGTCGCGGCCGCCATAGTTGATTGCTATTGTCAGATGGACACGGGTGTTGCCCGCCGTCGCGGTCTCCAGTTCACCCATCAGTCTTATGAGCTTGCTGTCCAGACGCAGGCGATCTCCGATGAACCGCACACAGACGCCATTTGCGTTCAGCGCACGCGTTTCCCGGATGATATATCTCTTGAAGAGGCTCATCAGCCCGGCGACTTCCGCCTGGGTGCGCTTCCAGTTTTCTGTCGAGAAGGCAAAGATCGTGAGGTATTCGACACCGATCTGCGGGCAGGTCTCCACAATCTCCCGCACACGGCGTGCACCGGCATGGTGGCCAAACAGCCGGGGACGCCCCCGCTGTGTCGCCCACCTGCCATTGCCATCCATGATGATGGCCACGTGGCGCGGGCACCCGGCGATATGATTGAGAACTGGCTCTTTTTCTAGCTCGATCGTGCTGTCCTCCGATTGCATGACCAACTGGCCCCCACAATCACTACCGTATCTTACCCCCGCCCTTTTGCCATAGAGAAGCCTTGCGTGGCCAGCAAAACATCCTTAGCGCACGTCAAGCGGGGTCAAGTGTTGCAGATCAGACCTGCATGATTTCGTCTTGCTTGGTGGCGAGTTGATCGTCGATCGCCTTGATGAAACGGTCCGTCATCTCCTGCACTTCATCTTCCCAGAGCTTCTGGTCATCTTCTGAAATGCCGTCGTTTTTCGCCTTCTTGATCTGATCCATACCGTCCCGGCGCACATTACGGACTGAGATTCGCGCATTCTCGGCATATTGGCCGGCGACCTTGGTCAACTCCCGGCGGCGCTCTTCGTTGAGCTCGGGAATGGGCAACATGATGATTGTGCCGTTCAACTGCGGATTGATCCCCAGACCGCTTTCGCGGATGGCTTTTTCGACCTTTCCCACAAGACCCTTGTCCCAGACGTTGATCGTCACCATCCGGGGTTCGGGGACATTCACGGTGCCCACCTGATTGATCGGGGTTTGCTGGCCATAGGCATCGACCATCACCGGCTCAAGCATCGACGCGCTGGCGCGCCCGGTGCGCAAGGACGCAAATTCGGTGCGCAGGTTTGACATCGCACCATCCATGCGCCGCTCGAGGTCATCGGTATCCAGCATGAAGTCTTCTGACATGTGATCTGCCCTTGTCTTTGGTCAAACATTGGTTGCGCGCTTATAGACCGCGAGGATCAGCGCTGTACAGGTCAGTAAATCACTAGCCCTGAACCCGCGTGTACGTCCCCTGACCGGCGAGAATGCCCCGGAACCCGCCCGGTTCATCCAGCGAAAAGACGATGATCGGCAGGTTGTTGTCGCGGGCCAGCGCAATGGCCGAGGCGTCCATGACCCCAAGGCGTTTGGACAAGACATCATCGTAACTGACACTGTCATAGCGCTTGGCATCAGGGAATTTCGCCGGGTCCTTGTCATAGACGCCATCGACCTTGGTGCCTTTGAAGATCGCTTCGCAGGACATCTCATTTGCGCGCAAGGTTGCTGCGGTATCCGTGGTGAAATAGGGGTTTCCGGTGCCGGCCGCGAAGATACACACACGCTTTTTCTCAAGGTGACGGACAGCCCGGCGACGGATGTAGGGCTCAGCCACCTCGTTCATGGTAATGGCGGAAATAACGCGTGTATGGATGCCCTGCCCTTCCAGCGCCGATTGCATCGCCAGCGCGTTCATCACCGTTGCCAGCATGCCCATGTAATCGGCTGTTGTCCGCTCCATCCCCTGCGCTGAGCCTTGCAAGCCCCGGAAGATATTCCCGCCGCCGATCACCATGCAGATCTCGACACCAAGATCGTGGACGGATTTCACTTCTTCGGCGATGCGTTGAACGGTGGGGGGATGCAGGCCAAACCCCTGATCGCCCATCAATGCTTCACCTGAAATCTTGAGCATGACCCGACCGAATGTGACTGCTGTTTCTGTCGCTTCCATGAGCACTCCCGCGGGTCATTTGTGTTTGCGCGCAAAATGTCGGAAAAGCCACCTGACTGCAATGCGCAGTCATCGCCAGGGCCGTAAAAAAATGACATCCCCCCCGCTTCTGACAATTGAACCACTGCTCAAACGGCTTGATCCCGCCCTGCCGGTGTTGATCGCAGGGCCCACGGCATCGGGGAAATCGTCGCTGGCATTGCACATCGCGCGGCAACAGGGCGGCACGATCATCAATGCCGACGCGAGCCAGGTCTATGCCTGCTGGCGCGTGTTGACCGCCCGCCCCAGTGTGGAGGAAGAGGCGCTGGCGCCTCACCGCCTTTATGGCCACGTTCCGGCGGGAGAGGAATACTCCGCTGGCCATTGGTTGCGCGATCTCAGGGGTATCCTGACCACGGAGCAAAGACCGATTATTGTCGGCGGCACCGGGCTTTATTTCTCGGCTTTGACGGTCGGGCTTGCAGAGATTCCGCCGACACCAGCCGACGTCAGAAGGCAGGCGGATGCAATGGATCACCCAGTGATGCTGGATGAGATAGATGCCCCGACGCGGGCCCGGATCGACACGCAAAACCCTGCCCGCGTTCAGCGCGCCTGGGAAGTCCTGCGCAGCACAGGGCGCGGACTGGCGGCCTGGCAGGACGAAACGGAGAGGCCACTCTTGCCGGTTCCGCCTGCCCAAGGGGTGGTTGTCAACGCGCCCAAGGAGTGGCTCACCCCGAGGATTGAGCGGCGTTTTGACCAGATGATCGATGCAGGCGCTCTTGAGGAAGTGCGCGCCGTGCTGCCAACCTACGATCCAGCCTTGCCGGCGCATCGTGCCATCGGTGCCCCGGAACTGATCCGGCATCTGCGTGGAGAAGCGGGCTTTACCGAGGCGCGAAACGCCGCCATCGTCGCGACACGTCAATATGCCAAACGCCAGCGCACGTGGTTCCGCTCGAAAATGCACAGCTGGATGAAGTTTGATCCGGCGGGATAGCGTTCGCAGGGATCGCTGACCGGAGCCGCCACTCTCACGCCAGGTTTGCCGTGCCACATGCGGACCGTATCGCCGCCTGCGGGGGCGCGCGCAGTCTGAGGCTTTCAACCGCTGGTACATAACAGCGACCTGACACCACCTGCCAACCACAATTTGCGACTTTGCAATATCGCAAATAATCAATTCCCGGGGGTTGGCGTCCATTGACGCGCGATCAAATCTCATGCCTCATGCACGGACCAAACAACAAATGGCGCTCAAGCGTCAATAATCCGGCATCGTGAACATGCCGGAACCTGACAACAGGGATACACATGGGAATATTCATACTCAGAAGGCTGGGCGTGATGTTGTTGACGGCAATTTGCCTCACCTTCATCGTCTTCTGGCTGACCAATCTTTACCCAAACCTCGAAAAGCTAGCGAAAACACAAGGCAACTTCCGCATGTCGGATGAGGCGGTGGCGAGCTACCTCGACAAGAACGGATATCTGCAGCCGCTGCCGGTAAAGTTCGGCCAATGGGTGGGCGTGTTGCCCGGATGGGTGCATGAAGAAGACGGAGCCGTCACCGGGCGCTGTTTCGCGGCAGATACACCGGAGCCGGACCGCCCCCGTTTCTGCGGCGTGCTGCAAGGGCATTGGGGGTATTCGACCGTCTTCAAGGATGAGGTTAGCGGCATTGTCGCGACACGGTTGGGCCTCACGGGAAAGCTCATGTTCGCGGTGATGCTGGTGATGGTCCCGATGGCGCTGATGATCGGTGTTCTCGCGGGGATGCGCGAGGGCTCCAAGCTGGATCGTTCCCTCTCGACCTTCTCCATCGCCTCGACCGCCACACCGGAGTATGTCTCCGGCGTCATCTTTATCGCGGTGTTCGCCTCCTCCGCCTTTGGCGTGAAGTGGTTCAAGGGGTCGGCCACTTCCGCGATGGAAAACGCAACCTTTGAGAATTTCACGCTGCCGGTCATCACGATCTCGCTTTACGGGATGGGATATATCGCGCGGATGACACGCGCCTCGATGACCGAGGTGATGACCGCGCAGTACATCCGGACCGCCCGGCTCAAAGGCGTCAAGTTCTCTGACATCGTGCTGAAACATGCGCTGCGCAACGCACTGATCGCGCCCTTCACGGTCATCATGTTGCAGTTTCCCTGGCTGCTGAACGGTGTCGTGATTGTCGAAACACTCTTCAACTACAAGGGCTTCGGCTGGCTTTTGGTACAGGCCGCATCGAGCAATGACATTGAGTTGTTGCTCGCCGTATCCGTTGTTTCCGTCTTTGTGGTGCTGGTCACGCAGCTGATCTCCGATATCGGCTACGTCTACCTCAACCCGCGCATCAGAATCGCCTAAGGGAGGCTGGTCATGGAAGAACTCTCCTGGGGCAGCATCATTGGCCGTATGTTCCTTCAGCTTGGTCCGGTCTGGATTGCGTTGATTGTCCTCTTCACCCTCTCTTTCACCTACAAGCGGCGTCTGGGGCTTTACGGCAAGCTCTTTGACAGCACCATCGGCATGATCGGTTTTGGTCTGGTCATGTTCTGGGTGTTTGTCGGCGTCTTTGGCGGACCGCTTGACATGTTGGTGACCCATGATCCGCTGAGCCAGGTCTCCGGCATGAAAAACAAGGTACCAGGCACGCCCATGCGCGGTGCAGAGGAAGGTGAATATGCCTATTTCCTGCTGGGCGGTGACAACCTCGCCCGCGACGTCTTCAGCCGCCTTATCAAGGGCGCCTGGATCGTGGTGCAGATCGCGCCCATCGCTACGCTCTTCGCCTTCATGGTGGGGATCACGCTGGGGTTGCCTGCGGGCTACTACGGTGGCCGGCTGGACACGATCCTGTCGTTTCTGGCGAACCTGATCCTTGCTTTCCCGGTGATCCTGCTATTCTACCTGCTGGTGACACCGGAGATCGTGCTGACAGGCATTCCGAACTACATGGCGCTGTTCCTGTTCATCTTCCCGCTGGTGTTCATGTGTATCCTGCTCAATTCGCGCTATTACACGCAGCCCAAGATCCGCACACCGCTTCTGATCGGTGTACTGGGGGGACTGGGCTGGCTCTATCTGTCGCTTGTCTCGACGAATGGGACGGTGGTGGCAACGCCCGACTATTCCATTCCCGGATTGCCTGCGTTTCTTGATCTTTTCGACATTGATCCGGGCATTCTGGTGGTCTTTGTCTCGGTGGTCTTTGTGAACTCGCCCACGGTCTTCCGGATCGTGCGGGGCCTCGCGATG
The DNA here is from genome assembly GCA_039196345.1 of Pseudomonadota bacterium. GTDB lineage: Bacteria > Pseudomonadota > Alphaproteobacteria > Rhodobacterales > Rhodobacteraceae > Roseobacter. The sequence continues at coordinate 50,707 of JBCCUU010000005.1, read as the reverse complement.
GACATCAAGACACGGGACTATGTCGCCGCCGCGCAGACCCGCGGGGAAGGCCCATGGTACATCATGCTATGGGAGATCCTGCCCAATGCACGTGGCCCGCTGATCGTCGATTTCTGCCTGCGCATTGGCTACACGACGATCCTTTTGGGAACTTTGGGTTTCTTCGGTCTGGGTCTGGCGTCTGAAAGCCCCGATTGGGGCAGCACGATCAACGCCGGACGGCGCTTGCTGGCGCTTTACCCGCATGCGGCAATTGCGCCTGCGGTGGCGCTGCTGACACTGGTTTTGGGCCTGAACCTGCTGGCCGATGGCCTGCGCGAGGAGAGCTTGCGCGACTGATGAGAGGGGGTCGGGGGCGCTGCCCCCGCCGCTTGCGCGGCTCCCCCGGAGTTTATCTGGTACGATGAAAGTGCTTTGCGCGCGCTCTGCCAAAGGAGAATAATATGGTGAAAGAACACTATGACGGGCCGATCCTGGAGATCGACAAGCTGTCGATCTCATTTTTCACACGGCTGCGGGAAATCCCTGCCGTGATGGATTTTTCCGTGACCGTGCAGCCGGGCGAGGCCGTGGGTCTGGTTGGTGAGTCTGGCTGCGGCAAGTCGACGGTGGCCCTTGGCGTCATGCAGGATCTTGGCAAGAACGGGCGAGTCGTGGGCGGGTCGATCAAGTTCAAGGGGCGTGATCTGGGCCAGATGAGCGATGAAGAACTGCGTGACCTGCGCGGTTCCGAGATCGCCATGATCTATCAGGAACCCATGGCCTCGCTGAACCCGGCGATGAAGATCGGCAAGCAGTTGATGGAAGTGCCGATGATCCATCAGGGGGCCTCCGAAAAAGAGGCCTATGACCGTGCCTTGCAGGTTGTGACCGATGTCAAGCTGCCCGACCCCAAGCGCATGCTCGACAGCTTTCCGCACCAGTTGTCAGGCGGGCAGCAGCAGCGGATCGTGATTGCCATGGCGCTGATGTCAGAGCCCTCCCTGCTGATCCTTGATGAACCGACCACCGCGCTGGACGTGACGGTGGAGGCGGCCATCGTTGAGCTGGTCAAGGACCTTGGGCGGAAATACGGGACGTCCATGCTGTTCATCAGTCACAACCTCGGGCTGGTGCTGGAAACCTGTGATCGGATCTGCGTGATGTACTCCGGTGAAGCGGTCGAGCGCGGCTCCATCGAAGACGTCTTTGACCGTATGCAGCACCCCTATACGCAGGCGCTCTTTCGGTCGATCCCGCTGCCCGGTGCCGACAAGAACGCGCGCCCGCTCAAGGCGATCCCCGGGAACTTCCCCCTGCCCCATGAACGCCCGCCGGGCTGCAACTTTGGCCCGCGGTGTGACTATTTCGAGGCGGGGCGTTGCGATCAGGGCGTCATCATGATGGAAGACGTCCCCGGACATGACCGTCATGCCACGAGGTGTCTGAAATTCATGGAGATCGACTGGGAAGCGCCCATGGCCCTGGAGGAGACAAAGACCAAGGGCGAGATCGGCGATGTGGTTCTCAAGATGGATAACCTCAAGAAATACTACGAGGTTGCGGCAAATGCGATCTTTGGCGGCGGCAACAAGAAGGTCGTCAAGGCCAACGAAACGCTCTCCTTTGAGGCGCGCGAGTCTGAAACGCTTGCGATTGTGGGGGAATCCGGATGTGGAAAATCGACCTTTGCCAAGGTCTTGATGGGGCTTGAGACGGCAACGGAAGGCGACATTCTACTGGGCAACAAGCCCATTCAGGATGTGCCGATCGAAGAGCGCGACACGCAGACGGTTGCCGACGTGCAGATGGTTTTTCAGAACCCGTTCGATACGCTCAACCCTTCGATGACCGTCGGGCGCCAGATCATCCGCGCGCTGGAGATTTTCGGCATCGGCGAGAACGAGAAAGACCGCACGCAGCGCATGCTCAGACTGCTCGATCTGGTGAAACTGCCGCGCGAGTTTGCGAACCGCATGCCACGGCAATTGTCGGGCGGGCAGAAACAGCGGGTCGGGATCGCCCGTGCCTTTGCGGGGGATGCACGGATCGTCGTGGCAGATGAGCCGGTCTCCGCGCTCGATGTGTCGGTTCAGGCGGCGGTCACCGATCTGCTGATGGAGATTCAGCGAGAACAGAAAACGACGCTGCTTTTCATCAGTCATGACCTGTCGATTGTGCGCTACCTCAGTGATCGGGTGATGGTGATGTATCTGGGCCACGTGGTGGAACTGGGCACCACCGATCAGGTCTTTGCACCACCCTATCACCCTTATACCGAGGCGCTTTTGTCCGCGGTGCCCATCGCGGATACAAGCGTGTCCAAAAAGCACATTGTTCTGGAAGGCGACATCCCCTCGGCCATGAACCCGCCCTCGGGCTGCCCGTTCCAGACGCGGTGCCGTTGGAAATCGGAGGTGCCCGGGGGCTTGTGCGAAAAGGAAGTGCCGCCGGTTCGCGTGATTGGCGACAATCACCAGATCAAATGCCATCTCAGCGATGAAAAACTGGCCGAGATGGAACCCGTGATCGAGGTAGGGGTGGCAGCGGAATAGCATGGGCCCTAAAGTAGAAATCGTCAGATCTGATTCAGAATTACCTGCCTTACGATCAGCAATCTGCTGATTCCGAAAGCGATTTTTGATGTGGCTCGTTGCTGATTAGAACGATTTCACTCTATAGGAAAAGGGGCACGACAATACCGCTCAGATACCCAAGCGAAAAAAGTGCGAATCCGGGTTTTCGGACAGCGGTCATGGCGGCCACCAGCATCAGGACCGGGGCCAGGGCCAAACCACCCATCGTGGGGTAGTAGACATAGTCGTGGAGCGGCGTGCCCGGCCCCCAGAGAGCGTCGCTGGACGAAAGGCCGACCAGGGCCACGGCAACCAGGCATCCCAGCATGATGCCTAGCGATGTGGAGACAAGATGCTCCATGATCGGGTGGCGGCGACGGCGGCGTTTTACGCGATTTGAGGCTGCAATGCCTGCGGGCCCTGGCGCTCGGATATTTGTTTGGACCGGCTGCGGCGCCTCTGCATGGGCTTTCTGAATACGCTCCAAACGCGCCTGAAAATTCGCCGGTGCCATCATGTCCTCCCTCGCTACGCGAATACGGCTAGGCCCGAATCTGGACGCTGGTGTGACCGCTTATGGGAGGGTTTGGGGAACTCGGCACCCAAAGGAAACGAAAGACGCGTCAGCGCCGGATTGTTACCGGATCAGCCGCCGGTAATCACCCGGACGTAGTTGCGGGTTTCTTTGTATGGCGGGATGCCGCCATGTTTCTTCACCGCCTGCGGACCGGCATTGTAGGCTGCCAAGGCCAGCGGCCAGGACCTGAAGGTATCGAACTGTTCGCGCAGGTAGCGCGCGCCGCCCTCGAGGTTTTGCTGTGGATCATGCGGATCAACCCGCAGGTAACGCGCCGTGCCCGGCATCAGCTGCGCCAGCCCCAATGCCCCTTTTGGTGACTTGGCTTTCGGGTTCCATGCGGACTCTTGCTGCACCAGCCGCAGAAAGAGCCCTTCGGGTACGCCATGCTTTCGGGCGGCAGCTTTTGCCATGTCGAGGTATTTGCCCTTGTAGCGCCCGTCATAAGCTCCAAGGTTCCACTTGCTGGGCGTCACCACGGATGGCGGCTGCAAGCGGACGGAGTTGTTGTACTGGCTCGCGGCCCGGTTATCGAGCACACTGACCTGCGATTTGAACAGCTTGCTGCGGCTCTTGGACGACACTGTCTGTGCCTCAACTGCCGCGCTGCCAAGCATCGAGACCACAACGATGGCGGATACCGGTTTCCACATAAATCTCTACTCGACCCTCAGTCCCTGCCCGGGGAAGATAGCAAATCCCGAGCGGTTTTCCAGTTCTGCCTGCGCGTCGCTGTTGCTTCAACTCCTTAACGCAGGTTTACCATGTTTTAAAGCCTTGCGGCCCAGTGTAGGTTCTAACAGAACGTGAACGACCGGATTCGGCGTTGGTGAGACCCAGGCGCGCGGTCAGCGATGAAATCGAACGACAAGGGGGCAGGATGGCCGGCTCAGTGAACAAAGTGATCCTTATCGGCAATCTGGGGCGTGACCCGGAAGTGCGCAGTTTTCAGAACGGTGGCAAGGTCTGCAACCTGCGCATCGCCACCTCCGAGACCTGGAAGGATCGTAATACCGGCGAACGCAGGGAGCGCACGGAGTGGCACTCTGTCGCGATCTTTTCCGAACCCCTCGCCCGCGTGGCAGAGCAATACCTGCGCAAGGGTTCCAAGGTCTACATCGAAGGCCAGCTGGAGACACGCAAATGGCAGGACCAATCCGGTCAGGATCGTTACTCCACCGAAGTGGTGTTGCGTCCTTACCGATCCGAACTGACCATGCTTGACGGTCGCGACGGTGGTGGCGGCGGGAACTTCGGCGGTGGCGGCGGAGGCGGCCAAATGGGCTATGATGATCGTGGCGGTGACAGCTATGGCGGCGGTGGCGGCGCGCCGAGCCCGGCACCCTCCCGTGATCTGGACGACGAAATACCGTTCTGATGGTCCCGCGTGTCCGACCTTTGGGGGGTGAGGACACAGAGGCAGCGCTCAGCCTTTACACCGCGCTTACCTTCGGGCCGAAGGAGGTAACGGCGCAGGCATTCCATGATGTTCTGGGGCATCCGGGTACTACCGTCTTTGGGGCAGAAGGGGCTGGCACGATTCTGGGGATGGCGACCCTGCATCTTCTGCCCAATGTCACGTGGTGTGGTCGCCCTTATGGATTGGTCGAAAACGTCGTCACCCACCCCGACCACCGACGGCACGGCATCGGCCGCGCGGTCCTGACGGCCGCCCTTGAGCACGCGTGGCAAAAGAACGCCTACAAGATCATGGTGATGACCGGCCAGAAACGCGGCGCAAAAGGGTTCTACGAGGCGGTCGGTTTCTCGTCAGAGGACAAACATGCGATGGTAATCCGCCGAACTTGACGGGGGCTGCATGTTACGCCGCATCCCGCAACACCTGCAAAACAGCCTCCGGCGGCACGTCGCCGGTGACAAAAGCCTCGCCAATGCCGCGCGCGAGCACAAACCGAAGCTTGCCCTGCACTACTTTCTTGTCCTGCCCCATCAGCGACAGCAGCGCCTCCGCATCTGGCAATTGACCGGGTATGTCCCGCAGGTCGGTCTTCATCCCCATCGTCTTCAAGTGCTCGCGCACGCGGCTGGGGCTTTCCTGCGCGCAGAGCCCCATGCGGGCAGAGAGTTCGAACGCAAGCGCGCAGCCAATCGCCACGCCTTCGCCATGCAGCAGCCGATCCGAATAGCCGGTGGCCGCTTCGAGCGCATGACCAAAGGTGTGGCCTAAGTTCAGGAGCGCCCGGTCCCCCTGCTCCGTCTCATCCCGCGCGACGATATCCGCCTTCATCTGCACCGACCGTCGCACCGCCTCGACACGCGTGGCCACATCACCCTTGGCAAGCTCCGGCCCCTGCTCTTCCAGCCACTCAAAGAAATCCGCGTCCCCCAACAGGCCGTATTTCACAACCTCGCCATACCCGGCGAGAAAATCACGGGGCATCAAGGTGCCAAGCACCCCTATATCGGCGAGCACAAGGCTTGGTTGGTGAAACGCCCCGATCAGGTTCTTGCCCTGCTCGGCATTGATCCCGGTCTTGCCGCCGACCGAACTGTCAACCTGCGCCAGCAGGGAGGTCGGTATCTGCACGAAGCGCACTCCGCGCCGCAGGATCGCCGCGGCGAACCCCGCAAGGTCCCCGATCACGCCGCCTCCGAAGGCCACGACCACATCGGCCCGCTCGATCCTTTGATCGAGCAACCAGCCCACGGACTGCTGAAGCGGCCCCCATGACTTCGTGGCTTCACCGGCTGGCAGGGCGAGTGATGACATCTCGATCCCCTCCGCCGCCAGCCCTTCCCGAAGCGTTTTCAGATGAAGCGCGGCCACCGTCTCGTCCGTGAGCACCGCGACCTTTGGTCTCTGGAGCAAGGGGGCTACGTGTTTTCCCGCCTCCGAAATGAGCCCCGTGCCGATCCGCACGTCGTATTCCCGTCCCGGCAAGGCGACGCGTACTGTCTCAAGCATCTGTTTTCTCCAAAACATCCGGGCGCGACAGGAGCGCATCGGCCACCCGCAACGCCATCTTGTCAATCGAGACAGGCGGCGCGCAGGGCACCGACATATCCGCCTTGGCATATTCGGGCACGCGGTCATTATAGAGGCTTGTCAACGTCGCCTTCGGGTCCGCCGTGCGCAGCAAAGGGCGCGTGTCGCGGTGTTTCACACGGTTCCACAGCAATTCGATATCCGCATTCAGCCAGACCGCCACCCCATGATGGGAAATCGTGGCGCGGTTCTGCGGCGCAAGGAAGGCACCGCCCCCGGTGGACAGAACACAAGGGGGACCCTGCAAAAGCCTGCTGATGACTTCGGCCTCGCGCGCGCGGAAAAACGGCTCCCCGTCGCGGGCAAAAATCTCGGGCACTGTCATATTTGCCGCCGCTTCGATTTCGTGATCCGAATCAAGGAAGTCCACGCCAAGCAACTGCGCCAGTGCGCGGCCCACCGCTGTCTTGCCCGCCCCCATCATGCCCACCATGACAACGGTCTTTTTCAACACATAACTTCGCGTTTTTCCGGTTTCGGCTGTGGATTGCTCAATTTCACTCATAATGGTTTGAATGACGTGATATTATGGAAAAGGCCATATATATCTTAAAGAAAAAAGGCAGGCACAAAAGGCAGTATAATGCTCAGATTATTCAAACTTCTGATCTTCCTTGCCGTCATCGGCTTTGTGGGACTTACAGGCTATGCCTATGTGGGTCCGTTTTTTGGCGTCGATTTTTCCGCGCCGCAGGATGAAACACGCGTTCCCGTTACCCTGGATGCGAATTAGGCGGGTTTCATATTTTCTGGTCTTGTGTATAGCGTCGGGCCTGGCCGGATCCGTCGCCGCCGAAGGGCAACCGCTCTCGGTCATTGATTGGGTCAAGCGCAACCCCGAACAACCTGCGATGACCTCTGCGGTCATGCCGAAACGGTTTGAGCCCCCTGTCGCACAGGGCGTCACGGTTCCGGTTGTCACCGTGCAGCCGCTTGGCCAACAGGCGCGGCGCATCATCGGTCTCGTGCCCGCGTCCGTCACTGGCCTGCCCGAAACCTTGTGGACAGGCAGCACCGTCGACGGGCTGGTACGCCAGATCCGCGATCTGCCGCCATTCAGCCTGCCGGCAGCGCAGGCCTTGCTGTACACGCTGCTGCTCACCGAAGCGGAAGGGCCCGGCAATGACACGCGGGGCGAAGATCGCCTGACGCTGGCACGGGTGGATGCCTTGATGCGGCTGGGCGCGCATGAACCTGCCCTGTCGTTGCTTGAGCAAGCGGATGTCACGCGCGATGCGGCGCATTTTGCGGCCTTTATGGACCTTGCTCTGCTCACCGGGGAGGAGGACGCTGGCTGCGCGATCCTGAAGGCACAGACCCATCTTGCGCCGTCGCTGGCGCATCGCAGCTTCTGTGCTGCACGGCTGGGTGACTGGCCGACCGCTGCCTTGCTTTTCGATACCGGGCGGTCATTGGGATCGATCCCTGAGGCTGAGGCCGAGGCGCTGGAGCGGTTTTTGCACATTGAGGCCTATGAGGATGCTCCTCCGCTCCCCCGCCCGTCGCAGATGAGCCCCCTGCTCTTCCGGCTGTACGAGGCCATCGGAGAACGTCTACCGACCGGTGCGCTGCCGCGACCCTATGCGGTCGCGGATCTGCGCGATGTCGCGGGCTGGAAATCGCAGCTTGAAGCGGCCGAACGTCTGGCTGTCACCGGCGCCCTGCCAGCCAACCGCTTGCTGGGCCTTTACACGGCACGCGCGCCAGCGGCATCGGGCGGTGTCTGGGACAGGGTCAGGACCATTCAGCGGTTTGAGACCGCCTTGCGCACAAGGTCCACCGACGCCATCGCCAAATCCCTGCCGTCCGCATGGTTTGAGATGCAGCGCGCCGGGCTTGAGATTTGTTTCGCCGAACTTTTTGCCGACGCCCTGACCCGCTATGATCTGAAGGGACCGGCGGGCCAGATCGCCCAGCAGATGTTCCTGTTGTCCTCGAAGTACCAGCAGATCGATCCGGAGGCACCGGTGGGTCCGCTCCTGCGCGGCATCGCGCTGGGGCAAGTTGATGCGGAAATGGCCGATCGCCAACGCGCGGCGGCAATCGTTGCCGGTTTCGATACCACCAAGGCGAGGCGTGACTTGATCGGCATGGCGCAGAACGGCCGGATGGGAGAAGCGATCCTGCGCACGCTATTGCTTCTCGACGACGGTGCGGCAGGTGATCCGGTAGCACTGACCCAAGCGCTCGCCACGTTGCGCACCTTCGGTCTGGAAGACACCGCACGCAGGGCCGCGCTGCAAATCCTGCTTCTTGAAAGATATAGCTGATGCGACCCGGCGATCAGTGGATATCCGCCTTCCTCGAAGCGCAGGCCGCTGAACTCGGAGCCGCCCGCAATACGCTTCTCGCCTATGGCCGCGATCTGAAGGATTTTGACGGCTATTTGCGGCACAACGATCTGGATTTCCAGTCGGTCACGCAAAGCAATGTGGAGGAATACCTTATAAAATGCGACGCTCAAGGCCTCTCGCGGGCCACCCGTGCGCGTCGCCTCTCGGCAGTCAAACAGCTTTACCGTTTCGCTTTTGAGGAAGGCTGGCGCACCGACAACCCGGCATTGCAGGTGTCAGGCCCGGGACGGGAGCGCAAACTGCCAAAGACGCTCACCGAGACGGAAGTGGACCGGCTTCTGGACGCCGCGCGCAACTCTGGCCGCACCCCGGCGGATCAGGCCCGCAACACCTGCCTGATGGAGCTGCTGTACGCCACGGGCATGCGCGTCAGTGAACTGGTGAGCCTGCCGGTGGCCGCGGCACGCGGCGACCCGCGGATGCTGCTGATCCAGGGCAAGGGGGGCAAAGAACGGATGGTGCCACTCTCCCCGCCCGCGCGGCAGGCGCTAGCGCACTGGTTGGAGCTGCGCGACGCGGATGAGACCGAAAAGAAAGCCAGGGGCGTCGCGCCCTCCCGCTTTCTCTTTGCCTCCCGCGGGGCCTCGGGCCATCTCACGCGGCATCGGTTCTATCTGCTGATCAAGGAATTCGCCGTCACCGCCGGGGTCAGCCCGGAGAAAGTCACACCCCACACCCTGCGGCATGCGTTTGCGACCCATCTGCTGGCCAACGGCGCTGACCTGCGCTCGATCCAGACCCTGCTGGGACATGCGGATGTTGCCACGACAGAGATTTACACCCATGTGCTGGAGGCAAGACTGTCAGAACTGGTCCTGACCCATCACCCCCTGGCCAATGAAGATGACCGCAAGGCCTCGGGCAAGACATCCTCGGACGGCCAGTAGCCGCTGCGCAAGGCGTGATGATAGCCTTGGGTGAGCCCATTGCGGTGCATCGCGTCAATTGCGGCGTCCACATCATAACTCAGATTGTGAAACGAAACCTTGCCGCGCTCCAGGATCGCATATCGGGTCGCCTCATTGCCATCATGCGGGGGCATCCCGATCACGCCAGCATTGATCCAGCGCCCACGGGGTGTCTCTCGCAGGAAGGGCAAACCGCAATGCCCGGCGATGACGTGATCCACCTTGCCGATCAGCGCTTCAATCATTGCCCATTCCGCAAGGAATGCCTCCGTTTCGCTGGTGGGCCAGAGAAAGCGCGCGACATCGCTGATCCCGCCATGGATCACCGCATACCGCGCGCCGTGATGGTGAAAGCTCACAATGTCGGGGCATTTCGCCATCCAGCGACGATCATGCTGCTGAACCTCCGCGTTGGCAAAGGGGTACCATCCGACGCTCAGAAGGTCGCAGGCTGACCCTTCCTCGAAACCACAGCCGCAGGTGTCGGCCCCCACCGCCAGTTGTCTTTCGCAATTGCCCGCCACCACGGTGCAGCCTGCATCCCGCACCAACTGCACGGTCTCTCGCGGCGCCGCGCAATAGGCCACGACATCGCCGGTGCAGATCTGATGATCCGGTCCGATGCCGTGGTCGCGCGCGGCTGCAAAGAGCGCTTCGGTCGCCTGAACGTTCGAATAGGGACCACCAAATAGCAGCACCGGGTCCGCCAATGCACCCAGATCACGATGCATCTTTGGCTCCTCCCTTGATTGACGCACGCGCGACCCCCATAACCAGTGCAACACTTCTCAAAGGTACACTCCCAAATGGAAATGGCTTCCGCAACGCTTGACGCGACTTTCTGGATCACATCTGGCGTGATCCTGTTTCTTCTGGTGCTTTCCGGATTCTTTTCAGGGTCCGAAACGGCCCTGACCGCCGCGTCACGGGGCAAGCTCCGCTCCATCGCGGACAGAGGCAACAAAGGGGCCGAACGCGCGCTGCGCATCACAGAGGATAACGAACGGCTGATCGGGTCGGTCCTGCTTGGCAACAACCTGGTCAACATCCTCGCCGCCTCGCTGGCCACATCCATCTTTACCCGGGCTTTCGGCGAAAGCGGCGTCGCACTGGCCACCCTTGTGATGACCTTGCTGGTTCTGATCTTTGCGGAAGTGCTGCCAAAGACCTATGCGATCACCAATTCGGAAAAAGCGGCCAGCCTGGTTTCGGCCCCGATTTCGCTGGTTGTCACCGTGTTTGCACCGGTTGTGGCCGCGGTCCGGTTGCTGGTACGGGGCGTGCTGCGTCTTTTTGGCGTGCAGATTGACCCCGACAGCAATATTCTCGATGTCCATGCGGAAATCGAAGGGGCGCTGACGCTGGGCCACTCCGAAGGGGTGGTGGAGAAGGAACACCGGGACCGTATCCTCGGCGCGCTGGACCTGAATGAACGGGTGGTGGAAGAGATCATGCTCCATCGCTCCGGGATCGAAATGATCAACGCCGACGACAGCCCCGAAGACATCCTCCAGCAATGCCTGCAATCCAATCACACGCGCCTGCCGGTCTTTCAGGGCGATCCCGAGAACATCATCGGGGTGATCCACGCCAAGGACCTGTTGCGCGCGATGTACAAGATCATCGGCGGGCCGGAGGGAGACGCCTCAAAACTGCGCAGCTTCAAGCTCTCTGACGTGGCGATGACACCCTATTTCGTGCCTGAAACCTCGACGCTTGATGAGCAGATGCGCCAGTTTCTGCGACGCCGCACCCATTTTGCGCTTGTGGTCGATGAGTATGGCTCGCTTCAGGGCCTGATTACCCTTGAAGATATTCTCGAAGAGATCGTCGGCGAGATTACCGATGAATTCGACCCCGATGATGAGCAACCCCTGCAAACAACAGATGATGGGCAGCATGTGGTCGAGGGCGCCATGACGATCCGCGACCTGAACCGTGCCACCGACTGGAACCTCCCCGATGAAGAGGCCAATACGGTCGCCGGTCTCGTCATCCATGAGGCCCAGATGATACCAACCGTCGGACAGGTGTTCTCTTTCCATGGGTTCCGTTTCGAGGTCTGCGCCCGCGAAGGCAATCGCATAACCGAGCTGAAAATCAGAAAGCTGTAAAGGCCGGTTTGCGCGCGATTGTGACCGGAGCGGCGCTTTGTTTCAGACCGCCTTGATCTTGGCCGTTTTCAACTCAGACGAGTCGACCACGCAATTGCGGCCCTTGTCCTTGGCAAGATAGAGCGCATTGTCCGCGTTCTTCAGGATCGACTGGATCTGCGTTCCGTCTTGCGGAAACGACGCAACCCCGCAGGAAATCGTCACCGTTGGCAAGATGCGACCGGCATAGGAAATCGAGATGTCCTGAACCGCCTGCCGCAACCGTTCTGCCGCCTCAATCGTCTCTGACCGGCTAGTGGCTGGTAAAAGGACAGTAAATTCCTCCCCGCCATACCGGCACAGCACCTGATCTGACGTAAACAGCCCGTTCATGACCTCTGATATGGCGCGCAGGATCATGTCCCCGGCGTCATGGCCATGATTGTCGTTGAACGACTTGAACTTGTCCGCGTCGAAAGAGATCACCCCGAAAGAGCCGCCCTTGCGTTCCTGCAATTTGATCTCATTGCGCATGGATTCGAGGAAATGCCGCCGGTTGAACAGACCCGTCAGGGGATCGCGGGTCGACTGGTGGTGCAACTCATCGCGGAGTTTGACGTTGGCAATGGCAAGGCTGATGAGCTCGCCGCATTGCGCCGCAAATTTATGCGGTTGGCGAAGCTGCGTCTTCTTTGACTCTTGGGCATAAAATTGAATGTGCAACAGCCCCACCGTGTCGCCATGGGCCACGATCGGCACACAGATGTAATTGCCCGTCATGGGTGCGTCCTGATCCTGTACATGCGGGCATTCAAACGAAATCCTGTCCGGCACCAGCACGTAATTCCGACCCCGGCGCAGCGCCCAACAGGCGTCCGCTCTGATGTGGTCATGGATGTCCGTCTCACCCCAGCTTACGGCCCCATCAAGCACGTCCCGGGAATTGGAATAGATGTAAAGCTCACCGCGACTATCGGGCATCAACTGCTGCATGAATTCACGCAACACGGTGTAAAGCTCCTCCAGCGACTTGCAGGTCTGAAGCCAATCGCCCAGCTCCGCTAGCATCGCGGCCTCATACTGGCGTTGTTTTTCATTCTCCAGCGTTTCCAGCACCTTGGCCTGAGCTTCTTCGGACGCCCTTTTTGCCTCGTCCAGATCGGCGGATTCCTTGCGTTGCTGGGTCACATCCGTGAAGGTGACGACATATCCGCCGTCCTTCATCGGGCGCGCTGCCGTTGAGACAATCCGGCCGGACCGCAGGAAGCGATCAAATTGAAAAGGTGTTTTTCGCGAGAATCGTTCCTGCGTCTTGTCGACGGCCTTCTGCGTAAGCTCACCCCGCGCGACGGCACCGGCAAGGAAATCCGCACGGTTGATCCCGAGGAAAAGATCCGTGGTGCGCATTTCCAACACATCGAAGACGCGCTCCGTGAACATGGTGCAAAATCCGTTCTCATCCCACACAAGCACGCCCTGCTCCATCCCGTCCGCAACCTTGCCGAGGAACTCGGGTTCCATCGCGACGGCATGAAAACCGCCGGTCTTCACCGGCTCACTCTTCGACTTTGATCCAGCGCTTGCAGGTTTTTTCATATGGCACCACCGACTTCGCCCCTGATGACCTTAACCCGGATTGCCCTAACAGGTCGTTTAAGAGGTCGGGAGAAGACGTCTCAAACTGATGGCAGTTTTCGAGACCCGCCGCTCTTGATCAACACCTGCAACTCGCCGCTTGCCACAAAACGAAAATTCTAGTTATATAGTTTTATGAACATCACGGAATCTCTCGCACGCAGCCTTGCTGCCCTCGGTCACGAAACTCGGCTGGATATTTTTCGCCTGCTCGTCAGGGCCGGGGTCAGCGGCATGACAGTCGGTCAGATCGGAGCGCATCTTGACATGCCGCCCTCTACCCTCGCGCATCATTTGCGCAGCCTCGTGGACGGTGGTCTTGTTCTTCAAACCAGACAGGGGCGCGAAGTGATCAATGCCGCAAGCTACAACACCATGAACGCTATAATCGACTACCTCACCGATCAGTGCTGCGTGGGCGTCGACACACAAGAGGCTGACCGCGCCCTTTCCCTTGCAAACACCCGGATAGAAAAAAATGGCTGACATCACGACACCTGGCGCGGCGCATTGGATGCGGTTGCTGTGGAAAACCCATAAGGTCTGGATCATCTCGGGCCTGATCCTTGCGAGCGTTACGCTATTGTCGCCCGCGCAGGCAGTGGCGAGCCTACAGTTCATTGTCGCATCCTTCACCCACACCGGGGTTTTTCTGGTGCTGGCGGTTCTGGCCACGGCCTGGGCCATGGCGACAGGGGCCGATAACCTCATTGCGCGCGTTTTTGTGGGCTCGCCACTCCTGATGATCGTTCTGGCGGCCCTGGCTGGCGGGTTGTCGCCCTTTTGCTCCTGCGGCGTGATCCCCTTGATCGCTGCCCTGCTGGCGATGGGGGTGCCGCTCTCGGCGGTCATGGCGTTCTGGCTGGCCTCTCCGGTGATGGACCCCACGATGTTCCTGCTGACAACCGGGGTGCTCGGGCTGGAGTTTGCCGTCGCAAAGACGCTGGCCGCAATCGCGCTGGGGTTGGCGGGTGGATTTGCTGCGCATGCCTTGACCGGCACCGCAGCCTTGCGCCATCCGCTTCGTGAGGGGATCGGCAACGGCGGATGTGGCGGGGCGAAGATCCGCGCCCCGAAACCGGTTGTGTGGCGCTTCTGGCAGGAAGACGCGCGTCGCGCCAAGTTCCGCAAGGAGGCGATTGCCACCGGGCTGTTCCTCGGGCAATGGCTGGTGCTGGCTTTCCTGCTGGAAAGCCTGATGCTGGCCTATATCCCGGCGGAGACGATCTCGGCCGTTCTGGGTGGCGAAGGCATAGCGCCCATCGCGCTGGCAACGGTCGTCGGTGTCCCGGCCTACCTGAACGGATACGCGGCCCTGCCGCTGGTGGGCGGGTTGATCGAACAGGGCATGGCGCCGGGTGCGGGGCTCGCCTTTCTGGTGGCGGGCGGTGTGACCTCGCTTCCTGCCGCGATTGCGGTCTGGGCGCTGGTCAAGCCAAAGGTCTTTGCCCTCTACCTTGCGCTCTCGCTGTCAGGCGCATTCACAATCGGCCTGTTGTTTCAGGGTTGGACGCTGCTCTGACCTCAACTTTTGTGGGACTAGCCGCGCAGACGCCCGCCCTCTGGGTCAAAGGGAGGCGCGTGCAGGATGGTCGCGCGGTGTGGTTTGCCAAGCACCATGACCTCGACATCCTCCCCCGGGGCGGCACCCTTCACAAAGCCCAGAGCGAGGCTCATGCCGACGCTGTAGCCATAGGCACCAGACGTCACCCGCCCGATGCCAACACCATCCTTGAAGATCGGCTCGCCCCCGGTGGCATCCGCCTGTGACGCCTCCGTCTCCGCGGCATCAAGCGCCACGATCACAAGCCGTTCGCGTGCGGGCTTGGCGAGCGTTTCCATGACCGCAGCCTTATTCATGAAGGCCTTGTTCATCTTGCAAAGACGCTCCAACCCAACTTCCTGCGGCCAGTATTCGGGGCTGTATTCCCGCGACCAGCTGCCATAGCCTTTCTCCACCCGCAGGCTCATCAGCGCGCGGCTGCCGACGGGCCCTGCCCCCAACGTTTGCCCCGCCTCAAGCAGCCTGTCATAAAGCTGCGCCTGATCTTCGGTGGCACAATGCAACTCCCACCCGAGGTCCCCGGTGAAACTGACCCGTAGCGCAAGAACCTTCACCCCACCGAGATCGAGCCACTTCGACCGCATGAAGGGGAAGTCTTCGGTGGCAAGGGATGTATTGGTCAGTTGTTGCAGCATCTCGCGAGACTTTGGCCCTGCGACGTTGAAGCCGCATATGGCCTCGGTACGACTTTCAAACACCGTGCCTTCGGGAAGCGGCAACGCCTTGAAAAACCGCTGGTGATAACGCTCTGCCATGCCTGAGCCGATGATCCAGAATTCGTCCTTATCGGTGCGCGTGACCGTGAAATCCCCGGCAATACCGCCCCGTTTGCCGATCAGTGGGGTCAGACAGGACCGCCCGACAGCGCGGGGCATCCGGTTGGCAAAAACCCCGTTCAGCCAGTCTTCGGCACCCGGCCCCTCGCAGCGGTATTTGGCAAAATTTGAGATATCAATGATCCCGGCCTTTTCGCGCAACATCCTGCATTCATTGCCAACCTGGTTCCACCAGCCCTGCCGCGTGAACCCGTCGGTGATGTCTTCGCTGCCTTCGGGATAGCCGAAATACAGCGGATGCTCCCAGCCGGCGTTGAGGCCAAACACCGCGCCGAGTTTGCGTTGCTGCGCGTAGGCCGGACGCATGCGCGCGGGACGACCTGCGCTGCGTTCTTCATTCGGGAAATGGATCTTGAACCGATGCGCGTACTGGTCCCCCACCCGGGCCTTGGTAAAGACCTTGTCCGCCCAGTCCCCGAACCGCGCCATATCCCAAGCGAACATGTCATAGCGTGTCTCGCCCGTGACGATCCAATCCGCCGCCAGAAGCCCCATGCCGCCCGACTGCGAGAAGCCGGGAATAATGCCGTTGCAGCAGAAATAGTTGGAAAGCTCCGGCACGGGACCAAAGAGCACGTTGCTGTCCGGCGACCAGATCATCGGGCCGTTGATGACGCGCTTGATCCCGGCGGTTCCAACCACCGGCACCCGGTCAATGGCGCGCATCATGTTGTCCTCGATCCGTTCCAGATCGTCGGCAAAAAGTTCATGGCCAAAGCCCTGCGGTGTGCCCTCTTCCGCCCAGAAACGCAGATCTTTCTCGTAGGCCCCGACCAGCAACCCCTTGCCCTCCTGCCGCAGGTAGTACTCGCCATCCCGATCTGCGACCGACGGCAGGCGGCGGTCCATCGCGTCGATTTCAGCGATGGTTTCGGTCACGAAATACTGGTGCTCGGTGGGTTGCAAGGGCAAGGCCAGCCCCGCAAGTGCGGCCACCTCGCGCCCCCAGAGGCCCGCCGCGTTAACCACCCACTCGGTCGCGATGTCGCCTTTGGGCGTGCGCACGATCCAGCGCCCATCAGGCTGCTGTTCCGTCGCGGTTACCGGGCAGAAACGGATGATCTCCGCCCCGTTTTGCCGCGCACCGCTGGCATAGGCGTTGGTGACACCCGAGGGGTCCACGTTGCCGCCGTCAGGCTCCCACATGATGCAGCGGATACCGTCGAAATCCACCAGGGGGTGCAGACGTTCGGCCTCGTCCCTGCTGACCTCGTGGAAGTTCATGCCATAAAGCTTCGCCTTGGCCGCCTGCAAGCGCAACTGGTGTTCCCGCGCCTCGGTCTGGGCAAGATAGAGCGAGCCGGGCTGAAAGACGCCACAGCTTTGGCCGGTTTCCGCTTCGAGGCTATTGTAGAGGTTCATGGTGTAATGCTGGATCCGGCTGATATTCGTGCTGTCGTGCAGCCCGTGAATGTTCGCCGCCGCGTGCCAGGTGGAGCCGGAGGTGAGCTCATCGCGCTCCAGCAAGATCACATCGGTCCAGCCCAGTTTCGTCAGATGATAGAGGATGGAGCAGCCGATGACGCCGCCTCCGATAACAACGGCCTGGGCATGAGATCGCATGGGGAACACTTCCTGATGAACCTGTTGACCTGCATCCTGACCTGCGGGCGTGTTCCAGGATTGCACGGCTGCGACATTTCCGGTCGCGGGTGCACAAGGCCCGCGCAAATCATGCGGAAATTCACGGATCTGTTCGTTGGAAAAAACCCAGACCAGCCCTCAGGACAGAGAACCGGCATCGCTGGTCACTCTTGACCCGGCCCGCGCACAGCCGTCATGGCCGACGCAACTGCGGTTCGGCATGCGGTGTGATGGCCCGGCGCGGGTCGTGGACACGCAGGTGTTTGACCCCGGTGGCGCAAGGATGCGAAGCTAGCGCATCATGCTCTCCGACCTGCCCATCCTCATCCTCGCCGCCGGACAATCGAGCCGCATGCGCGGCGGCGACAAGCTGATGGAGGTGGTGGAGGGCAAACCTCTGCTGCGACGCCAGATCGACAATGCGCGGTCCGCGACAGGGGGGGGCGTGATCGTGACCCTGCCCCCCGCGCCGCACCCACGCCAGAAGCTGGTGCAAGCCACGTCCGCACAGATCGTCCCTGTTCCGGATGCCGCGCTTGGCATGAGCGCAAGCCTGCGCCGTGGTCTCGGCGCAATTTCGGCGGATGCCCCCGCCGCGATGATCCTGCTGGCGGATTTGCCGGAGTTGACGCCGGCGGATTTGCGGCGCGTTCTGGCTGCGGTCAACACGGAAAGCTCCACTCTGATCTGGCGGGGGGCGACGGAGGATGGCAAACCCGGCCATCCCATTGTCTTTGCCCGACCCCTTTTTACTGTCCTGCAACGTATGCAAGGAGATGACGGCGGCCAAAAGGTCGTGTCAGAGCACCAGGATCGGATGACCATTGTCCGCCTGCCAGGTCAGCGCGCCCGGCTTGATCTGGACACACCGGAAGACTGGCACCGCTGGCGCACCGGTAAGCTCTGACCGGCTGCCGAAGGGCGCGCAGTCGTGTCTTAAGATCTGCGGAGGCCATCCGGTCTTTGAAAAACCGGATGCTGGTACCCAAGGCCGGACTCGAACCGGCACGCCCGAAGGCGGGGGATTTTGAATCCCCTGCGTCTACCATTCCGCCACTTGGGCACGCGGATTGTGCTTACCCAAGCTGAGAGACGGCGTCCAGCCCAAAGCGCGCAAGATGCGGCAAGATTTGCTGTCGCAACTGCCACACGCGCTGGTGAAAGAGCGACCGATTTGTTAGGCGAGGCGAAAGCCCGAGTGGAATCAAATAACGCCACGCCTCAAGGAGAGCCTCGCATGACTGCCCATGCCACGAACGAAATGGCGATTTCGGATCGGCTCGACCTTTTGGCGGAAAACGCGCAGGGCGAGGCGGTGTCGCTTGACTGGATCATGCAGCAGCTCCACGAACGGGCGTTTGGTCTCTTTTTGCTCGTGCTTGCGCTGCCCTGCTGCATTCCGTTTCTGTATGGAATCCCGCAAATTGTCGCCCTGCCGCTCATGTTTGTTTCCGCGCAGATCCTGATGGGGCGCAGTTCGCCCTGGTTGCCCCAGAGGTTGGCGACACGCACGGTGACGGCAGAGGGGTTGCAAGATCTTGGGCAGCGCGCGGGCCCATGGCTGCGCCGGATCGAGGCGTTCAGCCGCCCGCGTTACGCCCAGTTGACACGGGCACCGCTTGAACGGTTCGTGGGGCTGGCGCTTGTGCTTTTCAGCGCCTCCATCCTCGTGCCCCTGCCCGCAACGAACACCGTACCGGGGTTTGCGGTTGTCCTTGTGGCGATGGGTCTGTTGCAACGCGACGGAATCCTGACCTTCTTGGGAATGGTTGTCGGTACCGCGTGGATTGCGACGCTCCTCATCGCCGGGGCGACTCTGGCAAGTCTGATCAAAGGGTGGTTGGGCCTTTGACACGCATACAACTGACAACACTGGCCGCGTCAGGATCAGCGGCACTTCTGCTGGGTGCTTTCGCTTACCAGTTGCTTGGATACGCGCCCTGCACCTTATGCATCTGGCAACGCTACCCGCACGTTGCTGCCGTGGTGATCGGCGTTGCCGCCTGGGCGCTGGGGCACCGTGCATTCGCTCTCCTGGGGGCCGTGGCGGCGGTCACAACCGCTGCAATCGGATTCTACCATGCGGGCGTTGAGCTGGGTTGGTTCACGGGCCCAACCACCTGCACCTCAGGAGCCATAGGGGATTTGAGCCCTGATGCGCTGCTTGACCAGATCATGGAGGCCCCGCTGGTACGTTGTGACGACATCGCGTGGCAGTTCCTCGGCCTCAGCATGGCCGCGTGGAACGGGGTGTTGTCGCTGGCGCTCGCTGCCCTCTGGCTTGCGGCCTACCGCCGAACCTGATCGGACTTGCGCGTCGAGAGCAGCAGGCTTGTTTCGCTCGCAGTCACGCCCTCCAGCCGCCGCACGCGGAACAACACCTCGTCAAAATGCTCCAGCGTGTCCGTGCCGATCTCGACAATCACGTCCCACCGGCCATTGGTGGTGTAGAGATAGCGCACTTCGGTCATGCCATTGAGCTGCCTGATGATCCGATCCGTGCCGCGCCCTTCAATCCCGATCATCATCAGCCCGCGTACCGGGTCGCGCTGCTGTTCTGACTTGAGCACGACGGAAAACCCAAGCACCTCGCCGCTGGCTTGCAGTTTGGCCAGCCGGGACCGCACTGTGGCGCGCGACCAGCCCAGTAGAGAGGCCAGTTGCGACAGGGAGGCTCTTGCGTCGTGGCGCAGAGCACTGACCAGTTGTCTGTCCAGTTCGTCCACCTGTTCTCACCAAAATGATTAAATTACCTCCATATTGCGCTAATTGACCGCTTCACACCAGCCCAGAATGACAGATATCCCCTCGGCAACACGGATCAGGAGTTTTTCATGTCTGACAAGAACTGCATTTTGGTGGGTGCGCCCGTTGACAGCGGCAAACGTCGACGGGGTTGCGTCATGGGGCCGGATGCCTACCGCACGGCGGACCTTGCCGCTGCCCTGCGCGCTCTGGGCCATGAGGTTGAGGATCGCGGCAATATCTCTCCTGCTCCCTTCACCCCGCGCGCCCATCCCAAACTGCATGCGCTGGAGGAAACCATCGCCTGGACCATCGCCCTGTCCGACGCATCAGAGGCCGCATTGCGCGACGGCCTGCCGATTTTCCTTGGCGGCGATCACGCGCTCTCCCTCGGGACAGTACTGGGCGCCATGCGGCACGCGCAGTCCGTGGCGCGACCGCTCTTTGTGCTCTGGCTCGACGCGCATAGCGACTTTCACACGCTCGAAACCACCGACAGTGGCAACCTGCACGGCACCCCGCTGGGGTATGTGACGGGACGCGCCGTATTTGACGGATTCCCGGAAATAGCCTCGCCCCTGCCACAGGAAAACGTGGCCATCATCGGCTTGCGATCGGTCGATGCGGCAGAGCGCGCCGCCCTCCAGACAACCGCCATTCAGCGGGTGGACATGCGTGAGATTGACGAGACCGGCATTGCAAAGCCGCTCGCCCATTTCCTCGACCGGGTGGCGGCTGCAGACGGCATGCTGCATGTCTCGCTGGATGTGGATTTCCTGGATCCGGCTATTGCACCCGCTGTGGGCACAACTGTCCCCGGGGGCGCGACCATACGGGAGGGCCACCTTGTCATGGAAATGCTGCATGACAGCGGGTTGATGACCTCCCTCGACCTTGTCGAACTCAACCCCTTTCTCGACGAACGTGGACGCACAGCGCAAGTGATGGTCGATCTGGCCGCCTCCGCCATGGGGCGGCGTGTCTTTGATCGCCCCACCCGTGCATATTGAGAGGACCGACCGATGACGAAACTCACCCCCTCTGACAAGGCACTTGTCCCCTTTGTCTCTGTCGATCACATGATGCAGCTGATCCATCACATCGGGACCGAACGGATGCTGGCGGAACTGGCCGAGTACATCGAGGCGGATTTCAAACGCTGGCAACTTTTTGATAAAACGCCGCGCGTCGCCAGCCACTCCGAAGAAGGGGTGATCGAATTGATGCCGACATCTGATGGAGAGGTCTACGGCTTCAAATACGTGAATGGCCACCCAAAGAACACCGCAGAAGGCCTGCAAACCGTCACCGCCTTTGGTCTTCTGGCGGATGTGGGCAGCGGCTACCCTGTCCTGCTGTCGGAAATGACGATGCTCACCGCCATGCGCACCGCGGCCACCTCGGCGCTCGTTGCCGGGCTGCTCGCCCCGAAAGACGCCAAAACCATGGCGATGATCGGTAACGGCGCGCAGTCAGAGTTTCAGAGCCTCGCGATGAAAGCCGTTTGCGGCATCGAGGAAGTACGCCTTTATGACACTGACCCGGCCGCCACGCAGAAATGCATGGCGAATCTGAAGGGTCAGGGTCTGCGGGTCGTGCCTTGCGATACCGCGGAAGAAGCGATCTTGGGCGCACAGATCATCACCACCTGCACCGCTGACAAGCAATACGCCACGATCCTCACCGACAACATGGTGGGGGCTGGTGTGCACATCAACGCCATCGGCGGCGATTGCCCCGGCAAAACGGAACTCGCCCCGGCCATCCTGCACCGCTCGGACATCTTTGTGGAATTTCCCGAACAGACCCGCATTGAAGGCGAAATCCAGCAGCTCCCGGGCGATCACAAGGTTACGGAAATCTGGCAGGTGCTCACGGGCAAGGCTCCCGGCAGAACGTCTGAGAAACAGATCACACTCTTTGACTCCGT
The DNA here is from genome assembly GCA_039196345.1 of Pseudomonadota bacterium. Lineage (GTDB taxonomy): Bacteria > Pseudomonadota > Alphaproteobacteria > Rhodobacterales > Rhodobacteraceae > Roseobacter. The sequence goes on along the minus strand of JBCCUU010000005.1, from coordinate 28,919 downwards.
CGGCTTCGCCATCGAGGATTTCAGCGCCCTGCGGTACGTGCGCGACAGGATTGAGGGCACGAACCTCTATCACCCGCTCGACCTGCTGGCAGATCCCGATGATCCACGCGACCTTTTTGGCATGTTGCAACGGGCAATTTGAAGCCAGCGGGTGCCGCCCTGCATCCGGGCTTGCCCGGATCAAAGCCTGTCATGCGCGGATTTATCCGCGCGCCGCTGGATCACGTCTGGGGCATCTCCCGCGTGATATCGTAGGTATAGAGCCAATCGAATTGGCCCATCATATGTCCCGGGGCGACCCGGCTTCCCAGTGCCAATGCCCGATGCGCAGCCAGGCGCAGCGGACCATGCGGCAGATGGTATTTCCACGCGTTGCGGGAGGCCGTGTCGACGATCCGTTTGGCGCGGTCCTTCCGCACGGCTTCGTAGCGGGTCAGCGGCCCCGGACCCTTCACAACCGATGCCAGCGCCCAGGCGTCCTCCAGCGCCATATTGGCGCCCTGCGCCAGAAACGGCAGCGTTGGATGCGCCGCGTCGCCCAGCAACACCGCGTTTCCCTTGACCCATGTCTCCGCAACCGGATGACGAAAGAGACCCCACAGATAGACCTGATCAATCCGCTTCAGAACGTCCGAAACCGGCCCGCCAAAATCCGCGAAAACCCGACGAAGCGTCTCGGGCGATCCCTCATGCTGCCACCCCTCTTCGGACCATTGATCGCGTTCCTCCACGGCCACCACATTCATCAGCGCGCCGCCGCGCAACGGATAGCTCACGATGTGGCGTCCCGGCCCCATGGTCACCGTCGCCACCGCCGCGGCTTGCGCCACCGGAACCGTCGCGCGCCAGGCCACCTGCCCGGTGAATTGCGCCTGCGTTGCGCCGTTGATCGCGCCGCGCCCGACGGAATGCAGGCCGTCGGCACAGACCACAACGTCGGCGCTCTCGCATGTGCCATCCTCGAAAACGACCTCGCTGCATTCTCCGGGCGAGAGGGCAATTGCCTTGCGCCCCAAGGCGATGGAAATCCCGGCGTCCTGCGCGGCCATCAGCAGCGCAGCGATTAGATCCGCCCGGTGCACAAACAGATACCGGCGGTCCTTGAGCCGCCCCAAATCCAGCCGCGCCACCTGTTTTCCGGCGGCGTAGTCCTCCAGAACGACCGCCTCCGCCTGAACGGCACCCCCTTTGTCCAATGCCTGCTCAACACCAAGCGCCCGGAGCACGACAAGCCCGTTGGGGCTGATCTGGAGCCCCGCGCCAACTTCCGAAATCTCCGCTGCCTGTTCCATCAGCCTGACGGACAGTCCGCGCCGCGCGAGCGCCAGCGCGGCCGCCAGCCCCCCGATACCACCCCCGATGACCAACGCGGTTCTCATCATGTCCGTTCTTTCCAATAAGAAAGCCAAAAAGAAAGGACGCCGCAACCCTGGCCGCGACGCCCATCATTCATCAACAATTCATGCGGGAGAGGTCAGTCGTCCCGGTGGACCTTTTCACGACGCTCGTGACGCTCTTGCGCTTCGAGGCTCATGGTCGCGATGGGGCGTGCATCGAGCCGCTTGAGCGAAATCGGCTCTCCCGTGACGGAACAGTATCCGAACTCACCTTCCTCGATGCGACGCAGCGCGCTGTCGATCTTGCTGACGAGTTTGCGCTGGCGATCACGGGTGCGCAGTTCAAGTGCGCGGTCCGTCTCTTCCGATGCGCGATCCGCCACATCCGGGATATTCCGGGTGCCATCCTGCAACCCTTCGATGGTGTCCTTGCTGTCAGCCAGAAGATCCGCGCGCCAGTTTAACAACTTGCGACGGAAATACTCCAGCTGACGTTCATTCATGAATGGTTCGTCTTCAGCGGGCCGATAATCGTCCGGCAGAAAAGACTCCTGTTTCATTTGCTTCCCCTCCACGCCACTTACATGTGTCATGCGTTACTGATCCCCTGGCGGTGTAGCCTATGGGGCAGCGTCTACCGCACAGCCTGAGAATTGTCACTACACAATTGGGTTGTTTTCTGCCTAAAAGGGCTATGAACCAGTGCTCTAGAGGGTTGACAAACGCATGAAATTCCAAGGGACCGCCGAGTATGTGGCGACGGACGACCTGACCATCGCGGTGAATGCAGCGGTGACCCTCGAACGCCCGCTTCTGGTCAAGGGCGAGCCCGGCACCGGCAAGACCGAGCTTGCGCGCCAGGTCAGTCAATCGCTCGGTCTGCCCATGATCGAATGGAACATCAAATCGACCACGCGCGCGCAGCAGGGCCTCTACGAGTACGATGCGGTGAGCCGCCTGCGCGACAGCCAGTTGGGCGACGAACGTGTGCACGACGTGCGAAACTACATCCGCAAGGGAAAGCTGTGGCAGGCCTTTGAAGCGGATGAAAAGGTCGTTCTTCTCATCGACGAAATCGACAAGGCCGACATCGAGTTTCCCAACGACCTCCTGCAGGAACTCGATAAGATGGAGTTCTTCGTCTACGAGACCGGGGAAACCATCGTTGCCAAGCACCGGCCCATCGTCATCATCACCTCCAACAACGAAAAGGAACTGCCCGACGCCTTCCTGCGCCGTTGCTTTTTCCACTATATCCAGTTTCCGGATATCGAGACGCTGCGCCGGATTGTCGAGGTGCATCACCCCGGCATCAAGGAAAACCTGCTCACCACCGCGCTGACACAGTTTTTCGAGATACGTGAACAGGCCGGGTTGAAGAAGAAACCCTCCACCTCAGAAGTGCTCGACTGGCTGAAACTGCTGTTGGCCGAAGACATGACCGCCGAAGACCTCAAGGCAACCGGAAACAGCGCACTGCCAAAACTTCACGGTGCCTTACTCAAGAACGAACAGGATGTGCATCTGTTCGAGCGACTGGCATTTATGGCACGTGGTGGCAGGTAAATTGTGCAACCCCAGCAATAACCTGTTCTGGATTTTCGGGTTTTGCTGTTAACCTGTTCTTGACCCGGGGCGACAAGACTCCGGGCAAGAGGCAGATGATGAGCAGGCAAACAACATGTCACAGGCAGGGTCCGTCGTTGTGCGCCCATTGCGCGCGTCAGACAAACCGGAATGGTCAAGGCTTTGGAAGGCCTATCTGGCCTTCTATGAGACCAGCAGACCGCAGGAAATCCACGACATCTATTTTGAGCGTCTGATCGGGGTTGACCCCCGGGATTACAATGGCTTGTTGGCCGAAGTTGAAGGTAAACCCGTCGGGTTAACCCATTACCTCTTTCATCGCCATGGGTGGTCGGTGGAAAACACCTGTTATCTTCAGGATCTTTACGCCGACCCATCCGTGCGCGGAAAGGGTGTCGGGCGCGCGCTGATCGAAGCCGTCTACGCGCAGGCAGATGCTGCGGGGGTGCCATCTGTTTATTGGTTGACGCAGGACTTCAACACCGAAGCGCGCAAGCTTTACGACCGCATTGGCGTCAAGACACCGTTTATCAAGTACAGTCGGTCCTGATGCGCCGGTTCCTGTTGCCCCTCGCGATGGTGCTCAACGCCTGCGTGCCGATGTCCGGGAGCAACACCGCGTCCCGCACCATGATCGCAGAGACGACCCTGCCGCCGATGAAGACCTTTGCCGCGCGAGTACCTGCTGCCCCGCCGGTGTCGAACCGGGCGCTGGTGCGGGATTTTCTGGACTTGTCCTTTCAGTTGGAAAGCGGACGGCCCCTGCCCGTGATGACGCGGTTCGAGGAGCCCATTTCGCTGCGCGTGACAGGGGTCGCGCCTGCCACATTGATGCCCGATCTGCGCGCACTGCTCGGGCGTCTGCAAAAGGAAGCCGGGATCAGCATCGCGCTGACGGACCAAAGCAGCGCCAACATCACGATCGAGATGGTATCGCTTGACGAGATCCACCGCGTGCTGCCTCAAGCGATCTGTTTTGTCGCCCCGAATGTATCGTCGCTCAGGGAATTCAAACAGGCGCGCCGGTCTCCGCGTACCGACTGGGCCACGCTTACGACCCGCGAGCAACTGGCCATCGTGATCCCCCGCGATGTCAGCCCGCAGGAAATTCGCGATTGTCTGCATGAGGAACTGGCGCAGGCGCTTGGACCCCTTAACGATCTCTACAAGCTGCCCAATTCCGTCTTCAACGACGACAATGTTCACACCGTTCTGACGCGGTTTGACATGCTCGTCCTGCGGGCAACCTACGCGCCGGAACTGAGGTCGGGCATGCGTCGGGACGAGGTGTCCGAGGTGCTGCCATCCATTCTGAGGCGTCTCAATCCAGGTGGTGAATTTGGCGCAGCACCACCCCCATCGCCCACACCGCAAGCCTATATCGAGGCGATCCAGGAGGCGCTTGGCCCCGGTGCGAGTGCAGCAGCCCGCCGTGCGGCTGCAAAAGACGCACTGACCATCGCCCGAACGGAAAACTGGCAGGACAGCAGGCTCGGGTTTGCGCATTATGCCCTGGGGCGTGCGCTGCAGGCCACGGACGCCCGCGCGGCACACCAGCAGTTTCAACAGGCCGATGCGGTCTATGGCCGCTCCCGCGCGACCCGGTTGCACCGGGCCTTTGTCGCCACCCAACTGGCGGCCTATGCTCTGACCGCGGGGGACCCGGCACGCGCCCGCGCCATCGTCGCCCCGCAGATACCGCATGCCCGGGAGGCGCAGAACGCCGCCCTGCTGGCAACGCTTCAGCTTCTGAACGCGCAAGCCCTTGAGACCGAGGGAAAGATCACCAAAGCCAACGCGGAGCGGCTGGACAGTCTGGGATGGGCCCGTTACGGGTTTGGCGCGGACTGGGCCGTTGAGTCAAAACTGCGCGAGATTTCAGCATTGAACCAAAGCGCACCCCCTGTCTGAGGCCCCCGCCCGCACTAGGTTACGATCAACGAGAAGAAGGTGAGGTTGGATGTTCATATTGCTGAGTGCACTTGCCGGTGCCATCATCGGGGGGCTGACCGCGCGGCGGCGCAAGGGCAATCGCCTCGACATCGCGCAATATGCCGCCGGCTATGCGATGGCCTTTACCGTTGTCAGCATGGTTGTGGCGGTTATTCTGGACCGTACCCTGATCTGACCGAGGTCTTTGCATGTTCCTCCCCTTCTTCGAGGCTCTTCGCAAGAACGGCGTTCCTGTCTCCCTGCGGGAATTTCTGTCTTTTCTGGAGGCGATGCGGGCGGGGCTTGCGACCTACGACATCGAAGCATTCTACTACCTTGCGCGCCTGACGCTCGTGAAAGACGAACGCAACATCGACAAATTCGACCGCGCCTTTGCGGCGGCCTTTTCAGGGTTGGAAAACATATCTTCCGAGCAGGTGCTTGAAGCTGTCGATATCCCGCGTGAATGGCTGGAAAAGATGGCCGAAAAGCACCTCTCCCCGGAAGAGCGGGCTGAGATAGAGGCCCTGGGCGGTTTTGATAAACTGATGGAGACCCTCAAGAAACGCCTGGAAGAGCAAAAAGGCCGCCATCAGGGCGGCAACAAGTGGATCGGCACCGCTGGCACCTCGCCCTTTGGGGCCTATGGCTACAACCCCGAAGGCGTCCGCATCGGTCAGGACGGGTCGCGCCATCAACGGGCGGTGAAGGTCTGGGACAAACGCGAATTCCGCAACCTTGACGACACCGTGGAAATAGGCACCCGCAACATCAAGGTCGCCCTGAAGCGGTTGCGCCGATGGGCGCGTGACGGTGCAAACGAGGAGCTTGACCTCAACAGCACGATCCGCGCCACCGCCGAGCATGGGTATCTCGACGTGAAGACCCGACCGGAACGCCGCAACGCGGTCAAGGTGCTGCTGTTTCTGGATGTTGGCGGCTCGATGGATCCTTACATCAAACTGGTAGAGGAACTCTTTTCCGCCGCGCGGGCTGAGTTCAAACACCTCGAATACTACTACTTCCACAACTGTCTCTACGAAGGGGTCTGGCGCGATAACCGACGCCGTTGGGATGCGCAGATTCCAACCCATGAGGTGTTGCGCACCTATGGGAGCGACTACAAATGCATCTTCGTTGGAGATGCCTCGATGTCGCCTTACGAGATCGCCTATCCGGGCGGTGCCAATGAACATTGGAACGAAGAAAGCGGTGCGACCTGGCTGACACGGGCGCGCGATCAATGGCCCGCTGTGCTCTGGATCAATCCGGTGCCCGAAAAATACTGGCGCTACACCCAGTCGATCTCGATGATACAGGAGATCATGGGCGAGGACACGATGGTGCCGATGACGCTGGACGGGCTTTCGCGGGGCATGAAGACGCTTGGTCGCTGACCAAAGACCCTGGCTGCGCGCCAAAATCTGGGGCCCGTATGCGCCCGATGCTTGCCGCGCGGCAAAATCAACCCCATATCAGGGCCTATGTTAAAGCTGACGCCCATCCTGCTGGCGATCATGTACGGTCTGGTCATGTATCGCTTTTCCGCCTGGCGCACCGCCAAGGCGCTGGACAATCAGTCCACCGAACTGGCGGACCCCATGCTCAAGGTCATGAGCGACCGCATGGCGGCAGCGCTCGAAGTCGACTGCATCAAGGTTCATATCTACGAAATTGACCCGGTCAACGGCCTTGCCGCCCCCGATGGGCGCATCTTCATCACGCGCGGGTTCTACGACAAATTCCGCGCCGGTGAAGTGACCGCGGATGAAATGGCCAGCGTGATCGCGCATGAGTTGGGCCATGTGGCCCTGGGCCATTCCCGCAGGCGGATGATTGACTTCTCCGGTCAAAACGCCTTGCGGACGGCGCTGGCCATGGTGATCGGACGCTTTGTTCCCGGCGTGGGTCCGCTGATCGCGGGCGCGTTGACGTCCCTTGTGGCCGCGCGCCTGTCGCGCAATGACGAATACGAGGCGGATGCCTATGCGGCGGCCCTGCTGACCAAGGCGGGGATCGGGGTGGCCCCGCAGATCAGCATGTTCGAGAAGCTTGAAAAACTCACCACAGCCCGTGGTGGTGCCGCACCGGCCTGGCTGCTCAGCCATCCCAAGACCGAAGACCGCATCAAGGCGTTGCAAAAGCTTCAGGCGAAGTGGGAGAGCTTACCGCAAACCTAAGCCAGTGCCTTGGCACATCGGGGCAAGCGGGCTTTCTTGAGCAGCGGGCGCATCTCCCATGGCTCGCCAGACAAGGTTCTGGCCTGCGCAAGAACCTCGGCGGCGGTCTCTTCGACCACCTGCGGGTCCTGCAGCCACAGATCATAAAGGAACCCGTCCGGATCGACACGCTTCAGACTTTCCTCCGCGAGCGTATGGCGTGGAAAATCCTTTGCATTCAGTGTCATGATGGCGTCAGCTGATGCAGCGATTGCAGCTGCCAGCACATGGATATCGTTCTCGTCCGGCAACCACAGCTGAGAAAACGCCCCCTCTGGCACGGTTGTTTCGGCGAGGGGGAACGCGGCCCTGACCAGCGCAATCTCTGACCTTGCCTGCATTTCTCCCTCAGGCCCCAGTTTGCGCGCTGCCCGCGCCCACTCCTCAAGGATCCGTGGGGACCAGAACGGCGCAAACGCCCCGCGACGCGCCACGCCGAGGATCATTTCGCGCATCACCGTCGGGTAGAGCACGCAGGTGTCGATCAACACCTTCACAATTGGAAGAATACTGATTTCAGATAACCGCTTTCCGCCAATTGCGGCAGTTGCGGATGATCGGGCCCGGCAAACCCGGTGTAGATCAGCGCGGCGCTGCGCCCGGCCCGGCCGATGCCACGGACACTGGCCCCACGAAACGCGGTCAGGTCTGCGGCGTGAGAGCAGGAGCATAACCCAAGCACACCGTTTTCAGCCACCAAGGGCGCGGCCAGACGCGCGATCCGCTCATAGGCGCGCAGCCCTGAGTCCAGCGCCTGTTTGGAGGGCGCAAAGGCGGGCGGGTCGCAGACGACCAGATCAAATTTCGCGCCTTCGCTGGCCAATGCGGCCAGCACATCAAAAGCATCCCCCCGCCGTGTCTCAAACCGATCCGCCACTTCTGATGCCTCCGCACCCCGGGAGGCCAGACCAAGGGCGGGCGTGGAGGAATCCACCGCCAGCGCCGATGCCGCCCCATGGGCCAGCGCCGCGAGGGAAAAGCCGCCCACATGGGAGAACACGTCAAGAACCCGCGCGCCTCTGGCGATGCTGGCGGCGAAAGCATGATTGGGCCTCTGGTCAAAAAACAGCCCGGTTTTTTGGCCCCCCGTCAGATCGGCCATATAGGTTGTGCCATTCATCGGCACGGGAACCGGCCCGGATGGCGCATCCCCCCGCAAGACCGCGTTCTCTGAATCGAGGCCTTCGAGGCTGCGGGTGCGCCCGGAGGCGTTCTTCAACACGGTTTTGACGCTCGTGACCGCCACCAAGGCATCGGTGAGCGGTGCCACATGCGCCTCCGCCCAGGCCGCATTGGGCTGGATCACCGCTGTTTCGCCGAACCGATCAATGATGATGCCCGGCAGGCCATCGGCTTCGGCGTGCACCAACCGATAGAACGGCGCATCAAACAGACGCGCACGGGACATCAGCGCTTTTGAAAGACGGTGTGTGAACCACGCAGTATCGATCCTTGCCTCCGGGTCACGATCCAGCATGCGGCAAATGATCTTGGACCCGGGGTTCAGCGCGACGATCCCAAGAGGCCGCCGCGCGCTGTCCTCAAGCACCGCCAGACTGCCGGGCGCGCGGGATTTCGTGCGCCGGTCGGTGACGAGTTCATTGGCAAAGACCCAGGGAAACCCATGCCGTATGGCGCGGGCATTGGCCTTGGGTTTGAGCCTGACAACAGGCAGTCCGCCTGCGGGGTCGGAATGGGGTGTGGTCATGCGCCCTGCTCTACTCCGATGCGGCACTCAGGAAAAGGCCATAAACCATCATGCCCGCGCGCAGGTCAGTTTCGAACCCTTGATCGCCAGCCGCCCCTGCGGCGCGGGGCCGCAAGCCCGGTCAAACCTTCCTTCATCACGTCGTTCATGGGGTGGTCGGGGTGGCGCGCAGTGTATTCCGAGATCAGGTCCTTCAAGGCGCGGCGGGTGTCCCGCTCCATCGGCAGGCTCAACGCCCAATCGAGGAAGATGCTCCGGCATTCGGATTTTTCAATACCTTCAATGCGGTAGGCTTCATAGATCAACCCCTTGGGATCATTCGTATCACCCTTCATTCTGCGCCCTCGTCGTTTTCAAAGGGTGTGAGCGCCGCTGCAAGGATGCCTTCGGCCCGCGTAAAGCTTTCCATCAACGCGGCCTCAAGATCCGCAAGTTTTTCAAAGCCCGTGGTCCGCAAGAGAAAGCCCTGCGCCGCGAGACCCAAGGCCTCGCTTTCGAGCGTTTTGTCGGACAGAAGCCTGACCGCCGTGTGGACCGTGCTCATCAGGGTTGCTGCCTGTGAAAGCTGTTCTGCCGCCTCCGACGCAATCAAACCCTTTTCCGCCGCACCCGCCAAGCCCTCGGCAACACTTGCGCCCGGATGGCCCGCAAGCATGGCCCCCGCCTGCGCCATCAATTCGATTTCCTGCAAACGGCCGGGCCCGATTTTTACATCCCACAAGCCTTCGGGCGATTTGGCCTCCCGGATGCGGCCGCGCATCCGGATGACCTCCCGTGCTACGTCCTCCGGCGCGCGGGGCGCGCTCAGCAGGGAGACCTGAAACGCCCCGACATCGCGCGCCAAAGCCTGCGGCCCTGCCACGACCACAGCGCGGGTCAGCGCCAGATGCTCCCACATCCAGGCCTGCTCGCGCTGGTAGGATTGGAAGGATGGCCAACTGGTCGCGACCGGCCCCTGATTGCCCGAGGGGCGCAACCGCATATCCACCTCAAAGAGCCGCCCCTGTGGCATGGGCGCTGTGACAGCGGTGATGAGTGCCTGCGTGAACCTCGCGTAATAAGGCCTTGTCAAAAGGGGTTTCTTTCCATCCGAGCTTTCCGCATCCAGCGGATCGTAGATGATGATAAGATCCAGATCGGAGCCCGCGCTCAATGTGCCTGCCCCCAGCGAGCCCAGGCCGAGAACTATTGCACCGCGCCCCGGCGGCGGGCCATGCTTGCCGGCAAATTCGTCGACGACCTTTGGATAAAGCCCCGACAGAACCGCCCGTGCCAGATCGGTATATTGCTCATTTGCCTCCTGCGCGGAAATCAGCCCCCGCAACAGGTGCACACCGATCCGGAAATGCCATTCCTTGTGCCAACGCCGCGCCGCATCCAATTGACGTTCGTAGTCCGCCTCGGCGGCAAGCACCGGCTGCAGGATCTCCTCCAGCCCGGCCCGGCCCGGCCATTCGGTAAAGAAGGCCCCGCCAATCACCGCGTCAAAAACCCCGGCGTTACGGGAGAGATATTGCGCAAGCGCCGGAGAGGTTCCGGTAATGTCGATAATCAGATCCGTAAGCTGAGGGTTTGCATCCAGCAGCGAGAAAAGCTGCACCCCTGCGGGCAGGCCCGACAGGAACCCGTCAAAGGCCACCAGCGCCTCCTGCGGGCGTGCCGCATCCGCCAGACGCGACAGCAGATCAGGCTTGACCCGTTCAAAGATCTGCCGACTGCGCGCACTGCGCAAGGCGGGATAGCTGATCCACCGATCCAGAACGGATTTGTCCAGTTCCAGCACCTTCTGTTCGGGTGCAGGCTTGCCTGGCGCAAAGAACCCTTCGGTCATTTCGTGGACCGCTTCGAGGCGCGCGCGAATGTCATCCTTCAGGTCGGGAACGTCCCGATCCATCATCGCGGCCAAACGGGCAAACCCCTCGTCAGAGCGCGGCAGGTTGTGCGTCTGCGCGTCCTGAACCATCTGTAACCGGTGCTCCACCGTCCGGTGCGCCACGTAATGCTCTTCAAGCGATGCGGCAACGGGGGCGTCGATCCAACCTTTCTGGGCCAGAACCCGCAGACCCGGCACCGTGCCCCGGCATCTGAGCTCCGGATCACGGCCGCCTGCGATCAGCTGGCGGGTCTGGGTAAAGAACTCGATCTCGCGAATCCCGCCCCGCCCCAGCTTCATATTGTGGCCCTTCAGGGTGATCGGACCCCCAAGGCCCTTATGCTCACGGATCGCAAGGCGCATGTCATGGGCATCCTGAATCGCCGCGAAATCAAGGTGCCTGCGCCAGACGAAGGGCCACAGGGCCTCCAGAAACCGCTCGCCTGCCGCGATGTCCCCCGCCGCGGGCCGCGCCTTGATATAGGCCGCCCGCTCCCATGTGCGGCCGAGGCTTTCGTAGTATTGCTCTGCCGCTTCCATGGCGATGCACACGGGCGTAACCGATGGGTCCGGGCGCAGGCGTAGATCGGTTCGAAAGACATACCCGTTGGAGGTGATCTCGCTGAGCGTGGCGCTCATCGCTCGCGTGGCCCGCGCAAAGGCCGCGCGGGCCTCCTGATACTCCGTCCCGTCAAAGCGCGTCTCGTCAAAGAGACAGATGAGGTCGATGTCCGAGGAATAGTTGAGCTCCCCCGCGCCCATCTTTCCCATCGCCAGCACCACCATGCCCGCAGCCGTCTCAGCGTCCTCCTCGACCATGCCCGGCAGTTTCCCGCGCCGGATCTGTTGCAGCACGGCGGCACGCAGGGCCGCGTCGCAGGCCGCACCCGCAAAATCGCTCAAGACACCCGTGACCTTTGCCAAGGGCCAAGCGCCCGCCAGATCACAGAGTGCTGCCATCAGCGCGATCCGCCGCTTGCCACGCCGCAGCCCATCTGCAAGACCATCCGGGCCATGGCCGCGGGCCGCTTCGATCTCGGCTTGTAATACCCCGTCACAGTCCGTAACCGCCTGCGCGATCCAAGCAGCTTCCTTCTCCATCAGTGACGCAAGATAGGGACTGCATCCGGCAGTTCCCGCGCAAAGCTCCAGTACCTCCGGCGAAACGTCACCGATTTTCGCTGCAACTTCGCGCCCTTTTTCAGCATCGAAGGGGCGTGGCACACGTGTGATGGCATCAGACAGTTTCATGAACCAAGGTTTCGCCTCAGGAACCCCGGAGGTCAATCATCCATCTGTTCGCGTGGGCCAGTTTCCGTGTGATGGCACCACAAAGCGAGCTTCAATCACCGGATTCAATTCTATTAGAGTACTGTTTTCAAACGGATTTAAAAAATAATGTAAAGAACATTCACATTTACCCTTGCGCAATCCAGTTTCCATGCCAATCTATTCAATGTGAAAAGCATTCACATCCGGGTAAGACACCGGCTTCGCAAACAGACATTGAAAGGTACTTATATGACCACCCTCACGCAAACCGATCCCGTCGCCGCCCAGCCCGGATGGTTCGCACGGACAGAAAACTGGCTGGACAACAAGGGCAAAGGTGCCTGGATCGCCGCAATGGTCCTCGGCTTTATTTTCTTCTGGCCGGTTGGTCTCGCCCTTTTGGCCTATATGATCTGGAGCAAACGCATGTTCTCTTCTTCCTGCCGCAAAAGCGCCTCCACATGGCGCACCACCTCGACCGCGATGCGGTCAACCGGCAACAGCGCATTTGATGCCTACAAGGCCGATACCCTGCGCCGTCTCGAAGAGGAGCAGGACAAATTTGAGGCCTTCCTTGAGCGCCTGCGGGACGCTAAAGACAAGGCTGAGTTCGACCAGTTCATGGAAGAACGCGCCAAGAAGGCCGAAGAGCGCGCCCCAGAGGCCTGATCCTCTGACTGACCCCTGACGGTTTCCGGGACACCCCCGGGAGCCGCATTCTGTTCAAAAGGTACCAAAATGTCTGCGATCCCCGACCCCCACGCCCAACCGGATTTCTACAAGGACGTGCCCTTGAAACGGCTGCTGGCCTGGGGGGTGGATGCTCTGATTACGCTGCTCGCCTGTATCGTGATATTGCCCTTTACGGCCTTCACGGGGATCTTCTTCTTTCCGCTTCTGTTTTTGATCGTGGGCTTTGCCTACAGGGTCGTGACAATTGCGAATGCCTCCGGCACCTGGGGGATGCGGCTTTTCGCCATCGAACTACGTCAATCCAACGGCGATCAGATGGATGCTGCCAGCGCCTTTGCCCATACGCTTGGATATACGCTGAGCTGGGCCGTCCCGATTTTCCAGTTGATTTCCATAGTGATGATGGCGGCAACCGAACGCGGACAGGGCCTGTCCGATCAGGTGCTGGGGACGGTCATGATTAACCGGCGCGCCCTGCTCCGTTAACCTTTTGGTTGCTTGCTTTATCGCCGCTGTCTTTGTTATCGTCTGACAAAGGAAACCGCGGGAGAGACATGCGCCATACCCTGCCAATAGCGCCACAGTTCTATGTGACCGCGCCGCAGCCCTGCCCCTATCTGGAAGGCCGGATGGAGCGGAAGCTCTTTACCGCGCTGCAGGGCGAGAATGCGGATCGGTTGAACGACAGCCTGTCTCAGCAGGGGTTTCGTCGTTCCCAGAACGTACTCTACCGCCCCTCTTGCGCGGAGTGTTCTGCCTGTTTGTCCGCACGGATCGATGTGGCGGCCTTCAAACCCTCGCGCAGCCAAAAGCGTGCTGCGGGTCGCAACGCTGACTTGATACGCCGGGCAAAATCGCCCTGGGCGTCCGAGGAGCAATACGAGTTGTTCCGGTCCTATCTCGACAGCCGCCACGCGGATGGTGGCATGGCGGACATGGACGTGTTCGAGTTTGCAGCGATGATCGAGGAGACACCGATCAGAAGCCGTGTGGTCGAATATACCAACGAGGACAGCGGCGATTTAATCGGGGTGAGCCTGACGGACGTGCTTTCAGACGGTCTGAGCATGGTGTATTCGTTCTACGCGCCCGACATGCAGCGCCGGTCTTTGGGCACCTATATGATCCTCGATCACATCGAAATCGCGCGCGAAGCGGGTCTGCCTTATGTCTATTTGGGGTATTGGGTGCCTGGCAGCCAGAAAATGGGCTACAAGGCCAAGTTCGCAGGGCTGGAGGTCTATAGCGGGGGTCAGTGGGTCAAGATGAAAGACCCTGCAGCGTTCTCCTCCGACACGCATCCGCTGTCCACGGACCCGATTGCCGAACAGGTCGCGAATATCCAGCTACCCGATACAAGGCCAACAAGATAAAGCCTTTTCAAATGATTAGGTGAAATTCCTGAAGTAGACGGGTCTGCCCGGTCAGGTCGGACCCTTTGGCAAAACATTGTGCAGCCGGTGGTATGGGGCCTTGAGTACGGCTTCTTCCACGTCCACCCGGCTGGGCGCTTTTCGTGGCGACAGCATCATCGACACGCCACCAACCAGTGCCAATGCACTGGCCCCCAGAATAGCGCCGGTGAGCAGTGTTTCCTGTGTCAAAGCTTCAAACATAAGCCTCTCCTTCAAATTCAATATAACACCGAACGTCGGAAATTACACCCCCGGCGCGCGCATCCCTATAAGGACAGCAGCTCGATGAGCCTCTCGGTTTCCTGACATAGCCGCCGCGCAGCGCGCGCGCGCCGCCGCAATTTGTTCCGGCCAACCGTCGTCATGATACCCGCAGCCAGCGGTAGAGCCAAGGCAATCACCGCAGCCCCACCGGTTGCCAACCCGCCGAGGACGGTGCCTCCGCCGGCCAGAATAGCGCCTCCTGCGACCCGCTGGCTCCACACCCCGATGATTTCGTCCCGGTCGGTGGCTTCTTCGAGATCGTCTCGGAGCCGCTGCAACCGTCTCCCCAGCAACTCAAGCACCTGTGGGCGGATCTCCGGGCTTTGCGACAGCGTCACCGCCGAGATCAACCGCCCCCGCTCCTCCGCGTTGATGCAAATCGCATTCACCAGTTCCTCCAGCACTGCCCGGTCCAGCGGCTTGTCCGTCCCCATGTCGAGGATATAGGCCAGCAGAGCAGTGGTTTTGCTCGGAGCTATCGTATGTCCGGAGGCCACACCTCTCTCCTCGCCAACTTCATTTCCTGCGCCGTGCCCCCCGTGACGACGGGCGGGAACGCCCCCGCCCGTTGCCCCATGCTTAGTTCGGGATCAGGTCCGGGATGATTGTGACGATACCCGGGAACGACCACAAGATCGCCAGCCCCACCACCTGGATGATCACAAACGGGATGATGCCGCGATAGATGTGCCCGGTCGTCACCTCCTTGGGGGCCACGCCGCGCAGATAGAAGAGCGCAAAGCCGAAAGGTGGCGTCAGGAAGGAGGTCTGCAGGTTCACCGCAATCATGATCGTCACCCATTTCGGGTCGAAGGTGCCGCCATAGATGACCGGCCCCACAATCGGGATCACGATGTAGATGATCTCAAGGAAGTCGAGCACGAAGCCAAGGACAAAGAGAACCAGCATGACGATCAGGAAGACCGTGAACTCATTGTCGAAGGACTTCAGGAACTGCTGGATGTAGTGCTCGCCCCCGAAGGAAATCACCACGAGGTTCAGAAGCTGGGAGCCGATCAGGATGGTAAAGACCATGCTCGTGACCTTGGCGGTCTCGCGCACCACCGGGCTCAGCACGCCGGAGGTGAACAGGATCCAGCAGGAAAACAGCAAACCGAACATCGCGTAGAGATAGGCACCATAGGCGACAAAGAAGGCAAACCAGCTTTCAAATCCCACCTCGTCGGTATTGATTCGCAGATCGAAGTTGATGCCCACGAGGATGCAGACGATGATCGCGAGAGTAGACCAGATGATGACCTTCGGCGTTCTGTCCTGATCTCTCAGCTTGCGATAGGCGGCAAGCATGATCGCCCCACCAGCACCAAGTGCGGCGGCCGGGGTCGGGTTGGTGATCCCCCCGAGGATCGAGCCCAGCACAGCGACAATCAGAACAAGCGGCGGGAAGACCACGCGAATGAGCTCGTTCCTGGCGCATATCTTGGTGGCATGCACCACGCCGTACATGAGCGCCGCAAAGGGAATGGCAAGGATGACAACCATCGTGCCGGGGCTCGTCATGGGCGAGATGGCGACGATATCCAGCATCACAATGACCACAGCACCGATGGCACCGATAATCAGCGGTTTTGGGGAGGTCGACGGCGACACGCCCTGCGCGGTGGTCAGGAACAGCCCGGTAATCACGAGGATGATCGCAAGGCCTGTGCCGACAGGGGCCGCTGCATCAATCTTGGCTTGCAGTGCTGCGGCCAGTTCCTCTTCGGTCAGCGCTTGCGACTGCTGGACGCCACCGGCGGCGTCAATCTCTGCCTGTTGAGCCACCGCCGTGTCCCAGGCTTCCTGCCCGTGCAACTCGATCATGGAGGCCTGGCATTGCTCGCTGACGTTGGTTCTGAGGGATGCCCCCTCGCCAATGTCAGAGAAGCGAGAGACATCCGTGCTCTGCCCGCCGATCACTCCGAGGTTGCCCAGCAGGATCGTGCCCACAACCAGCAGGACCGGCGCCCCCAGAAACCAGGTGAAAGCCTCATTGCGGGTGATGGGTTCGGCGTTGGTGCTGCCCAATTCGACCGCCGGGGCCTTGTCCGGGTTGAGAAGCGCGTAGCCAAAGGCATAAAGCGCATAGAGCAGCGCCAACATGATCCCCGGCAAAAGCGCGGCCTGAAACAGGGTCCCGACAGAGAGCACCGCAGGCTCCCCCAGATAGGTCAGCGCGTCAGTACATCCCGCGACCGTCGCGCGCCGTTCCTGTGCGGCGGAATAGAGATCGCCCGCAAGGGTGCCCAGCAAAACGATCACGATAGAGGGCGGAATGATCTGCCCCAATGTGCCGGAGGCCGCAATGACTCCGGTGGACAGTTCTGGCGAGTAGTTGTTGCGCAGCATCGTGGGCAGCGCCAGCAGCCCCATTGTCACCACGGTTGCGCCAACGATGCCGGTGGAGGCCGCGAGGAACGCCCCCACCACAACGATGGACACCGCGAGGCCGCCCGGCAGCGGGCCAAAGACGCGGGCCATGGTGGTCAGAAGGTCATTCGCGATCTTGGAGCGCTCCAGCGTGATGCCCATCAGAACAAACATCAACACCGCCAGCAATGTCTCGATCGACTGGCCTGCGAGGACCCGCTCGTTCATGCGGTTGACGACAAAGGACACGTTGCGGTCCAATGCGACTTCCCAGCCTTTGGGGAAGACGGGTTCTTCGATCCTCGGCAAGTCCGGGTATCGGAAGATTGATATCGTATCGGCCTTGACGCCCGAATTGACCAGATCCCGATAGATCTGACTGCTGGTGTCAATCGCCTGGTGAATGAGCAGCCCCGCACTGTCCAGTGCTGCAATGATCCCAAAGGAAATCACCCCGGCCCCGGCGATGGCAAAGGCCACCGGGAACCCCGACAGGATGCCGCCAAAAAGGCAGATTGCTACGATGATAAGTCCGACTTCAACGCCATCTAAACCGAAAAACATGGGCATTATCCCTTATTTGCGTGGCCCTCGGGCCCGCATTTATTCCTGTGCACGGATCAGTGCGTTCCCTCGTAGGCCTCTTCGCCCTCGCCCAGCGTATCGCGGTCGAGGTACTTGTTGGCGCTCTCTTCACCTTCCCGCCACTCCTGGAAGGAGCGGAAGAACATCGCCATCGCCTGCAGGAACACCATCGCGGTGAAGGCGCACAAAAGGATTTTGAAGAGGAAATACCCGTTGAACCCGTTTGGACTGAAACCGATGGTCTCGACATTCCAGCGCAGCGCCCGGGATTTGGTCAGCAGCCGGTCCAGCGTATCGGATGCAGACGGGTTGGGCACGATCAGGTGACGCCACAGGAAGAACCAGCCATAGAGCCAGATCACGACAGCAACCGGCATCATGAAAAACAACGCGCCGAACATGTCGATGACCTTCTTGGTGCGGAACTTCACGGCGGAATAGACCAGATCGACCCGCACGTGCCCGCCCTGCACAAAGGTATAGGCCATGCAAAGACAGACCACCAAGGCGTTGTAAAGCTTGAGCTCTTCGGCAAACCAGCTGATGTCGAACTGAAGCGGGATCCCGAAGCCGATGGAGATGTCAGGCCGGGTGAAAATCCGCTGCATGAAGACAATCACGATCTGCTGCAACACCATCAGCAAGCCAGCCCAGGCAAAGAAACGCCCCACCGTATTGGCGAAGCCTTCGAGCACCCGGACGTATCCCCACATGATGTTCTGCCGCCAGATGCCGATGCCAAACATGATCAGGAAGGCCGTGAAGACCACAAAAAAGAACTCGACCGATCCACCGTAGTAGACAAAGCGCATGATCGCCTGCTTGTCGGACCAATCCAGCCAGAGCGAAGGATGGGAAATGGCGTAAAAGAAGTTGTAAATGGACATAAAGATGTTGGTGACAAACCAGATCACCCCGTCCATCAGGACCCCTAGCCCACCCGATGCGGCGACGTCTTCTTCCATTGTTCCCCCTCGCTGGTCCATGCGGGTCGGACCCACTGTCGTCAAGCACCCCGATGTCTTCCCGGGGTTGAATGTATTCAAGGGGCCGACGTGGTGTCAGCCCCCTGTTATCTTTCCAGAAACGGTTAACCTTTGGCAAGTACGCGGTTGCGTTGCTCAACATAGTAGCCGTCGGACTTGAGCAGCCAGTCGGAACTTTGCGCCAGCGAGTCCTCGAAAGAGGTCCGGATTTTCGCGAAAAGCTCATCGTTCATGTTTTCGTCCATGACTTTCTTGGACGCGGCACCGAATGCATCCCAGACATCATCGGGGAATTGCAGGGTCTTGACGCCCTGTGATTGCAGGCGTGCCAGCGCCGCACCGTTGTTGGCGAGCGTTTCGGCCAGTTGGGTGTGCGTGGTCGCCATGGCGGCGTTGGAGATGATCGCCTGATGCGCGGGGCTCAGGTCATTCCAGACATCAAGGTTGACGCCCGCGGCGAGACCCGATCCCGGCTCGTGGAAGCCCGCAGTGTAGTAGACCTTGGCAACTTCCTGGAAGCCCGCCCGTTCGTCCGCGAAGGGGCCAACCCATTCCAGGCCGTCAAGCGCGCCGGAAGAGAGCGCCTGATAAAGCTCGCCGCCCGGGATGTTCTGCACCGAGGCACCGAGTTCGCCCAGCACTTTGCCGCCAAGTCCCGGCATCCGGAACTTGAGGCCGTTGAAGTCGGCCGCCGAGTTGATTTCGTTGCGGAACCAGCCACCGGATTGCGACCCGGAGTTGCCCGCAAGGAAGGATTTGAGGTTGAAGATTTCGCCCAGTTCGGTGTGCAACTCATGCCCGCCACCGTGGTGATACCAGTTTGTCAGCTCCTGCGCGGTGCCGCCGAACGGCACGGCGGTGAAATAGGCATAGCCCGGGTGCTGTCCGATAAAATAGTAGTCCGCGGAGTGGTAGAGGTCGGCCTGCCCGGAGGACACGGCGTCAAACACCTCGAAGGCGCCGACGAGTTCGCCCGGTGCCTTCTTGTCGATGGTCAACTGGCCATCCGACATCGCGCTGACCATTTCTTCGAAATAGGTCGCGGCATCGTCCAGCACGGCAAAACCACGCGGCCAGGATGTGACCATTGTCAGGGTGCGGTTGCCTTGCGCAATCGCTGGCGCAGCCAGTGTCGTGGCTGCTGCGGCAGAGCCGCCGAGTGCAGATGTCTTCAGAAATGAACGACGATCCATATGAGATACTCCTCCCAAGTTTTTGAGCGTCCGCACGAGTCACCCCGCGCGATACGCTTGAAGTGAGCCGAAAGTTAGCGCTTCAGACGCACAAGGGAATACCTAATACTGCGTAGATTGCCGGGTAATTCCTGCAAATTTCGTGCTTTCGATGAAATTTCGCGGCGCGATTGCAGGCCTTCCCGCCCTCAAACCCATCGCTTGGACTTTGCTTTGCGGCGTTTTGCACGTACCAAAAAGCCATGAAGCGGGTTTTGACATTGTTTCGCCCCAGCTACGGGCAGAAGCTTTCATTGCTGGCCACGGTGCCCCTCATTGCCGCCGTGGCGGCGATTGCCGTGTTGGTGGCGCATCAGTCCCGTGCGCTGGCCGAGCGCGAGATCAGGGCCTTGGAAACACAGCTGATCGAGGCCAAGAAGCGCGAATTGCGCAATTACGTGACCCAGGCCCGCAACGGCTTTTATTTCATCTACGGAAATGCAGCACCTGATGACACGGACGCGCAAAATCAGGTGGCGCAGATCCTGTCCGCGATGATCTATGGCACGGACGGGTTTTTCTTTGTCTACGACTATGACGGCAAGAACCTTGTCAGCCCCCGCCAGACCGAGCGTATCAACCGCAACTGGCTGGACGAGACCGACAGCGAAGGCACCCCTGTTGTTGCCCGGCTCATTGAGATCGCGCGACAGGGGGACGGCTACCTCACCCATCTCTGGCCCAAACCCTCCACCGGGCAAGAGGCGCGGATGATAACCTATGTGACGAGCTTTCCAAGCTGGCGGTGGGCGGTAGGCACGGGCGTGTTCATCGACGATGTGCTGGTCACGGTTGCAACCGCCCGGGCGGAGGTCGAGACACGGATGCAGCGCACCTTCATCTACATCGGTGCCATTACGCTAGCCGCCCTGCTGGCGGTTTTTCTGACCGGCATGTTTCTCAACATCCGTGAACGCAGGCTGGCGGATGCCAAGCTCAAACGGCTGACACAGCGGGTTCTGGATGCGCAGGAAGAGGAACGTGGACGCGTCGCCCGCGAGTTGCATGACGGCATCAGCCAGATTCTGGTGGGGGTCCGCTATGCGCTGGATACCGCGCGGCGCAAGCTCGACCGTGGCGACGCCAGTGCCGCCGACCCGCTTGGCAAGGGCATCGAAACGCTCGGCGACGCTATCGCGGAAGTCCGCAGGATCAGCCGCGACCTGAGGCCGGGGATGCTGGATGATCTGGGTTTGGGTCCGGCCATCAAGAACCTGACCGAGGAATTCAGCGAACGGACCGGCATCCGCACCGACTTCACCACCGTTGTCTTTCGCAACCGGCTTGATCCGGAGGCAAAGATTGCCCTCTACCGCATTGCGCAGGAAGCGCTGACCAATGTTGAACGGCATGCCAAGGCCACCACGGTCAAGGTTGATCTGCGCGGGCACCACAAGGGAGCGACATTGAGGATCGAAGACGACGGGCAAGGGTTTCAGGACGCACATGACCAACCCTCCATGGGGCTGGGCCTGCGCAACATGCAGGAGCGGGTCGATCAGTTGGACGGGCGCTTCAGAGTCTTCAGCCCCCGCAACGGCACCGGCACCGTGGTAGAGGTTTCGGTGCCGCTGTCGCATTTGCTCCCGCCCGAACCGGACGAACCCTCGATAAGGAGCCAACCGGCATGACAAAAGACGCCGCCGACCCGATCAAGGTCCTCATTGTGGACGACCACCCCATGGTGGCCGAAGGCATCCAGTCCATTCTCGAAAGCTATGAAGACCTTCACATCGTGGGGAACTGCAACGCCGCGCAGGAGGCCATCGACAACCTTGACACCTATGACCCCGACGTCATCCTGATGGATCTCAACATGCCGGGCATGGGTGGCCTGACCGCAACCGAGATCGTGCTGGAGCGGCGTCCGGGCACGCGTATCCTCGTTCTGTCGATGCATGACAGTGCCGAGTATATCTCCTCCGCCTTAAGTCATGGCGCCATGGGGTATATCCTCAAGGACGTACCCACCGATGAGATCAAGGAGGCCATCGACGCGGTGATGGCGGGGCGGCGTTACCTCTGTACCGGGGCCAGCGGCTCTCTGGAACCCAAACACGATGATACACGCGAAGCGCTCACAGGCCGCGAGCAGACAATCCTGCTGCAACTGGCGCAGGGCAAATCCAACAAGGAAGTGGCCCTAGCCCTCGACATCTCGGTCCGGACCGTCGAAACCCATCGCAAGAACATCAAACGCAAACTGGGCATTTCCAGCACCGCTGGCCTGACACGTTACGCGATGGAACATGGGGTTCTGCAGGGCACCGGCGTAAACATCTGACCCCTCATGCGGAGGCTTCAATGACACAGAAGACAGCTCTCATCACCGGTGCTGCGCGCGGTATCGGGCTGGCCACGACAAAGCTGATGCTGGACCATGGCTGGCGGGTTGTCATGGTCGACCGGGATGGGGAGGAACTGGACCGGGCGGCGAAACCTCTCAGCGGGATGCTGCCCCTGACCTTTGACATCTCGCAACCTAACCAGGTTGAAGAGATGCTTGCGTCGGCCTTGGAGGGCGGCGCGCAGATCGACGCCCTCGTCAACAACGCAGGCGTTGCTGATTTCGGCCCCATCGAGGAGACCGATTTCAGGCGTTGGCGCACCGTGATGGAAACCAACCTCGATGGCGCGTTTCTGGTGACACAGGCATGCATTCCGACCCTGAAGAAAACGCGCGGCGCAGTGGTAAACATCGCATCGATCTCGGGGCTGCGCGCATCGACCTTGCGCGTGGCCTATGGGACATCCAAAGCCGCGGTGATTCACCTGACCAAGCAGCAAGCGGTCGAATTGGGCGAGTTTGGTATCCGCGTCAACTGTGTGTGCCCCGGGCCGGTGCGCACGAAACTTGCCATGGCCGTCCACAGCCAGGAGATCATCGACGCCTATCACGACGCGATTCCGCTCAATCGCTACGGGTCGGAACAGGAAATCGCGGAGTGTATTGCCTTTCTGTGCTCGGAAAAGGCGAGTTACGTGACGGGTCAGATTCTGGCCTCCGATGGCGGGTTCGAGGCGACCGGCATCGGACTGCCGGCGCTGCGCCAATGATGATCCGCCGCGCGGGGCCTGTCAGAAGGGTGATTTCAGCACCAGAATTACAGAAGTTTCGCGACACCGCCCGGCAACGAAAGAAAATGGCGCATTTTTCTCGCTGTGTGACATTATTTCTGCGCCTTTCGGTGTTGACGCCCCTGCCCGACGCCCATAATGTCGCGCGCAGCATAGGAGAGGCGATCAAGTGACTGACCTAGTCGTCATCGTAGGAATGAAGCGCATGGGCCGGTAACGGTAGACCATAGTCTGACCCATGCGCCCCCGCTTCAAACCGGGGGCTTTTTTATGCGCAAGACGTAACAAGGCCATGGCGGCCGAAACGGAGAAGATGAGATGACACGGCAAATGTCCGGCGCGAAAATGATTGTCCAGGCCTTGATCGATCAGGGTGTGGACACCGTCTTTGGCTACCCCGGCGGCGCCGTGCTACCGATTTATGACGAGGTCTTTCAGCAAAACGCCATTCGGCACATTCTGGTGCGCCATGAACAGGGTGCCGTCCATGCGGCCGAAGGCTACGCACGCGCGACCGGCAAGCCCGGCGTTGTGCTCGTCACCTCCGGCCCCGGGGCCACAAACGCGGTAACCGGATTGACCGATGCGCTGATGGACTCGATCCCCATTGTTGTGCTGACGGGACAGGTCCCGACCTTCATGATCGGCTCCGACGCCTTTCAGGAAGCTGATACCGTTGGCATCACGCGCCCCTGCACGAAACACAACTGGCTGGTCAAGGAAACCGACCGCTTGTCCGGCACCCTCCACGAGGCCTTCCACGTGGCAACCAGTGGCCGCCCCGGCCCCGTGCTGGTGGACATCCCCAAGGATGTCCAGTTCGCCACGGGCACCTATACGCCGCCAAAACCCTCCACATCGCATTACCAGCCCAAGCTGAAAGGCGATATGGAAGAGATCACCGAACTGGTTGCCGCGATCGAAAAGGCCAAAAAGCCCATCTTCTACACTGGCGGTGGGGTGATAAACTCCGGCCCGGCGGCCAGCCAGCTCTTGCGTGAACTGGTTGAAGCGACGGGCTTTCCGATCACTTCGACCCTGATGGGGCTGGGCTGCTATCCCGCGTCAGGGGATAAATGGATCGGCATGTTGGGCATGCACGGGCTTTATGAAGCCAATATGGCCATGCATGATTGTGACCTGCTCATCAACATCGGCGCGCGGTTTGACGACCGGATCACCGGACGGCTGGACGCCTTCAGCCCAAAGTCCATAAAGGCGCATGTCGACATCGACCCCTCGTCGATCAACAAGGTCATCAAGACCGATATTCCGATTGTCGGCGACGTGGGCCATGTGCTCGAAGACATCCTCAAGGTCTGGAAATCGCGCGGGCGCAAGACAAACGCCGAAGCGGTCGGAAAATGGTGGAGCAAGATCGGGGAATGGCGGGCAATCAACTGTCTCAAGTTCACGCAAAAGGGCAAGACCATCAAACCGCAGCACGCTTTGGTGCGACTGGAAGAGTTGACCAAGAAACATGACCGCTACATCTGCACCGAGGTGGGTCAGCACCAGATGTGGGCCGCGCAATACCTCGGGTTCGACGATCCCAACCGCTGGATGACCTCCGGTGGACTGGGCACCATGGGCTATGGTTTCCCCGCCTCGATCGGGGTGCAAATTGCGCACCCGGACGCGTTGGTCATCAACGTCGCGGGCGAGGCCTCCTGGCTGATGAACATGCAGGAAATGGGCACCGCCGTCCAATACCGCCTGCCGGTGAAACAGTTCATCCTGAACAACGAGCGGCTCGGCATGGTGCGCCAGTGGCAGGAGCTTTTGCACGGGGAGCGCTATTCGCACAGCTGGTCCGACGCCCTGCCCGACTTCGTCAAACTGGCCGAAGCCTTTGGCGCCAAAGGGATCATCTGCTCGGACCCCGACGATCTGGATGACGCGATCATGGAGATGATCAATCACGACGGTCCGGTGATCTTCGACTGCCTGGTGGAGAAACACGAGAACTGCTTCCCGATGATTCCCTCGGGCAAGGCCCACAACGAGATGCTGCTGGGCGAGGCCGAGACGCAAGGCGTGATTGACGCGAAGGGGAGCGTGTTGGTTTGAGCAGGCTGAACACCTCCCTTTTCGCGGTGGCCTTCGCTCTTCTGACGGCTTGTTCGGAGACGGCAACGGACCCGGCATTGAAAGCGACCACGCTTGATGTCCTTGGACCTGGCGTCGTGACACGACACAGCAATGTGCAGCTGACGCGTGACGCAAAGGCTGCTTTTGCAAGGTTCAAGGATAGCTCGGAGAGCTACGGGGCAATGTATGTGCGAAGCAACGGGAGCGGTTGGTCGTGGTCAGTGGCGCACTTCACCTTGGAAGACGCCAAGGCGGTTGCGAATACACGCTGCAATGCGGTGACGGAAACCCGGTGCACGCTCTACGCCACGCTTGCTCCGGCAGAGCCTGCGCCGTCGTCAGCGGTACCAGCTTATATCGAGGACGACTTTCGCAGCGCCCAACGCAATAACGGCGCCGGGCGCGCCTTTGCGGTCGCTGTCAATCCCGCGAGGCAGTCCGGCTGGGGATGGAACTATTCAACCGCGAGAGAGGCAAGCCGTGCAGCCGTACGATCCTGTGAAGAGCAGGTCATAGAGACAAAGAAGAAAATGGAGCCGCAGATACGTGACGCGCTGGACAAGGCCGGATTGTTCACCTGCCGCCCATTTGCGACGTATCGTTAGAGAGGTTTGGCCAAAGATGTCCCCCCTGAAAATCAAAAAAGGCTCCACGAGCCATTCCGCCTATAACCTGCGCCCGACCTTTTCGGATGTGGTGGAGCGTCACACACTCGCGGTGCTGGTCGAGAACGAACCGGGTGTGCTGGCGCGGGTCATTGGGCTCTTCTCTGGGCGTGGTTACAACATCGACAGCCTGACGGTCGCCGAGGTGGATCATACCGGGCACCTCTCACGCATCACCATCGTGACGTCGGGCACGCCGCAGGTGATCGAGCAGATCAAGGCGCAACTGGGTCGGATCGTGTCCGTCCATGATGTCCATGACCTGACGGTTGAGGGCAAGAGCGTGGAGCGCGAGCTGGCCATGTTCAAGGTGGTCGGTCAGGGCGATAAGCGGGTCGAAGCGCTGCGGCTGGCGGACATCTTCCGCGCCAATGTGGTCGACAGCACTCTGGAGAGCTTTGTGTTCGAGATCACCGGCGCCCCCGAGAAGATCGACGCATTTGCCGATCTGATGCGCCCACTCGGCCTCACTGAGGTCGCGCGCACCGGGGTCGCAGCCTTGTCACGTGGCGAGTAAAATCAGACCAAGCGCGGCCCGGGCCTTACCCGACCGCGGCGAACAGTTCTTCACGGTGCGGAAACGGTAGGACCTTGACGCCCTCCTGCTGCCTTTCCGGCGGCTCGGCGCCTTCGCGCAGCATATTTGGCAGTTGCGTCCCCGCTTTCTCGATCACCAGCCTGAGATTATTGGCGCGTCGGATGGATTGGGACACTTCCATATCGAACTGCACAAGGTCGCCCGCGTCAAAAAAATCCCCTGCCTGAAGCACGTCATCTTTGGCATTCAGATACGCAAGGTCGCCCTGATCTTCGCACCATATGACGGCTTTGCCGTCAGCCGCATCGCTCCAAAGTATTACACCCAACATCAAACTATCCGTGATTTTCCACCAGCCTTTTTCAACCCTACCAAGAAGTTACGCGAAATTAATATACCTATTTGGCAGTCATGCGCTTGGATTTTGTGTCGGAGTCAGATAAAGTTGACACAGATTCACGCAGAGTTGACGCGTAATAGCGTCATTTTTCTAGGGTAGGAATGCTTAATGCGGGTGATCGGTTTTGTGCTACAACTATAATGTGTAATTCGATCTGAGGATCAGAGATGTCCACCGGAGCCCGCTCCCCCGCCCAGCTCAGGAACATGTTTGGTGCGAACTTGCGCAAACTGTCCGAGAGCTACGCTTCCGTCTCCGCGCTGGCGCGGGATCTCGGGATCAACCGCACGCAATTCAATCGGTACCTCAGCGGCGAAAGCTTTCCGCGCCCGGATGTCCTGTCCAAGATATGCGAGTTCTTCAAAGTTGACGCGCGCGTCCTTCTGGAGCCTGTGGAACAGATCGCTCGCGGCGATGGCCCGGTGACCCATCCGTTCCTGCAAGAATTCATGGGCAGCGCGCCGCAACTGGTGGCGGAGACCGAGTTTCCGAACGGCTTTTACCATTTTTCACGGCGCAGCTTCATGCGGAACACGGAATTTGTCCGCGGCCTCGTGCACGTGCATCGGGACGGTCAAAGCACCTTCGTGCGGGGCTACGAACCCAAGATGGCCATGGCGATACAAGGGATCCCGCCCTTGCCACCCTCGCGGGAATTCAGAGGGTTTGTGATGAAGATGGATGATGGCGTCAGCCTGACAATGACCCGACGCAATGGGCTGACAGCATCCTTCAATTTTCTGAGCCGTGTTTCCTCTTTCGAGAATAACTACTGGGTGGGGTATGTCGCCCGCACCGTGCCCGAGAACTCCTCCAGCACACGGATCACGCGCATGGTTTACGAGCATATTCCCAACAACTTCAACCGTGTGCTACAACTGGCACGGGCTTCGGGGTTCTGCGCGTTTGAGAGTCTGATCCCCTTTCATCAAAGACTGCTTCAGCCTTCCGACGCATTTCGCTGAAGAGCGCCTCCCCCATGTCGCCAAGGGACAAATCAGGTCGCTGCGGGTTGCGCTCCTGACCGATGACCCAGGTAGTCTGCCGGTCAGACGTCTTGAGGAGTATCGCCATGGTCCA
This sequence comes from Pseudomonadota bacterium, assembly GCA_039196345.1. GTDB lineage: Bacteria > Pseudomonadota > Alphaproteobacteria > Rhodobacterales > Rhodobacteraceae > Roseobacter. Next base: position 1,594 of record JBCCUU010000005.1, on the reverse strand, counting down.
TACCACCACAGATCTGTCATCCGTGCGCCGTCCGATCGCCGAGGCCAATGGTTTGCCCAATGCGCATTACACTGACCCGGCCGTTTTTGACGAAGAAAAACAGGCGCTGCTCTTTGAGGGGTGGTCCGGTCTGGCAGTTGCCGCAGACGTGCCGGAGACCGGTGACGCGGTACCGCTTACGTTTCTGGGCATGCCGCTCCTGCTGATCCGGGACCGTGAGGCCCGGGTCCGCGTCTTTCAGAACATCTGCCGCCACCGCGGCATGATCCTTGTGCAAGAGCCCCGCAAGATCGAAGGCGCCATTCGCTGCCCCTACCATAGTTGGTGCTATGCGACCGACGGGCGGCTGGTCAGCACGCCGCATGTGGGCGGGCCGGGACAGAACCATGATGAAGGCATCGACCGTGCCTTGCTTGGCCTGATCGAAGTCCGAAGCCATATCTGGATGGACGTGGTCTGGATCAATGTTTCGGGCACGGCACCTGCCTTTGAAGAGGCCAACAGGGATTTGCTTGACCGTTGGAAAGAGTTCGACAAACCGCTCTTTCACGGAGGGCCGGACAGCCGGTTCACCCTCGAAGTGGCCTGCAACTGGAAACTCGCGGTCGAGAATTACTGCGAAAGCTACCATTTGCCCTGGGTGCATCCGGGGCTGAACAGTTACTCCCGGCTTGAGGATCACTATCACATTGAGCAGGCGGGGCTTTTCTCCGGACAGGGCACGCTTGTCTATCGCCAGATCAAAGGCGATCAGGGAGAGGTCTTCCCCGATTTCGAGGGGCTGAGCGAGAAATGGGGCACCGCCGCCGAATATATCACCGCCTTCCCGAACGTGCTGCTGGGCGTCCACAGGGACCACACCTTCGCGATAATCCTGCAACCGCTTGGCCCGGAAATGACGCTGGAACATGTGCATCTGTACTATGCCGTCCCCGACACAAGCGAAGCGCTCCGTTTGCGGAACGCCGCGCAATGGAAGACCGTGTTTGAGGAAGACATTTTTGTGGTCGAGGGAATGCAGCGGGGGCGTCATGCGGTAGCCTTCGACGGTGGCCGATTTTCACCTGCCATGGATGGCCCCACACATCTGTTTCACGATTGGGTCGCCCGCAGGCTGGAGCATGCCCGCACCGAACATCACGCAGCTGAATGAACGACCTCGACGCAGCGCTCCTGGCTGCGCATGAAGCCCAAGATGCCGGTTTGCTGATAAGGCTATATCAACAGGCCGCCGCGCAGACTTCTGACCCGGATGCAGCGGGATTCTATCTGACACACGCCTATGTCTTTGCTTTGGAGGCAGGCGATGCACGCGCGGACGCGTTGCGGCAGCGGTTGATCGAAATGGGCCGGGAAACGCAGGACTAGAGCGTCTGACGAAATACCTGAAACATCAGGCATCACGTAACGCGCCCCAATCTTTGATTTCAGGCAGCGTAGCGTGATTCAGGTATTTCGCATGACGCTTTAGGGCCTGTGGGGATTCATCGTCCATTGATGAGTGCGCTCGCCGCGTAGATCATTGCGGCGAACACAGTGTCGGTCTTGTCGGCGCGCAAGGCGATGCGCTTGAAGTCCTTCAGATCGCAGAAGA
>JBCCUU010000004.1:0-220271 GCA_039196345.1 Pseudomonadota bacterium | reverse complement strand
TCCCAGGCAGTGGGGCTCCATCTTCGCCCAATGATGATCCTTGATGATCCGCCTGCTCATGCCCATTCGACCCTCCTCTTTTGGAAGGTTGAATCAGAACTCACGCCACTTGGGAATCCTGAATCCCCACAGGCCCTAGTCGGCGTGGGTCTTCGTGTGTGGAAAGATGAAGTTCGCCATGTACTTATGCCCGGGCACGATATGGCCGAAGGGGAACTTCGCCATGTGCTTGTGGCCGGGAACAATATGTCCAAAGGGGAACTTGGCCATGAACTTGTGGCCCGGGACGATATGGCCAAAGGGGAACTTGGCCATGAACCTGTGACCCGGGACGATATGGCCGAAGGGGAACTTTGCCATGAATTTGTGACCCGGGACGATATGCCCAAAGGGGAACTTCGCCATGAACTTGTGCCCCGGCACCAGCGCGTTTGTCCCGGTCTTCCCGTTGATAAGATGCGGAAACGGCCAATTCGCCATGCGGCTGTGGCGTCCGATCAGGCTGCCAGTGTAGGGCTTGCGCCGACTGATAAGCGGGATCGGGAAAGCTGCCATCCGCGCATGACGGGGGAAGGCGAATTTGTCAGAGGGTTTGCGCCGGCTGATCAGCGGGATCGGAAAAGCGGCCATGCGCGCATGGCGCGGGAAGGCAAAACTGTCCGCCGGTTTGCGCTTGCTGATGAGCGGGATCGGAAAGGCCGCCATCCGGGCGTGGCGCGGGAAGACAAACGCATCCGCCGGTTTGCGTCTGCTGATGAGCGGGATCGGCCAGTCGGCCATGTAGTAGCCCGCCGGCGTGTGATCCCGGGAACGACTCAGGATCAGGGGGTGGTCGGTGAGGATCGAGTCCTTCTTGCCAGGCCGGTCCTTGACATAGACCTCTTCAGTGATCCCGCCCATGTCAGAGGCACCCATATCGGCGGTCACCTGCCGCGCAAGCTTGGCGGCACCAAGCGGTTTGTAGGTCGCTCTGGCAAGGAACACCGCGCCGCCGGAGCCCAGCTTCTGAGCGTAGGCTTCTGCCGACGCCCGATCAACATGCTCTGCCGTCAACTTGTCCACAAGACCATCCGGATCCGTGAAGACGAGCATGTCCTTTCTAGGAAACCGTTCGAACTGAAGCCGTCTCTTGGTGGACAAGGCCTTGGATTCGCTTTCAAAATAACGCGTGATGACTTGTGTCATGATACCTCCATCGGTTTTGAATGGGGCTCTGCGGCGTCCATTCGACCAGCGTCCTTGTGAGACGATGTGTTTGTTCCCGTTCGATTTTTCAAAAATGGCAGCGTCGTGACCAGAGCCGCTGCCAGAAAGAGAACCTCAACCGAGAAAACGAAATTGTAGGGCGTTTCAGGGGCGTTTCCAGTGATGTGCTGCAAACCCACGATCAAATCCCTGACGATACCGGCAAGCGCCACGCCGATGCCTGCTGCCGTGGCCTGGACGGCCCCCCAAGCACCAAGTGCCAGCCCGATCTGATTGGCCGGTGCGGCGCGGATCGTGGCCGTGAGGGTGGCGTGTCCGAACAGCCCGGTGCCAAGTCCGGTTGCAAATGTACCAATGAGAAACAGCGCGATGCTCGCCGACAGCGAGGAGAGGATGATGGCGAGAAACCCGGGCATCCCGATCAGAGCGCCAACAATCGCATAGTGGATCGGAGAGGCGCCGCGCCCCAGCACGCGCGACGCGATCCCGAAGCCGATCAACGTGCCCAGTGCAAAAAGCGCGGTGAGCTTCGTGGTGCTTGCAACGGACAGGCCAAGCACCTGGCCGCCGTAGGGCTCAAGCAGGACATCCGCCATGCCATAGCCGAACGTGCCAAGGCCGATCACGACCAGCAACCGCATCATGCCGGGGCGCCGGATCAAGGTGCCCCAGGCCTCGGCGAACTGCATGGGCCGCGCGGCCTTCATCTGTTGGGCACGTGTCCGGTCGCGCGCCTCCTGCTGCCACATGGCCAGCAGGTTGAGCGCTGCTGTCACGACGGCTGCGCCTTGAATGACGCGGACAAGGCGACCGGGAGAGTAATCCTCCAGCAGCGCGCCGAAGATCAGGGCGCTGAAGACCATGCCAAAGAGCAGCATCACGTACATGAGTCCAACGACCTTGGGTTGGTCTTCTTCACGCACCAGATCCGTGGCCAGCGCAAGCCCCACCGTCTGGACCATGTGAATACCGGCCCCCACCAGCAGAAACGAAAGTCCGGCCGACCCGTAGCCAAGCCAGAGCGGCGCATCGACCGCCTCGCCGTATCCCGACAGGACCAGCAGGGCAAAGGGCATGATGGCAAAGCCGCCGAACTGATAGAGCGTGCCTTTCCAGATATAGGGTACGCGCCTGAGACCAAGGGCCGACACATGCACGTCAGATTTGAAGCCGATCAGCGTTCTGAAAGGCGCAAAGATCAGCGGCAAGGCGAGCATGACAGCCACCAGTGTTGCCGGAACCGAAAGCTCCACGATCATCACGCGGTTAAGGGTTCCCACGATGAGAACCAGAGCCATGCCGACGGTGATTTGGAATAAGGAAAGCCGCAGCAGGCGGGACAGCGGGACTTCTTCGGTCGCAACATCGGCAAAGGGCAGGTACTTTGGCCCAATGGCTGCCAGTTTTTGTGTTGCGAATGTCCGATAGTCAAACACGTCTTATGCCATATTTCGTGCCTTACGCCTCACGTCGGCACGTTCCCCTGCGGTGAAAAAGAGAGGGCCCGCCGAAATCTCCGGCGGGCCAACTGCTATTGCGAAATGGTCGAGAGGGTGTCTGCCGCAGCGGCATGCACCTCAGGCGGTTGCAGGATCGCCTTGACCGGCGTTCCGTCGGACAGGATGATGGTCACTTCGCGCGTACCCTCCACCCCTTCCACCATGTAAGCGGCCTTTGCCGCGTCTGGATTATCCAAGACTGCCGCTGACGCCGTCTGAGCACTTGTGCCCAATTCGTCGCCGACGAGATAGTCATCGTACCAGTTCGTTTTGCTGAGCACGGCGACATGCACCGCAAACGACCCGATCGCGACCGCGCTCAAGAACAGCGGAACTCCCACGGTTGGCTTCACGACGAGCCACATCTTTGCATTATTCATGACGTGCCCTTTCTAGCCCAACCAAGGTGTCGCCGCCGCGACCAATACGTGAGCCAGCAACGCGATCGCGCCGAAAACGCGCGTCCCGTCGATGAGGTAGCTATGCACCTCTTCAGCCTCTTCCAAGGTCAGGCCCGTCGGCCAAACCTTGCTTTCTTCATCCGCCATATCCGGTCCTCCGCTAGTGACGTACGTAAGCGATCCCGGACATCATGCCATGCCCGTCCGCCCGAAATATGCGCACTCTTCAAACGATGTCATGCAAAGTTGACATTATCAAGTGTAAATTTTGCGTTACATTCCTTGCCAACGCCGGGTGGCGCGCCCGATGGCCGGTCAAGGGGTATCGAGGATTTCGTCTCTCGTCAGGGTTTTGCAATCAATTCAGAGCGCTGCCGGCGAGGGCCTTCCCGCTCAGGACTGGCACGTGCCTGCGCATGAACGCGCCGGATGCCCCGCGCGACCGCATCCTGCATGACATGTCGCAGCGCTAGATCCTGGGCGCTGGCGTGATATGCGGGTGCATTTGTTGCTATCGTGCCCGGAGCGGTGTCTTGCCACCAGGACGGATCGCCATGCGGCGATTTTCGCCGACGCTGGTTTGCTTTCCAACGGAAATATGCCATGAGACCCGGAGTAGATATCGGCACTTTCCATTTAGCGTAGACAACGCCCAGGCGGACCCACCACAGATGAAATTAAACGTAACGCCCCTTATTCTGACCGTCACGGTTTTCAGTATCTTTTCGAACGCCTTGATGTTGACGGGCCCGCTGTTCATGCTGCAGGTCTATGACCGTGTTCTGGCATCACGGTCGGAGGAAACACTGGTCGCACTCTTTGCTCTGGTGGCCGGGCTCTTCGCGCTCTACGCACTCTTTGAATACGCCCGTCGGAGCGTGATGGCCTATGTGGGGGCCAAGCTGCAATCGAGCTTGAGCAGTGACGTCTTCCGGGCGGTGCTGCAAAAGGCGGCCCTGAAGAAACAAGGCATTCCGGGAACGGTGCAGGATCTTGACAGCGTGCGGTCCACGCTTGCGTCGCCGGTAGCGATGGCTGTTTTTGACTTGCCATGGACACCGCTTTTTGTCGCGGCAATCTTCATCTTTCATCCGATGCTCGGTTGGCTGGCCGTCGGGGGTGCCACGATCTTGCTGGTGGTCGCGGTGCTCAACCAGGTGCTGACCGCGCGCAAGACGGCGCTTGCCGGCGGAAAAACAAGTGCCGCACAACTCTTCTCCCGCCGCGCGGAGGATCGGAGCGAATATATCTGGGCACAGGGCATGCAGCAGGCGGCCCTTGATCGGTTCGAGCGGACACAGAACGAGGCGCTCGACCTGTCCATGAAGGCCAATGACTGGACAGGATCTTTTTCGTCCTTCACCAAGTCCTTCCGGTTGTTTCTGCAATCAGCGATGCTGGCAATGGGCGCCTGGCTTGTGCTGCAACAGGAATTGACACCCGGTGCCATGATCGCGGGCTCTATTCTGCTGGGGCGGGCTCTTGCGCCGGTTGATCTGGCCGTCGGGCAGTGGCAGATGGTGCAGCGGGCCCGGCACGCCTGGTCGAATATCAAGACCTTGCTTGCCCACATCCCCGAGCCAGAGAAGCTTACCGAACTGCCGGTGCCGGAGGGAAATCTCTCGGTGGTTGGCGTCACCGTGAGCTTCAAGCAGGGCGACAAACCCATCTTGAATCAGGTTGCCTTTTATGTGGGTGCGGGCGAGGCGCTTGGCGTGATCGGACGCAGCGGGTCGGGCAAAAGTACGCTTGCCCGGGTTCTGACGGGCCTTGTCAAACCGAACATCGGGGAGGTGCGTCTGGGCGGCGCGATGCTGTCGCAGTACGGGCCCGAAACGCTGGGTCTTCACATCGGCTACCTGCCGCAGGATGTACCGCTTTTTGAGGCAACCATTGCCGAGAACATCGCCCAGCTTGCGCCCCAGCCAGACGCGGAACGCGTCGTTGCGGCGGCCAAGAAGGCGCGGGTGCACGACATCATTCTTGCGCTGCCCGATGGGTATGACACCGTCATCGGTCCGCAGACCACGCAAATGTCCGGCGGCCAAAGGCAGCGACTGGCCCTTGCGCGTGCGTTGTATAATGATCCTGTCCTGCTGATCCTCGATGAGCCCAACTCGGCCCTCGATTCCGAAGGTTCAGAGGCGCTCAACGAGGCGGTACAGGCGATGAAAGCCGAAGGCAAAAGCGTTGTCATCATGACCCACCGACCCGTTGCGATCCAGTCCTGTGACAACCTGCTGGTGCTTGATCGTGGCCGCGTGTCAGGGTTCGGACCGCGGGATGAGATCATCAAGTCCATGCTGGCGAATGCCGATAAGGTCAACAAGACGCTGCGGTCAGGAGGTCAGGCATGACGAAAATCAACGCCACACCGCGCATGGCCCTGTTGGTTGGCTATGCAGCCGTCGCCATTCTGGTTGGTGGCATCGGGTATTGGTCCGTTTCGACAGAGATAGCCGGTGCCGTCGTCTCGAGCGGTGCGATCGAGGTCGAGAGTGAAAGCCAGGTGGTTCAGCATCCAGACGGGGGCGTGATCGAAAAGATCTTTGTGCGCAATGGCGACAGTGTCGCTGCGGGCGACGTTCTGGTTCGGCTGGACGGCACGTTCATGAGATCCGAGCTAAACGTTATCGAAGGGCAATTGGCCGAGATCTTTGCCCGTAAACAGCGGTTTCGTGCCGAACGTGACAACGAACCGGATCTTGCGACCGAAGCCTACCCCAAGCTGTACTCCCTGCCTGAAACGGTCATCGACGAGCAGCTTGCAGGTCAACGCGCGCTGTTTGAGGCGCGGCGTGTCTCGCTTAGCCGCGAAGAAGAACAGCTCACCAAGCAGCAAGGCCAGATCAGACAGCAGATCGAGGGGCTGGAGGCGCAGCTTGAATCGGTTCGCAGGCAGCTTGATCTGTTCTCCGGGGAGTTGGAGGATGTGGAATCGCTCTTTAACCGGGGTCTGGTTCCGGTCACGCGGCTGCTTGAATTGCAACGGGCCGAAGCGGAGCTCGAAGGCCAGATTGGCGGCTTTGTTTCGGGTATCGCCGAGGCGGAGACCCGGATCTCCGAGATCGAACTGCAAACGCTGCGCCTTGCGGACGCGCGCCGGGAGGAAGCAATTGCCTCGCTGCGTGATCTGGCCGTCAATGAGCGCGAGTTGAACGAACGCCGCATTTCCCTGCTTGAGCGGTTGGGGCGTCTGGACATTGTAGCACCGGTTGGCGGCACCGTCTTCGGCTCGCGGGTCTTTGCGGAAAAATCGGTGCTGGAGCCTGCGGCACCAGTGCTCTTCATCGTCCCCAAGGATCAGCCCTTGCATGTGTCCGCCAGGATTGAACCGATCCACGTCGATCAGATCTACGCAGGCCAGGAGGTTGCGCTGGTCTTTTCCGCCTTCAACCGCCGCACGACACCCGAGGGGACAGGCAAGGTGCGTTTTGTCTCAGCCGATGCGACCACGGACCAAAATACAGGCGCGACCTTTTATGAGGCCATCGTGACGATCGACGATTCCACAAAAGAGGCCCTCGCCGGGTTGGAATTGTTGCCGGGGATGCCCGTGGAGACCTTCATCAAGACAGATGAGCGAACGCCGCTCAATTACCTCCTCCAGCCGGTTTCTGTCTATTTTGCGCGCGCGTTCCGCGAGGAGTGATATGCGCCTCAACGGGCGCGAAACCGTCTGACGGCGACATCTTATTCTGGCGACCGTGCTGCGTATTCCTGCTGGGCAAGCGTGCACTGCCGCGCGTCTTCTTCCAGATGGGCCGCGATGCGTGCGCGGGCTGCGCGCGATACCCTCCTGCCGGCAGCCAGACTGCCCATGACTTCGGGATCGTAGTAGCGAACAGCGTTTGACAGGACGAAAATCTCGTCCATGACGTCGAGGGTTCCGGCAGGTGAAGTGATGTCACACACGTTGTCCGTCCCGAGCCGCACGTGAACACCGGCAACCAACAGTTCCAGAACCCGCGCGATGGAGTTGTGTGTCGGTGCAGCAAGCGGGCGCAGTTGTCGCATGCTGATCGCGGCCGAGGGGCAACAGATGACGCCGATGTTCAGTTCAGCTAAGGCCTGCCCCATGGCCTCAAAGCGCGCCTCGTCATATGCGCTTGGCGAAATGACGTGGATCAGCCAGATGCGCGGGACCTCGCCTTGATGTACGAACCCTTCGTTCCGCACGATGCGGATCACCTGTTCGGTGTGATCCTCGCGGTCATGGTTCTTCTGGTCGACGTGAATATGCAGGTCCTTTCCCAGTTCAGACGCCAGCGAGAGAATGCGCCGGCACGAAGCCTCAAAACCGATATGATCGGGGTAAACCACCTGGTCATCCCGCTCCGGCAGCGAGCCCAGGAAATCGGCTTTGCCAGCGGCTTTCTCGATGAGCTTCCATCCGGTGTCGTCATCTTGCGGGAACCCAAAGGGCGAATAGGCGCCAACCTGGAAGTCAATCCGGTCCTGCAAGCGGTCCGCGATGGTTAAAAGACGCTCCATGGCGGTGGTCCCGACACGGTCCGGAGTGACGTCCACAACCGAATGTGCGTGCCGCGTCCCAAGGTCGGCCATTCGGGCCACGCAGGCCTGTACGCGGTCTTCCAGCGCCTGCGGATCATAGCAATCGCTGTTGTGAATGGTCGGGATCAACGCGTGTTTCTGCGCAATGGCCAGTGAGGATTCGCCGCCGGTGCCCCGATCCCGCATCATGTCCCAGGTGGCATGCAGCGTTTCGGCACGGTCAATGTGCAGATGGGCATTGAACAGCCCGCCCTGATCCTGCGCTTGCCGGTAAACCTCGGCCATGTAGGATGTGTTAAACTGCCGTTCCATTGGTGCGTCCTCCAGCGTATCGCGCCTCCCAAAGGCGGCAAGTCCTCAGCTGAGCCATTCGTTCAAGAGGTCCGTGAGGATCCCCCGGTCCTGCGCATCGGGGAAGATACGTTTGCTCGCATGCGGATAGCGGATTGCTTCCGCCATGGGCACAAACCTCAGGATTTCATCCGCAACCACCCGATGCTGTGCCCGCCTGCCATGGATGATCCGGATGGTCGTCTGGTCCGGATCATGTTGTGGTGCGATGGTGTTGTAAGTGCCCCACCACTCGGTGTGTTTGTCGAGGCTCGCGGGGGCCACGCAGGCCACCGCGTCGAATTGCGCCGCAATGCCCATCGCCACCACTGCCAGGGAGCCGCCGCTCGTGCCTATGCCCAAAAGCCGGTTGTACCCGCCCCCTGCGCAGAACTGGCTGATGAAGAGTCCCAAGGCCGGAACATCTGCGCAGACCGACGGGATGCCGTTGCGGAACAGGTTTCGCGAGTGGTCCGCCAGAAGCAGAAGGTCGTGCTTTTCGGGGTCGAGCGCATCCAGAATCCGGAAGGCAGGCATCAGGAGCCGCATCCGGTTTCCGCTGAACCCGACGATCAGGTCCTTCTTTTGCGCCGGAACTGCCGGGTCTGAGTACAACAGCACGCCGGGCGCGATGTCCTGTCTTTGCCACTTCAATCCGGCCGGATGTTTCGGCAGGTAGCGGCGCATTTCGGCAAGCTGCTGCGCGAACGCGCGTTTGATCCGCATGGATTCGATGAAACCGGCACTTTCGCTGTCCGAGCAGGGGGTGACGTCGCCGAGGGCGTTCAGAACAGACGCCACATCGCTTGGGGCCAGATGAGAGACAAGAAAATCCATCTTGAGCCGCATGTCGGCGCGACCCGATGCGTTTGCAATCAGCTGTTTTGCCTCGACCGGGCCACCGGAGAAGGTCACTTTCTCGGTCAGGAGTGCTGCGGTTTCGGATGAGGAAGATGGCGTTTCCGTTTGCGCTTTGGCCGCATTGAACCCATGCGCCTCAAGCGCGGTCGAAAGGTCGCGAATGGTTGCGAAACGCTCGATGATCTCGGCGGGGAGGGTGACGCCGAAATGGGTCTCCAGCGACACCAGAATGCGCACCGCTGACAGTGAATCTCCGTCGACGCTCGCAAAATCGTCATCGAGGCCCACCTGCGCGAGCGACAACTCCTCCTTCCAGATGTCAGCAACCAAGGCTTGCATCGGCGTCCAGACCGTTTCGGATGTTGCAGGCGCCGCGGCGCGGCTGGCCATCTGTGAAACAAGCGCTTGCCGGTCAGTTTTGCCGACCGGGTTGCGGGGCAATTCCGGAAGGAACAGAATCTGACCCGGAATCTTGTGCCGCGCGACGCGGCCCGTCAGATGATCCCGGATGTCCTGTGCGGAAGCTTCGCCACTGACCACCAGCGCGCAGGCGACATCCTCCCCCAGCGTGGCGTGCGGGAGCGCAAAGCAGGCGGCGTCCTGCACGCGGGGGTGCGCCATCAGTGCATCCTCGACCTCATTGGGGAATATCTTCTCCCCGCCGCGATTGATCATTTCCTTGGCGCGCCCTGTCAGGAAAAGGTCGCCCTCTGCGTCCAGATAGCCCATGTCGCCGGTCAGGAACCAACCATCCCGGAACGCCAGCGCGTTGGCCTCTGGATTGTGTTCGTAGCCTGCAAAGACATTCTCGCCACGCACCGCGACCTGCCCGGTTTCGCCTGTGGCCAGCGGGCTGCCGGTTTCGGAGAGAATTACAACATCCGGGCCCGCGCTGCGCCCGACCGATCCGGGTTTGTCGTGTTCAAGCGACGGCGCGGTGCTGGTGATGAGCGGACCCGCCTCGGTCATGCCCAGCGTCCGCACGACAGGGACACCGAACCCAGCGATCAGTTGTTGCTGAGCCGCGGGGGGCAGGGCCGCTGCAACGCTGCGTAAAAGCCGCAAGCGTGGGAGGGGGCCTTCGCGCGCATTGAGCTTTGCATGACGCAGCAATTCGCCAAGAGACGTGGGCACTCCCTGGAACCATGTGGCCTTGTAGCGGTCTTGCAGATCGAAGAAGCGCGCGGCGTCAAAGCTCCCGGCCGCGACCAGACTGCCGCCAGAGGCCAGCGGTGCCAGAAGCAGATCAACCAATCCGCCGATATGAAACTGCTCCCACATCACGAGGCACCGGTCTTCCGGGGTGAGGTTGAGCGAGGTCGCCACGTCAAAGGCCGACCGGCAGAGGTTGCGATGGCTGAGCGGCACGATCTTGGGTTTGCCTGTCGAGCCCGAGGTCATCAGGACCAGCGCCGTATCGTCTGGGTCTGGCAGGGCGTCCGGCGTGTGGGGGGCAGGCGGCACGGGCAGCAGCGTCCGGTCTGGCGTGATGCGAAGGACCGGCAGGGACAAGGCCAGAGCCGCATCAAAAGCGGCGGTTTTCATCCCGTCGGGCAGGACGATGGCGTCCACCCGGGTCGCTTCGAACTGGGCCTCGAATTCAGGCTGCGTCTGCGCAGGATTGAAGGGCACCGCCGTTGCACAGCGGGTCACCGCCAGCAGAATCACGGAGATACCCACACCGTTCGGCAGCACGATGCCGACCCTTGGAGGGCGCGTGGCATCACCCGATGGAACCAGCTTAGAAAACGCGGCGGCCAGCCGTTCGGTTTCGTGCCAGAGCGCGTCATGGCTGATCGTTTCGCCGTCCGGAGCGATCAGGGCAGGGGTTCCGGCATATTGTCGGACCTGATGCTCCAAAAGGCGAGCAATCGTCCTGATCTTTGCAGGCGGCAAAAATGTCAAGTTACGGCCCCGATGCTGACGACGAGGCGGCGCATCCAGCGATGTCCGGGCCGGGCGAGCCAGTCCATCGGCTCTGGCGGCAATTCAAGTGTGAATTTCCCATCTAACAGGATGCTCAGCATGGCAGAGAGTTCCTTGCGCACCAGGGCATTGCCCATGCACATATGGGCGCCGCTGCCAAAGGCGAGATGCTGCGGCCGCCTGCGCGCAGGATCGAAGTTGCCCGCATTTGCGAAAACCTCCGGGTCCCTGTTTGCCGCAGCCAGACCCAGCAGGACAATCGAATGAGCGCGGATCATCTTCCCCTCCAGCTCGATGGGCTGAAGCGCGATGCGCCCCTGATATTGCCCCGGGCTTTCCAGTCGCAGGCATTCATCCACCACGGCTGCGCGATCCTTGGCAGACCCGTGAATCTGTGCGGGTAACTCCTTTTCGCGCAGCAGGACATAGAGACAGTTGACAAGGCCCGACTGCACGTTGCCCACACCATCGGCGGCGAGAAGCATCAGGTTGTCGGCAATCTCCTCCCGGCTCCCGGTCGCGCTGCGGGACGCCAGAAGATCAGAGGTCAAATCATTCTTGGGTTGCCCTTCGCGCGCCCGCACCTGTGTCAGCATGTAGTCACGAAAGGCGCTGAGGCTCTGGTTCAGCTTCGCAAATTCCTCCGCGTCGGGTATGGCGTGGAAAAGCCGGAAAAAGTCGTCGCTCCAGATTGCCACCTGCCGGGCATCCTCCTCGGGCAGCCCGATGACCCGGCAAATCACACGGGCCGCAAAGGGTACGGCAAGTTCGGATACCAGTTCAATGCGCCTGCCCGGAGAGAGCCCGGTGGCACATTCCCCCGCGATCTGTTCAAGCGCGGGTGCCGCCTGCATCATATGTTGTGCAAAAGCGCGCGCCACCCATCCGCGCAGCTTCGGATGCTCCGGCGCATCCTTGAACGCGATGAGATTGTTGGCAACTTCAGCGGCGGCAAAGCGGTCGCGATTGCGGGCATGCACCAATGCAAAGGGGGCTGGACTGTTACTCAGACGCGGGTCGTTCAGTAGGGCATGGACGTGCTTGTAGCGGCTCAGAAACCAGAACCCTTTTGGATTCCAGTGAACCGGGTCTTCCGCCCGCAGGCGTTCATAAAGCGGATAAGGATCCATAACCGCCGCCGCATCGGTAGGGTCAAAGCGCAGGGCGTCGGTCGTGTCGGCCAACAGGGGCTCTGGAATGCGTGGTGTGCTCTGGCGCACTAAAGCCCAACCTTGGTCGGCGTGAAACGGAAGAAAGCCCGCATTTCGATCCACCTACAACGTCGCGGCCATGGCCTTGACCAAGGCATATCCGACCTGTGGGGTCTTGATCTTTGAATGCCCCTTGATGAATTGATCTGCCTTCAGGTTGTAGACGGTCCCGGTTCGGAACGCATACCCGGCAGCACCTGCCTCAAGGAGCATGCCCTGATCGCCCTCGCTGCCCATGTGCTGCGCGCCATTTGCCCCAAGCCCGCCATACTGGCTGGGCGCGTTGCTGGTAAAGGAGGCGTTGTCGCCCGAAAGCGCAGAGGCGATCGAATAGGCCACCCGCACCGGAATATCGTTGAACGTATGGGTGACCAGAATAGGGCCTTTTACGCAGTTGCGGGCCATGACGTTGCGGAAAAAGCCCGGCTTGTTGGGCGGGGGGAAGTTTGCTGAAAACGCATTCTGCGAGAAGGCCGCCTGCAACAAGGTCATGCTGTCGGGCGCGGCAGAGCTTTGACCATTGAGCGCCATGGCGGCCATGGTCACGACACGCCCACCAAAGCTGTGCCCGGCAAAATGAATCCGCAGAGAGGGCTTCTGCACCCGCAAACCCACAAGGCTATGAGCAAGTCCGAATTGGCCGACCTTACCGGCCCTGCGTTTCATCGTGTAATAGGTCGTAAAGTTCAGCACACTGCCGACGGCCCCCGCCGCTCCGGAGAAAAGTCCGCTGGCCGCACCGCCTCCCTGATAGCCATCGTCTGTCGCCGCGTCGATCCCGTCAAACTGCGCCAGCGCCTGATCGGGATCTGCGATACCATCGAACAAGAGCATGTCCGCCTCATCCCCATCCCCCTCGTCATGAGGGATGACCTCTTTCAGAGTTTCCAGAAAAGCGGCCCAGTTGTTTTCGTTCTTGATGGCGGCCTCAGCCGCGTCGATCAGCCTGGTCTGCTGCGCTTCGGAAAGCTCTTCGTCCAGTTCAGCGGCAAGGGCGCGGGCATCCTCCAGCGGATCATCAATCTCGGGCTCGGCAGATGCCGCGCCACCTGCATGGCCGCCGCCGGTGTCCGTTTCAAACGCCCTGAACCGCTTTGAGGGCCAGATCACTGCCAGAACGCCAATCTTGCGGGCGGCCAATCGCGGCTCTGCGCTCAGATTGTCTTTCACATGGCGCAGCAGTTTCGTGTAGAGGTCCTTTGCCTCGCTGGCGGCGTTGTTCCAGCCATGGGACAGGACCAGCAGCTCGTCCAGATCCTGAGCGGCGGCAAAATCCTTGACCTTCTGCGTGTGCGCGCTGTCTTTTGCTTTGCCCGATTTGCCGTATTCCACCGTCAGGACCGGGAACCCGTTGATCGTTTCCATCCTCTTATCCTTCCCTGTTCAAACAGACTGAATGGCGCGCATCAGGTCCAGCATGCCCGATCCTTGCATGTTTCGGTCCCGCCCCAGGTCGGTAGCGGAGGCAGTGAAAATCTCCTTGACCCGTTCAGGTTGACCGATGAATTCGCGCCGCACCGACAGGAAGGCCGCGATTGCGCCGGAGACATGAGGGGCGGCCATGCTGGTGCCGGATTGGTCGAGGTAGAGACGATCCCGGTCCTGCGGGCGGCCCTTGTCCTGCGCGCTGACGCCCGCACCGCAGGAAATGATACGCTCCCCCGGCGCCAGCAGATCAGGCTTCAACCGCCCGTCGCCCGTGGGGCCCTTGGAGGAAAAGAACGACGGCCCGAACTCATGCGGTTTTTCGCTATGGGTCGAGCCCACGGTGATCGCAAGGCGCGCGTTGCCGGGGTCATTTATGGTCATCAACATGCCCGCGCGGACCTTCCGCGTCATCAACGTCTGCTTTGTGCCATAGCCGGAATTGCCCGCAGAGACGACAACCACAACGCCTGATTTCACGAGCCGGTCCACCTCGACGCACAAGGGGCTTTGCCCGCAGGCGAACCATTCGGGGTTGAACGGATATCCGACGCTGAGGTTGACGCCGTGAATGCGCAGATACCGCCCGTATTCGTTGATCGCCTGTATCTGGGCCAGCGCCGCGATCACGTTGGAAACCTCGCCCGCGCCGTTTTCATCCAGCACCTTGAAGCTCACCAGCTTGGTGCGGGGCGAGATGCTGCAGAGCCGTGATTTACGTGCCTGATCGAAAGCGACGCTGTCGTCTTCGGTCCGCCTGCGGTAGTAGACAAAGGCCTTGTTCTTGAAGGCCAGATCCTTCTTTGGTGTTGCCCCTGAGCCTGTCCATCCGTCGGTCTCATCCGTGATGTATTCGCCCGCGATGATCCCGGCCACATGGCTGCCATGACCAAATTCGTCGGTCAGGGCTGCTTTCTGCTCCGCCGCAATTGCCTTTTTGCGCTCTTCGTCACTCAGGCCGTCGAGGTCCGCCCAATCCTGCGTGAAATCCATGTGACGGATGGATTGGTCAAATCCGGACAGGTCCAGATTGCCATGGCGTTTGAAATGCCAGTGATCGCCGGAGATGCCGGAATCCACCACCGCCCAAACGATCCCCTTTCCCTCCGCCCGGAAGGAGGTACGCGCGGCCCCGGCCTTTACCGTGGAAACGGTCCTGTGGATATGGCTGTCGAGCTTGAAATCCGGCCAGATGGCGTAAACCTCGCGCTGGCTGCTCGATTTGATGTCTCCCCCCTCGCACCCCCCGTTGAGCATATAGGCTGCAAGATACCGGATTGTCGCAGGCGAGAGCGTTGCAAACACATATTGGGTCGAGAGTTTTGTCTTGCGAAGGTGAATGGCCTCCGCCTCAGAGGGCCCCAGCGTGGCACCGCGTTGCACAAGCAGGTCCTTCACGTTTGCCTTTGCACCGTCCAGACCACCCGCAAATTTGAAGTTCAGATCAATAACGACGGGCAAGAGCGCTGGCAGAAGCTCTGCGTCGGAAAAAGCGTCGGGGTCGGATTGTTGCTCTTCCAGCAAGGCCATCATTTCGAGCAGGGGGCGTGCGACGAGCAGGCTCTCCAGTTTGGTTGGATCGAAGTCTTCGCCGTCTTTCAGGAGTTTGGTCATATTCACCGGGAAGCTGAATGATTTTATGGCTGTATCAATTGTACTTAATGTAAAATTACGATGTGGCCGCCCGCGCAAGCGACGCCCTTGCTGAAAGGTTAACGCAGTTAACGGCACCTGTCATGGGTTAAGTGACGGGAGGGTTCTCGCGCGTGGAGCGTCAGGCCGCTGAGAAAGTCCCCGCGGTTGTGTGAACGGTTTTTGTCTCGCGAATAGGGTCTGACCCTAGAGCGCGCGCTCCACTTCTTTCAACAAGTCACGGACTTCATTTGCGGCAGCGCTCTTTTTCCGGGCTTCGACCGTACCCAATCCGTTGCCCAGGGCTTCTGCAAAAAGCACCCGATTGCCCAGACAGGCGGACATGACGTCCGCGTCCAATTCCTGCACCGCCTGCAGCACCTCGGCGCCCAACCGGGTCCCTGACCGCGACCGGTTCATGACGATACAGGCCCGTTTTCCGGCCCTGTCCGCCAGATCAAGCACATCCTGGGTGGCCCAGATATCGACGTGGCTGGACGAAAGCGGCACAAGGACGAGGTCCGCGGCCCGAAGCGCCGGGCGAAGGTCGCTGTCCGCTTTTGGCGGGGTGTCGACAATCACCACATCGACCTTATCGCTGAGAGACCGCAACTCATAAGAGATACCCCAGGCGGTTGCGGTGGAAAATCTCAGGTTCGGATCGTCGCCCAAAGCGTCGATCCGTTTCATGAACCATTTTCCCAGGCTGCCTTGCGGGTCGGTATCGAGCAAGCCCACCGATTTGCCCTCTGCCAGAAACGCCGTGGCCAGATTGACCGCAAGGGTCGTCTTGCCCGATCCACCCTTTTGCTGCGCGATGGTGATGATGCGGCCTGCCATGTGCATGTTCCCGAGATTCGTTTTCTGCGGTGCAGCATACAGATTTCCTGCAACATAGCAAAATGGACAAATTGTCCAGCCTGATCGGCACGCGATCAGGTGAACTTCAGCCGGGATGCGACGACCTTCTTGGGATGACGGTCAAAGAATACGCGACAGCAGATCGGTGATATTTGCCTCGGTCATCGCTATGGGGTTGCCGCCGGTGCTTGGGTCTTTCAATGCGCCCGCGACGATCCGCTCAACATCGGGGTCGGTCACGCCAAGCGCGCCCAGCGATGTGGGGATGCCGAGACCGTCATTCAGCTCGTCGACAAAAGCGCAGAACCCGTCAAAACCGCCCGTGATCCCCAGATAGGCGGCCACGGTTTCAAACCGCTCCGCGATGGCGGATCGGTTGAATTGCAAGACGGCAGGCATACACACGGCGTTCGTGGTCCCATGGTGCGTGTGATAAATCGCGCCAATCGGGTGGGAGAGGGCATGAATAGCCCCCAGACCTTTCTGGAAGGCCGTGGCCCCCATGGCGGCGGCGGACATCATCTGCGCGCGGGCGTCGAGATCAGTGCCATCGGCATAGGCGCGCGGCAGGTAGTCCTTGACCAGACGCATGCCTTCCAGCGCGATCCCCTGAGACATCGGGTGATAATGCGGTGAACTGAAGGCCTCGACACAATGGGCAAAGGCATCAAGCCCCGTGCCTGCGGTGATGAACGGGGGCATGCCAACGGTCAGCTTTGGGTCACAAATCACCACGGCTGGCAACATCCTGGGGTGAAAGATGATCTTTTTCTCTGCGGTCTCGGAGTTCGTGATGACCGAGGCGCGCCCGACTTCCGATCCGGTACCGGCGGTTGTCGGGACGGCGATGATAGGTGCGATGGCGTCTGCGTCTGCCCGCGTCCACCAGTCTCCGATATCCTCAAAGTCCCAGATCGGGCGAGACTGCCCGGCCATGAAGGCAACGACTTTTCCCAGATCAAGGCCCGAGCCGCCGCCAAAGGCGATCACCCCGTCATGGTCGCCCGACCGGTAGGCGCGCACACCTGCGGCGGCATTCCGTTCGTTGGGGTTGGGGTCCACGTCGGCGAAGAGCGCGCGTCCCAGACCTGCGGCCTCAAGCAGGTCAAGCGTCTGCATGGTGATCTCCATCCCGGCAAGGCCTCGATCGGTGACCAGAAGGGGGTTGGAGATACCCGCTGCCTGGCAGGCCTCCGCGATTTCGTTGATACGGTCTGCGCCGAAACGGATGGCTGTCGGATAGGACCAATTGGCAGTGAGGGTCATCAGATCATGCTTTCTTGAGGTGGTAGGATTTGGGTCGTGTCAGGTTGTGATAGCCGATCAGGGACAGGCCCCCACCGCGCCCGGTGTCCTTGCAGCCGGTCCAGCACAGCGCGGGGTCGAGGTAATCGGCCCGGTTCATGAAAACGGTGCCGGTCTCGATTGCGTCACCGATGGCTTCAGCGCGTGCCGGATCACGTGTCCAGACCGAGGCGGTGAGGCCGAAATCACTGTCATTCATCAGCGCCAGTGCCTCGGCATCATCTTTCACCGGCATGATGCCGACCACCGGGCCGAAGCTCTCTTCGCGCATCACCCGCATGTCGTGGGTCACATTGGTCAGGATTTGCGGCATCAGATAAGCGCCGCCATCCTGCGGAAAGAGCGCAGGGTCGATATGCGGCCTGGCCCCCTGCGCAATGGCTTCGGCGGTCTGGGCCCGCACTGCATCGGCGAAACGTGCCTGCGCCATCGGCCCCAGAGTGGTCTCGGGCGACAGGGGATTGCCCAGCACATATGTATTCACGATGGACACCGCCTTTTCGACAAAGGCGTCAAAGTGCTGTTCGGCCACGTAGATTCGTTCTATCCCGCAGCAGCACTGCCCGGAATTGAACATCGCGCCATCGATGAGCGTGTCAACAGCGGCATCGAGGTCCGCATCGTCACAGACATAGCCGGGGTCCTTGCCGCCAAGCTCCAGCCCGATGCCGGTGAAGGTGCCAGCAGCGGCACGTTCGATGGCCCGTCCGCCGCCCACAGAGCCGGTGAAATTCACGAAGTCAAAACTCCTGGCCGCGATCATGTCAGACGTTGTCTGGTGGTCCAGAAACACATTCTGAAAGACATCTTCCGGGATGCCCGCTGCGTGAAAGGCTTGAGCGAGGCGCTCGCCCACCAGCGGGGTCTGGCTGGCATGTTTCAGCATCACCGCATTGCCCGCAATGAGGGCAGGGGCCACAGTGTTGATCGCCGTCATATAGGGGTAATTCCACGGCGCGACCACCAGAACGACACCCTGCGGAACACGTCTGATAAACCGCCGGAAACTGTCGGAGTCCTCGATCAGGATGTCTGACAAGGCGTCTCCGGCGATCCCTGCCATGTAGCTGGCGCGTTCCTCAAACCCGCCAAGCTCGCCGCCATAGCGGATCGGACGGCCCATCTGGTGGGCAAGCTCGGGCACGATCTCGTCATTCATTGCGCCGATGCGCGCGACACCATCCAGAACCAGGCGAATACGGTCTTGAAGGGACCTGCTGGCCCATTCTCCTTGGGCGGAGTTTGCGCGTGCCACGGCGGCCTGGGCCTCCTGCGCCGACAGGACGGCGCGTTCCGCATAGAGGGACCCGTCGATGGGTGAGATGCACTTGATCGTCATATTATGCCCTTTCAAAGCCGCGTGCGATTTCCCAATCGGTCACGACGCGGTCAAATTCTTCCTGCTCCCATTCCGCGCAGCGGGTGTAGTGATCGACCACCTCATCCCCCATGGCGTCGCGCAGGAACGTCGAGTTCCGCAAAGTCTCCGTGGCGGCCCTCAGTGTTTGGGGAATGTCCTGCGCCTTGGCGTCCTCATAGACGTCGCCTCGGGTTGGCGGTGCCAGCTCCATCTTGTCCTCGATCCCCTTGATGCCCGCCGCCAGCATCGCGGCCTGCGCCAGATAGGGGTTCAAATCAGACCCGCCGATCCGGCATTCGACCCGCACGCCTTTGGTCCCGTCCCCGCAAAGCCTGAACCCGGCGGTGCGATTGTCCACAGACCAGACGGTTTTCGTCGGCGCGAAGGTCCCCTTGGCAAAACGCTTGTAGCTGTTGATGTAGGGCGCCAGAAAGAAGGTGTAATCCGGCGCATGGGCGATCAGACCCGCCATGTAGTGTTTCATCAGCTGCGACATGCCCAGGGCATCGTCCGGGTCATAGAACGCGGGTTTGCCGTCTTTCCAGAGCGATTGATGCACATGGCTGGAACTGCCCACCTTGTTGTGATTCCACTTGGGCAGGAAGGTCGCGGCGTGGCCATGCGCCCAGGCGATCTCCTTGATGGCGTTCTTGGCGATGGTGTGATGATCCGCGCAATCCATCGCCTCGGCATAGCGGATGTTGATCTCTTCCTGCCCGGTCTCGGCTTCGCCCTTGGAGTTCTCGATTGGCAGCCCGGCGCCGTAGAGATGGTTGCGGATCGGGCGCATCACACCTTCTTCCTTGGTGGTCTGAAGGATGTGGTAGTCTTCGTTGTAGCCGCTGATCGGGGTGAGGTCGCGGAACCCGCCCTTGCGGATGTCGTCAAATGAGTTCTCGAACAGGAAGAACTCAAGCTCGGTGGCCATCATCGCGTCATAGCCAAGCTCTTTCAGCCGCGCGATCTGGCGTTTCAGCATGGCGCGGGGGGAATGCGGCACTTCAGCATGGGTGTGGTGATCGAGGATATCACAGAGCACCATCGCCGTCCCCTCAAGCCATGGCACGGGCCGGATGGTGCCCAGATCGGGTTGCATCACATAGTCGCCGTAGCCCTTTTCCCAGCTGGTTGCGGCGTAGCCTTCCGGTGTGGCCATCTCCAGATCGGTGGCCAGCAGGTAGTTGCAGCAATGGGTTTCCGCGTAGGACGTCTCAACAAAATTGACGGCGTGAAAGCGTTTACCCATCAGGCGGCCCTGCATGTCAGGGAAACACGCCAGCACGGTGTCAATCTCGCCGGATCCAACGGCTTCTTTCAAGGCGTCAAAACTCATGGTGCCGGGCATGGCGCATTTCCTTTCGTCAGTGTGTAGCGCCCCGGTGGGGTGGGGCGGGGCGCTTGCTGTGGCATTTATTCGAAGTTGTAGGGGACGCCAGCCTGATTGATGACGCTGTTGTACTCTTTGAAGATGTTGACGATCTTCTGGTGCACTTCCCCTTC
Source organism: Pseudomonadota bacterium (assembly GCA_039196345.1). GTDB lineage: Bacteria > Pseudomonadota > Alphaproteobacteria > Rhodobacterales > Rhodobacteraceae > Roseobacter. The sequence continues at coordinate 200,239 of JBCCUU010000004.1, read as the reverse complement.
CTGGGCCACTTCTTCCCAGAACTCCTTGGCGGCGTTTTCCACCTCGGCCCATTCATTCGCGGGCACCGAGCGCAGTTGCAGCTTGTCGCCATTGGCGCGCAGCGCAGCTTCGCCGCCCCAGTACCACTGGTTGCGGTAGGTGTGGCCCGCTTCGGTTGCGGCCATCACGACGGCTTTGAGGTGTTCGGGCAGGTCCGCCCAGCGTTGCTCGTTCACGAACCAAGAGCCGATCCAGGCACCGGAGATATTGTTGGTCAGGAAGTAATCCGTCACATCCGCCCAGCCCACGGTGTAGTCTTCGGTGATGCCGGACCAGGCCATGCCGTCCAACTCGCCCGTCTGCACGGCAACCTCTGCGTCCTCGTAAGGAATATTGACCGGCACGACGCCAAACTTCGACAGAAAGCGACCCGCGGTCGGGAAGGTGTAAAGCCGCAGCCCGTCCAGATCAGCGACGCTGGTGATTTCCTTCTTGGTGTTGAAGTTACACGGGTCCTGACCCGCAGCCGACAGCCATTTGACGCCGACCTTGGCATATTCCTCCTCCCAGATTTGTGCGAGACCATACTGGTTGAACAGCACCGGCACATCGAGGATGTGCTTGGTCGCAAAGGGGAAATAGCCGCCAAACTGTTGCAGCGGTGTGGGGGAGGCCATGCTGTCATCATCCGAATGCACGCCGTCAATGGTGCCGCGTTGCAGCGCCTGGAAGAGCTCGCCCGTGGGCACGATCTGGTCGGCGTAGAACAGCTCCACCTCCATCTCGCCATTGGCGGCCCGGTTGATATAGTCGATCACCGGCTTGGTCACATGCTCGCCCAAAGCGGAACCGGCGTAGGTCTGAAAGCGCCACTTGATGACGTCCTGCGCTTTGACGATGGCGGGCGCTGCGAGCGTCCCGGCGCCTGCGAGGGCGGAGGTAGTGATGAACTGTCTTCTGGTCGTCATGTAAGTTCTCCTTTGTTGCTAGTCATGGCACCTTTGCGGCGCTTCTCGTGGTTAGTTCCCGTACACGTATTCCGGCAGCCAGAGGGCGATTTGCGGAAAGGTCATGACCATCGCCAGCGCAAAGGCCATCACCAGGACGAAGGGGGTAATGGAGGCATAGATGTCGCGGATGCTGATCTCGGGGGGTGCCATGGCCCGCATCAGGAAGAGGTTATAGCCGAAAGGCGGTGTCATATAGGCGATCTGGCAAGTGATCGTATAGAGAATGCCGTACCAGATCAGATCGAACCCCAGCGCGCCCACAAGCGGCACGTAAAGCGGGGCCACGATCACCAGCATGGCAGTGTCGTCCAGAAACGTGCCCATGAGGATGAAGCTCAGCTGCATCAGGATCAGGATCATCCAGGGGTTCAGTCCCAGTTTCTCGGTAAAGAGATTCTCGATCGCCTTGACCGCACCCAGCCCGTCGAACACCGCCCCAAAGGCAAGCGCGGCAAGGATGATCCACATGAACATGCAGGTGATCCCCAACGTGTTGCGGACCGAGTTCTCGAAAACGGCGCGTGTCATGCGGCCCTTGAAGACAGCGGCAAGGAAGGCCGCCAAAGCACCGATGGCGGAGCTTTCCACGAGGCTGGTCCAGCCGTTCACGAAGGGCACCATCATCACGGCAAAGATAATGACGGGCAGCAGCCCCGCGCGCAGGAGCCGCAGCTTTTCAGCCATCGGCATGTCGCGATCTTCGGCAGCCAGCGCAGGCCCCAGCGCAGGGTTGAGGCGGCAGCGGATCACGATGTAGATGATGAACAGGGCGGCCATCATCAGCCCCGGGATCACGCCTGCCAGCCATAGTTGTCCGACGGGCTGGCGCGCGATCATCGCATAGAGCACCAGCACGACCGAAGGCGGCACCAGAATGCCCAGCGACGACCCGGCCTGTATAACGCCGGTCACCATGCGTTTGTCATAGCCGCGTTTCAAAAGTTCAGGCAGGGCGATGGTGGCGCCAATCGCCATGCCCGCAACCGACAGGCCGTTCATGGCCGAGATCAGCACCATCAGCCCGATGGTGCCCACCGCCAGCCCGCCCCGCAGGCCCCCCATCCAGACATGGAACATCCGGTAGAGGTCGTCCGCGATCTTGCTCTCGGACAGCACGTAGCCCATGAAGATGAACATCGGCAGGGTGAGCAGCGGGTACCATTTCATCAGTTTCATGGCCGCCGCAAAGCCCAGGTCATAGCCGCCCCGGTCCCCCCAGAGCAGGAGGGCGGCCACAACCGCCACAAACCCGATGGCCCCAAAGACGCGCTGCCCGGTCAAGAGCATCAGCATCATGGTCGAGAACATGAGGGTCGCGATCATCTCGTAGGGCATCAGATCTCTTCCCCCTTTAGGCGAAGAATGTCCTTGAAAAGCTCCGAGATGCATTGCAGCAGCATCAGGAAGAACCCGACGATCATGACGGCCTTGATCGGCCAGAGGTAGGGACGCCAGACCGATGAGGACCGCTCCAGCGTGCCGACTTCTTCCGTGCCGATCAAGACGCCAAAGAGGTAGGCCACCGGCGTGTCCCTCCAATACCCCAGCGAATAGGCGGTGGAGCTGATCGCGCCATAGAGCAACACGCAAAGGTAGAAGATCAGAAAGCAGACCGTGATCGCGTCGAACCATGCTTTGCGCCGCACCGTCCAGTCCCCATAGAGCAGGTCCATCCGCACATTTGCCTTGAGTTGGATCGAATAGGGGCCACCGAGGATGTAGTATCCCACCATGACGAACTGGGCCATTTCCAGGGTCCAGAGCGATGGGAGAAAGAAGGTCTTGCTGACCGACGACCAGAGCAGGATGCCCATCAGGACAAAGATGCCATACATGACAATCCGCCCGAGCCGCAGATTCAGCGCATCGACGCCGCGAATATAACCCCGCATCACCCCTGTCACGATGGCGCCGTCAGGGATGCAAGTGATGCAGTGACCCACCGCGACAAAGCCTCGGCCATCGCGTGCTGCTGCGCCTCGTCCCGGATCAGATCATTTCGGACCTCGATCATTACATTGGGAATGCCATGCTTCAGCGCATGTTCCTTTAGCGTGTGGGTGACGCCGTCTTCGGGGCCATAGGGCGCATTGTGCCGCACGTCCCCGGTCACATGTTCCGCCGCACGTGACAGCATCGCATCTGCCAGACGCGCGTCCGCGTCGTGCAGCAAGCCGATTTCCACGTCCCGTTTCCGGCCCTTGTAGATGGGTGTGAAACTATGGATCGTCACGAGCCCGGAAGGTTTTCTTGCTTCAATCGTTTGGGCCAGCAGCGCCTGAAACGGGGTGTAGTAGGCATCAACCCGTGCCTGCCGCTCGGCTGGCGTCAGTCCGGCATTGCCGGGCACGTCAATGACCTCGCTGCGGTCCGGCATGGCGTCAGCGGCCGAAGGGGGGCGGTTGCAGTCATAGACCAGACGCGACACGCGGGAAATCACCAGGGGTGCCGCCAATACCGCCGCCATATGTTCGGCGACCGCCAATGCGCCGGGGTCCCATGCCGCGTGGCTGAATCGGTCTTCTGCAGCGAGACCAAGGCCGTTGAACTTTTCGGGAATAGAATGGCTGGCATGCTCGCAGACGAGAACGATGCCGGATTGTCCACCGGCATTCAGCACCTCTGCCACAGGCGCGGGCTTTGTCTCCATGGTCTGAGTCATTTCGTCCCCTCGCCGATAAAGTGCTTGCCTTTCGGAGGCGCTGTCAACAACAATGTGAAAAATTTATCACAGCTCGACCTGTGATGTTATTTTTTTGAACAACCGGGTTGAGACCCATGGCAGAAGCGTCACAAACCATATCGGATCGCATCCAGCAAAAGCTGGAGGACCTGACCCGCGCCGAGCGGCAATTGGCTCTTTCCATTCTTGAGAATTACCCGGCCTCCGGTCTGGGGCCGCTGACGGCCCTGGCCAAGGACGCCAATGTCTCCGTGCCAACGGTGGCGCGTATGGTGCAAAAGCTGGGGTACAAGGGCTATCCCGATTTTCAGGCGGAGTTGCGCGATGAGTTGCGGGCCAAGGCGACCGGCCCGATTGCCAAACACGAAACATGGGCCGAAGCGGCCCCGTCCGGTCACATTCTCAACCGGTTCACCGATGCCGTGATCGACAACATCCGGCACACGCTTGGCCATATTGACCCTCAAGCTTTTGACGAGACGTGCAGATTGCTCGCAGACCCGGAGCGGCATCTCTACATCGTCGGGGGCCGCATCACCCATACGCTGGCGGAATACCTGTTTTTGCACATGCAGGTGATCCGCCCGAACCTGACCCACGTTCAATCGACCTCGAACACATGGCCGCATTACCTGCTGAATGCAGGCGAGGGGGATGTCTTTGTGATCTTTGACGTGCGCCGGTACGAGAACACCATGATGAATCTCGCCAAGATGGCACATGCGCGCGGCGCGCGGATCGTTCTTTTCACCGATCAATGGCGCTCGCCCGTGCATCAACTGGCCGATATCACCTTCAGCAGCCGCATCGTGGTGCCGTCGGCATGGGATTCGGCGGCGACAACCCTGCTGTTGGTGGAGACCTTGATCTCAGCCGTTCAGGAAGTGGATTGGGCGGGCACCAAGGAACGCATGGAAGAACTCGAAGAGATGTTCGACCAGACCAAGCTCTTTCGGAAATTCACGTGAAGCCCGCTTTGAGCATCGGCTTGAAAATCTGAATAACCTTTCTTGCCGAATGTGCCCGGCCGGCACCGCCGGCCAGCCCCCGACCCTCCCCACGGGAGGGGGCTTCACCCCCACCCAGGGCCGGGGGCTGGCCTCAGGTGTCAGGGGTCGTGCTGCGGATTAAATGAAGGCCGCTCTAGAACCCGATCGCGGCACCATCCTTGCGCGGATCGGATCCCGCGACGTATCCCCGGGCCCCCAGCCGGTAGATCAGTTGCGCGCCCCCGAAGCCAAACGCGTTGTCCGGTGCCTGGAGCGTGATGTCGTGCCCCATCGCTTGCAGCGCCTCGATTGTCGCGGCGGGGAGCGTGGACTCCAGCGCCAGACCCAGACCGTCATTGACACGCCAGCGCGGCGCATCGGCGGCCATTTGCGGATCCTGCCCCCAAAGCTGCGTGCGCAGCACCATCTGGACATGCCCCTGCGCCTGCATCGGCCCGCCCATGAAGCCAAAGCTCATCAGTGGCGCATCCTGCCCCATCAGAAAGCCCGGGATGATCGTGTGGAAGGGGCGCTTGTCTGGCCCGACACAGTTCTGGTGTTTGGGGTCCAGCGAGAACCCCGCACCCCGGTTCTGCAAGGCAACTCCGGTATTGGGCACCACCACGCCGGAACCGAAGCCGGCATAGTTTGACTGGATGAAGGACACCATCATGCCGCTTGCATCTGCGGCGGTCAGATAGACCGTCCCCCCGTGCTTCGGCGCGCCCGCGCCGAAGTTGGTGGCGCGGCTTGCGTCGATTTCCCGCGCCCGGTTAGCAAGGTATCCGTCATCCAGCAGGTCCTCCACCGTTACCGTTTTCATGTGATCGAGGTCCGAGACATAGCTTTCCGCGTCCCGCAGTGCGAGTTTCATGGCTTCGATCTGGAGGTGCAGCGCCAAGGGGTCATCCGCGTCGAGGTCGCGGATGTTCGTACTGGCAAGGATGCCGAGGCCCATCAGCGCGGCAATCCCCTGACCGTTGGGCGGAATCTCGTGCAGCGAGACTTTATCAAAGCCGCGCGAAATAGTGCCACACCAGTCGGGTTTGTGGGCGGCCAGATCCGACACCGTTAATGCAGCACCATGCGCTTTGGCGAAGGCTTCGATTCCCTCCGCGATCTCCCCTTCGTAAAAGGCTTGCCCCCTCGTTTCGGCGATCCGTTGCAAGGTGCGGGCATGGCCGGGGCTGGAGAAATATTCCCCGGCGCGGGGGGCACGTCCAGAGGGCAGAAACGTCTCGGCAAACCCCGGCTGATCGCCCAGTTCCTGTTCCGCGCGCGCCCAGAGGGCGGCAATGACCGGCGACACCGGAAAGCCGTTCTCAGCATATCCGATGGCAGGCTCGAACAAACGCGCGAAGGGCAGCTTGCCGAAACGCGCTGAAAGCTCAACCCAGGCTGATACGGCGCCGGGCACCGTGACGCTTTCCCAGCCGCGATACGGCATTGCATCCCGTCCTGCAAAACGTTCCGGCGTCCATGCCTTCGGGGACCGTCCCGAGGCATTCAGACCATGCAACTCCTGACCGTCCCACAGGATCGCGAAGGCGTCTGATCCGATACCGTTTCCGGTGGGCTCAACCACGGTCAGAGTGATCGCTGTCGCAAGGGCCGCATCGACCGCATTGCCGCCACGGGTCAGCATATTCAATCCCGCTTGCGCCGCCAGCGGGTGGGAGGCCGCGACGATGTTGTCCGCGGCAACTGCGGATCGCCGCGACGGGTAGTGGTGATTTGCGCGGATGAGCATCTTGAACCTTTCGGAAATCATCGGATCGGCGCAGGGCGATGCGCCAGAGGTGACGCGACCCTATTCCGCGGGCACAGGCCCGACAAGAGGCAGGCGCGTCGCGCCTCAGCACCGCCCGTAAACAAATCTCCCGGTCGGTTCAGCGGGCGAGGCCAAAAATCCGCTCGACGCGCGCATGCTGTGCGAGATGATCGGCGAGATGATCGAGAGCCTCTTCGACGGCGGCTGTGTAGCTGGCCTGTTGCTCTGCCCCGAAACCCGCAAGCCAGGCGCGGCGGAAGCCGTCGTCCCGGAACATGCCGTGCAGGTACGTGCCGACGATCCGCCCATCAGAGGAGTGCGCACCGTCATGCCGGTCGCCGATCTGCGCAAAAGGCCGCGCACAGTCGGGTCCTTCGGTATGGCCCAGATGAATCTCGTATCCAGAGATGCGCTGCCCGCTTGCGCAATGCACCGCATCGGTCTGAGTGACCTGTTTGGTCCTGTGCATGACCGTCTCGATGTCGAGCAGGCCCAGACCCGGATCAGCGCCTGCGGCTCCCTCAAGCCCCTCAGGGTCCGCAATCGAGCGCCCGAGCATCTGGTAGCCCCCGCACATCCCCAACACATGCCCGCCGCGTCGGACGTGGGCCGCGATGTCGCCATCCCATCCCTGGTCTCTGAGGTAGGCCAGATCACCGCGCGTCGACTTCGACCCGGGGATGATGACGATATCGGTGTCACCGGGCAGGGCCTGACCGGCCCTCAGCATCGTCAGGCGCACTGAGGGTTCTTGCGACAAGGGGTCGAGATCATCGAAGTTGGCCATGCGCGACAGGTGCAGACAGACGATATGAAGCCCCGATGCCCGGGTCCTGGGCCGAACGTCATAGGCGTCTTCGGCGGGTAGTTTCCACGCATGCTCGAACCACGGGATCACGCCCAGACCGGGCCAGCCGGTCTTTTCCTCGACAAAGCGATAGCCATCGTCAAAAAGCCTCGGATCGCCGCGAAACTTGTTGACGATGAAACCTTGGATCAGGCTGAGGTCTGGCGCATCCAGAACAGCCTGCGTGCCGACGATCTGCGCGATCACGCCGCCTCTGTTGATGTCAGCACAGAGGATGACGGGCACATCCGCCGCCTGCGCGAACCCCATGTTGGCAATGTCCCCTGCGCGCAGGTTGACCTCAGCCGGGCTGCCCGCACCCTCGACAATCACCAGATCAAATCTTGATTTGAGACGCTCGAAACCGCTGACAACATGGGAAAGCAGTTCGGGCTTCAACGTGGCATAATCAGCGGCGGCGGTACTTGCATAGCGTTTGCCGTGCAGGATGACCTGCGCGCCGGTTTCAGTCTCGGGCTTCAGCAGAACGGGGTTCATGTCCGTATGCGGATGGATGCCCGCCGCCTGTGCCTGCAACGCCTGGGCACGGCCGATCTCGCCGCCCTCTGGCGTCACGGCAGCGTTGTTCGACATGTTCTGCGGCTTGAAGGGTGCAACCGACAAGCCCTTGGCCCGCGCTGCACGGCACAGGCCCGCCACCAGCATGGATTTGCCCACATCCGAGCCGGTGCCCTGCAACATGATCGCGCGTCCCATGACGGCTCCCTCTTAGAATTCGACGCCGCGTTGCGCCTTCACCCCGATCTCGAAGGGGTGTTTGATGAGCGACATCTCGGTCACCAGATCCGCAGCTTCGATCAATTCGGGCTTGGCATCCCGACCGGTGAGGCAGACATGGGTCATCTCCGGCTTTTCATTCAGCAGGAAATCCACGACCTCGTTGATGTCGAGATAGTCGTAGCGCAGGGCGATATTGATTTCATCAAGCAGCACAAACCCGATATCGGGGTCGAGGATCTGCTCCTTGGCGATGCGCCACCCATTCTCAGCCGCGGCGATGTCGCGTTCGCGGTCCTGCGTGTCCCAGGTAAAGCCTTCGCCGGAAACGAAGAACCGGCATTCCTCGGCAAAGCGTTCGCGCAAGAGCCGCTTTTCGCCCGTTTGCCAGTTGCCCTTGATGAATTGCACTACCGCGCAGGGCATTTTATGGGCGATACAGCGCATGATCATGCCAAAGCCGGAGGAGGATTTGCCTTTCCCCTTTCCGGTATGCACCATGATAAGCCCTTTTTTCTCGGTCTTGGTCGCCATCAGCTTTTTGCGCTCTTCCTTGATTTTGCGCATTCTTTCCGCGTGTTTTTCGTTCTCGTCGCTCATGTGCAGGCCCCCCGTTTGCTGCGTGTCGCGCAGTAAATGCACGCCCGCTTTCAAGGGTCAACCGGCCAGCGACAGCGTGCGTGGCAAAAGCCTAACGCGCGGACCCGTCGGGCTTGCGCCCTGCGGGACACGGGGCGATAACACGGGGCAGAAAAACTGTTTCAGGGAGACTAGAGATGCGGACAATGATGGCGATCTCCGTTGCAGCGGCGCTTGTGCTGACAACGGCGGCTTCTGCGCAAAACTGCCATGAGGGAAAGACGCTGACCGATGGCAAGCTGACCATCGCGACCGGCAATCCGGCCTACTATCCATGGGTCATGAACGATGCCCCGGAAAGCGGTGAGGGGTTTGAGGCCGCCGTGGCCTATGCGCTGGCCGAAAAGATGGGGTTTTCGGCGGAGGATGTGGTCTGGACGCGGACCTCTTTCGATCAGGCCATCCAGCCGGGCGAAAAGGACTTTGACCTCAACATGCAGCAATTCTCGATCACCGGGGCGCGCGACAAGGTCGTTGATTTCTCGGAGCCTTACTACACCGCCCCCATGGCGGTGCTGGTGCGGGGCGGCGATGGGCTTGCAGCGGATATGGAGACGCTCAAGGGCCTGAAATGGGGTGTCGTTGCGTCCACAACTGCCCTGCCGGTGATCCTCAAGAAGATCGCGCCGGACAGCAACCCGCTGATCTATGATGACAATGTCAACGTGGTGGAGGCGATGAAGGCGGGCCAGATTGATGCGGCGCTTTTTGATCTGCCCACCGCGCTCTATCTCAGTGCGGTCGTGCTGGAGGGCGGGCAGGTCTTGGGACAGTTCGATCCGGATGAAACCACGAACCCTGATCACTTCGGGGCGTTGATGACTGAAGGCAACCCGTTGAAGGAGTGTGTTGACGCCGCCCTGGCGGAGTTGAAATCAGACGGCAGCCTCGCCGCCATCGAAGCACAATGGTTGCAGGAGACGACGGGCGTGCCGTTGATCCGCTGAGCGCGATGAACCGCAGGCAGGCATATGAGGCAGCGCAGCGGCGCCGGGCGCTGACAGTGGCGGGGATCAGCACGGCTCTGGTCCTGGCCGCCGTGATTTTTCTGGTGCCGCTGACGCCCGGCTGGCCCGCGGTCCGCGCGAGCTTTTTTGATGCGGAGATTTTTGTCGATACATTTCCGACCCTGCTGCGCGCCTTTATGATCGACGTGATGATCTTTGCCTGGTCCGTGCCGCTCATTCTGGGGCTTGGGTTGGCGATTGCGCTGGCGCGGGGCGCGCAGGCCCCGGCATTGTTCCCCCTGCGCATCTTCGGCGCGGTCTACGTGGATGTCTTTCGCGGCATCCCGGTGGTGCTGACAATCTACCTGATCGGATTTGGCATTCCCGGGCTGGGGCTGCCGCGCCCCTGGAACAGCCCCTATATCTGGGGCACGGTCGCCCTCGTGCTGACGTATTCCGCCTACGTGGCCGAAGTGCTGCGCTCCGGCATCGAAAGCGTGCATGCCAGCCAGCGCAATGCCGCGATCTGCCTTGGTCTGAGCGAACAGGACACCATGCGCTATGTCATCCTGCCGCAGGCGATCCGGCGGGTGGTGCCAGCCAACATGAACATGCTTGTGGCGCTGCAAAAAGATGTGGCGCTGTTGAGCTTTATCGGGCCGGTCGAGATATTGCGTCAGGCGGGCGTCTATAAGAGCCTGCTGGCGAATTTCACACCCTACGTTGTGGCCGCTGTTATCTTTCTGTTGGTGACGGTGCCTGCCACACGCTACGCCGACCACCTGTTGAACCGGGACCGAAATGCCAGAAGCTAAGCTTTCCTTGCGCGGCGTGGTCAAGTCCTTTGGCGACAACGCGGTCTTGCGGGGCATCGACCTTGATGTGGCACCGGGCGAGATGATCTGCCTCATCGGCGCTTCGGGGTCGGGCAAGTCGACCTTGCTGCGCTGTATCAACCAGCTTGAGCCCATCGACGATGGCGCAGTCTTTCTGGACGGGCAGGACATCTCCGAGCCGGGCCTTGACCTTGCGCCGATCCGGCGACGGATCGGGATTGTCTTCCAGTCCTACAACCTTTTTCCGCATATGACCGCACTGAACAACGTTCTGCTCGCCCCCCGGCGGGTCCTACGTGGCGATGCGGTGGAGCAGCTTGCGCGGGCCGAGGCGCTTTTTGACCGCTTCGGGCTTGCGGCACATATGGCGAAATACCCCGATCAGCTCTCGGGGGGACAACAACAGCGGGTCGCGGTGATCCGGGCCCTGGCGATGCAGCCTGAAATCATGCTCTTTGACGAAATCACGGCCGCGCTTGATCCTGAACTGGTGGGGGAAGTGCTTCAGGTGCTGCGCCAGTTGCGGGCGGAGGGGATGACGATGGTTCTGGCCACCCATGAAATGGGCTTCGCGCGCGAAGCGGCGGATCGCGTGTGCTTCATGGACGGCGGCGTGATTGTCGAGGAGGGGACTCCTGCGACGATCTTTTCCGCCCCGCAACGCGCGCGAACTCAGGCGTTTCTGCAAGCGGTGCTGCGCTAGAGCGGCCGGGTGCTTGCCTCACGAAAGGATACCGCGGCGGTCGCCGGTTCGGGCCGGTTCGGCGTCAGGCGGGACCATCTGTGAACATGGGTCTTGCGATCCCTAGCCGTTGGCTCCTTGCCCGCCGACAGGTTCATGATACGCGATGGCCGCGACCCCGGCTCACATTCGGATATAAGCGTGACGTCAACGGGACATGCCAGCCTGACTGCCTTGGGCTTTGCAGCAGGGGCGCTACGCCACAATGCCATTTGCCAAGTGCCCGCAAGGAAGATGTCTTGCAGAGTTCCGGGTCGTCGCGCCATGCGGCCAGAGTATGATTGTTTCAACGACACTCGCGACTATTGAGTCGGGATGCTCTGTAGGTCTCGAAGTGTTCAGGTCGACCCGCTGCCGTCTCACGACAACATCTCGCTAGCTGCGCACGCGCGACATTTCCGGGTCGTAAAGACCCCCCGGCGAAATTGTTGCGGGTACAAACTCCCCCAGCACATCTACGGTGAGAGCGGCACCTTGCGCTAGGGTTTGCGCGTCGACGAACGCGTAGGCGATATTCTTGCCGGTACGGTGCCCCCATGCGCCCGAGGTCACCGTTCCGACAACAGTATCCCCCGTCATCACGGACGCGCCGCCATGCGCAGGCGCGTGGTCGCTCTCCAACACAAGGGTCACGCACCTTTTTGCAGGCCCGTCTTTGCTGGATCGGAGTAGCGCCTCGCGCCCGATGAATTCCGGTTTGTCCAGCGTCACAAACCTGTCCAGCCCGGTCTCATATGGATCAAATTCGGTCAGGATATCCGCCTTCCAGTGCAGATACCCTTTTTCCATGCGCATGGAGTCCACCGCATGTGCACCAAAAAGTGTCAGGCCATGGGCGTCGCCTGCCTCCCGCAGGGCCAGATAGGCCGCATAAAGCGACGCGTTCGGGACATGTATCTCAAAGGCCAACTCGCCACTGAAGCTCACCGCCATGACGGTCGCGGGGGCAATCCCGACAAAACACTCGCGCACCGAAAGCCAGGGGAAACCCGCAGCTGACCATTCACCGCGACTGACCGATTGCAGGACCTCCCGGGCCTTGGGACCGGCCAGAACGAGGATGGTTTGGTCGTTGGTCAATGAGCGTATCTGCACATCTTCGCCCGCGCGCACATGCTGGCAGAGCCAGTCCATGTCGTGAAACTCCGATGCGGCGGCGGAGCCGTACCAGATGCGCGCGGGGCCGCGATCCGACGCGGGCAGTCTGGCCAATGTCGCCTCGCTTTTCAGCTTGCCATGGTGGTTGAGAAGATAGGCAAGGCGCACGCGGCCCTCCCGGGCCGGCATGCCGCCGCAGATCATCCGGTCGAGGAACGACAGAGCGTCTGACCCGGTGATCTCAAGACGATTGAAACCGTTGACTTCGCAGAGACCGACGCCTGTTTGCACAGCTTCGACTTCCCTGGCGACAAGGTCGAAACTCTCGTCAAAGCGGAAACTGTGGGTCACGGTAAAATCAGGAGCGGGTTTGAAATACTCCGCACGTTCCCAGCCGTTGATGACAGTGAATTCAGCACCCTCCGCCGCGAGCACTGGCGTGAGCGGGGTGGTCTTGGCCATGCGGCCTGCGGAGCGGTTTTCATTGGGAAAGTGAAACCGGAATTCGTTCTGATAGTCCTCAATGGCTTTCAGCGCTGTCAGTTCGACATTCGCATGGCCGGTAAAGCGGCGGGGGTCGAGGCACCAGGTGTCATAGCAGGCTTCGCCGTGGACGATCTGTTGCGCCAGCAGCCAGCCATGGCCGCCACCTTCGCCCAGACCCGCCCGCAGGCCAATGATGCAAAACGCATTGCGCTTGCCAGGGATGGCGCCCACCAGCGGCGCGCCATCAATTGTATAGGTGATGGGGCCGTTGACGATCGTGTGGACACCAACCTCCATCAGCGCGGGCATCCGCTCAAAAGCGCCTTCCAACACATCCGTGACCCGGTCGAGATCATCGGGGCAGAGGGCGTTGACAAAATTGGGGTCGATCCCGTCCATGCCCCAGGTCTTGCAGCCCTGTTCGTAGAACCCCAGCAAAAGCCCGTTCTTCTCCTGACGGCAGTAATAGTCGCTGATCGGGCAGCGCAGCAGGGGCATACGTTGCCCGGCATTGCGGATCGCGGGGATCTCCTCGGTCAGGAAATACTGATGTTCCATCGAGGTGACGGGGTGCTGCACCCCCATCATCGCGCCCACCTCATTGACGCGGTACCCGCAAGCGTTCACCACGATGTCGCAGTCAATGTCACCGTTTTCGGTGTGCACCGTCCAGGTATCATCCTTGTGCTGGGTCAACGCGGTAACCGGCGTTTCGCGATAGACTTGGGCACCGGCTTTGCGCGCCCGGCGCGCAAGGGCCTGGCAAAGCTGCGCGGGGTCGATGTCGCCATCCTGCCCGTCCCACAGCCCGCCGACAAGGTTCTCCGTTGAGATGAGCGGGTGCCTGCGCGCGCATTCTGCCGCGTCGATGACTTCGAAGGTCACCCCCATGCCCCGGGCCATGGAGGCGACATGGCGATATCCCTCCATCTGGGCTTCGGTATTGGCGAGCCTTATGCCGCCATCCCCGTGGTGATAGTTGATCGGGTAATCGGGATCGTTCGCAAGCTCCTGGTAGAGCGTGATGGAATGGCTTTTCAGCCCCACCATCGTCTGGTTCATGCCAAAGTTCGTGACCTGCGCGGCGGAGTGCCATGTGGTGCCGGACGTAAGCTCATTGCGTTCAACCAGAACTACGTCGCTCCATCCTTCCTGCGTCAGGTGATAGAGCGTCGAACACCCGGCAATACCACCCCCGATGACGACGACTTTGGTTCTTGATTTCATGATCTGTCCCGCGCTTTCATTTTTGTCCATGAAGATGCCACAGCCCGTCCCGCGCAATCGCCTTTGCGACATCTGGCGGAAAAAATGGCGACGGGTATCACAATTCAGTTGCTCGCCAGGGAACCGGCTGCGCATCCTTTCAAAAACCGGGAGGTTCAGCTTTTGCAAGACAAAGAAAACGCCCCCGCCCGGCGGCAACGGTCGGGCAGAAAATCGCGGCTCGCGCAACGTGCAGCGCCCCCTCGGGTCAACCCGGCACCGCCCGGCCCGCAGGGCGGGCTTTATCGGCCGCTTGCGGGGTCAGAGATGGCTGCGATCTATAAAACCGCGCTGCGGCTGCTTGAAGAGCTTGGCATGGGTGAGGTGCCGGAGCGCCTTGCAAAGGTGCTTTGTGCGGCGGGCGCACAACTGCTTGAAGGCGGGCGGATCAGCATGCCCCGGGCTTTGGTCGAAGGCTGCATTGACAGCGCGGCAAGGCAGTTCGTGCTGCATGGTCGCGACCCCGCGCGCTCGATCACGGTGGGCGGGGATCGCGTCTTTTTCGGCACGGGCGGCGCGGCGGTCAACACGCTTGACATCGACAGCGGGCAGTACCGCCCTTCGACGCTTGCGGATCTGCACGATTTCACGCGGTTGCAGGACACGCTGGAAAATGTCGCCTGGTTCACCCGCTGCTGCATCGCAACAGACGTGGCGGACCCTTTTGAGCTGGACGTGAACACCGCCTTTGCCCTTTTGAAGAACACGACCAAACCCGTCGCGACAGCCTTTACCCTGGCCGAACATGTGGACCCGATCGTGGAGATGTTCGACATTGCGGCCGGCGGGGCAGGCGCGTTTGCAGAGCGCCCTTTCGTAAAGGCGCATATAAGCCCGGTGATCTCTCCCATGCGGTTCGGGGAAGATGCGGTCGATGTCGTCTATAAATGCATCGAACACAATATCCCGATGTCCTGCATTACGGCGGCGCAGGCGGGGGCGACAGCTCCGGCGACGCTGGCCGGGTTTCTGGCACAGTCGCTGGCCGAGACCCTCGCCAGCCTGGTGATGGTCAATGTGATCTCTCCGGGCTACCCGATGGTCTTTTCCAACTGGCCGCTGGTGATTGATCTGCGCAGCGGCGCGTTTTCTGGCGGCGGTGGGGAGACGACGCTCCTGAACGCGGCCTCTGCGCAGCTGTCCAACTGGTTGGGCTTGCCGTCGGGTGTCGCCTGTTCCATGACGGACGCCAAGGCAATCGACGCGCAATACGGTGTGGAGAAGGGCATGACCAGTCTTGCCGCAGCCTTGGCGGGTGGCAATCTGATTTACGAAAGCTCGGGCATGACGGCGGCGCTGCTGGGGGTCAGTTTTGAGGCCTTCATTCTGGATAATGACATGCACGCAATGACCTATCGCGCCCTGCGCGGCGTGGAAGTCAGCGAAGAGAACCTCGGGTTTGACGCCATTTGCGATGCGGTTCTGGGGGAGGGCCATTTCCTTGGCTCAGCCCAGACCTACAACGCCATGGAGCGGGATTACTTCTACCCGCAACTGGCGGACCGGGAACAGCCGGGGGCCTGGCAGGAGGCGGGCGCGGATGATGCATGGACCCGCGCCAGGGCACGCGCCCGCGCCGTCCTGCGCGAACATCACCCGACGTATCTGTCGACCGAGCAGGAAGCGGCGATCAGATCGGCATTTCCAATCCGCGATTAGTCGCCATCCGCCACGCCGGAGGCCCTGATACGGGCGCGGCGCGCGCGGTAGCTGGGCAAGACGATCAGGATTGCCGCAATCACAAGCAGTCCCAGGGTCATCGGGCGCTCCCAGATAAAGGAGACCCCGTCATAAAGCTGCATGGAGCGGGCGAAGTTATTCTCCAGCATCCCCCCGAGGATAAACCCGATCAGCAGCGGGGCCAGCGGGTAGTCGGCAAATCGCAGGATCGTGGCACAGATGCCGAACCCGACGAGAAGCAGCAGTTCGGTCGCGTTGTTCTGCCCGATGTAGGCCCCCATCAGCGTGAAAAACAGGATGAAGGGAATGAGGAAGTTGCGCGGAATGCTGAGCACTTTGGCGATGTAGGGGATCAGGGGCAGGTTCAGGATCAAGAGCACCAGATTGCCGATGAACATCGACATGATGACGGCCCAGAAAATCTGCGGGTCATCGACCATCAGACGCGGGCCCGGTGTCACGTTCAACGCGATGAGCGCGCCAAGCAGGATCGCCGTGGTGCCTGACCCCGGAATGCCCAGCGTCAGCAGCGGCACGAACGAACCGGTGCAGGCGGCGTTGTTGGCGGTCTCGGGTGCTGCAAGCCCCTTGATCGAGCCTTTGCCGAAGGCGTCCTGCTCTTCCTTGGTGGCGATATTGCGTTCCACCGCATAGCCGAGAAAGGAGGCAATCGTCGCCCCGGCACCTGGCAGAACCCCGATGAAGAAGCCTTGAATGGACTGTCGGCCGATGACTGGCGCAATGGCGCGTGCCTCTGCGCGGGAAATGCGCAGGTCCTTGATGTCGCCATCGTTTTCCTTCGCGTCCCGTGGTTTCAACACCAGAAAGAGCGCTTCGGGCAGGGCAAACATCGCCATGGCCAGCGTGATGAACCCAAAGCCCGATTGCAGATCCATCAGCCCCATGGTGAAGCGTGGCATGTTGAAAAGCGCGCCTTCCCCAACCGTGGCCATGATGAGCCCGAGGATCGTCATCATGAGCGCCTTCGCCACCTGACCTGTACCCGCGAACGCCGCAATGGCCGAGAGACCGACAACCATGAGCGCGAAGTATTCGGCGGAGTGAAACAGCAGCGCAACCGAGGACAGCATCGGCGCAAAGACCATGAGCAGGACCGCCCCCAAGGTGCCGCCCGCAAAGCTTGCAATGGCCGCGATGGTGAGGGCTTTGCCAGCCTTGCCCTGCCGGGCCATGGGAAAGCCGTCAAAACTGCTGGCCACGGTTCCGGCGACGCCGGGGGCGTTCAACAGGATGGAGGAGGTCGACCCGCCAAAGATCGCCCCATAGTAGACCCCGGCCAGTAGGATCAGCGCGGCGGAAGGATCGCCCATGGAAATGGCCACCGGGATCATGATCGCGATGATCGACATGGGCCCCAGACCGGGCAGCATGCCGATGAAGGTCCCGATCAGACAGCCGCCGATGACCATCAGCAGGTTTTGAATGGAAAAAGCCGTTTGCAGGCCGATCAGCAAGCCTTCAAGCATATCAGCCTCCGAAAAAGAAAGGGAGGGGGCGCAGGAAGATGCCCAGAACGACCTGGACGAGATACCACACGACCCCGGTGGCAATTGCCGCGATGAGGAAGGTCAGCAGAATGCGACGCTCACCAAGGATCAGGGACCCCACGATCAGAAACCCGGCTGTTGACAGCAGGAAACCGGCAGGCCGCAGCAAGAGCGCATAGGCAACCATCAGCGCCAGCAACAGGAACGCCTGTCCGAGGTTGTAGTCCCACAGCCGCCGGTAATCGATGTCGCCGATCTTCTGCTCACTCTTTTCAAGGCCGGTGACGATGACCAGTGACACGATGATCCCGAGAAGGGAAAGCACCTTGGGAAAGGTCGACGGCCAGATGGGATTGCGGCGCATGAAGGGCGCGAGCATGTCATCCATCGTAAACCACGCGGCATAGCCATAAACGAGGCAGACCCCCAGCAAAACCAGCCCGATCCAGCGATCCAACGCCATATCATACCCCCCGGAAAAAGCGTGAAACGCGGGGTGTCGCCGCGCTGGCGCACCCCGCAAATTGTCGGGTTCTAGAGGAAACCCAGTTTCTTCATCAGATCACCGATGACCTTTTCCTGATCTTCGAGGAAGGTTTTGAAGTCATCGCCGGGGTTGTGGATGTTGACCCAGCCGTTGCGCGCGCGCACGTCTTCCCATTCGGGCGTATCGTACATCTTGGCGATGGCATCCTGATAGGCTGCGACCTGCTCCGCGGGCAGTCCGGGCGCACCAAAGAAGCCGCGCCAGTTGACGAAGGTGGTATCGATGCCTTGCTCCTTCATGGTCATGGCGTCGGGGGCCGCATCCACACGTTCTTCTGCGGTCACACCGATGATCTTCACCTCTCCGGCATTGGCCAGATCGACGGCTTCTGAGAAACCGGTCGACAGGGCTGCGATCTCGCCCGAGAGCAGCGCCGCCATGGCCTTGCCGCCAGCGTCATAGGGGATGTATTTCACGCCAAGCGCGTCCTTGCCCGCCGCTTCCATCACCATGGCCGCCACAAGGTGGTCCATCCCGCCCGGGACGGAGCCGCCGCCGATGGCCGTGTTTCCGGGGTCTGCATCATAGGCGGCGAGCAGGTCTGCCATGTTGTTGATCGGGCTGTCCTTGCCCACCACGATGGCCGCATAGTCGCCAATGGTGCCAGCGACCAGCGTCAGGTCGCGGAAGTTATGCGGGAACACCCCCGTCAGGGACCGAATCACGATCGGCGTGGAGTTCACCATCAAGGTGCCGTGGTTGCTTTCCGCGTTCTCAATCAGGTAGCCGATGGCTTTGCCGCCGCCGCCGCCCGACATGTTCTCGTAGGACGCGGTGCCCACAAGCCCTGCCTTGGTGAGCGCTTCTCCTGTGCCGCGCGCCGTGCCGTCCCAGCCGCCGCCGGCCCCGCCGGGGATCAGGAAGTGGATGCTCTCGACAACCTGGTGGCCGCCCGCAAATGCCGGGGCCCCAATGCTCATCGCGGCCACAGCCGCGCCCATCAGGGCCCTGCGGCCCAGTTTCACAATAGTCATGTTTTCCTCCCGTTTGACAACTCAACCTGTTGCGGTTCAGTCGTGTCTTTTCAATCGCAGCATCCTGACAGGTCGTTGTGCTGTCATCGGACCTCCGAGCCACAATCATGAAATCTCTTTTGGTCGAAGACAATGATGAACTGATGCACGCCATGACTTGACCAGAACCTTCGACCCTTCCGAGTGACCCGCCCGCCCAAGGGCCGGGCGAACGGGTCCTGGGCCCATCTCACCCCATCTGGTAGCCGGGTGTGGACCGGGAGATCGCGATTTCGTCGTCGTCCATTTCCTCCGCAATGCCCTCAAAAAGGGGCGTGGAGAGGTATCTCTCACCCGTATCCGGCAGCATGCACAGGATGACCGACCCGGCGGGTGCCGTCTCGGCGATCTTGAGAGAGACCGCAAAGGTGGAGCCACCGGAGATGCCTGTGAAGACGCCCTCCTTGCGGGCAAGCTGGCGGGCGCAGTCGATCCCGTCTGGCCCGGCCACCGGGACAAGATCGTGGTAGTAGGTGCCATCCACGGCTTCCTGCAGGACGGACGGGATGAAATCCGGCGTCCAGCCCTGAATGGGATGGGGCTCAAAAGCCGGGTGGCTGTGACTGGGGGAGGCATCGGCGTTTCTGCCCTGTTCCTCACCGCTGCCGAGCAGCTGGGCATTGGCGGGCTCGGTCAGGATGATCTTTGTCTCGGGGCGTTCCTTCCGGATCACGCGGCCAAGACCCGAAACCGTACCCCCGGTCCCGTACCCTGTCACGATGTAGTCCAGCCTTTCACCTGCGAAATCCGCCAGAATCTCGGGCGCGGTCGTTGTCTCGTGAATGGCCGCGTTTGCCTGTGTCTCGAACTGGCGGGCGAGGAACCAGCCGTTCTTCTCCGCGAGTTCAACGGCCTTGTTGTACATGCCGAAACCCTTTTCGGCGCGCGGTGTCAGGATCACCTTTGCACCCAGCATCCGCATCAGGCGGCGGCGCTCGACCGAGAAGCTCTCGGCCATCGTGACAACCAGCGGATAGCCCTTTTGGGCGCAGACCATCGCAAGCCCGATGCCGGTGTTGCCGCTGGTGGCCTCGACCACGGTCTGTCCGGGTTTGAGGGCGCCTGCGCGTTCTGCCGCTTCGATGATGTTAACCGCCAGCCGGTCCTTGACCGATGCGCCGGGGTTGAAGAACTCCGCTTTCACATAGAGCGTCACGTGATCCGGTGCGAGGTTGTTGATCTTTATCACCGGCGTGTTGCCAATGGTGTCCAGCACGGAATCATAGCGTTGTCCCCGCCCAGAAGTGCTGCGAATTTGATCGGATGGCATGATGGTACTCCCTTTTGGCCCAATGCGCGCATCGTGCGGTGCCATGGCGCGGCCTCGGATTGGCCGCAAATGCCCCTGCGCAAGCTTCACTATGTCATATCCGCCCGCCCGTTTCACCATGCGTTGCGTATGGCAGCAGAGGGCTCGGGCAAATCTGTCGTGTCCTTCTCCCAGGGTGCTTTTTTCTGTTTCTTTCGGATGCCGGAAGCCCTTCCTAAAGATCGCGATCTGACCTAAAGAACGCTTGAGGCACTAGGAATTCCCGACATGGCATTGACCGATCCAGACCGTCTGTTTCCCGCCGAGCCGCGGACACGTGATCTGGCGCGTGCGCTCTATCAGACCGTTGCCGATCTGCCGATCATAAGTCCGCACGGCCATACCGATCCCCGCTGGTTCGCAGAGAACGCGCGCTTTGAAAACCCGGCAGCGCTGTTTGTGATCCCGGATCATTACGTCTTCCGTATGCTGATAAGTCAGGGTGTCGCCCCCGAGGCACTGGGTATTCCGCGCAGTGATGGGGGCAGGGTTGAAGAAGACCCGCGCGCGATCTGGCGCGTCTTTGCGCGCCATTTTCATCTCTTTCGCGGCACGCCGTCGGCCATGTGGCTCAACCATTCGTTCGAACATGTTTTCGGGCTGACTGAACCGCTGAGTGCCGAAAACGCGGACCACGCCTATGACCACATCGAGCGCCAGTTGCAGCGGGAGGCCTTTCGCCCCCGGGCGCTTTTTGAGCGGTTCAAGGTCGAAGTGCTGGCCACGACCGAAGGGGCGCTGGATGACCTCAGATGGCACCGCATGATCGCGCAGAGCGGTTGGTCGGGCAAGGTGGTCACAACCTATCGACCCGATGCGGTGGTCGATCCGGCGTTCGAAGGGTTTGCCCAAAACCTTGAGGAACTGGGACGGATCACCGGTGAAGACACGGGCACGTGGGACGGATACCTGCAGGCGCATCGCAAGAGGCGGGCTTTTTTCAAGGAGCACGGGGCCACCGCGTCAGACCACGGGCATCCGTCTGCGATGACTGCCAACTTGCCGCCCGCCGACGCGCAGGCGCTTTTTGACACCATCCGGCAGGGCGGGGCGACGGCAGCGCAGGCGGAGCTCTTTCGGGGCCAGATGCTTACCGAAATGGCGCGGATGAGCCTTGACGACGGGCTTGTGCTGCAAATCCATCCCGGATCGCGCCGCAACCACAGTGCGGTGATGTTCGACCGGTTCGGAAGGGACAAGGGCTTCGATATTCCGGGGCCAACGGATTACGTGGGCGCGCTGAAACCTTTGCTCGATGCTGTCGGGATGGAGCCTGCGCTTAAGATCATCCTGTTCACGCTTGATGAGACGGCATACGGGCGAGAACTGGCCCCGCTCGCCGGGGCCTATCCGGCACTTATGCTCGGCCCGCCCTGGTGGTTCTTTGACAGCTATGAAGGGATCAAGCGCTTCCGCGAGACCACGACGGAGACCTGCGGTTTTTACAACACAGCCGGTTTCAACGATGATACCCGCGCCTTTTGCTCGATCCCGGCGCGGCACGATGTGGCGCGCAGGTCCGATTGCGCGTACCTCGCAGAACTCGTGGTCACGGGGCGGCTTCTGGAGACTGAGGCGTTTGAGCTGGCCCATGACCTCAGCTACCGTCTGGCCAAGGAGGCCTACCGCTTATGAACGATCATCCGAGGCTGAAGCGAGAGACCGCCCCGCCCAAACCGGGCATTGTGCATCTGGGGCCTGGCGCTTTTTTCAAAGCGTTCAATGCCGTCTATACAGATGATGTCCTGCGGGCGGAGGGGGGCGATTGGGGGATCGTCGCTGTCAGCTTGCAAAGTGACCGCGCCGCGCGGGAGTTGCGCCCGCAGGGATGCGCCTACACCTCCGTCACCTTGGGGGCCACGGGACAGGAGGCGCGGGTCATCGAGGCGCTTTCGGATGTGCTGGTCGCAAGGCAGGACCCGCAGGCCGTGTTGGCGATCATGAGCGATGCTGCGATCTCCATTGTTTCCCTGACGATCACGGAGAAAGGCTACTGCCATAACCCGGCGACGGGCCGCTTGCGATTGGATGCGCCGGAGATCCGGGATGATCTGGCAAACCCAACTGCTCCACAAACCGCACCGGGACTGATCGTCGAAGCGCTGGCGCGCCGCTTTGCCGCGGGAGTGCCCCCGCTTACGGTCATGAGCTGCGATAACCTGCCCGACAACGGGGCGCTGATGCGGGGGGTGGTGCTGGAATTTGCCCGAGCACGAGACCCGCAACTGGCCGACCGGATCGCCAAGGAGGTGCCGTTTCCCGCAACGATGGTGGACCGCATCACCCCTGCCACGACACCAGACGGTATCGCACGCCTGACCGAGCAGGCAGGTTACGTCGATCTCGCCTGTGTCCAGCATGAGCCGTTTCGCCAATGGGTGATCGAGGATCATTTTGTCGGCGGCAGGCGGCCTCGATGGGAGGTCGGCGGGGCGCAGTTGGTTCGGTCTGTTGCAGCCCATGAGACCATGAAACTGCGCTGCCTAAACGGGACACATTCGACACTGGCCTATCTGGGGTATCTCGCCGGGTATGAAAGCATCGCTGAGACAGTGGCTGATCCTGATTTCGCGGCGCTTTGCACCACCTTGTGGGAGCGCGAAATCCTGCCCACGGTGCCGCAGCCCGAAGGCGAAGACCTGCGGGCCTATGTGGCGTCTCTGCTCGACCGGTATCGCAACCCGGCGATCCATCATCGCACCTGGCAAATTGCCATGGACGGATCACAGAAGCTGCCGCAGCGGGTGCTTGGTACCGTAAAGGACCGGCTCGACGCCGGGCATGTCCCACAGGGGCTTTGCCTGACGGTCGCGGGCTGGATGCGCTATGTCGGTGGTGTCGACGAAAAGGGTCAGGCGATAGATGTGCGTGATCCGATGGCGGCAGATTTGCGCGCGGCCTCTGACAGCGCGGAGAGCGCTTCGGGCAAGGTTAGCGCGCTGCTCTCAATGGATGCGGTATTCGACACCGTCCTGGCTGGCAATCCGCGATTTGCCCAAGCGGTTACAGATGCCTACCGGCGGATACGCGATGACGGGGTGGCGGCGGCAGTCCGGCAGTACCTGGGCACCTAGGACAGGGCCGCGCTGGACACGCGCGGCACGAGCGCCTTCACAAGGTCTTTCATGTCGAGCACGCCAACCGGTTGGCCCTGGTCCAGCACCCGGTAGATATGCCCGGTATCCCCGCCCGAGATCGCGATCAGCCTTTCCAGCGTGTCATTGGCCTGCACGTCACCGTGAAAGCTGCCGTCCGTCAGGGGCCGCATGACCGAGCGCACGCGCAGCACGCGGGCACGATTGATGTCGCTGACAAAATCCTCGATGTAGGGGTCCGCCGGACGCAACAGGATGCCCTGAGGCTCACCTTGTTGCACAACCGCGCCATCCTTCAGGATCACGAGGTGATCCGCAAGCTTCAGCGCCTCGTCAAGGTCATGGGTGATGAAGATGATCGTCTTTTTCAGCTCCACCTGCAATTCCAGCAACAGGTCCTGCATGTCCGTTCGGATCAGCGGGTCGAGCGCGGAAAATGCCTCGTCCATCAGCATGATATCGGTGCCCGCGGTCAGCGCGCGGGCAATGCCGACACGCTGTTGCATGCCGCCTGACAATTCCGAGGGGTACCGGTCTTCATACCCGCCTAGACCCACGCGGGCGAGCCATTTGCGTGCTTCGCGGTTCTGCGTCTCCTTGTCCGCCCCCTGAACCGCCAGTGCGGTGGCGGCGTTCTGTTGAACCGTGCGGTGCGGCAGCAGCGCGAATTTCTGAAACACCATCGCCATCTTTTGTTGACGCAACCGGCGCAGGTCGGCCTCTGACAGTTTTGTCACATCCTCCCCGTCGACGAGGACTTCCCCGGCGGTTGGGTCGATCAGGCGGTTGAGGTGGCGGATCAGCGTGCTTTTGCCCGACCCCGACAGCCCCATCACCACCGTGATCTCGCCTGCCTGCATGTCGACATTGATGTCCTGCAACCCCAGAACATGCCCGTGATCTGTCAGCAGTTGATCCTTGCCGACCCCGCTTTCGACCTGCGCCATCATGGCTTTGTCCTTTGGGCCGAAGATCTTGTAGACGCCGCGCAAGCGCACTTTAGGCTGAATGTTCATGCACCCGGCCTCAAAAGGCTTTCTTGTTCTTGTCGATGCGCCCAAGGGCGGCTTTGGAGGCTCGGTCCAGAATGACCGCCAGCAGCACGATGCCAAACCCCGCCACAATGCCAACCCCCAGTTCCAGGTTTCGGATGCCGCGCAGCACCAGCACCCCAAGTCCCGGCGCAGAGACGAGTGACGCGATCACCACCATCGCAAGGCTCATCATGATCGTCTGGTTCACCCCCGCCATGATATTGGGCAAGGCAAGCGGCAGTTGAACGCCCCAGAGCTTTTGGCGTTTTGTCATGCCGAAGGCGTCGGCGGCTTCGATCACTTCAGGGTCCACCAGCCGGATGCCAAGATCGGTGAGCCGGATCACGGGCACGATCGCGTAGAGGATGATGGCGATCCCGTAAAGCTTGGACTCCGTGACTGAAAACAGGAAAATCAGGGGGATCAGGTAAACGAAGGTTGGCAAGGTCTGCAAAAGGTCGAGCACCGGAACGATCAGGCGTTGCAGGGTGTTGGAGCGCGACATGGCAATCCCGATAGGGACGCCGAATGCCACCGAAAGCCCGGTACAGACGAAGATGATCGACAGGGTTTCGAGCGCCACATCGAGGTGGTCGATGAAGCCCAGAAACAGGAATGAGACAGCAACAAAGATCGTGACACCGACGGAGCGTGCGACAAACCACGTGAGCGCGATCAGCAGAGGAAGCATGACGAACCACGGCGTGGTTGTAAAAAGCCACAAGGCACCGTCAAGCATCCACGACAGAGGCTGGGTCAGGGGATCGAGCACGAATTTCAGGCTCTCCCGTGCCGCAAGAAACGCGTCTTCGATGCCTGCTGTCAGGTCGCGGGTTTGGCCGATTCTGGCACAAGCCTCATGCAGGACGTCAAGCGACGGGAAGGGCAGCGGATCGCCCCCAGCCTCGACACCGTCTTCGCCCTGCGTTTGTGCGAGCAGTTGTGCCATCGACATGGGCGCATCGGTCTTGTCCGCGTCGCACCATTCCCGAAGCCCCAATGCGTCAAACACCCGCTCGTATTGCGCCATCGTTGTTCCCTGATCGACTTTTGTTCTCGCGCCACGGATGGGCGGTACACACCGGGGCGGTGCCCCGGCGCTGCTTGCTTACTTCAGAAGGGCCGCGAGGTTTTCACGCGCTTCGTCACTGAGCCACGCGCTCCAGACGTCTTTGTAGTTGGCGAGAAAATAGACTGCGGCCTCTTCATAGGTCGCCCCCTCGCTCTCCTGCCAGGCGAGGATTTCGTTCATTTGCGCGTTGGTGAATGTGAGGTTGCGCATCAGTTCCGCGACGTCTGGTTCGCGTTCCACAAATGCTGCAGTGGCCGTTGTGACCACGTCAGCGCGCGGGTAGTCGGACAGTTCCGGTGTCGCGCAGTCTTCCAGCGCGTTGCAGCTGTGGGCCGCCTCGCGGTAGGGCGCAGTCTCCACCTTCACCATCGGGTAACTGCCAAGCACGCTGGTGGGCGCCCAATAGTATCCGAACCAAGGCTCCTTGGCTTCATAGGCCGCGGCAATGGAGGTGGCGAGGGTTTCGCCTGAGCCATGCTGGAAGCGTTCCAGCCCGGTGCCGATTGCGCCGGCTGCTTTGAGGTTGTTGAGGTTGGTGATATCGCATCCCCAACCGGCCGGACAATCGTGGAAGCGGCCGCCGACCAACTCGGGGTTTGCCAGAATACCCTCAAGCGTCTTCAGTTCCGGGTGCGCATCGGCAAGATAATCGGGGATCCACCACGCTTCTACACCGCCGTCTGACAAGACCTTGGAGAGCTCGACGACCTTCCCTTCGTCCTTGAGCTCGAAATAGACCGGTGTGTAGATCGTCCACAGTTCGGTCACGACATCAGGCTCGCCCGTCTCTGCAAGAGACGCGATTGCCGGGACCGTTGTGGTGGGGATGGTCTTGACGGTGCATCCGTACCCTTGCTCCATCAGGAACTTGGACACATGGGTTACGACCGCCGATGAGGCCCAATCCATCTCGCTGATGGACACCTCGCCGCACTCGGCCAGGGCGGATGTGCCCGCGAGGCTTCCGGCCACGCAGAGGCTTGCTGTGAACACTTTGTATTTCATGAGTATCTCCCTTGTTGGCAATGCGACCTTCTGCGGGCCGTGTGCGCGTTTATTAGTGTCTTGGTTTCCGCTCGCAATGTCGAGACTTGCCTCAAGAAGCCCTGCCGCAAAGCCCGAGCGGTTTGGAAACGCCGCGTCAAGGAGTATCCAGCCCGCCTGCGAGGTTCAAGCATGGAAGCGCAATCGTGATATGGAAACAGAAGCTTCAGGATGGCAGATTTGCACCATACGGGCGGGTACGCAAAATAACTGACATGCGTCGCAGCCCTTGACAGACATTCAACCTTACCAGAACCATACGCACCTAAGTTAAAGGGAATTTGTATAATGGCTGTAGGATTGGTCCTTGGGGGGGGCGCCCCCAATTTGCCGCTCATGTCAGGGGCGCTCTTGGCACTGGATGATGCGGGTATCGATTTTGATGTGGTATCGACGACCGGGGCGGGGATGCTGATCGGTCTGATGTATGCGGCCCCCAAAAACGGCGACCGCAAGGCGACCCTGCAAGCCACGCGGGAGATGGGCGTGCATGACGCCATCTATAATGTCTTTCCGGTGAACTATAAGATCTTTCACAAGGCCGGGCCCTGGGCAGAGGCCTACACCAAGTTTCATCAGACGTGGCTTGCTGCAATGCCCCGTGAAAACGAAGCGCAACGCTTCATGTCGGATATCACCCAGTTCTGGATGGCCGCCTTTTGCCCTGGAGACTTGAACCCCAAGCAGAACG
Organism: Pseudomonadota bacterium; assembly: GCA_039196345.1. Taxonomy (GTDB): domain Bacteria; phylum Pseudomonadota; class Alphaproteobacteria; order Rhodobacterales; family Rhodobacteraceae; genus Roseobacter. The sequence goes on along the minus strand of JBCCUU010000004.1, from coordinate 173,214 downwards.
GCATGTGCCAACCGCCCCCCTGGATTGATCTGGTTGTCGATTTCGAGAAGCTGAGGGAATTCGATGGCGAATTCCTGATGTCCGCCTACTGCATCGAGGAGGAGAAAGAGGTGTCGTTCTACAAGAACGAAATCACCTCGGACCATTTCAAGGCAGCTCTTGCGATGCCCCTGATCTATGCCCCTTACAAGATGGATGGCAAAACCTACCTGGAAGGTTCTGCCTTTGACACCCTAGCGTTCAGCCCCGGCGAAGTGATGAGCCAGAACCTGATTGATACGGTGATCTACTTTGACGTGCTGGGGCAACGCAAACTGATTGCGGAGCCGGAGAACCTCTATGATGCCTGGGTCCATTCCATCATCAACCCATTGACGCGCATTGCCGAAATGGATTCGCAGAACTACGAAAACGTTGGCTCCAAACTGGAACAAGTCGAAGTCCTCCGCATGCCGTTCCGTGATAACATCTCGGAAGAGCAATGGCCCAAGGTGCTGGATTGGTCCTATTCGAACATGTCGACGCTCTTTGATATCGGCTACAAAACCGGGGAGCAGTTTGTGCAGAAACACAAGGCACTGCTGGAAAAAGGCAAGGAGAATACGCCGAAAAAGACCTTGCAGAAGCTTCAGGACGCCGGGGTGCGTGACATGGTGGAAAACATCGTCCAGACCGAAACGAAGAAGAAAACAGTGACCACCAGACAAAGGCTCGAGCAGCAATTCAGGAAGCTGGCAAAGGACGACACCGACGATATGCGTAACGCCCTTGCCGCAGCTGCCCAGATGTTCGAACAGGCAGCCCCCCAAAAGCAGGAGAAAGCGAAAGATCCTTCTGATGCGTAGTGCTTCCCACAGATCGCCGCCTGACCTATGCTACGGCAAAGCCTGTGGCGTGGAAACCGGGTTTTGTCGTCTGCGCACCGCAAAAGGATTTCGGGTGAAGTGATGGAATGTCTGGCATGTGCAAAGGTCAACCGCCAAGGGCGCCGGTTTTGTAGCAGCTGCGGCGCTGCCCTTCCTGTTGCCTGCCCGTCCTGCGGATTCGCCAACGAGCCCGATGACGCATTCTGTGGCGGCTGCGGCAATGCGGTGGCGGGATCAAAGGGGCCGACGACGGCGGTTGTCAGCAGCCCGGAGAATGACGGCGGACGCCCCTACGCCTTTGAGGGGGACAGACGGCAGCTGACGGTGATGTTTTGTGACCTCGTCGGCTCCACGATCATTTCCGAACAGCTTGATCCGGAGGAAATGACCGGGCTGCTGACCGCTTACCGCATTGCCTGCGCCGAAGTGGTCGAGCAGTTTGGCGGGTTCATCGGCAACTTCATGGGCGATGGCCTGCTGATCTACTTTGGCTACCCGCAAGCCCATGAGGATGACCCGCAGCGCGCCATCCGCGCAGGCTTGAGCATTATCGCCGCGGTGGAGGAACTGAACAAGGATTTCTCTGCACCGGACGTTCGGCTGAACGTGCGGATCGGCATCAACACCGGGCTGGTCGTTGCCGCCGACATCGGGGCGGGTGAGCAGAGGGAAAAAATGGCGATTGTCGGGGATACGCCCAACATTGCGGCGCGGCTCCAGTCGCTGGCCGAACCGGGCACCGTGGTGATCGGGCGGCGGACCCACCGCCTGATCGAGGGTTTGTTTGTTTGCGAGCCGCTGGGGGCTCAAACCCTCAAGGGGATATCTGAGCCGGTGGAGGTCTTCCGGGTTTGCGAGACCACCGAAGCCCGCAGCAGCTTCGAGGCAAAACTGCAAAAGGGTCTCACGCCCATGGCGGGCCGCAGCGAGGAAATCAGCCTTCTGGTCAACCGCTGGGATCAGGCAAAGGAACGCGAAGGGCAGGTTGTGCTGATCTCCGGCGAACCGGGTGTGGGCAAATCCCGCGTGTTGCAGCATTTCCAGTCAATCGTGACCGAGCAGAACTGTACAGCGATCAGTTTTGTATGCTCGAATTATCGTCAGGACACACCGTTTCACCCGGTGATCGACTTCTTCGAACGTACGCTCAAGGCCGATGTCAACGACGCGCCCGAGGCAATGCTGGACAAGCTGGATGCCTTTCTCGAAGACCTTGATCTTGACGTTGCCGAATACGGGTCACTGCTGGCCGCCATGATGAATTTGCCGGCATCGGGCCGTTATGCAGCGCCGATTCTGACACTGGAGGATCAGAAAAACAAGACGCTCAAGGCCCTTGTGACCGTGACCGAAGCCCTGTCGCAGAAGTCGCCCATGCTCATTCTGGTTGAGGATCTGCAATGGGCGGACCATTCGACGGTTGAATTTCTGGGGCTGCTGGTGGAGCAGGTGCGCACTTCGCGTATCTTGTCGGTCCTTGCCTATCGGGCTGACTTTGACCCGCCGTGGAGCAAGCAGCCCAACCTGACGGTGATGCGTTTGCGCCATTTGAGTCGCCCCGAAAGCATCGAGTTGATCGAAGGGGTGACGGGCGGGCGTCCGCTGCCCGAAGAGGTGCTCAATCATATTCTGTCCAAAACGGACGGGGTGCCGCTCTTTATCGAAGAGCTGACCAAGCTGGTTCTGGAAATGGATTTCCTTGAGCTGAAAGACGGTCGCTATCACCTGAATGGCCCACTGGGGGCGACAGCGATCCCGGACAGTCTTCAGGATTCGCTTATGGCGCGCCTGGACCACCTTGGTTCCGCGAAAGAGGCGGCTCAGCTGGCCTCGGTGCTGGGGCGCACTTTCGGGCATGCCTTGCTGATGGCGGTGACGCAAAAAAGCGAGGAGGCGCTTGACCGGGCGTTGACGCGGTTGGTGGATTCCGAACTTCTCTACCGGCGCGGTCTGGCACCTGAAATCGTCTACGAATTCAAACATGCGCTGGTCAAGGATGCGGCCTACCAGGGGCTGTTGCACAGCAAACGCCGACAGTTGCATCTGCAGATTGCGGATATCCTTGAGACGCGGTTTCCCCAGATGTCGGAACGCAGCCCGGAGCTTTTGTCCTACCACTACAAGGCGGCGGGTGATGTGGAGAACGCCATCCCCTTCAGCTTCAAGGCGGGGGATGCGGCGGCGGCTCGTTACGCCTCGACCGAGGCCTCGGCGCATTACCAGGCCGCGCTGGAGATGTCCAAATCCGTGACCTCTGCCGAGAGATCCGCTCGCTTTCAGATCAAGGCCATCCTGAAGCTGGCAAATGTTGCCTCCTCGCAGGAGCAATTCGAACGCAACCTTGGCAATCTTGGAACGGCCCGTGCGCTGGCCGAAAAGATCGGTCATCAGTACAGGCTTTGCCAGATTCAATACTGGACGGGCAGGACCTATTACGTGCTGGGTCGGTTTGGGCTTGCGGCTGATCTGGCGCGCCAGGCGCTTGAACTGGCCGAAAAGCTCGGGGATGACGATCAGATGACCTCGGGGCCGGTGAACTTGCTGGCGCGGGTGCATTGTCTGTTGGGTGAACCGGTGTCCGCCATCAACTACGCCACGCAGAGCGTCCGGCAGATGCATGATGTGGGCGACCACGTTGAAGAAGCCGCCGTCTCCGGTGTGTTGTCATTCGCGCTGGCGCAGCACGGAGAATACCAAAAAGCCATCGATGCCGCCAACCACGGCGTCAGACTGGCGCAAGAGGTGGAGCACCTGCCCACCGTCGCGGCCTGTCTGATGTTTCGCGGGCTGGTCAATGGCTGGTTTGGCAGGCTTTCGGACGCAACTCCGGACTTTGAACAGGGGCTTTATGTCTGCGAACAATCCGGCGATGTCTTCCGGCGCTACCTGACCCTTGGCTGGCAGGGGGAGGCCTGCCTTGTGGCGGGCGAAATCGTCGCCGCAAGGAACAACCTGGAGCAATGCCTTGAATTGGGGGCGAAACTTGGCACCTCTTTCCACCGGGGCGCGTTCGAAGCCTTCCTCGCAAGGGCTCTCCTGTCGCAGGGAGAAACGGAATCGGCCATGCGGTTGGGGGAAGCGGCCGTCATAACGGCAACCGAAAGCGGCGAGACCTGGCCGCGGTCCATCGCGCTTCGTGTGGCGACCGAAGTGCAGATCGCCTCACAGACCCCCGATATCGCGCTTGCGCAGTCCTACATCGCCTCCGCAATCGGCATCCAGACCGAACGGCAATGCAAATGCGATCTGGCCTGGTCCCATCTGGTGGAGGGGCATGTCCATGCCGCGCGCGGCGCCCATGCGGATGCTGTTTGCTCCTATCAGCGCGCGCAGGAGATGTTCGAGACCTTGCAGATCGACCGGGGGATCGAGCTTTCAAAAACCGCGCTGGTGTCGATCCGCAATGTGAACGCAAACGCGAGTTGACCGGGGTTGAAAGTCGGTTGATCGGGTCAATGTTGGCGAGGTGCCGATTTGCCGACCGGTGCGGCGAACCTCGCAATCTGAGCGCTGAGCCTTCCGATGGTCCCGAACGATGGGCTGTGCCAGTTCATTCCCTGTGATTTCCTGCTGCCCGAAATCGCTAGGATGCCCTGCTGCCATGAGACGGGTCTCAAGGCAAGATGAACGCGGTTAGCGCGCCCATGCACATCATGACCCGTGACGAAGTGCCGACCATGTGGCAAAAGCGTCAGGAAGCCCTGACAGACCTGCTGGCCGGGTCTTAAAGTCGTCTGCTTCGCCGTGCGTGTCCGGCGGAGCGTTTCAGTGGACAGGAAAACACCCATGAATGCTCAGGATCCGATTGCAGAGGTCGAGGCGATTGTCGCAAAAGCACGGGCAGCGCAGCGACGCTATGAAGCCCATGGTTCGCAAGAGCGGTATGATCTGGCGGCTCAGGCGGCGGGCTGGGCGATCATGGAACCGGCCCGCAACCGCCACCTGGCAGAGCTTGCCGTGAAGACGACAGGACTGGGCAATGTGGCGGACAAGATCATCAAGAACCACAGAAAGACCCTCGGGCTGATGCGCGATATCGCCGGTGTGCCGACTTATGGCGTGATCTCGGACGACCCGGCCACGGGGATCACCGAGATCGCCCGCCCCCTGGGGGTCGTTGGTGCCGTGGTGCCTTCAACCAACCCGGCAGCGACACCGGCTAACAATATCATCAACGCGCTCAAATGCGGAAATGCCATCGTGCTGTCCCCGTCGCCAAAGGGGGTGGCCGCCTGCGAGGTGCTGCTGGGCTACATCCATGAGGAGTTTGCCAAAATTGGCGAGGACCCTGATCTGGTGCAGATGATTCCGGCCCCGGGATCAAAGGAAAAGACCCAACGTCTGTTGGAAATCAGCGATGTGATCGTCGTCACGGGCTCCCAGAACAACGTCAGACGCGCTTATACCAGCGGCACACCGGCGCTCGCCGTGGGGGCGGGGAATGTCACGGTCATTGTTGATGAGACGGCGAATCTGGCAGAGACCGCCGCAAAAATCGCGGCTTCCAAGACGTTCGACAATGCAACGTCGTGCAGTTCGGAAAATGCTCTGGTTGTCATTGATGCGATCTATGATGCGTTTGTGGCGGAACTCGCCAAGGTCGGGGGTGCCGTGGTGACTGATGAAGCGCGTATCGTCGAGAGGCTTTGGCCGGGTGGGCATCTGAACACCAGCGTGATCGCACAGGATGCGGATCGGATGCTGGAGGCGCTTGGGATGGTAGACGAGGTGCCTGAAGACACCCGTTTCCTTGTGGTCGAAACGCAAGGGATCGGCCCGCAGCACCCGCTTTCCGGCGAAAAGCTGTCACGCGTTGCCGCGCTCTACCGGGCGGCGGATTTCGAGAATGCCTGTGCCATCACCGCCCGCGTGTTGGCGCATCAGGGGGCGGGGCATTCCGTCGGGCTGCACTCTGCCGAGGACAGTCGCGCGGTACATCTTGGGCGTCACCTGCCGACCTGTCGTGTCATCGTCAATCAGGCACATTGCTTTGCCACCGGCGGCGCCTTCAACAACGGCATGCCGTTTTCGCTCTCCATGGGCTGCGGGTCCTGGGGCGGGAATTCCATGGATGACAACCTGCATTGGAAGCACTTTTTGCAGACCACAAAGGTCATTCGCGAAATCCCGCCCAAAGAGCCCACCGTCGAGGAGATTTTTGCCAGCTACTGGAGCAAGGCCGGGGCATGAAAATTGACCGCGATACGCCGCCGCAGGGCACTGTGCGGAACTGGCTAGACGGTCGCGGCAAGAGCGACGATCTGGCGTTCTGCTTTCCGGAAGGTGACAGCAGGCTGACCTGGCGGGATGTGCAGCAGGAAGCGCTGCGCATCGCCCTGATGCTGACGGGAATGGGGATTGAAAAGGGCGAGAGTGTCGCGGTTTTGCACCCCAATGGCCGGGACGGATTGGTGGCACTCTACGGCGCTCTTTACGGTGGCTTTCGCGCAACGATGATCAATCTTGCCGCCGGGCAGGAGGCCATCGCCTTTGCTTTACGGCACTCCGGGGCGCGCGTGGCCTTTGTGCACGATGAGGCGGCAGAGCTTTTCGACCAGGTACGTCCAGATCATCTCAAGCGGCTGAGCCCGGATCAGGACACGGCAGAAACGGCGCTGCATGACCTTGAAGCTGAGGATGATGCCCTGTTGATGTACACCTCCGGGACGACGGGCCAACCCAAGGGCGTTGTCCACAGTCACGCCAGCCTGCTTGCGGGGGGATGGACGGCGGCAATCGCCCATGATCTGCAACCGCACGATTGCGGGCTCTGCGTGCTGCCGATCTATCATATCAACGGGCTCTGCGTCAGCGTGATGAGCGGGCTTGTGACGGGTGCGTCGCTCGCGGTCTCTTCGCGTTTCTCTGCGCGGCGGTTCTGGGAGGATGCGGCGCGGTCCGAGGCCACGTGGTTTTCCGTTGTGCCAACGATCATCAGCCATCTGCTGCATGGCGATGCGGCGCCGGACGCGGCCACGAGAGGGCGCCTGCGCTTTGGGCGGTCGGCGTCTTCGGCCCTCGCACCGGATGTCCAGAGAGCGTTTGAGACCCGCTTTGAGGTTCCCATCATCGAGACGATGGGCCTGACGGAAACAGCGGCACAGATCCTCTCCAACCCTCTGCCGCCGGGGCGTCGCAAGATCGGCTCGCCCGGGGTGGCCTTCGGCAATGAGGTCGCGATTTTTGACGCAGGCTTGCACGCTTGCCCGGCTGGCGTTGAGGGCGAGATCGTGGTGCGCGGTCCGAACGTGATGCGCGGGTATCTGAACAACCCCAAGGCGACGCAGGAGAGTATCGCGGGGGGGTGGCTGCGCACGGGCGATCTGGGGCGCATGGATGACGATGGCTATGTGTTTGTCACAGGCCGGTTGAAAGAGCTCATCATCAAGGGCGGCGAGAACATCGCGCCGCGCGAGATTGACGAGGCGCTCTACACCCACGGCGACGTGATCGAGGCCGCTGCTTTTGGCCGCCCCTGCACCCGCTATGGAGAACGGGTCGAAGCTGCCGTGCGCATCCGGGATGGCTCGGCACTTTCTGCGGAAGACCTGCGCCGGATTTGCGAAGATCGGCTGGGGGCCTTCAAGTCACCTAACCAGGTGCATTTCCTGCCCGAGCTTCCGAAAGGACCCTCCGGCAAAATCCAACGGCGTAAACTGCTTGATATTCTCCCATGATGTGCCCTTTAGTGTCTTGGGCCGTTTTGGGGTGCATCCATTCTCGGCCCGTGTAGAAAGGCCCTGTGAGCCAGGTCACGCTGGCCTGCCGCGACGCTACCGAAGGAAAACCTGATATGAACCGTTCGGATGTAAACGCCATTCTGCGTGAGAGTGATGCTTTCATAAAAAGTTTCGGCCATATCCTGCCGCCCTTTGCCTATTGGTCGCCGGAGCGGATGCGCAGCGACGAGGCCGAAGAGATCAGGAGCCGCGGTCTGGGGTGGGACATTACGGATTATGGCGAAGGGCGGTTTGACGACTTGGGGCTGTTCCTTTTCACCACGCGCAACGGCCGTGCGGAGGATTTGCAGCAGGGACGCGGCATGCTCTACGCCGAAAAGATCATGATTACGCGGGACAAGCAGCTTTCCCCGATGCACCGCCATAACATCAAGGCCGAAGACATCATCAACCGGGGCGGCGGCGATCTGGTCATTGAGCTTTTCAACTCCGATGAGGACGGTGGCATTGATCGCGGTGCACAAGTGACGGTGCCGTGTGACGGGGTGATGCGGCGGTTCGGTGCCGGTGCGCATCTTTGCCTCAAGCCCGGTGAAAGCGTGACCCTGATGCCGGGGGTGTGGCATGCGTTCTGGGCCGAGCGCGGCGATTGTCTCGTGGGAGAAGTGTCGACCGTCAATGATGACCTGACCGACAATGTGTTTGAAGCACCAATTGGTCGGTTTTCGCAGATCACCGAAGACACCGCGCCGCTCCATCTTCTGGTCTCAGACTACAACTGAGCTGCCGCACTACCTCTTTGGGGTGTCACCGATCGCCCCGCGCGGGATTGAGACGGCTTTGAGCACCGCGAAGACAGGTTTGCCCTCGCAGAGCTTCAGGGCGTCGACAGAGCGGCGGGTGATGCGGGCCAGCAAGAGGTTCTCACCGGCCCGCAGTTGCACCAGCGCACCGGGACCATCACCAAGGCGCAGGGTCGCAACGGTGGCAGGCAGGACGTTCAGGGCTGAGATGTCCTCGGGCCGGGTAAGGGCGATCATCACGTCTTGCGCTTCGATACGGAGCCGCAGATCTGCCCCCACCGCCGCGCGCACCTGCGGCAGCAGGAGCGGCAGGCCGCCGGCGGTCACTTCGGTTACGCCGTCTTCATGCTCGGCTGTGACATGCGCCTCCAGCAGCACACCCGCAGCCCCTGCGCCAAGCGGCGTGATACCGGGGTCGCTCAACACCTCCCTCGCGGGGCCCGCGCGCAGCAGCCGCCCGTTTTCCAGCACCACCAGCGTATCCGCAAGGCGGGTCACTTCGGCACTTGCATGGCTGACATAGAGGATCGGCACATCCAGTTCATCGCACAGGCGTTCGAAGTAGGGCAGGATCTCTTCCTTGCGCGCCTCGTCCAGCGCGGCGAGCGGTTCATCCGCCAGCAGGAGTCTCGGACGGGCCAGCAGTGCTCTGCCAATGGCGACGCGTTGCTTTTCCCCGCCCGACAGGCCTTCGGGCCGCCTTTTCAGCAGCGCCCCGATGCCCAGCATATCGACGATTTTTGACCAATCCGCCCGGGCTTCACGCCGATTGGCAAACCATTCGCCGTATTTGAGGTTCTGCTGAACGGTGAGATGCGGGAAAAGCCGACCTTCCTGAAAGATGTAGCCGATCTGCCTTTTGTGCACCGGCAGATTGATACCTGCCTTGCTGTCGTAAAGCGGCATGTCCCCGACGCTGATCCTGCCCGCCTCAGGCCGGATCAGCCCGGCCAGGGCATTCACAATCGTGGTTTTCCCCGATCCGGAGCGCCCATAAAGCATCGTCACCCCGCTCGGTGCCTCAAAGGATACATCGAGGGCGAAGTCGCCAAGGCGGTGGGTGAGTCTGACAGAAAGGCTCATGTCTGACCGATCCGCCGTGCCACGCGGCGCGACAGCACTTCGGACACCAGAAGCGCCCCCATCGCGATGATGACGGCAATGACGACAAGCCTCAGCGCAGAGCTCTCGGACCCCGGAACCTGCAGGAAGGCATAGATCGCGGAGGGCAGGGTCTGGGTCTGGCCGGGAATGTTTGACACAAAGGTGATCGTTGCGCCAAATTCACCCATCGCCTTGGCGAAAGCGAGGATGCTGCCCGCAAGAATACCCGGCAGGATCAGCGGGATCGTGACCGTGACATAGACCCAGAGCGGCGAGGCCCCCAGGGTCGCTGCGGCTTGCTCCAGTTTCGGATCGACCGCCTCGATCGAAAGGCGAATGGCGCGCACCATCAGCGGAAAGGCCATGATCGCAGCGGCCAGCGCCGCGCCGCTCCAGTTGAACGCAAAGACGATCCCGAGCCGGGCCAGCGCCTGACCAACAGGCGCTTCGAGGTTGAAGGTGATGAGCAACAGATAGCCTGTTACCACCGGGGGCAGCACAAGGGGCAGATGGACCAGCCCGTTGAAGAGTTGCTTGCCCGGAAAACTGTGCCGCGCCAGCAGATGCGCCGCGATCATGGCAAAGGGCAGGCTGGCAAGGGTCGCCCAGAGCGCCACACGCAAGGAAAGCGCCACCGCCTCCCATTCCTGTGGGCTCAGCCAGTCCATCCCGTTGCTCACTCCCTTGAGACGATAAACCCATGGTCTTCAAAGATCTCATGTGCCGTGTCGGAACGAAGATAGTCAAGCAAAGCCGTCGCCGCAGGAGAAGTTGTTCCGACGGTCAGCGCGGCGGGATAGACGATGGGTGGATGCGTGTCGGACGGAAAGACCCCGACGATGCGCACGCGGCGCTCTGCTTTTGCGTCAGTCTCATAGACAATACCAAGGGGTGCCGCGCGCAGTGCCACAAGGGCAAGTGCCGCGCGCACGTTGTCCGTTTGCGCGACCTGGCTCTCGATATCCGCCCAAAGCCCCAGATGTTGCAGCGCCGCCTTGCCATAAATCCCTGCCGGAACCGCTTCGGTCAGGGCCATGGCCAGTCTGTCGCCCTGCAACATCTGCGCCAGATCGGTGTCAACGCCAAGGGGGTGTGGCTCGATTTCCGCCTTTGCGGTGATCAGAACCAGACGGTTCCCGAGAAGATCAATGCGGGTCTCTGACCTGATGCTGCCCGATTTTGCCAGCCTGTCCATCCATTCAGCGCTGGCAGAGATGAAAATATCCGCCGGCGCGCCAAATTCGATCTGACGGGCAAGCGCTGATGATCCCGCGAAAGAGATCGAGACGTCATGGTCGGTATCGGCTTCGAACCGGGCAGTAACCTCTTCGAGCGATTCCTTCAGACTTGCGGCTGCAAATACCGTGACCGCATCGGCACCCGCCACGTCCCCCACCGACACGCAGATCGCAAAGATGCCAAGCAAGTGATTGATTTTTCGCCCAAGTCCCATGCCTCAGGTATCCAGCACAAAATCCTCAAGCGCAAGGTTCTGTTGCCCTAAGTCGTGCGGCTCCCAGAACGTTTAGCACAAGCATGGCGGCGGCGGTCAGCAGGCACAGCTGTAATCCGCCCAGCTGGTAGCTCACGCCGGAGAGGAGCGTGCCAAGCAGACGCCCCGCCGCGTTTGCCATATAGTAAAACCCCACATCCATCGTGACGCGCTGGTCCGAACTGAAGGCGAGGATCAGGTAGGAATGCAGCGAGGAATTGACGGCGAACACCCCGCCGAAGAGCACGAGGCCAAGAACGATGAGGCCGGTCAGCCAAAGGGCCGGGCCGGGCTGGGTGGCCACAAGGGCTGCCAGCGCCGCCGGGATCACGATCAACGCGGCGCCCCACAATCGTGCCTCGCGGATCAACTCTGAAATGTGCTTGTCACGCGCGCCCAAGAGGCGTGGCGCAAAGGCCTGGACTGCGCCATAGAAGATGATCCAAAGGGCCATGAAACTGCCGATGGCAAAGAACGCGGCGCGGTTGCCTGCTTCGGACCCGTCCGAGAGCACGGCATAGAAGTAAATCGGTATGCCGACGACAAACCAGACATCCCGGGCACCAAACAGAAACATGCGCGCGAAACTGAGCCAGTTTATATTGGCATTGGTAGAGAAAACCTCTCCGATCTTGGCGCTTTTGCGCCCCACGGGCAGACCGCCGGGCATTTTGAAGATCAGAACCAGCAGGATAAGCGCCAGAAAGACGGCCATCGCAATCAGGGTCGGTTTGAAACCGAGCACGGCAAGAGAGGCGGCCCCCAGAAAAAAGCCAACTCCCTTGACGGCGTTCTTGGAGCCGGTGAGCGCCGCGACCCACCGGAAAAGCCCCCCTTGCGTCGCTGGCGCAAGCAGTTTGACCGCGGATTTGGCGCTCATCTTCGACAGGTCCTTGGCCACCCCCGAGAGGCCCTGCACCAGCATGACAAAAACCACGGAACTGCCAAGCGCCCAGGCCGGGTCCAACTGTGTCAGCGCGACCAGCGCCAGAACCTGGAGGCTCAGGCCCACATAGAGGGTGGAGCTCAGCCCGAAGCGCGCGGCAATCCAGCCCGCGCTGAGGTTCGTGACAATCCCCGCGACCTCGTAGAGCACAAAGAGATAGGCCAGTTGCACCGGTGAAAACCCGAGCCCGTGAAAATGCAGCAGGACGAGCATCCGCAACGCGCCATCGGTCAGCATGAAGCTCCAATAGGCGAGGGTCACCGCGACATAGGCGGCAAGATCAGATCGCGCGCGCAGGGCCATCAGAGGGAGGCGGCGACCATGCGCGCCACATCGACCAGACGGTTGGCATAGCCCCATTCGTTGTCATACCAGGCGTAGACCTTCAGTTGCGTACCGTTGACCACCATGGTGGAGGGCGCGTCGATGATCGCGGAGCGGGGATCGTTGGTGTAATCTGCGCTCACGAGCGGGCGTGTCTCATACCCGAGAATGCCTTTCAGAGGGCCTTCGGAAGCCGCCTTGAAAAGACCGTTGACCTCTTCGACCGTTGTTTCGCGCTCCAGCTCAAAGACGCAATCCGTAAGGGAGGCATTGAGCAGCGGGACACGCACCGCATGCCCGTTCAGCTTGCCTGCCAGTTCCGGATAGATGAGCGTGATGGCCGTCGCGCTGCCCGTGGTGGTGGGGATCAGGGAGTTGAGCGCGGATCGCGCGCGCCGTAGGTCCTTGGCGGGGCGATCCACGATGGTCTGTGTGTTCGTGACGTCATGTATTGTTGTTATAATACCATGAGTTATACCAATATTCTCATGTATCACCTTCACAACGGGAGCGAGGCAGTTGGTCGTGCAGCTGGCGGCTGTCACGATGTGATGGGCGGCAGGATCATAGACCTCGGTGTTGACACCGTAGACAATGTTCGCGGTCGGTCCGTCCTTGACCGGAGCCGATACTACCACCTTCTGCACGCCCGCGGCAAAATAGGGTGCAAGCGCCGCCTCGGATTTGAAAGCGCCGGTGCAGTCGATGACGACATCCACGTCGGCAAGTGGAAGGCGGTCCAACTCCCGCTGCCTGTGCATCGCGATGCGCTTTCCGTTGATCGATATGGAGGTGTCATCCGCTGCCCACTTCGCGTCCCAGCGCCCATGGACGGTATCGAACTCCAGCAGATGCGCGTGCATGGCCGGATCACCGACAGCGTCATTCAGCCATGCGATCTCTGCACCGCATCCCAGCAGGGGTTTCAGGGCAAGCTTGCCGATGCGGCCAAGGCCATTCAGAGCGAAGGTTGTCATGTGGTCTCCGGTGTTTTTCCGATGTCATCGGCGTGTTTTTGCAGGGTTGACGGGCTGGCGGTGGCGAATGGCAGTGCGGCGAACCTCTCTATCCGATTGCGCAGGGCATCGAACACCTTTTGGAACGCGGGCTTCTTCCGGCGGTCTGAACCCGGAGCCGCTGCGGGGTCGGGCAGCCCCCAGTGGGCCGAGATAGCAGGGGCCTCCCACGGGGCGCATTCTTCATTTGCTGCGAGGTTGCAGACGGTGAAGATAAAGTCGAATCGTGGCGCGTCGGGGCCTCGATATGCCGACAGCGGTTTTGGCCTCAGCAACGATGGGTCGATGCGCTGCTCGCGCAGTATCTCCAGCGTGAGCGGATGGACCGCTTCACACGGGTGCGCGCCTGCGGAATAGGCGTTGAACCGCGCCCCGGCGTCATGGCGCAGGATTGCCTCCGCAAAGAGGGAACGCGCCGAATTACCGGTGCAGACAAAGAGCACGTTCATTCTGCGATCCAAGGTTTGAGCGGTTGGATCGGCCAGCGGGGTAGGCAGAGGTGGGCAAAGGTCCGCTCGACCGTTGCAGCACCCCAGGAACAGATCAGAAATCACCGCGCGGGCGGCGGCAAGGTCGACCTGATAGCGCAGGGAGGTGCCACGTCTTTCCTGCGAAATCAGCCCTGCCTGCATCAAAGCGGAGAGATAAACAGATGTGGTGCTGGGCTTCAGGTTCAGAACCCGTGCGATCTCACCCGCGGGAACCGCGTCGGGACAGCGGCGCATCAGCAACCGGAAGACGCGCATTCTCTGTGGATGGCTCAACGCACCAAGGCGGCCTGAGAGTTCTATATCCATATTTCATGAATAAATGAAACAACTGGATACCGCAAGAGGGCTCGCAAGGGTCGGACATTCCAGTTCGGCAATCGTCCCTTCAGTGATTGCAGTCCAGTTTGCCATGAAATAACCTCTGCCGAACGGAGCGCAGATGGGCTGACGAATTGGCATGAGCGATATCTTCGAAGGCCTTACAGCGGCGTTCTGGCTGATCGTCACCCTTGATCCGGAGCTTATTGAAATCAGCCTGCGGTCCTTGCAGGTCACTCTGACGTCTCTGGTGATCGCCTCGGTGGTCGCCTTGCCGTTTGGCACCTTCCTTGCCATCCGCCGGTTTCGGTATCGGCGGCTCACCATCTCGGTTCTCAACGCGCTGATGGGCTTGCCTCCCGTGGTGGTGGGGCTGATCGTCTACATCCTGTTGTCCCGGTCCGGTCCGTTTGGCGTGCTGGGTCTGCTCTTTACACCGACGGCGATGGTGATTGCGCAGGTGATTATCATCACCCCCCTGATCGCCTCCATCACGCATCAGGCCATGCGGGAACTATGGGCCGAATACCACGATCTGCTGATTTCGCTGAACACCTCTCAGTGGCAACGGATCAAGACCCTCATCTGGGACGGGCGGCGCAACCTGCTGACCGCGTCTCTGGCGGGGTTCGGGCGGGGTATTGGCGAAGTGGGGGCGATCATGATTGTCGGCGGCAATATCGACAATGCCACCCGCGTGCTGACCACGGCCATCGCGCTTGAGACGGGCAAGGGTGATTTTGCCCTGGCACTGGCGCTGGGATTTGTGCTGATCGCCCTCGCGATTTCGGTGAACATTGCAATCCACTCCCTGTCGCGGACCGAGCGGGAGGGACGCTGGTGACAAATATCCTCCCTTTGCGCCTCAAGGACGTCATGGTCAAACGGCGTGGCAAGCGGCTGATCGGTCCGGTGTCGACCGAACTGGGGGCAAGCGGCATCACGATGATCCTAGGCCCGAATGGCAGTGGCAAGACGACCTTGCTCAAGGTCATGCATGGGGTCGAACGGGTCAGCTCGGGTCAGGTGGGGTGGGCGGTGCCGGATCACGAGGCCCAGCATCATCAAGCCTACGTCTTCCAGTCCCCCATCATGTTACGCCGGTCCGTGATCGACAACCTGCGCTATCCTTTGCAGTTGCATGATACCCCCAAAGCAGAGCGCGAGGCACGGGTTACCGAGTGGGCGGGCAGGATCGGTCTCGACGACCATCTGTCTGTGCAGGCGACCCGGCTGTCGGGCGGTGAAAAGCAGCGCTTGGCCTTGGGGCGGGCGCTGATCCGCAGGCCGGAGGTGCTGTTTCTGGATGAACCCTGCGCCAACCTTGATGGGGCGTCCACGCGCGATATTGAGGCACTCTTGGGGGAGGCTCATGCGGCAGGAACGCGGATCGTGATGACCACGCATAACATCGGCCAGGCGAAACGGCTTGCGACCGATGCGATATTTATGTTGCATGGCGAAATATGGGAATCCGGGCCTGCGGACAGATTCTTCGACGCCCCGGAAACCCCTGAGCTACAGGCATTTTTCAGAGGAGACATCATCGCATGATCGCGCGCGCGTTTGCACTCTTGGCGACCCTATTTCTGGCATCGGCGGCCACCGCAGACCAGATCAAACTGGCGGTGACGACCTCTTTCGAGAACTCCGGTCTTTCGAAGGTTCTGTTGCCCGCGATCAAGGAAGATCTGGGGTTGGAGGTGCAACTCCTTGTTGTCGGCACCGGGCAGGCCCTGCGGTTGGGTCAAGCGGGGGATGTGGATGCCATTCTCGTGCATTCGCGGACTGCGGAGGAACAATTCGTGTCGGAAGGCTCGGGAACACATCGTCGCGAAATCATGTATAATGATTTCGTTTTCATCGGTCCCGCTGACGATCCTGCCGGTATCGCTGATGCGGCCTCCGCCGTTGATGTGCTGCAGAAAATTGCCACCGCAAAACCTGCCTTTGTCAGTCGGGGAGACGACAGCGGCACCCATAAGAAAGAGCTGGGTCTTTGGCGGGATGCGGGCTTGGAGGCTGAGGGCTTTAAGGGGTGGTATCGCATGGTCGGCTCGGGGATGGGTGCCAGCCTCAACACCGCGGCTGGGCTGGACGCCTACATTCTGGCAGACCGCGCCAGCTGGCTCAACTTCGGCAACAAGGCAGGGCTTGCGCTGTTGTTCGCGGGGGATCCGGTTCTTTTCAACCAATATGCCTATCTGCCGGTCAATCCGGAAAAGCACCCCCATGTGCATAACGATCTTGCAGTAAAACTTGAAGAATGGCTTGTAAGTGACCGATCGGCAATGCTTATCAATTCATATCAGATCGAAGGCGAGACGCTTTTCACGTTCAATGCGCGTGCCGAATAATCAGTGCTGGTGAGGGTCGTCGTCCAGCGATCCATGCACCGCGAACTGTTCGATCCCCGCGCTTTGCGGCTCGATCATCCCGTAGCTTTCCTTGACGCCCGCGTCGGTCAATTCCCGTGCAACGGTCAGCAGCGTGTTGGCCGGTTGTTCTTCGCAAAGCGCGATCATCTGGTCGATTTCCTCCAGCGCTGTGCCCATTGCGGCGTCCACGGAAGGCGCGCCGTAGATCGCCACGAAATGTTGCGCCAGGGACGTGGCCAGCGCCTCCCTCTCGAAACTTTCGATCTGAGCGACGGCGACAAGGCTGGATCGTCCGAAGGTCTCAAGCCCCATCCAGCCGTTGCTGAAGGCTTGCTTGGCCTTACCGACCAGGTCACCTTCGGTCCAGTTCGAGAATTCAAACCCCCCGGAAATGCACCATTCACCGGTGCGGGCCGGGCTGTGGAAGACACGGGTGTCGCTGTCGTCAAAATGGATGGCGCGGGCAAGTTTCATGGGGTCTCCGTCAGAAGGTCCGTGAGGGGGATGATCGTCGTGTTGTTGTCTGCCTGCAAGATCATACCGAAGTTTTCATCGACGCCCACGAAGGTTCCGCTGTGTTGCCCCTGTGCCGCCTGTTCTTTCAGGCCATGCACCAGCCCCGACCATTCCCGGTGCAGGGGCCGGGGGCCTTCATCAAGCCACCGGTTGATCCAGACAAGACTGTGCCGCACCCAAGCCTCCAGCAGGGCGGGCGCCTCGACATCGGCGCAGCCTTCGGAAAAGAGCGCGGTGACATCCGGCGTCAGCCCGGTTTCATCCGAGCCATGCCAGAGCGCGAGTTCCAGCCCGATCACCAGCCAATCAGGCACGTCCTCCAAGCCCCGAGGCATGGCTGCCATTTTCATCGTTCCGGCAACGGCACCATTCAGGCGTATATTGCCGCCCCATTCCAAGTGAACGCTCACCTCCGGTGGGGCCAGCGCCCCCAAGGCGTTCTGAAAGCCCACCCCGCAGACCGGCAGCATGATCGCTGCCTCCCGCAACGAAACCTCCGGGGCAAAGACCATTGCCGCGCGCAGCACATCGGGGCGCAGGTCATAGATCACAAGTCCCGCGTCGCAGCCTTCTTGCGCGGACCGGCAGGCCAGCGCAAAAGGGTCTTCCCCGGCGCTGGCCATCCCGGTGAAGAGGGGAGGAAACGTCAGACTGCTCATGCTTTTCCGTTGGCGATCAGATCCCGCGCAATGGTCCGGAAGGCGCTGGCCTGCGCACTGTCGGGCTTGGAGACGACAATGGGCGCGCCGCCATCCGCTGCTTTCCGGATATCGAGGTGCAGCGGGATTTCGGCCAGCAAGGGCACCCCGAGCTTTTCGGCTTCGGACTTCACGCCGCCGTGGCCGAAGACATGCTCTTCGTGGCCGCAGCTCGAACAGATATGTGTGGACATGTTCTCGATCATCCCAAGGATCGGGGTACCCAACTGATTGAACATGTCGATGCCCTTGCGCGCGTCCAACAGCGCCACGTCCTGCGGTGTGGAGACGACGATTGCGCCATCCACATGCGCCTTTTGAGCCAGCGTCATCTGCACATCGCCCGTGCCGGGGGGCAAATCGACGATCAGCACATCCAGCGCGCCCCATTGCACCTGCGTCATCATCTGCTGTAACGCGCCCATCAGCATCGGCCCGCGCCAGACCACCGCCTGATCCTCGTTCGTCATCAACCCGATGGACATCATGGTCACGCCGAAGTTTCGCATGGGCAGGATCGTCTTGCCATCGGGGGAGGCAGGCCTGCCCGAGACTCCAAGCATTCGCGGTTGAGACGGCCCATAGACATCCGCGTCCAGCAGTCCGACCCGTCGCCCTTCCGCGGCCAGCGCACAGGCGATATTGGCCGAGAGCGTGGATTTCCCCACGCCGCCCTTGCCGGAGGCAATGGCGATGATCCGGTCGACACCGGGAATTTTCTGCGGCCCGGCAGGTTCTGCCTTGCGCTGAGGTTTCAGATCAGGTGGCGGCGCGGGCGTGCTATGGGCGGTCATCAGCACTTGCGATTTGGTCACGCCCGCAGACGTGAGAGCCGCTTCCGCCGCCGTCTTGACCGCCTCATAAGCGCTGACTTGGGAGGGCGGCACTTCCATGACGAAGCGCACCGCGCCATCCTCCCCAACCGTGAGCGCCTTGACCAACCCGGCGGCCACCAGATCATTGCCGGATACCGGGTCATTCACCGTCTTGAGCGCGGCGAGCACCGTTTCGCGGGTGACACTCATGCGTCTTTTGCGCCGGTGATCTGCCCGGTCACCACGTGTTCGACGTCAAGCCCTTCGATTGTCAGAACCACTTTGGCCTCAAAGGACTTGCCGCTGGTATCGCCCGCATCGCGCAATCCTTTTTCAATGGCCTGTTGCGAGGTCACGCCAACCTGCTTGAGGAACTTGCGCATCGACATGTTGAAGTCTTCATTCATTTGGGTCTCTCCTGATTGGTCAGTGTCTTGACGGTTTGTCGGCGGTGCCCCTAGGCTGCCAGCCAAGGTTCTGCAAAGGGGTTCGGGCAGTGAAGAAACTGATACAGTCGGTGCTTGTTGCCATGGTCTGCGCCAAAGTCGCCACCGCGCAAGAGGCGGAATTGAGACTGGCCGTTCCCCAAGCCCTTGAAGATGCCGGTTTCATGCAGTTTCTCGTGCCCCGTTTCTCGCTCAAGACAAGTATCCGGATAACGCGGGTGCCGGAAGGGGATGCCGCACAGATGCACTTTGGGGCCAGCGGCACGCCGGTGTTCGAAGGGCTTGGCCAGGTCTGGCATCTTGCCCATGACGGGGATCCACGCGCTGAGCGGTTTGAGGATTGGCTTCTGTCCGACATCGGCCTGCGCACCATCGAAAGCTATGCGATGGCGGATGGATCGGGATTCACGGGCCCAAGTGTTGAAGCCGAAACGCCCGAAGTAATGGTTTTCGCGGGGGATGCTGCCCTCGGTGAAACCCTCTCGCTTGAGAAATGCGGGCGATGCCACGTCGTCAACGAAAGCAACAGGATGAAGGGCATGGGATCCACGCCGTCCTTTGCGCTCATGCGGACGTTTGAGGATTGGGAGACGCGGTTTGCGACTTTCCATGAACTCAAGCCGCATCCGAGTTTTACCCAGATCGACGGTATCACCAGGGCGTTCGATCCCGCGCGTCCGCCGCCCATCGTGCCGGTGACGATGACGATTGGCGATCTGGATGCGATCCTCGCCTATGTGGCGGGCATCGCGCCTGCGGATCTTGGTGCGCCTTTGCAATTTCAGTGATCCCTGCGCTTGCTCAGGTAGTCATCGGTCGTGCGCACGCGCGGGCGGTCCTTGCTGGCGAAGGGGTTGTTTTCGGAATGATACTGCGCCGCGATCCGGCAATTGTCGCACATCTGGATCATGCGGATTGTCTCCGGGCTGGAGAACATCGCGTGGTTGCCTGCCAGTTTCTCGGTGATCCTCTCGACAGTTGATTTCACGCCAAACAAGGACCCGCATTCGATGCAGGCAAATGGCTCTTCCTCGTGCAGCACTTTCTGGGTGAAGGCAGCGTCCGTCAGGTCCAGTTGCGGGGTCAGCGTGATGGCGTCTTCGGGGCAGATATTGCTGCACAGCCCGCATTGCAGGCAGGCGTCTTCCTGAAAGCGCAGCTGCGGATTGTCGGGGTTGTCGCCAAGTGCCCCGGAGGGGCAGAGCGACACGCAGGAAAGACACAAGGTGCAGGCGTTCTGGTCGACGACGATGGCCCCGTAAGGCGCCGCTGCTGGCAGGCGCAGAACTTCCGCGTCCGGTTGCAGGGCCTTGGCCGCAAGCCGCGTCACCTGACGCCGGGTCCCGATGGGCAGGACAGGCTCCGCAACCGGGGCTGCGACCGACGCCCCGTAAAGGGTGTCGGACAGCGCGTCGGGGTCGGACACATCGAGCAGCCGGATCGCTTCCTGCCCGCAGATCGCTACCGCCAGGGCCGCTTCACCCGCGATCACATCCCGCTCGGTTTTGGGGCTGAGCAGAATATCCACCTGTGCAAACCCCGTCGCAAGTGCTGCCAGCATCTCCGCATGACCGAACCCGGCTAATGCAGGGACTGCCATCGGAATAACATCAGCAGGCAAGCCGCGCCCGAACCGTGCCGCAAGCGAGATCATCTCCGAGCCGAAATCCGCGTCATGCAGCAGCAACCTTGGCGCGGTGCCGCCTGCGGCGCGATAGGTGCTGGCCAAGGTGTGCATGCGGTTGAAGATCGTGCCGACGGGGGGCGCGTCATAGGTGATCGCACCGGAGGGACACAGCGCAGAACATGCACCGCATCCGGCACAGACGAGCGGGTCTATGGCAACATGCTCCCCTGCGGATGTGATGGCGCCCGTGGGGCAGATATCGAGGCATTTTGAGCAGGCGGGTTTTTCGGCGCGGGAATGGGCGCAGAGCGGTTCTTCAAGCCGGACATAGAGCGGCTTTTCAAACGTGCCTATCATTTGCGACGCCTTCAGCACAGCCTCTGCCACCGCCGGACCGCTGCCCGGGTCTGCGCGCAGGTAGCCGTCCCGTTTTTCGGGGGCCGGGAACAGGGGTTG
This sequence comes from Pseudomonadota bacterium, assembly GCA_039196345.1. Taxonomy (GTDB): domain Bacteria; phylum Pseudomonadota; class Alphaproteobacteria; order Rhodobacterales; family Rhodobacteraceae; genus Roseobacter. The sequence goes on along the minus strand of JBCCUU010000004.1, from coordinate 152,238 downwards.
CCCGCCCGAGAGATCAAGGATGATGTCGCATTCGGACACGGCACCGTCCTTGGGGTCCGTCCATGCAAGCGTCCCGCGCCCGCCTGCGATCACTTGCTGAAATCGGTCGATGCGCAGGGAGAACTGGCCCAGTGTTCCTTGCGCCCGGTGAAGCTGGCCTGCAACCCTGTCAATGCCGCCGGGTGCATCCGCATCGGTTGGCGCGGGCACCAGCAATGTCACCGCCAGTGTCGAACTGAGGTCCTCGGCAGCCTTGCGCGCCGCGTCCGAGCCACCGATCACAAGGCACGCCCCGTGGGACTGAATGTCCAGCGTCTTCTCGGCCGGATGGCCCAGCGCGGCTTCAGCAAGCAGAGCGGCCATTTTTGGCGTGGGGTGTTGATCTGTCGCCGTCCAGCCTGCGCGGTCACGAATGTCCACAAATGCAGGTGTCGTCGCGCCCAGTTCATCTGCCAGTTCCGAAAAGAGACGCGCCTGCTGCTGGCAGGCGACCATCACGTCACCGTCGCCCATGGTCTTGGCCATGGTCTCGATCTGGCTGCCGCAGGCGTCGGAGAGAACCATGTCACACCGCATTCCCGTCGTGGAGGACAGGGTCTCGGCGTCGATGTTCTGACTGCCCAGGCAATCACACAAGATCAGTTTCTTCGCCATTTTTCTCCCCTAACCATGGGCGCAAATGCCTTGCCTCTCCAAGCGCCGCGCAAAACTAGGCAGGAAACATGGTGCTCGTAAACCGGATTCGTCAGTCTTTTCGCAAGCTTAAGTAGAAACCCGACCTCTCCCTTTACGCGAGTCAAAAAAAACCGCGCCATGCAATATCCGCAAAACTTTTTGTTTTCAGGTTGTTGTGGAAAAACAATGCAGTTTGCCAGCGCGGAATCGGGATAATGTGTACAGGCGTATGCATTTTTTTCCTAGGAAGTTGCGGATGATTTGATAGGATCGAACCACGAAAGGAACAGTGCGAGGTTACCTTTTGACGTTGTGTTATCCCAACTCCCAGTCATTGCGGCTGGGTGTTATCATGCGAAGGTCGCCCGGCGTCACCCGGTGGGCAAAGTGGAGCTGGAAAGCGGTTGCTGTCGTCCCATTTGCGGGCGACGCGGCGTGGAAGCTGTTGCGGACCGAGGGGGATGTGGCTGAATTCCACGCGGCGTCGCTGGACATGTGGCTCTACGTTTCAGACACGGAAGCTTATGTGCATGAGCTGGGCGCCGAGCAGCCGTCGGTCTATGTCATTTTGCGCCCAAGTGAGGGGGACAACCCGGCCGGAATGGATGTGATTCACGTCACCGCATCGCCCTATGAAGCGCAGGACTATGCTGACACCGGCGAGGAAGTGGTCGAAAAGGTGCCGATGCCCGAGGGTGTGCTGGCCTGGGTCACGGATTTTGTCGAGGCATACCACATTGAGGAAACCTTCGTGAAACGCCGCCGCAACAAGGAACGGGTCGACCGGAAGGAGGGCGGCATTGGCGATGCGCGCATCGCGCAAGAGACCGATGTGTATCGCGCGCCAACCGCCACCCGACATGAGGCAGCCGAATGAGGGATGCGGGCTCATTCTGGGCGCGGCGACGCGCCGCGGTTGAGGCCGAAGCGCAGGCGGAGGCCGAAGCGCAGAAGGCCGCAGCACACAAGGCACGGGCGGAGGCGCTTGCCCAGAAGGACGATGCCGAGGTTCTCGCCGAACTGGGTTTGCCCGATCCTGGCGCGATGCAGTCCGGTGATGATTTTTCGGCCTTCATGAATCGTGACGTGCCAGAGCATCTGCGCAAGCAGGCACTGCGGACCCTTTGGCGCAGTAATCCGGTGCTCGCCTGCGTTGACGGTTTGAATGAATACGATGATGACTACCGCGCGGCGATGTTGTTGCAGGAGCCGATCAAGACCGCCTATCAGGTGGGTAAGGGGATGCTCAAACACATCGAGGAAATGGAGCGTCAGGCAGCGGATGAAGATGTCTCTTCCGACTCCGACCCGGAGGGTGAGGGTCTCGATGTTGCCGGTCTTGACGCGGATGAGGGTGTCATGTCTGCTGTCAGCCGTGACGACGTTCCGTCACAGCCTGACCCGGTCCAGACCGAGACGATCGAAACGGCAGATGACATACCGCCCGCGCCACGTCGCATGCGCTTTCGTTTCAAGGAGGCAGCGGTATGACACAGCAGGCGGAGAAAATGGATATTGACGCCGAAGACCGTCTGCGCGCCGATCTTTATAACTTTTTGGGCGTTCTGCTGGCGCGTCCCGCCGGTGAGATGCTGCTGGAACAGACCGCGGCACTGACGGGGGACGAGAGCCCGTTGGGGCAGGCCATCGCGGGCCTGTCGCGGGTGGCCAGGGTCAGCAAGGTCAAGGCCGTTGAGCGGGAGTTCAATGACTTGTTCATCGGTCTGGGACGCGGCGAGCTGCTGCCCTACGCCAGTTACTATCTGACCGGTTTTCTCAATGAAAAGCCGCTGGCGCGCCTGCGGCAGGACATGGCGGCGCTACAGGTGACGCGCGCCGAGAACGTGTTTGAGCCTGAAGACAGCATGGCATCGCTGATGGAGACCATGGGCGGGCTGATTGTCGGGCGGTTTGGCGTGCCAGCCCCGCTTGAGCGTCAAAAGACGTTTTTCAACAACCACATAGCGCCTTGGGCCACGCATTTTTATTCGGATCTGGAGGCGGCGAAGACATCCGTGTTTTACGCCTCTGTCGGGGCCGTCGGACGGGAGTTTATGGCCATCGAACGCGAAGCATTTCGCATGAGCGCAGAGTGATCTGCACATTTTGGGGCGGGACGCCGCCCGGCAAGACGAAAGGAAGGTAACACATGTCAAAGAAAGCCGAAGGTGGCACGAACCGCCGGGATTTTCTGAAACTGGCGGGCACGACAGCGCCCGCAGCGGTCGCGGCGGTTGCTGTTGGCAGTACCGGCGCGGAGGCCGCAGAGCCAAATCTGTCGTCTGACAAGATGCAGGACACTGCGCATACCCGCGCTTACCTGGACAGCACCCGCTTCTAGAGCGGGGCCGGTCGCAGCGCCTGCGACCATGAGATTTTAAGCCAACCCAGCCACCTCCAAAGGGGCAGCAAGGGAGAGAAAGATGCTAAGAAAAAAGACCAATTCGGTCGGTCAACGCGCGGGACGCGCCAGTATCCTTGGTGATGTCGCGTCCAAATCGGTAGATCGCCGCGCATTCCTGCGAGGCTCAGGCCTCGCCATCGGCGGGCTCGCCGCGATTTCCGCCACGGGTGGCACGGTCACGCAGGCCTCCGCCGCGGCGGCGGTCCCCGGTTCTGTCCAAAACATCAAGTCCGTGTGCACGCACTGCTCTGTCGGCTGCACGGTGATCGCAGAGGTTGCCAACGGTGTCTGGACCGGTCAGGAGCCGGGCTGGGACAGCCCCTTCAACCTTGGTGCGCATTGCGCCAAAGGGGCCGCTGTGCGCGAGCACGCGCATGGGGAGCGGCGTCTCAAGTACCCGATGAAGAAAGAAAACGGCGAGTGGGTGCGCATCAGCTGGGATCAGGCGATCGACGAGATCGGCGACGGCATGATGAAAATCCGCGAGGAAAGCGGCCCGGACTCCGTCTACTGGTTGGGCTCTGCGAAGTCGAACAACGAACAGGCTTACCTTTTCCGCAAGTTCGCCGCTTACTGGGGCACAAACAACGTCGATCACCAGGCAAGGATTTGTCACTCCACCACCGTTGCGGGTGTGGCGAATACATGGGGCTACGGCGCCATGACCAACAGCTACAACGACATCCATAACTCCAAGGCGATCTTCCTGATCGGTGGCAACCCGGCGGAGGCGCACCCGGTGTCGCTCCTGCACATGCTGAAGGCAAAGGAGCAGAACAACGCGCCGTTTATCGTTTGTGATCCGCGGTTTACGCGGACAGCAGCGCACGCGGATGAATACGTCCGGTTCCGCCCGGGCACGGACGTCGCGCTGATCTGGGGTATTCTCTACCACATCTTCGAGAATGGCTGGGAAGACAAGGAATTCATCCGGACCCGCGTCTGGGGCATGGATCAGATCAAGGCAGAGGTCGCGAAGTGGGATCCGGAAGAGGTCGAGCGCGTCACCGGCACACCCGGCAGCCAGCTCAAGCGCGTGGCGCGGACCCTGGCCAACAACCGCCCCGGCACCGTGATCTGGTGCATGGGCGGCACGCAGCACACGAACGGCAACAACAACACGCGGGCCTATTGCATCCTGCAGCTTGCCCTTGGGAACATGGGCACCGCCGGTGGCGGCACCAACATCTTCCGCGGCCACGACAACGTGCAGGGTGCCACAGACCTTGGCGTTCTGGCCAATACGCTGCCGGGCTACTATGGTCTCAGCGATGGGTCCTGGGCGCATTGGGCGCGGGTCTGGGAAGAAGATCTGGACTGGCTGAAGGGCCGCTTCTCGGATGCCGAGTTCGGTGACAAGAAGATGATGAACCAGACCGGCATCCCCGTATCCCGCTGGATCGACGGCGTGCTGGAAGATGCCGAGAACATGGACCAGCCCGACAATACCCGGGCCATGGTCTTCTGGGGCCACGCGCCAAACTCGCAGACGCGGCAAAAAGAGATGAAAACGGCGATGGAAAAGCTCGACATGCTTGTCGTGGTGGATCCGTATCCGACCGTTTCCGCCGTGATGCAGGACCGCACGGATGGCGTCTACCTGCTGCCCGCCTGTACGCAGTTTGAAACCTACGGCTCCGTGACAGCGTCCAACCGGTCCCTGCAATGGCGCGAGAAGGTGGTGGAGCCACTCTTTGAATCGCTGCCGGATCACACGATCATCCACAAGTTCGCGACGAAGCTCGGCTTTGCGGATCGTATCTTCCGCAATATCGAAGTGAATGGCGAAGAGCCCCTGATCGAAGACATCACCCGCGAGTTCAACAGGGGCATGTGGACCATTGGCTATACAGGGCAAAGCCCGGAGCGGCTGCGGCTGCATATGGAGAACCAGCACACCTTTGACCGCACATCCCTTCGCGCGGTGGGTGGACCGGCGGATGGCGACTACTACGGAATGCCATGGCCAAGCTGGGGCACAGCCGAGATGAACCACCCCGGCACGCCGAACCTCTATGACATGTCTCTGCCGGTGGCCGAAGGCGGTCTGGCCTTCCGCGCGCGCTTCGGCGTGGAGCGGGATGGCGACAATCTGCTGGCCGAGGGTGTGTCGAACCCCGGCGCGGAAATTCAGGATGGCTACCCCGAGTTTACCATGCAGATGCTCATGGACCTTGGCTGGGACAGCGATCTGACCGCAGAAGAGCGGGCGGTCATCGACGGGATCGCAGGGCCCAAGACCAACTGGAAGACCGACCTCTCGGGCGGCATTCAGCGGGTTGCCATCAAGCACGGCTGCGCGCCCTTCGGCAACGCCAAGGCGCGGGCGGTGGTCTGGACCTTCCCGGACCCGATCCCCAAACACCGCGAGCCGCTCTACACCAACCGCCGCGACCTTGTGGCCGATTATCCGACCTACGAGGACAAGAAGTTCTGGCGCTTGCCGACGATGTACAAGTCGATCCAGGAAAACGACTTCTCCGCCGATTACCCGATCATTCTGACCTCCGGTCGGTTGGTCGAATATGAAGGCGGCGGCGACGAGACGCGGTCCAACCCGTGGCTGGCGGAATTGCAGCAGGACATGTTCGTTGAGGTGAACACCCGCGACGCAAACAACCTCGGCATCCGAGATGGCAGCCAGGTCTGGGTCGAAGGCCCGGAAGGCGGTAAGGTCAAAGTCAAGGCCATGGTGACCGAGCGTGTCGCATCTGGTGTGGCCTTCATGCCCTTCCACTTCGGCGGGCACATGGAGGGCGAGGATTTGCGTCACAAGTATCCGGAAGGGGCTGACCCCTACGTGCTTGGCGAATCCACCAACACCGCGCAGACCTATGGCTATGACAGCGTAACCCAGATGCAGGAGACCAAAGCCACTCTCTGCAAAATCTGGGCAGCATAAGGGAGGTTATAAAAATGGCCGCAAGAGCAAAATTTCTCGTCGACGCTGAACGCTGCATCGAATGCAACGCCTGTGTCACCGCCTGTAAGAACGAGCACGAAGTGCCGTGGGGCATCAATCGCCGCAAGGTCGTCACGCTGAATGACGGCCAGCCCGGTGAACGGTCGATTTCGGTGGCCTGCATGCACTGTTCAGACGCGCCCTGTATGGCCGTCTGCCCTGTGGACTGCTTCTACCAGAACGAAGAGGGTGTGGTGCTGCACTCCAAGGATCTCTGCATCGGCTGCGGATACTGCTTTTACGCATGCCCCTTCGGCGCACCGCAGTTCCCGCAGGCCGGCAACTTCGGCTCCCGGGGCAAGATGGACAAATGTACCTTCTGTGCCGGTGGTCCCGAAGAGAACCACTCCACCGTCGAGTTCCAGAAGTACGGGCGCAACCGGATCGCAGAAGGCAAACTGCCGATCTGTGCCGAGATGTGTGCCACCAAGGCGCTTCTGGCCGGTGACGGCGATGTGGTCGCGGGCATCTATCGCGAACGTGTCGTTGCACGCGGCTTCGGGTCCGGCGCATGGGGCTGGGGCACTGCCTACGATCAAAAGGGTGGCTGACAACCCCCTGATCTGATCTATTTAAGTGGGGCGGTTCTCGGGGCCGCCCCTAACCATCTGAAAATGGGTGAAACAAATATGCTGCGTCTGCTTTCCGTTTTCCTTCTTGCATGGCTTTGTGCATTGCCGGTTTCCGCGCAGGAGGCCGCTCCTGAGCCGGACCGATCCGCGACGGGGGGCGCGCAAACGCTGGAAGACATCATGCGGCGTCAGCAGGGGCTGGAGGTTGACAATTCCTTCCGCAGCGGCGTGACCGGCAATCCCGGCGGCGGGGCCGCCCCGACAGATCAGCTGGGCACGTTGGGTGGCGCCTCAGATCCGGACCTGTGGCGCGCGCTGCGCTTTGACAGCGCGGATATCACAACTCAGGTCCAGCACCCTGCCGCGACGGTGCTCATTCAGGATACCGGCATGTGGTGGCTCCAGTTCCGCGAAGGGCCGCTGACCAAATACGGGTTCGGGCTGGTGCTTGGCACAATGGCTTTGCTGGTGCTGTTCTACCTGATCCGAGGCCGCATTCGGATTGACGGTGAAAAGACCGGGCGCAAGATCACCCGCTTCAAGGCGGTCGAGCGCTTCGCCCATTGGCTGCTCGCCGGGTCCTTCATCCTGCTGGGGCTGACGGGCGTCATATCGCTCCTGGGGCGCAACTTCCTCATTCCGGCACTGGGGCCTGAAGGATTTTCGACCATCGCGATAGGCGCAAAATGGGTACATAACAATATCTCCTGGGCTTTCATGCTTTCGATCATCATGATCTTTGTGCTCTGGGTCGTTCACAATCTGCCGCACCGGACAGACATCAACTGGTTGCTCAAGGGCGGCGGTATCTTTGGAGGCGGGCACCCGCCGGCCAAGAAATTCAACGCGGGGCAGAAGTTCATCTTCTGGTCCGTCATCGTGCTGGGTGGATCAATCTCTGCCTCTGGCCTGTCGCTCTTGTTCCCGTTCGAACTGCCGATGTTCGCGGCGACATTCGAAAAGCTGAACCAGTTCGGCATCCCGCAGCTGATCGGGCTGGGAGAGCTCAACACCGACCTCGCACCCCATACGGAGATGCAATATGCGCAGCTCTGGCATGCGATTGTGAGTTTCGTGCTCTTTGCCATTGTCATCGCCCATATCTACATCGGCTCAGTCGGGATGGAGGGCGCATATGACGCGATGGGGAGCGGCGAGGTCGAGGAGCAATGGGCGCGAGAGCACCACAGCCTCTGGGTCGAGGAGGTCAAATCCAAAGAGGCTCAGGCAGGAGGATCGTCATGAGAGAGATTTTCCTGGCCTTTGCCGCAATGGCCGTGATTTCTTTTGGGGCCAGCTATACACTCGGCGAAATGGGCTTCTCCTCGCAAGAGCGCACGACCGGCGGCTCCGTCCGTCTGGACTAGGGGGGTGGTGACGTCACCCCGCTAAAAGTTTCATCAATTTCAACTTTCATGGCCCGGCTCCTCCGCTGAATGGCCACGTTTTGGCCACAGGGTTCCGGCCCTTTTCACTCAAGACCCGAAGTGCGTCCGAGCCCCACATGGCACGGACCTGCACCGGGAGAAGAGATGGGAAGAGTGAACAGCCGTGAGCACCATTGAGGCGTCAGATCATCAGGATGTCGGCAGCGACGCGCTTGCGCCGGGCAGCAAACTGCTGAGCGGACAGTATGAGATCATCCGCTATCTCAGCAGCGGCGGCTTCGGGATCACCTACCTCGCCAAGGACAGCCTGAACCGCACGGTCGTCATCAAGGAGTGTTTCCCGGAGGCCTTCTGCAACCGCGTCAACAAGACGGTCCGCGCCCGCACCCGGAATTATGCGGACGACTTCCGGTCCATCGTGAAGCTGTTCATCCGCGAGGCGCATGCGCTCTCGAAGCTGGACCACCCCAGCGTCGTAGGCGTTCATCAGGTCTTTGAGGACAATGAAACCGCCTATATGGCGCTTGATCTTGTCGACGGAAAAGACCTGCTGGAGATCATCGAAAGCGGGTCGCCAAAGATGGCCCCCGCTGACATTGCGAAAATCACGCTGCAATTGCTTGATGCCATAGCGCATGTGCACAGTCAGGATCTGCTCCACCGGGATATCTCACCGGACAACATCCTTGTGGACAAAGCCGGGCATCCGGTTCTGATCGATTTCGGCGCGGCCAGAGAGGAAGCCAGCCGAAAGAGCCGTGTCCTGTCCTCCGTGCTGGTGGTCAAGGACGGCTATTCCCCGCAGGAATTCTACGTGGCGGGCAGCAAACAGGCTCCTTGCAGTGATCTTTATGCCTTGGCGGCGACGCTGTCGCATCTGGTGTCGGGGCAAGCACCGCCCAACAGTCAGGCGCGTCTGGCAGCGCTCGCCAGCAATCAGCCGGATCTCTACGAGCCTTTGGCGGGGCGCTTCCCGGAATATGATGCGGCCTTCCTTGAGGCCATTGACAGGGCCATGGCCATCGTCCCGGCCGAGCGTTTGCAATCGGCGGAAGACTGGTCGCTGATGATCGACCATTCCAAACGGGTGGAGATGGCGCGGCAGAAAGCCCGGAACGACAAGACGATTGACGAAACCGTCATGAACCTTGTGCGAACCATGAACGTCGATGCAGATCCATCAGCCCCGGTTCCCCACCGGATTCCGGTCGTCGCTGAAACGCGCCCCGCGCCGCCGCCGAGGAAAAAATGCGTGGAAGACCTGCGCAAGCCTGATCTCGTTGATGGGAAGGTGCCCGCCGTCATGGGAATTGAAAAGCCCAACGAGACGCCAACGCCCTATGTTCGGGTCAGGTCCAAAGCGGTGAAGGCCGCGCAGGCCGCGCGGGAGGCAAGGAAAGCGCCAAAGCTCGCCCTGTCGCCCCGGCAATATCTGCGCTTTGCCACGATTCCCTTCGTGTTCTGCGCCTATTTTTTCTATGCCTATACCTTGTTGCAATATGATGCGGTTCAGGCGGCCACGGTGCAACCGTTTCTGGAATGGAAAGAAGAGTTGACCAAGCCCAGGCGGCCAGATGTGACCATCCTCAGATTGTCGCAAGGCTGAGTGTCGTATGCGTGCTTGTGAATACACCCCCCGTAAACTGTCCGGTGGACATTTGAGTAACGATCAGCCCATAGGAAAGGTAATTCCATGACCCTCTTCAAGAAAGTGTTCCAGAACCAGTCACAACCGGCCACACGTGAGGATGTGCTGGACGAAGATGCGTTGCGACGCGCTTTCGCAGAAGCGGACGCGGCAGAGGGGCCGCTTGATCTGGACCCTTTTCAGTGCGGCGACGGCAAGCCGGAAGTGGAGGATCATCTTGCCGCGGCGGAGCTCACTCCACCCGAAAAGACATCCGACCTCGACGTTGATGCTGATGCATTTCAACTGATCGACGGCGCCATGTCACAAGAGGAAGACACTTCGGAGTGGGAACGCCGCGAAGACCCGCTTCAGGAAAATGACACGGACGGGGAACGTCCTGACGAAACCCTGACCCACGACGAAGAACCTGCTCAGAGTGATGCGGAAATCGCCGCCTGCCTCGACAGGGCGCTTGCCGCAGAGGTTCCTGAGGAACAGCCAGAAGAACCGGCCCCAACGGACACGGAAGAGGCGAGTGATGCGCTTGCGAAGGCCGATGCGGTCGCGGAGGACACTTCGGCAAAGGTTGACCTCACGCAATTCGCACAACAGCAGATGGCCGCATCGGAGACCATCGAGGATGCCGCAGCGGCGCAGGCGGTGCCACCCGCAGAGAAGGGCGTAGACCTTTCGGCTGCGGGCGTGACCGGGCTTGAGTTCGTGCCGGCACCCGCCGCTGGCAGGGCCGGTCGTCGCGCCGGACGGGTGAAGACCAGGCTATTGGGTTTTAACCGCGCGGTCGACGGCGCGCATAATCCCTTCGATCAGGCCCCCGAAACAACTGCTTCGGCACAACGCGAGAAATACCCTGTCGGATGGCTTGTCATTGTTGAGGGGCCGGGTGTTGGCCATTCTTTCAGTATCTTCTCGGGCGCATCAATGATCGGACGCGGCGAAGATCAGGTGATCCGTCTCGATTTTGGCGACAACAGCATCTCGCGCAGCAATCATGCGGCGATCGCCTACGACGACGAGCAGAACAAGTTCTATATCGGGCACGGTGGTAAATCCAACATCATCAGACGCAATGCCCGCCCGGTTCTGAGCACGGAAGAGCTGCATCATGCCGACCTGATCCGCATCGGCGAGACGACGTTGCGATTTGTTGCGCTCTGCGGATCGGATTTCCAATGGAACATCTCCGGGGTTGCCGATGCGGACGGCGTTTGAGTATGAGGCCGCTTCTGCACTGATGAAGGGCCAGCGTGATTATCAGGAAGATGCGATTATTTCTGATTTTGCCCGGGGCAGTGATATTGGCCTTGTCGTGCTCGCGGACGGCATGGGTGGTCATGCTGCCGGTGATGTCGCATCAAGGATTGTCGTCACGGAGGTCTTCAGCGAACTGGTCTTTCAACGCGCCGACCCGGACCGGTTCGAGCCACTTGTCCCGCAGTGCCTGCGCACTGCGGCGATGGCGGCGAATACCTGTCTTCGCAACCACGTCCGGGACTTTCCCGAAACGAGAGGCATGGGGGCCACGCTGGTGGCGGGTGTGATCCTGCGCGAGAAGCTCTACTGGATCTCCATCGGCGACTCGCCTTTGTTTTTGTTCCGGGATGGCGTGCTGACGCAGTTGAACGAAGATCATTCCATGGCGCCACAGATCGATTTCATGGTCAAATCGGGCCTTATGTCTGCAGAGGAAGGCATGTGCCACCCGGACAGGAACGTCCTGACTTCCGTCCTGTTTGGCGAAGAGATTCCCAAGATAGATTGCCCCGATGATCCTGTAGGCCTCTGTGAGGATGACATCCTGATCGTCGCCAGTGATGGTTTGCAGTATTTGTCGAACGAACAGATTCAAGCCGCGTTGCGGCGCAATTGCCATCTCTCCAGCAACCAGATCGTCGACAGCTTGTTGCAACAGGTCACGGGGCTGGAGGACCCTGACCTCGACAATGTTTCACTGTCACTGGTCAAATTTCAGCGCACTGTCGCAGATCGCTCCAGCGATGTCCTGAACGCACCGCGATCGGAAATGCGCTGTGTTGGATGATCTGTCTCAGGATACGACAGCCCGAAGGTTGCGGCATGCGTCAGAGGATGTCGCCTTGTCGTCCGCTGCGCGCGCCCATGCCAGGCAACTGGCGGACCGGCTGACCAACGGGGTCTGTATCGTTCTGCTCGGGCCCGGCGGTGTTGGCAAAACCACATTGTGCAGGTCAATACTCGGTATGTCGGGGTCGAAGGCTCACGCGCCGACGACTGTCCGAAACACCGCGCGGATGTCAAAGAGGGAAGTCGCGGAATACCGTGCAGAGGCGTCGATACTGGGGCACGCGCGGGTGCTTGATGTGACCACGTCAGAGACTGCGAGCGACTTCGGGGCCTGTGTTGGGGACATTATCGCAATTGCTGATATCGTCATCTGGTGTACGCAGGAATTTGAGGCGCAAGAAGCGACGCTCTGGCAAGGCGCGTCGGATCACCTCAAGGATCACAGTTTTCTGGTTTTGACCAAAGCGGACCTGCTGGCGAAAAAACGCCTTCTGCGAGAGCGCATAAAGGCCCTGGAGCCGGTGGTGAGCGAGGAATTCCACAGCTTCTTTCCAGTGACAAGCTGCCGGATCAGCCAGCTTCAGGACGCAGGAGAAACCATTTCAGACGCCGTCTATACCGCCAGTGGCCTCAAGGCGCTGATCGAAGCCGTTGCATCGCTCGTTCAATCGGGCCAGCGGGCCGATCTCGACAGTGCAATGCTTTTTCTGGAACGGCAGGGTCTGACCCTTGATGATCCGCTGCCGGACCGGCGGCCACCCGCGATCACCCCGCTTCAGCAGGCGTGCAGTGCCTCACGTGACCGCCTGATCGAACGCGCGTTCGACATCGCCGAGCTTGGCTTTGATGAGGCAGAGGGCGATATGTCAGGCGTCCTGGAAATGTGCGGGTCGATTTCCGAGGATTTGATGCAAGATATCGACCGCCTGTCACAGGACCACACCGAGCTTGAGCCATGGACCGCTGAGTTCGAGATGGCTTCCGACAAGATCATGCTGATGACGATGGAAAATGACACCCGATCCGCAGCGGACGCGGTGACCATTCTTTTGCAATTGAGACGGGATCTGGAACAGTTGTCTTTTCAGTAAATTGTAGCGACACTCAGCTTTTGCGCCAGCCTCCAGCCACATTGCAGGCACAATCTTCTTCCATTCTGGAAGGCGGTAGAATGCATGTGGGGTGCCAAAATGAACAACCGGATCAACACGACGTTTCAAATATCCATCGGTCGCCAAATGGGAGCGGCGAGGGGCGCGGGATGAACGTTCTCAACGCGTCAGATGAACTGGCATTTCTCAAAGCCAAACAACAGGAGCTTTTGAGCAGCGGTCTGGAGGGGTTGCGCACGTTTACGGATGCGGTCAACAGATTGCGGGATGCGTTGTTTGTCCTGTCTGACGTCAGTGATGAGAGCGCGCAGCGTCGTATTGACCGGATGCTGCGGCAACTGGATGGGTTTGAGCCCTCCGTGACCATGATCGGGCAGATCAAATCTGGAAAGACGTCCCTTGTGAACGCATTGATCGGCGCGCCTGATCTGCTGCCGGCGGATGTGAATCCCTGGACCTCGGTGGTCACCTCCCTGCATCTGCACCCCGAGGATCCGGCGTTTGAAAACCATGCGAGCTTTCGTTTCTTTGACGAGGATGAATGGGACCGGCTTGTTTCCGGCGGCGGGCGTATTGGCGAGTTGGCCAGCCGGGCAGGGGCAGATGATGAACTGGAGAAAATCAAGGCGCAGGTCGCCGAAATGCGGGAAAAGTCGCGGGCAAGGCTTGGGCGCAAGTTCGAGGTTCTTCTCGGCCAGCAGCGCGACTACGGCTTTTTCGACAAGGAACTGATTGAGCGATATGTCTGTCTGGGCGAAGAGCCCGATGCGGACGAGGACCCCTCCGCTGACATGCAGGGACGGTTTGCTGATATCACGAAGTCGGCGGATCTGCATATGACCCGGATGGCCATGCCGATGCGCCTGTGCATACGCGACACGCCGGGCGTGAACGATACCTTCATGATGCGCGAGCAGATCACTATTCGTGCGGTGCGTGACAGCCGCATGTGTGTGGTTGTTTTGTCAGCGCATCAGGCCCTGTCATCGACTGATATGGCGCTTATCCGGTTGATATCACAGGCGAAGTCGCGGGATATCATCATCTTCGTGAACCGTGTGGATGAGCTTTCGGACCCGATGCGACAGATCCCGCAGATCCGGGAAAGCGTTGAGAACACGCTGAAGAAACACAAAGGCCCGGTGGATGCCGAAGTGATTTTCGGGAGTGCCATATGGGCGCAGCACGCGTTGCAGATGCGTCTGGAGGATTTGCCGCCCGCGAGTGCGGCAGCGTTGGAGAACTGGCAATCAGATGTGTCACTTTCTGATGTTGAGTTGGCCGGTGCGAAGGATGCAATGCGCGCCTGGCAAGCGTCGGGCATTCCCGCGCTTCAACGGGCGGTTGCCGAACGGGTCGCTGAGGGGGCCGGTGCCGCCCTGCTGCAACGCATCGCGGCCAGCGCCAAGAACCTTGCCGCGGGTCATGCTGCCGCAGACCGGATCCGCGTTGCCGAGCATTCGGGGCACGATGCACCTGAAATCAGCATTGAGGAAGCGCGCGCGCGCATGCGCCGCCTGATGCAGGATCACCAGAAGGACCTCCGCGACAGCTTCGACACGCTCCTGGGCGGTTTCGCGGAACGACTTGAACGCGTTCAGCACAGCTTTCTGGAGCGTGCGACGGCATCAATGGTCGATCACCTCGAACAAAAGGGAGAGAACGCGCCCTGGACCTATGATCCTGCCGGTTTGCGCATGCTGCTCAACTCTTCGCACAAGGTGCTTGCCCGCAATAGTGTGAGCATGTTTGACAAGGCCACGCGCGCGGTGGCCGAGGAGATGTCCCAGCTTTACGGGCAAGCGTTTTCGCTTGGGCCGGACGACATCGATATCGCTTTGCCGCGCGCCCCTCAGGTCCCCGCACCGGTATCGCTTGGCCGAACCATTGCGCTTGACCTGAGTGCGGGGTGGTGGAAACGATGGTGGCGGCAGCGGCGCGGATACAAAGCCTATGCCGCGCAGTTCTACGAGCTTATCAAATCCGAGACGGTTCCGGTGGTGTCAGAGCTTCGGGACGATCTTGCGGAAGGGGTGCGTCGCACCGCGTTGGAGCGGTTTGACGCCTTTCTCAACGAACAGCTTTCGGTGTTCGAAACGCTGGAGCGTTCCCAAACCTCCAACCCTGAAGAGTTGCGCGATCTTGCGGCAGCAACCGCGCCGCAGCAGAAACGCGCGGCCTTGGCCGAGGCTGTCGAAACACTAAACGCGTATGCAACGACATGACTGAGACCAGCGCAACACCGCGTCCTGCCTTCTGGAAGGAACCGGAAGGCCCCCGGCTGCCTCGCATCGCGCTGATGGGCGAATTCAGTGCGGGCAAGAGCACGCTGGCGAATCTGATGATCGGGACCAACCCGCTGCCGGTTCAGGTCGTCGCGACGCAATTGCCGCCCGTGTGGATCAGCTACGGTAGCCAACCCTCCGTAATCGTTGATTTGGAGGGGAACGAGACGGAGTGTGATCTGGCCAACCTCGACGGGATTGACCCGGAAGAAACCGCCTTCATCCGGTTTTATTGCGAGCAGGAAATCCTCAGGCAATGTGAGATCATCGACCTGCCCGGCATTTCCGATCCGAACATGGCTCAGGATGTCTGGGCCCGGATCATGCCGTTTGCCGATGGGGTGTTGTGGTGCAGCCCGGCCACGCAGGCCTGGCGTCAGAGTGAGGCCGCCGTCTGGGAGGAGATTGAGGACGGGGTGCAACAGAACTCTCTCTTGGTGCTGACCCGTGGCGATATGCTTCTCACCGAAAAGGACAAGTCGAAGGTGCTAAAGCGGGTTCGGGCTGAAGCCGGTGCCTCTTTTGCGGATATCTTGATGATTTCGCTGGTGCTCGCCCGGGATGCGGGCGATGACGAAGACATGTGGGCGCAAAGCGGGGCTGACCGTTTTGTCGCCTGTTTTCTCGCGCTTGTTGAAAAGATCGGCCAAGGTCTCGACCCGGGCAAGACCGGGGCAGATGCTGCGCAATCGGTCGTCTTTGGTGCCCAGGCAGATGCGACCGAAAACGCGGGAGACGACCGGGCCTCCATCGTGCCACGCCGGCCAGTTCGGCGGCGCGAAGCGGTGGTGGAGACGCCGCAGGCAACGCCGCCAGAAGCGGACCCAATGTCGTACATGCCGAAATTTTCGTAAGATCGTTAACCAGACACACATGTTCTGTGCGTATGGCAGACCTGACGGTCTGAGAGCAAACGGCGTGTGGTGAAACCGGACTACGGTGTATGGTGTGACAATCGTAAAGGAATTGGCTGCCCTTCGGGCTGGATATCCCGGTTGTCTTGCGATCGTGTTTGCCGATTTGACCACCAGCATGGTGCTTGCATCGAACACGGCTGAAAAAACCACCCAAGAGAAGCTTGATGCGTTATGCGAGGCGGCGCAGGAATGTCTGTTAGGTGCCGAGGCTGCTGGCCTGAGCGGCCTGCTCGAAGATGCGGGTGCAGCGACGCCGACAATGGTCTGGCGGGCGGTGCCCGATGGGATGCGCTGTTATCTCAAGCTTCCCGCACCGGCGGGTGAGGCGCTTTGCATCGCACTTCGTCACGATGTCCCGATCGACCGGTTGAGCGCGGATGCCGCCGCGCTTCTGTCCCGAATAGCGGGAGATTGACGGTGCAGCGAAAGCGCAAAGACGATACGGATCGCTTCATGCAGGTCATAGCAGCTTTCTCTGCAGCGCCGGAAGTTGTGACGCCCCAAGGCCGCCAATTGCGCGGGGATGCGGCCGGGTCGGCACATGCCATGCTCGGGGAAATCGACGAGACTGTTCTGCGCAGGACACTCTTGTTCTCGTCCGACCATGACGCCACGCTTGCGCTGGACGTGGGAGAGCGGCGGTTGCTGACGGTGCTCTCTGTGTCAGAGCCGCTGGGCGCGGCGTATTCAGGGATCGTCGGACGCCCGTTGGAGGTGGCGGACGCGCCCCAAGTCATGAGCTTGCTGGCGGATTTTGGTGCGCAGAACAGGTCTGTCTTCGTCAGGTCGCGCCCATCGGAAAGCATCGACGCGGATGTCTATCAGGGCCTGTCGGCAAAGATGCTGAGCGAACAACAGCCAAGCGCCTTGCCTGAGGGGTTGCCTGCGGCTCTGCGCCATGCGGTGGTCGTTGCCGCTGACGATTGCGATGCACTTGTCATCTGCGACGCGGGCACGTCGATCTATCAGCGCGGTGAGGCAAAGCGCACTGATGGACTTGCCGCGCATATGAGCCAAATCGCAAGCGGACAGGGTGCCTTGCGCGAGGTCACGCTTTGGTGCGGCGCGCCGTCCGGAGGGGCTGCTGTTCTGGTGGCGGTGCTCGACCGGTTCGGCGTCGCGCTCTGCGGCCCGTCTGACCGGCTGCGGGAACACTTCCCTCTGTGGCAAGAGGCTGTAACGCGCTCGTAACGGCTATTCGGCAACCGTTATTTCTGTCTCCCAGGTCTTGCACTTGGCCGCCAGGGCGTCCGGAAATGCTTTGTCGGTATAGACCGTCGAGACGGACTTCATCGACGCAATCCTGACCGGGGCGGTGCGGTGAAACTTGGTGTGATCCGCCACCAGCAGACAGTCTCGTGATTGCTTGATGATGGTCTGGCTGACTCCGACTTCCTCGACGTCGAAATCCAGCACGTCGCCTTCGACGTCCATTGCAGAGCAGCCGATGACCGCAAAGTCGAACTTGAACTGCCTGATCGTGTCGATGGCCACATTGCCGATAAGCCCGCCGTCGCTGCGCCGAAGGCGACCGCCGGTCACGATTGTCTGACAGTCCGGGTTCTCAACCAGAATGTTTGCCACGTTCATGTTGTTTGTCACAACCAGCAGGTCCTTGTGACGCAGCAACTGGCGCGCGACGGCCTCGGTGCTGGTGCCGATGTTGAGAAAGACCGCGCAGTTGTCGGGAATGCGTGCGGCACAGTTTCGGGCGATTGCCAATTTGGCTGTCTGATTGAGACTGCGCCGTTCAGCATATTCAATGTTTGACGTGCGGGAGGGTAAAACGGCTCCGCCGTGAACGCGTTCGATTTTGTTCGTTTCGGCAAGTTCAGACAAGTCCCGCCGGATGGTCTGCAAAGTCACCCCGAAACGATCCGCCAGTGCCTCAACGGTGACTTTGCCGTCTTGCGCGAGTGTCTGCAAAATGTCGCTGTGTCTGAAGTTCTGGGACATGCTCTGGCTTTCTGTTGTTTGCCCTCACCGTTCTGCCCGACTAAAAAACGAAAATAAACGCGCAAATTCGAAAAAATTCGCTTGAAGCAGTTTTTTTGCTGCGTTACCCGTGCAACACGCCAAATTTTGGAGTCGCAATGGCACAGGACGAAGACGATATCCTCGACGTTTTCATCATCGGGGGCGGGATCAACGGATGTGGGATCGCCCGAGACGCCGCGGGACGTGGCTTGCGCGTTGCCTTGACGGAAATGAATGACCTTGCCTCGGCCACGTCTTCGGCGTCGACCAAGCTCTTTCACGGCGGGCTGCGCTACCTGGAGTATTTCGAGATCAAGCTCGTGAAACATGCCCTGGCGGAGCGCGAGGTCCTGTTGCGGGCCATGCCGCACATCAGCTGGCCGATGCGTTTTGTGCTGCCTTACCATCGTGAGATGCGCTTTGAGGGGAGCACACCGACGTCGCGCATCCTCAACACCGTCATGCCGTGGATGAAGGGCCGGCGTCCGGCCTGGCTCATCCGCTTCGGATTGCTGCTTTACGATACCCTTGGCGGGCGGAGCATCCTGCCCGGGACGAAAACGCTTGATCTGCGCAACACGCCGGAGGGCGCGCCGCTGGACCCGAAATTCGAGCGCGCCTACGAATACTCCGATTGCTGGATCGAGGACTCGCGGCTTGTGGTTCTGAACGCCCGGGATGCGGAAGCGCGAGGCGCGCAGATCATGGTCCGGACAAAAGTCACCTCTGCAAGCCGGGTTGACGATCATTGGCACATCCACCTCGAAGATACCGCGAGCGGCAAGACCCGGCAGTGCAAGGCCCGCATGCTGGTCAATGCGGGCGGCCCATGGGTCGGCGACATCATTCAGCAAAAAGTCCGCATCAATTCGCAAGAGGGCGTGCGGCTGGTCCGTGGCAGTCACATCGTCACGCGAAAGCTTTTCGATCATGACAAATGCTACTTCTTTCAGGGGCGGGATGGGCGCATCATCTTTGCCATTCCTTATGAGACGGACTTCACGCTGATCGGGACGACCGACGCTGAACATGCCGATCCGAACGAAAAGCCCACCTGCACGGATCAGGAGCGGGACTACCTTATCGATTTCGCTAACCAGTATTTCAAGGCGCACATCAGTGCCGATGATGTCGTCTGGCGGTACTCCGGCGTGCGTCCGCTTTATGATGACGGGGCGAGCAGCGCGACAGCCGCGACCCGGGATTATACGCTCAAGGTGGACGATGCGGGCGGCGCGCCGATCCTGAATGTCTTTGGCGGCAAGATCACGACCTATCGGAAACTCGCCGAGGATGCGATGGACAAGATCGTGCCCTATTTTCCGGGCACGCCCGGGCACTGGACGGCGGGTGTTGCCCTGCCGGGCGGTGATTTTGCGGTAGGCGACTTCGACGTCTTGGTAGACCGGCTAAGAGAGGATTTTCCATTCCTGTCGCATTTCTGTGCGCGCAGATTGGTAAGGGCATATGGCACCGAGGCGTGGAACATCATGGCCGGGGCCGAGTCGCCCGAAGCGCTGGGGCAGAGCTTTGGCAGTGGATTGCGGGCGCGCGAGGTGCTGTGGCTGATGCAACATGAATATGCGCGTACCGCCGAGGATGTGGTTTGGCGGCGCAACAAGCTGGGCCTGAGGCTCAGTCAGGCCGAGGTTGCGGCGCTTGACGCCTTCATGCAAAACCAAGGCACGCAAAACGAGACGGCGGCAGCACAATAAGACGGGGAGGGCGCCATGACCCATGTTCTGGCAATTGATCAGGGGACCACGTCGTCCCGCGCGATACTCTTTGATGCGGATATGAAGATCGCGGCGACAGCGCAGGAAGAATTCAAACAGCATTTTCCCCAAAGCGGTTGGGTCGAGCATGACCCCGCTGATCTTTGGGCGACAACGGCGGCCACCTGTCGTGCCGCGATTGAGAAAGCGGGGCTTGGACCGGATGATATCGCGGCAATCGGCATCACCAACCAGCGTGAAACCGTTGTTGTCTGGGACAAGAGCACCGGGCAGCCGATCTACAATGCCATTGTCTGGCAGGACCGCCGGACCGCTGATTTTTGCCGCGCCTTGCGCGAAGCCGGGCATGGGGAGACGATCACCGAACGGACCGGCCTGTTGGTGGATCCCTATTTCTCGGCAACCAAACTGAAGTGGCTTCTGGACAACGTGGAAGGCGCGCGTGGGCGGGCAGAACGAGGGGAGTTGCTGTTCGGCACGGTAGACAGTTTTCTGATCTGGAAGCTGACGGGCGGTGCCGCGCATGTGACGGATGCCACCAATGCGGCCCGGACCTCCCTCTATGATATTCACAAAGGGCGGTGGAGCAGCACAATTTGCGCCCTCTTTGACATTCCGATGTCGATGCTGCCCGAGGTGCGCGACTGCGCATCGGATTTTGGCTTGACGCGGGCCGATCTCTTTGGCCGCCAAATTCCTATTCTGGGGGTTGCGGGAGATCAGCAGGCCGCGACGATCGGGCAGGCCTGTTTCTCGCCGGGGATGCTTAAATCCACCTATGGGACGGGCTGTTTTGCCTTGCTGAATACAGGTGAAACAGCCGTTACCTCCAAGAACCGCTTGCTGACGACCATCGCCTATCAGTTTGACGGCAAGCCGACCTATGCGCTTGAAGGCTCTATTTTTGTTGCGGGTGCTGTGGTGCAATGGCTGCGCGACGGGCTGAAGATCATCCGCGCGGCGGAGGAGACACAGCCCCTGGCAGAAAAGGCAGATGCGACGCAGAACGTGGTTCTGGTGCCCGCCTTTGTGGGTCTTGGCGCCCCTTATTGGAACGCGGAGTGCCGTGGCGCGGTGTTTGGGCTGACGCGGAACTCGGGTGCCGAAGAGTTCGCCAAAGCGGCTTTGGAAAGTGTCGGTTATCAGACCCGTGACCTTCTGGAGGCCATGACCGCCGATTGGCAATCCGGCGGCGCGCGCGCGACGTTGCGCGTGGATGGCGGGATGTCCGCCTCGGACTGGGCGATGCAGTTCCTGTCTGACATTATCGGCGCGCCGGTGGACAGACCCTCCGTGCTTGAGACCACTGCCCTGGGCGCAGCCTGGCTTGCGGGGCAGAAGGCCGGGCTTTATCCGGATCAAGAGGGTTTCGCGCGGAACTGGGCATTGGAGCGAACGTTTGTGCCCCAGATGGACACCGCTGATCGTGACCGCAAGTACCAGGCCTGGCGGCGCGCCGTCGATGCAACGCTTGCATTTTAGCGTCTGAAAACGGGGCGCAAGCCATGCAGAAAGTGCAAGTCTGGCTACTGAAAAACAGCCATTGAAATCCTGTGCCGTTTATGCTTGTTAGCGCTAACAAATGAAACCGGCCAGATATCGCCGCCCCAAGGCGGAAAGCTTAGGAGAACAAGATGCCCCATGCAGTTGGAATAAACGGCTTTGGCAGGATCGGACGCGGTGTCCTGCGCGCTTTGGTCGAAAACAAGGTCGAAGACATCGAAGTGGTTGCGATCAATGACCTTTCGACGCCCGAGACGCTGGCGCATCTTCTGAAACACGACAGCGTTCATGGGCGTTTCGACGCGGAGGTATCCGTCAGCGGCGATGCTTTGGTCGTGAATGGTAAGACGATCGAGGTGACCGCCGAGCGCGATCCCGCTGAATTGCCGTGGCAAGGGGTCGACATCGCGATGGAGTGCACCGGTTTGTTCACCGCACGCGACAAGGCGGCAGCACACCTCAAGAACGGTTCCAAGCGCGTGTTGATCTCGGCGCCCGGGGCCGGGGCGGATCGTACGGTAGTCTATGGTGTGAACCATAAGGACCTGACGGCGCAGGATGTCATTGTCTCCAACGCCTCCTGCACAACCAACTGCCTCGCGCCGGTGGCTTACGTTCTCGATCAGTTGGTGGGGATCAAGACGGGCTACATGACGACAATCCACGCCTACACCGGCGACCAACCCAGCCATGATGCGCCACACAAGGACCTCTATCGCGGTCGCGCGGCGGCGGTCTCCATGGTGCCGACCTCAACGGGTGCTGCGAAGGCGATTTCGCTGGTCCTGCCGCATCTGGAAGGGCGGCTTGAGGGCTCGGCGGTGCGGGTTCCGACGCCGAATGTGTCGCTTGTGGATCTCTGCTTCATGCCGGAAAGGCCCGCCACGAAGGAGGCGATCAACGACGCGGTCAAAGCGGCGGCGGAGGGTCCCCTGAAGGGTGTTCTGGGGTATGCGGACGAGCCGCTGGTCTCCATCGACTTCAATCATGATCCGCATTCCTCGACCTTTGCACCGGCGCAGACGGCGGTGACCAAGGACGGTATGGTCCGGGTGGTCAGCTGGTATGACAATGAATGGGGCTTTGCCAACCGGATGATCGACACTGGCCGGGCGTTGGCGGTCCTGGCCAAGGGCTGACGTTTTTCTCGCGAGGAATTCCCCCAGCTTTGGAGAATGTGACATGGCGTTGAATGCCACGATTGAACGCGTAACAGACCGGATCATCGACCGCAGCGCGGATCTGCGCGGGGATTACCTCGCGCGGATGAACGCCGCGCGTGTCAAGGGGCCCGCGCGGGCACACCTGAGCTGTAGCGGTCAGGCCCATGCCTATGCGGGAGCGGGTCAGGACCAATCCAAACTGGCCCATGAAACGGCGGGCAATCTAGGTATAGTGACCACCTACAATGACATGCTTTCGGCACATCAACCGTTTGAGCGGTTCCCGGCGCTGATCCGGGACGCCGCGCGTGAGGCCGGCGGCACCGCACAGGTGGCGGGTGGTGTTCCGGCGATGTGTGATGGTGTCACACAAGGCGAGCCGGGGATGGAGCTCAGCCTCTTCTCCCGCGATGTGATCGCTATGGCCACCGCCGTTGCCATGAGCCACAACACTTTTGATGCGGCTGTCTATCTGGGGGTCTGTGACAAGATCGTCCCGGGGCTTGTGATCGCAGCGCAGACCTTTGGGCATGTGCCGACGGTGTTTTTGCCCGCAGGCCCCATGACCTCGGGCTTGTCCAACGATGAAAAAAGCCTTGTGCGTCAGAAATTCGCCGCAGGTGAGGTGGGCCGTGAAGAACTCATGGCCGCTGAAATGGGCGCCTATCACGGGCCCGGCACCTGCACCTTTTACGGAACGGCCAATACCAACCAGATGCTGATGGAGTTCATGGGGCTGCATCTGCCCGGAACCAGCTTTGTCACGCCAAACACCGGGTTGCGGGATGCCCTGACGAAAGAGGGAGCGAAACGCGCGCTTGCGCTGTCCGATCTGGGCAACAACTATACGCCGGTTTGCGATGTCCTCACGGAAAAGGCCTTTGTGAACGGCATCGTCGGGCTGAACGCGACGGGCGGGTCAACCAACCTTCTGATCCACCTGATTGCCATGGCGCGGGCCGGGGGCATTGTTCTCGATTGGGAGGATTTCTCGGACATCTCCGAAGTCACGCCGCTTCTGGCGCGCGTCTATCCCAACGGGCTTGCGGATGTGAACCATTTCCACGCGGCGGGTGGTCTGGGCTATATGATCCATGAGTTGCTGGGGGCGGGACTGTTGCACCCCGACACGGCGACTGTCGCGGGCGGCGGGTTGGAGCTTTACACTCAGGAACCCAAGTTGAAGGACGGTGCGCTGATCTGGGAGCCGGGCACCACCAAGAGCCTCAACGAGAAAATCGTGCGTCCGGCCAATGATCCTTTCCAGCCGACCGGAGGGCTCAAACGTCTGTCGGGCAACCTTGGCAACGCGGTCATGAAAGTGTCTGCGGTCAAGGCCGAACACCAGATCGTCGAGGCACCGGTGCGTGTGTTCCACGATCAGGAGACCGTGAAATCCGCCTGTCGCGCGGGTGAGATCACCGAAGATACGGTCATTGTCGTTCGGTTTCAGGGGCCAAAGGCAAACGGGATGCCTGAATTGCACAGCCTGACGCCCGCGCTCAAGAACCTGCAGGCACGGGGCATCAATGTGGCGCTGGTCACCGATGGGCGAATGTCGGGTGCATCCGGTTCCGTGCCCGCTGCCATTCACGTCAGCCCCGAGGCACTGGATGGCGGTGCGATTTCCAAGCTTCAGGACGGGGACATCGTGCGGGTTGACGCCACCGATGGAACGCTGGAGATTTTGACCGAAGGGGTGCTCGACCGCGCCCCGGCGCAGGCTGATCTTTCCGGCAACGCTTTTGGGCTGGGCCGCGAGCTTTTCGCCGGATTCCGCCGCGAGGTTGGCACCGCCGATACTGGCGCCTGCGTATTGTTTTGAAGGAACCCAATATGACCCCACAAGACGCAAGCAAACGCGCCCGCGAGATTTGTGGCATGGCGCCCATCGTGCCAGTGCTCGTGGTCAAGGATGCAGCCACAGCGCGCCCGCTGGCCGAAGCACTGGTTGCTGGCGGCTTACCCGCGTTGGAAGTGACCTTGCGCACGCCGGCCGCACTGGACGCGATTGCCGAGATGGCCAAAGTGCCCGGCGGCGTGGTTGGCGCAGGCACATTGGTCACGCCCGAAGATGTGCACGCCGCCAAGGCCGCTGGTGCCACCTTTGGCGTCTCTCCAGGTGCCACGGATGCGCTGATCGCGGCATGTGAAGCGGAAGGGCTGCCCTTGCTCGCCGGGGCTGCAACGGCGAGCGAAGCCATGCGCCTGCTGGAGCGCGGCTATGACATGCTCAAGTTCTTCCCGGCAGAGGCCTCCGGAGGCGCACCGGCGCTCAAGGCCATTGGCGCGCCCTTGCCGCAGATATCGTTCTGTCCAACCGGCGGTGTCAGCCGGTCGAACGCCGCAAGCTACCTGTCCTTGCCAAACGTGGTCTGCGCGGGCGGCAGTTGGGTGGCACCCGCTGATCTGGTTGCGGCTGGGGATTGGGCCGGGATCGAGGTTCTCGCACGGCAAGCCGCGCAGTTGGGAGGCTGACCCGTAGCCGCATTGCGGGCTGAGGAGACAGAAGATGATCTTATGTTGTGGTGAAGCACTGATCGACATGATCCCGACGCCGACACAATCGGGGGCCGAGGGCTTCGTGCCCCACTCCGGGGGCGCGATTTTCAACACAGCCATCGCGCTGGGGCGGCTGGGTGTGTCGACAGGGTTTTTGTCCGGGCTCTCCACTGACCTCTTTGGTGAGCAATTGGTGGCGCACTTGGCCCAAAGCCACGTGGACAGCGGGTTTTCGATCAGATCGGACCTGCCCACAACGCTGGCCTTTGTTCGGTTGGTCGATGGCCATGCGACCTATACATTCTATGATGAGAACACCGCCGGGCGGTCGCTGACACCGGATCAACTCCCCGATCTGCCGGATCAGATCGAGACCTTGTATTTTGGCGGTATCAGCCTCATCAGCGAGCCCTGCGCCGAGTTTTACGCAGCCCTTGCGTCTCGTGAGAGCGCGCGGCGGTCAATCATGCTGGACCCTAACATCCGGCCCGGGTTCATCCGGGATGAAACCCGTTACCGGGAGCGGTTGCAGCGCATGATCGCGGTGTCGGATATCGTCAAAGTGTCCGATGAAGATCTGGACTGGATCGTGGGTGCCGGAACAAACACGCCGGCCCAGGCAAAACAGATCCTCGATCACGGGCCAAGGGTTGTTGTTGTCACCAAGGGCAGCGCCGGGGCGGTTGCTTTTGCCCACGATGGCACTGCCGTTGAGGTGCCCGCCCCGAAAACCGACGTTGTGGACACCGTCGGCGCGGGGGATACCTTCAACGCGGGCTTTCTTGCGCAGCTTGCCGCGTGCGGTCTGCTGTCGAAACCAAAGCTTGGGGCGGTATCCCCCAGCGATCTGACCGCCGCCTTGGAAAAAGGGGCGCTCGTCGCTGCGGTGACCGTTTCCCGCGCTGGGGCCAACCCGCCCTGGGCCGCGGAACTTGCAGTCCGACCGCTGGCTGAATAGGGTCAGGCCTCGCCCGTTGAAACCAAATCGAGTATCTTCCTTGCGTTTTTTGCGCTGTAAAATGAGTAAACCGATCTTATGACCGCACATCGTTCCACTGCCGTATCCGCCGACACGTTGCGGGACGCCATTCTTCATCATCTCAAGACCTCGCTGGGTAAGGACCGCGCGCGCGCGTCGCTTTATGACTGGCGGATGTCCCTGTCATTGAGCCTGCGGGATCAGGTGATAAACCCTTGGTTTGAAAGCACACGCCGGACCTATGAGGCGGGTGCCAAGCGGGTCTATTATCTCTCGATGGAATTTCTGATCGGCCGGTTGATCGAGGACGTGGCGGTCAACCTTGGGCTAGAGGAAGTGGCTGAAGAAGCAATTACCGGCCTTGGTCTGGACTACGCGACGGTTGTCGCGGATGAACCGGATGCGGCGCTCGGAAACGGAGGTTTGGGCAGGCTTGCGGCCTGTTTCATGGATTCGCTCTCGACCCTAGGCATTCCTGCATATGGCTACGGCATTCGCTACGAACATGGGCTGTTCGAGCAGCATTTTCAGGATGGCGCGCAGATTGAGACAGCGGAGACGTGGCTCGCACAGCGCCATGCCTGGGAATTTGAACGCCCGGAGGTGGCCTATCCTATTCATTTCGGAGGGCAGGTGGAGAGCAAGGGCGGCAAGCCCGTCTGGATCCCGGGCGAGACCATTGTCGCCTCTGCCTATGACACTCCGGTGGTAGGCTGGCAGGGGCGTTGGGCCAATACCCTGCGGCTTTGGGCAGCCAAACCCACAACGCATTTCGATCTCGCCAGTTTCAATCGCGGGGATTACATCGCCGCAAGCGCACCTGAAGCGCTGGCGCGGACGATCAGCCGGGTTCTTTACCCTGACGACACCACGGATGTCGGCAAGGAGTTGCGTCTGAAGCAGGAGTATTTCTTTACCTCCGCCTCCTTGCAGGACCTGATGCGGCGGTTCCTGAGCGAAGGCGGCACGCTCAAAGACCTGCCGGATCACGTGGCGATCCAACTCAACGACACGCACCCGGCTATCGCGGGTCCGGAACTCGTGCGCCTTCTGATCGATGAGCATGGCGTCGAGGTCGCGCAGGCGATTGATCTGGCGCGCCGGTGCCTTGCCTACACCAACCACACGCTGTTGCCCGAGGCGCTGGAGCGTTGGCCGGAGGATCTCTTCCTGCGCGTGCTGCCGCGTCATCACCATATCATCCAGCTGATCGAAGCGGCCCATTTTGCAATCGCGGGGGACGCTGTGCGCATCATTGAGCATGGCGAGGTCAAGATGGGCGAATTGGCCTTCGTGATGGCCCATCACGTAAATGGCGTGTCCGCCTTGCACTCCGACCTGGTGAAGGAAACGGTTTTCGCGGACCTGCATGCCGCCTACCCGGATCGCATCCTCAACCAGACCAACGGGATCACACCGCGCCGCTGGCTCTATTCCTGCAATCGTCCGTTGCGTGGTTTGATTAACGAGACCATCGGGACCAGCTGGCCCGATAATCTCGACCAGTTGTCGGGGCTTGTGTCCCATGTGGAGGACGCGGCGTTTCTGGAGAAATTCCAGGCCGCGAAAGATGCCAACAAGGCGCATCTGGCCAACTGGCTGTTAAAACGGGACGGGATCAGCATCGACCCGTCGGCCATGTTCGACGTGCAGATCAAACGCATCCATGAATACAAGCGCCAGTTGATGAACCTGCTGGAAACCGTCGCGCTTTGGAATGATATCCGCGACCACCCGAACGGCAACTGGACACCGCGCGTCAAGATCTTTGGCGGCAAGGCCGCGCCCGGCTACGTGGTCGCCAAGGAGATTATTCACCTCATCAATGATGTGGCCAAGGTCATCAACAAGGACCCCGTGACACGGGATTTGTTGCAGATCGTCTATCCGGAGAATTACAACGTGTCGATGGCCGAGGTGCTGATCCCGGCTGCGGATCTCTCAGAGCAGATCTCGACCGCCGGCAAAGAGGCCTCCGGCACCGGCAACATGAAGTTCGCGCTGAACGGGGCGCCGACCATCGGCACATTGGACGGGGCGAATGTCGAAATCAGGGAGTGCGTCGGGGCCGAGAACTTCTTCCTCTTCGGGCTGACGGCGGCGGAGGTTACCGCACGCCGGGCTGAACCGGACTATGCGCGCCGCGCCATCGAGGCCAGCGCGCGGCTGACAAGAGTTCTGGATCAGATCAGGGCGGGGGCCTTCTCGGGGCGCGACAAGGATCGCTACGTCGGGCTGGTGGATGGGCTTTACGCGCATGACTACTTCCTCGTCACCTGCGACTTTGACAGCTATTTTGAGAGCCAAAGGACCGTCGATGCAGCTTTCGGCGACAGCCAAAGCTGGACGCGGATGGCCGCGCTCAATTGTGCGCGGGTTGGCTGGTTCTCGTCAGACCGCACGATACGCGGCTATGCCAAGGAGATCTGGCAGGCGGAAAGCCTGCTGGAGGGCGGCAGCGACAGCAAAAACGTAGCATAAGGAGCGAAGATGCCTGTCTCTGCACAAGATGCTCTGCGCATTGCTGAGGGCACTCATGATGATCCGTTTTCGGTGCTTGGCCTGCATCTGGTCGACGGCAAATTGACCGTCAGGGCCTTTGTGCCCGGTGCCGATGCGATTGAGGCGATTGATCCAAAGACAGGGCGGGTGATCGCGACCCTCGCACCGCATGACGCGGCGGCGGGCTTCTTTGAAGGGGTCGCCAAGCGCAGACGCAAACGGTTTGCCTATCATCTGCGGGTGACGCAGGGCGGCGAAACCTGGGTTGCGGATGACCCTTACCGGTTTGGCCCGGTGATGGGGGAGGTCGACGAATACCTGATCGGTGAGGGTTCCCACCGGCAGTTGTGGGACGTGCTGGGCGCGCATGTGATGAAACATGAGGCGACGCAGGGCACGCATTTTGCGGTTTGGGCCCCGAATGCGTCGCGGGTGTCCGTGGTGGGGGATTTCAACGTCTGGGACGGGCGGCGGACGCCCTTGCGGCGGCGCGGTCAGACCGGCGTATGGGAGATTTTTGTCCCCGGGATCGGCGAAGGCGATATCTACAAATTCGAAATCCTCGCCCCTGACGGCAGGCTTCTGCCACAAAAGGCCGACCCCGTGGGCTTTGGCGCGGAACATCCGCCTCGCACCGGCTCGGTGGTGCGGGATCTGGACCGTTATGCGTGGCAAGATCGCCAATGGATGGATCGCCGGGCGCTGGCCCAGCAGGTGGATGCACCCATCTCGATCTATGAAGTCCACCTCGGGTCCTGGCGTCGCGTCGTCGAAGACGCAAACCGGCCTCTGAGTTATCTTGAGCTGGCAAGCGACCTGGTCGCCTATGTCAAGGATTTGGGGTTCACCCACATAGAGCTGATGCCGGTGTCGGAATACCCCTTCGACGGGTCCTGGGGGTATCAGCCCATCGGGCTTTTTGCGCCTACGATCCGGCATGGCACGGCGGATGAGTTCCGCGCTTTGATCGATGCCTGTCACGCGGCTGGGCTGGGCGTGTTGATCGACTGGGTTCCGGGCCATTTTCCCGAAGATGCGCACGGTTTGGGCCAGTTTGATGGCACCCCCCTTTACGAGCACGCGGACCGTAAGGAGGGCTTCCATCCCGACTGGAACACGCTGGTCTATAACTACGGGCGCGCGGAGGTTTCCAACTATCTGACGGCAAATGCGCTATACTGGCTGAAGGAACATCATGTGGATGGGCTGCGGGTCGATGCGGTGGCCTCCATGCTCTACCGAGATTACTCGCGCAAAGATGGCGAGTGGATCCCGAACAAGGACGGCGGGCGCGAGAATTACGAGGCCATCGGCTTTTTGCAGCAGATGAACGTGCAATGCTATGGCGATGTGCAGGGGATCATGACCGTGGCCGAGGAATCCACGGCCTTTCCGGGGGTCAGTGCGCCCGTTGATGCGGGCGGGCTCGGGTTTGGCTACAAGTGGAACATGGGCTGGATGAATGACACGCTCAGCTACATGTCCGAAGACCCGGTGCACCGCAAATACCATCACCACAAGATGACCTTCGGGCTGCACTACGCGTTCACCGAGAATTTCATCCTGCCCCTCAGCCATGATGAAGTGGTGCATGGCAAAGGCGCGTTGCTCGACAAGATGCCGGGGCAGGGGGCTGACAAATTCGCAAATCTGCGCGCCTACTATGGGTTCATGTGGGGCCACCCCGGCAAGAAGCTTCTGTTCATGGGCGGCGAATTTGCGCAAGGGATCGAATGGAATCACGATTCCAGCCTCGACTGGCACCTGCTCGACGATCCGCTGCATGCGGGCGTTCAGCGTCTTGTCCGCGATTTGAACAAGACCTACCGGGACCTTCCCGCGCTCCATCAGCTGGACGCAAAACCTGAAGGTTTTGAATGGGTTGAAGAGAACAAAGCAGACGAATCCGTCTTTGTCTGGCTGCGCAAGGGTGCGGGCAATGCGGCTCCTGTCCTGGTCGTGTGTAATTTCACGCCGGTGGCGCGTGAAGGCCAGCGGATCGGTGTGCCGGAACCAGGGCGGTGGGTTGAGCGTTTGAATACGAACGCGGAGTGTTATGGGGGCGACGGCAGGGGCAATCTTGGCGGTGTGGAGAGCGAACCGGTGGCTTCACATGGGCGGCCACATTCGATCACGGTCACGCTGCCGCCTTTGACAACGCTGTTCTTTGAACTGCAAATTGAAGACCAGACCGGGATACCGGCAAGCAATTGAAGGGGAGGAAAACGCATGAACCAGGAATCGCAACGGCTGGCACAGCAGACGATGGCATTTGTTCTCGCGGGGGGCCGGGGGAGCCGTTTGTACGAGCTGACCGACCGCCGGGCCAAACCCGCGATGTATTTCGGGGGCAAGAGCCGGATCATCGACTTTCCCTTGTCGAATGCGGTGAACTCGGGCATCCGGCGGATCGGGGTTGCCACGCAGTACAAGGCCCATTCGCTCATTCGCCATCTGCAACGGGGCTGGAGCTTCTTTCGGGCCGAGCGTAACGAGAGCCTCGATATTCTGCCGGCGTCCCAACAGCTCAACAATGAGAACTGGTACAAGGGCACGGCGGATGCGGTCGCCCAGAACAAGGATATCATCGAAGGCTACGGCCCCAAGTACATCGTTATTCTGGCGGGCGATCATATCTACAAGCAGGACTACTCGCTGATGATCAAGCACCACGTTGAAAGTGGTGCGCAGGTCACTGTCGGCTGCATCGAAGTCCCCCGGATGGAGGCCACCGGCTTTGGCGTCATGAAGGTCGACAGCGAAGATCGGATTCTGGATTTCGTGGAAAAGCCCGCAGACCCGCCCGCGATGCCGAATGACCCTGATCGCGCATTGGCCAGCATGGGGATTTACGTCTTTGAGACTGAATACCTCTTCAAGATCATGGCGGAGTGCGAGGCTGAACCCGGTTACAACCACGACTTCGGCGGCGATGTCATTCCCAAGATCGTGCGCGAAGGCAAAGCCATCGCTCATCCGTTCAGCCGGTCCTGCGTGCGCACCGAAAACGAGAAAGACGCCTATTGGCGGGATGTGGGAACCGTGGATGCGTTCTGGCAGGCCAATATCGACCTGACGGATTTCGAGCCGGAGCTTGACCTTTACGACAACGAATGGCCGATCTGGACCTATTCGGAGCTGACCGCACCGGCGAAATTCATCCACAACGAAGAGGGTCGGCGCGGCTCGGCGGTGTCCTCCATGGTGTCGGGCGGGTGCATCATCTCGGGCTCGTCGCTTGAGCGGTGCCTGCTCTTTACCGGCGTGCGGACACATTCGTTCTCGCAACTCAAAGGCGTGGTCGCGATGCCCTATGCAGAGATCAACCGCAATGCGCGGCTGACCAATGTCGTTGTGGACCGGGGGGTCGTCATTCCGCAAGGGTTGGTCGTAGGCGAAGACCCCGAGCTTGACGCGAAACGCTTTCGCCGGACCGACAACGGGATTTGCCTCATCACCCAGCCAATGATCGAAAAACTGGAAGGCTGACGTGAACGTTCTCTTTGTGGCGTCCGAATGCGCGCCTTTTGTCAAGACCGGTGGCCTCGCGGACGTGATTGGCGCGCTGCCAAAGGCGCTGGCCGTGCGGGGCATCTCGTCTCGTGTGATGATGCCGCTCTATCCGGCGCTTGCGACGGTGGCCGAGGCGGGCGAAGAAGCTGCCTCTTGGGATGATCTGATGGGCGGACCGGCAAGGTTGCTTGCCGCGACGGTCGACGGGTTTGATCTCTTGCTTCTGGAGGCGCCGCACCTCTTTGCCCGGGAAGGCAACATCTATCTGGGGGCCGATGGCAAAGACTGGCCGGACAATGCGCTTCGGTTTGCGGCGCTCTCTCGCGCGGCTGCCGATGTGGCCGTGAACGGGGTCGGGGCGTGGTCAGCGGATGTGGTGCATGCGCATGACTGGCAGGCGGGGCTGGTTCCGGCCTATTTGCACCAGATGGCGGGGCCGACGCCGCAAGTGGTGTTGACGATCCACAACATCGCCTTTCAGGGATTGTTTGACCCGGATCTGATGCCCGCGCTGGGGCTCGATGCGGCACTCTACACGCAAGACGGGCTGGAGTTCTGGGGCAAGATCAGCTTTCTGAAGGCCGGGATTTCCTACGCCCGGAAGGTGACAACCGTCAGCCCGACCTACGCGCGCGAGATCATGGAGCCGGAATTCGGCATGGGGCTCGAAGGGCTGTTGAGCGCGCGTCAGGCCGATGTGAGCGGCATTCTGAACGGCATTGATCTGGAGGTTTGGGACCCCGAACACGACCCGGATCTGGTGGCACCCTATTCGGTCCGACGCCTCAAGGCAAAGGCCCGGAACCGGGACGCCGTGCTGGCACGTTTTGGCCTCGACCCCACGGAGGACGCGCCGCTTTTCTGCGTCATCAGCCGTTTGACAACCCAGAAGGGAATCGATGTTCTGATCGACGCCTTGCCGACGCTGGTTGCGCGGGGCGCGCGGCTTGCGGTGCTTGGCAGCGGGGACCGCGACCTTGAGGCGCGTATCGTTGCCGCGGCTCATGAATACAGCGGCAAACTCGGCGTGATTGTCGGCTATGATGAAGCCTTGTCTCATCTGATGCAGGGCGGCAGCGACGCCATTCTGATCCCGTCGCGGTTTGAACCCTGCGGCCTCACTCAGCTTTATGGTCTGCGCTACGGCACCTTGCCGGTTGTGGCGCGCACGGGCGGGCTGGCGGACACGGTGATCGACGCGAATGAGGCGGCCCTGGCCGCCAATTGCGCGACAGGCGTGCAGTTTGCGCCTGTCACAGCTTCGGCCCTGGCGCATGCGATCCATCGCACATGTGATCTTTTTGCGCAGCCCAAGGCATGGGCCGCCGCCATGCGCCGCGCGATGCGACATCCGGTTGGCTGGGATGCGTCGAGCGCCGCATACGAGGCGACCTACCGCAGCCTATCGGACGCATGAGCGGACCCTCATGACCTATCCTGTATCAGCCGGGAGCCCCTATCGAATGGGCGCGCATTTTGACGGGGAGGGCGTCAACTTTGCCGTCTTTTCCGCAAATGCCAGCAAGATCGAGCTTTGCCTTTTTTCGCAGGACGGAAGGCAAGAACTCCAACGGATCACGCTGCCGGAGCGTACGGGGGACATCTGGCATGGGCGTATCGGCGGGCTCAAGCCCGGCACGATCTATGGGTACCGCGCGCATGGTGTCTACGATCCTGACCATGGGCACCGGTTCAACGCCAACAAGCTACTCCTTGATCCCTATGCGCGGGTCTTGCAAGGGGCGTTTGCCAACCACCCGGCCACGCTTGGTTATATGGCTGAGGACGCCGGGCGGGATCTGTCCTTTGACACAAGGGATTCAGCACCCTTCGTTGCAAAATCCGTTGTGGCCGACCCGGCGTGGTTTCCCGGTGGCCAGCCGCCCCTGGGCACGCCCTGGGAGGAGACGGTGATCTATGAGGCGCATGTCAAGGGGCTGACACAGCAGCATCCCAAGGTGTCCGGTGATCTGCGCGGCACCTACGATGGGCTGGCAACAGAACCCGTGATCGAGCATTTGAACCGCCTTGGCATCACGGCGATTGAACTCCTGCCGGTGCATGCCTTTCTAAACGACGGCTTTCTGCTCAACAAGGGTCTGACGAACTACTGGGGGTATAACTCCATCGGGTTCTTCACACCGGAGCCAAGGTATTTTGGCCCCAAGGGCCTACTGGGTTTCCGCGATATGGTGCGTCGCTTCCATGCGGCGGGGATCGAAGTCATTCTGGATGTGGTCTACAACCACACCGCTGAAGGCGATCATCGGGGGCCGACGCTCTGTTTCCGGGGGCTCGACAACGCGTCGTACTATCGTCTGGTCAAAGGGCAGCCCCGCTACTATGTGAACGACACCGGGACGGGGAACACGGTCAACGTCTCCAACCCGTATGTGTTGCGCATGGTGCTCGATAGCCTGCGGTTCTGGGTGGACTGCATGGGCGTTGACGGCTTCCGCTTTGACCTTGCCACGACGCTGGCACGCGAGGATGCAGGCTTCGATGTGGGGGGCGGCTTTCTGGACGCGCTGCGTCAGGACCCGCTGCTGGCGGGCGTCAAGATGATTGCGGAGCCATGGGACATTGGCCCCGGCGGCTATCGGCTCGGGGGGTTTCCGCCCAAATTCGCAGAATGGAACGATGCCTATCGCGATACCGTCCGGCGCTTCTGGAAGGGTGACATGCACAGCGCGCAGGAACTCGGTGCGCGCCTGCTCGGCTCGGCGGGTGAGTTTGATCGCGGTGGGCGTCGGGCGTGGTCGTCGATCAACTTTCTCGCCGCCCATGACGGTTTCACACTGGCGGACGTCACGGCTTATTCTGAGCGTCACAACGCGGCCAATCAGGAAGATAATCAGGACGGTCATCACACCAATCATTCCGATAACTGCGGTATCGAAGGCGCGACAGAGGATGTGGCGATCCTCAAGAAACGAGAGCTACGGCAGCGTAACATGATGGCAACGCTGTTTTTTTCGCAAGGCACCCCAATGGTGCTGGCAGGTGACGAGGTGGGCAATTCGCAGGCGGGCAACAACAACGCCTATTGCCAGGACAATCCCACCGCTTGGGTGGACTGGCCGGAGGACATCCCCTCCAAAAGCGCCTTTCTGGCCCGGTTGACAGCCTTTCGGCGGGCGCATCCGGCGCTGCGGCAATCACGCTTTCTGCACGGCGGTTTGCGCGCGGCGGATGGCTTGCCGGATGTGGAGTGGTTTGATCTGCAAGGCAGGCCGCTGAACTGGCGCGATCCGGGCCTGTCTTCTCTGGCGGTGCTTTACCGATGTTCCGCCGAAACCCTGATTGATGCGGGCAATGAGGATACGGTGCTGGTGATCTTCCACCGAAGCTACACGGTTGAGACCGTGACGCTGCCTGCGGCCCCCGCGGGCAAAATCTGGTGGGTCGGGATCGACACGGATCGTCCTGCGCGGCAGGAAGGCCCGGTGGGCGAAGAGGGCATCGTCCTGCACGGACCGCAGGTCGTGGCCTTGTATCTGGCTGACACCGGTGCCCCGACATGAAGCCGGATGAAGCACTGGCGCGTCTGTCCTCCCTTCACGGGATTTTCCCTGAATTCAAGGACATGTCAGGTGTGACGCACCGCACCTTGCCCGATACCCAAAAGGCGCTGTTGCGGGCCAATGGTCTGGAGGTCAGCACGCCCGAGCATGTACGGGACGCGCTAAAGCAGCATGAGGACGCGCAGGCAAAGGCGTTTGCCCCGGGGGATGTGGTTGTTCAGGCGGAGCAAAGCGCGGTCATTGATATTGCCCATCCCGCCCAATGGGACGTGCTTGCGGAGGCGGACGGCGCGATCCTTGCCGAAGGCCGGGCGGAGGATCGCATTGCTCTGCCAGCGCTGCCCGCGGGGGTGCATACCCTCAATCTGAAGGGCGCGCGACATGCTCAGGAAGTGACGCTCGTCGCTGCACCGGATCGCGCCCCGTCGGTGCGCGAACAATCGGGATCAGAGCGCCTCTGGGGCGTCACAGCAGCATTCTATGGGTTGCGGTCCGATGCCGGTAAATCGCTGGCCGACTATGATGATCTGGCCCGCTTTGCAGGTATTCTGGGCGCGAAGGGGGCAGCGTTTCTCGGGATCAACCCGCTGCATGCACTGGGGGAGGCGGCGAGCGATACCATCAGCCCCTATTCTCCGGTACATCGCGGTTTTCTGAACACGGACCACATCGCTTTGGATCAGGGCGAGGTGCCTCCAAGCCAGGAGGCGTTGATCGACTATGCCGCGCACCGCAGCCGCCAGCGTGCGGCCCTGAAAGCGGCCTATTCAGCCTTCCTGACTTCCGCCGATGACGCCTCCCTGCGGGCTTTCGAGAATTTTTGTGCGCAGGGCGGCGTCTGGTTGCGCGATTTTGCGCGCTTTGAAGCATTGAGCGCAAAACATGGCCCGGATGCGCGGCAATGGCTTTCGGTGGCTGATAATAGTGATGATCTTCCGCCGGATCAATTGGACTATGCAATGTGGGCGCAATGGCTCGCAGACCAACAACTTGCCGACGCGCAAAAGCGGGCCCGATCCTCAGGCATGCCCCTTGGCTTGTACCTCGATCTGGCGGTAGGCGCGCGATTGGGGGGCGCCGAAGGGTGGGGCGACAGATCCGCCGTGGCACAAGGGGTCAGCCTTGGCGCGCCGCCAGATCACCTCAGCCCCGCCGGTCAGAACTGGCAATTGACCGCCCTGTCGCCGCTGCGCCTGAAAGCCAGCAGGTATGAAGCCTTCCGCTTTATCCTGCGGCAGAACATGCGGCACGCGGGGGTTTTGCGCATTGACCATGCGCTTGGGTTGAGCCGCAGTTTCTGGCTCCCGGAAGATGGCAGCCCGGGTGGCTATATCCGCCAGGATTTTCAGGTGCTGATGGCCATTATCGCGGTCGAGGCGCAGCGCGCGGGCACCGTGATCGTGGGCGAAGACTTGGGCCTCGTGCCTGATGGGTTCCGCAAGGAGATGGCGGGGCGGGGGCTTTATGGCTACTCCGTCCTGCAATACGAAAAGGATGCGCGCGGCAAGCTGCTTCCTTCTGCCCGGCTTCGTGCGCAGTCTCTGGCCTGCTTTGGAACCCACGACACGCCAACGCTCGAAGGGTTCTGGCAAGGGCGCGACATCGCATGGTGGCAAAAACTGGGCTGGATTGACGACAGGGAAGCCGCGCGGGCTGCAAACAGGCGGGCAGGGGAGAAACGGCAGTTGGCGCAAGTGCCGGCGCCGCAACCTTTGCCAAAGCGTGCCGGTGCCGGTCTGCGCGATAGTGTACATGCTGACCTCGCCCGCTCCCCTGCGGCGCTGGTGGCGGTTCAACTGGATGACATTCTGTCTTTGCAAGACGCACAGAACCTGCCGGGCACGGTTGACGAACATCCAAATTGGCGCAGGATGTACCCAAAGACGCTGAGCGAGATCGAAACCGGTCCGGAACTGAAGAAAACAGCTGAAATCATGGCACAGTCTGGCCGTGCCATGACCTGCCAGAGGGGGAAGAAATGACCATCAAGACGATCAAGAGCGGCCCGTTCGAAGGCCAGAAACCGGGCACCTCCGGGTTGCGCAAGAAGACCAGAGTGTTCATGCAACCGGGCTATCTGGAGTGCTTTGTCCAATCGACCTTCAACGCGATCGAAGGGGTGGCGGGCAAGATTTTGGTGGTCGGCGGCGACGGGCGTTTCTTTAACGCGCAGGCGATCCAGACGATCCTCAAGACTGCGGCCGCCAATGGCGCGGCGCGGGCAATTGTCGGGCAGGGCGGGCTGCTCTCGACGCCTGCGGTGTCGAACCTCATACGCCAGCGCCAGACGGACGGGGGGCTGGTGCTCTCTGCCAGTCATAACCCTGGCGGGATCGACGAGGATTTCGGGATCAAATACAATATCGCCAACGGTGGCCCCGCACCGGAAGCCATCACCGCCCGCATGTTTGCCGAGACCGAGAAGATCACCGAATACCGCATCTCGGACGCCGCCGATGTGGACCTTGAAACGTTAGGCGAAACACAGGTCGAGGCCATGGTGGTCGAGATCGTCGACCCGGTTGCCGATTATGCGGCGCTCATGCAGCAGCTTTTTGATTTTGATAAGATTTCCGGGCTGATCGCGGGCGGTTTCTCACTGCGGTTTGACGCGATGCATGCGGTCACCGGACCTTATGCAAAGGCTATTCTGGAGGGCCAGCTTGGGGCCGCACCCGGTTCGGTCATCAATGCAGTCCCAAGCGAGGATTTTGGTGGCGGGCATCCCGATCCCAACCCGGTCTGGGCCAAGACCCTGATGGACGAAATGATGTCGGAGGACGCACCTGACTTTGGCGCGGCATCCGATGGCGACGGTGATCGCAACATGATTGTGGGGCGCGGCACTTACGTGACCCCGTCTGACAGCCTCGCGGTGCTTGCAGCCAATGCGCATCTGGCACCCGCCTACAAGGCCGGGCTTGCCGGGGTTGCGCGCTCCATGCCGACCAGCGCCGCCGCAGATCTGGTGGCAGAAAAGCTTGGCATCGGCTGTTTCGAGACGCCCACGGGCTGGAAGTTTTTCGGTAACCTTCTGGATGCAGGCAAGGTCACCTTGTGTGGCGAGGAAAGTGCGGGCACCGGCTCCGATCACGTGCGGGAGAAAGATGGCCTTTGGGCGGTGCTTTTGTGGTTGAACATCCTGGCGGAGCGCAAACAATCGGTGGCTGAGATCCTGCGCGCGCATTGGCAGGAGTTCGGGCGGAATTACTATTCGCGCCATGACTTTGAGGCGGTGCCGACGGAGGCCGCCACGGCGCTCATGTCCGCAGTCGAGGCGAAACTGCCCCAGTTGCCCGGCACCACCTGCGGCGGCCTGACGGTCGAGAGCGCGGACAGTTTTTCCTACAACGATCCCGTGGATGGTTCGGTCAGCCACAATCAGGGCTTGCGGATCGGTTTTGAGGGCGGTGCGCGGGCGGTGCTACGCTTGTCCGGTACCGGGACCGAAGGGGCGACGTTGCGGGTCTATCTTGAGCAATACGAGAAGCCCGATGGCGATCATGGTTTGCCGGTTGAAGACGCTTTGGAAAAGGTGTGTTCGGCGGTGATCGACATCACCGAGATGGCAATACACATTGGGCGCACCGAGCCCGACGTGAGAACCTGAGCGTCATTTCGCGACCCATTGAACCCCGGCAGCCGGCAGCCTCATGCCGTTATGCTCGACGGGGTCGGGTCCGTAGTTGAAATAAAACCGGTGGGTGGCGGTGTCCCGCCGCCGCAGCCCTTCTGGCAGGGTTTCCGTCTCAATCCCGCAGCGCCGCGCGGCATCACCGATCAGGCGGTCCCAGAGGGCTGCATCCGGCCACCCGGCAAGGTAAGAGAGGGACCCCGCGCGCATCTCAAACGCTGTTCCGTCACTGTAGCGCAGGGCGACATCTGCCTTGCCTTCCAAGGTTTCGGCCCAATGCAGGACGGCCCCGCCTCCTTCGACAAGTCTCGTGATGCCGGGGGGCAAGCTTTCAACCCGCGAAACCGTGCAATCCAGACCCGGCACATCGGGGCCCATTGGTTGGGGGATGACAAGCTCTGGCGTCACCGCGCCCGTGCGCGGGCCGAGGAGGGCGGTCGTGTCGCCCAAGGCGCGGCGCAGACCCTCCGGCAGGCAGGCGAGGCCGGGTGCAAGCACCAGCTTGTAGCCGCTCAGTTTCGTGCAGGTGGATGGCACGATGTCGACGGACAGCCCGCGTTTGCGCAGCGCGCGGTAGGCGTCCAGCATAAGGCGGAAATACGTGAAGTCTGCCCCTTGCGGCAGGACGGTCCAGGACCATTCCGACAGGTAGTCGAAGACGAGTGCCACCTCGGCTGTCACGGTATCGCAGTCCGGCATTGCCCCCAGTTCGTCTGCCACGGTTTTTACCTCTGCCATGCCGGGTGCCGATACGTTGTCAGGCCGGTTCAGCCCTGCATGCATCTGTTCCTGTGCGAAAGGGGCCTGGCGCCAGCGAAAGTAACTCACAACCTCGGCCCCATGGGCAAAGGCCTCCCACGTCCAGAGCCGCACCATCCCCGGCAGGGGGGCCGGATTGTAGGGCGCCCAGTTCACCGGGCCCGGTTGCTGCTCCATCACCCACCAACGCCCATCTCTGCCGACCGCGCGGTAGAGGTCGTGGTGAAAGGCCTGCATGTCCGGGTCACCCTGTTGCAGGTATCGCTTTTTGTGCTCCGCCGTGCCTTCCAGCCGGTCGGATAAAAACCCGATCGGGTAGCTGTCCCAACTTGCGATGTCGATGGAGGCACCCACCTCGAAATGATCAAAATCCAGCACCCGTCCCATGTAATTGTGAATGAGAGGTGCATCTGTCAGGGGCCGTAAGGCCTTCACCTGAGCCTCATGGTAGGCCACCACTTGGTCCGAGCTGAACCGGCGGAACGCAAGTTCATGGCTCGGATGGGGCTGTGTCACCGTCTGGTTGGGCAGGTCGATCTGGTCAAAGTGATCGTATTCCATGGACCAGAAGACCGTCCGCCAGGCGTCGTTCAGCGCATCAATGGTCCCGTATCTCGCCCTGAGCCAGGCCCGGAAGGCCACCGTCGCCGCTTCCGAGTAGGACAGGATCGTGTCGTGGCAGCCGTATTCATTGTCAATTTGCCAACCGTGAATGCGTGGGTCTCGGCCATATCTTCGCCCGAGAACGGCGGCGATCTCGGTGGAGGCCTCGCGGTAGCCTTCGTGGCTGAAGCAGTAATGCCGTCGGGAGCCGAATTTGCGCGGGTGTCCTGATGCGTCACGGGCAAGCATGTCCGGAAAGCGGTCCAGCATCCAGCGTGGCGGCGTGCAGGTGGGGGTGCCAAGAATGACCTTGAGGCCCGCACTTGCCAGCACGTCAATGGCGCGGTCCAGCCATCCAAACTCGAAATGCCCGCGCTTGGGTTCAATGCGCGACCAGGCAAATTCAGCGATCCGGACCCATTTGATCCCCGCCGCAGCCATGCGCGCGGCATCATCGGCCCACATCTGCTCCGGCCAATGTTCCGGATAATAGCACACCCCGAGCGCGCGTTTCACAGCAGGACCCTCGGTTCTGCTACGCCGCGGGTCACACCGCCGATGACAAAGGTCATCCCCTGTTGCGGGGACCCGGCGATGATGTCTTCAGGCAAACCTTGTTTAGCACTGGTGACGAACATCGACCCAAAATCTGCTCCGCCAAAGGCCGGGCAGGTGACGTGCCGGGCGGGCAGGGGGATGGCGTCAATGAATGCGCCCTCCGGAGAATAGCCCGCGACCTGCGACGTCCCCCATTGCGCTATCCACAGATTGCCCTCTGCATCCACCAGCGCGCCATCGGGGTTCAGACCGTCGGATCGCAAATCAACAAAAACAGCAGGCTCGCCTGTCGGCCAGCCCTCCCGGTCCAGAGCGACCTTCATCACCTGACCGCGTGCGGTATCCGTGAAATAGGCCGTGGAGCGGTCAGGAGCAAAACAGATCGCGTTCGAAATCGTGATCTCTGCAAAGAGTTTGCGGAGCGTACCCTGATAGTAGCGATAGATTGCTCCGGCACCGGTTTCAGCGTTCAACCCCATGGTCCCGATCCAGAACCCGCCCCAGGGGTCCGCGCGCCCGTCGTTCGAGCGTGTTGTGGGGTTCTCAGCCTCCAACGGGCAAATCCGGGTGCGCGTTCCATTCGACAGATCGAAACGCCATAAGGCAGAGGCCGAGGCAATCAGCAGGCTGTGCTCATCGACCCAGCCTGCGGCTGACACGTAGTCGTCAAAAGACCATTCCTGCGGGCCGGTCGCGTCACGCGTCATCAGTTTACGCTCCATGATATCGAACCAGAAAAGCTGCTTGCGCAGAGGATGCCAAAGCGGGCCTTCCCCCAACGTGCAGGCGCGGTCATCAAAGACCCGGGTCTTCACCGGATCGCGTCCTGATAAGCGCTGACGATGCTGCGTGCGCGCGCGCTCACGTCTTCGGCTGTCATCCCCGGTTTGAAAAGTGCGGACCCCAGACCAAAGCCATCGGCGCTCGCCGCGATCCACTCCGCGAAGTTCTCCGGTCCCGCCCCGCCGACGGCGTAAACCATCGTGCCCTTGGGCAGGATCGCCCGCATGGCGGCAAGGCCCGAGGGCCCGGCCATTGACCCGGGGAACAGCTTCAACCCATCTGCCCCTGCTTTCAGCGCCGCAAAGGCTTCGGTGGGCGTAAAGATGCCGGGCCAGCTGTGCATGCCGCGCGCTTTGGTGGCCGCAATGACATCAACGTCGCAATTGGGCGACACGATCAACCCGCCGCCCGCGTCAGAGACCGCCGCGACCTCGTCCGGGGTCAGAACCGTGCCAGCGCCGATCAAGGCATCCTGTCCAAACTCCCGCGCCAGCAGGGCGATGCTATCTAGTGGGTCGGGGGAGTTCAGGGGCACTTCGATCTGCGTAATCCCGGCATCGATCAGCACCTGCGCGATGTCGGGGGCTTCAGCCGGGGTGAGGCCGCGCAAAATGGCGATCAGAGGCAGCGTCATGTTTTCTCCTTCAAGGATCGGTGCGCGGCTGTCAGACCGGCAAGCGTGGCGCGTTCCGCGTCGACAAGCATCGCCGAGACACCTTGCAGCCCGAGGCTCCGCTGGTAGGCCTTTGCCTGCGCGCCGGTTCCCAGAATGGCCACATTCTGCCCTAGCCAATACGGTTTGGCTGCGGCCAGTTCCGCCCCGATCAGAAAACCCGATAGCGCGGCGCGGGTCGCTGTGGGCTTTGCGTTTTGCAACAGACCTTCGGCGCGCAGGCCAAACAATCGGGCAGCCAGGCGTTCGGGCTTGCTGATCGCCGCCGAGACGGCCTCATCAAAGCTGCTGTCATCCCAGCCCTCCGCCGCCACGGAATGGCGCAGAACGGAAGCTTCGCTGAGCATGGCAAACATTTCCCCGGTCATGAAGGTCTGGAAGCTGACGACCTCGCCCGCGCTAAGGTGCGCCCATTTGGTATGGGTGCCGGGCAGGCACAACACCCCGTCCCAGCCTGCGTTCAGGCTGAGAAAGCCCGCGATCTGGGTCTCTTCGCCGCGCATCACATCTGCGGGGTTTTGCTGCGACAGCCCGGGGACAATGGAAACCGAGAGGCCGCTTTGGTGGGTCGGGGCGCGGGTCAGGTCATGCGCCATGGGTGTGCAGGGCACTGATCGGTAAGGGGCCTCCACCCAGCCCTGACGCGACCCGACCATGCCGCAAGCGACGATCGGCACCCCCGCCACGTCCCAGTCCTTGATGAGGGCCAGAAGTGCCGGCTCAAACCCCTCGGGTGCGAGCTTTCCCATGCCGTCGCCAGAGGTCGCTTGCATCAAAACGGTCGCATCCTGCATCGCATAGGCGCGCAGGTTCGTGGTGCCCCAGTCCACAGCAATCCAGTCCGATTTGATGGCCATTCTCATTGCGCAACTACCCGGTTGTTACCACGCCGCCGTCCACGACCATACACTGACCGGTCATCATTCGGCTGGTGTTTGAAGCCAAAAACAAAACCGCATCAACGATGTCTTGGGGTTCAAGATGTGTCTTGAGGCACTGTCTCTCAAGATGTGCGGCAAGGCCTTCGGGCGTTGCCCATTTGTCGAGTTGTTTTTGGGTCAGAACCCAGCCGGGTGCCAGGGCGTTGACGCGAATGCCATTGGGTCCCAACTCGCGCGCGAGGCTGCGGGTCATCGCCGTGATGCCGCCGTTGGCGGCGGTGTAGGCCGGGTATCCTGCGT
The DNA here is from genome assembly GCA_039196345.1 of Pseudomonadota bacterium. Taxonomy (GTDB): domain Bacteria; phylum Pseudomonadota; class Alphaproteobacteria; order Rhodobacterales; family Rhodobacteraceae; genus Roseobacter. The sequence continues at coordinate 108,642 of JBCCUU010000004.1, read as the reverse complement.
TGCCCATCATGTAGCTGATGGAACTGAAGTTGATGATGGCCCCTGTGCCTTTTTCGATCATCGCAGGGGCGACGGCTTGTGCCGCAAAGAAGTATGCCTTGAGATTGACCGCCAGCAGCACGTCCCATTCCTCAGCCGACAGCGCCAGCCAATCGTGGCGCTTGTCATTGGCGGCATTCGACACCAGCGTCGTGACCGGGCCATGAGCGTCTGCCGCCGCAGCGATTGTCTCTTTCAACCGATCGGTATCGGTAATGTCGCCCTGGAAAAACAAAGGCGCACGGCCGTGCTTGGCTTCCATCTCCGCGACAAAGGCACTGGCGTCCGAGCGCCCGATGAAAGCGACGTTTGCGCCCTGTGCCAAAAAACCATCGGTCAAATCCGCGCCAATGCCGGAGCCGCCGCCCGTGATGTAGACCGACGCGCCATCCAAATCGTGAAATGTAGCAGTTTTCGTCATCTTGACCCTTTCGCCCCGGCGGAGCCCTCTGGATACTGTTTCGTTCAGGCCGCTTTCAGGTCTGTCTTGCGACCTTCAAGCACCCACATGGTTTCAGGAAAACTCCACGGTAATCGCAGCCCCCCGGTCATCAGGGCCGCGCCGGACAGCGTAACGGGGCCGTCCTTCAGCGCCAATTTAGCGCGGGACAGCCCGGAAACCGATGACCGATTGAGCAGGTTGACCTCGTAGAATGCCGCCGGATCAAGTCGCGTCAATCGCAGGGGGCGCGGTGCGATCTGGCTGGAGGTCGCGGCCTTGCCCGCAAAGACCACAAAACGCGCGGCATCACGGTCCACCTGCTGTTCCGCGATCACCGCCGGGTCCGCACTGTCGAGGCGCAGGATGTCGGCATCAAACATCCAGAGCCGATTGGCTTTCCACCAGGATGTCACGGCGCTCAGCACCTCCGTCTCCTCCGGTGTCAACTCGCGCGGGTCCATTTCGAACCCCATGTGCCGCTGGGCTGCAACCCAGGCCCGCAGTTCAATCCCAAGGTGCCTGCCGGAGGTATGGCAGTGCCGTGGCCCGACATGGCTGCCTGTCACTGCCGAAGGCAGGAAGAGGGCCGCGTTGTGTTGCATGCGCAGCCGCTCCAGCGCATCGTTGCTGTCTGACAGCCAGACCCGCTGCGTCCGACTGAGGATGCCGAAGTCGACACGGCCGCCCCCCGATGCGCAGCTTTCGATTTCGACCTGCGGGAACTGCGCGCGCAGACGGTCGATGAGGGCGTAGGACCCCCGCGTTTGCGCGGCATCCGGCATGGGCAGAACCCGGTTGTGATCCCATTTGATGTAATCGATGGGATGCGCTGTGAGCAGCGCCGCAATGCGATCATAAAGAAAATCGCGCACGTCTGGCAGCGCCATGTTGAGCGCCTTTTGCTGGCGTCCGAGGATCTGGTCTTCGGCCCCGAGCGCCCATTCGGGATGGGCGCGGTGAATGTTGCTGTCGGGGTTGATCATCTCCGGCTCAAACCAGATGCCGAAGGTCATGCCTTCGCGGTGCACATGATCGATCAGCGGGCCAAGCCCATCGGGGTACTTGCGCGGGTCAACTTCCCAGTCAGAAAGAGATGACGTGTCATCATCGCGCTGCCCGAACCAGCCGTCATCCAGCACAAACCTCTCTGCCCCGAGGGTCGCGGCCAGGGTGGCGATTTTCTTGAGCTTGGGCAGGTCATGGTCGAAATAGACGGCTTCCCAGCAGTTGTAGTGCACCGGGCGAGGGCGGCTTCGGTCGGGCCAGGTGACAATCCGGTCGCGCAGGTGCCGCTGGAAGGAGACCGCACAGCCGTTCAGCCCATCTGATGAGTACACGGCATATAGCGGTGCCGTCTGGAATTCCCTCGCGGGTTGCGTCTCCATCCGCGCGGCATGGCCAAACTGGATCTGCCGACGCCCGTCGGGCAGCTCTTCGGCGATCATCCGGTGCCCGCCGGACCAGCCGTAGTGGAACGCATAGGCCTCGCCGCTGGCATTTGTTGCCCCCCGGCAGGGCACCAGCAAACCGGGGAAATGCTCGTGACCTGTGCGGCCCGTCCGGTTTTCGCGGTAGCGCATGCCCGCCGACCACGGGGTCCGGTTCAATTGAAACTCTCCGCACCAGCGGCCTGCAAGGTCGATCATCTCGTCACTGTGTTGGGGGCCGGGCAACACGGGCGCGGCCAGCCAGTGCAGATGCAGCGCGCGATCTGCCGTCAGATGGGCTGTGAAAGACAGGACGTGCGTCTCGGGATCGAGCGCAATCAATGCCAGATAGGTCAGCCGGTTTTCCGCGTCTTTGCAGGTGACGCTCAGCTGATGATCCGCCGTCGCCACATCCGCAAGTTTGAACTTCGGCAAGAGCGGTGTGCCATCCTGATCGCGAATGACCATCCCGGGCTGACCGGGGAAGCTGCGCGCCGCCTCTGGACAAAGCGAGAGGTCCGGGTTGGCGTCGAGCATTCCGCCCGTCACATCCAGAGCGCCGACGCCCGCAAGGGCCGTCAGGTCCTCCCCTTCGGGCAAGGGCGCACCCCAATAGATCACTTCGGGGCACCGCCCGCCGTTGGAGGCCAGCACAAACGTCTGGCGCGCATCGTCCAGCCGCCACGTCCGTGTCACTTTACAGCCCCGAGTGTCAGACCGGCGATGAAGTGTTTCTGCATCAGGAAGAACATCAACACCGGCGGCAATGCCGCCACAATCGAGCCAGCACTCATCAAGTGATAGGCCGCGCGGAATTGGGCGTTAAAGGACGTGATGCCCGCGGTCACCGGCTGGCTTTCCGGCCCTTGGGTCAGAACAACGGCCCAGAAATAATCATTCCAGATGAAGGTAAAGATCAACACCGAGAGGGCCGCGATGGCGGGTTTCATCAGTGGGATCACAACGTACCAGAAGATTTTCCATTCCGCGATGCCCTCAACGCGTGCGGCTTCGATCAACTCGTAGGGAAGCGCGCGAATGAAGTTGCGCATGAAAAGCGTGCAAAAGCCGGTCTGGAAGGCGATGTGAAACAGCACCAGCCCGGTCTTGGTGTTGTAAAGCCCCATGTCCAGCGTCAGGTCACGAACCGGCACCATCAGGATCTGGAAAGGTACGAAGTTGCCCGCCACGAACATGAAGAAAATCCAGATGTTGGATTTGAACTTGTAGATGCCCAGGGCAAAGCCCGCGAGGCAGGAGAGCGCCACCGCGCCAATGACCGTCGGGACGGTAATCAGCACCGAATTGAACATGTAGCGGGGCATGTCGGAGTTGAAAAACACCTGCCCGTAGTTGTTGAACATCTCAAAGGAGGAGGGCATTCCCCAGTAATTGCCTTGCGTGAAATCCTCTGCCGGTTTGATCGAAAAGATGGCGACGGCGATCAGCGGCAGCAGCCACATGATGAGCGCCAAGGGGAGCATCGACTGATAGGTCAACTGCCAGGAGCGGGGGGTTTTCTCGATAGGCGTGGGAAACATATCAGAGCGCCTCTATCATATGTTTGGGGGGATGAAGTGTCGCGATTGTCATTCGGATTGCGCCTGAAGAGCTCCTGCGTATGTGACGCAGATGGCTCGATCAACTTGCACGACGGACGCCCAATAGTCCGCGCCATCGTCCGCTGTGATTCCTTGGGCATAGGCGTCCATGAAGCCCGAAATCGCTTCATCCACTTGTTCTTCGGTATCCGTGGGAAATTGCGCGATTGTCTGGTAGTAGAATGTTTCCGCAGCGCGAATTGTGGTTTCGCTACCGCGATCAACCGCATCCAGAATAATCATGAGCGCAGCGCAACGTGGCATGACGACTTCCGAGCGCTGGTCGCCAAGATCTTGCAAGGGCAGGTCGACAGAGAATTCCGACGCGGCAAGATGCAGGCTCGTTGCAGCCGCTGCAAGGACAAGTGGCGTCGGTATCATCGCACCTGCTCCTCTTTCCACATGGACCACAGGAAATAGGCGATGAAAACCAGCATGATGAGGAAGAGGACAACCGCGATTGCAGCGCCATATCCCATGCGGAAGCCGTATTCGGACAGCGCCTTTTCAAACATGTAGAACGAGAGCACGCGGGTCTGTCCGAACGGCCCGCCGTTGGTCATGATCGAAATCAGGTCAAACGACCGCAAGGCGCCAATGATTGTCACCACAAAGGCGATGAAGGTGGCGGGCTTCAGCTGTGGGATGATGATGTACCACAGCATCTTCCAGCCCTTGGCATTGTCGAGCCGCCCCGCTTCGATCTGTTCTGGGTCGACCGCGTTCAGGCCGGTGAGATAAAGGATCATGCAATAGGCCGTCTGCGGCCAGAGACCCGCCGCGATGATCCCATATGTGGCCCAGGTCGGATCGCCCAGAACATTGACCGGGCCAAGCCCGACCAACCCCAGAATGCCGTTCAGCAGCCCCTCATTCGGCAGGTAGAACCAGGAAAACACAAGGCCTACAACCACTTGTGACAAGACGAAGGGAAAGAAAAAGAGCGACTTGTAGATCCGAATGCCCGTGACGGTCTGGTTCAGGAACAGCGCAATGAAAAGTCCGCCGGGAATGGCCAGCAGGTAGAAAAGCAGCCATTTGAGGTTGTTCCAGAGAGAGACCTCGAACGCCCGATCATCCATCAATTCCACGTAATTCGCCATGCCGACATAGCGCGCTTCGCCCAGACCGTCCCAGGCGTAAAAGGAAATGGAGATCGACTGATAGATCGGCCAGATGACGTAGAACGCGAAAAACAGGATCGCGGGTGCGAGAAAAAGCCAGGGGGTAATCGCGATCTCGTTGCGCTTGTACCAGCTGCGCGTACTGGCCGCCTGAGCAGGGGTGGACGGGGCTGTTGTCATGAAGACATCTCCTCGGTCGCTGGGTGCCGGGTCTTGACGACGGCACATTCGAAAACCTGGGTGGAGCACGTTTGCGAATGTGGCGTGGGGGAGGGAACCGGACGCGGCAAGCGCCCGGTTCGCCGACGTGTTACTGAGCGTAGACGCGCTCTGCCACTTTATCGAGACGGTTCAGGATGTCGTCGAGGTTGTCCGGGAACACCATGAACTCCTGAAGGCCCTGCATCGCTTCGGCCGCCATTTCCGCCGGGTAGTCGCGGTCAAAGAACTGCGCCACGCCGCCGGGGCTGTTGGAGGAGAGCATTGCAAATCCTTCGTTCAGGAACTTGTCGTCATCAACCGAGGCTTTTGCGTTCACGGGAAGCTGGCCAAGATTTTGGCCGTTGTTGATCTCGGTCTGCACATCTGCCGAGACCACAAACCGCAGGAACTCGCGCGCGGCTTCCTTGTTCGACGCGTTGGCCGGGATGTGGAACGTGTCGGTTGGCGCATCTTCCGCCAACTCGACATCCGGGTTAATCGCGGGGAACTGGTAGAAGTCCAGCTTGCTGTCATCCAGCCCCGCTTCGCGTAGGGGTGCCACGGCAAAGTTGCCCTTGAGGATCGCCGCCGCTTCACCGTTCACGATGAAGGGAAGTGATTCCTGCCAGCTGTAGTTCTGGTGGTTGTCGACAAAGGCGCCCATGTCGATCAGCTCGCGCCAGTTGGCGAAGGTCTGCTTCACGCGGTCGTCTGTCCATTTCACCTCGCCGTTGGCCAGCGCCATGTGGAAGTCGAACCCATGCGTGCGCATGTTGAGGTAGTCAAACCAGCCGCCGGCGGTCCACAGGAACTTGGTGCCGATGGTGTAGCACTTGCGGCCCGAATCGATGATTGCCTGGCAGTTCGACTTCATCTCGTCGAAGTTTGCAGGCTCGTTCAGCCCAAGCTCTTCGTAGATGTCCTTGCGGTAGTAGATGCCCCACTGGTAGTAGGTGTAAGGCACACCCCATTGCTTGCCGTCGATGGTCATCGCACCTTTAGTAGAGGCGAGATTTTCAGCAATTTCAGGCTCTTGCCAGAGATCGGACACGTCTTCAAACAGGCCCGCCTTCACATAGGGAGACATGCGGTTCGCCGCGTACCAGGTCGCAACATCCGGAGAATCTGCTGTCAGGAAGTTGCGGATCTGGGTCTTGTAGGCCTCGCGATCAATCACCGTGGTTTCGATGTTCAGATCCGGGTGCAACGCCCCGAAGTCAGCGATCATCTTCTCCATCGTGGCGCGTGGGGCCGGATTGGACGTGTCAAGAAAGATCCGCAAATCACCGGACAGTTGGGCCGTCGCGGCCCCGGCCATCATCGTGGATCCAGCCAATGCCATCAGCATTGCTTTGGTAGTAAAACGCATGGTGTCCTCCCTAAGGTACGTTTTGCGAGTGAAGCTTTCGTTGTTCCAAATAATGGAACTTGGTTTTATATATTGAAAACTACACCGCACTCTGCCTACACTGTCAACCGTGTTCTTCGGGATGTCAAAAGAGGCACCCGGCCCGCCGGGGAGGACCTGAGGGCGGAAGACAGAAAGATGGGGAGGGGAACGGTGACCGGCGACGGGACAGTAGGCAAGGCGCTTGATGTTCTGGATCAGGTGGCGGGGTATGGCCGCCCGGTCAGGTTTGCAACACTGCTTGAAGAGAGCGTATACCCCAAAGCCACGCTCTACCGGTTGCTTCAGACGCTGACCAATCAGAACATGCTGGCCTATGACGCCGAGCATCAGACCTATGCGACGGGGATGCGGCTTGTGCGTCTGGCGCACCGCGCGTGGACGCAAAGTTCGCTTGCGCCTGTGGCGCGGGCGCATCTGGACCGGCTCAGCGCAGCGGTCCGGCACACGGTGCACCTGGCCCAGCTTGACAATGCGCAAGTCCTCTACGTCGACAAGCGCAACGCTGCCCAGCCCGTGGAGATGTTCTCGGACGCGGGCAAGGTAGGTCCGGCCTATTGTACCGGCGTCGGCAAGGCGATGCTGGCGTTTCTGCCCGTGGCGGAGCGTGAAAAAGCCATGGCGCAGCAATCCTTTCACCGGTTTACGGCGCAGACCTACACCAGCACTGCCGCGCTCTCCGCGGAATTGGAAGCGATCCGTGAACGTGGCTATGCCTTTGACCGCGAAGAACACGAGCCGGGCATCATCTGCATTGCCCAGCCGATCCTGACGGACAACGCCCGCATGCTGGGGGCCTTGTCGATCACCGGGTCGACCCAAGACATCACGCTCAAAGAACTGGAGCGCCTTGCCCCACAACTCGCGCGGACCGCTGCGGCCATCGCCATGGATGCGCAGGACTGGCGTTTTCCGGACATGAAATTGCAAAGAACAGGGACATGACGACATGACAGGTGTGACGCTGCAAGGAGCCATCAAACGCTATGGGGAAACCCAGGTGATCCATGGCATCGATCTGGACATTGAGGATGGCGAATTCTGTGTCTTTGTCGGCCCGTCCGGCTGTGGCAAATCCACCCTGCTCAGGATGATCGCGGGTCTGGAAGAGACATCAGACGGTCAGATTCACATCGGATCGCGGGACGTGACCCGGATGGACCCTGCCGAACGGGGTGTCGCGATGGTGTTCCAGACCTACGCCCTTTACCCGCATATGACGGTCGAAGAGAACATGGGCTTTGGCCTGAAAATGAATGGCGTGGCCAAGGAAGAGATCAAGAAGAAGGTGGGGGCCGCGTCGGATATCCTGAAACTGGATCAGTACCTGAGCCGCAAACCCAAAGCGCTTTCCGGCGGTCAGCGTCAGCGCGTTGCCATCGGGCGGGCGATTGTACGGGGGCCGGAGGTTTTCCTGTTCGATGAGCCGCTCTCGAACCTCGATGCGGAGCTGCGGGTCGAAATGCGGGTCGAAATTGCCCGCCTGCACAAGGAAATCGGCGCGACGATGATCTACGTGACCCACGATCAGGTCGAAGCCATGACCCTTGCGGACAAGATCGTTGTTCTGCGCGCGGGCCATATCGAGCAGGTCGGTGCGCCGCTCGAACTTTACCGCGATCCTGACAACAGGTTCGTCGCCGGGTTCATCGGTTCTCCTGCCATGAATTTCCTCAGCGGTGTTGTCGCGGAAGGCGGTGTGGATGTGCCCGCATTCGGCCGCGTCGTGCCGGTGGAGGCAAATTTGCCTGCCAGCGGCACGAAAGTGACGATCGGTGTGCGCCCCGAGCATCTGGAGGTGCACCACGGGACCGGCGCGTTGAAGGCCGAGCTTTCCGAAGCACTTGGGGGCGTGTCCTACCTTCACCTGGATGCGCCCACCGGTGAGCGCATCATCGTGGAGGAGCGGGGAGATGAGCGCGCCTCTGCGGGCGACATCGTTGATCTGAGCTTTGAACCACGCCGCGCGATGGTGTTCGACAGCGAAACCGAAGCGCGGATCAGGTAGGTCCCAACCCGCCCCGCGGCTCCCACCTGTGGGGGTCAGATGGCAATCTTCCCACCGCCCTTGCGGGTAACGACAACAACTGACGGGCGCGGGGGCATTGCGGGGTCGAAATCGGGCCAGCGGGTTGCGGGGTCCTCAAAGGTTGAGGCGCGCTCGAACCCTTTGAAATCCTTGGTGCCGTCCGTGCCCGGATGCTGCACGGCCAAAAACAGCGTCTCGCCATTCTCGTGGAAATAGGGGCCGCAGAGTTCGCCGCCCACCGGGCATCGGAAGAACAATTTCGAATGACCGCGTAAATCACCCGTGGTTTCAAGGCTGTAAAGCCCGTCAGACTTCCCCGTCTTGCCCCAGTTTGACCCCTGATCTGTCGAAATCCAAAGCCTGCCGTCTGCGTCAATGGCGCAATTGTCCGGGCTGCCGAACCAGCCGTTCCGGGATGTTTCCGGATTCCACTCCGCGCCCACCTCGGCAATCGCCGGATCGCCGCATTTGACAAGGATCGACCACGTTCCTGTGGTGGCGGAATGGTTCTCATCCGCTTCCTTGATCTCGATGATGTGGCCAAAGGCGTTCTTTGCACGCGGATTTGCCGCATCCACCTCATCAGCCTTGCGGCGGGTGTTGTTGGTCAACATCACGTAGGCCGTGCCATTCGGGCCAGGTTGCGCATCTTCAGGGCGGTCCATGGGCGTGGCCCCGAGCGCGTCGGCGGCAAGGCGGGCGTCAATCAGCACATCCGCTTGGCTCTCAAAGCCGTTTTCGGCGGTCAGCGGGCCGCTCCCATGCACCAAGGGCAACCATTCCATCGTGCCGTTGTCGTCAAACCGTGCTGCGTAAAGCGTGCCGTCGGACAACAAGGAGCTGCCAAATACGCTGGTCTCCTCGGTCACGGCACGGTTCGAGACGTACTTATAGAGATAGTCGAACCGGCTGTCGTCACCGGAATAGATGACCAGCCTGCCGTCTTTCGCGATCGTGGTCTCGGCCCCCTCATGGCGGAAGCGCCCAAGCGCCGTATGCTTGATGGGTGCGGCGTCGGGATCGCGTGGATCGACTTCAATAATCCACCCGAAGCGGTTGGACTCATTAGGTTCTTTGTCGATGTTAAAGCGGTCATGGTACTGCCCCCAGGCATACCAGCGGCCAGGCACGCCATAGCGTTTCATCTGCGCGGCTTCACGCTGGTCGGAGAGGTCGGGTTTTCCTTCCGCGTCGAAAGTGTCGGTCCAGAAATAGCCGTGGAAGTTCTCTTCCGCCATCAGGTAGGTGCCCCAGGGAGTCATGCCGCCGGCGCAATTGTTGAGCGTGCCGATCACGGTTGTCCCCAGGGGATCAGCGGAGGTTTTCATCCGGTCATGTCCCGCCGCGGGTCCGTCAATCCTCATGGATGTGGTCAAAGGCGTGATCCGTCGGTTGTAGACGCTGTTCCGGACCAGTTTCCATTTGCGGTCGGGTCCCTGCGCGATCTCGACGACGGAGCCGCCATGCGCGGCCATTTCGATATCGACAAGCTCTTTCGTCATGCCCTCAAACCCGGCGCGATCCTGTCGCCCGAGCCCGGGGAACATCACTTCTTCGTTGGTGTACTCGTGATTCACGCAAAGCAACCCGCGCGTGCCTTCGTCGTTCAGGGCGGTAAAGCCGATGTAGTCGTTGTTGTATCCAAACTGCCTGAGCTGCGCCTCCGCCGTCTGGTTCATCACGTCGAACGCCGGCGCATCCGCCGTGATCGGATCGCCCCACCGCAGCAGGATATCGGCATTGTAGCCCGCGGCGATGTGGTGGGTTTCATCATTGCCCCAGGTCAATTCCTCAAAGCTGTACCGGCTGGCGGGGGCCGCTGCCGCCTGACGCGGCGCGACCAGTGCAGATGTCCCGAAGAGGGCGGCGGTCGCGGCCACGCCCAATGCCCCCTTGAGCATTTCCCGGCGGCCGAAGCGGGCATTTATGACGTCTCCGATGGTGCGCGACAGGTTCGGGTTGGTGGGAATATCGTCAAAGGCCTCAAAGGCTTCGGCTTTGTTGCCGATCAAGGGATCGTTGATAATTTCCTTGCGGTTCATGGCTGGCTCCCGAGTTGTGGCTGTTCTTTAAAGACGTCTCACGACGTGGCGAATCTGTCCTTCTGGTCGATGGGCATGATGTGCCTCGCGAATGTAACGCGGGCATGACGTCCGCCTGTGCTCTGTGTTTTGACGCGTTGGTTCAGGGTGTCGCAGTCCCGCATAGTCTGACGATAAAACTCGGAATGTTCTTCTTGAACGGAAAAAACCCCTTGGTGGCATGGGGCCAGGTCAGCGCATCGTAGGGGCGCATGATCCGGCACAGTCGCGGCGCGTCCTGATCCGCCGCGATCTGCTGCAAGGTCGTTGAGACAGGACCCGTTGGCGCATAGGCGGTCACAATCTGTTCAAGCCTTGCCGCGCGGGCCCAGGCGCGGACCGAAGCAGCATCGGTCACGTCAGACACGGCACCGAGGCGGTCAGACAACCGCGAGAGCACGTCATCCTGAGCCGCTGTCCTGAAGCGGATGACAGTGTCGGAGAGTGCCAGCGGCCCGATCTCTGTCTGCGGGCGCAGCACTGCCGTTGCGGTCGGGGTCACATGATCGAGGGCGAAAGACGGGCTAAGGTCTTCTTCATGCAGCAAAAACCCAGTCCTGAGGGAGGGGTCAGGCCGGGCTGTCTCGGGCAAGGGTTCAGGGGCGGGGACCGCAGGCCCTGTCATCGGTGGTGCTTCGGCGGCCAATTGCCATTTGGGATGAAACCGGCCTTCGGTGAACTTGGAGATATTGCTGGTGCGGGCAAGGTAGGTTTTTCCTTGTGTCTGGATCCCCGCCACCCACCGCCAGCTGAGCGTGTTGGAGGCCGGATCACCATCCAGCAGGTGCCGCAGGAAGAAATCCGCCCCCAACTCCCACGGCAGTTTCAGGGTGAAGATCCAGATCGACGCGAACCACATGCGGGCATGGTTGTGTAAATAGCCCGTCGCGACCAGTTCCGCCGCCCAGGCGTCAAAACAATCGATGCCCGTCTGGCCGTGGCACGCGGCTTCCCACTGCGCGCGCAGGCCGCTTTGCGTCTGTACGTCATTCCAGGCACGGGTCAGGGCGCGCTGATACTGATCCCAGACGGCGGGCCGCAATGCCAGCCAGCCTTTCCAGTAGGTGCGCCAAAAGACCTCCTGAATGAACTTCTCAGCCGCCCCCTGACCATGGCGGGCCACCACGGCCGTGACGACCTCTTCTTCGGTGAGCAGCCGACAGCGCAGATAGGGTGAGAGCTGCGAGACATGCGTATGGCGGCCCGGCCCCAGATCATAGTTCCGCCGCGCGGCATAGGTCTTTCCAGCATCCGGCAAAAAGGCCGAAAGACGTTCAAGTGCCGCGGTGCGCGTAGGATCTAACTCGTTTTCCATAGCCGCTCAGATAGACGGAGAAAGCGTCAGATCAACGGTTGAACCCAAAGTTGTACGGCCCCCCTTGCAGCCCCCCGGCAGCGACACTAAGGTTCTGTCAACGGTTGGCAGGTATGGTCCTGCCCACAGCGCAGCAGACAGGCATCCCTCATGAAAGACCCTATTGAAACCTATATGAATCTTGTGCCCATGGTGGTGGAACAAACCAGCCGGGGCGAGCGCGCTTACGACATCTTTTCGCGCCTGCTGAAGGAGCGGATCATCTTCGTGAATGGCCCGATCCACAGCGGGATGAGCCATCTGGTCGTGGCGCAGCTTCTGCATCTTGAAGCCGAAAACCCGACCAAGGAAATCAGCGTATATGTGAATTCCCCGGGCGGGGAAGTGACAGCGGGTCTGTCGATCTATGATACCATGCAGTACATCAAGCCGAAGGTCTCAACGCTGATCTGCGGCATGGCGGCTTCAATGGGTTCGGTCATCGCGATCGGCGGCGAAAAAGGCATGCGCTTCGCACTGCCCAATGCCGAAGTGATGATCCACCAGCCATCGGGTGGATCGCAGGGCAAGGCCGAGGATATCCTGATTTCGGCGCGGCACATCGAGCGCACACGCGAGCGCATGTATCAGCTTTATGTAAAGCACTCGGGCCAGTCTCTCAAAACCGTTCAGAAGGCGCTCGACCGCGATCTCTGGATGACGCCGGAAGAGGCGAAGGAATGGGGCCATATCGACGAGATTGTTGAAAATCGAGGCAAAGACGAAGCGGAGAGCTGACCGATCGCGGGACGCACAGTGAGTTTACCATTTAGCGATTGTGGACTTCCCTGTGCTGTCTTAAGCTGAGAGGAAACTTAGGTGGTATCGGGCGGCTGATGCCACCAGAGGGTAAGCGACACCGGAAAGGCTTGACATGGCAACAAATTCAAGCGGCGACAGCAAGAATACACTCTATTGCAGCTTCTGCGGCAAGAGCCAGCATGAAGTGCGAAAGCTGATCGCGGGCCCCACAGTGTTCATTTGCGATGAATGCGTTGAACTGTGCATGGACATCATCCGCGAGGAGACTAAGGCGTCCGGCCTGAAGGCAACGGATGGGGTGCCCACGCCCAAGGACATCTGTGCGGTCCTTGACGACTACGTGATTGGTCAGGCGATGGCCAAACGGGTGTTGTCCGTTGCGGTGCACAACCACTACAAGCGGCTCAATCACGCCCAGAAGGGTGGCGAGATCGAACTTGCCAAATCCAATATTCTGCTGATCGGGCCTACCGGGTGCGGCAAGACTTTGCTGGCGCAGACTCTCGCGCGTATTTTGGACGTCCCCTTCACCATGGCCGATGCGACGACCCTGACCGAGGCCGGATATGTCGGCGAAGACGTCGAGAACATCATCCTGAAGCTCTTGCAGGCCTCGGAATACAACGTGGAGCGTGCGCAGCGCGGCATCGTCTATATCGATGAGGTCGACAAGATCACCCGCAAGTCCGAAAATCCTTCGATCACTCGTGATGTATCGGGCGAAGGGGTGCAGCAGGCGCTCCTGAAACTGATGGAAGGCACCGTGGCCTCTGTGCCTCCGCAGGGCGGGCGCAAGCATCCGCAGCAGGAATTCTTGCAGGTCGACACCACCAACATCCTCTTCATCTGTGGCGGGGCCTTTGCCGGGCTCGACAAGATCATTGCCGCGCGGGGCAAAGGCTCCGCGATGGGTTTTGGCGCGGATGTGCGCGACAATGACGAGCGCGGCGTGGGTGAAATCTTCACCGACCTTGAACCAGAGGATTTGCTCAAGTTCGGCCTGATCCCGGAGTTTGTCGGCCGCCTGCCTGTTCTCGCGACGCTTGAGGACCTTGACGAAGATGCGCTGGTCACGATCCTGACCCAGCCGAAAAACGCTCTGGTCAAGCAATACCAGCGCCTTTTCGAGCTTGAGGACACGCAACTGACCTTCACCGAAGATGCGCTCTCGGCCATCGCAAAGCGGGCTATCGAACGCAAGACAGGTGCGCGTGGGCTGCGGTCTATCCTTGAGGATATTCTGCTCGATACCATGTTCGATCTGCCGGGCCTCGACAGCGTGACAGAGGTGGTGGTGAACGAGGAAGCGGTAACCTCTGAGGCGGCTCCGCTGATGATCCACGCGGACACGGAGAAAGAGCCTGCCAGCGCAGGCTGACGCGCGCGTCCGCAACGCGTCTCAAGACAGGCCCTCGGGGCCTGTTTTTTTATGCAAGGAAGGAAGAGTCATATGACCATCAAACGGATCCACTCCGGTGGCGCTTTTGAGCCCCAGATCGGGTATTGCCGTGCGGTTGTCGCGGGCGGTTGGGTTCATGTCGCGGGAACGGTCGGGCAGGGTGAAACAGTCGAGGATCAATGCCAGGATGCGCTGAATACCATCGCACAGGCGCTTGAAGAGGCCGGAGCCTCCTTTGCGGATGTTGTACGCGTGACCTACATGTTGCCCAAAGCTGCGGATTTCGAACCGTGCTGGCCGCTGTTGCAACAGGCCTTTGGCAGCAACCCGCCAGCGGCAACGATGATCGAATGCGGGCTGATCGCCCCGCAATACAAGATCGAGATCGAAGTCACCGCATTGCTGCCGGAATAGGCGCGGCAAAGCGCGCATCCATCTGGACGTTTCGCCGGCAATCAGCCATATGTGTGACAACAGTGCGATCGGAGAACACCCATGGGCATTATGACTTCACTCTTGCGCGCCGTCACCTGGTGGAACGGTCAGACGCTCAACACGCAGCTTTGGACGTGGCGCAATGGCGTGAAAGTGGGGGAAGACAGCCAGGGCAACACGTTCTACGAAAACAGGGACAAGACGCGCCGCTGGGTCATCTACAACGGCGAGGCCGAGGCCAGCCGCATTGATCCTGATTGGCACGGGTGGCTGCACCACACCTGGGAGACGGCCCCGAACGAGGCACCGCTGCAGCACAAGTCCTGGCAAAAGCCGCACCAGGAGAACCTTACGGGCACGGCGCTGGCCTATGCGCCCAAAGGCTCCATCCGCCGCGCGGACCCTGAGCCGCGCCGCGACTATGAGGCCTGGACGCCGGAGTAACGGAAATGTCTGAACACACAACGGAAGTTCTGGTCGGCGCGGGTGTGCTGGCCGCTGCAATCGGTTTTGTCGTCTACGCCGGGCAGATCTCGGGCTATTCGGGCGCTGGCAGCACCTATCCGCTGGAGGCGAGCTTTCGCAGCCTTGAGGGGGTGAGCGTGGGCACCGACGTGCGTCTGGCCGGGGTCAAGATCGGCAGCGTCTCTGAGGTGGCCCTCAACTCCGAAACGTTCCGTGCCGATACCACCGTATCGCTCAACGCGGATGTCGAAATCCCCGATGACAGTGCCATTATCATCTCGTCCGAAGGGCTGTTGGGCGGTAATTTCGTCGAGATCGTCCCCGGCGGCTCGCCCTTCTTCTTTGAGCCCGGCGACCGGATAGAGGACACGCAAGGTGCGGTAAGCCTTGTGTCGTTGCTGTTGAAATTCGTGAGCGGCTCGTCTGAATGATGAAACGGCTTGCGCTTGCGCTCTGGGTGCTGGCCACGCCGGTCCTTGGTCAGCAGGCGGCAACGGAAGCCACGGGCGCGCAATTGCGCGGCGTGGATCGCATCAAAGGCGAGGTTTTCGAGTTGATCGTGCCTTCAGGGTCGACAGCGCGGATCGAAGGGATTGCGATCAAGCTGAACTCCTGCCGCTATCCGGTTGGAAACCCTTCTGGCGACGCCTTTGCCTCGCTTGAGATCGTGGAAAGCGAGACCGGAAAATACCTGTTTGTCGGCTGGATGATCGCGTCGTCGCCCGCCCTTTCCGCCATGGATCACCCACGCTACGACATTTGGGTCATGCGCTGCACGACCTCCTGAGGGGTGCGCAAGGGCGGGTTTTGAAAGCTTGCGGGGCGCACCGTGGCCTCTTGCAGCGCATTCTGGTAGGCGGCACGGCTGATCTCAATGGCGCCCAGAGAGGCCAGATGATCGGTTAGAAACTGTGTGTCGAAGAGTTTGAAGCCCCCGTCCAGCAACCTGTCCACAAGACAGGCGAGCGCCATCTTTGAGGCATTTGTCCGGCGCGAGAACATGCTTTCGCCAAAAAAAACGGCCCCAAGCGTCACACCATAGACGCCGCCGACGAGGCTCTGGCCGTCCCAGACTTCGAGCGAATGGGCCTGTTGTCGATCATGCAGAGCGATGTAAAGATCTCGAATCTCGGTATTGATCCAGGTCTCGGCCCGATCCGCACATCCATCCACAACCGCTTCAAATGCGGTATTGATGCTGATCCGATGCGTCGTGCGTCGCATCGCGCGGCGCAGCGATCGTGACAGATGAAACCCGCGCAAGGGCAAAACACCCCTTTTCAAAGGGTCCACCCAGAAGATCTCCGGATCGTCACGATGCTCCGCCATCGGAAAGATACCGGTCGCGTATCCCTGCATCAGCAACTCAGGGGTCAGGCGCACCCTGGGCCGCCGTCAACTCTGGTTGAGATTGGTGTCGAGCCAATGCTCCAGCCAATGGATATTATACGCGCCGGACAATACGTCCTCCTCTTCCAACAGCGCATGGAAAAGCGGCACGGTCGTGTCCACCCCGTCAACGATCAACTCCCCCAGGGCCCGGTGCAGGCGGGCGAGCGCCTCGGGGCGGTCGCGGCCATGGACGATCAGCTTGCCGATCAGGCTGTCGTAATAGGGCGGGATCGCATAGCCGTCATAGAGCGCAGAATCCATGCGCACACCAAGCCCACCGGGCGCATGATACTGAGTGATCCGACCGGGGCAAGGCGAGAAATTAGGCAGTTTCTCGGCGTTGATGCGTACTTCGATGGCATGGCCGTTGATTTGCAGGTCGCCCTGATCGAAGGACATCTCCATCCCCGCAGCGACCCGGATCTGCTCACGCACCAGATCAACACCAAAGATCGCTTCGGTCACCGGATGTTCGACCTGAAGGCGGGTGTTCATCTCGATGAAGTAGAACTCCCCGTTTTCGTAGAGGAATTCGATGGTGCCTGCACCGATGTAGTTGATCCGCGCCACCGCATCCGCGCAGACCTTGCCGATGGCGGCGCGCTCCTGCGACGAGATGGCCGGGCCGGGGGCCTCTTCGAACACCTTCTGGTGACGGCGCTGCAATGAGCAGTCCCGCTCGCCCAGATGCACCGCGCGGCCTTTGCCATCGCCAAAGACCTGAATTTCGATATGGCGCGGCGTGGTGAGGTATTTCTCGATGTAGACTTCATCATTGCCGAAGTTCGATTTGCCCTCGGCACGCGCGGTCATGAAGGCTTTCTCCATCTCCTGCGCGCTCTGGGCAACTTTCATGCCCCGGCCACCACCGCCTGCGGTCGCCTTGATAATCACGGGATATCCGATGTCGTCGCCGATCTGTCGGGCTTCTTCCAGTGTTGCGACACCACCGTCAGAACCGGGAACGCAAGGAACGCCCAGTTTCTTCATCGTATCCTTGGCGGTGATCTTGTCTCCCATGATGCGGATGTGTTCGGCGGTCGGCCCGATGAAGGTGATGTCATGGTCTTCCACGATCTGCACGAATTCCGCGTTTTCCGACAGAAACCCATAGCCCGGGTGGATCGCATCCGCGCCTGTGATCTCGCAAGCGGAGATGATCGCGGGGAAGGAGAGATAGCTTTGCGGGCTTGGCGGCGGGCCTATGCAGACGCTCTCATCGGCCATACGCACATGCATCGCGTCGCTGTCGGCGGTGGAATGCACCGCAACCGTCGCAATCCCCATTTCGCGGGCGGCACGGACCACGCGCAGCGCAATCTCGCCCCGGTTGGCAATCAGTATCTTGTTGAACACGCCTGCGCTCCTATTCGAGGATGACGAGGGGGGTGCCGAATTCAACCGCCGCGCCGTCTTCAACGACGATCCGCTTGACCGTGCCTGCGCGCGGCGCGGGAATATGGTTCATGGTTTTCATGGCCTCGACGATCAGCAGGGTGTCACCTTCCGACACTTTCGCGCCCACGGAGATAAACGCCGGCGCACCGGGTTCCGGCTGCATATAGACCGTGCCGACCATGGGAGAGGTCACGGCACCGGGCAGATCGGCGGGATCTTCCGCGATGCCGCCCGACGCGTTATCGGCCGCGGGTCCCGCCGTTGCCGCCGGGGCGGCAAGTGCCGGGGCCGCGACGGGTGCCGCCGCAATCTGTGTAACCGTTTGCTGTTGGTGGCGGCTGACGCGCACGTTCAGGCTGTCATCCGCGCCATAGTCACGTTTGACCTGGAGCTCTGTCAGGTCGTTTTCGCGCAGCAGTTCCGCGAGGGCCTGTATAAAGGCCACATCTGCGTCATGGTTCTTCTTTGTCATGTATGTCCTCAGCCATTCAGTGCAGGCCTTGTTGTCAGCGGCCCTTATTCCTGCGCGCCCGTTATATGCCATGGTTGACCCTATGGAAACCCGACTCTTGCGCCGGGCCACATCGCCTTTCTAAAGTACATTCAACAGGAGGTGGAGCCACGCATGAACCTTGCCAACTGGTTGAAACGCAGCGCGCAGATCGCACCTGATCGTTCTGCGTTGTTTCTCGGGCGGGACTGTGTTGCAAGCTATGCGACACTCTGGCAGGACGCCTGTGCAGTTGCCAGTTGGCTGCGTGCAGAGGGGATCACCGCGGGAGATCGCGTCGCGATTTTTATGAAGAACGCGCCCGACTATCTGACGGTATTCTACGGAATCTGGATCGCGGGCGGCGTGGTTGTACCGATCAACGCCAAGCTGCACCCGCGCGAAGCCCTTTATATCCTCGAAAACAGCGGCTCGGCCCTAGTGTTCGCGTCACCTGATCTAGCGTGCGACGCGATGTTCCCGCGAACCATCGCGGTGCCGTCGCCCGCGTTCGAGACGCTGCGCCGCACTGCGCGACCGGAAGAGATCACGCCCCGTGCGCCCGATGATCTGGCGTGGCTCTTCTATACCTCCGGCACCACGGGCAAGCCAAAGGGTGTCATGATCACGCATCGCATGTTGGCCACCATGAGCCTTTGCTACATGACGGATGTTGACGTGGTCTCCGCCGCCGACGCGACACTCTACGCCGCACCGATGAGCCATGGCGCGGGCCTCTACAACATGCTTCACGTGCGGGCCGGGGCGCGGCATGTCTGCCCCGTCTCCGGCGGTTTCGATCCGACGGAAATCCTTGATCTGGCAGCACATTTCAAGCGGACCCACCTTTTCGCGGCCCCGACAATGGTCAAGCGGCTGACGCAGGTGGCGCGCGCTTCAGCGGCAGAAGGCGTCGGTCTCCGCACGGTCGTCTACGCTGGCGGGCCGATGTACAACGCGGATATTATCGAGGCGGTTGAGCTCTTCGGTCCCAGGTTCGTGCAGATTTACGGTCAGGGCGAATGCCCCATGGGGATCACCGCCTTGTCCCGCGCGGATGTTGCCGACAGGCAGCATCCAGACTGGCGCAGACGGCTGCAATCGGTGGGACGGGCGCAGTCTGGCGTCGAGGTTGCCATTGGGGACGCGCATGCTGACCTGCTCCCCGTCGGGGAGCCGGGCGAGATCATGGTGCGCGGCGATACGGTCATGCCCGGCTATTGGCAAAACCCGCACGCGACGCAAAATACCCTGAAAAACGGGTGGTTGATGACCGGCGACATCGGGTTCATGGACAGGGATGGCTATGTCACGCTTCAGGACCGGTCAAAGGACACGATTATCACCGGGGGCTCAAACGTCTATCCGCGCGAGGTGGAGGAGGTGCTGCTGATGGACCCGCAGGTCCATGAGGTTTCGGTTGTTGGTCATCCGCATCCGGAGTGGGGTGAGGAGGTTATCGCCTTCGTGGTGGGGGAGTTGGACGAAAAACGCCTCGATCAGTTGTGTCTGGATCACATCGCGCGGTTCAAACGGCCAAAGCGCTACGTGCGCGTCGACGAATTGCCCAAGAACAACTACGGCAAGGTTCTGAAGACCCTGCTGCGCGAGAGATTTGCAAAACCGAGGTAGTCCTTTTCTGAGGCACCGAAAACCATGATCGGACGCTGAAAGCGGCATGCTTTATGGTGAAGATGTCGCTTTTCCGGCATCCTGCCACTCTTATTGTGTACATAATGTATGCAATAAGGAGTGCCCATGTCTGTTTCCCCCAAAGAAGCTTGCTTTGAAGATGTAAGGCTCAGGATACTGCGCGTAGAGCTTGCTCCAGGTGCCGTGCTGGACGAGGCATCTCTTGCGTCGCACTACGGGCTGTCGCGCACACCGTTGCGCGAGGTGCTCCAACGCCTGTCCGGGGCGGGCTACATCACTCTGAAAGAGCATCGGGGCGCAAAAGTTGCCTCGATGGACATCGTGACCATGCGGACGTTTTTCCAGACCGCGCCGATGGTTTATGCCAATATCGGGCGGCTCGCCGCTGAAAACCGGACCGATGCGCAACTGGACGCGTTGCAGGACACGCAACTGCGCTTTGCAACGCAGACGCAAGCAGGGGATGCTGCCGCCGCCGCGCTGTCCAACCACCGGTTTCACGCGGTTATCGGTGAGATGGCGCAAAACCCCTATCTGGTTGCGTCTCTCAATCGTCTGCTGATCGATCACACCAGGTTGAGCCAGACGTTCTACAGACCGCGCAACGCTTCAGATGAGGCGCTGGTCCGGCAGGCGTGCCGCCAGCATGAAGCGCTTATCTCTGCTCTTCAGGCGCAGGAGACAGAGCGGGTGGTTGATCTGACGCTTCAGCACTGGGACCTGTCCAGAGACAGTATGGAGCGGTTCGTGCGCCCTGATCCCTTGCCGGTGGACCTGCCGTCCCCAAAGGAAAGATACGATGCGATTTGAAGGAATATACACACCGCTCGTGACGCCTTATCATGACGATTTCTCTCTTAACGATAAGGCATTACAAGGCATTGTTGACTTTCTGGTTGAGGCTGGCGTTCACGGGATCATCGTCGCGGGCACCACCGGTGAGTATTACGCACAGGACATGCAGGAGCGCATCGACATGATGCAAAGGGTCCACGATCTGGTGGACGGTCGTGTGCCGCTGATCGTGGGGACCGGGGCCATCCGCACCGAAGACGGTGTGGCATATGCAAAGGCTGCGCAGGCGGTGGGGGCGGATGCCATTCTGGTGGCGACACCCCCTTATGCTTACCCAACGGACCGCGAGATCGCGCTGCATTGTCTCGCCATTGACCGCGCGGCGAATCTGCCGGTGATGTTGTATAACTATCCAGGCCGGATGAGCGTCAACATGGGCGAAGACTGCCTTGACCGGTTGGGACGCAGCGCGAATTTCTGCGCGATCAAGGAAAGCTCGGGGGACCCGGACCGCCTGCACATGCTGGCGCGGGACTACCCGCATATTGGCTTGAGCTGCGGCATGGATGATCAGGCGCTTGAGTTTTTCGCCTGGGGCGCGCGGTCCTGGGTGTGCGCGGGCTCAAATTTCGCGCCGGAAGCGCATATCGCGCTCTACCGGGCCTGCGTTGTCGAAGGTGACTTTACCAAGGGTCGGGCGATCATGTCGGCCATGATGCCCCTGATGCGGGTGTTGGAGCAGGGCGGCAAGTTCATCCAGTGTATCAAACACGGGCTCAGCACGCGCGGCATCGATGCAGGACCACCCCGCAAACCCCTGCAACCTTTGAATAAAGACGACAAGCGGGAGCTGGAAGACGTGATCCGGACCATGAACACAGCCATCGCCGCGACTGAGGGAGCTTGACCATGACCGATCTTCTGACCCGGGCGGAGTATGCCGCCATTGCGCGAGACCTGGATTTTCCGGCGACCCCGTTCATGGATGGGAAATTCCGCCGGGGCCAAGGCCCGATGATGGCAACAGTGAACCCGGCCACGGGAGAAACCATCGTCACGATCTCGACAGCGGATCAGAAGGATGTGGATTTTGCCGTGCAAAAGGCCCGCGCGGCGTTTGAGCAGGGGCATTGGGCGCGCAAGCATCCCTCTGCGCGCAAGGAGGTTCTGATCAAGCTCTGCAAAAGCATTACGCGGCGGCAACGTGAACTGGCGGTGATGGAGAGTCTCGACAGCGGCAAGCCCATCCGCGATTGCGTGCAGATCGACCTCCCCGAGACAATCGAGTGTTTGAAATGGCACGCGGAGGCGGCGGACAAGATTTACGATCAGACGGCACCGGCCGGGGATGATGCAATGTCGGCAATCGTGCGGGAACCCATCGGGGTTGTTGCTGCGGTATTGCCCTGGAATTTCCCGCTGATGATGCTGGCCTGGAAGATTGGTCCGGCGCTTGCTGCGGGCTGTTCGGTGATTGTGAAACCGGCAGAGCAGACTTCGCTGACCGCGTTGCGCGTGGCCGAACTGGCCCATATGGCAGGGGTGCCACGGGGCGTCTTGCAGGTGTTGCCCGGCGATGGGCCTTCGGTGGGTGAACCGTTGGGGCGGCACATGGATGTGGATATGGTCAGCTTTACCGGCTCGACGGAAACGGGGCGGCGGTTTCTGGAATATGCGGCGCAAAGCAACCTCAAGAAAGTCGTTCTTGAATGCGGCGGGAAAAACCCGGCGGTGGTGCTGAAGGACGCGGAAAACCTCGATCATGTGGCACAGCACATCGTCAACGCGGCGTTCTGGAACGCGGGTCAGAACTGTTCTGCCACCTCGCGTCTGATCGTTCACAAGGACATAAAGGCGCCTCTGATGGCGCGTATCACGGCGCGGGTGCGTGATTGGAAGACGGGGGATCCGCTGGACCCGGCCAGTCACATCGGCACGTTGATCGATGAGGCGCATTGCACAAAGGTGCGCGGATACCTGAAATCCAAAATGACGGGCCCCTATGTCGAACCCGCTGTTCTCGATGTGAGTCCTGACGATCCGGCGGCCCGCGAAGAGATATTTGGCCCCGTCCTGACAGTGATGGAGGCGGCCAGCACCGAACAGGCAATCGCGATGGCCAATGACACGCGCTTCGGGCTGACTGCGAGTGTCTTTACCGCCAACGCACGCACGGCCATCCGCGCCGCGCGAGAGATCCGGGCGGGCACAGTGACGGTCAATTGCTATGGGGAGGGTGATCTGTCGACCCCCTTTGGCGGTTACAAGCAATCGGGTTTCGGGGGGCGCGACAACGGTGTGCACGCTCACGATCAATACACGGAGGTCAAGACGATCTGGATTGACCTGTCCGACCCTGCAGAAGGGGATAATGTGGGATGAGCACGCAGGCAGTCGGCACAACCCGGCGTGGGCGCGGTGCGCGCAAGGCGGTGCGCGAGGCCCGGGACATCACGATGCTGCCCGCGCTCAGGCGCAGACTGCCCTTGACCGAGCCCATGACACCGGAGCAGGTCGCGCGTATTGATGCGGCGTCGATGTCAATTCTCGAGGACGTTGGTGTTGTGTTCCGCGATCCCATAGCGCTCGAGGATTGGAGGCGCGCGGGGGCAGACGTGCGCGGCGAGAAGGTGCATCTGGACCGCGCCCTGGTGCGCGAGTTGATTGCCACGATCCCTGAAACCTTCACCTATCACGCTCGCGATCCCGAAAAGAACCTGCCTTTTGGGAAGGATCACGGGATCTTTGTGCCAATGACCGGCGCGCCCTACCTGCGGGACCTCGATGACGTGCGCCGCAATCCCACGCTGGAAGATCTGGCGAATTTCCACAAGTTGAGCCACATGCTGCCAGCAATGCATTCCTCGGCGCATCATATCGTGGAGCCCTACGACCACCCGATCAGCCAGCGGCATCTGCGCATCACCTATTCGTCGATGAAACACTCCGACAAGACCTTCATGGGCATGACGACAAGCCCCAAAAACGCCGAAGACGTGCTGGAGATGTGCGCGATCCTTTTTGGGAGCGCGTTCCTCGAGGCGCATCCGGTCGTGACGGGCAATTGCAACGGCAATTCGCCGCTCGTCTGGGACGAGACAATGCTTGGGGCCTTGCGGGCGTTTTGCCGCCGCAACCAGCCCGTCTTGTGCTCGCCTTTCGTTCTTGGCGGTGCTAACACCCCTGCCTCCGTTGCGCCAACCGTCGCGCAATTGAACGCCGAGGCGCTTTCCGCGCTCGCCTACACCCAGGTAATCCGCAAGGGGGCACCGGCAATCTACGGGCACTACCTCTCTACTGTGTCGATGAAGTCCGGGGCACCCATGGCGGGCACGCCGGAAATCAGCCTGATGAATTTCATGATCGGTCAGATGGCGCGGTTCTATGGCGTGCCGTGGCGGACCTCGACTGCCTTGGGCGGGGCCAAGACCTTCGATGCGCAGGCCGGGTATGAAAGTGCCATGACCCTGAATGCCGTGGTGATGAGCGGGGCCAACTACATGTGGCACGCTGCCGGGTGGAACGAGGCGGGCATGCATTGTTCCATGGCGAAGTTCGTGGTGGATGCCGAGGTCTGTGCAATGGGCTACCGGATGGCCGAAGGAATCCGCTGGGACGATTTTGATGCCGCCCTGGCGGCGGTTGCCGATGTGGGGCCGGGCGGGCACTACCTTGGCCATCCGCACACGCTGGAGAACTTCCAGCGTGCATTCTTCATGCCTGAGATGTTTGACAACAACGCCGTCGAACAGTGGCAGTCAGAGGGCAGTGTAGAGATCAACGCGCGGGCACGGCAGCGTGCGCGGGACCTGCTGGCCGAATACGAAGAACCCAAGCTTGACCCAGGCACCGACGAAGCGTTGCGGGACTATGTCGCACGACGGGAAAGGGAAATCCCCGCCGCAGATGCGCTCAATCAGGAGTATTGATGATGGCATTGGCGGTGCATCTGGCCTCACCCGACGTCTCGACCCGCAAACTGGCGAAGCGGGCGAGGTCTGACGCCGACGGGCGCACCCGATCATGAACGTGTCGCAATTGCCGCGCGATCCGGGGCCAGCGGGCTGGAACAGTATCCTGCCCGAAGCGGCACCGGCCGACCCGCTCAGGAAGCAGGTGACGGCGGATTGGCTGGTCATTGGTGCCGGTTTCGCAGGTTTGGCGGCCGCGCGCAGACTGGCGCAGCTTTGTCCTGCGGATCAGGTCATCCTGCTTGAGGCCTCACGGGTGGGGGAAGGGCCTGCCGGGCGCAACTCGGGCTTCATGATCGACCTGCCCCATGATCTGGCGTCGGAGAATTACGGTGGCAAGCTCGCGGCGGACAAAGCGCAGATCGAGGATAACCGGCGCGCCATTGCCTTCGCCGCCGAGATGGCGGAGGAATTCGGGCTTTCGCAAGAGGCGTTCGCCCGCACGGGCAAGATCAATGCGGCCGCATCGCCAAAAGGCATGCAGCACAACAAGGATTTCGCGTCGCATCTGGCGGCGCTGGCAGAACCGCATGAGATGCTGGACGGAGATGACATGCGGGCGCTTTGTGGGTCCGGGTATTTCTCGGGCGGGCTCTACACGCCCCTTGCGGCAATGATCCAGCCTGCGCTTTTCGTGCGGGGGGTTGCATCGGGCATCCGGTCAAACCGGCTGCGCCTGCATGAACTCAGCCCGGTGACGTCACTGACGCGCGCGGGGCCGGATTGGGTTGTGCGCACACCGTCCGGGCAGGTGACGGCGCCCCGGGTGATCCTCGCGGTGAACGGTCATTTGCAGAGTTTTGGTCATATGCAAGGCCGGCTCATGCATGTGTTTACCTATGCGTCGATGACGCGGGCCTTGACCCCTGATGAATGCAAAACGCTCGGAGGCGCGCCAAACTGGGGCGTTACACCGGCTGATCCGCTGGGCACAACTGTTCGCCGCATATCCGGGACAGGGGGAGACCGCATCGTGATCCGCAACCGGTTCACCTTTGATCCGTCGATGGAAGTCACAGCAGCGCGTGTGGCGGCAGTGGGCCGCGACCATGACCGCTCCTTTGCGGCCCGCTTTCCCATGCTGTCGGGGGTCGAGATGGAATACCGATGGGGTGGTCGGCTCTGTCTGAGCTACAACAACGTACAAGTGGTTGGCGCGCTTGACGATGGCCTGTGGTCGGCGTGCTGCCAGAACGGCTTGGGCACCGCGAAGGGTACGCTTGCGGGCCTGCTGGCCGCCGAAGCGGCGAATGGTATGGGCTCAGCGGCTCTGGATCGTCTGACGGGGGCCGGGCTGCCGCAAAAGTTGCCTCCTTCACCGGTGGCGCAGGTGGCTGCTACGACCCGGTTACGCTGGGGGGAATGGCGCGCCGGACGCGAGTTCTAGGCTATCACACGATCCGATCGTTCAGGCGTCAGCCTGTGCTGCCTGCCGCGGTTGTAGCGTCGTCTTGCAAATTCCGGATTGTCAAACTGGAAGAAACCCGGCAACAAGCCCCTTCAAACTAACAATTATCTTGTTAATATTCGCCCAATTGGTCAGGCTGTTTTGTAAATTTAGGACGTCCGCGTGCGGCGCGACCACGAAATCGCCCGGACTTGTCAAAGGGGGTAAGATGCCAAGGGAAGGATTGACCGGTAGCCGCATCCGGGAACGGCGGTCCGTCGCGGGTATGCGACAGGCCGATCTTGCGCGCACGCTGGGAATATCCCCCTCCTATCTCAACCTGATCGAGCACAACCGGCGCAGGATCGGGGGCAAGCTCCTGCTGGACATCGCAAGGGTGCTTGGCGTCGAGCCGTCTGTTCTGACCGAAGGTGCCGAAGCCGCGCTGATCGCGACACTGCGAGAGGCCGCGCAAAGCGCCAACCTGCCCGGCGATGAGGCAGAGCGGGCCGATGAATTGGCCGGGCGTTTTCCGGGGTGGGCGGAGGTACTGGCCTCCGGGCATCGCCGCATTGCGTCGCTGGAAAGAACTGTTGAAACGCTCAGTGACCGGCTGACCCATGATCCGAAACTCGCGGCGTCGGTGCATGAGCTTTTGTCGACAGCGGCGGCCATTCGGTCTACTGCTTCCATTCTGGCGGACGAAAAGGATATCGAGGCCGAATGGCGAGACAGGTTTCACGCCAACCTTAATCAGGACAGCAAACGGCTGTCGGATAGTCTGAAAGTGCTCGTGACCTATTTTGACGCGGCCGAGGTTGAGGCGGATGCGGCATCGACCCCCCAGGATGAGGTTGATGCGTTTCTAGCGCATCATTCCTACCAGTTCGAGATGTTGGATACCGGGGCGCAGGGCGTCACGGACGTGATTGAAACCTCGCCCCTCCTGCGGACGGTGACAGCGCGCAAGCTGGCAGGTTCGGTGCTGGAGCGGGTGGCGTCGGACAGCAAGCTGGTGCCGTCAAAGGCGCTGAGCGCTGCACTGGACGAGCTTGGGCCTGACCCCATTGCCTTGTCATCGGCGCTGGGCGCCCCGGTGGCTGTGATCCTGCGGCGCTTGGCGGCCTCACCTGATCTGGAGGCCGGGCTGGTTGTTTGCGACCGGGCCGGAAGCATCCTGTTTCGCAAACCTGTGGGTCAGATGGTGATCCCGCGATTTGGTGCCGCCTGTGCCCTGTGGCCGCTGTTTTCCGCGCTCTGCCAGCCGGGGCAGGTGGTCCGGACCCAACTGGTGCAACTGGGACGCAGCCGTGCCTATTTCAAGTGCTTTGCCATGGCTGAGGTTGTGGGGGAGCCGCAGTACAACTCTCCCCCCCTGATCGAGGCCAGCATGCTGCTGATCCCCGATAGCAGGCCGGATCACGGTACGGTGCTGGAAGTGGGATCGACCTGCGGTGTTTGTCCCAAATCCGACTGCCCCGGGCGGCGGGAACCCTCCATTCTGGCTGAAGGCATTTAAGGGTCCGACCTAGGGTTTTGACAGGTTTCCAAAAACCGTGGATAAAAGTGAGACGGGCCTGTTCGGTGCTACCAACACCTCTGGGTCGGCCTCTGGGAGGGGGACCATGGGAAAACGCGTGCTATTGATCGAAGATGAGCTGAACATCATCGAGGCGATCCGTTTTCTGTTGAGCCGTGAGGGGTGGCAGGTGGAAACGCACGAGAACGGCACCGATGCGGTGGAGGTGATCCGGTCCGCAAAACCGGATCTGGTGATCCTCGATGTCATGCTCCCCGGGAAAAGCGGCTTTGACATTCTCGGCGACTTGCGCGCGGCGGCGGAAACCTCTGAGTTGCCGGTGCTGATGTTGACCGCGCGCGGCCAGAGCCGGGATCGTGAAATGGCCGAGAAGGCAGGTGTGAGCAGGTTCATGACGAAACCCTTCTCGAATGCCGAGGTGCTGACGGCTGTGCGTGATTTGCTGTACGTCCATCAGCAGAAGGCCTGATCTCTTGGCCCGCGAGCCGCGGCCCGTTTTTCTGGAGCGGAGGAATTATCGCCGTCGCAGGATGACGGATGCCATGCGGCTGGTGGCGGTTCTGGGCGTGCTTTTGTGGCTGATCCCCATCATCTGGCCAAACGGGCAGGATGGGACCACGGACGCGATGCCGATGTCGGCAGCGCTCTATTACATCTTTGGGGTCTGGCTGGTTCTCATCGGCCTTGCTGCGGTGCTCACGTCGATGCTTGGGGCGTCAGCCGCGCAAGGGCCCGATGCGGAGACCACGCCGGAGCGTGATCCGTGACCTCGCTGAACCTCCTCATCGCGGTCTGTCTGGCCTATGTCGCTTTTTTGTTTGTGGTGGCTTTTGCGGCGGAACGGGCTGGGGTTCAGGGCAAGGGCGGATGGCTCTTGCGGTCGCCGCTTGTCTATACCCTTTCACTGTCGATCTATTGCACGGCCTGGACCTTTTATGGCGCGGTCGGTAACGCCGCGCGGACAGGGTTGGAGTACGTGACGATCTACCTCGGTCCCAGTCTTGTCATCCTCGGGTGGTGGTGGATCTTGCGGCGTCTTGTCCGGATCGGACGCAGCCACAAAGTCACCTCGATCGCCGACCTGATCTCATCACGATTTGGTAAGTCCAACACGCTGGCGATTGTGGTTACGGTGATGGCGGTGTTGACGGTTACACCCTATATCGCGCTGCAATTGCAGTCGGTTTCACTGTCGCTATCAATCTTCTCTGCGGCCGAGCAATCCGGGGCCGGGGAAGCGATGGATCAGCGATCTGCCGCCCTCTGGATCGCCGTGGGGCTTGCGGTTTTCACGGTCCTTTTTGGCACGCGCAATCTGAATGTGAATGAGCGTCACCACGGTGTGGTCATTGCCGTCGCCGCTGAGGCTGTGGTCAAACTGGTAGCACTTCTGGCGGTCGGGGCATTTGTGGTCTGGGGGATTGCGGGCGGCATTCCCGAGACCATGGCCCGTATCGACGCATCGGACCTCGGGACGTGGCAAACCGATGGCAGCCGCTGGACCGCGTTGACATTCCTGTCCGCCGCAGCCTTCTTGTGTTTGCCGAGGATGTTTCAGGTCATGGTGGTGGAAAACCAGGATGAAGCGCACCTCAAGATCGCAAGCTGGGCCTTTCCCCTTTACCTCTTCCTGATGAGCCTCTTCGTCGTCCCGATTGCGGTGATTGGTCTGGAGGTGATGCCCGAAGGGTCCAACCCGGACCTCTTTGTGCTCAGCCTGCCGCTCAGCCAGGGGCGCGAAGGTCTTGCGATGTTCAGCTTTCTGGGCGGGTTCTCCTCCGCGACCTCGATGGTCATCGTTGCAACGCTGGCCCTGTCGACGATGGTATCGAACCACGTGGTCATGCCGATTTTCCTGTGGGTGCAGCAGGGCACGGCGAGCCATTCCGGTGACGTCCGCGAGGTCGTGATCTTCGCACGGCGCCTGTCGATCCTGGTGATTATCGGTTTGGGCTATGTCTATTACCTCGCCTCTGGCGGTTCTGGAGCGCTGGCAGCGATCGGGCTGGTGTCTTTCGCAGGGGTTGCACAATTCCTGCCGGCAATGCTGGGCGGCATCCTTTGGCGCGGTGCCACGCGTCTCGGCGCACTTTGTGGTCTTCTGACAGGCTTTGCGTTGTGGATATTCACCATGTTGCTGCCGAGTTTCGGCGCAGGCGTATTTCTGTCGGTTGACACCTTTGAACAGGGTCTTTTCGGGGCCGGTATCCTGCGCCCTCACGCGCTTTTCGGGATCGAGGGGATGGACCCGACGGTGCACGCCGTCTTGTGGAGCCTCCTACTGAATGCCCTTGTGTTCGTGGTCCTGTCACTCTTTACTTTTCCAAATCCACTCGAGCGGCTGCAGGGCGCGCAATTTGTCAATGTCTTTGACCATTCCGGGCAGTCACGCGGCTGGAACGCTTCTGTGGCGGAAAGCGAAGACCTGATGATCATGGCGCAGCGTATCCTGGGCGCGGAAGAGGCGCGCAGGCTCTTCAGGTCGCAGGCCAGAGCGCAAGGGCTGGACGGTCACCTGCCGGAGCCGACACCGGATTTCCTGCAAAAGCTTGAGCGGGAACTGTCAGGGTCTGTTGGGGCGGCCACGGCCCATGCCATGATTGGTCAGATTGTCGGAGGGACATCCGTTTCCGTGCAGGACCTGATGGCCGTCGCGGACGAATCCGCACAAATGCTGGAATACTCCAGCCAACTCGAAGCCAAATCGCGGGAACTCAGCCTGACCGCGGCGCAACTGCGCGAGGCCAATGCCAAGCTCATGCAGCTCAGCGCGCAGAAGGACGCGTTTCTCAGCCAGATCAGCCACGAGTTGCGGACGCCGATGACCTCCATCCGGTCCTTTTCGGAAATCCTGCGGGACACCGACGGCATGGGGCCTGGGGAGCAGGCGAAATACGCCAATATCATTCATCATGAAGCCATCCGTCTGACGCGTCTGCTCAACGATCTTCTTGACCTCAGTGTGTTGGAGAACGGGCAGGTCACGCTCAACCGGCAAACAGGCAGGCTTACGGACCTGCTGGATCAGTCGGTCACCACCGCTCAGGCCAGTGTCAGCAACCCGATGAAGATCCGTCGGTGCGGTGAGGAGGAAGCGATCACCCTCGAAACCGATCTGGATCGGCTGGGGCAGGTGTTCATCAACCTCATCACCAATGCGCAGAAATACTGCAGGGCGGAGGTCCCGGAGTTGCGCATTGACGTGAATACGGTCGGAGATGTCATCACCATCGACTTCATCGACAACGGCGCGGGCATTCCGGCAGAGTCCCGCGAGATCATGTTTGAGAAATTCTGCCGCATCGGCGTGCAGGACAGCAATGGCGCAGGGCTCGGGCTTGCGATCTGTCGTGAGATCATGTCGCGTCTCGACGGAGATATTCGCTATCTCGAGGACGTTGAAGGCACCGGTTTTCGTGTGGTTTTGCCAAGCGCCAGAGCGCTTGCCGCGCAATAGGCTTTTACCGAAATCATTACCGAAAGGCGGCGCATCTAAAGGCTATGGTAACCATTGTTGCCTATCTCTGCCTTAGAAGCGGCGCTCCTCTACGGCCG
The DNA here is from genome assembly GCA_039196345.1 of Pseudomonadota bacterium. GTDB lineage: Bacteria > Pseudomonadota > Alphaproteobacteria > Rhodobacterales > Rhodobacteraceae > Roseobacter. The sequence goes on along the minus strand of JBCCUU010000004.1, from coordinate 77,694 downwards.
GCAGGCGCCATTCAAATAGGGTCATTCGATGTCAGTTTTGCAGCGCAAAGCACAAGTCGGGAATCATGAGCATCAGGCGCGGTCAATGACCGTGCCGAAAGCGCTGCGCGTGGCGCTGGCCAAAGTCGCGGATCAGTCTTTTGGAATGGCGCTTGCGGTGATCGGGGTTGCGCAGGAACGCTGGCCCGGTGACGAGATCGACTCCAAGCTGGAGGCGGACAAGCTGCTGTTGCTTCTGGATGGTCCGTCCTGCCCCACGGGCGGGGTCGTTCTTGACAGCACATTGGTCAGCGCGCTGGTGCAGCAGCAGACAACAGGGCGCGTCTCAGGCACACCCGCTGCGGACCGCACGATGACCGCGACCGATGCGGCGCTCTGTGCGCCGTTGCTCGATGGGATTTTCCAAAGGGCGCATGGATTTCTTGAGACGCCGGAGGACCGCGAGACCCTGCCGGCCTATAAATTCGGTGCGCGGGCCGAGAATCCAAGGCTCTTTGGCCTGGCCTTGGGTGAGGCAGAGTATCATGTGCTGCGTCTGACCATCGACATCGCAGCGGGCACCGCGCAATCGACCCTGCGCCTGATCCTGCCGGTCCCGGAACCGAAACCGAAACCGGATCTGCTTTCAGATGCATCTGAGGAAGGTGCCCCCATGCGGGGCACCACGTTGGAGCGGTCTGTCATGGGCCTGAATGCCGAATTGTCAGCCATCCTCTGCCGGGTGCGCCTGACCCTTGCGGACATCAGCAAGCTCAAGCCGGGCGATGCGCTTCAGGTGCCTTCTGACGCTTTCGACAAGGTGGAGCTGTTGTCGATCGAAGGGCGGCGGATTGGCGAGGGGGCCATGGGTCAGGTCGATGGTCATCGGGCAATGATGTTGAATAGCGCTGTCGCGGTCGGTGCAAGAGACAAAGACATGGCACCGAGCGATCCCGACGGGGATGAGCAAGCCTCTGATTATGCGAACCTGAACCTTCCTGATCTGGAAATCCCCCCGAGCCCCGAGATGCTGCGTCCCGGGGATGAGAGTAGCATCGACGGCTTGCCGGATTTACCGGACCTGCCCGACATCGATGATCTGGGTGAAAACCCGGGCGATTTGCAGGATCTCCCGGACCTGCCCGACCTGCCGGGGGAGGTGGATCACGGGGAGGATCTTGCTGCGCTCGATGCATTGTCCGAGGTCAAGATGGCCTGACGACCGGCCGGGGTGTTCACGACCGGGCAGCGGCCTCCAGCGCGGGCCGCAGATTGTCCAACGCGTATCCGCCCTGACGCGCCGCGGCCAGGACCTCATCAACCGGCATATCCGCTGCCGCCGCCAGCGCCCAGGCAATGGTGGAGCGTGTGCCCGATGCGCAATAGGCCAGTACGGGACCGTCAGAGGTCTCCGCCAGCGACTTGTTCCGCGCGATGACCTCGGGGGTCATCGTCTGGTGCGTCAAGGGCAGGCAACAGAACTCAAGCCCTGCCGCCTCCGCCGCCTTTTCGATTGCGGCGGCCTGATGACTGGAGGGGACTTCACTGTCGGGGCGGTTGCAGATGACACGTTTGATCCCGGCGGCGGCGATCTCGGGCAGATCCTCAACCGATATCTGAGGAGCGGCAAAAAAGCGGGGGGTGATTTGTCGAATGTCCATGACCATAGGGTTAGGCCGTTGTCCTCGTACTGTCCAGCCAGCGCTTTGCTGCGGGGGCAAACCACATGCCGGTCCCCATCGCGACCAGGAAAACCAGCCCCTCCGCCCCGCCAAAACTGAGCGACGCAAGTGCAGGTCCCGGACACAAACCGACAAGGCCCCAGCCCATGCCGAAGAGGATGGCACCGAGGATCAGGTTGCGGTCAACGACACGCGACGCGGGGCCCGGAAAATCCCCGCCTGCGAGCGGAGACCTTTTTGCCGCCACACGCCAGGCGATGGCCATGGGCAGGATGGCACCCCCCATGACAAAAGCCAGTGTCGCATCCCAGGAGCCGAAAAAATCCAGAAAACCCTGAACTCTGGCCGTATCTGTCATGCCTGAAAGATACAGACCTGTCCCGAAAACCGCGCCGGAAACCAGGGCAATGAAAGAGCGCATCACATGCCTCCCGCCAGACGCAGCGTCAGGACGGTCAGCGTCCCAGCGGCAATAAAGGTAGAGGTGGCGACGATGCCTCTGAGGCTCAGGCGCGATATGCCACAAACCCCATGGCCCGAGGTGCATCCATTGCCGATGCGCGTTCCCAGACCGACGAGCAAGCCCGCAGCAATCAACAGAAGGGGGTTTGACGACACGTTGGTCTCTGCGCTTGTGTCGGTGAAAGACAATAGAACCGCTGGCATCCCCACCAGCCCGGCGAGGAAAAACAGCCTTTCGCGCGCCTGTTCACGTGATGTGCGGTCGATCAGCCCGCCCAGGATCCCGCTGACCCCCATGATGCGCCCGTTCCCCAACAGGTAGAAAGCCGCGGCGGTGCCGATCATCAGACCACCGAGAAATCCCCAAATCCAGCTGGTTTCCATAGTGCCTCCGGAAGGTGAATGCCCCCTCAGCCGAGGAAGATGCCAAGAATGATGAGCATCAAACCCAACACCGACGTGAACAGGGAGCCAAGGTTCAACGGCAGTGCCTTTCGCAGCTTGGCGCGCAGTTCGTCTTCGGAATGGTTTGCACGCCGTGCCTTGGCCACGAAAACGATGCACCAGATCAGACCCACCAGACCCACGAGCGACAGGAAGGCGCCGCTCCAGATCAGGATGTCAAAGATGGTGAAGTTGGGTGATGCGTCCATGCCGCCGGGCTATCCAATCAGCGGTGGTTTGGCAAGACCGGATGCCGCAGCACCCTGTTCGGGGCGCCGCACAGGAGAGCACGACAAGGGGTGGCCTAAACCCGCTTGCGGTGGCGGGACGGGGGCGCTAGGCAGTGCATGATTTGCAACCTGAACGCCAAGGAGCCAGCGATGAGCGACGCGAACACCGATCCAGTGACCCCGGAGACGCAGGCCGATGCAACCTATCGCGCGACCTCTGGCGAGTTGCGCCAGTTTGTGGAACGGATCGAACGGCTTGATGCGGAAAAGAAAGACATCGCTGAGCAGCAGAAAGAGGTCATGGCGGAGGCAAAGGCTCGCGGCTATGACACCAAGGTGCTTCGCAAGGTCATTGCGTTACGCAAGCGGGACGCAGATGAGATCGCCGAGGAAGAGGCGGTTCTGGAAATGTACAAAGAGGCGCTTGGCATGACCTGAGCCCGGGGCGTCGCCGGATTGTCAGTGGCTCATGAGCACCGGCAGGCTGGTGCGCAGGGCGATGTCATGGGTAACCCCACCCACAAGCCCCTCGCGGATCGGGGAATGCTCATAGGCGCCCATGACCAACAATCCCGCACCGGTGGCTTCGCAATGTTCAACCAGCGTGTCGGCGATGGATTTTCGGGTTTTGGGAAGCTCCGTCAGGCGGACATTCACATCATGCCGCGCCAGGACGGTTGCCGCATCTATGCCGGGCAGGCTGTCCTTGATCGGAGACTTTCCGACGGAGACAATCTCCACCGAGGTTTCCGTTTCGAGGATCTGCATTGCGTCGGCGAGCGCCCGGGCCGCGGCGCGGCCCCCGTCCCAGGCGACAACCGCCTTGCCTCCAAAGACTGACCCGCGATAGCCCGCCGGAAAAATCATCACCGGGCGCCCGCTGTCAAAGGTGACGCGATCTGGGAAGATCTCGATGTGGGACTGGTTCGGGGTTTGACTGTGCTCGTGAAGCCCCAGAACCGTGATGTCATACAGGCGGGCATAGGTTGTCACCGTCTGCTGCACAGGGCCCGCGCTATCAATCCAGTGCAGCTTTTTTGATGGAACGTCGGCGCATATGGCATTGAATTTGGACGCGATTTCGCCTGAGGCGCTGTCTTCCACCTCCATGATTGCATCTTTGACCCTTTGCGGCATCCAGGGCTTCATCTGGCTGGATACCTGCGATCCGCCATGGGCGTAGAGGCCGGTCAGATGGGCGTCGTAGTACTTTTGCATGGCAACCGCCCCATGCAGCGCGGCCTCCGAGCCCGGCAGTCCGTTGTAGGCGACAAGGATGTTCTTGATGGACATGGGATCACCCGTAAAGCCCGGCGACGCGGGCCCTGAGTTGGGTGAGGGACAAAACGGTGTCGATGGTCGGGGTGGGGGTTTCCGTCACCCGCCCAAGCTCCTGCACCGAACCGAGCAGCGCGTCGATCTCCATCGGGCGTCCAGCATCAAGGTCCTGCAACATGGAGGTCCGGTGAGCCCCGACGGCGGCCCCCCCGTCGATGCGCCGGTCCACGTCAATCGGGAACTTCACGCCCAGCTTTTCGGCGATCTCCTGCGCTTCGACCATCATGCCACGCGCAACCGCACGGGTGCCCGGATCGGTGCAGAGCACATCCAGCGTGGCATGGGTGAGGGCGGAGATCGGGTTAAAGGAGAGGTTGCCCCAGAGCTTCACCCATATCTCGTCGCGCAGACGCGGGCGCACGGGCGCTTTCAACCCAGCCGCCGAAAGCGCCTTTGAGAGCGCCAGCGCCCGGTCCGATTTGCTGCCGTCAGGCTCTCCCAGTGAAAAGCGGTTGCCTTCGATGTGCCGGATCGTTCCGGGTTTGGAGACCTCAGCGGCGGGGTAAACCACGCAGCCCAGGACACGATCCGGGCCAAAGCCATCCCATTGCGCGTTGCCCGGGTCCACGGTTTCAAGCCGTGTGCCTTCAAGTGGGCCGTCAAGCTTGTGGAAATACCACCACGGCACACCGTTGACGCCGCTGACGATTGTGGTCTGCGGGCCGATCAGGGGCTGCATCTTGGGGACAACGGGCGGCACCGAATGCGCCTTGAGCGTCACGATCACATAGTCCTGCGGGCCAAGGTCTTCGGGGGTCTCCGAGGCTGTGACGGGCACAGTCGTCTCGCCGCCTTCCTCGATCAGCGTCAGGCCGTTTGCCCGCATCGCTGCAAGATGCGGGCCGCGCGCCACAAGGCTCACATCCGCGCCCGCCTGCGCCAGCTTTACGCCCATGTAACCGCCGATGGCTCCGGCGCCGAAGATGCAGATTTTCATGGCAATCGTTCCTTGCGTCTCGCGGCGAGACCTTTGTGTGTTTCCGTTTTTCGCGCTGCGGGGGGGGGTGTTTTTGTCAGGCGGTCTCCACCAGCCCAAGCTTTTCAGCCATCCCGATCCGTTGCATCTTGCCGGTCGCGCCTTTCGGGATCTCATCGAGGATGATGACCTTGCGCGGGACCTTGAAATCCGCCATCCGCTCTGCCGCGAAACTGCGGATGTCCCGTTCGCTGGCGTCGCTTTTGAGAACGACGGCAGCGGCGACCTCTTCGCCCAGCTTCGGATGGGGCAGGGCGAAGGTGACAACTTGCGCAACCGCCGGGTGATCGAGCAGGACGCCATCCACTTCCAGCGGGCTGATCTTTTCGCCGCCGCGGTTGATGATTTCCTTCAGTCGCCCGGTCAGATGCAGGTAGCCATCCTCGTCAAATGCGCCCTGATCGCCGGTCCGGAACCAGCGCGCGCCCTCCGCCTCGAAAAAGCTCTTGGCGTTGGCCTCCGGGTTGCCTTCATAGCCTGGCGTGACATTGGGGCCTGAGATGACGACCTCGCCCGTGCCCTCGATCAGGCGGTCTTCGCCCTCATGGGCGATGCGAACCTTCGGGCCCGCCTCGACTCCGACGGCCCCGGGTTTCTGGGCGCGTGGCGGCAGCGGGTTGGAGGCCATCTGATGGGCCGCTTCCGTCATGCCATAGCCTTCGATCACCGGCGCTTTGAAGGTCTCTGTCAGCGCGTGCATCACCTGAGCGGGCAGGGAGGCAGATGAGGAGCGCAGGAAGCGCAGCGGCACGGCCTCTATCACGTCGGCGTTGCGTCCCGCGCGCGACAGGATCGCCTGATGCATGGTTGGCACCGCCGTATACCATGTGGGCTTCGCATCCCGCATCCAGCCAAAGAACCGCAGCGCATCAAAGCCCGGTGTGCACCAGACCGACGCGCCCGCCGCGAGGGACGCCGCCACGGCGGCGAGTAGCCCATGGATATGGAAAAGCGGCATCACGTTCATGCAGCGGTCCTCGCCCTTGAGCGCCAGCGACGTCTGGATATGCTCGGCAGAGGCCGCGATATTGGACTGCAGCAGGGGCACGATCTTGGGCCGCGAGGTCGTGCCGGAAGTGTGCAGGATCAAGGCCACATCATCCGCTGCCGGCGCGGTTCTATCGGCACTGCCCGTCGCATCGGAGGTCAGGGTGAACTGCCCCGCAGCCGCCCCCTCCGGCACCGAGAGGCGAATGAGGGCCATGCCCAGCTTTCTGGCGGCGGCGACGGCTGGTCCCTCGTCCTCCTGCATGACGACGAGCGCCCTGGCCTTCAGGTCTTCGAGGTAGAAGGCATATTCCTCTTCGCGGTAGGCCGGATTGAGCGGGGCCGTGACCGCGACCTGTGCGATGGTAATGAATGCAGCGGCCATTTCCGGGCCATTGGGCAGCACAATCGCCACGCGGTCACCCCGCCCGACACCAAACCCGTGCAACGAATCGCGCACATCGCCCGACAGTTTGCGCAGGTCGCCATAGCTTTGCCACGCCGCCCCGGGTGCGCCGAAGGCCTTGGCGGTGTCATCATGGCTGGAGATGAGGCTTGATACAGTAGTGTGCATTCTCGTTTCCTAACTTCAGTTATTCAGCAGGCTCATTGGGAACCTTTTGCGCACGCGGCGATCTTTTGACGTATTTCAGCAAGGGCAGCAAGAAAAACACCAGGCTGATCGCGATGAACGTGCCAGACAAGGGCCGCTCCACAAAGGCGAGGATGTTGCCTTGCTCGGCAATCAGTGTCTGGCGAAAGCTCTTCTCCATCAGCGGGCCAAGCACCAGCGCTAGCACCAGAGGCGCCATCGGGTAGTCCGCCTTGCGCATGATGTATCCCACGATCCCGAAACCCGCGATCAGCCAGACGTCATGCATTTTCTGGCTGGGGGCGAACCCGCCCACGATGCAGAGCACCAGAACAAGGGCGCAGAGCACGGTGAAGGGCATGCGCAACGCCCAGACAAAGAGCGGGATCAGCGCGAGGTTCACCAGCACCGCCGCGAGATTGGCGGTATAAAGCGACGAGATCAGCCCCCAGACGAAGTCCGGCTGTTCGATAAAGAGCATCGGCCCCGGCACCAGCCCCCACATCACCATGCCCCCCAAGAGCAGCGCCGTGGTGGGCGATCCAGGGATGCCAAGCGTCAGCATCGGCAAAAGGGACCCGGTGGAGGCGGCGTTGTTTGCGGTTTCAGGGGAGGCAACCCCTTCGATGGCCCCTTTGCCGAAGGTTTCGGGTTTTTTGGACATGAGCTTTGACAGCCCGTATGACATCAGGGCGGCCGGAGTGGCCCCCGCTGCGGGCAACATGCCCACAAAGAACCCCATGAAGGAGCCAAAGGACAGGGTGCGCCACAGCTTGTTCACCTCCTTGATGCCATACCACAGGTCGCGGAACGTCAGGCGGGCCGGGGTGACGGAGGGGGCGGATTTCGAGGTTTCGATTGTGTAGAGGATTTCGCCCACGCCGTAGATGCCGATGGCCAGCACCAGAAAACTGATGCCAGAGTAAAAGCCTGGCTGGTCAAAGAAGATGAGACGCGGCTGGCCGGAGATGAGGTCCAGCCCGACGGTCGAGAGCGCAAGCCCGAGGCAGATCATGATGATGGTCTTGAGAACATCATCCCCCCCGAGCCCCACAAAGGTGGTGAAGGCCAGCAGGACAAGGGCGAATTCCTCGGCAGGCCCGAAGGCAAGGGCGACGTCCGCCAGTGGTGCCGCGAAAAGCGTGAACAGAATGACCGAGATCGTCCCGCCGACAAAGGAAGCTGTTGCCGCGACAATCAGGGCAAGCCCGGCCTTGCCCTGCTGCGCCATGGGCCTGCCGTCAAAGGTTGTGGCCACAGCGGTTGAGGCCCCGGGGATACCCAGCAGGATCGAGCTGATCGCGCCGCCGTACATCGCTCCATAGTAGATCGCGCACAGCAGGATGATCGCGGAGGACGGCGGTACGATGAATGTCATCGGCAGGACAATCGCGACCCCGTTGACTGAACCCAGTCCCGGCATGGCGCCGATGAAGAGGCCCGCCGTGACGCCGAGGATCACGATGAACAGATTGAGCGGCGACAGCGACGTGGCAAAGCCGTCAGCAAGATGAGCAAGCAGTTCCATCGGATAATGTCCTCAGAAAAACCGCGCGTAGAGCGGCAGGAAGAACGGCTCGGTGACGCCCTTGGGCAGCAGGATTTTCAGCGTGACCTCGAAGAAAAAGAACAAGAAGACCGGCGTTGCGGTGCACAGGATACCTGTCAGCACCCAGCCGTGCCGCCCGAATATCTTGAGATACCAGAAGAGAAAAAGGGGCAGGGCGATGTAGGCTCCGACCCATGGGATGAGCGCAATGGTGGCGATCAGGGCGATGGAGACGCTGACCACCCACGCGAGGGTTTCGGGGTCAAAGAACGGGCCGGATTGACCCTTGTCGCCCCGGTAGCTGCGGATGAGGATGCCGCCCGCGCAGCCAAACATCACGACCGACAGCCAGAACGGAAAGGCTCCGCCGCCGGGGCCCCCGGTCATGCCGTTCCATCCGATGGGCAGCGCCGAGGCATGCCACATGAAATATAGCGACAACGCCATGATCGACGCTGCGATGATCCTGTCTGCGGTCAGCATGGGAAACTCTTGTTTGGGCAGAGGGGATGCGGGGGCAATGGGTTTGCCCCCGCGCGATCATGAGAGGGTCGGCGCGCCGATCAGGAGCCTCCGTTCATGGAGCCCAGCAACGCGTCGTGTTTTGCACGCTCCTCAACGAAATAAGCCTGCAGGGCGTCCCCGGTCAGGAAATCGGGGGCGAGGGATTTCTCTGCCGTGTAGGTCTGCCATTCGTCCGAGGCGTTGAGCTTTTCAAACATCGCCGTGTAGTAAGCGACCGCTGCCGGGTCCATGCCCTTGGGTGCAACGAATGAGCGTTGCATATCGTAGACCAGCGGATGGCCAAGTTCGGTCATCGTCGGTGTGTCCGGGAAGGCGGCGAGACGTTCCGGCGTAAAGGTCGCGATCGGGCGTGACTTTCCGGCCTTGTAAAAGCCCAACTGCTCTGACGGGTTATTGACAGTGCTGTCGATATGACCGCCCACGAGGTTCTTGGCCACGTCGCCGCCGCCTTTGAAGGGCACGTAAGTCACCTTGATGTCGAATTCCTTTTCGAGCATGGCCGTCACGAGGCTGTCTTCCTGCCCGGTGCCGGTGCCGCCCATCTTCCACTCGCCGCCCGCCGCTTTGACGGCAGCGACATAATCATCCAACGTCTGGATGTCGCTGTCGGCGCTGACCCACAGCACAAATGTGTCGAGCGCCATACGCGCAATCGGCGTGAATTCTTCGATATCCACACCGATGTCCGTCCGTAATGGCGTCGTGTAATAGCTGTTCAGCGTAGCCATGATGGTGTGGTTGTCGCCTTCCTTGTCCTTCAGGTAGCGCAGCGCCTCGGCACCGGAGCCGCCCCCCTTGTTGACGGGAAGGATCGGCATGGAGGCGAGGTTTTCTTTCTGGATGATCGACTGGAAAAGACGCGCCAAACGATCAGCACCGCCCCCCTGACCGGCCATGATGACCATCTCCACCGGCTTTTGCGGCTTCCAGTCCCCGGCCACGGCGGGTGCGGCTGTCATAAGGGCGGCTGAGGCCGCGATGGCAAGCGTCATACGTCGTGTAAAGTTGTTGTTCATGTAGTGTCCTCCCTAGGAACGCGACCGGACGAGCGGTCCGAAATTCAAGCCCGGAACTCCCGATTGGCTGCCCGTGCACGGTCTGAGATAGACTGGCGAAACAAAATTTCAGGGAAATACGTGTTTCATTGTTAAATATTGCATTTACATACGAAGTAAATGTAAACTTGTTAATATGACGAAAACACTTATTGGACCGCAATTGAGGCAATTGCGCCGGTCCTTCAACCACACCCAGGCTGAGATGGCGCGCCAGCTTGGCGTCTCCGCCGCCTATATCAACCTTCTCGAAAACAATCAGCGCAGCCTGTCGGTAAAGATGTTGATGGGGCTGACAGAAACATATGGCGTGGACTGGCGTAATCTGGTGCAGGACACGGAGATGACGCATCTGGCCGATCTGCGCGCGGCCGTCCGCGATCCGGCCTTTGCAAGCGACCGTCCGGACCTTCAGGAACTAAGGGGGGCCCTCGATCACGCGCCGCGATTGGTGGGGTTGTTTCTCCAGCTTTATCAGAACCACACAAAACTGCGGGGGACCATGCGCACCCTGACAGCGGCGGGCACCGCTGAACTCATTGTCAAATCGCCCGAGGCCGCCATCTACGAGTTCTTCCGGCGTCACGCGAACCATTTTGCAGCACTCGAAGAAGAAGCGGATGCGGCCCGCGACGCGGTGGGGGGGACACAGGATGAAATCTACAGCAACCTCAAGCGATACCTTGCCCGGGCGTTCGGCATAGATGTCGCGGTTGTTGGTCTCGATGCCTTGCCGGATGCGCTGCGAGTCTTCGACGAGGCGGGAGGACGCGTACTGCTGTCCGAGGCTCTGGATCCCGTGAACAGGAATTTCCAGCTCGCGCATGTTCTTGCGTTGGTTCAGTGCGGCGGTCTGCTCGATCAACTGACCGAAAGCGCCAACATCCCGCAGGGTCTGGGGGACGCGCGATGCCGGGTCGAACTGGCGAATTATTTTGCTGCTGCGTTCCTGATGCCCTACGACCGCTTTCTCAAGGCCGCGCAAAGCACCGGCTATGATATCGACAGGATCGCAACCTCCTTTGGCGTGTCGTTCGAGCAGGCCTGCCAACGCCTGACTACGTTACAGCGGAAAGGGGCACAGGGTGTGCCGTTCTTCTTTCTGCGGATTGACAGATCGGGAAATGTGACCAAACGGTTCAACGCAACGGCCTTCACATTGGCCGAGCAGGGCGGGGCCTGTCCGGTCTGGAATATCCACAGTGCGTTTTACGCGCCGGGCCGGATCATGTCGCAATTCGTGGAATTGCCCGACGCGGGGCAGTTTTTCACCCTGAGCCGGACGACCGACCGCCCCGTGTTCAGCCGCCATACACAAGACCGCAGGCTTGTTGTGACACTGGGGTGCGAACGCGCGCACGCAGCCGAGATCGGCTACGCAGCGCCTCTGAACATGGAAGACAACAGCAATGTCGCGCAGATCGGCATCAACTGCCATCTCTGTCCCAGACAAGCCTGTTCGGAGCGGGCGCATGAGCCGCTGCATGTCAACCTGCCGGTGGATGCAAACCGGCGCGGATCAACCCGCTATGAAAGCTGAAAACCGCAGGTGTCCCGGCAACCGTGGCTGCCGGGAATGGCATTCGTATTGCGCTTCAGTCGATGATTGCGTTCAGGGTCTGCGACGGCCGCATGACGGCGTCGGTTTTTGCGTCATCGGTTCTGTAGTACCCACCGATGTCCGCCGGAGCACCTTGTGCGGCCGCAAGATCCGCGACGATCTGTGCTTCGTTCTCCGCCAAAGCAGCTGCGACCGGGGCAAACTCCGATGCCAGCGCGGCATCTTCGGTTTGTGCCGCGAGCGCCTGCGCCCAGTAGAGCGCAAAGTAGAAATGGCTGTCGCGGTTGTCGGGCTGACCGACCCGGCGACCGGGTGATTTGTTGTGATCGAGAATACCCTGCGTTGCCGCATCAACCGCCTTGCCGAGCACCCGCGCCTTTTCATTGCCACGCACATCAGCGAGGAACTTGAGGCTTTCACCCAGCGCGCAGAACTCCCCGAGGCTGTCCCAGCGCAGATGGTTTTCTTCCTGCAACTGCTGCACGTGTTTGGGAGCCGAGCCTCCCGCGCCTGTCTCGAACAGACCGCCGCCCTGCATCAGCTTCACGATCGACAGCATCTTGGCCGATGTGCCCAGTTCCAGAATGGGGAAGAGGTCGGTCAGGTAGTCCCGCAGCACGTTTCCGGTGATCGCGATGGTGTTCTTGCCCGCCCGGATCGTCGCAAAAGAGGCCCGCGTGGCTTCGCGTGGTGACATGATCCGGAACTTGTCGGCAACCCCTGCGGCATCGAGGATGGGTTTGACATAGGCCAGCAGTTCCGCGTCATGGGCGCGGGTCTCGTCCAGCCAGAAGATCGCATCGCAGCCTTCTGCCCGCTGACGGTCGATGGCCAGTTGCACCCAGTCCTCAATCGGTGCCTTCCGGGTAGAGGCCGAGCGCCAGATGTCACCCGCTTCGACCTTGTGCTCATGCAGCACGTCCCCATTTGCCGCGATCATGCGCACGGTGCCGTCCTGCGGGATCTCGAAGGTGGTGGGGTGAGAGCCGTATTCTTCGGCTTTCTGTGCCATCAGGCCGATGTTTTGTACTGTTCCCGCGGTGGCGGGATCGAGCGCGCCGTTCTTCTTGCAGTCCTCGACCGCCTCTTCATAAACGGGAGCATAAGAGCTGTCAGGGATGACGCAGTTCGAATCGGCCTCCTTCCCATCCGGGCCCCAGCCTTTTCCGCCCGCGCGGATCAGAGCAGGCATAGAGGCGTCGATAATCACATCGGAGGGCACATGCAGGTTGGTGATCCCCTTGTCGGAGTTCACCATGTACATCGGCGGACGATCCGCCATCACCTGATCGATTTTCGCAAGGATTTCAGCGCCGTTCGGCATGTCCTTGATGCGGTCCAACACATCCCCCAGCCCCGAATTGGGGCTGACACCTGCGGCGTCAAGCGCCGCGCCATATTGCTCAAAGACCGGTTTCAGATAGGCCTTGACCGCATGTCCGAAAAGGATCGGGTCCGACACTTTCATCATCGTGGCCTTCAGGTGCAGGGAAAACAGCGTTCCTTCGGCTTTTGTGGCTTCGATCTGTTTGTCGAGGAACTGGCTCAGCGCTTTGGCGGACATGAAGGTGGCATCCACAACCGTGCCTTCGGGAAAATCCACGCCGTCTTTCAGGACGGTAATCGCGCCATCTTTGCCGGTCAGCTCGATGCGCGCGGGTCCTGCCTGCGCGGCAGTCAAGGTGACGGAGGTCTCGTTCGAGCGGAAATCGTTTGCACCCATGGTGCTGACGCGGGTCTTGCTGTCCGCGCTCCAGGTGCCCATGGAATGGGGGTTCGCTTGCGCGTAGTTCTTGACCGCGACAGCCGCCCGACGGTCGGAGTTGCCCTCGCGCAGAACCGGGTTGACCGCAGAGCCCTTGATCGCGTCATAGCGCGCGCGGATGTCCTTTTCCGCATCTGACTGCGGATCCTCGGGGTAGTCGGGCAGGGCGTAGCCTTGCGACTGGAGCTCCTGAATGGCTGCGACCAGCTGCGGCACCGATGCCGAGATATTCGGCAGCTTGATTACATTGGCTTCCGACGTCTTGACGAGTTTACCAAGTGCCGCGAGATCATCATCCTGCCGCTGTTCTGCGCTCAGATGTTCGGGGAAGGCGGCAATGATGCGCCCGGCAAGGGAGATGTCCTTGGTCCCTACGCTCACGCCCGCTGCTGCGGCGAATTTCCGGATGATGGGGAGCAGGGACGCAGAGGCGAGTTGGGGTGCTTCGTCGACCTTGGTGTAGATGATGTCGGGGGAGTTTGTGTCAGACATAGATGAAAGCCTTTCTTGCCATTGCGCGTTGATTAGCCGACCGGTCACACCAGGTCCACACACCCAAGCGCAAAAGAGCGGATACGCCGCACCCCATGGTATACAATTGAGCAAATTGCCCGGTTTTTCCGATAGATGAGCGGCCCGAGCCCGTCTGGAACCGTTGAGTTTTGTGCCTTGGTCCCTGCCGGGCGGCGTCTTTGAGCCTATTCGGCAGCCAGTTTCAGGCCGTGGTCGGGGTCTGCCTTGTGCGATGGGTCAACTTCGGAGGGTTGCGGGGTTGCCCGATGCGCTCGGGCGTAGAGCAGCGCAAACATGGGCGGCACGAAGTAGAAGGAGACGACGGCAGATAACAGGACACCGCCCGCGATGGCGACGGCGAAGGGAGGCCAGAAACCGCCCCCGGCGAGGATCAGCGGCAGGAACCCACCAAAGGTGGTGATCGTAGTGGAGATGATGTGGCGGCTCGACCCGCTGACCACATCCGCCATCGCATCCTTGTCCCCCGCGCGCGCCCTTGGGTCGGCCTTCAGGCCCGTCAGGATGATGATCGCTGCATTGATGGAGACACCGATGGAGCCGATAACGCCGATAATCGCGTTGATGCCAAAGGGAAACTGCATCACCGCGAGCGACAGCATCGACAATCCCGCAGAGAGCGCACAGACGATCAGGGCGACACCGGTCAGGCGGAACGAGTTGAAGGTCAGAGCGATGGTCGCAATGGTCAACGTCACGATCAGGCCCACTGACGCCATCAGGTTGCCAACCGTGTCAGAGCGCGCATCGGAATCGCCGCCAAGCTCCATCCGGTAACCAGCGGGCATTTCGAAACCGGCGTCCTCCAGCACCGTCAGAACCGATTGCAGTGCCTCTTCCGGCAGGATGCCGGGCACAATGTAACCTTGCACGGTATTCACGCGTTCACCGTTGCGCCGCGTGATGACACTTTCTGCCGGCTCGATGACCGGGTAGGCGAGTTCGGAAAGCGGCACCGCAGGGTAGCGGCCTTGCGCGGACAAGGCCGGGGCATCGGGCAAAAGGATGGGCAAATCGGACAGAGTGGAGAGATCCCCCTGCACGGGGCCCCCATACCGCACACGCACGGGTGTCTGATCGGTGCCCTCCACAAGGCTGCCGCCGGTTCGGCCCACCAGCCCCGTTTCCAGTTGCGCGGCAACGTCGGTCACATCGAGCCCCAGGAGCCGGGTGGCGGCCTCGTCAATCTCAAAGCGCAATTGCGGCGCGCCCCCGGTCACACCGGAGCGGACCTGTGTGACCCAAGGCAGGTCCGCCATCAGGGCGCGCGCCTCGTCGCCCAGACTGCGCAGCACCTCAAGGTCAGGCCCCACCAGCCGCACCTCGACCGGCGCTGCCACGGGCGGGCCTTGCACGAGGTCGCGAACGATGATGCGGGCGTCTGGGTGGGCGAGGTTCAACTCTTCCTGCAAGACGGGCACCAGATCGGCTGCGGCCGCTGCTGAGGTGGTCTTTGTCATCGCCTGCGCATACCCGGGCTCGGATGAGCGGCCCGAGACGATGTTGTAATAGAACGCGGGGCCAGATTTGCCGACGGACCAATAGGCGCGGTCAATGCCGTCCGCGTTCGCAAGGCGCGCGTCGATGGCCCGGACGACCTCCACCGTGTCCATGATCGCAGTGCCGGGCGGCATCTCGATTTCGATATAGAACTGGTCGCGCTCAACGCCGGGAAAGAACTGTGCGGTCAGCGTCGGGAACGCGCCAAACCCCATGAGCGGCCCCACCAGCGCCAGCGAGATTGATTTCAGGGGGTTGGACACCGACCATTTCAACGTGCGATGAAACAACCTTCCAAGCAAGGGGAGCGAGATGCCGGCGCTCTTGCCGCTGGTGAGGAACCGTCCTGCCAGCGCAGGTGTGACGGTCAGCGCGACAAAGAGCGACCAGACCAGCATCAGCACAACCGCGATGGCGATGGCGCCGACAAAGTCGCCAGCCGGTCCGGGCAACAGGATCATCGGCGTAAAGGACAGGGCGGTCGTCACGGTCGAGGCCAGCAGCGGGGCTGCAAGACGGCGGGTCGCATCGCCGACGGCCTCGAGGCGTGTGAGACCCCGCGCCAACCGCTGGCGCACCTCATCGACCATCACGATGGCCGCATCCACCAGAAGCCCCAGCGCCACGATCAGCCCGGTTACCGACATCTGGTGAATGGGCAGCCCGATGAAGTTCATGCTCGCCAGAGTTGCCAGCGACACCACGGGCAGTACAACGGCGACGATTGCGGCGGCGCGCACACCAAGCGTGACAAAGAGGACGGCGACCACAAGGGCCACGCCAATGGCCATATTCGTGCCCACTTCCGCCAGACGATCAGCGGTGTAGGTGCTTTGGTCAAACATCAGGGATTCGGAAAGGCCGTGGGGTATCATCGGCTTTCCCGCGTCCAGTTCATCGCGTACAAAACCCATCCAACGATCGATCTGCACACCGTCCTGCGCCAGAACACCCACGAGAATGGCCGGGCGACCATTCGCGAAGGCAAGCTCTTCGGGCGGGTCGGCGATGGTGCGTTTGATGGTTGCGATATCCGCGAGCAGGACGCTGGTGCCTTGGGCGTTTTCGCGCAGCACAACCCGGCCAAGTCGCTCCAAAGCGTCAATCTCGCCTGAGATGTTCACTGTCAGATCAAGTGCTGCATTTTGCAAGCGGCCCGCCTGAACCTTGCCGTCTGCCGCCTCGATCCGGCTCGAGATTTCAGCGACGCTCAGTCCCAGGGCGGTGGACTGCTGCGGATCGACTTCGACCCTGATTTCCTCTTCCGGCTCGCCAAAGAGATCAACCGCGCGTGTCGAAGGGATATTGCGCAAGCGATCCGCAAGCCCTTCGGCATGATCGTGCAGAATCGAAAGGGGCACTTCCCCGGTTGTGGGGGTCACGGAAATCACTGCCGAATAGGCGGAGATGCCTTCCGCATCAAATTCCGGCGGCTCGACGCCGGGCGGGAAATTCCGACGCGCGTCCTCGACGGCATCGCGAGCCTCTGACCAGACCTGCTCGATGGTGGCCTCGTCAAGGGTCTGGATCAGTTCGACCGACACCACGGATACACCGGACCGCGAGACGGATTCGATCACGTCAACTTCGGCGATTTCGCGCAGTTCTTCCTCAATCTCTGCCGTGACCAGCGCTTCAACGAGCGCGGGATCCGCGCCGGGAAAGGGGGTGGTGATGGTCGCGAAAAGATTGGTGATCGTGGGGTCTTCCTGCCGACCCAATGACAGGAATGACGACAGCCCTGCCGAAATGAGTACCAGCAAAACAAGGGCGACCAACCGGGGATGGCGGTATGTCAGGGTTTCCATGGCTCACCCCTCCGCGTCAAGGACGCGGACGGTTTGGCCTGCCACCACCCGGTGTGCCCCGGAGACAACGATAGGGTCGCCCGGTTGCAGGGTGCCGCGGACAAACGCTCGCGCGCCGTCCACATGCAACACCTCCACCGCGGCCCGCTGCAACTTGTCGTCCACAACGATCATCAGCGTCCAGACTTTGCCCTTGCCGGATTGGAGAGCGTCCAGCGGCACCCAGGCACCGCGCGCTTCCACGTCCGTTTCAAGGATGAGCGCGGCGGTCTGACCAAAAAGTACGCCCGAGGGCGCGTGAATTTCAAGAAGAGCGGTGCGCGTCCGGGTGACAGGATCAAGATCGGGTCGCAGGCTTTTGAGCGTTGCGGGCAGAGGTTCATCGCCCACCACGACTGTGACCTCTGCCAGATCATCGGCCTTGACGCTTAGGGGCAAGCCGACCCGCAATTCGGGCTGTGAGATCTGCACGAGAGACAGGATCTGCTGTCCGGCCTGCACGGTTTCGGCAATATCCACGTCCTGAGCAGCGACTTGGCCGGAGACAGGCGCGTAGATCACAGATTTTTCCAGATTGATCGCGACGGACTGCAGCGCGGCGTCGGTCTCTGCAATGCGGTTCAGAAGCTCATCGCGCAGCGCAAGCGCCTGATCCAGCCTGTCCTGGCTGGTGAAACCCTGTTGCTGCAACTGTTCCGCGCGCTCAAGGCGCGATTCGGCAAAGATCAGCTGGGCCCTTGATGCGGCGCGCGCCGCCTTGAGCCGCTTGGCCTCTGCCTCCAGCAGATCGGTATCGAGGCGGGCGAGCTCCTGTCCGGCCTGAACGCGTTCGCCTTCCTCAACCAGAAGCGCGTCAATCCGACCGCTCAGCTCAAAGGAGAGGGAGACGTGGGCGGCAGCTTCGATCTGGCCGATGAACGTGCGCGTATGGCTGTAGCTGTCGTGAAACTCCGCCTCCATCACTTCCACCGGCACGGGCGGCGCGGCCTCCGGGTCCGGCACCGCGGCCGCCCGATCCCCCAGCAAACCAACCCCAAGCATGACGGCCCCCGCCGCCGTGCCTGCTACTCCAAGCGTCAGCGCACTGCGCCCCAGAATCGCAAAAAGGCGCTTCGCAATCGGTCTCTTCCGGTCGGTTGTCATCGTTGCACTCCAGCCATGTTAGCACCTCTAACATATGTTAGAGACTCTTACTTTGACAAGAGATACGTGTTCTGAAAAAGATTGGATCATGGAAAATGCACCACAAACCGAGAAACGGACAAGCTATCACCACGGGGACCTGCGCGCGCAACTCGTTGAAGCGACGCGTATCCTGGTGGAGGAAAAAGGTCCGGATCATTTCTCTGTCTCAGAGGCCTGTCGTCGCGCGGGTGTGTCGACAGCGGCCCCTTACAAACACTTCAAGGACAAACAGGAGATGTTACGTGCCGTCGCGCTGGAGGGCATGCGCCGTCAACGGCAGGACATGCTGACCGAACTGGACCAGTACGTGCCGGGGACGTTGGGCCGCATCGTGGCCATGGGCCGTGTTTATGTGCGATTCGCGGTGAAGGAGCCGGGCGTCTTCCGGCTGATGTTTGGCCTGTCCGATACCCACGGCGATGACTGCGAACTGGTCGAAACAGGAGACGATACTTTCGCGCTTGTTCAGGCCGAGGTCGCCTGCTGCCGGGGCAGCAATTTGATTGAGGACAGCGACAGACATCAGGCATTCCTGCTTTGGAGTTTTGTGCACGGCCTCTCCTTTCTGAAGATTGATGGCAAGCTGACGGAGGCAAAAGTGCCCGTCGATCTTGAGGCCGTGCTGGAAGATGTCGCACACCGTGTGGTTGGGGCGGGGAGTCCCGGCGCGCCAGGTCGATAAGAAGACCCGGAGTTTCGGATGTTACGTCAAAAATTCTAGTATAAGTTGTAGACGCGCGAGTTTGAATCTGCAAGGTTGCCGGAACTTGCAACGGGATTCCTAGAATGAATGATCGCAGTCAGGCAGCGATAGAGATAGCACGCATCGGCGGGGCCTTGGCACTTGAGTATTTTCGACGACTGGAGTCGCTCAAGATCGAAGACAAGGGCCCACAGGATTTTGTCTCGGATGCGGATCGCGCCGTTGAAAGGCACATCCGGAACCTGATAAATGCCGGGTTTCCCGAAGATGGCGTCATCGGAGAGGAATTTGACGACAAACCCTCCGCTTCTGGGTTTACCTGGGTCATTGATCCAATTGACGGCACTGCAAATTTCATCGCGGGCATTCCGGCGTGGACCGTGGTTTTAGCTGTCGTCCATGAGGATCGTGCGCATATCGGGACCATCTTTGACCCCGTGCATGACGAGATGTATCTGGCACGGCGCGGGCAAGGGGCGTGGCTGAACGACAAACCGCTTGTCATTGCGAAAAAAGGATCAATCGAACGCGGCAGCATCGGTGTTGGCTTTTCGAGGCGAATACCACATGGGCAAACCGCCGCAGTGATCGCGGATCTCATGGCGCGGGGTGGGGTTTTTTACCGCAACGCCTCAGGCGCCTTGAGTCTTGCCTATGTCTCTGCGAGCAGGCTTGTTGGATATATCGAGGGTCACATGAACGCCTGGGATTGCCTGGCGGGGCAGCTGCTGGTGGCGGAGGCGGGCGGCGTGGTCGAAGACCAAAGCGCTGCCGGGATGCTCTGTGGCGGTGGCCGGGTCGTCGCTGGCAATCCCGACGCCTTCCCGGTACTGGAGGCCATGGCCGACGCGCATTTTTGCGGCTGAGCGCCGGTGTTTCAGAAGGTTCCTGTCAACAAAAGATCGGGCTCCAGCATGTTCTGGACCGTTGTTCGGGCATTTGGCAGATCGTTCGTTTCGGTCTTTTGCGCAGCTTCATCCCTGGAAAACCCGTGTTGGGCCCACCGTTGCATCAGCCGGTCCTGCAAGACATCCTCTGGCACCGACAGATAGGCGGCAAAATCCCAAAGCGGGCGAAGCGCGCGCCAGCCCGCTGCGTCCAGAAGCAGGTAGTTGCCTTCAATGACAACGGTCTTTGTGTCTTGACCCACCACACCCGCACCTGCGATGGCGCAATCAAGGCTCCGGTCAAAGATGGGGTAGTGGACTTCATTCTCTGTCTTCAGCCGCGCCAGCAGATGCCTGAAACCTGCCACGTCAAAGGTCATGGGTGCGCCTTTGCGGTGCAACAGGTTGCGACCGGAAAGGATGCGATTGTCCAGATGAAACCCATCCATGGGAACGACACAGGCGTCGGGCAGGGTTTCGGCGAGGACCTCGGCAAGAGTCGATTTTCCGCTGGCAGGGGGGCCGGCGATGGCGATCAATCGGCGGGTGTCAGGACGCGGTAGGCGCTCAACCTCTGCCACGACCGCCGCCAGGGCTTCCTCAAGCTGCATGCGCCTCGCCGGGCACTTTTGCGCCGGTCATATAGGCCACGGCATCCGACATGGAATGCTCCTTGGGGTCGATCACACACAACCGCTTCCCCAGACGGTGCACGTGAATGCGATCTGCCACCTCAAACACATGCGGCATGTTGTGGCTGATGAGGATGATCGGGATACCGCGGCTCTTCACGTCCTGGATCAGTTCAAGCACCTTGCGGCTTTCCTTGACGCCCAGGGCCGCCGTGGGTTCATCGAGAATGATGACCTTGGAGCCGAAGGCAGCGGCGCGCGCCACCGCAACACCCTGTCGTTGACCGCCTGAGAGCGTTTCAACCGCCTGATTGATATTCTGGATGGTCATCAGACCCAGTTCCGACAGCTTCTCACGCGCGATCTCTTCCATGCGTTTGCGGTCCAGTTGCCGCAAGAGCGATCCCCGAAGTCCCGGCTTTCGCAACTCGCGGCCCATGAACATGTTGTCCGCGATAGACAGGGCAGGGGACATGGCCAGTGTCTGGTACACCGTTTCGATACCGGCTTCCCGCGCCTCGATCGGTGACGAGAAGCTGACCTGTTTACCCTCCAGTTCAACTGTTCCCGCATCGGGGATCACAGCGCCTGACACCGCCTTGATCAGGGAACTCTTGCCTGCGCCATTGTCGCCGATCACGGCCAGAATCTCGCCGGGCATCAAATCGAAATCACAATGGTCGAGGGCGGTGACTTTGCCATAGCGCTTAACCAGCCCACGGCCTTTCAAGATCGGTTCCATCATGCGGCTACCTTTCTGATCCATTGATCCACAGCGACGGCGGCGATGATGAGCAAGCCGATCAGCAGGAACGTCCATTGCGCATCGGCCCCGAGAAGCCGCAGCCCCAGCGTGAAGACCCCCACGATCAGCGCGCCAAAGAAGGTGCCAAGGATCGAGCCGCGCCCTCCGAACAGCGAGATGCCCCCGATCACCACCGCCGTGATGCTTTCGATGTTCAGCAACTGGCCGGAGGTGGGTGACACCGAGCCGATGCGCCCGATCAGGGCCCATCCGGCGAAGGCACAGATCAGTCCCGCAAGCGCATAGACGGAAATCAGGGTCTTCTTGACGTTGACCCCTGAAAGCTCTGCTGCTTCCGGGTCGTCGCCTACCGCGTACACATGCCGCCCCCAGGCGGTGTGTTTGAGCGCGTAGGCCAACACCAGAACCAGCAGCAACATGAAGACCACGCCAAAGGTGAACACGGCCCCGCCGACATTGAATTTGGCCCCCATCAACTGCAAGAGCGGTGCCTGTTCAGCGATGTCCTGACTGCGGATGGTCTCGTTTGCGGAATAGAGGAAATTGGCCGCCAGCACGATCTGCCACATGCCCAGGGTGACAATGAAGGGCGGCAGCTTCATGGCAGCGACCAGCCAGCCGTTCAAGGCCCCGATCAGCGTGCCAAAAGTCAGACCACAAGCGATGGCGACCTCGACCGGGACGCCGTATCGAAACGTAAACTGCCCCATCACAACCGAGGAAATCACCGCGATTGCGCCCACGCTCAGGTCGATCCCGGCGGTCAGGATAACGAGGCTTTGGGCCGCCGCAACGATCCCCACGATCTGCACCTGTTGCAGGATCAGTGTCAGCGCGAAGGGTGAAAAGAACTTCGAGCCCAGCAAGACGCCAAAAATGGCAATCGAGGCCAGAAGTACGATCAGCGGAACGAGGGCGGGCGTTGTGTGCAGGGCGTGGTGAAACCGGCCGACAAAGCCCTTGTTGTCGTCTTCAAACGACGCAACTTCCGAGGCGGCCTTGGAGGCTGCGGCTTCGTAGTTATCAGAATTGGACATTTGTCGCTCCATGGGCGTGAACCGGTGGGGTGGTTGGCTCAAGACCAGAGGGCGGCGGAAGGGCCGCCCTCTGAGTGTGTTGTGGTTTGCTTGTTGTTACGGGCGGCTTAGCCCCAGCAAAGCTCGGTGCCTTTGGCGGTGTCGATGCTCTCGACACCGTCTGCGGGCTTGTCTGTGACGAGGGCCACACCGGTATCAAAGAAGGACTTGCCTTCAGTGGCTTCCGGCTTGGTGCCATCTTTGGCCCAGGCCGCGATTGCCTCGATGCCCTTGGAGGCCATCAGCAGCGGATACTGCTGCGATGTCGCGCCGATCACACCATCGGCCACGTTCTTGACACCGGGGCACCCGCCGTCGACGGAAACGATCAGTACGTCGTTTTCACGGCCAATCGCCTTCAGCGCTTCGTAGGCGCCCGCAGCCGCAGGCTCGTTGATGGTGTGGACAACATTGATCATCGGATCCTTCGCGAGCAGGTTCTCCATCGCGCGGCGCCCGCCTTCCTCGTTGCCTTGGGTGACATCGCTGCCGACAATACGCGGGTCGCTTTCATCCCCGATCACGTTGGGGTCCGCGAGGTCGATGCCGAAGCCTTGCAGAAACCCCTGGTTCCGGAGGACGTCGACCGTAGGCTGGCTTACTGCCAAGTCCAACGTGGCAATACGTGCGTCTGCTGCAGCGTCGCCCAGAGCAGCAGCGGCCCATTTGCCGATCAACTCCCCCGCGAGGAAGTTGTCGGTCGCAAATGTCATGTCTGCCGCGTCGATCGGCTCAAGCGGCGTGTCGAGCGCGATCACCAGAAGCCCCGCATCCCGCGCCTGTTGCACGGCTGGAACAATGGAGGAGGTGTCGGATGCGGTGAGGAGGATCCCTTTGGCCCCGTTGGCGATACAGGTCTCGATGGCCGCCACCTGGGTTTCGTGGTCGCCGTCGACCTTGCCTGCGTAGGAATTCAGCTCAATGCCAAGTTCTTCCGCCTTTGCTGAGGCGCCTTCACGCATTTTCACGAAGAACGGGTTGGTATCCGTCTTGGTGATGAGGCACGCAGAGACATCTTCTGCCATTGCCACGCTGGCCGACGCGATCAAGCCCAGTGCTGTTCCCGCAATTAGTTTCTTCATGAGGTCCTCCCATACATATCCTGTGCACAACCGCAACGGTCGTGTCTGGGCCGCGAAGGTGAGGCGATTCCGAGCGGATGTCAATTAATAAATAAACTTGATTTATTAATCCGAGGCAGGCACCGTATTGCCGGTCGGCAAGAAAAGCTGACACGATGGAAACGCGCGGAGGGCTTGCCCAGTTGCAAAATGGCGTGAACCAGAGAGGGGTTCGGAATCATAACGAACGCCTCATTCTGTCTCTGTTGCAACGCAGCGGCGACCTGCCGGGCAGCGAAATCGCGCGGCGGACCGATCTTTCTGCGCAGACCGTTTCCGTGATTTTGCGAAAGCTTGAAGGGGACGGGTTGCTGATCAAGGGCGATCCGGTAAAGGGGAGGGTGGGTAAACCGTCCGTACCGATGGCGCTGAACCCCCGGGGCGTGATGTCAGTTGGCTGCAAGATCGGGCGCCGCAGCAGCGATCTGTTCTTAACGGATTTGTGCGGTCATGTCCTGTACAAGTCCCACCTGAGATACGACATTGCCTTGCCCGGGCCGATTTTCGATTTCCTTGAACGCAGTTATGCGGAGGCCGTCGCGGCCCTGGGACCCGAGGGCGCGGCCCGGCTTTGCGGCATTGGGGTCGCCGTCCCGTTCGAGATCTGGAAATGGGGTGACACCGACGGGGAGACGGCTGCCGAGTTCCTGTCGTGGAAAGATATTTCCTTTCCCAACGAGATCGCCAGGTTTTCGGATTTGCCGGTATTCATGATGAATGACGCAACCAGCGCTTGCTGGGCAGAACACGTCTATGGCGCGGGGCGGGCGTTGCAGAATTACGCATATTTTTTTGTCTCGACCTTCATCGGGGGTGGGGTCGTCCTGAACCAGGCTGTTTATGAAGGCACCCTTGGCAACGCAGGTGCCTTTGGCCCGCTGCGGGTTGGTGACAAATCCGGCCAGACCCGGCAATTGCTGGATGTCGCTTCAATTCACTTGCTGGAATCCAAATTGCAGGCTGCGGGATTTGATCCGCGCGATCTCTGGACGTTGCCGCAGGATTGGTCGAATTTCGAAGATGAGGTTGCGGCATGGGTCGATGCGGCGGCGCATGCGATTGCTCAGGCCTGTGTCTCTGTCTGCGCGGTCATTGATTTTGAAGCGGTGGTGCTTGATGGGTATTGCCCTGCCGAGGTCAAGGAGCGGCTGGTGGAGCGTGTCAGATACTATTTGCCGCGCGAAGACAGCAGGGGGCTTATCCTGCCTGAAATCCTCACCGGTCAGGTGGGCATTGATGCACGTGCGATTGGGGCAGCGTCTGTCCCGGTTTTGTCACAGTTTTTCCTTACTCCAAAGGGCCCACTTCCGGACAGATCACTCGACTCGAATCGGTAAACCCACGCGCATTTTTTGGGTATCTGCTTGATCTGGAGCTGGAATTGGCTGCGATCGGCGGGTCTTTTGGCAAGAAATGCATCGTGGCTCAAGTTGGTGAATTCTGCCCGGAAGATGGCGGAAAACGTGCTTTTTCAAGGGTTCTGGGTGCAGTTTAAGCCTCTTTGAGCGGCAACGCCTTCTGTCCGTCACAATTGCAGCACGTCTGCGCCCTGATTTGATCTTCTATTCATTATCGTTAATGTTGGGCAGCGGTGGTTGGTATGCAGAGATTTTTAACGCTTTTGAACAGAATGAATTTTGATAGAACAGCAGGATCGAGCGGGTGTTTTGTAACCGCCCGCAAGACGAAAGTTCCGGCAATGCTTGCAGGGATACTCCTTGCCATTATGACGGTCGCGCCTGCGGCGTCTGCAAACACGGGCGGGGCGTTTCTAAAGGCGCAAAAGGCGATACACGCACCCGCGGGATTTGCAGGCATCTGCAATCGGTATGCGTGGGTGTGTCGTGCATCCGGTCAAAGCAGCGTGTCGGGAGAAAAGAAACTGGCACTCGCAAATCAGATCAACAGATCGGTCAATCGGCAGGTGCGCGAGATCGAGGATCTGAAACAATATGGTGTTGAGGAGCACTGGGCATTGCCAACGCGCCGTGGCGGCGACTGCGAAGATCTTGTGCTGCTGAAAAAGAAGCTCCTCGTGGAAAGGGGTATTCCGTCGCAAGCGCTCCTGATCGCAACGGTGCTGGACAAGCGGCTGAGAAGCCACGCGGTGCTGGTGATGCGCACAAGCCGGGGCGACCTTGTGCTGGACAACCTGACCAACAAGATCAAGCCGTGGAAGCAGACGGGATATACCTTTCTGAAGCTTCAAAACCCCAAAGCGCTCACCCGATGGGATGCTGTTCTGGCAGGCGGGGTGATACAAGATCGGCCAACTGCTTCCAGATAGGCTCGACTATAAAAACAACGCCCGCCAGCCGACCCACGGGTTTTCGAGAATGAGTCGTCCAGAGGCCTTTGGTGCCTCTGGACAAAATCATGGCTTATGCGGTCGGGGGTGGGTTGTCGCTGGGCGGCCCGCCGTTTGGAGGCCCGTCATTTCCCGGGCCTTCACCACCGGGGCCATCGCCCGCTGGTCCGTCATTTCCCGGACCCTCACTCGGCCCGTCACCGTCTCTTTCGCGGCCTCTCTGGTCGTCTCTCATGTCTCTGTCCGACGTTGAGGCAGTGGGCCGATCCGTCAGGGCCAGCGCCGCGTCAGGGCAGGAATTGAACATGCGTCGCAAGATGTCTTCGTAGTCGCTGCGGCGTTCGATCCGTGCCAGAACGCCGTCAGGGATTTTTCTCCAGTCACACATGTCCCAGCGTTTGACTTCCTGTGAGCCGAACAACCCGGATTGAGCTTGGGCCTCGCTTGCAGAAGACAGTGCGACGGCAAAGATCGCGGCTGCGATCAGACTTGCACTCTGAGGAATCGTGGTCTTCATTTTTCTATCCAACTTCCTTGCTCCCCAACCCCGTGATACCCAGTTCAGCGTAAGGCTTGGGAGCGCTTGCACTTACGCGAGGCCAGGTTCGGGACCGCTATCGTGGGTCTTTTCCTGGCGCAGTCTCGATGGTTCCGGACTATGCAGCCCTGCGGCGGCGGCCGATCATGAATGCGCCGCCCAAACCGCTGAGCAACAACCACACGCCAGCCGGCAACGGAACAGCGGACATGTCGGGTGCGGGCTCCACGTTTCCGTAAACCTGCAAGATGGAGGTTCCACCTTCGCGGTTTTCCCAAAGGCCCGTTTCAGGGTCGAATTTGCTGCCCCATTCAAGACCTTCGTAGGTGCGACGTTCCCATTTACCCTTGCCGTAGTTCCAAAACCAGGCCGACGCATCCTGCCCTGGGGTGCCCGCATCGATGAGGCCGAAGGACAGGCCTGACAGGAGCAGCCCGTTACCGAGGTCCAATGGGGATGCGAGGGGGCTCGCCGTCAGCGTGATAGCATCCGGATGCTGACCGGATTTGTTGTTCACGCGGGGTTTGTTTGTCGCATCCGCGGTGTTGTCGATCGTGAAATCAATGTTGACAGAACTGGAGGGGGTGCCCAGTTCAAAGGTGATCGTGCTATCCCAGACACCACCGGTATACCATGTCGCCATGTTCAACCAGGTGATCGTGCCCAGGGTCACGCGGCCAGGGCTCGCGATGCTGAACGGGCCACCGGAGACCGTCAGGACCGACGGATTTGTACCGTCGACCGTGTGCTTCTTCCAGTTTCCACTGCCCCACTTCAGGCTGTCTGTACCGCCGCCGTCGCAGACGAAGGTTTCCGTCTGCGCGCACCCTTCGGGCGCAGCGATGGTCGCAGTGATATTTCCAGGGATTGTACTTGCAATTACGGGCATTGATACCAAAGCCGAAACTGCGCCCGCCAGGGCGATTGATCGCAACATATTCACACCTACTAAACAAAAACTCGTGGCACTGAGATATTGCCAAGGGCCCTTGTTTTTCAAGTCACAGGATCGCGATAAAACTGACGGAAATTGGTTAATGATTTATTTACAGTAGGTTAGGTAAAGTTAGTTCTTGCTGAGTTCACGCACGGGTTGCAACAAAGTGCCCATTTTAGAACAATTGTTTGCAAATTTGAGAAGGTTTCTAGGTAGAGCTCGCCGAATCACTTCCACTTTTGCGCGAGAAAGATCGCCCTGAAATACAAAAAGCCGGGCACGCCCACCCGAGTAGCTGAATTACAAGTTGCGGCCTTTGGAGAATATCATCCGATCCGACAACAGCGCGGCGGAATGGCTACGGGCTGCGCCGACAATCAGGGCCAGCACCGTCAGTTCTGCCTGTCCGCCCGGCGCGAAAGACAAAAGCGCTTCCAGTCCGGGGGCGAGACCCAGGCTGCACACAGATTCGACAAAAAGGACGGTCAGCACAATCAGGATGCCGCAAAAGCCCAAACCAGCGACCGGAACCTTCCGGATTTCCGGTAGGGTGATGCCGGCGTATTTGCAGCCAATTCCCATGTCGATGAAAAACTGTGCAGACCATATTGCCTCAGCAGGTGGACGATGATGCAGGCCGCCGGACAGGGTTACAAGTGTGACGACAATCACCAAAATCCGCGTCGCGTAGATCAGGCTCAAGGTGCGCACGTTGGACCCGCGCAGCCTCTCACCGGGCGCAAAATGCCTTGCGCGTATCTCGGCGAGCAGTGTCACATAAGCCTGTTCGCTGCTGGATTTTGGCTTTAGGGGCATAAGTCCAAATCGTATCCGACTGAATGGAATATGCGGACCAAGGTTTAGGGTGTCAGAGGTGCACGGGCCGGAACCCGGTCCGAGGATCGCGAAACTGCATGGGTCAGATGAACCCCGGCATCCTCGCGATGCCGAAGCCTTGGGCCAAATTGCCTTGGCCCTGTCAAACCTGCCGAAGTCAGACCACCGAACAGATGGCGCGGTCCAGCTTTTTGACCAGTTCTTCCACCTGGGCCTCCGAGACGATGAAACTCGGCGCGAGGAGGATGTGGTCGCCCCGGCGTCCGTCGATGGTGCCGCCCATGGGGTAACAGATCAGCCCTTCCTCGAATGCGGCTTTCTTGATCTTCGCATGGGTTTTGGCCTCGGGATCAAATGGCTCTTTCGTGGCTCTGTCGGCGACAAGTTCCACGGCCTGAAACAGCCCGCGCCCGCGAATATCCCCGACATGGGGATGCTGCCCGAGGCGTTCGTTCAGCAAGTTGCGCAAAAGATCGCCCATCGGGGTCACACGCTCCTGAATCCCCTGATCCATCAACCGCTCCAGCACCGCCAGCGCTGCCGCACAGGCAACCGGGTGGCCCAGATAGGTATGACCGTGCTGGAAAAAGCCGGACCCCTGCTCAATCGCATCATGGATGGCTTTGCTGCAGAGCATGGCACCAATGGGCTGATACCCCGCGCCGAGACCCTTGGCGATGGCGCAGATGTCGGGGCTGATGCTGTCCTGTTCGCAGGCAAAGAGCGTGCCCGTGCGCCCCATGCCGCACATCACCTCATCCAGGATCAGCAGGATACCATGCCGGTCGCAAATCTCGCGAATGCCCTTGAAATAGCCCTCCAGCGCCGGAACCGCGCCCAGGGTCGCACCGACAACAGGCTCCGCCACAAACCCCATCACTGTCTCAGGGCCAAAGGTTTGGATTTCGTCTTCGATTTCAGCGAGGAGCCGCTTGACATACCCTGCGTCTGTTTCGCCGTCGGCCTTGCCGCGATAGGCGTAACAGGGGGCGACGTGGGTTACATCAATGAGCATCGGCGCAAACTGCTGTCGACGCCAGGCGTTCCCGCCCGTGGCCAGTGCGCCAAGCGTATTGCCGTGGTAGCTTTGGTGCCGCGCGATGATCCGGTGCCGGTCAGGCTGGCCGATCTCCAGATAATACTGTCGTGCCAGTTTCAAAGCGGCTTCCATCGCCTCCGATCCGCCAGAGACGAAATAGACACGCTCCAGCCCCGGGGGCGCATGGGTGATGAGCTTGTCCGCCAGGGCCTCTGCCGGATGAGAGGTGAAAAACCCGGTGTGGGCAAAGGCCACCTTGTCGAGCTGGGATTTGATGGCGCGCATGACATAGGTGTCGCTGTGCCCAAGACAGGAGACCGCCGCATCCCCACAGTCGAGAATCTTTTTCCCATTCGTATCAATCAGGTATGGTCCGTCCCCGCGTTGCACCAAAGGCGGGGGCGACTTGGAATTGCGGGGAAATACGTGGCTCATGGCGAACGCCTTTCGAGATGCCGGGGCAATGTCGTGGTTTTGCGTGGCACGTCGTGACCCCTTTGGTCAAGTCGCCTCGGTCTGCTGTGGAAAGCCGTTTTCAGGGAAGCCCGGTTACAGGAAACAATGCGCCTCGGCAATGGGCAAAGACGCTGATTATTCCGGCAGCACACAGACTTGCATATGGGTATCAAGTGATTATCGTGCAGGTTGAGGGCGTTCGGATCAGAGTTCTGATAGGCAGGGCATATGTCGCCGGACACTCTGTTTGCTGCCTGGTGCGCAGTGGGCACACCAACTTCGACCCGCGATGTCGAAGAGAAAAGACTGCGCCTGAAACGTATCAGGTCGCGAAAAACCGAAAAAAATGGGAGAAACACATGTTTTCAAGACTGAAACTCGGCGGCACGGTCCTTTTGGGCGCGATGACCGCAGCGTCCATGACCGTGGCGCAGGAATTCATTTCGATCGGGACGGGCGGTGTCACCGGGGTCTACTATCCGACCGGCGGTGCGATTTGCCGTCTGGTGAACAAGTCCCGCAAGGAGCATGGCATCCGCTGTGCGGTGGAATCGACCGGTGGCTCTGTCTATAACATCAACACCATCAAGGGCGGCGAGCTTGAGTTCGGCGTGGCGCAGTCCGACTGGCAGTACCATGCCTATAATGGGACCTCGAAGTTCGAAGGCGACGCGGCCTTCCCGGACATCCGCGCGGTATTCTCCGTGCATCCTGAACCCTTTACGCTGATCGTTCGTGGCGACAGCGGTATCGAAGGGTTTGAGGACATCAAGGGCAAGCGCGTCAACGTGGGCAACCCCGGTTCCGGTCAGCGCGCCACGATGGAAGTCGTGATGGAGGCGTTTGGCATCGGCATGGATGATCTTGCGCTGGCAACTGAATACAAGGGCTCCGAGATGGCCAAGCAGCTGTGCGACGGCAACATCGACGCGATGATCTATACCATCGGTCACCCTGCCGCCGCGATCAAGGAAGCCACGACAACCTGTGACGCGCGGCTGGTATCTGTCACCGGTGAGCCGGTCGAAAAGCTTGTCGCGGACAACCCGTTCTACCGCGTGGCGACCATTCCGGGCGGCATGTATAAGGGCACCGATGGCGACACCACGACCTTTGGTGTGGGTGCCACGTTCGTGACATCGGCGACAATCCCTGAAGACACCGTCTATGTGGTTGCGAAAGCTGTGATGGAGAACATCGACGATTTCCGTGGACTGCATCCTGCCTTCGCCAATCTCGATCCGGCAGAGATGGTCAAGGACGGGTTGAGCGCTCCCCTGCATGACGGTGCGGCAAAAGCCTACAAAGAGCTTGGCCTCATCGAATAACACGAAACCAAACGAAGCGCCCGGTTCAGCCGGGCGCTTTTGCCTTTGCAAGGTAAAGAAGAAGATTAGGGGGGTCCGATGACTGAACAATCCAATGCCGCACCCAGTGCCGATGACATGGTCGCAGAAGCCGACACAGGGGCCCGCGCGCCAGCGGCGCAGTGGCAGGCAAACCTCATCATTGGGACCTGCATCGTCTGGTCACTTTTCCAACTTTACATTGCCTCGAAACTGCCCGGCATCGTGGCGCAGGCCACGGGCATCAGCCTGTTCGCGAACATTGTCGCACAGGCACGTTTTGTGCATCTGGCCTTTGCGATCATGCTGGCGACGCTGGCTTTCCCGCTTTTCAAATCCTCGCCCAAGAACCGTATACCGGTCTATGATTGGGTTCTGCTGATCCTCGGCGTTGCCTGCTGTCTCTACCTTGTGGCCTTCCGCTTTCAGATCGCGGACCGGCCCGGGCTCTGGAACAGTACGGACATCATCATCTCCGCCACCGGCATGATCGTGCTGTTGATTGCCGTCTACCGCTCTCTCGGCTTGCCGTTGGTCATCATCGCGAGCTGCTTCATCGCCTTTGCCTTCTTTGGCGGCTATTCGGAATGGGCCCGAAATATCACCAACTACGGCGGCTCCTCGCTCAGCAAGGCGCTGGGGCACTACTGGATGCAGACCGAAGGGGTCTTCGGGGTGGCCCTGGGGGTCTCGACCTCGATGATCTTCCTGTTTGTTCTCTTTGGGGCCTTGCTCGACCGGGCAGGCGGGGGCAACTGGTTCATCAAGGTCGCCATCGCGCTGCTGGGCGCGCTGCGCGGGGGGCCGGCGAAGGCGTCGGTCCTGTCGTCGATGATGACGGGCATGATCTCGGGCAGCTCCATCGCCAATACCGTGACCACGGGGACATTCACCATCCCGCTGATGAAGCGGATCGGCTTCCCGGCGGAGAAGGCCGGGGCGGTCGAGGTCGCCTCTTCCACCAACGGTCAATTGACGCCGCCGGTGATGGGGGCCGCGGCCTTCCTCATGGTGGAATACGTCAATATCCCTTACATCGAAGTCATCAAGCACGCTTTCCTGCCCGCGGTCATCAGCTATATCGCGCTGCTCTACATCGTGCATCTGGAAGCGCTGAAGATGCAGATGAAGGGGCTGCATAAACCCGGTCGGCATATCGGTCCGCTGATGATCCTTCTGCTGTTCCTGTCGGGATTTCTGTTCCTGGCGGCCTGCACTTTTGTCATGATCGGCATTCGGACGGTGCTCGAACCCATGATGGGAGAGAGCGTTTACGCAGCCGTCGGCATCGTGGCCGTGCTGTATCTGATCCTGCTCTATGTGGCGTCGCGTTTCCCGGACATCGAGATGGATGATCCCGAAGGCCCGCTGGAAGCGCCACGGCTCACGCCGACGCTTTTTGGGGGGCTCTACTTTGCCCTGCCGATTTTCATCCTTGTGTGGAACCTCATGGTGCGCACCGAGACGTTGGACCGTCTGTCGCCCGCGCTCTCTGCCTTTTGGGCGACGATATTCATGATTATCGTGGCGCTCACGCACCGGCCAATCAAGGCGTTCTTCCGCTCCGCCAGCCAACGCAGCGATGCGGATCGCGGCTTTGCCTCCTTCCGCAACGGCTGGGCGGACTTCGTAAACGGTCTGATCCTCGGGGCGCGCAACATGATCGGCATTGGCGTGGCCACCGGCGCGGCGGGGATCATCGTGGGCACCATCAGCCTGACGGGCGCGCATCAGGTCATCGGACAAGTGATCGAGACGATTGCAGGGGGCAACCTGATTATCCTGCTGGTCCTTGTCGCAATCCTGTCACTGATCCTCGGGATGGGGCTGCCGACCACGGCGAACTACATCGTCGTGTCGTCATTGATGGCACCGGTGATCGTCTCTGTCGGCGCGCAGTCGGGGCTGATTGTGCCTTTGATCGCGGTGCATATGTTCGTCTTCTATTTCGGCATTCTGGCCGATGATACGCCGCCGGTGGGGCTGGCGGCCTATGCGGCGGCGGCCATCAGTCGGGGCGATCCGATCAAGACAGGGGTGCAGGGGTTTGCCTATGACATCCGGACGGCATTGCTGCCCTTCATGTTCATCTTCAACACCGACCTTTTGCTGATCGACGTGGGCTTTGCCAAGGCGGTGATGGTCTTTGCCATCTCGCTGATCGCGATGCTGATCTTTGCTGCGGCCACGCAGGGGTATTTCTTTGCCAAGTCACGCAAATGGGAAAGTGCGACGCTGCTGGTGATCGCTTTCATGCTCTTCCGGCCGGACTTCCTGCTCGATCAGGTGAGCGAGAAATACACGGTTGCCGAAGGCCCGGCGGTCATGGCCCTGCTGTCGGAAACCCCGGAACCCGCCGAGGCGCGCCTTGTGGTGTCCGGACCGGACTTTGACACGGGCGAGGTGCGCACGACCACGATTGTCATCCCCACGGTGCCGGGCGATGCAACGGGCGCGCTGGACGCGCAGGGGCTTTCCCTGCTGGACGAAGAAGCCCTTCAGCTTGATGAGCCGTTCCCGGGCACGCCGTTCTTCGAGACACTGGGCAACGAATATGACTATTATGGCGATGTTCCGGTGACGATCACGCAGGTGCAGCTGGAAAATGACCGCATGGCCAAGGAGTGGTTCTTTATCCCGGCGTTGTTGCTGCTTTTGGGCGTCATCCTGATCCAGCGTCCCCGCGCAACCCAGCCTGCTTTCTAGCGGGTAGCAAACGCCAGGGGGCCACAGGCCCTCAGGCTGTCGTGCAGATGCGGCATCATCGCCGGTGGTGTCCTAGACATCATTCAGCCCTTCGCCTAGGTTGCGGCGACATCCCATTGCCACCCACGTAAGAGTCGGAAGTATGAACAAAAACTACGCCCTGATCGGCGCCGCTGGCTACATCGCGCCGCGCCATATGAAGGCGATCAAGGAAACCGGCGGTGTCCTGACCATCGCCTATGATTTGAACGACAGCGTGGGCATCATGGACAGCCATTTCCCCGATGCCGCTTTCTTCACCGAGTTTGAGCAATTCGAAACCGAAGTCTATGCGCGGCAGTCGCGCGGCGAGCAGATCGACTACGTGGGCATATGCTCGCCCAACTACCTGCACAAGGCGCACATGAGCTTTGCGCTGCGGTCCGGCGCGGATGCAATCTGTGAAAAGCCGCTGGTTCTGGAGCCATCAGAACTGGACCAGCTGATCGCGCTGGAGAAGGAAACGGGCCACAGGATCAACTCGATCCTGCAACTGCGCCTGCATCCGGCGATCAGGGCGTTGAAGGAAAAGGTTGCAAACGGGCCAGCGGACCGCATGTATGACGTCGACCTGGGCTACTTCACGTCCCGTGGCAGCTGGTATCATGCCTCCTGGAAAGGCGATATCGGCAAATCCGGCGGGATTGCCACAAACATCGGTGTTCATTTTTATGACATGCTGTCGTTTGTCTTCGGGCCGATCAAATCCTCCGTCGTGCACCACAGGGCAGCGGATGCCTCCGCCGGGTATCTGGAGTTCCAGCAGGCGCGTGTCCGGTGGGTGTTGTCCATCAATCGCACTCATCTGCCCGCCCATACGCCCGATGGGCAAACGACGCATCGGTCGATCACCATAGACGGGGAGGAGATCGAGTTCTCCGGAGGGTTCACCGATCTGCATACCGCCAGTTACCAGGGTGTGCTGGATGGCGAAGGCTTTGGCCTCGAAGTCGTACGCCCGTCCATCGAGCTGGTCAGTGACATCCGCAACGCTCCGCTGGAGCCGCAAAAGGGCGAACAACACCCCGATCTGCGCAAGGTGATCGGTGCATGAGCGAAGCTGATTATTTCCAGCACGAAAGCGCC
This sequence comes from Pseudomonadota bacterium, assembly GCA_039196345.1. Taxonomy (GTDB): domain Bacteria; phylum Pseudomonadota; class Alphaproteobacteria; order Rhodobacterales; family Rhodobacteraceae; genus Roseobacter. Next base: position 43,048 of record JBCCUU010000004.1, on the reverse strand, counting down.
TATGTGGACGCGCCCGTGAGCATTGGGGCCGGGACAAAGATCTGGCATTTCGTGCATGTTCTGCCCGGCACCACAATCGGCAAGAACTGCGTTTTGGGTCAGAACGTCATGGCAGGCCCAAATGTGACGATTGGGGACGGCTGCAAAATCCAGAACAACGTGGCCCTCTACAAAGGTGTGATCCTAGAGGAGAACGTCTTTTGCGGCCCCTCCTGCGTCTTTACCAATGTGCTGACCCCGCGGGCCCATGTGGAACGCAAGGAGGAGTTTGCCGAGACGCGTGTGGGCTTTGGTGCCACCGTCGGGGCAAACGCCACGATTGTCTGCGGCAACACGCTTGGGGCTTACTGCATGATCGGCGCGGGTGCGGTGGTGACCAGCGACGTACCGGAGCATGCCTTGATGGCGGGCATTCCGGCGCGCCGGATCGGGTGGGTGAGCCGCAGCGGGGACCGGCTGGGGCCGGACCTTGTCTGCCCGCGCACGGGCGAAACCTATGTAGAAGAGCACGAACGTCTTTCTCTGGTATCGGGCTAGAACATGCAATTCATCGACCTTGCAGCACAGCAGCAGCGTATCCGGCAGCGCATCGACGCGCGCATCGCCGCCGTGCTGGATCATGGCAACTACATCATGGGACCGGAAGTTGCTGAGCTGGAAGACGGACTCGCGGCCTTCTGCGGGGCCATGCATTGCATCAGCTGCGCGAACGGGACCGATGCGCTGCAACTGGCGCTGATGGCGCTGAACATCGGCTCAGGCGATGCGGTGTTCGTGCCGTCCTTCACCTTTGCAGCTTCGGCAGAAGTTGTCCCCTTCGTTGGCGCGACGCCTGTGTTCGTCGACATTGACCTCGAAACCTACAATATGTCGGTGGAAAGCTTGCAGAACGCCGTGGGAGTGGCCCGTCAAATGGGGCTGCGACCTGCTGCCGTGATGCCGGTTGATCTTTTTGGACGGCCTGCGGACTATGACAGGATTACCGAAGTTACCAAATCCGAAGGAATGGCCTTGATCTGCGACAGCGCGCAAGGCTGGGGTGCGCGGTACAAAGGTCAGGTGACCGGCAGTATTGGCGACATCACGACCACGTCCTTTTTCCCCGCGAAACCGCTTGGATGCTATGGGGACGGGGGGGCGATCTTTACCGATGATCCGGAGATTGCGGCGGTCATCGACAGCTACCGCGTGCACGGCAAAGGCACCGAGAAATACGACAACGTCCGCGTTGGCATGAACTCGCGGCTGGATACGCTGCAAGCGGCAATTCTGCTGGAGAAGCTGGCGATCTACGGTGATGAGCTTGAGAAGCGCGACAGCATCGCAAGACGATACACCGCTGCCCTGTCCGAGCAATTCATCGTGCCGCAGATCCCTGACGACCTGAGATCAACATGGGCGCAGTACACGATCCGGGTGGGCTCTGAAGCACAGCGCGCCCGTGTGCAGGCGGCCCTCGGGGACGCGGGGATTCCCTCCGCCATTTATTATCCGAAGCCCTTGCATCAGCAGACAGCCTATCGCGACTTTCCGTGTGACCCCAAGGGTCTGAAAAACAGTGAGATCGCCGCCGCCCGCGTTTTCAGTGTTCCCATGAGCCCCTATCTGACCGAGGCAGACCAGGACAAGGTCATCGCCGTCCTGAAGTCTTTGCGGCTCAACGATACACCGGGGTAAGAACAGGATACGCGAGATGTCGGAAAGCCAAGGCAAAATAATCAGTCTGACATACCATGAGATCACCGCCGACCCGCGTGTTCTCAAACAGGCACGGGTGCTCCAAAAGGCCGGTTACAAGGTACATGTGTTTTGCGATTGGTCCAAGGGTATGCCGCAACACGACGATATCGATGGCGTAGAGATCACACGTTTTCGATGCTATCACCCCAGCGGCGTTACACGTGAAGCGTTTGAGGAGATGACATTTCTGAAACGCTCTCGAGACGAAATTGCCCGGCGCTATCTGCCCTATGCTGCTGCCTGTGAGCGTTTGGAAAACGCCCGTCCGTTTCTTGAAAAGAGGTTTGGTCCAAATGTCATCGACCGGGCACAATCGCTCTACTTCAAGCGAAGCTCGGGATCTGAGCGGCGACGGCGGATGTTTGAGTATTTCTATCTCAATTTGCGTCTGAGATATTTGAGAGTTCCGGCCGGCAACGCCGCAAGTGAGGCGGGCACTCAGGCGCGCGGTGTTGATCTTGTTTCATACCGAAATCTTCGTCGACAGCTCTTTCAGGCGGAGTCCATCGCTTTTGCGTCGAATTTCCCCGCGCTTGATACAGCGGAGAAAGTAAAGGCCGTGCACGCGCATGACCTCTATTGTCTGCCAGCCGGGGTGATGCTCTCCAGAAAACTGGGTGTGCCGCTGGTTTATGATGCCCATGAATACGAGCCTGCACGCGCGTCGAAAATGGACAAGGGTGCACTGCGCCTTCCGGAGTTTCTGGAGGACGATTGTTTTGCGCACGTCAGCAGGATAATTACTGTCTCTGATGGCATCGGAGAGCTCTACGCCGAGAGATTTCCGGGTCCTGCGCCGACGATCATCATGAATGCGCCCGAGGTTGACGCGGGAGCGTCCGGTGGGACCGGATCGGAGGTCAGGACAATCCGCGAAATGGCAGGGTTGGCCGAAGACGTGCCCCTGATCGTGTTCACAGGGCTGATCCTGGGCGAACAGCGCGGCATCGACAAGCTGCTTGAAGCGATGACGCTGTTGCCATCCGCTCATTTTGTGTCACTGGGGTCCAGGGTTCCAAAGGCAGACAAATGGCTTTTGACACTCGCCGAGCAGTTCGGGGTGCGTGAGAGGGTGACCTTGCTGCCACCCGTGGATGCACGGGAAGTGCCGGCAGTCCTCAGGTCAGCCACGGTCTCTATCGCGCCGATACAGGACGCCTCACTGAGCTATCGCTATTGCATGCCGAATAAGCTTTTCGAAGCGGCCTTTGCGAGGATACCGATCTGTGTGTCTGACCTGCCGGAGATGAAGCGGTTTGTCGAAAGGCTCGGGATCGGCAGGGTGATGGATCAGACCGACCCCAAGTCCATCGCAGCCGCCCTTCAGAACGTGTTTGACAACCGATCAGACTACCTGATGGGGCCTCGAGCCGAAAAGGTGTTGTTGGAAACCTACAGTTGGCAAGCGCAGTCTGAGAAGCTGTTGGCGCTTTACAGTGATCTTGTGGGAGCGCCTGCTACGGATGGCAGCGCAGCGAGATGAGAAACCGGGTAAAGCTCGTAACGGGCTGTTGATAAACTCAGATTGCTGTGTCGCCAGGATCTGATCGACAATGCTTTGCGAGACGTTGCAGGTCTCGTGAAGCGCTACGTCCTCGCCCTTGGTTCCGATCCTGGCACTTATTGTTTCCGCTTGGACCCGACAGTCCCCTGCGATCCCATCCGGCGAGACCCTTTACAATTGCGGCTAGTGTTGGTCAGGCCGTGGGCATATTGACGCCCATGCGTCGATAAACACCGCGCGTGTCGATCAGCAGCGGCGCATGTTCCGCGATCATCTCGTAGTCGTAGGTGGTGTGATCGGTCAAGAGGAGTACCGCGTCCTGACCGGCCAGAAACTCCGGTGTCAGCGTGACGGATTTCAGATCAAACTTATGCTCCCGCATGACAGGAAAGACTGGCACGTTCGGATCGGCATAGGAGAGCTCAGCGCCCCAGTCGCGCAGTTGCTCCATGACCAGCACGGAGGGGCTTTCACGCACATCGTCGATGTCGCGCTTATAGGCAATCCCCAGTACCAGTACCTTGGCGCCGCTCAGCGCCTTGCCACGCTCGGAGAGCGCACGCACCAGCTTGCTCACGGCATAGGAGGGCATGGAGGCGTTGATCTCGCCCGCAAGTTCGATGAACCGGGTATGGAGCCCGAATTCGCGTGCTTTCCAGGTCAGGTAGAACGGATCGATAGGGATGCAGTGCCCGCCAATGCCGGGGCCGGGGTAATAGGCGGTGAACCCAAAGGGTTTTGTTGCGGCTGCGTCGATGACCTCGAAGATGTCGAGTCCCATCTGATCGGCCACGACCTTCATCTCGTTCATCAGACCGATGTTCACGGAGCGTTGGATGTTCTCCAGCAGCTTGGTCATTTCGGCGGCTTTGGTGGAACTGACAGGAACAACTTTCGAGATGAAGGCCTCATAAAGCGACACACCCACATCGCGGCAGTTCTCCGTATCACCGCCCAGCACTTTGGGAATGGTGTGCGTGTTGAAGTTGGCATTGCCGGGGTCTTCGCGTTCGGGAGAGTAGACCAGGAAAAACTCAGTTCCGACCCCGAGGCCCGCTTGCTCAACATAGGGTTTGAGCACTTCTTCCGTAGTGCCGGGCCAGGTTGTGCTTTCCAGCGCAAGCAGTTGCCCGGCGCGCAGATGCGGCTGAATGGCGTCCATGGTCGACGTGACAAAGCTCAGATCAGGTTCACGGGTTTTGTCGAGAGGCGTCGGCACACAAATGATGAGCGCTTCACATTCGCGCGCCCGGGAAAAATCATCCGTGACCTCAAACCCGGTTTTCTGGAGGTCTTGCAACGCGCTGTTGGGAATATGTCCAATCGGGCTTTGGCACGCATTCAATTGCGCGATGCGGTCCTCCAGTATGTCAAAACCAAGAACCGGAAACCCGGCTGAACCGGCCGCAACGGCAAGCGGGATACCCACATACCCCATCCCGATGATGCCCAGCTTCGCACGTCGCTCGCTGATTTTTCTCAGCAAGTCTTCCTTGATCTCAGAATTCTGGGGTAGGGACATCAACACTCTGCCTTTGGAACTTTAGCAGCTACCGGACTAACGGAACAGTTGTGCCGTCGCAAGCACCTAAGGAGAAAGGACACGAATGCCGGAAGCGGCAGTTTCTCTGGATGGTGCCCCAATTCTGCGTGGAGATTTCAGCAACGCCCGTGAAAGGACGCTCTTGGTCAAACCTTGGCCGGTGACCAACTCCATTTGCATTGGCCCCGCAAATGGCAACGGCGGTTAGGCGGAACGCGCTCGCGGCTCGGACACTTTTTTCGAAAGACCGCCATGGAGCGCGACCAGCCGTGCTGCTTGTGCCGCCCAGCCGCATGCTCGGGTCAATCGTTCGCGCCGGTCGTCCGTCATCTCGAACGTTTGCACGTGTTCGACCGTGTCTTTCAGCTTTCCAGACACGTGCATCTTTTGTCACCTCGTTGTAATTCAGTATTGCAACTCTTGCCGGGGCGGCTGCCTCGATGTCAGGCGACGACCTGTGGTTTGTCGACGTCCTTTGATATTCGGCGGTCCCTTGTTCACTTGGCAGCCCGTCTTTACCGGCAATCCCGACCACCGCATGGCCATTCAGTCGCGTTCAGCACGAGCTTCACCCCGGGGTTTGCGATATCCCGACATGACCTGCAAGCCACCTGAACGCTCCGAAGCAAGGCTGATACGGACGGGTCGGGCGGTACGACAGAAACGATGGCGGCGGTTCTGGCTGGTTCCAAAGTGGCCTAAACGGGCTCTGCGCCTTGTTCGGCTTCGATCCTGCGTTCGATCATCTTTCGAAAGCGCATTGCACCGGCGTCGATCCCCAGATTGATGTGTGGTCGAGCGGGATCTGACATGCCTTTTTGCACGGCCTCCAGGATTCTCCTGTCTTCGTTGAAGGCGCTGACGGCCCCTTCAAACATGGCCTGTGAAACCGCCTCATTGTCGGGGTCACTATTGCGGTGCTGAAACCAGAAGTAGCGCGTGTGCGCGGCGTCAACGGGCGTCATGAAATTATACGAATAATTGACGAATGCGGCTTCCGGCAGGGCGTTGTCGTCGCCTCCGGTCCCCGCTGGGGCAAAGACGGATTTATTGATCGCGGTCGAGGGCATCCTGACTTCATAGTGTTGCTTGCGGTCGCAATGACCAGTGAACCTCAGGCGGGGGGCATAATAGGGCGGTGCGGGGCGGTCATTGATCCAACGAAAGACGATCACGCCTTCGTCGGTGATCTCCGATTGCAGCGCCACATCATCGGTGCCGCCCCCCGCAAAGGACGTCACATGGACCCATGCCACATGGCTGGGGTCAAGCAGGTTTTCCATGATCCACAAGTAGTTGCAGGCCATTTCGAGATGCCCCGGATCGGTTTTGCCCCAGGCCGGGTTGTAGAAATTGGGGATGTCGATGAGTTTGGCCGGGTCGGCCTGAGCGGCATCGCCCATCCAGATCCAGAGAAATTCGTAGCGGTCGATGACCGGGTAGCTTTTGACACGGGCGCGAGACGGGATCGCATCCGGCTGGGTTGGCGCGGCCACGCAGCGCCCCGCGCCGTCGAAGGTCAGGCCATGATAGCCGCAGACAATTCTATCCCCTTCGACACGGCCCATGGACAAAGGCACCCTGCGATGCGGGCAGGCGTCTTCCAGTGCGGCGGCGGACCCGTCCGTCCTGCGGAAGATCACGACGTCCGCGCCCAGGATCCTGAGCGCTTTCATGTCGCGCCCAAACTCAACCGAGAGACCGGCCACATACCAAGCATTTCTGATGAACATCAGCATCCCCCATGTTTTGGCAATGGAGGCATCTGCCAGAGCACGCGTCAATACTGCTTACTCGGGCAAGTTGCTCCGCCGGCGCAAACTTCAAGGCATATCCGTTGCGCCAAGCGCGGGGTGTGGCACCGACGATAGGTCCAGAGCATCGGCCTGAAAGTCTGAATCACTTACCCTACCGAGCATACCCGATGGGCACCGCCGGCCAGCCACCGGCCCTCCCCCCGCAGGCGGCTTCCCCCCAGCCAAGCTTGGGCGCTGGCCCTCAGTCGTAAGGGGTCGTGTGGCAGATTAGATGGATGCCGCTATAGCGTGAAATCGGCTTCGAGATCCGAACCTTGCTGTTGGAGAGACAGTGAGTTTTTTGAAGTTAAACGATTTCTGCTTTCGCTGTCTTCCAACTCCCGCAAGGCCGGAATAGCCGGGCAGGGCACCAGACCATTTCCCATCACATCGCAGAGCGTTGTCCGATGCAGGAAAACGTAAATGTGAGCACTCAGGCCTTCCCAAAGCCGGTTCGAAAGCGATTGCTCTCTTGAGCCAGAGACCCCGCCTCTGGCACCCGCGCCAGGCGTGAGCGCATCGATGGTTTCATCCACAGCGATGAGGATCTCCTCTATGCGGATATGCTCCGGTGCCCGTGCCAGCTGGTAGCCACCGCCAGGCCCCCGCAAAGAGGTCAGCATACCGGCCCGACGCAGTTTTGCGAAGAGTTGCTCGAGATAGGCCAGTGAAATGTCTTGCCGCCCGCTGACTTCGTTGATGGATACCGGGCCCGCGCTTTGGTGAAAGGCAACGTCCATCAAGGCGACAAGGGCATAGCGCCCTTTGGTGCTGAGTTTCATGCCTATCGCGATCCGGAGCGGGGAGAAATGGCATCTTGCCGCTTAGTCATTGAGCCCGTCATCACGCGGCGGATTCCTTTGCCGCGATGTTCTGGATTGATGTGAAACCTTCAAAATTCGGATGGCCGACAAAAAGCTTGGTGGTTTGGCCCGCGTCCCGGTGTGCGGCGCGAAACTGCTCCGATTTCGTCCAGGCCGAAAATGCCTCCTCCGATTCCCATGTGGTGTGCGAGGCGTAAAGAATCTTGCCGTCGGTTTCAGGCCCGCGCAGCATATGAAAACCGACAAACCCTGCCATATCCTTCAGATGGCTGTCACGGCCAAGCCACACGGCTTCGAATGCGTCGGCGTTCTCAACGGGAACGGTGAAACGGTTCATGGCGAGATACATTGAGTGTCCTTTCAGTTGTATCATAAGGCCGCACGAGCAGCATGGGGAAGCAAAAACGGGGTGCCGGGCGGTGGCGCGTGCCCTACGCGGAGCGTGCATCCGTAGGCGCGTGAGAGCACGTCATCGGTTATCACCTCGGCGGGCGGGCCTGAGGCTGCGGTCTTGCCGTCCGAGAGCACCGTCACCTGATCGGCGAACATGGCCGTCAGGTTCAGGTCGTGCATCACCGCGACGACGCCGCCACCCGCCGCCGCGAAGTCCTTGGCGATCTGCATGACCTGCAATTGATGCGCGATGTCGAGCGCGGAGACAGGCTCGTCGAGAAACAGCCAGCGCGTGCTGCCCCTCGGGCATGGCTGCCAGACCTGCGACAGCACGCGGGCAAGCTGCACGCGTTGCTGCTCACCGCCGGACAGCTCCTGATAGTAGCGGTGCGCGTATTGCGCCATCCCGACCTGCGCGAGCGCCCGCATCGGCACGTCATAGGCATCGCCCGTCCCGCTGCGGTGCAGGCCGATCTGCACGACTTCCAGCACGGTGAAGGGAAACGCGAGGGTGGAGGCCTGCGGCAGGACCGCGCGCATCTCGGCGAGTTCCCACGGCTTCAGGACGGTGATGTCTGTTCCATTCAGCGTGATCCGGCCGCGATAGGGTATGTCAGCCGTGAGTGCGCGCAAAAGGGTCGTCTTGCCCGATCCGTTTGGCCCCACGATGGCGGTCAATCTGCCCGGTGCGGCGCGAAATGTCATCTGGTCGAGGATGACTGAAGGGCCGAGGGCGACCGATATGCCGTGCGCGATCACCATCTCAGAGATCCACCAGGCCGCGCTGACGCAGAAGGATCCACAGGAACACCGGCGCGCCAAGAACAGCAGTGATGATCCCGATGGGCAGTTCCGCAGGCGGGATGATGTTGCGCGAGATCATGTCCGCAAGGACCAGCAGGATAGCCCCCAAGAGCGCGGCGTTGACCAGCAGGGGCCGGTGGTCCGGTCCGGTGGAGATGCGCAGAAGGTGAGGCACAACAATCCCGATGAAGCCGATGCCGCCCGATATTGCGACCGCCGCTCCGGTTGCGGCCGCGACCGCAAGGATCGCTGCGTTTTTCATGCGCTGGACCGGGACACCGATATGCGCCGCCGTTGCTTCGCCGAGCGCTAGCCCGTTGAGGGCCCGTCCGAGCAGGCAGGCACCCGCGATCGCGGTAAGGATCACCGGGGCCGTGACGGCCAGTTTTGCCCATGTTGCGCCTGCCAGCGATCCGAGGCTCCAGAAAGTCAGGTCGCGCAATTGCTGGTCATCGGCGATGAAGATCAGGATGCCTGAAATGGCCATCGTCAGGGCCGTGAGCGCGATCCCGGCCAAAAGCATCGTGGCCACCGAGGTGCGCCCATGGCGGGTGGCGACACGGTAGAGAAGCAGGGTTGTGGCCCACGCTCCGACAAAGGCTGCAATGGGCACAAGTTGCGCGCCCACCAGCGCGAGAGTGGCGGCAGGCAGTGCCGTGCCCAGAACGATAGCCGCGACGGCCCCAAGTGTCGCACCGGCTGAGACGCCGACGATACCCGGATCGGCAAGCGGATTGCGGAAGAGGCCCTGCATGACCGTGCCCGAGACCGCCAGCGCTGCGCCCACTAGGCAGCCCATCGCAAGCCTCGGCATGCGGATGTTCACCATCACCGCGCGTTCGGTCAGTGTCAGCTCCTCTCCGGCAAAGAGTTTGCCCAGAACAGTCCAGAACGAGACGTCGGTTGCGCCAATGGTCAGGCTCCCGATGCCGACAAACGCCAGCGCCAGCGCCAGCCACGGATGCAGCGCCCGCGCCCGCAGGGCGCGCCCGCCCTGCGGGTGGGACAAGGGCAACGCCACCACGCGGTCAGCCCCCGTATAGTGCCGAGTTAAGCTCGCGGATGGCCTCTGCGGTGCGCGGTCCGAAGCCAAGGATCTTGGCACCGTCCATCTTGATGAGCGCGCCATTGGCCGCAGCCGGGGAGGTCGCCAGCGAGGGCAGGGCAAAGAGTTCCTCTGCCGCCGCGTCGTGCTGCCCGGTCCGCTCCATCATCAGGATCACATCGGGCAGCGCCGCAGCCGCGGCTTCATCTTCAAGCGTCTTGTAACCGGTGTAGCCCGTTACCGCGTTCACCCCGCCGGACAGACGGATCACCGCGTCTGCCCCGGTATTCTCACCTGCCGCGATCAGCTTGCCGCCTGCCGCGCTCATCAGAAACATCACCCGTTTGGGCGTGTCTTCCTTTGTTTGCGCCGTCGCAGCGGCGATGTCTGTCTGCACGGCTGCAGCGAGTTTTGCGGCCTTGTCGTCAACACCGAGCGCGTCGCCCACCACTTCGATCTTTCGTGCAATCGCCTCGGCGGTAAATCCGGTCGGTACCTCCACAAAGTCGATGCCCGCACCGCGCAACACGTCCACCACCTCCTTCGGCCCTGCGCCTTCGGTCGCAAGGATCAAGGCAGGCTCGACCGAGAACACCCCCTCCACAGAGAGTGCCCGCATGTAGCCGACATTGGGCAGGTCCAGCGCCTCGGGCGGGTAATTCGACGTGGAATCGCGCGCGACAAGGCGGTGACCTTCACCAAGCGCGTAGACGATTTCGGTCACGGCATTGCCGATGGAGAGCACGTCCCCCTTGGGCGACGTCGCCTTTGCATGATTGTCGATGCTGACTTGCCATGCGATGAATGCGCCAAAAAATGCAGCCCACACTCCGGCGTAACGTCCAGCCTTCCTGCCTGTCATTCGGCGGCCTCCGTCTGGAGGCGTTCCAGCCCGTGGAAAATCTCTTTCCAGGCTGGCCGATGATCGTTGTGCTCTTTCGACACCGGGAAGGCCTGAAAGATCAGACTGCCCTCGGCGTCAAAGGCTTCGACCGACAGCACCATCCCGCGCTGCGTCGGTTTTTCCACGGCCCAGACCTCGGTGATGTGATCGCGGCGCAGATGCATGTCGAAACCGGGGTCCAGAATGTTCTGCCACGGCCCCATTTCCTTGAGTGTGTGGATCGGGCCGTTGTGGATCTGGATGCAGCCCCGGTTGCCCACGAAAAACATGAAGTGGCACCCGCTGTCGCGCACCGCCTCGAACATCTGGTCGACCGCAGACACCGTCAGCGGCGTGGCATAGGGCGCGCCCGCGATCCGGTATGCGCCGAGACGGTTCATCTTGAGCTTGGAGCACAGGCGCAGGAACTGATGGGTGTCGGTCAGACGGTCCCATTCCTTGAGCAGCACATCACGTTTGTCGAGCCGCGATTTGGGCGCTTCGGGGGGCGTGCGGTCGGCAACCTCCAACCTGTCCGTTTGATCGGCCAGGGCAAGATCCTCCTTGATCTTGTCCCAGGCCTTCAGATCGGAGCTGTCGCGCAGATGCACCTTATGGACCGCATCGCCTGCGGCGTTGAAGACCTGCAAGGACCGGCGCAGACCGGCGTCCGTCTCTTTCTCGACCGCGAAGCCATGCACCCAGTGTGACGGAAAGATGCGCAGGTCGATTTCGTGGGTGAGGATCATCGCGGCGTGCGCGCCAGGGTGGTAGTTCTCGTAGCGTCCGACTTTCTCATGCACGCAACTGTCGTTGCGCGTGAGCGCCATGACCTCGCCAAGTTGGCCCGCCGCAGGCATGATCCGGTCAGGATGACCCGCGATGCGCAGCACGCCATGGCCCACGCGTGCCGCGACCAGTTGCGCCTCGCTGATCCCGAGCATGTTGGCGAGATCACGCTCGCGGCGTTTCGGATTGTCCTCGATCTGGGCGCGAATTTCCGCGCCGGACAGGGCAGAAGCAGTCATGGTGACCTCTGAGATACTTGGTGGGAGGCTGGCGCATGCGGGCCGTCCGAAGGGCCGCATCTGGCTGGCTGCTGCTCTTAGTATAGATTCTGCCCCCGAACGGAGCAACCTTGGGTTAGAAGCGGAAGGTGCTGGCGATTTTGAAGGTCCGTCCCGGCTGCGACAGCCCGTTGGGATAAATCTGGTATTCCTCATCCGTGACATTATCGATGCCAAAATTAATGCGGACATTCTGGAACCGGCCAGATGCGGGTTGCCAACTCACATAAAGATCAAGCACCTGGTATGAATCGCTTTCCGTTCCGTTTTCCGGCACGCGGTCCTGCGAGGCGGCAAAGGTGGCGCGCGCGCCCACCTCCCAGTCCGGGGTGGGACGCCAGCCTGCACCCAACGTCAGTCGGTCCTGCGGGATCGAGCCCAGAGGCTCGCCGTCACTGCCTGATTCGTCACCGCGTCCGATGCTCAGCCCTGCGCTTGCGTACCACAGACCGGCATCATAATCGGCCTCGGCCTCAAACCCGTAAAGTTCCGCGTCGACATTGCTGGTTCGCGTCGTGCCGTCAAACACAACACCGCCCGGCCCCGGCGTCGCGGTCGCAGGATCAATGAAGGTCACCACCTGGTTGATGTAGTTCTTTACATCCGCGCGGTAGGCGTTCGCGCTGAAGCCCAGCCTGTCGCCCTCGCGGAACACGTTCTGCTGGCGAAAGCGCGCGCCAAGCTCGAACTGGGTGGATTCCTCGGGCTTCAGGTCCGGGTTCGGAATGAACCGGTTCACGCCGCTGAAACTGGCCCCGGGGCCCAGGCCAAAACCGTCTCCCGCGAAATGGGTGCCGTCGTTGTAAAGTTCGCTCAGCGACGGGGCCCGGAAGGCGCGTGCCACATTCCCGTAGATCTGCCATGTCTCGTTGGGCCGGAAACTGAAGCCGATCCGTGGCGATGTGAAGTCTTCGTCGACTGTGTCCAATCCGGCGGTGTCGGGATCGCGACGGTAGCTGTCATGGCGTAGCCCGGTGATCAGATCGAACCGCGCCCCAAGCTCCCATGTTGCTTCCGCGTAGAACCCCACCGTGTCGGCTTTTGCATCCGGGAACTGCGTTCGGGCCGCGCCGTTGCGTGTGCCCGACTGCTCGTCGGTAAAGGCCTCCAGCCCGTAGACGAGGCTCACGGGCACGCCAAGCTCAAAGCGCGACCGGTTCGAGATGTCGATGCCCAGTGTATCGTATTCGGTGGTGTCGGCACGGCCATCGCTGTTGCGGTCTTCAGAGATATCGAGGTGGTTGCCGTAGATCAACGCCTTGAGGTCCAGCAGGTCCGACCCTGTCGGGGCGTAGTTCCAGCTCAGCCGGTAGCTGGTCACATCAGCGTCGCGGTCGACATCCGTCCTCCCGCCCGACGCGCCGCTGGAGTTTGCCGGGGTCGTGCCCTCATCGGCGTAATCGGAAATGATGACTTCGAAGCGCTGATCCTCGGTCGGCTCGATCCCGAGTTTGAGCAGCCCGTTGACCACGTCAATTTGCGAGTTCCGGATGGTATCGCCGTTGCCGCTGTCAAGATCGGCCCCGAAGTCGCGGGCGCCGATGAAGCCGAGATAATCAATGACGCCCGTGTCGCCGTAAAGGGCCAGACTGGCTTTGCCGATCTCGCCGTTCGATGCGTAGCCCAGCCGCACTTGACCGCCGAAAGTGTCGCCGGGGTCGAGCAGATCCGCGGCATCGACCGTCTCGAAGGACAAAACGCCGCCAAGCGCGCCGGAGCCGAAGAGCGTCGATCCGCCGCCGCGCACAACCTCGACTCTTTGGACCAAGTCGGGGTCGATGAAAAAACGCCCGCGATGCGCCTGTCCAAAGTTGAAACGCCCGCCATCAAAGCGCAGCACAATCTGTTCATCCCGGAATCCCCGGATGTTCGGCTCCTGGCTGATCCCACGCGGTCCGCCGTCGATGCTGACACCGGGGATGTCCCCGATCAGGTCTTCGAAGTCGTTGGCCTGCCTGGTCTCCAGTTGTTCACGCGTGCGCACCGAGCCGCTGACGGGCGTGTCGAGGATCGCACGATCATCGCGCAGGGCAGAGCCAAGCGTGATCTCGCCAAGAAGGAGCGGACCTTCCGCCGCTTCCTGAGCAAAGGCTGTTGATGCCAGTAGACAGGCCGTAGCCGAGACGAACGCGCGCCGCATAAATATCCCCCATGTGCAGATCGGTCCGCGGGGCCTGCCGTCTGGGGTGGGGCGCGAGCTCATTTGATTCCCTGAGCATCCGATTATTATTCCCGATAGAAAGAGTCAACAAGCGCCCCGACCTCTGAACTTCTTTTTGCGAACCGGCACTTAACTGGATAGGGAGAGCACATCGCAGGGACACGCGCCCCAGCGAGGGCACCGGAAGCGCAAACTCCTGGCAATCCCGTCATGATGCCTGCGATACTGAGCGAAATTGTTTTGATCGCCAATAATGCGTATCAAAAATCAGCTTCGAAATCAGCGCCTTGCTGGTTTTACGACAGCGCATTTTGAGTCCGGGTCAACGATTTCTTTTTTAGCCTTGCAGACCGATCTTGACCCGGCTCGACAGGGTGAGCGCCGCCTGGCAGGTGTCGCTCGGGTACTGCCCGATGGTACAGGTATCCACTCCGTTGATGAGGACCTGCCCGAGGCGATCACAGGAGGTGTCCGGAACCCTGAACTGCCGGACACGAGGCCGACCCGTCGGCAGTTCCGCGAAGTCGAACAAGGTCAGCAGAACAACGCCGCCCTGATCCGAGAAGAGCACAGTCTCTGTGACGAGTTTGTCGATGTCATCGGCCAGGCCATTGGTGAGTACGAACGTCAGGCGGCAGGATTCGCCGATTGTGTCCGTCGTGTTGAGTTCCAGGCTCAGGCTCGGCATATCCTCGGCAAGGGCGGGAAATGGCAGAGCGAGCGTTGCCAGAAATGCGATGTTGCGAAGGTGCTGCAAGGGGTATTCCTTTATCGCCGTGTGATGTAGAAGATGCCTCGGTCTGGCAGCGCATGGGGGCGGGATTGATGCGCAAACTGCACGCGATCCGGCTGGCGCATCTGAATGCCGCGCGACGCTGGTTTCACCGAAAGGTCCTTGCCCTTGCCCCGCGCCATAACGGCATAAGGGGCGTAAATCCCAGTTGGGAGGTGCGGTCTGGCAGAACGGTGACGTCCCATGGTTCCTTCGGCGGTCATTTGTCTTGAGTTCGCTGGGGTGCAACACGGGAGGCCGCAGGACCGGGCTTTGTCGACGGGTTTGATAGGTCAAGGACAGGTGACGACACAAGCACTATTCGTTTGCAAATGACTCGGTCGGCCAAGAGGACGGGGGTTCCAGCCCCCCGGGCCCCCAGCTTTTCGGGGACAAACGACAGTCGAAGTCTGTAATTCTGTAAAGACCTCACCCGCGTAAGGCGGGAGGGAAGCATCAACTGTCGGTGTTTTCTGAAGGCGGTTCGACGGGCGTTCTCGAGCCACTGCAAGCCAAACCAGAGAGGGTGGGCGGCTTTTTGCTCAACAAACAAGTGCAAGGCGGTCAAGCAACTGCGGAGCGCGCCGGAAAACCCTGACGCGTTCTTGGGGGGGGGCGGTTGCTTCTGCTGCGCGATGGCGCTCTGCTTTGCTCACGCAGGTCGTAGCGCCCACAAGTCTCGGGCGGAAAACCGTATGCTCGGCCCCAGGCGTCTGACGTCTGCGTCAAGCCTTGCCGACCATCCTTCAGGGTTTGGGGTCTCGAATTGCGCAACGGGCTTGGAACATCAAGAGGGCCTGTGCGTCCCTTGAGGTGGCTGCGGAATTGTTCAATGCCGCCGGTGTCCGGAAGCCACACGTGAAGACTGACCCGCCCCGATCAATGTGTCGCCGTTAAATGTCACCAGAGAGGATAAGCCGGGGTCAGCGTGAGGCCTTGGCAATCGGTCCAAACTGTTACGGCTGTCGCAGCGACGACCTCACCGTCGACCCGTGGGCGAAAGGGCTGCGCCTTTGCGATTAGCCTGCTGCAGCATCTGGCCAGATTTCGCGGCCATAGCGCGGGATTTCTTCGCACTGCGTAATGCCTTTGGCCAACAGAACGGGCGGGAGAGGGCACCCCCAGACGTCATCTTCGCGTGGCCAATCGAGGCCAAGCACTCTGGCCCTGTTCATTCGCGCGGTTAGGTTCACTTCGCTCAGACATTGCCGGAACTCGGGCGTTCCGTCAACCAGACCATAGAAATTCTCGCACAGATCATCCCAAAGAGCTGCTTTGTCTTCGGCAGAAGCTCTATCCATCCAAGCCGGGCTTCCCGGGTTTGGATTTGGGACAAGCGTTGCACAGCCGCTGACCAACAGCATCGCAACACTCATAAACAGGGGAACACAACGTCTCACTCTTTGCCTCACTTTGCCGAATTTGTTCTTTTGGCTTATGGTGCCCCCACACGGACTCGAACCGCGGACCTACTGATTACAAATCAGTTGCTCTACCAGCTGAGCTATAGGGGCCAACGCACTCGGGATACTTGCTCCTCCGGCGTCAAACGAAGGTTGGAACGTGGGTTCGCAGCTGATCTGCAGAGTGCCACTATTCCCCAACGCTGATGCGCGGTCGTTTAATTGCAAAATCTCATGAGCGCAAGACCCATTCTGTCGGAAAATCCGACCAATTGAGCGGGTTGTGCGATCAACGCAGGCGAGTGCGTCACCGATCTGTACCGAGCCATTGGTGACCGGCGTCCTTTCGCTCTTTTGAAACGGCATTTGCTCGGGTTGCGATGGAAACCCCGCAGTTGCAAGCACTCAGCCGTGCCACAAAAACCAGCTGCAACCTGTTGATTCAGAGGGTATGCAAGCCAGTTCCTGTGCCCACAGAACCGTGCTGTTGTCCTCTTGGCATCAGCCGCACGCATCAGTCACCACGAGCGGCAGGACAGCTTCGCTAATCGTTTGAACGATCGCGTTTGCCAAGGTAGCGTCAGCGCAACAGCAAGGGGTAGCAAGACAGAATGAACCTGGTCTTTCACAGCGGGGCGCATTTCACGGAAGAAGATCGGCTGATGACGTGCCTGTTGCACAACAGGCAGGCGTTTCAGGCGAAAGGAGTCTCAGTTCCGGACCCCGAAAGATACCGAAAACCGCTGCGCCAGACATTGACCGCAATGTCCCGCGGTGAGGCGGAAGAGGAGGCCAGAGGCGCTCTCTTCGACACGATCTTTCAGGCCGACCCAAGCGACAGGGTGCTTTTGTCCAATGCCCATCTCTTTGGTGTGCCGCGCGCCGCTTTGCGCAAAGGTCTGCTTTATCCAAATGCACCGCAGCGCATGGCGCATCTGGTCGGATTGTTCCCCGGCCATGATCTGGAACTTTTCATGGCCATCCGGAACCCCGCTACATTTCTACCGTTGTGTTTCGAACGGTCATCCCGGGATACCCTGTCCGACTTTCTGGACGGGATTGATTCGCGTGCCTTGCGGTGGTCGGATACTTTGCTGCGGATCCGCGAGGCGGCGCCGGAAGTCCCGATCACGGTCTGGTGCAACGAGGATGCACCGCTCGTCTGGGCGAGGGTCCTGCGCGACATGGCGGGGCTCGACCATCGCGCGCCTGTTGAGGGGAGCTATGACCTGCTTTGTGACATCATGTCAGAGGAAGGGGCAGCGCGCTTTACGGGTTATATCAGGGAAAAGCCTGAGCTGTCCGAAAATCAGGTCCGACGCGTTATGACCGCCTTCCTTGAGAAATATGCGCTTGATGAGGCCGTTGACGAAATAATCGATGTGGCGGGCTGGGGCCCTGAACTGGTTTTCGAGATGACCGAGATTTATGATGAGGACGTATTTACCATCGGTCGGATTCCCGGGGTGCGAGTGATCTCCCCCTGATGCGGCATGTTTCGTTCCCGCCCCCGTAGCCGTCAAACCGTCACGGCTTGGCCCGTCGCGGCGGATTGCTGGGCGGCGATTCCCATGCGCACGGCCCAGAGCCCATCGTCAAAGCTCACCTCCGGTGCATTCCGATTACCCCTGACCAACTCCAGAAACCGCTGATGCTGGTAGAAGGTGGCACCATTATGATCGCCCGCAGCCAGCAAAAGCGGGTCGACCGGCACCTCCCGCACCTCGGGCCGTTTCGGGGCGCGGGGGCTGGTTTCCAGAAGCGGCGTTGGTGCGGCGCCGAGGTCCTCGGGCCAGAACCGTGTGGGGCCGGGGACAAAGGCTTCGATCTTGCCTTTTGGGCCGGTGGCCGAGATGACCTCCTGATAGCGCGCGCCTTCGGCAAACATACACAATTCGAGCATGGCCCGGGAGCCGCCCTCAAAATCGACGATGACATAGCCGTTGTCGAGGATGTCGGGCGTTTTGCCGCCATATTGCTCATCGAGGTGGTTCACGTCCTGCGCGGCGCTGGCCATGATGCGGATCGGGCGCTGACCCAGAACCAACCGCATCAGGTCGAAGAAATGACAGCACTTCTCGACGAAGGTGCCGCCGGTCCGGGCGTTGAAACGGTTCCAGTTCCCCACTTTTTCCAGAAACGGAAACCGGTGTTCGCGAATGGTCAGCATCCGGATGCCCCCGGTGGCCTGTTCTGCCTCTTTCAGCAAGGCGGCGATCGGTGGCATGTAGCGATATTCCATAGCGACCCAGATCGGGGCCGGATAGCTGGTCGCAACGGTGCTCAGCCGGGCGATGTCGCCGGGGTCCGTGAGCAGCGGCTTTTCCACCAGCAAGGGCAGGGGGCGTGTCTCGGCAATCTCGACGATCTGGTCGGCGTGGCAGCAATTCGGGCTTGCGATCAGCAGACAGTCGAGCGTCGGCATCGCGAGCAACTCCGCGAGGGAGGTGGTGAACGTGGCACCCGGCGCAAGGACCGATGCGTTGCTCCGCATCCGGGCGTCCGGCTCATAGATTGCCGCGACCTCTGCATGGTCAAGCAGGGCGATGTTTTTCAGATGCTCTTGCCCCATCATCCCGCAGCCGATGATCCCGTAGCGTGTCGTTTGAGCCATGCTGCTGTCCTTGTTCATTTAAGCCGTTGCACGTAGACCGCGCGCTTTGGGTCGAACCATGTGCGCGAAAACTCTACCGCTTCGCGGGTATCCGCCCAGCTGAAGCGTTCGATATAGCCGCAAGGTTTCCCGGAGGGCGCAAAAGACTGCGGCGTCCAACTGGGAAAGCTGCCGATGCTGACCCGGTCTTCGGCGCGTGTCACCCAGAAATGCAGCCTTTTGAAATAGGTCTGGTAGAGAGAATCGGACAAGACATTCCGGCTCAACGTCCCGACGGAGGCATCGAGCCAGATCTCCTCCACCGCAATTGCTACATCATTCAACCACCGTCTGCGCCGGATGCGCGTGGCAAAGGTCGACAGCCCGAAGCCGGGCAGATTTTCGGGCTTTTCCAGCACGTCAACCGAGAGCACCTCAGCCGTGGGCAGACCGCCACCTTCCAGCAGTTCAAGCCGGAACATCGCATAGACCCCGGCGCTCTCCTGGCGCTTTTGAACGTAGTTGCCCGAGCCCTGCACCCGCCGCAGCAGGCCTTTTTCTTCCAGATCGGCAAGGGCTTTTCGCAATGTGCCGACGGAGGTGCCGTAAGCCCGCGCCATCTCGCGTTCAGGCGGCAGCCGTTCGCCGTCCAGCAGCCGTCCGGCATCGATTTCACGAATGATGAGTTCGCTCAACTGAATGTACTTGGGCAGAGCGCCTGCGTTTTTCTGGGCAGAAGACATCAGTCAGTCGCGTGTTTGAGTTGAATTGATACACTATTGATCTACATATTTCCGGATGCTATGCAAGACAAAACGAGCACTTGCGTCGGGGAGTTTGAAATGACGATTGTTCCGGTCACATCTGCTGACCTTGAGGCAGCCGAAGTGTCATGGTTTTCCGCGCTTTGTTCAGATGATTATCGGTATCTTGGCGTGCCGGAGGGCGATTTGAGATCAAGCTGGGCGCATTGCTCGGAGATCGTCAAAACGGCCGAGGCGCAGGGCTTCCGAAATATCCTGTGTCCGTCGTCCTATCAGGTCGGGCAGGACACGCTCAGCTTTGTTGCGGGCTGCGCGCCGATGACCAGCAAGATCAATCTGCTGGCTGCCGTGCGCTGCGGGGAGATGCAGCCGATCATGCTGGCGCGGACCATCGCGACGCTGGATCACATGCTGGAAGGGCGGCTGACGGTCAACATCATCTCGTCCGATTTTCCCGGTCAGAAAGAGCCGAGCCCCTACCGCTACCAGCGCTCGCGCGAAGTGGTGGAGATTTTGAAACAGGCCTGGACCCGGGAGGAAATCAACCATGACGGGGAGGTCTACAGCTTCAAGGGCCTCACGACCGACCCGGCTAAACCCTATCAGACTGGTGGGCCGTTGCTCTATTTCGGGGGGTATTCGCCCGATGCGCTCGATCTTTGTGCGGAGCATTGCGACGTTTATCTCATGTGGCCCGAACCGAAGGACCAACTCGCCGAACGTATGAAAGCCGTCCACGAACGCGCAGCAGAGAAGGGGCGGACGCTGGATTATGGGCTGCGTGTGCACATGATCGTTCGCGACACCGAAGCGGAAGCGAAGGAATACGCCGATCACATCGTCTCCAGACTGGATGACGACTATGGGCGCAAGATCAGGGAGCGGGCACTGGATGCGACCTCGCTGGGCGTGTCGCACCAGGCGAAAAATCGCGATATCGCGGATGAGTTCGGGTACATCGAACCGCATCTCTGGACCGGTGTCGGACGGGCCCGCTCCGGCTGTGGTGCGGCGCTGGTCGGCTCGGCGGATCAGGTGCTGAGCCAGATCGAAGACTACCAGAAGATGGGGATACGGGCGTTTATCTTTTCGGGCTACCCCCACATCGACGAGGCAGAGCATTTCGGGCGGCTGGTGATGCCGCATCTGAAGACCTGCTCGCTGCCCGAAGCCTATGGCCGCGTGCCCGCATCGCCGCCCCCAACACCTCTCGCCGCAGGAGAACGTCGCTGATGGAACGAGTCCACCTGTCACAAGATCTTGAAGTGAGCCGCATCGTCTACGGGATGTGGCGCCTCGCAGACGATGCCGACACGTCCATCGGTCATGTGCGCGCGAAAATTGACGCCTGCCTCGAACAGGGCATCACGACCATGGACCAGGCCGACATCTACGGGGGTTATACCGCAGAGGCAGTGCTGGGGGCGTGTCTGAAGGAAAACAAGGGCTTGCGCGACGAACTTGAGGTTGTGACCAAATGCGACATCGTCGCCCCGGTGGGCAAGTTCGCCGACGCACGCGTCAAATATTATGACACATCTGCGGCGCATATTACCGCGTCGGTGGATGCGTCGCTCTTGCACGTGGGTCTGGAGCAGATCGACTTGCTGTTGATCCATCGCCCCGATCCGCTGATGGATGCGGCTGAGACCGGCGGGGTGCTTGACGCTTTGATTGCCAGCGGCAAGATCAAGGCGGCAGGTGTGTCGAATTTCCGCCCCTGGGACTGGGACTTGCTGCAATCGAACATGACCAACGTTCTGGTGACGAACCAGATCGAGCTAAGCCTCGCGGCCCGTGACTGTTTCACCAACGGAGATCTGGCGCACGCGCAGCAACATAATGTCAGGCCGATGGCGTGGTCGCCTTTGGGGGGTGGCAGCCTGATGACCGGGACAAGCGCGGTTTGCGCGAAACTGGATCAGATGGCCGCCGCGCAGGGCGTCGACCGGGCAGCGGTTGCCGTCGCCTGGTTGCTGGCCCATCCGGCAGGCATTCTGCCGGTGATGGGGACTAATATGCTAGACCGGATCGCGCGCTTCTCGGACGCGCTGCGGGTTGAGATGGACCGCCAAAGCTGGTTTGAACTCTTTGAGGCGGCGAACGGATACGAGGTGCCATGATGCCAGACGGAACCCTGCAAATGACGCCTTTTCAGGGCTTTGAGCCCACACCGGACACCCAGCGCCAGTTTCGCGACGGTTTGGGCCGGTTTGCCTCCGGTGTCACGGTCGTGACGGCACGGACGCCCGAGGGCGGGATCATCGGCATGACTGCGAATTCCTTTTCAAGCGTTTCCATGGACCCGCCGCTTGTCTTGTGGTGCCCCGCAAAGGCCTCGAAACGCTACAGAATCTTTAAGCAGGCCGCGCATTTCGCGATCCATGTGATGGCCGCTGAACAGCAGGCGGTGGTCCTGGGTTTTGCGCGCTCCGGCACGGCCTTTGACGGGCTGGACGTGCAACTCAACGCTTTTGGCGTGCCCCTGCTGAACGATTGTCTGGCGCGTTTTGAATGTCAAACCGAAGCGCTGCATGATGCGGGCGATCATGCGATCATGGTGGGCCGGGTGCGGTCCGTGGCGTTCCGGGAGGGGGAGCCGCTGATTTTCTCGCAAGGACAATTCAGGCAGTTTGACAAACAGGCGTAAAACGCCAACGAATGAAGGGGTGGGGAAAACCCGCGCCAAACCGGTGAAACGCCGGTGACAGGGAGGAGGCCCATGTATGGGTGCACTGCTGGTGGTGCTCACACCGCTCCGGCTGCTCAATGAGGTCGTTCTGACCCTGGGGCGGGCCATCGGGATCGTTGCGGTCGCCTGCATGGTTGTCGCGATCCTCATTCAGGTCTTCTACCGCTATGCCTTGAACAACGCTCTGCCGTGGCCGGACGAAGCCGCGCGCTTCTGTATGCTGTGGATGACGGGGCTGATGGCGCCCACCGCCTTTCGGCGGGGGGGATTTGTGGCGATTGACACGGCGGTGCGGTTTCTGCCGCCGCTGATGGGCGCTTTGCTTTCGCTGGCGTTGTTGTTTGTCAGCCTTGGGGTTTTGCTGGTCGGCTTGCAAATCGGCTGGTCCGAGGTCACGGGTTTTGCCGGGCGTTTCGCTACGGCCTCGCTCTATGTGCCCATGGACCTGAGTTTTGAGACCTGGTTCCGGGTGCCACGCAGCTGGATGATGGCCTCGCTTCTTGTCGGGGTTATCCTGCTAGTCTCGGTCAATGTCGAGTTGATCCTGCGGGCGATCATCAGGTTGCTGGGCGGTGAGGAGCACCTGCCGCCTATTTCGCTCGAAGACCAAGTGGGAGCCGAATGATGCTGGTCTGGTTCCTGCCGCTTTTTCTTCTCTTCCTGCTGATCGGATTGCCCGTTTTTTTCGGATTGCTTGCCGCACCCGGCATCCTGCTGTGGCTCAACGGGCAGGAGAAGGACATCACCCTGCTTTATCGCAATGTCTACAACGGGATGGACAGCTTCCCCCTGATGGCGATCCCCTTCTTCATGCTGGCGGGGGAATTGATGAACCGGGGCGGGATCACCATGCGCCTGGTCGAGTTCAGCCAGGCGATGATGGGGCACCTGCGCGGCGGTCTCGCCCATGTGAATATCCTTTCGTCAATGCTCTTTGCCGGGCTTTCGGGCTCTGCCGTGGCGGATACTTCGGCGCTGGGGTCGATGCTGATCCCGGCGATGGAGAAACAGGGCTACAGCCGGAAATTCGCGGCGGCCATTACGGCGGCAAGCTCAGTCATCGGGCCGATCATTCCACCGTCGGGCATCATGATCATTTATGCCTATGTCATGGGCGAGAGCGTGGCGGCGCTGTTCCTGGCAGGCATCGTGCCCGGTGTCATGGTCGGGTTGGGGTTGATGTTCATGGTGAAGATCATGGCCGACAAATACGACTTCCCCGTCGCCACCAAGAAACATACGTGGGGTGAGCGCGGGCAGGCGAGCCTCAAAGCCTTCTTCCCGCTGATGACGCCGGTAATCATTCTGGGCGGCATCCTCGCGGGGGTCTTCACGCCGACCGAGGCTGCTGCGGTTGCTGTCGCCTATGCGCTCTTCATCGGGCTCTTTGTCATGCGGTCCCTTAGGCTGAGCGACCTGCCGGATGTGCTGGGCCGGGCGGGGCTCACCTCTGCGGTGGTGCTCTTGCTGGTGGGGGCCGCGATGGCATTCAAAACGGTTGTCAGCCTCAGCCACGCGCCGGAAGCCATGGCGGAGTTTGTCCTGGCGCTGACGTCGAACCCGCTGATCCTGCTGTTCCTCATTAACCTCTTGCTTTTCGCGGTTGGCATGTTCCTCGATGCGGGGCCTGCGATCATCATTCTGGGGCCGATCCTCGGGCCGATCTTTGTCAGCCTCGGTGTTGACCCGATCCACTTTGCGATCATCATGAGCGTCAACCTGACCGTGGGCCTTGCCACGCCGCCCATGGGCCTTGTGCTCTTTGTCGCCTCCTCGGTCTCGGGGGAGCGGGTCGAGAGCATTTCCAAGGCCATTCTGCCGTTCCTTGCCGTGGAAATACTGGTTATCTTTCTCATAACCTACATCCCGGCGATTTCCATGACGATCCCGCGCCTGACGGGGTTTGCCAACTGAACCAACAATGATCCTATGGGAGGACTTAAATGCTAAAACAAACCCTTAAATCGGTGGCGCTGGCGGCTTTGCTTGCGGGCACCGCCGTGGCCGCATCGGCGCAGGACTTCATGATCCGCGCCACAGCAAACTCCAACGAAAACGACGAAGACTATGACGGTCTGGTGGTGTTCAAGAACTATGTGGAATCCGCCTCCAACGGTGCGATTGGCGTCGAGCTCTTCATCGGGACGCAACTCTGCTCCAACGGCGCGGAATGCCTTCAGGGCGTGGCGGACGGCACGATTGACGTCTATGTCTCCACCTCCGGTGGGGCATCGGGGATTTTCCCCTATGTGCAGGTTCTTGATCTGCCCTATCTGATGGCGGATGACCGCATCGCGGAACATGTGCTTTCGGGCGATTTTACCCGCAAGATGCGCGCCATGGCGCTGGAGGATTCTGGCGGTGCGATCCGTTTGATGACCATCGGCAACACTGGTGGCTGGCGCAACTTCGCCAATACCAAGCGCCGGGTGGCGGAACCTGCTGACATGGAAGGGCTGAAGATCCGTACCGTGGTCGCGGACCTGCCGCAGGAGCTGGTCAAGGCTCTTGGTGCCGCGCCGACCCCGATCCCGTGGCCTGAGCTTTTCACCTCGTTCCAGACGGGCGTGGTCGAAGGCTCCAAGAACGGCATCACCGACATCATGGGGATGAAGTTCCCGGATGCGGGCCTCAAGTACGTCACGCTTGACGGGCATGCCTACATGGGCGCGCTCTGGTGGATGAGCAACGAGAAATTCATGGCGATGCCGGAAGACATGCGCCAGGTGGTTGTTGATGGTTTTTATGCTCTGCAACAGGCGACTTTCGCCTCGCCCAAGCGCAAATCCATCCCGGCCTATGAGCAGTTCGTGGCGGAAGGCGGGGACCTCTATGTTCCGACACCTGAACAAAAAGCAGCGTTCAAGGAAGGGGCCGCGCCCGTGTTCGACTGGTTCAAAGCCAATGTAGGGCGTGGTGAGGAGATCTTTGAAGCTCTGACCACTGCTGTTGCCGAGGCCGAAGCCGAGGTTGGTGCTGCACGGGCCGCAGACCTCAACTAGAGCATCGGCCTGAAAATCTGAGTAACCGCCCTTACCGCGCGTAACCGGCCGGCACCGCCGGCCAGGCCCCGACCCTCCCCCCGGGCGGGGGCTACACTCTCACCCAGGCTCGGGGGCTGGCCTCAGCGTAAGGGGTCGTGTTGCAGATTAGACGGATGCTTTGGGCCCGCCGCAAGATCAAACCGGAAAAGGGCTGCGCAGCGCGGCCCTTTTTCTTTGCCCGCAGATCAAAGCACTGCGTACCGAAAGGCGCACCGTCAAATTGGTGCTTTTATTGCCGCAATACAGATGGCAAACTCAGCGGAACGGGTACATCCAGACCTTGTAGTCACCGACGAGAATATGAGCTTTTTCAATGTCTTCCGCGGTCATTTTCTTGACCACCTCTTCAAGACTGATCGCCGCATCGGGGTCGCCGCCAATGGCCGACAGCGTGTACCACATATACGCGCGCACAAGATCCGGCGCGGGAAGACCCCTGCCAATCTCGTAATACCATCCAACGCCCGATTGCGCGCCCGCGTGGCCCTTCATCGCCGACCTCAGATACCATTCAAAGGCCCGCTGGTCGTCTTTCGGCACGCCCAGACCCATGGCGTACATCACCCCGATCAGCTCCTCGGCTTCGGCATTGCCGGAGCGGGCGGCCGGCCAAAGTGCCTCGCGGGCCTCGGCAAAGCGTCCGTCCTCCATCAGGTCGCGCGCTTCTTCCAGTTCGGCAAGCGCCGGACCGGCGATCAAGGCAAGGGCTATGGCTACGGCGCGCAAGGGCTGATCCTTTCGGTTCTGGCGACGGTTGCAGCAGCAGGTGATTTGCCGCGCCCGCTTACGGCAGAGGATTTCATTGAATTCGACCCGGTTCAAGCGGCCTTGGGGCATGATCTGTTCTACGATCCGATCCTGTCGGGCAATCAGAACATCAGTTGCGCCCATTGCCATCATCCGGATTTTGGCACGGGCGATGGCCTGAGCCTCGGCATCGGGGAGGGGGGCGTGGGTCTTGGGCCAAAACGCACGCCGGGTCAGGGCGATAGCCGCATCGTCAAACGTATCCCGCGCAATGCGCCGGGGCTTTGGAACCTTGGGGCGCGAGACCTGACAGTGATGTTCCATGACGGGCGGCTCAGCCAATCGGAGATTTATGGCAATGGCTTCAACTCGCCCGCGCAGGAATGGTTGCCCTCCGGTCTGAACTCCCTTTTGGCGGCGCAGGCCTTGTTCCCGCTGGTCGCGCAGTTCGAGATGGCGGGAAACCCGGGCGAGAACGAAGTGATCGGGGCGGTGCATGACCGCATCGACGCGGCTTGGCCGATCCTTGCAAAGCGGGTGCGGACACAGGACCGCTATGGCGCGCGGTTTGTCACAGCCTTTGACCACATCGACGCGCCCGAAGAGGTCACAATCGTCGAGATCGCAAATGCCTTGGCCG
Source organism: Pseudomonadota bacterium (assembly GCA_039196345.1). GTDB lineage: Bacteria > Pseudomonadota > Alphaproteobacteria > Rhodobacterales > Rhodobacteraceae > Roseobacter. The sequence continues at coordinate 16,633 of JBCCUU010000004.1, read as the reverse complement.
CCTTCATGGCGGTAGAGTGGCAGAGCATCGACAGCCCCTTCGACCGGTATCTTGGTGGGGATCGGGCCGCGCTGACTGACCGGCAGCGTCGGGGCATGGCGCTGTTCTACGGTAAGGCGGAGTGTGCAAGCTGTCATTCCGGCCCGCTGATGTCGGATCAGAAGTTTCACGCGCTCGGGCTACCCGCCTTCGGGCCGGGACGCACGCGGCAATGGGACCCTTATGCGCGGGATGTGGGCCGAATGGGCGAGAGCAACCGGCTGGAGGACGCCTATGCCTTCCGGACGCCAATGCTGCGCAACGTGGCGCTCACCGGGCCTTACGGGCACAACGGGGCCTATCCGACGCTTGAGGCGATGATCCGTCATCATCTCGATCCGCATAAGGCGCGGGCAGCATGGCACCCTGAAGACGCGCGCCTGCCGGAGGTGCCCTGGTTGTCCTCGGTCGATTTCATCATTCAGGCTGACGGGCTGGAGATGGCCCGGCAAAGCCGCGCCGTTCAAATCAGGCCAATCGACTTGAATGACCTTGAAATCAGAGAGTTGGTGGCCTTTCTTGAAGCTTTGACCGGCGCCGGCGTCACCAACCCGCCGTTTGGCGTGCCGGCATGGTTTGAGCCCTAGGCCTTGCGGGCAAGCGCCTCCCGGATCGCGTGGTAGGAGGCTTTCGGAGTGCGTTGCAGAGTGTCGAAATCCACATGCACCAGTCCGAAGCGTTTCTCATACCCCAGCGCCCATTCGTAATTGTCGAGCAGGGACCAGAAGGTATAGCCCGCCAAGGGTGCCCCCTGATCCATCGCGCGGCGCGCGGCGTCCAGATGGGCGTCCAGATAGTCAATTCTGGCCACGTCATCGCGACTAACGCGATCCGGGTTGGCCATGCCGTTTTCCGTTACGTAAAGGGGCAGTGCGCCGGTATAGTTGTTGCTCAACCACATCAGGATATGTTCCAGCCCATCAGGTTTTATCTCCCAGTCCATCTGGGTTTTCGGCAGCGGCCCTTCGACCTCCTTTGCAGAAGGCCAGGGGCCGCTGTCCGATGCGATCCGCTTGCAGGTGTAGTAATTGATCCCGAACCAGTCGAGCGGTTGCCGGATCAGGTCAAAGTCGTTGTCCCAGCCTTGTGGCAGATAAGCTTCCAGCCCTTCGAGAACGTCCTGGGGATAAGCTCCTTTGAAGAGCCCGCCCACAAAAAACCTGTTGTAGACCCCTTCGTAGGTCCGCGCCGCCTGTTGCGCGGCGGCACTGTCATCCACCGGATGTACATCCTCGAAATTGCACACTGCCCCGAGGTTTTGCACACCCAGCGCCCGCATCGCCTGAACGGACCGGCCATGCGCGGTCAGCACATGGTGCATGGCATGGGCCGCTGCCCGTATGTCGCGCAGGCCCGGGGCGTGCGCACCGATGAAGTGAGAAAGCCAGGCAACGCACCAGGGCTCATTGATCGGCGCGGCGCTGAACACCCGGTCGCCTATACGTTCCATGATGACCGTGGTGAAATCCGCCAGCCAATGGGCAATATCCGGGTTGGCCCAGCCCCCTTTGTCGGCAAGTGCGGAAGGAAGCTCCCAGTGATAGAGGGTTGCCATCGGCTTCAGGCCGCGGGCCAACATGCCGTCAACCAGCCGGTCGTAGAAGTCCAGCCCCTCAACATTTACCGGGCCGCGCCCTTCCGGCAGCACCCGCGCCCAACTGGTGGAGAAGCGATAGGCATCCAGCCCCAGGGCCTGCATCAGGTCGAGGTCCTCTTCCCACCGGTGATAATGATCGCAGGCGATGCCACCATGCTCCGCCCGCACAACGTTGCCGGGCGTGGCGGCAAATGTGTCCCAATGGGTCTGCCCGGCACCGCCGAATGCGTGACCCTCAATCTGATAGCTTGAAGTGGCGGCGGCAAAGAGGAAGTCGGGCGGAAAATCGCTTCGTGAGAATTTCATGTGTTCAGTCTTTCACGCATTCGGCCCGGGGCCGGTTGAGGTGCCGTGGACAAGCTCTGCCTCCCACAACTCGTTGGGCAGGGGGGCGTCAGGCGCGATGATCCGCTCCATGAGCAAGCTGGCGCATCGCGCACCCGCAGCCCTGACAGGGGAGCGCAAGGCGGTAAACAAGGGCGTGTCTCCGGCGTTGGGCAGATAGGAGATGTCGTCATCAAAACAAATGACCGAGACATCCCGACCCATTTCCAGATCCCTGTCCTCAATCGCGCGTTTGACCCCCAGAGCGAGAAGCATTGATGACGCCACGAACGCCGTTGGCGGTGTCTCCTGTGCCAGCAGGTCCATGGCTGCCTCATATCCATTTGGCTCGGACATATCGTCGGAACGCATCAGGCTTGCGTCTTCCAGAATGCCCGCTGCGTCAAGCGCTGCCAGATAGCCCTCGCGCCGACGAATTGCGAAATCCAGCGTCTCCAGGCCGTTGAGCAGCGCAATCCTGTCGTGCCCGAGCGCGATGAGATGCTTCGTCGCTGTCTCGATCGCACGCTTGTTGTTCACATCCAGCCAGCCGTAAGGCGCGCTGATCTGTGATGCGCGGCCATGCACGATGAATGGAATGTCGAGATCCGCCAGAAACGAAATCCGTCTGTCATTGCGGGTGGGGGCCTGAACAATCACACCATCGACCGCGCCACGCTCGGCGAACGCACGATAGGCCTCCAGCTCGTCGTCATCCTTCACGATGGTGAGCGTCATGTTGTAGCCGTGCTCCGCGTAGACCAGACCGGCACCGGCGATGAAGTCGGAAAAGACCATATTGACCAGTTCGTTCTGCTTGGACATCGGAATGATATGTCCGATTGACATGGATTTGCCGGTTGCGAGTGTCCGGGCGCGCACATTCGGGCGGTAACGATACTTGCGCGCAGCCTCCGTGACGCGTTTGCGCGTCGCCTCGTTCACTTCCGGATAGCCGTTGAGCGCCCGGCTCACGGTTGTCTGCGACAGGTTCAACCGTTTGGAAAGTTCTTTCAGGTTCATCGGTCTATGAAGGTTTCCTCATCTTGATCTCTCGGCGTTAGTGGGGTTGCTTGTTCAGCGAATCTCTCCAACCATGGCATCAGATGGCGGATTTTCAAAGCGCTTTGAAAAATGTGGTCGGGGTCAGCGGATTGGTTGACAGAGCGTTCCAGTTGGTTCACGTTTCAGCAATCCAAAGCGCTTTGAGCGATTCTGGCGTTAGCGATAACGAACACTATGCCCGCTACTGAGCGGGCGCCATGGGAGGACATCAATATGGCACGGCTTTATGCCGGCGCGGCGGCGCTGGCTCTTATGACAGGTATGGCACATGCGGACGGTCACCTGATTTATCCGGTTGGCGAAGGTGACTTCAGCTGGGACAGCCTTGAAGCATTCGCCGACAAATATGATTTGAGCGGCCAGACCGTTGAAATCACCGGCGCTTGGACCGGGAACGAAAAAGAGAAGGTCGACGCTGTTTTCGATTATTTCGAAATGGCGACCGGAGCGACAGTCAACTACTCCGGCTCTGACAGTTTCGAGCAGGACATCGTGATCTCCGCGCAATCCGGCTCCGCGCCGAACCTTGCGGCTTTCCCGCAGCCCGGGCTTGCCGCTGACATGGCAGGGCGCGGTTTCCTGAGCCCGATGCCTGAAGGTACGTCGGAGTGGGTCGCGGAGAACTTCGCGGCGGGGCAGTCATGGGTCGATCTTGGCACTTACGCTGACGCCGAGGGCAACGACCAGTTCTACGGTCTCTTCTACCGGGTCGATGTGAAATCTCTGGTCTGGTACTCGCCAATTGCCTTTGACGAGGCGGGCTACGACATTCCCGAAACCATGGAAGAGTTGAAAGAGTTGACCGATCTGATCGTCGAAGACGGCGGCACCCCATGGTGCATCGGTCTGGGTTCCGGTGCCGCAACCGGTTGGCCCGCCACCGACTGGGTTGAGGAAATGATGCTCAGAACCCAGCCGCCCGCGGTTTATGACCAGTGGGTCGCCAATGAGATCAAGTTCGACGATCCCGCAGTGATCGGCGCAATGGAAGAGTTTGGCTACTTTGCGCTGAATGACGATTATGTGGATGGCGGCGCAGAGGCGGTTGCAAACACCGACTTCCGTGACAGCCCGGCAGGTCTCTTCTCGATCCCGCCAAAGTGCTACATGCACCGTCAGGCCTCCTTCATTCCGGCCTTCTTCCCGGAAGGCACGGAAGCGGGCGAGGACGTGGATTTCTTCTACTTCCCGGCCTATGAAAGCAAGGACCTCGGCAAGCCGGTTCTGGGCGCGGGCGCGCTTTTCGCGATCACCAACCCGTCCGAGGCCACCAATGCCATGATCGAGTTCCTGCAGGCACCGATCAGCCACGAGCTGTGGATGGCGCAAGGGGGCTTCCTCACGCCGCACACAGGTGTGAACACGGCAACCTACGCGGATGATAGCCTGCGTGCCCAAGGCGACATTCTGCTGGGCGCGACCACTTTCCGCTTTGACGCGTCAGACCTGATGCCGGGTGAAATCGGCGCGGGTGCGTTCTGGACAGGCATGGTTGATTACACAACCGGCACGTCTGCGGCAGATGTCGCAAAAGGCATTCAGGAACGCTGGGACGCAATCCAGTAAACCGACTGCACTGTCCCGGACCGGCGTCGCTGGTCCGGGATTAACCAATCACAAGGGGGGAGAAGTCCGCAATGTCACCAATGGTTCAAGGGATGCTGACGATTGTGATCGGTGTCGGAGGCTGCGTTGGATATTTCTTCTTTTCCAACCTGATCCTTGACAAGGTCATCTTCCCGGCGAAGGGTCCCAATCCCAGCATCAACATCAACCGGGCCAATCTCGTGCGCCCGTGGCTGTTTCTTTTCCCGGCGATGGCGCTTCTGGGGTTGTATCTTCTCTATCCGGTGGTCGGCTCATTCTATCGGTCGCTGTTCAACCGGAACGGCGATGAATTCATCGGGTTCGGTAACTACGGCGTGATGTTTGCGGATGACGGGTTTCAGACCGCGCTGTTCAACAACTTCCTCTGGGTGCTCTTTGTGCCTGCCGCCGCGACCTTCCTGGGCCTGCTGGTCGCGCAGCTGACGGACCGGCTGAGCTGGGGCAACATTGCCAAATCGCTGATCTTCATGCCGATGGCGATCTCTTTCGTGGGCGCGTCGCTGATCTGGAAGTTCGTCTATGCCAACAACGCCGACATCGGCCTCATCAACGCGCTGCGCGATTTTTTCGGCGCGGAAGAGCCGCTCGACGTGCTGCAAGTGCAGTTCTGGAACAACTTCTTCCTGATGGTCATCCTGATCTGGATTCAGACCGGTTTTGCCATGGTTATCCTGTCGGCTGCCTTGCGGGGCATCCCGGAGGAAACGGTCGAGGCTGCGATCATCGACGGCGCCAACCCCTTTCAGGTCTTTTTCAAGATCAAGGTTCCGCAGATCATGGGCACCATCGTGGTCGTCTGGACGACAATCACCATCCTGGTCCTGAAGGTCTTCGACATCGTCTACACCATGACGGGCGGCAATTTCGGGACGGAGATTCTGCCCAGCTACATGATGTCCTACATGTTCCGCGATGACGGGCGGGCGACGGCTGTGGCCTTTGTCATCATGATCGTCGTGTTGCCTGTGATGATCTGGAACATCCGCCAAGCCCGCGCTGAAATGCGCTGAGCAGGGAGAGAGACAATGGACAATATCGCAGGTACAAAATCCGCCCTCGGATGGGTCGTCAACCTCTCGGTCGTGTTTCTGGTGGTGCTCTGGCTGATCCCGACGGTTGGCCTTCTGGTCTCGTCTTTCCGCGACCGCGACCAGATCACGGCGTCGGGCTGGTGGTTGTCTCCCTTCGCGGTTGAGCAGAACTTTCAAGCGAAAATTCCCGCCGGAGAAGCGGTGCGCGACGGGGACTACTTTGTCATCGAAGGCAATATCTTCAACGGGGGCGAAGGCGAAGTGGTCCGGTTTGGCGGGACACGCGCGGCCCCGACGGCCTTTGCGCCGGGAGAGACCGCCGATCTGCGCCGGGATCGCACGCTGACCGTCGAAGCCAATGGCGATTATGTCTACCGGAACCCGGAAGAGATCAAACGCGATCCGAATGTTTATTATTCGCAGGCCACGCCGTCGCGGTTCTCGTTGGATAACTACCGCACCATCCTGTTCTCCAACGGTATGGATGTGGCCTTCATCAACACCTTCACGGTGACGATCCCGGCCACCATCATCCCGATCCTGATCGCGGCCTTTGCGGCTTATGCGCTGGCCTGGATGGACTTCAAGGGCAGGGGGCTGCTCATCGCCATGGTTGTGGGGCTGCTGGTGGTGCCGCTGCAACTGGCACTCGTGCCGCTCTTGCAGCTGCACAACAAGGTGGGCATCGGGCAGAGTTTCTTAGGCATCTGGCTGGCGCATACCGGGTTCGGGCTGCCGCTCGCGATCTATCTCTTGCGCAATTACATGGTCGGCCTGCCGCGCGATATCATCGAATCCGCCAAGGTCGATGGCGCGACGGATTTTCAGGTCTTTACCAAGATCGTCCTCCCGCTGAGTTTTCCGGCACTTGCCAGTTTCGCGATCTTCCAGTTCCTCTGGACATGGAACGACCTGCTGGTGGCCAAGGTCTTCCTGCCCTCGAACTCTGAAAGCTGGGTGATGACGGTCAAGATCGCGGATGACCTTCTGGGGTCGCGCGGGGGTGACTGGGGTATCCTTGCGGGGGCGGCGTTCATCTCCATCGCCGTCCCGCTGATCGTCTTCTTTACAATGCAACGATATCTGGTGCGCGGTCTGCTGGCCGGCTCCGTGAAGTAGGAAAGAATTGCTCCATGGGAAAGATGGAACAAAATTTGCACCTTGGTTCGGTCGACAAGGACTGGTGGCGCGGCGCGGTGATCTACCAGATTTATCCGCGCAGCTTTCAGGACAGCAACGGCGACGGGATCGGCGATCTGATCGGGATTTCCCAGCGCATGTCCTACATCGCGTCGCTGGGTGTTGACGCGATCTGGATTTCGCCCTTTTTCACGTCGCCGATGAAGGATTTTGGCTACGACGTCAGTGACTACTGCGACGTTGACCCGATGTTCGGCACATTGGCGGATTTCGACATTCTGGTAGAGACCGCCCACCAGCATGGGCTCAAGGTGATGATTGACCTCGTGCTCAGCCATACCTCCGACCAGCATCCCTGGTTTGCCGAAAGCCGGAAGGACCGTAGCAACCCCAAAGCGGACTGGTATGTCTGGGCGGACCCGAAACCCGATGGCACGCCGCCCAACAACTGGCTGTCGATCTTCGGTGGCCCGGCGTGGCAGTGGCATCCGGGTCGACAGCAGTATTACCTGCACAACTTCCTTGTCGAGCAGCCGGACCTGAACTTCCACAACGAAGAGGTACAGGATGCCTTACTGGGCGTGACCCGCTTCTGGCTGGATCGCGGGGTGGATGGCTTCCGCTTGGATACCATCAACTTTTACTACGCGGACAAGGAGTTGCGGGACAACCCGGCCCTGCCGCCGGAGCGCCGCAACGACAATATCGCGCCCTCCGTGAACCCCTATAACCACCAGGAGCATCTCTATTCCAAGAACCAGCCGGAGAACCTGGAATTTCTGAAACGGTTTCGGGCGCTGCTGGATGAATACCCGGCAGCGGCCTGTGTGGGTGAAGTGGGTGATGCGCAACGTGGGCTGGAATTGCTGGGGCAATACACCAGCGGGCCGGAAATGGTCCATATGTGCTATGCCTTCGAATTCCTTGCGAAAACCAAGCTGAACGCCTCTCGTGTTTCGGAAGTCTTTGAGGAATTGGGGCGCGTCGGAAAGGACGGCTGGCCCTGCTGGGCGTTTTCGAACCATGACGTGATGCGTCATGCCACCCGCTGGGATCTGTCGCCGCAGGCGCAGCGCCTCTTTGCCACAATGATTATGTGCCTGCGCGGCTCGGTTTGCCTTTATCAGGGCGAGGAGTTGGGTCTGCCGGAGGCGGATGTCGCCTTCGAGGATTTGCAGGACCCCTACGGCATCACCTTCTGGCCTGATTACAAAGGCCGCGACGGCTGCCGCACGCCCATGGTCTGGGAGCCGTCAAATCAGAACGGCGGCTTCTCCGAAGGCTTCCCCTGGTTGCCTGTGAGCCACGATCACTTGAACCGGAGCGTGGCCGCGCAGGAAGAGGAACCGGGCGCAATGCTGCATCATTACCGAAAGGCGATTGCCTTCCGCAAGGATCATCCGGCGCTCATCAAGGGCGAACATGGGGGCGTTTCCGCGTCCGGTGACGTGCTAGAGTTTACCCGTCACCATGAGGGTGAAACCCTGTTCTGTGCCTTCAACCTGTCCGATACGCCGTCGCCACACAGCATGCCAGAGGGCAACTGGGTCACCATCGGACATGAATTGGGCGGGGCAACCCCCGGCCCGGACAACAAGCTGCATCTTGGGCCGTGGCAGGTGTGCCTCGCGCTGAAACAAGACTAACCCGCGTCTTGGGAGGGACGTAAGACATGGCCAATCTAAATCTCACAGATGTCGGCAAAGCCTACGCGGGCAACGTCGAGGTGCTCAAGAACATCAATCTCGATATCGACACCGGCGAATTGATCGTCTTTGTCGGCCCCTCGGGCTGCGGCAAATCTACCCTTCTCCGCATGATCGCGGGGCTGGAGAAAATCACCAGCGGCGAGTTGCTGATCGACGGGCAGCGAATGAACGATGTGCCGCCCGCGCAACGTGGCATCGCGATGGTGTTCCAGTCCTACGCGCTTTACCCGCATATGACCGTGCGGGATAACATGGCCTTTGCCTTGAAGCTGGCCAAGAAATCCCCTGCGGAAATCGACGAGGCCGTGAACCGTGCCGCCAAGGTGCTTCAGCTTGAGCAATATCTCGACCGGCTGCCCAAGGCCCTTTCCGGGGGACAACGGCAACGTGTGGCTATTGGCCGGTCCATCGTGCGGGACCCGAAGGTCTATCTTTTTGATGAGCCGCTCTCGAACCTTGATGCATCGTTGCGCGTTGCCACGCGGATCGAGATTGCCCAGCTCAAGGAAAGCATGCCGAATTCGACGATGATCTACGTGACTCACGATCAGGTCGAGGCGATGACGCTGGCCAGCCGGATCGTTGTGCTTGCAAACAAGGGTATCGCGCAGGTCGGCACCCCTCTGGAGCTTTACGAGACACCGGAAAACGAGTTTGTCGCGCAATTCATCGGGTCCCCGGCCATGAACCTGATGTCCGGCGAGATCGTGGAAACGGGTGAGGTGACGCAGGTGCGGGTCGATGCGGGCAACGGGACGATCGCCGCCAATATCCCGACACAAGCGGGCGACAAAGGGGCCAAGGTCAACATCGGGATTCGCCCTGAGGATATGGTTGCGACCGATCATGAGAACTATGCCTTTGCGGGCAACGTGGAGATTGTCGAGGCGTTGGGAGAGGTGACGCAGGTCTATTTTGAGAAATCAGGCGGCGAGGACAACGCCATCATCGGTAAATTGCAGGGTATTCATGCCAATGTCCGGGGCAAACAGATGAAAATGACCGCGGACCCCGGCAAGGTGCATATCTTTCAGAATGGGCAATCGTTGCTCTATCGGTAGTGAGACCGGGGCGGGCGAAACGACAAGCCAGTTTTAGGACGAATTAGAAGACAAGGTGCTTTCCGCGAAAAAATTCCCCTCATAATTGTACTTGCGGTGCATTTACAGACCGCGGTTGATGCCATTAACGTCTAAAAACGTGCGGTCGAGGGGGAAAGGATGCGATTTGGGTGAGAGTGCGAGTGCATTGTTGATTTTGCTCTGCCTGCTTCAGGCAAAGCACATGTTTGCTGACTTTTTTCTCCAGACCAGGATCATGTTGGACGGTCGGGAGACCTACATTCACCTCGGTCGGTTTCTTCACGCGGGGGTTCATGCTGCGGGTTCTGCTGTCGCTTTTTTGTGTGTGGGCAGTTCACTTCTTTTCATCATTCCGGTCGTGATTGCCGAATGGATCGTCCACTTCCATATTGACTGGTGGAAAGGGCGGCACACGAAATTGTTGAATCTGACTCCGGCGGATGCCGCCTTCTGGCGCGCGACCGGCATGGATCAGGCCATGCATCAGTTCACATATGTCGCTATGATCTGGGCCTGGCTGGTCTGGAGTGCCTGATCTGACGCATTGCCGCGACCCGGGCAGAGTGTGTCTGACAGGGGCTCGTTTTCACTGAGAAATAATGTGGGAAGGGTGTTTGCAGCCCGGCGGCGTTCACAGTTATAGTCGAGATGAGAGTCGCGTGATCTTGCTGCGTAAAAAGCAACACCGCGAGGCGGGGACGAGGGGGGCAGTTGGTACGCATGTTCAAGCGATCCACGAGCATAGCATTTGCGTTTTCGGTCGCCATGAGCGCGACCACGACAACCGCCATGGCCTACGATGTGCGCTTGCAAGGGGCCTTGGACGAAGAGCTCACCGCCCTGCTGGAAGGTGGGTCATTGCTGTTCCAGCGCTCGACCGAAGAAGAGCCCCTCAATGTCCGCGAGATTGTCAGCACCGCACAGGCGGACTACCAGCGGCTGCTCGCAATCCTCTATGACGAGGGGTACTTTGGCCCAACGATCCGGATCAGGCTCGACGGGGTGGAGGCGTCCAGCATACTTGCGGTTTCCCCGCCAAGGTCGGTGTCCTCCGCCGTCATCACCGTGGCACCCGGACGGGCCTTCCGATTTGGCGTGGCCGAGGTCGCGCCTCTGGCTGCTAACACAACGCTGCCACCGGGTTTCCAGACCGGGGAAACGGCCCGGATCAGCCTCCTGCAATCTGCGGCGAACGCGGCCATCAGCGGCTGGCGCGACGCAGGCTATGCAAAGGCGGAACTGGCAGATCAGCAGATCACGGCCCGCCATAGTCAGGGGGCGTTGGATGCGCGGCTGAAGATCGCGACAGGGCCGAGGCTGCGTTTTGGTGCGTTGGGGGTCGATGGCGAGTCCTACGTCAGACAGGAGCGCATTCTGGAGATCGCAGGGCTTCCCGAAGGCGAACAGTTTTCCCCGCAAGAACTCAAGGACGCGGCAGACCGGTTGCGGCGCTCCGGTGCCTTTCGCTCGGTCGCGCTGATCGAAGGGGATGTGACCTCCGGCAGTGATGTCTTGCCAGTTGACGTGCGCGTGACAGACAACAAGCCTCGCCGGTTCGGCTTTGGCGGCGAAATCGCAACGATTGAAGGGGTAACGATCAGCGGCTACTGGCTGCACAGAAACCTGTTGGGCGGTGCGGAAAGCCTGCGGATCGATGCTGAGATCGGCGGCATCGGCGGCACAAGTGGCGGTGTGGGCGGGGCTGAGGGCGGCACCGACTACCTGCTGCGCTCAACATTTCGGCGACCGGCCACCTTCCGCAAAGACTTCGACTTTATAGCCTTTGGTGAGATCGAGCAGGAAGACGAGCCGAACTACTTTTCCCGCCAGACGTCGTTTGGCGCAGGTTTTGAATACATCGAATCCGACGAGCGCCGCTATTCGATCGGCCTCGGGTTCCGGCGCGCACTCACGGAAGACCTGCTGGGAGAGCGGGACTACACCATCGTGAGCCTGCCGGTAGGGGCGCTCTTTGACTACCGCGATTACGAGTTTGATGCGCGGCGCGGGTTCTACCTCGATGCGGGTCTGACGCCTTTTCTAGCCTTATCAGGCACCCAAAACGGGTTGCTGACCGATCTGGATTTCCGGACCTACAAGACCTTCGGATCGTCCAGCCCCACCACACTTGCGCTGCGTGCCCAGCTTGGATCGCTGATCGGTCCATCGCTGCGGGAATCGCCTGCGGATTTCCTGTTCTATTCAGGCGGCGGCGATACCGTGCGGGGGCAGGATTACCAGTCGCTGGGCATTCAGGTGGGGCCTGACGAAGACGACATCGTGGGCGGGCGCTCCTTTCTTGGCCTCTCGGCAGAGGTGCGGTTCCGCACGGAAGGCAGCCTGGGCTTTGTCGGTTTCGTGGATGCGGGCTACATCGGGGAGGAAGCCTTTCCGGATGGCTCCTCTGGGGAGTGGCACAGTGGTGCGGGTCTGGGCGTGCGTTACGCAACGCCTATCGGGCCGATCCGGTTTGATGTGGCCGTCCCGACGTCGGGTCCGGATGATGATGCAGAGAACTTTCAAATTTACATCGGCATAGGACACGCGTTTTGAGAGCTCTTTTCCTCATTTGCTTTTGCGTTTTCTTCCTGCCCTCCCTTGTGTTGGCACAGGACGATGAAGATGGTGGCGGGTTTCTGACCCGGACCATCGAAGGGGCGCTTTCTGGTGCAGGCCGCGAAGTGAAGCTTGTTGGCTTTGAGGGTGCCTTGAGTTCGGAGGCGACCTTCGAGCGGCTGACCATTGCCGATGCGAACGGCATCTGGCTGACATTGGAAGATGTGGCCCTGAACTGGAGCCGTCTCGCGCTGGTCCGTGGCCGCTTGCAGGTGGACAGTCTGACGGCGAAATACCTGCAGTTGACCCGCTTGCCCGAAACCGAAGAAGAGGAATTTGAAGTTCCCGCCGCCGAAGCTGAGGAGTTCAAACTGGAACTTCCCGACTTGCCGGTGTCCATCAACATCGCAGCCTTCGAAGTTTCCGAGATCGAGCTTGGCGAGCCGATCATCGGCGTGCCAACGCGGCTCAACCTCAAGGCGGCGGTCAGGCTCGACAATGCCGGGCTGAACCTTGATCTATCCGCAGACCGCCTTGATGAGGTCGCCGGGCGCTTCGGCTTGCGCGCCAATGTGGAGCGGGATGGCTCGGAGATCGACCTGGACCTCACCCTCGATGAAGACCCCGGCGGGATCGCGGCGCGCCTGATGAACCTTCCGGGCCTGCCGGATGTGGACCTCAAGGTCGCGGGGCTTGGTCCGCTGGACGATTTCACCGCTGATATCGAACTTTCCACCGAAGGCCAGACCCGGCTCGCCGGGCAGGTTGAGTTGAAGGCCCAGCGTGAAGAAGGTATGGACGGGCCACCAGACCGTCGGATCCTCGCCGATATCGGCGGCAATATCACACCGCTCATTGCGCCGGATTACGAGAGCTTCTTCGGCCCGGATGTCGGGCTTGAACTCGACACGGTCCTGCTAGCTGATGGCGCGATTGACGTGCAAGAGTTCTCCTTGTCCGCTCAGGCAGTTGATTTGCAGGGCACGGTGCGCCTCAATACGGACAAGTGGCCAAGCTTTGTCGATATCGAAGGCCGGATCGCGCAGGACGGGACGGATGTTGTGCTGCCGGGGTCGGACAATGGCGTCTCCGTCCGTGACATCACACTGGATGTCGATTTTGATGCAGCCGAGGGCGATGCGCTTGCGGGGGACTTCAGGATCACCAACCTTGCCCATGAGGCGGTAAAGATCGGCGATGTCACACTGGGGGTCGATGGCACGCTTGACGGCACGGTGAATGCGATTGGCCGCCTGGTGGCCAACATCCAGCTTGACGCGCGCGGTGTCGAACTGGCTGACGATGTTGCGGCTGAGGCTCTTGGCGACACGATCCGCGCCAGTACCCGGATCACGTATGAAGAAGATGCGCCCATAGAGATCGCGGATTTGACGCTTGTCGGCCCGGACATCGGCATTGATGGAGATATCGTGATCGCGGGTTTGGACAACGGCTTTCCCACCGATCTGAACGTCGTGGTCAAGGCCGCCGATCTGTCGCGCTTTGCAGGCTTGGTTGGCCAGTCCATTGCGGGTGCGGCGGAGCTTTCGGTGGAGGGTAGCGTCACCCCGCTTTCCTCCATGTTTGATCTGACGATCGCGGGCAAGACGCAGGATATCGCGCTTGGCATCCCGCAGGCCGATGGCGTGCTGCAGGGGCAGACGAACATCTCCCTGAAGGCGGAGCGAAATCAGGATGGCACCTTTGTCAAAGACCTCGTGCTGAAAAACCCCGCCCTTGATGTGGTGGCTGATGTGGCCTTGCGCAGTTCCGGCAGCGAAGTGGTCGCGCGGGCCGGTTTGAGTGATGTTGCACTGGTGGTGCCTCAATACGAAGGCGCGGTCTTGCTGAAGGCTGACGCCCGGCAGACGGAAGAAGGCTGGTGGCAGATCGAGACAGACCTCGACGCGCCCTATGACAGCCGCGTTCAGGTGTCGGGCCTCGCCACGGGGCCTGATGCCGATTTGAACTTCGAAGTTTCCGTGCCGGAGGTGCAACCCTTGCTGCCGACTGCACAAGGCCCGCTCGACGCCCAAGGTCGGCTTTGGCAGGCGGAGCGGGGGTATCGGGTCGACGTGAAAGCAGGGGGGCCGTTCGGCGTTGATCTTGACGTCGAAGGGCTGGCGACGGGGCCGGACGCCCGGGTGAACCTGATCGCGAAACTGCCTGACATGGGCGTGCTCATCCCCGAGCTTACCGGCGCATTGGCTCTTTCCGGCGAGGTGGCCCGGTCGGGCGCCGAAGACTGGGCCGTGGACACGCAGATCGAAGGGCCATCAGGGATGGCGGCGGATATCGCGGGGGTGGTCGCCGGGGACGCAAGCACGCTGGACCTGACCGTTGCGGGGCAGATCCCGCTGGCGCTGGCAGGGCCCTTCGTGCAGCCCCGCAGTGTCACCGGGCCGGTCAGTTTTGACCTCGCCGTCAAGGGTGCACCCGCGCTGGAGGCCGTGAGCGGGCGCATCACGACGGCGGATGTCAGGTTCTCCGACCCGTCATCGGGGTTCGGGTTGCAGAACATCACCACGCGGGTCGATCTGGCGCAGAGTGCGGCGCAGCTTGATGTGACAGGCGACATCACCACGGGGGGGCGGCTCGACGTGCGCGGCAACGTCAATCTCGCGTCACTGGTGGGCGATATCGCCATCGGGTTACGCAATGCCACCCTCATTGATCCGAGCCTTTATGAAGCCTCGCTCGAGGCGGATGTGACGGTCAAGGGGCCGCTGGCGGGCGGTGCGCGCATCGCGGGCGATATCAACCTCTCCGAGGTCAATGTGACGGTGCCCGCGACGGGATCGACGGCGATCGGGAGCATCCCGAAGATTTCCCATGTGGGTGCTTCGGGGGCGGTTATCTCCACCCAAAGCCGTGCCGGGGTGCTGCCGAAAGAAGACGAGAAAGCCGGGAATTCGAACGCCCCGGCCTATCCACTGGCGCTGAACGTGAACGCGCCGTCGCGGATTTTTATCCGGGGGCGGGGGCTGAACGCGGAAATGGGCGGAGGTCTTCAGATCCGCGGGGACACAAACAATATCGTTTCCGCCGGCAGCTTTGATCTGATCCGCGGACGTTTCATCATTATCGGCAAGCGTTTTGATCTGGATGAAGGGTCCGTTCAGTTTCAGGGTTCCACGACTCCATACATCAAATTCGTCACCACGACCGAAGTGCCCGACGGCACGGCGAGTATCTCTGTCGAAGGCGAAGCGGATGATCCCGAAATCATCTTCAGCGCGGTGCCGGAGGTGCCGGAGGACGAAGTATTGGCCCTGATCCTCTTTGGGCGCTACGTCTCTGAGCTGTCGGCATTCCAGGCCCTGCAACTGGCGAACGGCGTCGCGCAGTTGACGGGGCGCGGCGGTTTTGATGTGCTCGGCAACTTCCGGGAAGGCATTGGGCTTGACGAGTTGAACGTGGCCACGGACGAGGCGGGAACCACCTCTGTCTCGGCGGGCAAATACATCACCGACACGATCTACACGGATGTGACCACGAACAACGAAAAAGGCACCGATATCTCGCTCAATATTGACCTGACCAGTGATCTCAAGGGCAAGGCAACGGTTGCGCAGGATGGCGACAGCAGCATTGGCCTCTTTTTCGAACGCGACTACTGAGGGTTTGCGGCGTTCGGCATGATGGAGCCGAACTGCCCCTGTTCAAAGAGCAGTCCCGGCTGTTTGCGGTCGTGTTGTGTCACGATCTCGACCTTACCGAGGATGATGGAATGATCTCCGGCGGGGTGGACAGCGAACGTCGTGCAGTGGAACTCCACCAGACAGCCGCTGAGGCAGGGCGCGTCGAGCGGCCCTGTGTCCCACTCGAAGGACCCGAACTCCGTCCCGTTGGTGGCGAAATGCCTGGCTAGCTCAAGTTGATCCACTGCCAGCACATGGATGCAAAAGCGCTCAGCGGCAACGAAGGCGTCATGGCGTAGAGAGCTTCTGGCGGGTGCCCAAAGGACAAGCGCGGGGTCGAGCGAAATCGACGAGAAGGAATTGGCGGTCATGCCGAGCGGGCCGTTTGGCGTCTGCGCCGTGACAACGGTGACGCCTGTGCCGAAACGGCCAAAGGCCTCCCGTAACGCCAGAGCATGGTCAACTGTGGGTTCGAAACTATGGGATCGGACTGCCATGTGGGCGGATGACCTTTTGATACTTCTTGCTTGCAGCAGGACCTGCGCACGGGGTCGGGTCCAGCCGCCATCTTGCCTGTTAGGTAACGCGACAGGTCGATGTTGCAATGGGTCATGTGCAGAGGAGGGTCGAGGTTGCAGGGGCCGTGCTCGACGAACGCAGCCCCGGCAACGACGCCGCCTAGCGGTGGTTCATTCTGTTTTCAATCAGGTCGTTGACGACGGAGGGGTCGGCGAGGGTTGAGGTGTCTCCGAGGGCGCCGAAGTCGTCTTCTGCGATTTTGCGCAGGATTCGGCGCATGATCTTGCCGGAGCGGGTTTTGGGCAGGCCGGGGGCCCATTGG